>NZ_JAZGOL010000003.1:0-711659 GCF_036421875.1 Georgenia sunbinii | reverse complement strand
CCCCCCCCCCCCCACGCCGCACCCCGCGACGCCGCGTCCTGCAGCGCCGCGTCTCGCGGCGGCACCGACCGGCTTTTACGGAGATGAACTCGACGTTCTTTGAAGTGTTGGACCGCGAGAACAGCAACGTCTCGACGGCTGCTCAGCCGGAGGGTGAAAGCGTTGCCGCGGGTCCGGGTGGGGAACGAGGGCGTGCGGGAGCAACGAGCGCACCGCCCGGCAGCCGGACGGCGCTGCTCGCAAGGCTCCATGACGACCTCGCCCGGCTCTCCATCAATCAGAGTGCCGCACCGGCGGATCGCGTACCCCTACGTACCCCTACGTGGGGAGAGACCTAGCTCGCCGGGACGGCGGCGAGGTCGCGCGGGCCGGAGCGCGTGAGCGCGGAGGGCTGCCGTGAGGTGCGATGTGCGGCGACCGCGGTGAGCCGGGCTGCGCTGGGATCGAGCCGGGCCGCGGTGGAGCTGCGCACCGTCAGCCGAGTCGGCAGGGTGGAGTCGCGGTTGATCATCGTGTCGTCCTCGGTGATTCGGCCCACGAGGTGACGGATGCCGGCCGCGCCCTGGTTCCGGCGGGGGGCGGCGATGCTCGTGAGGCGGGGCGTGACGAGCTCGGCAATGATGCTGTTGTCGAAGCCCACGATGCTGACGTCGCCAGGGACGCTGAGTCCTGCCTGCTGCAGCCCGCGGACCAGCCCTGCCGCCATCTGGTCGTTGAACGCGATGACTGCCGACGCGTGGTGGTCGATGACACCTGCGGCGGCGCGCAGCCCGCCGGTGAGGGTGGGGGTGTTGGGTCCGATCCGTCGGACCTTGACGCCGAGCTCGGCGGCGGCCTGGCGCAGCGCCAGCCAACGCATGCCGGAGTCCCAGGAGTTGTCGGGGCCCGCGAGGAAGACGAGGCGCTCATGGCCGAGATCGCGCAGGTGCTGGACGGCGCGGTGGATGCCACCGCTGTGGTCGATGATGATCGACGGGATCCCCCGGACCGTGCGGTTGAGCAGGACGACCGGCTTGGACTGTGCGATGACGCGCAGCGCGGAGTCAGACATCCGGGGGCTCACGAGGAGCAGGCCGTCGACCCCGGGCAGTGAGCGTTCCACGCCGAGCCGTTCCAGCTGGGTGGACTCTTGGGAGTCGGCCACCTGGAGGGTGTAGTCCAGGGCCATCGCGGTCTCCTGCGCGCCGCGGGCGATCTCGCCGAAGACCGGGTTGGTGAGGTCCGGGATCGACAGCAGCACCACCCGGCGCGATGAGCTCGTCGTCGCAGGCGGGGTGGGCGCCGCGGTCCGGTAGCCCAACGACTCCGCCGCCCGGTTGATGCGTGCCGCGGTCTCCGGACTGATCCGGCCGGGCCGGGAGAGCGCCCGCGAGACGGTCGACGGAGCGACACCGCACGCTCGTGCGATGTCGTGGATGGTCACGCGTCGTGCCGATACCGCTACTTGCTGGCCAGCCATGCTGGTCATCGGTGCCCCCCGGCTCCCTCGACTCTGAGAATACTCCGGACGCTAGCCCGCATGGCGGCCAAGCACAAGAGGCATCCACGATGCTGGACGCCTCTTCACGGCGAATGTCGCGATCGCGGCAAAGTGTGGCAAACAATTGACGGAAGAAGGTGGCTCACCTTCACTGAAATGGAGCGCCGACTCGATTCTCGTCGGTGCCACACCTGCCGGTGAGCCGGGCGGTGCGACGGGGGGAGAATGAATATTGTCCTGCCCTCGTGCCGATCGGTTCACGGCGCCGACACACACGAGGGAGTGTGCATATGTTTGCACTACCAAGACGTGCTCTGACCGGGACAGTGGGTTTTGTCCTTGCCGTCGGAGCTGTCACGCCAGCCGTCATCGCGGCGGCGCACAACGGCGAGGACCACGCGCAAGAGGTCGAGGCGACGAACGCCTTCGACAAGGTCCCGCTCGTCACCGAGGGGCTTGCCGACCCGTTCGAGCTGGACATCGCCGACGACGGCCGTGTCGTCTACGTCCAGCGCACCGGTGAGGTCAAGGTCATCGACCAGGAGACCTTGGCCCAGACCACGGCCCTGGACATGGAGTACGGGACCGAGCACCTGACCCAGTCCGACGGCCTGCTCGGGCTGGCGCTGGACAACGACTTCACCGAGAACGGCTGGCTGTACCTGCAGTACAGCGACAAGGACGTCGCCGAGATGCACGTCTCGCGCTTCACGATGGGCGAGGACGGCACCATCGACCCGGCCTCCGAGTCGGTGCTGTTCAGCTTCCCGATCTGGCGCGGTGAAGGTCGTGCCAACTCCCACATGGGCGGCTCTGTCGCCATGGGCCCGGACGGCAACCTGTACGTCGCGACCGGCGACAACACCGACCCCTTCGAGCAGTCGGGTTACACCCCGATCGACGAGCGCGAGGGGCGGCGTGCCTTCGACGCCCAGGCGACCTCTGGCAACACCAATGACCTGCGCGGCAAGATCCTGCGCGTCACCCCCGAGGACGACGGCACCTACTCGATCCCTGAGGGCAACCTCTTCGAGCCCGGCCAGGAGCTCACCCGGCCCGAGGTCTACGGCATGGGCTTCCGCAACCCGTTCCGGATCACCATCGACCCGGAGACGAGCGCGGTCATGATCGGTGACTACGGACCGGACGCGCGCAGTGCCAGCCCGGCGCGCGGTCCCGAGGGCCTCGTGGAGTACATCCGGATGACGGAGCCGGCCAACCACGGCTGGCCGTACTGCCACGGCTACAACCAGGCGTACATCGACTACGACTACGCCACCGGCGAGTCCGGCGAGGCCTTCGACTGCGCCAACCTGGTGAACGACTCGCCCAACAACACCGGTCTGGCCGAGCTGCCGCCCGCGCAGGAGCCGCAGGTCGCCTACGGCTACGGAGATTCCGAGGAGTGGCCCGAGCTGGAAGCCGGTGGCGCCGCACCGATGGGCGGCCCGGTCTACCGCTACGACCCCGAGGTCGACGCAGTCGGGCAGTTCCCCGAGTCCTACGACGGTGAGTGGTTCGTCTACGAGTACGCGCGCCACTACTTCAAGACGCTCACCATCGACGAGGACACCAACACGGTCACCGACATCCAGCCGTTCATGGAGACTGACGACCCGAACCACAATGCCTTCCTCGCGCCGTTCGACGCCGAGTTCGGTCCCGACGGCTCGCTGTACGTCATCGAGTTCGGACGCGGCAGCGGCGCTGGCCGTGGCAGCACCAACGAGGGCGCCGGGATCTACCGGATCGACTACGCGGCAGACGGCCGCCGCCCGGTCGCCGAGATCGGCTTCGACGTCGACTCCGGCCACTCGCCGCTCGAGATCACCTTCTCCGGCGAGGGCAGCTACAGCCCCGAGGGGCACGAGGTCACCTATGAGTGGGACTTCGAGAACGACGGCGAGGTGGACTCCGCCGAGGCCAACCCGACCCACATCTACACCGAGGATGGCACGCACACCGCGCGCCTGACGGTCACCGACAGCGAGGGCGTCACGGGCGTCACGACGCGGCCGATCACCGTGGGCAACACCCGGCCGGAGGTCGCCTTCGAGCATCCCCGCAACGGTGGCTTCGCCGAGCTCGCTGACACCATCGACTACTCCGTCAACGTGACCGATGCCGAGGACGGCTCCACCGCTGACGGCACGATCGAGTGCGAGCGAGTGACGGTCGACGCCCAGCTGGGCCACGACGAGCACGCGCACCCGCTGGACAACTACGAGGGTTGCGAGGGCTCGCTCTTCCTCGACCCGGCCGACCACGGCGTCGGGCAGAACGTGTTCCCGGTGCTGGGTGCTGCCTACACCGACCTGGGCGGTGACCTCGAGCTCGTGGGGCAGGAGTCCATCCAGCTCCAGGTCCGCGACAAGGAGGCCGAGTTCCAGCACGTCGACGCCTCCGGCGTCAGCGTGACGAGCCGGGACAGCGCACGCGGCAGCCAGCTCGTCACCGACATCGACGACGGCGACTACATCGGGTACGGCCCGGTCTCGCTCACCGGCATCGAGGGCCTGACCCTCGGTGCCCTCAGTGGCGCCCACGACACCCAGATCGACGTCCGTGTCGACAGCCCGGACGGGCCGCTGCTCGGCTCGGTGCAGGTGGCCGCGGGCGACGGCGGGGTGGTCTCCCCGACCATCGCGATCGACGATGCCCCGGACGAGACCACGGTGCTGTACCTCGTGTTCTCGGGCCTGGCGGATGACGCGACCGAGGACCTGCTCGAGCTCGACTGGCTCGTCTTCCACGGCCGCGGCGTCGCCAACGACATCGCGCCGGAGATCAGCGCCACGGTGACCGAGGGCGCAGGGGAGCTGGAGTTCAGCTTCGACGGCTCCGCCGTTGCTCCCGAGGGGCGCGAGATCGTCTCGTACGAGTGGGACTTCGGTGACGGCAACACCGCATCGGGTGCCGAGGCCACGCACACCTACGCGGTCGACGGCTCGTACACGGCACGTCTGATCGTCACCGACAGCGAGCAGACGCGTGAGTGGCTGCCCGTCGAGGTCACGCCGACCGTCCCCGGTGACGGCGACGACGGCGGTAGCGGTTCGGGCGTCCCGATCGAGGCCACCGTGCCGGAGCTGGGCGGCGACGGTGAGGACGGCGCACTGGTGCTGTCGGTCGCGGACTTCGGTGCGTCGGTCGACCTGGGGCAGGCGCTGAACGCTGGTGACCGGTGGCGGTTCTCCGGTGAGCTGCCGACTGTGTCGGTGACCGACTCGCGGGCCGCTCAGGGCGCGTCGGACGGGTGGAGCGTGACGGGTCAGACCACTGACTTCGCGCACACCTCCGGTGAGCTGTCCGGCTCGCACCTGGGCTGGGTCCCGGGTCAGCTGGAGGACAAGGTTGGGGTGACTCCTGGCGCGGCAGTGGCCGGTGAGCTGTCCGGTGGTCCGGGCCTGGCGGTGCCGGCGACGCTGGCCTCGGCGGTCGGGGAGGGCCGGCTCGGTTCCACCGAGCTCGGCGCCGACCTGGTCCTAGAGACCCCGGTGGATGCTGCCAGCGGGGTGTACGCCAGCACGGTGACGCTCTCGCTGTTCCCGGTCGACTGACCGGACCGGTGACCGACCGGTCACCGGCATGACCACGGGCAGGGCTGCGGGGCACCACCCCGCAGCCCTGCCCCGCCACGCCCACCCCCTTCTCGTGACAGCGGGGTTGTCCACGCCCGCCCACCCGTGACAGCGGGGTTGCCCACGCCCCACTCGCTCGTGACAGCGGGGTTGTCCACGCCGACCCACCCGTGACAGCGGGGTTGTCGACGAGAGCAGAGGCGTCCTCGGCGGGCTGGTCCCGCGGGGGACGGACTCCGTTGCCTGGTGCTCGATCCAGGCTCTACGCGAGGCCGTGGAGGCAGTCGGTGACTGCTCGTCCCGGAGCGTGGACCCACGAGTGCAGCTCTACGCTGCTGTCGGCGACGGGTCTGTCGACAATCCCGCTGTCACGACAGCAGGGGCGTTGGTAATCCCGCTGTCACGACCGCAGGGGCGTTGGTAACTCCGCTGTCGCGACAGCAGAGGCGTTGGTAACTCCGCTGTCACGACAGCAGGGCGTTGGTAACCCCGCTGTCGCGGGTGGGAGGGCGTGGACAATCCTGCTGTCGCGGAGGGAGTGCGAGGGCGAGAGCGAAGGGGAGAGCGATAGCGGGTGGGGGCTGGGGTGGCCGGTTTTGGCGCGGTTCCGCGGTCCTGGGAGGGGCTCGTCCGGGCGCTTTGCACACGTTTGCCAACGGCGCCCGGCATTCCTTGACTCGCCTTGACCGGCCAACTTACGTTCAATCGACGGCTGGACCGCAAGCGTTTTCCAGTCAACTCGATCCTCAGCGTGGAGGTGTGATGTCAGTTCTGCAGCGCGGCCCTCGCTGCCCACGGGCGGTGATCGACGGCGAACGACCGCGGACCGACAGTGCCCCCGGCCTCCGGCCGGCGTGTGCCGGCACACCCACGACCGGTGGACGATTTCGACAGACTTCAGAGAGGCAGTATGGCCGTGGTTGAAGAGACCGTGACCGGCGAGCAGGTAGCGCCGGCGGGGGGCGACCGCCCCCGACCCGAACGAAGCAAGACCTGGCGGCGCACGGTCGGGCTGCTCGAAGCCGCCTGGCGACCGGCGCTGGTCCTGGCGGCCGTCATCGCTGCCTGGTGGCTGGTGGCATTCCTGGAACTCGTCCCGCCGTACCTCGTGCCCGCTCCTGGCGACGTGGTCCTGACCCTGATCGAGGACTGGGCACTACTGCTTCAGCACACCTGGGTGACGACGCTGGAGACGATCATCGGCTTCGTCCTCGCGGCAATCATCGGCGTCCTGACCGCGGTGCTGCTCGTCTACTCACCGACCGCCGAGAAGTCGCTCTACCCGCTCATCCTCTTCGCGCAGGTCATCCCGAAGATCGCCATCGCGCCCATCCTGGTCGTCTGGTTCGGCGTCGGCATGACGCCGAAGATCATCCTCGCCGTCCTCATCGCGTTCTTCCCCGTCGTCGTCTCGGCGGTCGCCGGGCTGCGGGCGGTGGATCCCGAGCTGCTGGAGCTGTCGGCCACGATGGGCGCCTCGCGGTGGAAGACCTTCATGAAGGTGCGCTTCCCCACCTCGCTGCCGTCGCTGATGTCCGGCCTCAAGGTGGCGGTGACCCTCGCGGTCGTCGGCGCGGTCGTCGGTGAGTTCGTCGGTGCCACGGAGGGGCTGGGATACGTGCTCCTCCTGGCGAGCGGGAACCTGGATGCCCCGCTCCTGTTCGCCGTCCTCATCCTCATGTCCGCGATTGGCATCGTGCTCTTCATGATCGTCGAGGCGCTGGAGGCGGTGGTGATCCCCTGGCACCCCAGCCGCCGAGACAACATGATCCTGGGCGGCTCCTGACCCGCCGGTACCTTCGCTCGTTCGTCAACCCCCATGTGTTACTTCAGAGAGGCAGTTCTCATGCGTCGTTCCCTCAGTGCCAAGGTCCTCGTTCCGGTCGCGGTGGCCGGGCTGTTCCTCGCCGGCTGTTCCGGCTCCGACGGTGACGGCGGTGATGACGCCAACGGTGACGCCACCGGCGACGCCGCCGAGCTCACCGAGGTCACCGTCACGCTCAACTGGGTGCCCTACGGCGAGCACGCCCCGTTCTACTACGGCGTGCAGGAGGGCATCTTCGAGGCCGAGGGCATCGACCTCACCATCAACGCGGGCAACGGCTCGGGCAACACCGTCCAGCAGGTCGCGCAGAACAACACCGACTTCGGCTGGGTGGACACCCCACCGCTGCTCAACGGGATCAGCTCCGGCATGCCCGTCAAGAGCGTCGGCGTCTTCCTGCAGACCGGCCCCAGCTCGGTGGAGTTCTTCGCCGACCAGGGCATCACGGAGCCGGCCGACCTCGTCGGCAAGACCGTCGGCGGCACGCCCGGCGACGCCATGTACGGCACCTTCCCCGCCTGGCTCGAGATCAACGGGGTCGACCCCGCGGACGTGACCGTCGTCAACATCGACGCCGCAGGCAAGATCGCGGCCCTCATCGAGGGACAGGTCGACGCGATCCAGGGCTTCTACCACGACCAGGCTCCGACCATCGCGAACCAGACCGGCCGGGAGGTTGAGGCACTGCCGTTCGCCGACTTCGGGATGAACATGCTCGGCCTCGGGCTGATCGCGAACGACAGCACAATCGCCGACGACCCCGAGCTGGTCGAGGCCATGGTGCGGGCGACGCAGCAGGCCTTCGAGGCGTCCGCCGACGACATCGAGGGTGCCGCCGCCGCCATGGAGGCAGGGGCCGACCAGGCTCCGCCGGCCGAGGTGCTCACGGGACAGCTCGAGACGACCATCGAGCTGCTCAACCTTGAGGAGGCCGGGGCCCCCGGGGTCAACACGACGCAGCAGTGGGAGGACACCATCGCCTTCCTCACCGAGTACACCGAGTTCGACGGCGACGCCGCCGTAGAGAACTACTGGGACAGCAGCTTCACGGACGCCGAGTGAGCTCCGCAGCGGCAGTAGAGGACAGGCAGGACGCAGCAGTGACGCAGGCAATCATCGAGGTCAAGAACCTCACCCGGAAGTTCGTCTCCAAGCGCTCGGAGACGGTCGCGCTCGACAACGTCTCGCTCAGCGTCTCGGCGGGCGAGTTCATCACCATCGCCGGGCCCTCCGGCTGCGGCAAGTCGACGATGCTCAAGATCATGGCCGGCCTCACCCGGGCCACGTCCGGGTCGGTGAACCTGTTCGGCAAGCCGGTCGACGGCCCGCAGAAGGAGATCGGCTTCGCCTTCCAGCGGTCGTCGCTGCTCGAGTGGCGCGGGGTCCGCAAGAACATCCTGCTCCAGGGCGAGATGCGGGGCATGGACAAGGCCCATGCCGGCCGCCGGGCCGATGCGCTCATCGAGCTCACCGGCCTCAAGGGGTTCGAGCGGGCGCTGCCCCACGAGCTGTCCGGCGGCATGCAGCAGCGGGTGGCGCTGTGCCGCGCGCTGCTCCACGAGCCGCGGGTGCTGCTCATGGACGAGCCGTTCGGTGCGCTGGACGCGCTCACCCGTGAGCACATGAACCTCGAGATGAACCGGATCTGGCGGGAGACCGGGACGACCATCGTCCTCGTCACCCACTCGGTCGCCGAGGCGGTCTACCTGGGCAACCGGATCGTCGTCATGACGCCACGTCCCGGGCGTATCGCCGAGGTCATCGAGCCGGGGCTGCCCGACGACCGGGACTACGGCCCGACGATGTCCGACCCTCGCTTCGCGGTGGCCTCGGAACGGGTGCGCGACCTCCTCGGGGCCAGTCAGGCGCACGACTGAGATGGCCACCCGCACCATCGGAGTCGGCATCGTCGGGCTCGGCGGCATCGGCACGATGCACGCCCGGGCGCTGGCCGAGCTGCGCGAGGACGTCTCCCTGGTCGCCTACAGCGGCGGCGGCCCTGACGGGGTCCCCCCCGCCGGGTGGCCCGGCGCCGTTCAGGTCGACGCGCGGCAGGTGGCGGAGCACGACGGCGTCGACGTCGTCGCCATCTGCTCACCGACCGAGAGCCACGCGTCGCTCGCCACCGCTGCACTCGAGGCCGGCCGGCACGTCGTCGTCGAGAAGCCGCTCGCGGTGACCGTGACGGACGCCGAGCACGTGGCCCGCACCGCTGCGGAGCGGGGCCTGATGGTCTCCATGGTCTCCCAGCGCCGGTTCGAGCCCGAGCACGTCCACCTCGCCGCGGCGCTGCGGTCCGGCGCGCTGGGGCAGGTGCGGCTGGCCACGACGCACGTCCACTGGTACCGCGACGACGACTACTACCGGTCGGCGCCGTGGCGCACCTCGATGGCCGGTGGTGGCGGCTCGCTGATGAACCAGGGGGTGCACAACGTCGACATCCTGCGGTGGCTGTGCGGCCCGGTCGAGAGCGTCACCGCGCAGTACGGCACCCTTGGCCACGACATCGAGGCCGAGGACACCACGGTGGCCACCGTGCGCTTCACCTCCGGTGCGCTCGGCCTCATCAGTACCTCCACCGCGACGCCGCCCGGTGATCCGGCGACGATCTCGTTGCACCTCACCTCGGGGGTGGTGGAGCTCGGGCAGGGCACCGTCGACCGGTGGGAGGTGGGGGACGTGCCGGCGCCGGCCGGCGGCCGGGCGATCACCAGCGGAGCGTCGGACCCGCTTGCGATCGGCCACGTCGGCCACCTCAACCAGTGGCGGGACATCGTCGGTGCCCTCCGCGAGGGCAGGGCGCTCGCCGTCGACGCAGCCGACGCTGTCGAGACGGTGCGCCTGCTCTGTGCCATCTACGAGGCCGCCCGTACCGGAAGGGCGGTGCGGCCGGCCGACCTGGAATAGGCCGCAACAATCGGCCGTGGTGTCCGCCCGCGGCCGGGAAGAGACAATTCAGCCCTCCCCGCGACAATTGCCGGTACGGCACGTCGGGGCGGGCTGAATTGTGCTTTCTGTAGATTAGCCAATCGCTTCGGCGGTGTCAGAGAAGGTCCAGGCAAAAAATGGCAATGCGTTGACGACTGCTCATGCGGAAGACCATGGTCAAGGTGTTGTCACGCCGGGCCGGTAATCCCTCCGTGTCCGCAATCCACGCTGACAATCGAGTTCAAAGGAGAACGCATGATGTCCAGAACGTCATCTCGCGCCTTGCGGCGCGGAGCCGCGCTGCTCGCCGCGGCAGCACTGCCTGCCACCATGGCCCTGTCCGCACCGGCCATGGCCGCGACCCCGGCCGACCCGGACGCCTACTGGCCGATCCCCGAGGACCAGATCGGCCTCGTCCTGTTCACCACCCGCACGCAGATGGCCGAGGACCCGCAGGGGACCCTCAACGCGCTCGCCCAGTGCGGCTTCACCAACGCCGAGCCCTCCGGTGGCGCCGGCAACTTCTACGGCCTCACCGGCGCGGAGCTGGCGCCGATGGCCGAGGAGGCAGGGATCAACGTCCGGTCGATCGGTGTCAGCCTCGGCAACCTCACCGACGACCTCGACCTCGTCATCGCGGAGGCCGAGGCCCTCGGTGCCAAGTACGTGCGCCTCTCCGGCTCGGGGAGCTGGGACACCCTGGCGGACTACGCCGAGGCCGCAGCGACCCTCGACCCGATCGCCGAGGCGCTCGCCGCGGAGGGCATCACGCTCGCCTACCACAACCACGGCTGGGAGTTCGAGGTCGAGGAGGACGGCGTCACCGGGTACGAGACGCTCCTCAACGAGACCGAGCACCTGGCCATGGAGCTCGACGTCTACTGGGCGGCCAGCGTCGGGGTCAGCGCCGCCGACATGTTCGAGGCCTACCCCGGCCGGTTCCCGCTCGTCCACGTCAAGGACATGGCCGAGGACGGCTCCTTCGCCGACGTCGGCGAGGGGGTCATCGACTTCCAGGAGATGTTCGCGCTGCGTGACGTCGCCGGGATCGAGTGGTACTTCATCGAGCACGACCGCCCGACGCCCGACGGCGTCACCTCGGCGTGCAACAGCCTCGCCAACCTCACCGCCGACCCGTCGGCCGACAGTGAGGGCATCCCGCTCCACGCCACGGTGCCGGAGCTGGGCGACGGTGAGGGCGGTGCACTCACCCTGTCGGTCGCGGACTTCGGTGCGTCGGTCGACCTGGGCCGGGCGCTGAACGCGGGTGACCGGTGGCGGTTCTCCGGTGAGCTGCCGACCGTGTCGGTGACCGACTCCCGTGCGGCGCAGGGCACCGCGGACGGGTGGAGCGTGACGGGTCAGACCACTGACTTCGGGCACACGTCCGGTGAGCTGTCCGGCTCGCACCTGGGCTGGGTCCCGGGTCAGCTGGAGGGCAAGGTCGGGGTCACCCCGGGTGCTGCGGTTGCCGGTGAGCTCTCCGGTGGGCCTGGTCTGGCGGTGCCGGCGACGCTGGCCTCGGCGGTCGGGGAGGGTCGGCTCGGTTCCACCGAGCTCGGCGCCGACCTGGTCCTGGAGACCCCGGTGGATGTTGCCGACGGCGTCTACACCAGCACGGTGACGCTCTCGCTGTTCCCGGTCGACTGACCGGACCGGTGACCGACCGGTCACCGGCATGACCACGGGCAGGGCTGCGGGGCGCGACCCCGCAGCCCTGCCGCGGAACTGGAAGAACGCTGATGACCCTGCTTCGTCGCACCCTGTCCCTCGTCGCGGTCACGGTGCCGCTCGTCGTCGCCGCCCCGGCGGCCGCCGTCGGCGCCTCGGTAGGACCGCCCGCCGCTGCCACCGTTGCCGTCTCCGCCCCGCGCGCCGTCGAGCCCGCGGCCGCGGACCGGATCACCTGGGGCATCGTGCCCGCCGACGCCGCGGGCGGTGACGGCCGGGTGTCGATGCGCCACGAGGTCGACCCCGGGGACGTGATCGAGGACTTCGTCGAGGTGACGAACTACTCCGACCGCGCCGTGGTCTTCGACCTCGTCAGCAGTGACGGCCTCATCGGCCCGGAGGGTGCGTTCGACCTGCTGCCCAGTGCGGCGGAGCCGGTGGACGTGGGCTCCTGGGTCGAGATCGCGGCCTCCGTCGAGGTGCCCGCGCAGGAGAGCGCCGTCGTCCCGTTCACCCTCACCGTGCCGGGCGACGCCCTGCCGGGCGACCATCCCGGCGGCATCGCCGCCTCGGTGAGCCGGGTGGGGGAGTCGCCGGACGGCCCGCAGGTCGGCTTCGACTCGCGGGTCGGGGCACGCATCCATCTGCGGGTCAGCGGCGAGCTGGCGCCGCAGGTGACCATCAGCGACCTCACCACCCGGTATGAGCCGTCGTGGAACCCGCTCCAGCCCGGCACGCTCCACGTCGACTACACCGTGCAGAACGACGGCAACGTCCGGCTCGGCTCGGTGCAGAGCGCCACCGTCGAGGGGCTCTTCGGCGCCTCGGCCGTCGGGAACGCGGTGCTCGGCGAGCAGCGCGAGGTGCTGCCGCGCCAGGAGGCCCGGATGAGCGCGGAGATCCCCGGGGTGTGGCCGCTGGGTCTGCTGGACACCGCGGTCTACGCGGAGCAGTCCGTCGTCGGTGAGGACGTCGTCGACGCCGCGCTGAGCAGCACGCGGGCCGGCACCACGGTGTGGGCGGTGCCGTGGCTGCACCTCGCCCTGATCGTGGTGCTCGCCGGACTCGTCGGTTGGCGGCTACGGCTGCGCAAGCGGCGCGCGCGGGCGGTCGACGCCGCGGTGGCCGCGGCCGTAGCGCGGGCGCGCGAGGAGGACGAGCACGACGTGAGAGCTACGGTGACCTCGGGGGCGTCGGACGGCTGACCGCCGACGGCTACAGCACAGCGGCGGCCGCCTCGAAGTCCAGCCGGCCTGCCCGCGGGCGGACCGCCTCCGGGTGGTCCGCGGCCCGGTGCCCGACGTTGAGGACCGCGAGCGTGCGCCACCCGGACTCGGCGAACAGCTCGGCATCGATGCCGGCGGCGACCATCCCGGTCATCGGCCCCACGCTCAGGCCGGCGCCCCGGAGCCCGAGGATGAGGTAGCCGAGCTGGATCAGGCCGTTGGTGCGGGCGAAGCTGTCACGGAACTCCGGCTCGCCGTCGAGCTTCTCGCGGGCACCGGCGCGGTGCGGGGCGAGCACGTCGAGGTGCTCGTGGAAGGCGGGGTCATAAGCCGCGACGAGCGTGAGCGGTGCCGCCAGAGTCTTGGCGCGGTTGCCCTCGGACATGTGCGGCACGAGACGCGCGCGGGCGTCGGCAGATGCGATGACGGCCAGCCGCAGCGGCTGCGCGTTCATCGCCGTCGGTGCCCAGCGCACCGCCTCGTACACCTCGCGCACCGTCTGGAGGTCGACCGGCTCGTCGACGAAGGTGTTCGTCGTGCGCGCATCGTCGAAGAGCAGGTGGCGGAGGGCGAGGGCGGGGTCCTGGTGCACGTCGGTGGTCATACCCACCGCAACGAACCAGCCGTGACGAACCATCCGGACGCGCGCGGTGATGTCTGCCACAGCTATCGGCGGTAGGCGCGCACTACCCTGTGGGGGTGAGCGAACCCCTGGTCCTCGGTATCGAGACGAGCTGCGACGAGACCGGCGTCGCGCTGGTCCGTGGGCACGAGCTGCTGGCGGACGTCACCGCGTCCTCCATGGATGAGCATGCGCGCTTCGGTGGCATCGTCCCCGAGGTCGCCAGCCGCGCGCACCTCGAGGCGTTGGTGCCGACCGTCGATGCCGCGCTCGACGCCGCCGGGGTGCGGCTGACAGATGTCAACGCCGTCGCCGTCACCGCCGGACCGGGGCTCGTGGGCTCGCTCACCGTGGGCGTGGCCGCCGCCAAGGCCCTCGCGCTCGCGCTGGGGCGGCCGATCTACGGCGTCAACCACGTCCTCGGCCACCTTGCCGTCGACGAGCTCGTCGACGGCCCCTTCCCGGATCGCTTCGTGGGCCTGGTGGTCTCCGGTGGCCACACCAGCCTGCTGGAGGTGCGCGACATCGCCACCGACGTCGTCGAGCTGGGCCAGACCCTTGACGACGCCGCCGGCGAGGCCTTCGACAAGGTCGGCCGGCTGCTCGGGCTGCCTTACCCCGGCGGGCCGCACGTCGACCGGCTCGCGCAGCAGGGCGACCGCACCGCGATCCGCTTCCCCCGCGGCCTGTCCAAGGGCAAGGACGTCGTCCGCCATCCCTACGACTTCTCGTTCTCCGGGCTGAAGACCGCGGTCGCGCGGTACGTCGAGGGGGTCGAGGACGCCGGCGAGGAGCTGGCGGCTGCCGACGTCGCGGCGTCGTTCTCCGAGGCGGTCGCCGACGTCCTCGTGAGCAAGACGCTCGCCGCCTGCCAGCGGACCGGCGTCGACACCGTGGTCATCGGCGGCGGCTTCTCGGCAAACTCCCGGCTGCGCGAGCTGGCTGCCGAGCGTGGCGCCGTCCACGGCATCGAGGTGCGCATCCCGCCGATCCGTTACTGCACCGACAACGGCGCGATGATCGCCGCGATGGGGGCGGCGATGCTGCGCTCCGGGGTGTCGCCGTCGTCCCTCGACCTGCCGGTGGACTCCGGCATGCCGCTGAGCATCGCCCGCGCCTAGCTTCTCATCCGGCGCTCACCCCGCGCTGCCCAGAAGAGGACCGCCGCTCACCCTGATGGCGGGGCGGCGGGGCCGCTACCGTCCCCGCTATGAGCCGAGAACCGCAGCATCGTGAGGACTGGGTAGACGTCGCGAAAGGTGGCGCGATCGTCCTCGTGGTGCTGTTCCACGCATCACTCTTCCTCTCGGACGTCGGCCTTGCCTCGGCCTGGCCAAAAGCAGGCCTGGCGTTGGACACCTTCCGCATGCCGCTGTTCTTCGCCATGGCAGGCCTGTTTGCAGCGAGCACGCTGTCGCGGGGATTGCGGAGCGTGCTCAGCCGACGTGTCTACAAGCTGGTGTGGCTCTATGTCTTGTGGTCCTTCATCTGGACGGCTGCGTTCCAGGTACTTCCGCTCCTCCGCGAGGAGCCGACCTGGCGAGGGTTCCTTCTCGTCCTGGTCTGGCCAAACGCAAGTACCTGGTTCATCTACGGACTGGCGCTGTACTTCCTCGCTGCCTGGTTCATCCGCGGTCTGCCGGCGTGGGCGCAGCTTGCCATGGCTGCCGCGCTATCCATCGTTTTCGGCACCGGCGCGGTAGACACCGGCAGCACCGCGCTGAACAAGGTGGCGATGTACTTCGTCTTCTACCTCTCGGCAGTGCACTTCGGGCCGATGGCTCGACGGCTGCCAAGCAAGCGCGGGTGTGGCATGCGATCACTGCTTCCGCCGCCTACCTGGCCGTCATCGCCGCTGTGGGCGCGACGGATGCATTCCGCATCCCCGGCGTGCGCCTCGGGGTGAGCTGCCTGGCGATCTTCGTTGGCATCACGCTCGCCGTTTCGCTGACTGGCCGGCCGGCGTTCCGCTGGCTGCAGCAGCTGGGGGGAAGAACGCTTCCCATCTACGTCCTCCACTACTACCCGATCCTCGTTCTCTGTGCTCTGGTGAAGCCGATTGCGCCCCACCTCGAGTGGGCAGCACCTGCCCTTCCGCCGGTGCTTACGGCAGGAGCGATCGCCTTCGCACTCCTGGTCGAGAGAGCCACGCGCAGGGCTCCCGGGCTGTACGACCTCCCGACGTCCAGGGAGCGCCGGGCAGTGCCGGTACCGGGACGGGTGCCACCACGGTCACGAGCCTAGGAGTGGGCGCTCGGGGCCGGTTGGCGGAGCGCGGCGGAGTGACGCTACTGTCCGGACCACGGTTTGCAGCTACAGCGGGCGGCCGGCCTTCATCTCGGCGACCAGCGAGGCGACGACGGCGTCGAGGTCGCCCTCGTGGCGGCGGGCCACCTTGCGCTGGCGCTGGTAGGAGGCGCCCCGGTGGATGATCATGCGGATGCCGTCGAGCTCCTGCTCGCAGCCGAGCCGCGCGGCCACCGGTGCGAGCTCGGTCAGCAGGTTCTCGATGGAGTCGGTGACCAGCTGCTCGTTGCCGGCGGCGTCGAGGATGACGATGGCGTCCATCCCGTAGCGCGCCGAGCGCCACTTGTTCTCGTTGATGTACCACCCGGGCATCCGCGGCAGCTCGCCGCCGTTGTCGAGCACGGTGGAGAAGTGCTCGACCAGGCAGTGGGTGAGCGCCGCCAGCGCGAGCACCTCGGTGAGGTTGGAGGCACCGTCGAACACCCGCATCTCGAGCGTGCCGAGGTGCGGCGCGGGCCGGATGTCCCAACGGATCTCGTTGAAGTGGTCGATGACCCCGGTGTGCGTCATGTCCGCGGTGTACCGCTCGAGCTCGTGCCACTCGTCGAACAGCTCCGGCATGCCCGCCGTGGGCAGCTGCTGGAACAGCAGCGCCCGGTTCGAGGCGTAGCCGGTGTCGCGCCCCGCCCAGAACGGTGAGGACGCAGCGAGGGACTGCAGGTGCGGGAAGTAGGAGAGCATCGCCCGCAGGATCGGCAGCACCTTGCGGCGGTCCTCGATGCCGACATGCACATGGACGCCATAGATGACCATCTGCCGACCCCACCACTGCGTGCGGTCGATGAGGGTGGCGTACCGCTCCTTGTTGGTCACCCGCTGGTAGTCCGAGCGCGCGAACGGGTGCGTGCCGGCCGACATCAGCTCCACGCGCAGCGGGGCGATGACCTCGCGCAGCTCGACGATGGTGCGCTCGAGGTCGTCGCCGGCCTCGCGGACGGTGCGGCCCACCCCGGAGACCACCTCGATGGTGTTGAGCAGCAGCTCGGGGTGGATGTGCGGGTGGCTGTGCTGACCCGGCGGGATGACCGCCTCGAGGACGGTCTCGGCCACCTGGCGGAGGTCGCCGGAGTCGGTGTCGACCAGCGCAAGCTCCCACTCGATGCCGACCGTCGAGCGTTGCGACGGGGCGAAGGCGATCTCCATGCCTCCATGATGCCGCGCCTTCACCGTTCCGGTCGCGTCCGGGTCAGGCCGGTTCGACGACGACGACGCTCTGGCGGCCCGCGATCCGGGTGAGGATGACGGTGGCGGTGTTCGGGCCGCTGAGCGAGAGCTGCTGGCGCAGCTGCCCGGGCTCGACGGCGGTGCCGCGCTTCTTGATGGTGACGATGCCGACCTGCCGGTCGCGCAGGTAGGTACGCAGCCGCTTGAGGCCGAAGGGCATCACGTCGAGCACGCGGTAAGCGTGGAGGAACGGCGTGTGGTGCAGCTGTGGCCCGGTGAGGTAGGCGATCGACTCCGCGACGAGGCCGGCACCGATCTGCTCGCCGGCGAGCGCGACCAGGCCGGCCCGGATCACCGCGCCGTCGGGCTCGTAGAAGTAGCTGTCGAGCTCGCGGACGACGCCGGCGCGGACCGGTGCGGCGGCGCTCGCCGCGCCGTCGGCCGTGGACTCGCGCAGCACGTTCGGGCTGCCGTCGCGCAGTACCAGCGCGCTGCGGCCGGGCCCCTCGGGCGCGAGCCGGCCGAACCACAGGCCGGCCTCGACGACGTCGCCGTCGACACTGACCCACTGGGCGTGGGCGTCCGGCGGCAGCTGGTGGTAGCCGATCCCCGGCGCGACCTTGATGCCCAGGTTGACGTTCTCGCGCAGGGCGAGTGCCTCGTCGAGCGTCGGCTGGTACGCGTTCGGGTCGAATACCCGGCGTCCGCCGCGGGTGCGCCGGGCGGGGTCGACGAACGCGGCGTCGACCCCCTCCGCCGCGAGGTCGAGGGTGAGGGCGTCGGCCTGCTGCACCGTGGTCTGCGGGAAGTGACGCAGGTTGACCGTGGCGATCGCCGCGGTCATCTCGTCCTGGTCGACCGCGAGCACCGGCAGCCCGAGCGCGGACATCGCCATCGCGTCCCCGCCGATGCCGCAGCCGAGGTCGGCCACCCGGCGCACCTCGGCGGCGGCGAACCGCTGGGCGTGGTGGGCGCCGACGGCCAGCCGGGTGGCCTGCTCCAGGCCGGCCTCGGTGAACAGCATGCCGGCGGCGAACTCACCGAACTTGGCCTGTCCTCGTGCGCGGAGCCGGGACTGGGTCATCGCCGCGGCGACCAGCTCTGCGTCGAGACCGCGCTCGCGAAGCCCGGACGCCAGCCGCAGCGCATCCTCCTCGCGGTAGGGCGGCAGCTGGCCGAGGAGCGCCCAGCCCTCGCGGGAGAGCAGCTTGGTCAGCGCGGCAGCGTCCATCCGACGATCCTACGGTCCGCGACCCCGTTGGCACTCGCCTTGACCGAGTGCTAACCCGGGCATAGATTAGGCACCGGTGCCGCCCACGTGGCACCAGTCGCTCCACCACCTCTTCGGCCGACCCCCGCGACGGCGGCCGCCGGGTGAGGGTGCGGCACACCTGACCCTGTTCCACTTACCTGCGAAGGGGAGGTCCGCAGTGTCGGTCTCCATCAAGCCGCTCGAGGATCGCATCGTCGTCCAGACCCTCGAGGCCGAGCAGACCACCGCGTCTGGTCTCGTCATCCCTGACACCGCCCAGGAGAAGCCCCAGGAGGGCACCGTTGTCGCCACCGGCCCCGGCCGCGTCGACGACAACGGCAACCGCGTCCCGATGGACGTGGCCGTGGGCGACGTCGTCATCTACTCCAAGTACGGCGGCACCGAGGTGAAGTACGCGGGCGAGGAGTACCTCATCCTCTCCGCGCGCGACATCCTCGCTGTCATCGACCGCTGATGACGCGTTAGCAACGAGCAAGACGACGAAGGGCCCCGACCGGTTGGTCGGGGCCCTTCGTGCGTGTCGCCGTGGCGGTCAGCTCGCCTGGCGGACCGGTGCGTCGAGGATGCGCTGGCGGTCGTCCTCGGTGAGGCCGCCCCACACGCCGTAGGGCTCGCGGACCCGCAGCGAGTGCTCGCGGCACTGCTGGATGACCGGGCACTCGGCGCAGATCGCCTTGGCCGCCTCGTCGCGGCGCCGACGGGTCCCGCCGCGCTCGCCCTCGGGGTGGAAGAACAGGTCCGGTCCGACGTCGCGGCACTTGCCTTCGTACTGCCACTCCCACAGATCCATGATCGGGCCGGGGAGTCGTGAGAGCTCTGCCATGATCGCGCTCCTTGTGTGTCGTCGGAGGTTCGGCGGATGCCGTGGCCGATGTCTCACAACCTAGCAACCGTTGCAGCCATTGTTCAAGCCCCTTTCGAAACTTCTTCGAATACTGATCCATGACTGGTGCGCTAGATTACGCACGATCGGTCCGAGAGTTGCGCGTGCCCATCGGTCGACGGCAGTGCAGAATCAAGGTCGAGGAGGGGCAGTGGTGCGAGCAGTCCCGGCGGATGGCCAGGACGCCGACGGCGGTGGTAAGCGGCTCGACACTGCGCCGCTGACGGTGGCCGGTGTCGCGCGGGCGTTGGGCGTCGCGGCGTCGACCCTGCGCACCTGGGACCGCCGGTACGGGTTGGGTCCGTCGGCGCACCAGGCCGGCAGTCACCGCCGGTACACCCCCCAGGACGTCGCACGGCTGCAGGTCATGCGACGCCTGACGCTGCGGGGTGTGGCGCCGGTGGACGCCGCCCGGATCGCGACCGAGACCGACGGCGGTGCCGCCTGGTTGCCGAGCTCCGGCCCGTCGTCCGTGGCCGAAGCCGCGGAGATCGTCGTCGACCCGCTCACCCTCGCGGCAGCCGTCGTCGAGCCCGACCTGCGGCGGGTCGGCAACATCCTGAGCCGGGCGGTGGAAGCGTCGGGCCTGGTCGAGGCGTGGACCACTCTCGTGCTGCCCGCCCGCGAGATGCTCGCCCAGCGCCGGCAGGCCGCCGCGCTCCACCCCGGGGCCGACCCGGAGGGGCTGCTCGAGGCGGCGGTGATGCAGGCGGTGCGCGACAGCGGCCCGCGCAACGGGACCAGGGCTGCCACTACTGACGGTGCGCGGGTCCTCACCTCACGTGCTGACCGGCTCGTGGCGCACGTCGTCGCCGGTGGTATCGCCGAACGTCACGTCCCAGCCCTCGTCGTGCGCGTCGAGGACGTCGACCTCGACGACGGTGCGCTCGGCTGGTTGACGCCGGCCCAGGTGCTCGTCGTCGTCGGGTCCCCGCCGGGTGCCGAGGAGATCGTCACGACGGTGGCGGCGAGCGGGACGGTCGAGATCTTCCTGCTCGGCAGGGAGGCACCGTCGCTCTTCCTGCCCCACGTGCACCGGGTCCGGACGTTGCCGGCGGCCGTCGCCGAGAGCGTCGCCGCCGTCAGTGGCTGACGCTCACGGCGGTGTGGGGAACCTCGCTGCCGGACCACGCCGAGGTAGACGTAGGATCGAGTGGTGAGTGCGACTAGCGAGATGCCCGATCCCTTCGGCCTGACCGGCCTGACCTACGACGACGTCCTGCTGCTCCCCGGGGAGACAGACGTCATTCCGTCGGAGGTGGATACCACCGCGCGGCTCACGCGCGGCATCAACCTGCGGATCCCGCTGATCTCCGCGGCGATGGACACCGTCACCGAGGCGCGGATGGCGATCGCGATGGCCCGTCAGGGTGGCCTCGGCATCCTGCACCGCAACCTGTCGATCGAGCAGCAGGCGCAGCAGGTGCAGATCGTCAAGCGCTCGGAGTCCGGGATGATCACCGACCCGGTGACCGTCGGGCCGGGCGCGACCCTCGCGGACGTCGACGCGCTGTGCGCGCGCTACCGGGTGTCCGGGCTCCCGGTCGTCGACGACCGTGGCGTGCTGCTCGGCATCATCACCAACCGGGACACGGCGTTCATCGACCAGGCCGAGTTCGCCTCCCGGCTGGTGTCGGACACCATGACCCCGATGCCGCTCGTCACCGGACCGGTCGGGATCGCCCGGGACGACGCCGCCGGGCTGCTCGCCCGGCACAAGATCGAGAAGCTTCCCCTCGTCGACAAGGACGGCGTGCTCGCCGGCCTCATCACGGTCAAGGACTTCGTCAAGTCCGAGCAGTACCCCCACGCCACCAAGGACGACGAGGGCCGGCTGCGGGTCGGCGCCGCGATCGGATTCTTCGGCGACGCCTGGGAGCGTGCGACGGCGCTGGTCGAGGCCGGCGTCGACGTGCTCGTCGCGGACACCGCCAACGGCCACGCCCGTGCGCTGCTGGAGATGGTCAGCCGGCTCAAGCAGGACCCCAGCACCCGGCACGTCCAGATCATCGGCGGCAACGTCGCCACCCGCGAGGGGGCCCAGGCGCTCGTCGACGCCGGTGTCGACGCCGTCAAGGTCGGGGTCGGCCCCGGCTCGATCTGCACCACCCGGGTGGTCGCCGGCGTCGGCGTGCCGCAGGTGACCGCCGTCCACCTCGCCGCCCAGGCGTGCCGGCCGGCCGGCGTACCGGTCATCGCCGACGGCGGCCTGCAGTACTCGGGCGACATCGCCAAGGCACTGGTCGCCGGCGCGGACACCGTCATGCTCGGCTCCCTCCTCGCGGGCTGCGACGAGAGCCCCGGCGATCTCGTGTTCGTCAACGGCAAGCAGTACAAGCACTATCGCGGCATGGGGTCGCTCGGCGCGATGGCTTCCCGCGGCCGGGTCTCCTACTCCAAGGACCGCTACTTCCAGGCCGACGTCGACACCGACGACAAGATCGTCCCGGAGGGCATCGAGGGACAGGTGCCCTACCGCGGCCCGGTGTCCGCGGTGGCCTACCAGCTCGTCGGCGGACTGCACCAGTCGATGTTCTACGTCGGTGCCCACACGCTGCCCCAGCTCACCGAGCGCGGCAAGTTCATCCGGATCACCCCGGCGGGACTCAAGGAGTCCCACCCGCACGACATCCAGGTCACCGTCGAGGCGCCGAACTACACCAGCCGCTGACCGCTACCCGACGGCGATGAGCACGACGGCGGCGGCCGCGGCGCCCAGCCCGACGAGCTGACCTCGGCCGAGGCGTTCGCGCAGGACCACCACGCCGAGGATCACCGGTACGACCGGGTAGAGCGAGGAGAGGATCACCGCGGTGGTCATCAGCTGCGCCTGGGTGGCCAGCAGGTAGAGGAACAGCGCCAGCGTCGCCAGCCCGCCGATTGCCGCCGCCTTGACGGCGGCCTCGCCCGGCAGGCGGAGGTGCCCACGGCGGTGCAAGGCGATCGGCAGGATGCTCAGCGTCGCGGCCAGTCGCCCGGCGACGATCGGCCACAGGCCGGCCGCCGCGCCCGCCTGTGCCAGCGCGGTGTACTGGAGGGCGACGAAGGCGCCGGCGAGCAGGGCGTCAGCGGCGCCCGGCGAGGAGGCCGACCCGCCCGGTGACCGGGCCCGCGAGACCAGCCAGATCGCCGGCACGGCGGCGAGGATGCCGGCCCAGGCCGGTACCGAGGGGCGGTCGCCCAGCACGGCGACCCCGACGACGACCGGCAACGAGGCGCCCACGACGGCAGCGACCGGGACGACGACGCTCATCGTTCCCCGGGTGAGGCCGCGGTAGAGCAGGAGCATGGCTAGCCCCGTCCCCACCCCCGACAGTGCGCCCCAGGCGAGGTCTGCCGCAGCGGGAGACCTTGCCGGGAGTGCCAGCGCCACCACCACCGACAGCGCCAGCCCGGCGACCTGGCCCGCCAGTGCGACGGCGATGAAGCTCGCGCGGCGCGACAGCACACCACCGGCGAAGTCCGCCAGGCCGTAGGCCGCCGACGACCCCAGTGCGAGGAGCAGGCCCATGTCTCACCGTGCCACGATCCGTGGCCCGGCCGTTAGGACACGACTACGGGCTCGTGGCGGGGCAGCCAGACGAGCTCGGCGCCGGGCCCCTCGAAGCCCTGCCGGACGCGCCACTCGTTGAAGTTCTCCGCCCAGTCGCGGTGCCGGTCGCGCTGCCAGCCTGCGAGCGCGACCAGCGGCATCTCGCCGACCTCGGGGTAGACCGTCACGAGGCAGTCGAGGACCTGCATCGTGGCGAGGACGTCGACCTCCGCGGTGTGCAGCTCGGCGGTGGTGACGACCTGGTAGTGCTCGCAGAGCGCGCTGAGGGTCCGCTTGCCCCGGCGGTAGCGGTCGACGGCACGGTCGATGACGAGCGGGTCGAGGACCGGCCCGACGTCCCGGCCGAGCCGCTCGGCGAGCGTGGGCAGCTGCCAGCGGGCGAGCTCGTGGTCGAGGATCGCGAAGTCGAACGACGCGTTGTAGGCGACCACCGGCACCCCGGCGCGCTGGGCGTGGACGATCTCCGCGGCGAGCTCGTCCAGCGCCGCGGCGGGTGGCCGCCCCTCGGACCGGGCACGCGCCGTGGTGATGCCGTGGATGGCGCTGGCGGCCTCCGGGATCTCCACCCCGGGGTCGATCAGCCACGTCCGTTGGCGGCTGCCACCGGAGTCGCGCATGACGAGGGCGGCAGTGACGATCCGGTCGTGGCGCACGTCCACGCCGGTGGTCTCGGTGTCGAACCCCAGCAGCGGGCCGGTGGACCAGGTGGGCACGGTGTCCTCCTTCGGGCGGCGCGACGGTCCCGTCGCGTGTTCCGAACTGTGCCAGAGACCACCGACATCGCCGCCGAGGCAGGCCGGGCAGCACCCGACCGCGCCGGCGGCGGTGCGCCGTGGCGCGGTCAGGCCGCCGCGTGGTCAGGCTGCCGTACTGAGCCGCGCGCGCAGCGCGGCCAGCTGCTCGCGCATCTGCGCCGGTAACCGGTCGCCGAACATCGAGAAGTAGTCCGCCACCTGGTCGGCCTCCCGCTGCCACGCGCCCGGGTCGACAGCGAACAACTCGGCCCACTGCTCGTCCGTGATGTCGAGCCCGGTGAGGTCGAGCCCGCCGGGCCGCGGCAGCCGGCCGGTGGCGGCGTCGACCGCCTCGGCGCGCCCGGCGACACGGTCCACCACCCAGGCGAGGACGCGCGCGTTCTCGCCGAACCCCGGCCACAGGAACCGGCCGTCGTCGTCCTTGCGGAACCAGTTCACCTGGAAGATCCGCGGGGCGCCGTCGCCGAGCCCCTCGCCCACCCGCAGCCAGTGCGCCCAGTAGTCGGCCATGTGGTAGCCGCAGAACGGCAGCATCGCGAACGGGTCGCGGCGCAGCTCGCCGACCGTGCCCTCGGCCGCTGCGGTCTGCTCCGAGGCGACCGTCGCGCCGATGAATACCCCGTGCGCCCAGCCGTAGGCCTCCGTCACCAGCGGCACGTTGGTCGCCCGGCGGCCGCCGAAGAGGATCGCGTCGATCGGCACTCCCTGCGGGTCCTGCCATTCCGGGGCGATCGTCGGCGCCTGGTCGGCCCGCACCGTGAAGCGGGAGTTCGGGTGGGCGGCCGGCCGGCCGCTGCCTGGCGTCCAGTCCCGACCCTGCCAGTCGACGAGGTGCGCCGGCGGCTCGTCGGTCAAGCCCTCCCACCAGACGTCGCCGTCGTCGGCCAGTGCCACGTTGGTGAAGATGACGTCGCGGTCGAGGGCGGCGATCGCCGTCGGGTTGGTCGACTCGCCGGTGCCCGGGGCGACACCGAAGAAGCCCGCCTCCGGGTTGATCGCCCACAACCGGCCGTCGGGGCCGGGGCGCAGCCAGGCGATGTCGTCCCCCACGGTCTCGACCGTCCAGCCGGGGATGGTCGGGCGCAGCATCGCGAGGTTGGTCTTCCCGCAGGCCGACGGGAACGCCGCCGCCAGGTAGCGCGGCTGGGCGTCGGGACCGGTGAGCTTGACGATGAGCATGTGCTCGGCCAGCCACCCCTCGTCGCGCGCCAGCACCGAGGCGATCCGCAGCGCGTAGCACTTCTTGCCGAGCAGCGCGTTGCCGCCGTAGCCCGAGCCGTAGGACCAGATCTCCCGCGTCTCGGGAAAGTGGCAGATGTACTTGGTGTCGTTGCACGGCCACGCGACGTCCTCGCGTCGCTGACCGCCGTCATTGCCGTCGGTCAGCAGCGGGTACCCGACGGAGTGGACAGCAGGTACCCACGGCGCGCCCGCCGCGACCTCGTCGAGGGCCGCCACTCCCATCCGGGTCATGATCCGCATCGAGACGACGACGTAGGGGGAGTCGGTGACCTCCACCCCGATCTTGGAGATCGGCCCGCCGACGGGACCCATCGAGAACGGCACGACGTACATGGTGCGGCCGCGCATCGACCCGGCGAACACCTCGCGCAGCGTCGCCCGCATCGCCTGCGGCTCGGCCCAGTTGTTCGTCGGCCCGGCGTCCTCCTCACGCTCGGAGCAGATGAAGGTGCGCGACTCGACACGTGCGACGTCCGAGGGTGCCGAGCGGGCGAGGAAGCTCCCCGGCCGCCTGCTCGGGTCGAGCGGGATGAAGGTGCCGGCAGCGACCAGCGCTGCGGTGAGCCGGTCGTACTCTTCCTGGGAGCCGTCGCAGACGTGGACGGCATCGGGCTCGGTCAGCGCGGCGATGCCCGCGATCCACTCACGAAGGTCGGGATCGGTGACGGTCGCGCCCGTCAGGTCGGGCTGGACGGTGGTGTTCATGAGCTTCCTTCGACGGGGGACACGGTGCCGGTTCGGGCCTGCCATCACTCTTGCGTCAACTCAGGTGCCACTTCTAGGCGCGACTGCGAACAAAAAACGGCGAAGTTTCGTTATCGTCAACTCGTGCCTTCCTCCTCTGCCCCTGGGGCGCCGACCGACTCGATCGTCCTCGGCCGCCGGATCCGTCATGTCCGCACCCGGGCGGGGCTCACGCTGCGCGAGCTCGCCGCCCGTACCGGCTCCACGGCCAGCCACCTGTCGCTGGTGGAGAACGGTCACCGGGAGCCCCGGATCTCGCTGCTGACCGAGATCTCGGCGACGCTCTCGGTCCCGGTCGCCGAGCTGCTCGCGGACGAGCCGCCGCCCGATCGCCGGTCCGCACTCGAGATCGCCCTCGAGCGGGCGCAGCGTGGGCCGCTGTTCGCCGCCCTCGGGGTGCCCGCCGTGCGCCCCGGCCGGCGGTTGCCGATGGACGCGCTGGAGTCTCTCGTCGCCCTCCACGAGGAGCTCGACCGGCGGGCCCGCGCGGTCATCGCCACGCCGCTCGAGGCGCGCCGGATCAACACCGAGCTGCGCCTGGAGATGCAGGCGAAGGACAACTACGTGCCGCACATCGAGGAGCTGGCCGAGACGTTCGTCCGCGAGGCCGGCTACTCCGCAGGTGCGCTGACCCACCACCAGGTGGCCCGGATGGCCGAGCGGCTCGGGTTCACCATCATCCACGTCGACGACCTCCCGCACTCGACGCGGACCGTCACCGACCTGCGCAACGGCCGGATCTACCTGCCGCCCGCCTCCATCCCCGGCGGCTACGGGCTGCGCTCGCTGGCGCTGCAGGCGATGGCGCACCGGATCTTCGGCCACGAGCGCCCCGCGGACTACGGCGACTTCCTGCGGCAGCGGCAGGAGATCGCGTACTTCACCGCGGCCTGCCTCATCCCGCGGTTCGCGGCGGTCGCTCACCTGAGCGAGAAGCGCCGCGCCAAGGACCTGGCGATGGAGGACTTCCGTGACGCGTTCGGGGTCACTCACCACTCCGCCGCGCAGCGATTCACCAACCTTGCCACCGCACACTTCGACATCCCCGTCCACTTCCTGCGCACCGGCGACGACGGCGCGCTGTACCGCGGCTACGCCAACGACGACGTGCCGCTGCCCACCGACGCGTCCGGCGCGATCGAGGGCCAGCCGCTGTGCCGCAGCTGGGGCGCGCGGGCGGCGTTCGCCCAGCGCAACCGGACTCGCGAGTTCGCCCAGTACACCGACACTCCGGCGGGGACGTACTGGTGCAGCACCCAGACCGGCACCAGCCGAGAGGCTGAGTTCTCCATCTCGCTCGGCGTGCCGTTCGCCCACGCCAAGTGGTTCCGCGGCCGGGAGACCACCCGCCGGGCCCTGTCCACGTGCCCGGCCGAGTCATGCTGCCAGGAGCCGGACGCGGCCCTTCGCGCACGCTGGCGCGACTACTCGTGGCCGAGCGCCAAGATGCACGCGCACGTGCTCAGTCCGCTGCCGTCGGGCACCTTCCCGGGCGTGGACGACACCGAGGTGTTCACCTTTCTCGAGGCCCACGCCGTCGAGCACGAGTAGGCCCGCGCAGCCTGCTCAGGCAGTGACGACGTCGTCGCCGTCGATGCGCACCGCGACCTGCGGCAGCGGCTCGGGCGCGGGGCCGTCGCGCACCTCGCCGGTCGCGGGGTCGAACACCGACCCGTGGCACGGGCAGGCGAGCCGCTCGGCCTCCGGCACCACCGTGCAGCCCTGGTGGATGCAGACCGCGCTGAACGCGACGACCGCGGCCTCGGCGGTCCGGGTGACGATGACCTCCGCGCCGTCGGCGGTGCGCACCGCCCGCGAGGCGCCGACGTCGATCTCCGACAGGCCGACGAGCCGCTCGCCGGCGTCGGGCGGCGGGGGCGGCTCGGCTTCCCCGCCGCACGCGGCCAGCACCAAGGTCGCCGCGCCGGCGCCGGCCCACCCGAGCACCTGGCGGCGGCTCGGGCCGGCCGCGGACGAGCCGCAGCAGGCGGGGCCCGCGTCGGCCACGCCGGCCGCGGCCGGGCAGGGGCGTGTGGGAGCGGTCTCACTCATGCAGCAAATCTACTCCGCGCCCCGGGACGGGTAACCTGGCGGGGTGAGCAACGAGATCGAGATCGGCCGAGGCAAGCGGGGGCGCCGCGCCTACTCCTTCGACGACGTCGCCGTCGTCCCGTCCCGACGGACCCGCGACCCGCAGGACGTGTCCGTCGGCTGGCAGATCGACGCGTACTACGTCGACATCCCGGTGATGGCCGCGCCGATGGACTCCGTGATGAGCCCGGCGACCGCCGTCGAGCTGGGACGGCTCGGCGGGATCGGCGTCCTCGACCTCGAGGGCCTGTGGACGCGGTACGAGGACCCCGAGCCGATCTTCGAGGAGATCGCAGCGCTCGAGGGGGACGCGGTCACGTCGCGGATGCAGGAGATCTACGCCAAGCCGATCGTGCCCGAGCTCATCACCGAGCGGCTGCGTGAGATCCGCACCGCGGGCGTCACTGTGGCCGGCAAGCTCTCCCCGCAGAGCACCCAGCAGCACTGGCGCACCGTCGTCGAGGCGGGCGTCGACCTCTTCGTCATCCGCGGGACCACCGTCTCCGCCGAGCACGTCTCCTCCACCGCCGAGCCGCTCAACCTCAAGCGCTTCATCTACGAGCTCGACGTGCCGGTCATCGTCGGCGGCGCCGGTACCTACACCGCGGCGCTGCACCTCATGCGCACCGGTGCGGCCGGCGTGCTCGTCGGCTTCGGCGGCGGCGCGGCGCACACCACCCGCACCTCGCTGGGCATCCACACCCCGATGGCCACCGCCGTCGCCGACGTCGCCGCGGCCCGCCGCGACTACCTCGACGAGTCTGGCGGTCGCTACGTCCATGTCATCGCCGACGGCGGGGTGGGCCGCTCCGGCGACCTCGTCAAGGCCGTCGCCTGCGGGGCCGACGCCGTCATGCTCGGCTCCTCGCTGGCCCGCGCCGACGAGGCGCCCGGCCGCGGCTGGCACTGGGGCTCCGAGGCGCACCACCCGCAGCTGCCGCGCGGCGAGCGGGTCCGCGTGGGTACCGTCGGCAGCCTCGAGCGGATCATCCACGGTCCCAGCGACCAGCCCGACGGCTCGGTCAACCTCATCGGCGCGCTGCGCCGGGCGATGGCCACCACCGGATACTCCGACCTCAAGGAGTTCCAGCGCGTGGAGGTCGTCGTCTCTCCCTACGCACCGGGCACGCCCCGGTAGCCCGACCACTGACGACGACAAGGAGCACCCGATGGCAGAACGCACTGTCACGATCGGCTCGAAGGTGGGCCTGCACGCCCGCCCCGCAGCCATCTTCGTCAAGGCGGCCGCGCAGGCCGCGATCCCGGTGACCGTCCGCAAGGACGGCGGCACCCCGGTCAACGCCGCGAGCATCCTCGCGGTGATGGCGCTGGGCGCCAAGTACCAGGAGTCGGTGACCATCGCGGCCGACGGCGACGGCGCCGACGCGGTGCTCGACCGGCTCGCCGAGCTGCTGGCCAAGGACCTCGACGCCGAGTAGCACCGAACTTCCGAGCAGCCACCCACGAGCAACGGAGCAGCAGTGACGCACGACGACGCCGACTTTCGTATCGAGCACGACACGATGGGCGAGGTACGCGTGCCTCGCGGCGCGCTCTACAGCGCGCAGACCCAGCGGGCCGTGGAGAACTTCGACATCTCCGGCGTCGGCCTGTCGAGCCACCACATCGCGGCTCTTGCCCAGATCAAGCGCGCCGCCGCGCTCACCAACGCCGAGCTCGACGTCATCGATGCGGACATGGCCGAGGCGATCGCCGAGGCCGCCGACCAGGTGATCGACGGCCAGCACGACGAGCACTTCCCGATCGACGTCTTCCAGACCGGCTCGGGGACGTCGTCGAACATGAACACCAACGAGGTCATCGCCAACCTCGCCGGCACTCTGCTGGGCCGGCCGGTGCACCCCAACGACCACGTCAACGCCTCGCAGTCCTCCAACGACGTGTTCCCGTCCTCGATCCACGTCGCCGCGACGGCTGCCGTCGTCCGCGAGCTGGTCCCCGCGCTCGAGACCCTGGCGCGCTCGCTCGAGGCGAAGGAGGTGGAGTTCGCCGACGTCGTCAAGGCCGGCCGCACCCACCTGATGGACGCCACCCCGGTGACGCTGGGCCAGGAGTTCGGTGGCTACGCCACCCAGGTCCGGTTCGGCATCGAGCGCATCGAGACCGCGCTTCCGAGGCTCGCGCAGCTGGCGCTGGGCGGCACCGCGGTCGGCACCGGTATCAACACCCCCGACGGGTTCGCGCCGAGCGTCATCGCACGGGTCGCCGAGCACACCGGGCTGCCCTTCACCGAGGCGACCAACCACTTCGAGGCGCAGAGCGCCCAGGACAGCGCGGTGGAGGCCTCCGGCGCGCTGCGCACCATCGCGGTCTCGCTGGTGAAGATCTGCAACGACCTGCGCTGGATGGGCTCGGGCCCGCGCGCCGGGCTGGGCGAGATCGCACTGCCCGACCTGCAGCCGGGCTCCTCGATCATGCCCGGCAAGGTCAACCCGGTCATCCCCGAGGCGGTGGCCATGGTCAGCGCCCAGGTCATCGGCAACGACGCCACGATCGCCTTCGCCGGCGCATCCGGCTCCTTCGAGCTCAACGTCATGCTGCCAGTGATCGCCCGCAACCTGTTGGAGTCGATCACGCTGCTCGCACGAGCCAGCACCGCGCTGGCGACGCGCACCGTCGACGGCATCACCGCCAACGTCGAGCGGGCCCGCGAGCTGGCCGAGTCTTCGCCGTCGATCGTCACGCCCCTCAACCGCATCATCGGCTACGAGGCCGCCGCCGCGATCGCCAAGCACGCGGTGGTGAACGGGACGACGATCCGCGCCGCCGTCGAGGAGCTCGGGTACGTGGCACGTGGTGAGGTGTCCGCCGAGCAGCTCGACGCCGCGCTCGACGTGACGACAATGACCGGAAGCAAGAACTGACAAGGAGCATGCACAGATGACGAGGACCGAGGAGGACCTGCTGGGGCAGCGGGAGATCCCTGATGACGCGTACTGGGGGATCCACACGCTGCGGGCGGTGGAGAACTTCCGCCTCTCGGGGCAGCGCATCAGCGACCTGCCCGAGCTGGTCGAGGGCATGGTGCTCGTCAAGAAGGCGTCGGCGCTGGCCAACCGGGAGCTGTACACGCTGCCGGCGAAGATCGCCGACGCGATCATCGGCGCCTGCGACGACATGCTGGAGACCGGCCGCTGCCTCGACCAGTTCCCGGCGGACGTCTACCAGGGCGGTGCCGGCACGTCGGTGAACATGAACACCAACGAGGTCATCGCCAACCTCGCGCTCGAACGGCTCGGGCAGCCCAAGGGGCGCTACGACGTCGTCCACCCCAACGACCACGTCAACAAGAGCCAGTCGACCAACGACGCCTACCCGACCGGCCTGCGGCTGGCGATCTACCGCGCGGTCGACAACCTCAAGGCCTCGCTCAGCGCGATCGTGGCGGTGCTGGAGGACAAGGGGCACGAGTTCTCCCACGTGCTGAAGATGGGCCGCACCCAGATGCAGGACGCGGTGCCGATGACCCTCGGCCAGGAGTTCGCTGCGTTCGCCGCGCTGCTCACCGAGGAGATCACCAACCTCGCCCGCAACCAGGCGCTGCTCCTCGAGGTCAACCTCGGGGCGACGGCGATCGGCACCGGGCTCAACACCCCGCCCGGCTACTCGGTGCGGGCGGTCGCGCACCTCGCCGAGGTCAGCGGGCTGCCGGTGCTGCGGTCCACCAACCTCATCGAGGCCACCTCCGACACCGGCGCGTACGTGTCGATGCACGCCTCGCTCAAGCGGGTGGCGGTCAAGCTCAGCAAGATTTGCAACGACCTGCGGCTGCTCTCCTCGGGACCGCGCGCCGGTCTCGGTGAGATCAACCTGCCGGAGCGCCAGGCCGGCTCCTCGATCATGCCGGCGAAGGTCAACCCGGTCATCCCCGAGGTCGTCAACCAGGTGTGCTTCAAGGTGATCGGCAACGACGTCACAGTGACGATGGCGGCCGAGGCCAGCCAGCTGCAGCTCAACGTCATGGAGCCGGTCATCGCCGAGTCGATGTTCGAGTCCGTCTCGCTGCTCGCCAACGCCTGCGACACGCTGCGCGAGCACTGCGTCGGCGGGATCACCGCGAACGAGGAGGTGTGCCGGGCCAACGTGATGAGCTCGATCGGCATCGTCACGTTCCTCAACCCGATCATCGGCCACCACAACGGTGACCTCGTCGGCAAGGAATGCGCAGAGACCGGGCGCAACGTGCGCGACGTCGTCCTCGAGTGGGGACTGATGACGGCCGAGGAGGTCGACGACGTGCTGTCCACCGAGAACCTCATGCGTCCCCGGTACCGCGGCACGTTCTACCGCGAGGACCCGCTCGTCATCGCGCCGACCGCCGATGCCGCCCCTAGCGATCTCGCCGACTCACCTGCCGACGCCGCAGTGACCGAGGACGCCGAGCTCGAGGACGCCCCCACCCGCTGACAGCAGACTTGTCGCCGACAGCGGGATTGTCACCGACAGCAGACTTGTCGCCGACAGCAGACTTGTCTGCGAGAGCGGGATTGTCTGCGAGGGCGGCGTCACGCGCACCCGTCGGCTGCCGCCTTCGGGTGCACGTGACGAGCCCGGGCCGCAGTCGCTCACGTTCGGGTCGGTGAGATCCCGCCGCTCGGTGTCGGCGCGGGGGGATGGGCGGTAGCGGGCACGGCCTCGCCGCCAAGCAGCGTGGCCGTCCGCGGCGACCCGCGCCAAGCGGGCCGCCGTTATTCGGCTGTGAGCAGCCGACCAGGGCTCTATCGCGTGGTGGACAATCCCGCTGTCGGTGACAAGTCTGCTGTGGGCGACAAGTCTGCTGTGGGCGATAAGTCTGCTGTGGGGGACAATCCTGCTGTCGGGGACGAGTCCGCTGTGGGGACAATCCCGCTGTCGGTGACAATCCCGCTCTCGCGGACAAGTCTGCTGTGGGGGACAAGCCCGTTAGAGGAGGGCGATGGCTTGGCGGGAGATCTCTCGCTCCTCGTCGGTGGGGACGACGAGCACGGTGACCCGCGAGCCGTCGGTGGAGATGACGCGGGCCTCCTTGCTGCGCACGGCGTTGCGTGCCGGGTCGATCTCGACGCCGAGGAACTCCAGGCCGGCGCACGCCTCCGCGCGGACGACGGCGTCATTCTCACCGACGCCCGCGGTGAAGGTGAGGACGTCGAGCCCGCCGAGGACGGCGGCGTAGGAGCCGACGTACTTGCGGAGCCGGTGGGTGTAGACGTCCAGCGCCAGCCGGGCGTTCGGGTCGCCGGCCGCGATGAGCCGGTGGATCTCGCGCAGGTCACTCTCCCCAGCCAGCCCCTTGAGGCCCGATCGCCGGTTGAACAGGTCGTCGATCTCGTCGACGTTGAAGCCGGCGACCCGTCGCAGGTGGAAGATGATCGCCGGGTCGATGTCACCGGTGCGGGTGCCCATGACGAGCCCCTCGAGCGGGGTCATGCCCATCGAGGTGTCCACGGCGCGTCCGCCGTCGACGGCCGAGGCCGACGCGCCGTTGCCGATGTGCAGGACGATCTGCTTGAGCTCGGCCAGCGGGCGCCCGACGACGTCCGCGGCGGTACGTGACACGTATTGGTGGGAGGTGCCGTGGGCGCCGTACCGGCGCACCGAGTAGCGCTCGGCGACCTCGCGGTTGAGGGCGTAGGTCGCGGCGGCGTCGGGCAGGTTGTGGAAGAAGGCGGTGTCGAACACCGCGACGTGCGGGACGTCGGGCATGAGCTCGCGAGCGACCTCGATGCCCCGCAGGTTGGGTGCGTTGTGCAGCGGCGCGAGCGGGATGAGCTCCTCGATCCGGGTGATGACCGAGTCGTCGATGAGCACCGCCTCGCCGTAGGTCTTGCCGCCCTGGACCACCCGGTGACCCACGGCCACGACCCGAGCCTCGGCGAGGTCCGGGCCCTCGGTCGCGAAGAGGTCGATCACCCGGCGCAGCCCGACGGCGTGGTCGGGCACCGGCTCGGTCAGCTCGGTCTGCTCCCCGGCGTGCTCGTGCCGGATCCGGCCGGTTGCCTCACCGATGCGCTCGACCAGCCCGACGGCGAGCACCTCACCAGTTCCCGGGACGAGCAGCTGGTACTTGATCGACGACGATCCCGAGTTGATGACGAGGACGGTGCCGGTGGTCATGCGTGCTGCTCCTTGGGGTTGGCGGCGTCGCCCTGCGCCTGGATCGCGGTGATGGCGACGGTGTTGACGATGTCCTGCACGAGCGCGCCGCGCGACAGGTCGTTCACCGGCTTGTTCAGGCCCTGCAGCACCGGGCCGATGGCGACCGCGCCGGCCGACCGCTGCACCGCCTTGTAGGTGTTGTTGCCGGTGTTGAGGTCCGGGAAGATGAACACCGTGGCCCGGCCGGCGACGTCGGACTCGGGCATCTTGGTCCGCGCGACGGAGGCGTCGACCGCGGCGTCGTACTGGATCGGCCCCTCCACCGACAGGTCCGGGCGGCGCTCACGGACGATCTCGGTCGCGGCTCGGACCTTCTCGACGTCCGCCCCGGTGCCTGAGGCGCCCGTCGAGTAGGAGAGCATCGCGATCCGTGGCTCGATGCCGAACTGGGCGGACGTCTCCGCGGACGAGATGGCGATGTCGGCGAGCTGCTCGGCGTCCGGGTCGGGGTTGACGGCGCAGTCGCCGTAGACCAGCACCCGGTCGGCCAGGCCCATGAGGAACACCGAGGAGACGATCGACGTGCCGGGACGCGTCTTGATGATCTCGAAGGACGGCTTGATGGTGTGGGCGGTGGTGTGCAGCGCGCCCGAGACCATGCCGTCGGCGGTCCCGGTGTGGACCATCATGGTGCCGAAGTAGGAGACGCTGGGGATGATCTCCAGCGCCCGCTCGAGGGTCATCCCGCGGTGCGCGCGCAGCCGGGTGTACTCCTCGGCGAACGGGTGGAGCAGCTCGCTGGTGCGCGGGTCGACGACGTCGGCCGCCGCGATGTCGAGGCCCAGCTCCTCGGCGCGGGAGCGGACCGCGCCGGGCGCGCCGAGCAGCGTGAGGTCGGCGACGCCGCGGGAGAGCAGCGTGCTGGCGGCGCGCAGGATGCGGTCGTCGGTGCCCTCGGGCAGCACGATGTGCTTGCGGTCCCCGCGGGCCCGCTCGAGCAGCTCGGACTCGAACATCAGCGGGGTGACGACGTTACTGCGGGGGACGTCGAGGGCGGCGAGCACCGCCTCGGCGTCGACGTGCTGCTCGAAGGAGCTCAGCGCCAGGTCGCGCTTGCGCTGGGTGCCCTCGGAGATGAGGCCGCGGGTGGTCGAGGCGATCCGGGCGCTCTCGTAGGTGTTGTGGTCGGTGGCGATGATCGGCAGCGACTGGCCCAGCCCGGCGACCAGCGTGCGGACCTGCGGGTTGGGCTCGAAGCCGCCGTTGAGCACGATCCCGGCGAGCGACGGGAAGTTGTCCGAGGCGTGCGCGGCGACCAGCGCGACGAGCACCTCCGAGCGGTCGGCCGCGGCGATGGCGACCTGCCCGCCCTTGAGCCGCTCGAGGATGTGCTCGACGTTCATGCCGCAGACGAGGATCGACTCCGCCTCGCGGATGAGCAGCGCGGGGTCGCCGGCGATGAGGTCGCCGTCGAGCGCGGTCAGCAGGTCACCGACGGTGGCCGCGGAGAGGATGGGGATGTCGGGGAAGGCCCACACCGGGACCGGCAGGTCGGCGAGCGCGGCCCGGACGTCGTCGATCCGCTTCGGCTCGCAGCGGTTGACGGCCACCGCGGCGACGACGGCGTGATCGGAGTGCAGCTCGGCGGTGGCGATGTCGACGAGCTGACGGATCTCCTCGACCGAGCGGTCGAGCGCGCGCGCCACGAGCAGCACCGGCGAACCGAGGTTGGCCGCGACGCGGCCGTTGAAGGCCAGCTCGGCCGGGCCCGCGACGTCGGTGTAGTCCGAGCCGACGACGACGACGACGTCGCTGCGGGCCTCGACGGCGCGGAAGCGCTCGACGATCCGGCTCAGCGCCGCGGCCTCGTCGGCGTGGACCTCCTCGTAGGTGACCCCGACGCAGTCGTCGTGGTCGAGGTCGATGCCGTCGTGGGACAGCAGCAGCTCGAGCACCTTGTCGTGCTCGTCACCGCCCATGACCACGGGCCGGAAGATCCCGACCCGCTCCACCCGCCGCACGAACAGGTCGACGAGCCCGAGGGCGATCGTCGACTTGCCGGTGTGGCCCTCCGGTGAGGCGATGTAGATGCTGCGCGCCACGTCACTTCCCCCGTCATCTCGAGTTTCCGGACATACCGGAGCATTGTCTCGCACCGGTCGGGTCGTGACCTGGGACTTCGTACCCCCGTCGGGCTGTGGGTCGCACCACAGCCCGACGGCGTCACTCGGCCGCGGTGCGGATGCTGAGCTCTGTGTCGAGGCGCAGCAGGCCGGGGCCGTCGTCCTTGACCAGCTCGAGGCGTCCGACGATCTCGCCGACGGTGGCCTCCTCCTCGACCTGCTCGTCGAGGAACCAGTGGAGCAGCGGGACGGAGTCGATGTCGTCCTCGTCACGAGCCTGGCGGAACAGCGCGCGGATCGCCGCTGACACCTTCTGCTCGTGGGCGAGGGCCGCGCGGAACGCCGCGAGTGGGGACTCGATGCTCAGCGCGGGGGCGGAGATGTCACCGATCCGCGGGTGGTTGCCGCGGTCGACGACGTGGCCGGCGAACTTGTCGGCGTGCTCGAGCTCCTCGGCGGACTGGGCGGCGAACCACGTGGCCATGCCGGGCAGGTCGCGCACGTTCATCTCGATGGCGAGCTGGCGGTAGACGACTGCCGCCTGCAGCTCGAGGGTGATCTGGTTGTCGAATGCCTGGGAGAGTGCGTCGCTGATCTTCATGCCAGTCATCGTAGGAGCGTTGCGAGGCCGGCGATAGGCAGGAAAGCCAACCCTCAGTGGGGGATCAGCCGTTGTCACCGCCGGTGTCGTGCAGCGCCGGCCCACCGGTCTCGGTCGCGGTCTCACCGACGTCGGGCCACTGCCACTCGGCGATCTCGGGGATGTCGGTGCCGTGCTCGCGGGTGTAGCGGCGCGCGGCCATCCGGGCGTCGGACATCTGCTGGCGCAGGCCGGCGTACCTCGCACCGAGGGACGGCACCCGGTCGATGACGTCCATCACCAGGTGGTAGCGATCGAGGTCGTTGAGCATGACCATGTCGAACGGCGTCGTCGTCGTGCCCTTCTCCTTGTAGCCGCGCACGTGCAGGTGGTCGTGCCCGGTGCGGCGGTAGGTGAGGCGGTGGATGAGCCACGGGTAGCCGTGGTAGGCGAAGATCACCGGTTTGTCGGTGGTGAAGACGGTGTCGTACTCGCGGTCGCTGAGCCCGTGCGGGTGCTCCTTGGGGTCCTGCAGCCGCATGAGGTCGACGACGTTGACCAGCCGCACCCGCAGGTCCGGGACGTGCTGGCGCAGGAGGTCGGCGGCGGCGAGCACCTCGATGGTGGGGATGTCACCGGCGCAGACGAGGACGACGTCGGGCTCGCTGCCGGCCTCCTCGGTGCCGGCCCACTCCCAGATCCCCAGGCCGCGCGCGCAGTGGTCCAGCGCCTGCTCCATGGTGAGGAAGTCCGGCGCGGGCTGCTTGCCCGCGACGACGACGTTGATGAGTTGGCGGGTGCGCATCACGTGGTCGTAGGTCGCCAGCAGCGTGTTGGTGTCCGGCGGCAGGTAGACACGCACGAGGTCGGCGCCCTTGTTGACGACGTGGTCGATGAACCCCGGGTCCTGGTGGGAGAAGCCGTTGTGGTCCTGGCGCCACACGTGCGAGCTCAGCAGGTAGTTGAGCGAGGCGATCGGCCGGCGCCACGGCAGCTCGTCGGTGACCTTGAGCCACTTGGCGTGCTGGTTGACCATCGAGTCGACGATGTGGATGAACGCCTCGTAGGAGGTGAACAGCCCGTGGCGGCCGGTGAGGAGGTAGCCCTCGAGCCAGCCCTGGCACTGGTGCTCCGAGAGCACCTCCATCACCCGGCCGGCGCGGGCGAGGTGCTCGGCGAGGTCGTGCTCGTGCAGCTCGGCGTTCCACTGCTTGGCCGTGACGTCGTAGACCGCCTGCAGCCGGTTGGACGCCACCTCGTCCGGCCCGAACAGCCGGAAGTTGTCCGGGTTGCGGCGGATGACGTCGGTGAGCCACTGGCCCAGCACCGACGTCGACTCGTTGATCGCGCCGCCCGGCTCGGGGACGTCGACGGCGTGGTCGTGGACGTCGGGCAGCCGCAGGTCGCGCAGCACGAGCCCGCCGTTGGTGCTCGGGTTGTCGCTCATCCGCAGCTGGCCGCGCGGCGCGAGGGCGGCGACGTCGGCCACCAGGGCGCCGTCGTCGTCGAACAGGTCCTCGGGGCGGTAGCTGCGCAGCCAGTCGACGAGCACCTCGAGGTGCTCGGGGGTGTCGCGGGCGCTGGTGAGCGGTACCTGGTGGGAGCGCCACGAGCCCTCGGTCTGCTCGCCGTCGATGGTCGCCGGGCCGGTCCAGCCCTTGGGGGTGCGCAGCACGATCATCGGCCACCGGGGCCGCTCGAGGTCCTCGTCCGCGGCGCCGGCGGCCCGCTGCTTGATGTCCGCGATCTCGTCGAGCACCTCGTCGAGCACCGCGGCGAACCGGGCGTGGAAGCCGGCCGCGTCCTCGTCGTCGAAGCCGGCGGTGAAGACGTAGGGACGGTGGCCGTAGCCGCGCATGAGGTCGGTGAGCTCGTCCTCCTCGATCCGGGCCAGCACCGTCGGGTTGGCGATCTTGTACCCGTTGAGGTGGAGGATCGGCAGCACGACGCCGTCGTCGCGGGGGTTGACGAACTTGGTGGAGTGCCAGCTGGTCGCCAGCGGGCCGGTCTCCGCCTCGCCGTCGCCGACGACGGCGAGCGCGAGGAGGTCGGGGTTGTCGAAGACCGCGCCGTAGGCGTGGGAGAGGGCGTAGCCGAGCTCGCCGCCCTCGTGGATCGAGCCGGGGGTCTCGGGGGCGACGTGCGACGGGATGCCGCCGGGGAAGGAGAACTGGCGGAAGAGCTTGCGCAGGCCTTCGGCGTCCGGCGTGATGTCGGAGTAGATCTCGCTGTAGGTGCCCTCGAGGTAGGTGTTGGCCACCAGGCCCGGGCCACCGTGGCCGGGGCCGGTGATGTACATCGTGGGCTGCGCGCGCTCGCGGATGACCCGGTTGGCGTGGGCGTAGATGAAGTTGAGGCCCGGCGTGGTGCCCCAGTGGCCCAGCAGCCGTGGCTTGATGTGCTCTGGGCGCAGCGGCTCGCGCAGCAGCGGGTTGTCGAGCAGGTAGATCTGGCCCACCGACAGGTAGTTGGCGGCCCGCCACCAGGCGTGCACCGCGGTGAGGTCGTCCTCGGCGGCGTGCTGGTCGGAGCGTTTGCGCCAGGGCGTGGGTGAGGCGGTCGTGGTCACGGCGGACTCCCAACGTGTCGGTGGTCACTCACCAGCCTGGTGGCTGGCGCCGCTGCCGGCCACCGGAGCGGCCGCGGCCTCGGGGCCCGGTGCCGCCCGGTGATCCGGCGAGATTAGTCTGGTGGGGTGTCCTCGACCTCCCGCCGGGCTGCCGGCCGCGACTGGCTGCGGGCGGCGACCGCCCGACGGATGATCGTGCTGCTGGTCGCCGTCGCGCTGCTCGTCACCGTCTTCGTGCAGCTGGGCATCTGGCAGTACGACCGCTCGGGCATCCGCGGTGAGGAGTCCGCGGCGATCGAGCGCGAGGAGCTGCTGGCCGCGGCGGCCGTCCCGGTCGAGGATGTCCTCGCGCCCCAGACGGCGTTCGATACCGAGCACTTCGGCCGGCGGGTGAGCCTGCAGGGCTCCTTCGACCCCGAGCAGCAGCTGCTCGTGCCTGACCGCGGCATCGACGGCGAAGCCGCGGTGCTCGTCGTCACCGCCTTCCACGTCGCCGGCGGGCCGCACGACGGCGCGATCATGCCGGTGCTGCGCGGCTGGCTGCCCGAGGCGGCGGTGCTCGCCGACCGGCTCGAGGCCGGCGACGCTCCGCAGGTGGCGCTGGCGGCGCCGCCCCCGTCACCGGGCGAGACGACCATCGTGGGGATGCTCAGCGACTCCGAGGCGGCCGATCCTCGAGACCTGCCGCCCGGCCTCGTCGGCGGTATCAGCACCGCCCAGCTCGTCAATGTCTGGGGCACCCCGATGTACGGCGGCTACCTCGTGCTCGAGACGCCGGACCAGCCGAGCGGGCTGCGCCCCGCGCCGTCGCCGGTCGAGCAGCTGGACGCCGACCCGAACCTGCAGAGCCTGATGTACGCCGTCGAGTGGTGGGCGTTCGCGCTGTTCGCGGTGGCGTTCTGGCTGAAGGTGCTGCGCGACGACGTCCGCGACCTGCGGAGGTCGCGGGTGGCCGCGGCAGCGACGGTGGGTACGGCGCCGGTCGGCTGACGTCGCTCGAGCCGGCCCCGGGTACGACGAGGGGCCGGCCCCGACCGGGCCGGCCCCTCGTGCGCCGCAGGGGTCAGCGAGCCCCGGCGCGGCGCTTGTTGTAGACGTCGAACGCCACGGCCAGGAGCAGCACGAGGCCCTTGACGATCTGCTGGGTCGACGTCGGCACGCCCATGAGTTGCATGCCGTTGGTCATCACAGCCATGATCAGCGCACCGATCATCGCGCCCGTCACCCGGCCCACGCCGCCGGTGACGGCGGCGCCACCGATGAAGCAGGCGGCGATCGCGTCGAGCTCGAACATGTTGCCCGCAGCGGGCTGGGCGCTGTTCATCCGCGAGGAGTAGACGACGCCGGCGATGCCGGAGAGCAGGCCCATGTTGACGAAGATCATGAAGTTGACGCGCTTGACCTTGACGCCCGACAGCTGTGCCGCCGGCAGGTTGCCGCCGATCGCGTACACGTGGCGGCCGAAGACCGAGCGCTGGGTGACCACCGAGTAGACGATGATGAGCACCGCCAGGATGATGAGGACGTTCGGCAGACCTCGGCTGACCGCGAGTTGGTAGCCGAACCACATGACCACGGCGCCGATGACCGCGATCTTGAGGATGAACAGCGGGAAGGCCGCGACGGCCTGCTTGTAGCGCAGCGCGGCGCGGCGGGTACGGACCTGGGTGAAGGCGAACCCGGCGACCGCGAGCCCGAACACGATGAGCGTGAGCGCGTCGTAGCCGTACCCGCCGAGCAGCCCGTTCTGGAAGCCGTTGGCGATCTCGTAGTACGTGCCACCGAAGGGGGAGAGGGAGACGTTCTCGAGGACCTGGTAGGTCATGCCGCGGAACAGCAGCATGCCGGCCAGCGTGACGATGAACGCCGGGATCCCGATGACGGCGACCCAGAAGCCCTGCCACACGCCCACCAGCAAGCCGACGACGACGGCGCCGAGCACCCCGACCCACCACGGCTGGCCGCCCTTGACGACGAGCACGGCCGCGACCGCGCCGGTGAGAGCGACGACCGACCCCACCGACAGGTCGATGTGTCCACCGATGATGACGATGACCATCCCGATCGCGAGGATGAGGATGTAGGAGTACTGCAGGACGATGTTCGTCAGGTTGCCCGGGCTGAGGAAGCTCGGGTTGAGGATCGAGAACAGCGCCACGAGCGCCACCAGGGCGATGAGGATGCCGCTCTGTCGAAGGTTCCGGGACAGGAGCTCCCGGATGTTCGTGATGCCGGTCATTTCGCGGTTTCCTTCTCGATGGTCATGAGTGCCATGAGCTGTTCCTGGGTGGCCTGCGGGACGGGCAGCTGCCCGGTGATGCGTCCGAACGCCAGGGTGTAGATGCGGTCGCAGATGCCGAGCAGCTCGGGCAGCTCGGACGATATGACGACGACCGCCTTCCCGGCCGCGACCATGCGGTTGATGATGGTGTAGATCTCGTACTTGGCCCCGACGTCGATCCCTCGCGTCGGCTCGTCGAGGATGAGTACCTCGGGCTCGGTGTACAGCCACTTGGACAGCGCGACCTTCTGCTGGTTGCCGCCGGAGAGGTTCCCGACGACGGACAGCACGGTCGGAGTCTTGATGTTGAGGCTGGTGCGGTACTCCTCAGCGACCTTGAGCTCCTCGTTGTCGTCCACCCAGCCACGGGGAGCCAGCTTGCGCAGCCCTGCGGCGGAGATGTTGCGGCGGACGTTCTCGATGAGGTTGAGCCCGAAGCGCTTACGGTCCTCGCTGACGTAGGCGATGCCGTTGTCGATCGCCTCGCTCACCGTCCGCATGCGTACCTCCTTGCCGTGGAGGAACACCCGCCCGGAGATGTCCCGGCCGTAGCTGCGGCCGAACAGGCTCATCGCCAGTTCGGTGCGTCCCGCGCCCATCAGCCCGGCGATACCGACGACCTCACCGGCCCGCACGCTGAAGCTCGCCCCGTCGACGACGACGCGACCCGCCTGCGTGGGGTGGTAGACGGTCCAGTCTTCCACCCGCAGCACCTCCTCGCCGATGTCCGGCGTGCGCTCGGGGAAGCGGTGCTCGAGGTCCCGGCCCACCATGCTGCGGATGATGCGGTCCTGGGTGGCCTCGGGGGTGGCCATGTCGAGCGTCTCGATGGTCTGGCCGTCGCGGATGATGGTGGTGCGGTCGGCGATGTCGGCGATCTCGTTGAGCTTGTGGGAGATCATGATGCAGGTGATGCCCTGCGCGTTGAGCTGGCGCAGGAGCCCGAGCAGGTGCTCGGAGTCGGTGTCGTTCAGCGCCGCCGTGGGCTCGTCGAGGATGAGCAGGTGCACGTCCTTGGACAGCGCCTTGGCGATCTCGACCAGCTGCTGCTTGCCGACGCCGAGCTGGCCGACCGGCGTGGTGGGCTGCTCGGCGAGGCCGACCCGGGCGAGGAGCTCGGCGGCCCGCGAGTTCGTCTCGTGCCAGTCGACGAGGCCGGCCCTGCCACGCTGCTCGTTGCCGAGGAAGATGTTCTCGGCAACGGACAGGTGAGGGACCAGCGCCAGCTCCTGGTGGATGATGACGACGCCGTGCGCCTCGGAGTCGTTGATGGACCCGAACCGCACCTCTGCGCCGTCGTAGTGGATCTCGCCCTCGTAGGTGCCGTGCGGGTAGACGCCGGAGAGGACCTTCATCAGCGTCGACTTGCCGGCGCCGTTCTCCCCGCAGATCGCGTGGATCTCACCGCGCCGTACCTCGAGCGTCACGTCCTGCAGAGCCTTGACGCCGGGGAACGTCTTGGTGATGGAGCGCATCTCCAAGATGTTGTCGGTCATGCCGCCTCACTCCTCGTGGTTGTGCGGGTGGAGTGGCGCGGGGCCGGACGGTGCGGCCGCCCGGCCCCGCGCCGCCAGGTCACGAACCCTGCTCGACCTGCTCGGCGGTGTAGTAGTCGGAGTCCACGAGGAGCTCCTGGATGTTGCCCGCGTAGACGATGTCGGACTCGAGGAGGAAGGACGGCACGACCTTCACGCCGTTGTCGTATGTGTCGGTGTCGTTCGCCTCGGGCTCCTCGCCCTCAAGGAAGGACTGGGCCGCGCGCACCGACTCGGTGGCGAGCTTGCGGGTGTCCTTGAAGATCGTCGCGAACTGCACGCCCTGGTCGATGAGGGCCACCGAGGCGATCTCGGCGTCCTGCCCGGAGACGACCGGCAGGCCGTCCTCGAGGCCCGGGCCGTAACCCGCGCCCTGCAGCGCGGTGATGATGCCCCGCGAGATGCCGTCGAACGGGGACAGCACGCCGTGCAGTTCCTCGCCACCGCTGTAGGTGGAGGTGAGCAGGTCCTCCATGCGGCGCTGGGCGGCCTCCTGGCTCCAGCGCAGCGTGGCGACGGTGTCGAACTCGGTCTGGTCCGAGGTTACGACGAGGGTGCCGTCCTCGAGGTAGGGCTCCAGGGTGTCCATCGCGCCACCGAAGAAGAACCCGGCGTTGTTGTCGTCCGGCGAGCCGGCGAACAGCTCGATGTTGAACGGACCCTCCGGAGCGTCGGGGTTGGCGGAGCCGTCCTCGGCCAGGATGCCGAGGCCCACGAGCAGCGAGGTGGCCTGCTGGACGCCGACGTTGTAGTTGTCGAAGGTGACGTAGAAGTCGACGTTCTCGCTGCCGTTGATGAGGCGGTCGTAGGCGATGACGGGGATGTCTGCGGCGCCGGCGGCGTCGAGCTGGCTGGTGAGGGCGGTGCCGTCGATCGAGGCGATGATGAGCAGGTCGACGCCCTGGGTGATCATCTGGTCGATCTGCTGCGTCTGCGTCGGGATGTCGTCGTTGGCGAACTGCAGGTCGACGGTGTAGCCCGCCTCCTCGAGCTGGCTCTGGACGGCCGCGCCGTCGGCGATCCAGCGCTCGGACGTCTGGGTCGGCATGGCGACGCCGATGGTCTGGTCACCGGCGGCGGCGGGGGTGTCCCCGCCCTCGGCCGGCTCGGTGGCGCTGTCGTCACTACCCGCGCCGCCCCCGCCGCACGCGGCCAGGGCAAAGGTGAGGGTGAGGCCGGCGGCAACTGCTGCGAACTTACGTGTACGCAATTCTCCTCCTTGAGAGCAGAGTGTTCCGAGCCGTCGTCTGACGGCTCATGAGGGGGACTCGACCGGGGTGGTGCGAGTCCTGGGGCGAAGCGGCTACGCCACGGCTTGACACGAGATGTTTACGCTAACACCGTGGACCCGGCCAACGGTCGGCATTGCGCCCTAGGTCGTAGGCTGCGCCTCGGGGCCGTCGTGAGCACCTCCATGGTCGCGAGTACTTCGGCGGCTCGCTGCTGCAGCGATGCAGTTGAGCGAGCGGGCCACCGCTGCAGGATGGTTAAGGTACAGCCCAACGCACTCGAACACAACACGCCACGTTCGCACGCCAGATGTTGCCCGCCCGGTTGGCGCCGAGGTGGTTCGGCGCGGTGGCGGAGGGGGCGCGGCCGGTCGTCCCGGAGACGGTCGAGCCGCCGTTGGTGCTGCTGGCGCGCGCGCTCCGACGTTGTCCAGATCCATCGCTCACACCCGATCATACCTTGTCACAATCGAACTTTATGGATAGGTTGCGGATCGTTGTGCCGCGGTGCCGTCCGACGACGTTCGGGCCGTCAGCAGCTTTCACTGTCGATTGGAGATCAAGGATGATCGGGACGAGAACAGGGCGGGTCCGGGCCTGGACCGCGACCACCGTGGTTGCCGCAGCGGCGGTCGCGGTGAGCACCGTGGCCCCGGCCGCCTCAGCCGGCCAGCTCGCGGACGATGCCCCACCGGGCGTCGAGGCCGCGGCGGTGCAGGAGTCGTGGACCGTGGTGTCGCCGGGCGGTGACGTGGTCGTCACCGTGGACCTGGACGACGCGGGCGCACTGAGCTACCACACGGACCGCAACGGCGAGCAGGTGCTGGCGTCGTCACCCCTCGGCGTCACGCTCACGGACGCGGACCTCAGCACCGGCCTGGAGCTCGTCGGCCGCGAGGACACCGTGGTCAACGAGACCTACGAGCTGCTCACCGGCAAGGCGTCGACCTCCCGCGACCATGCGACCGAGTCAACGCTGACCTTCGCGGGGGCGGACGGCGAGGAGCTCGAACTCGTCGTGCGCGCCTACGACGACGCGGCGGCATACCGCTACGTGCTTCCCGGAGAGGGGGCGGCGGAGCTCACCGGGGAGGCGAGCGAGTTCCGGGTGCCCGAGGGCGCGACCGGCTGGTTCCAGTCCTGGCGGAACAACTACGAAGGGTTCTACGACGAGCTCGCGGTCTCCGATGTCGCGGCGGGCCGCGAGTTCGGCTTCCCGATCCTCGTCGAGCAGGCGTCCGGCGGCTGGATGATGCTGTCCGAGGCGGCGGTGGATGACAGCTTCGCCGTCAGCCGGGCCACCGCTGCGGGCGACGGTCGCTTCGTGCTCACGCTCCCGGAGGACTCGGTGAGCTCGACGCTGCCGTGGCAGACCCCGTGGCGGCTGGCGATGTTCGGTGACGACGTTGCGGACGTCGTGGAGTCCACCCGAATCTTTGACCTCAACCCGCCGTCGCAGATCGAGGACACCAGCTGGATCAAGCCCGGCCGGGTGGCGTGGTCGTGGTGGTCGAACGCCGGGAGTCCGCGCGACGAGGCGCGCCAGCGGGAGTTTGTCGACTTCGCCGCCGAGCTCGGCTGGGAATATGTCCTCGTGGACGAGGGCTGGAGCGCCGAGTGGGTGCCCCGCCTCGTCGAGTACGCCGCCGAGCGCGACGTCGAGATCTTGCTGTGGAGCCACTGGACCGGCCTGGACACCGAGGTCGAGCTCGAGAAGCTGGCGCTGTGGAAGTCCTGGGGCGTGGCCGGCGTGAAGATCGACTTCATGGACGCCGACACCCAGGAGCGCATGGGCTTCTACCAGGACGTCCTGGCGGAGACCGCCGAGCAGGAGCTGCTCCTCAACTATCACGGCTCCACCGCGCAGCAGGGCTGGTCGCGGACGTGGCCCCACCTCATGACGATGGAGGGTGTGTGGGGAGCCGAGCAGTACTGGGGCTCCTGGCCCGCCAGTCACAACGTGGACCTTGTCTTCACCCGGAACGTCACCGGCTCGATGGACTACACCCCGGTGGTGTTCTCCACCGGGAACCGGCAGACGACCCTGGCCCACGAGCTGGCGACCGGCATCGTCTTCGAGTCAGCACTGCAGCACCTGGCTGACTCGCCCGAGAGCTACCGCGAGCACGCGGCGGCGCTGCCCCTGCTCTCCGCCCTGCCGACGACGTGGGACGAGACTGAGCTGGTCGGCGGCCACCCCGGTGAGTACGCCGCCGTCGCCCGCCGTTCCGGTGAGGACTGGTACCTCGGCGTCATCAGCGGCACCGACGCGATGCGCGGGGAGGTCGCGCTCGACATGCTCGGGGAAGGCCCCTACGTGGCCGACGTCTACCGCGACGGCCTGGACGAGAACGACGGCGCGGCGGCGATCGTGGCCACCAGCGGTCTGGTGACCGCCGGGACCGTCCTTCCCCTCGGCCTCGGCGAGAACGGCGGGTTGGCCGTGAGCCTGCGGCCCGCGACGCCCGAGGAGGCGGCTGAGCTCGCGAACCTCGAGCTTGCGCCCCAGGTGATCCTCACCGCCCCGACTGCCAACGGGGTGTTCCCTACCGACGGTGAGATCACGCTGTCGGCCGAGGCTGACGACGTGGACGGCGAGGTGCTCAGGGTCGACTTCCTGGTTGACGGCGAGGCCGTCGCCACGACGGGCACCGAGCCCTTCACGGCGAGCTGGACGGCACCGTCCGTCGGCCGCCACACCGTGGTCGCCGCCGCGTTCGACGACGAGGGCAACGTCGGGTACTCGGGTCCGGTCTCCGTGTGGGTCGAGCCCGCGAGCGACTCGATGTGCCTCTCGGAGGAGGCCTCCGACGACTTCACCGGCGACCAGCTCGACGGAGACCGGTGGGAGGTCGTCAACGAGGTCGGCGAGGACCTGCGGGTCGAGGACGGCGCGCTGCGCATCGACACCCGCGCCGGGGATCTCTACGCCGGGGGCGCGGCGGACAACATCGTGCTGCAGGACATGCCCGAGGGAATGTGGCAGGCCACGACCCAGATCACGGCGGACCTCAACGCCGGGTTCCAGCAGGCCGGCCTGGTGATCTACCAGGGCCGGGGGGACTACATCGCCGTCAACCTCAACGCTCGGAGCGACTCCGAGCGCCGCTTCCAGTTCGTCCGCGAGGAGAACGGCTCCGCGCGCTACAGCAACGACGACTGGTTCACCGTGCCGTCCGACTTTCCGGACACCTACTCGGTGCGGCTGACGAGCGACGGCGAGACCGTGACCGCGGCGTACTCCGCCGACGGCGAGACCTTCCGGCCCTTCGGGCGGCCGGCGGACCTGACGTTCCTGGAGAACGCAGGGCTCGGGATGATCGCGGTGAGCGGCGGCGGTGCCCAGCACAGCACTGAGGCGGCCTTCGAGAGCTTCGCGCTCGCGGTCGACTGCCCCGCCGACACCACGCCCCCGACCGCCTCGGCCGAGGCGGTCGGTGAGCGGGACGGCGAGCTTTACGTCGGACCGGTGACCGTGACGGTGACGGCGCAGGACGAGCAGTCCGGCGTCGAGCTGGTCGAGGTGTCGGTCGACGGCGGAGAGTGGACCGCCTACGACGGGCCGGTCGAGGTCAGCGAGCCCGGGGAGCACAACGTGTCCTACCGCGCGACCGACGTCGCGGGCAACGTGTCCGAGGCGGCGAGCGTGAGCTTCACGATCGCGGCCGCACCGGTGGAGGTGACGCCCGCGGCGGTGACCTTCACCGACGAGGACGGCACCGAGGACGACACGTTCACGGTCCCGGCAGTCGCCGGCGTGGAGTACGTCGTCGACGGTGAGGTCGTGGCGACCGGGACCTACCCGGGTGCCGGCACGGTGACCGTCACGGCGCGGGCGCTGGACGGGTTCGTGCTGGCCGAGGGTGCTCAGACCGAGTGGGTCCACGCCTTCTCCACCGAGGGTGGGGAGCCTGGCGAGCCCGGTCCGGACGACCGTACGGCGCAGTTCCACCTGTCCAACACCTGGCGGGGTTCCACGGACCTGTCGTTCATGTACGGCCGGTGGGCCGATGAGGTGTTCATCGGTGACTGGGACGGTAACGGCACCGACACCATCGCGGTCCGTCGCGGTAACGACTTCCACGTGTCCAACGCCCAGCGCGGTGGGGACGCGGACGTCGTGCTGACCTATGGTCGGCCCGGGGACGTGATCCTGGTGGGGGACTGGGACGGGGATGGTAAGGACACCTTCGCCGTCCGGCGCGGGGCGACCTACCACGTGAAGAACTCCCTGCGTGGTGGGGAGGCGGACGTGGTGTTCCGTTACGGCCGGGACGACGACCAGGTGCTGGTCGGTGACTGGGACGGTGACGACACCGACACCTTGGCGGTGCGTCGTACGGCGACCTACCACGTGAAGAACTCGCTGCGAGGTGGGGATGCTGATGTGACCTTCACCTACGGCCGCGCCGGGGACGTCACCTTGGCGGGCGACTGGGACGGCAACGGGACCGATACCTTCGCGATCCAGCGGGGCCGGATTTACCACGTGAACAACTCTCTGCGTGGTGGAGAGGCGGACACGGTGGTGACCTTCGGTCGCGCCGGTGATGAGGTGCACGTGGGTGACTGGAACGCAGACGGCACCGACACCCTGGGCATCCGCCGCCCGGTCGGCCTGGCTGCTGCCACAGCCGGCCCCGGTGCCGGGCGCACCGTTACCAAAGAGGCGGGAAGCGCCGCCAAGGCGAGCTGACCCCTTTCCACTAGCGCCGCCAGCTGGACTCCTGCCCTGGCAGGGGTCCAGCTGGTGGCGCGTCACCTGCCACGTAGCCCCGTGCCTGGATGTGCGAGACAGCGTTGCTACGGGCATTGGTGGGACTTCGGGGAAGATCCTTGCAGACGGCGCGCCCGCACGAGCACGGCGGGCAGTGAGTCCGCGACGTCCGGTGGGACCGGTGCGTCATCGGCCAGTGCCGGCAGGCCGAGGGTGGCAACCAGCAGGCATGCTGCCGCCGGGTGCCTGCGTCGATAGTCCTCGAGGACGTCCACTGTCTGGGCCGGGTCGAGGATGTGCGCTGTCGCCGGGCGTGGCCGTTGCCAGCCGCGCCAGAGCCGGACCCGCGGGTCGGCCTGGACGTTGCGCAGCCACTGCGAGTCCCAGCCGTAGCCGGACACCACGACGACGCCGTCGCCCCGTTCGGCGACTGTCTCCAGGACCACGTGACGGACCTGTCCCGACCGTCGCCCACGGTGGTCGAGCATGACCATCCGCCGGCCGAGCAGACCACCGAGTCCGGCGCGGTAGAGCCAGATCGGGGCGCGGGCGAGGTGCCGCGGGATCCTGCGCACCCGACCACGCTACGTCCGGCGGTGGCCGGCTGTCACGGCCCCGCCGGCCTGCGTCACTCCTGCTGCCAGGACTCCCACAGCGCCGCGTACTCGCCGCCGGCGGCGACGAGCTCGTCGTGGGGGCCGAGCTCGACGATCCGGCCGTCGTCGATGACGGCGACCCGGTCGGCGTCGTGGGCGGTGTGCAGCCGGTGGGCGATCGCGACCACGGTGCGGCCGGTGAGCACCGCGGACAGCGACGTCTCGAGCTGGCGGGCGGCGCGCGGGTCGAGCAGCGAGGTCGCCTCGTCGAGCACGAGGGTGTGCGGGTCGAGGAGCACGAGCCGTGCCAGCGCGAGCTGCTGGGCCTGCGCCGGGGTGAGTGTGCGGCCACCGGAGCCCACCGCGGTGTCGATCCCGTCCGGCAGCGTCCTCACCCAGCCGGCGGCGTCGACCGCGTCGAGCGCGCGGGCGAGCTCCTCGGCGTCGGCGTCGGACTTCGCGAGCCGCAGGTTGTCGGCGATCGAGCCGACGAACACGTGGTGCTCCTGGGTGACGAGCGCGACGTGGCGGCGCAGCTCGTCCTCGGGCAGCTCGACGAGCGGCACGCCGTCGACGGTGACCGACCCGCCGGTGGGCGGGTGGATGCCCGCGAGCATCCGGCCGAGGGTGGACTTGCCGGCCCCGGACGGTCCGACGATCGCCAGCCGTTCACCGGGGACGAGGTCGAGGTCCATGCCGTGGAGCACGTCCTGACCCTCGCGGTAGGCGTAGCGCACCGCGCGGGCCGAGATCGCCTCACCGGCGGGCCGGTCGGCGCGGGGCTGCCGGTCCGGCTCGACGAGCTCGACCCCGACGATCCGGGCGAGGCTGGCGGTGGCGACCTGGATCTCGTCGACCCACATGAGCAGCTCGAACAGCGGGCCGCGGATCTGCATGGCGTACAGCGACACGGTCGCTACTGCGCCGATGGTCACCGCGCCGGTGCCGGCGAGGTACCCGCCCCACACGAGCACCGCGGAGATCGGCAGCGCGAAGGACACGCTGAGCCAGAAGAACAGCCGCACCCGCAGCGCCAGCGTCACCCGCTCGGTGTGCCAGGCGTGGGCGACGACGGCGTCGGTCCGGCGGCGACGACGGCGCCCCAGCGCGAGTGCGTCGACCGTCGCGGCGTGCTCGACGGACTCGCTGAGTACGCCGTTGAGGTCGGCATAGGCCGCCGCGTTCTCCCGGTAGGCCGGCGCGGAGAGACGGAGGTAGCGGCGGGTGGCGAGGGCGAGTATCGGTAGCCCGACGACCATCGCGACGGCGACCGCGGGGGCGGCGAGCAGTGCGGCACCGAAGGTCAGTGCGATCGTCGTCGAGGTGACGAGGACCCGCGGCACGCCGAAGCGCACCGCCCACTGCACCCGGTCGATGTCGTTGGTGGTGCGGCCGAGCAGGTCACCGGTGCCGGCGCGCTCGACGGTCGACAGCGGCAGCCGGGTGACCGCTCCGACGAACCGTTCGCGCAGCTCGGCGAAGATCTCCTCGCCGAGCACCATGGCGCCGCGCTGGGCGTACCGGGTGAGGACCGCCTGGGCGAGGACGAGGCCGACGAGCCACAGCGCCACCCGGTTGATCTCGGCGGACGTGGTGCCCGCGGTGACGTCGTCGACGAGACCACCGAGCAGCCACGGCACGGCGAGCGCGGAGACCGCGGCGAGGCCCTGGAGCGCGACGACCCTCACCAGCGGTCCGCGGTAGGAGGACAGCAGGCGGGCCGCGAACGACCGCACCACGCGTGCCTCGGCGACTGGCAGCTGCATCAGCGACTCCCTCCGCGCGTGACACCAGACTGATCCGCGACAGCGGGGTTGTCCGGGGTGGTGGCTCGGGTGATGGCGTGGTGATAGGCGACGGCGTCGGGATCGTGCTGCGCGGCGCGGTCGAGGAGGTCGTGGTGACGGCCGCGCGCCCGGACCCGCCCGCCGTCGAGGAAGACGACGTCGTCGGCATGCTCGAGGACCAGCGGTGACCCGGTGACGACCACGGTCGTCCGGCCTCGGCGGTAGTGCGCCAGCCGTTCGGCGATCCGCGCCTCGGTGTGGGCGTCGACGGCGCTGGTCGGCTCGACGAGCACGAGCACCTGCGGCTCGGTGAGCAGCGCCCGAGCCAGCGCGACCCGCTGGCGCTGCCCGCCGGACAGTGACCGGCCCTTCTCGGTGATCTCGCCGTCGAGCCGGCCCGGGATCGACTCAAGGACGTCGTGGGCGTCGGCGACCTCCAGCGCGGCGAGCAGGCGGGCGTCGCCGTCGACAGCGTCCCGCTCGTGCCTGGACCCCGCGGAGTCGCCGCGGACGTCGAGCTCGGTGCGCAGCGTGCCGGTGAACAGCTGCGGGGTGGCGGCCGCCACCACNGGTGGTGAGCGCGGTGCGGGGGGTGTGGGGAAATTGTTGCGGTGTGCCCCCCCCCCCCACGACCCGCTCGCGGACCTCGGCCAGCGGCAGGTCGCGCAGCGGCACGCTGTCGAGCAGCACGACGTCGGGGGAGCGGTCGTCGAAGCGGCCCAGCCGGCCGGCCAGCGCCTCGCCGTCTCCGCCGGTGGTGACGACGGCGGTGAGCAGGCCGGGTGCGACGGTCAGCCCGGAGGCCTCGTCGACGAGCGTGGCGGCGGTGGCGGCGGGGACCACCGCGGGTCGGGCGTCGGCGGCTTCCGACTCGGCGACCGTGCCGGCGTCGGGGGTCACCTCGAGGACCGCGATGAGCTTGCGGGCCGCCACGCGGGCCCGGGTCGCGAAGTTGATGAAGTGGGTGATCCACCGCAGCGGCTGGCTGAGGAAGGCGGTGAAACCGTAGAAGGTCACCAGCTGGCCGGGAGTGATCTCGCCGGCCATCGCGAGGTTGGCGCCGAGCCACACCACGCAAGCGACGAACAGCCCCGGCAGCAGGATCTGCAGCCCTTCGAGCACCGAGGACAGTGCGGCGACCCGCACCCCCTGGGCGCGGACCTGCTGGGACTGTACGCGGTACCGCTCGGCGAACACGTCCTCGCCGCCGATGCCGCGCAGGATCCGCAGGCCCGAGACGGTGTCGGTGGCGAGCGTGGCGAGCCGGCCGGCGGCGTCGCGCTGCGCCTTCTGCCGGGCGTGCAGCGGCTTGATGAGGAAGGACACGACCACCGTGACGAGCGGCAGCCCGAGCGCGACGACGAGACCAAGCGTGACCGACTGCTGCAGCATGTAGACCGCAACGACGACGTACGCGACGAGCCCGCCGATGAGCGCGGGCAGCAGCTCGAGCATGTTGCCGATGTGGAAGGAGTCGCTGGCGACGGTGTTGACGACCTCGCCGGTGGGCAGCTCGTCCCCGATCGCCGCTCCGGTGCGGGTGACGTGGTGACCGATGAGCCGCGAGCTGGAGAACGAGCCGTGCAGCCAGCCGCCGACCTCCCCGGCGTGGCCGAGGCTGATCGCGGCGGCGTCGACCAGGCCGATGCCCAGCAGTGCCAGCGCCAGCCACAGCAGCCGGGTGGACAGCCCGTCGGTGAGTCCGGCGTCGAGCGCCTGCCCCAGCACCAGCGGCACCAGCGCACCGCAGAGCGAGGAGATGATGCCCAGCACGATGGCGCCGGCGAGCACTCGTCGGCCGCCCCGGATGGTCCAGCGCAGCAGCGCCAGCGGGGAGCTGAGCGGGGGATGGCCGGGATGGCCGGTGGGCACGTCGAGCACGAGATCTGACACTAGGTGCGCCGTCGCCCCTGGTCACCTTGATTCTCGGTGGCTCGCGGCGTGCTCCTCGTCACGTCCGCGCGCCTGCGAGAATGGCCGCTCGATCAATCGACGGGCCCGGACGTCCGGGCCGAGGTGGAGGACCCACGGTGAGCGGCAACGAGACGACAGGCGGCCAGGCCCGCGCCGAGCTGGAGCGCAAGGCCCGCGGCGGCTGGCGCTTCTACCGGGCGATGGCGATGGTCACCGGCGTCATGCTCCTGCTCCTGGTGGTGGAGATGGTGCTCGTCTACCTGGTGCAGGTGGGCCCGGACGTCGAGCGGTGGATCGCGTGGATCCCGTTCGCGCACGGCTGGATCTACGTCGTCTACCTGGTGAGCGTCTTCAACCTCTGGTCGCGGATGCGCTGGTCGCTGGGCCGGATGGCCTTGCTCGTCGTCGCCGGCGTCGTCCCGGTGCTGTCGTTCGTCATGGAGCACCGGGCCCACGGGTGGTTCGAGGCGGACCTGCCGCACGTGCTCGACCGCGAGCGGACTACGCTGGCGCCGTGACCCAGCACCCCACCGCGCCCGACGCGGAGCAGCCGACCGTTCCCTCCGCCGGGCACCGCCCGGTGCTCGTCATCGACTACGGCGCCCAGTACGCCCAGCTCATCGCCCGGCGGGTGCGTGAGGCGCGGGTGTACTCCGAGGTGGTGCCCCACACCGCTTCGGTCGCCAGCATCCTCGCCAAGGACCCCGCCGCGATCATCCTCTCCGGCGGACCGTCCTCGGTCTACGCCGAGGGCGCCCCGGCGGTCGACCCCGCGCTGTTCGACGCCGGTGTCCCGGTGCTCGGCATCTGCTACGGGTTCCAGCTGATGGCAGACGCACTCGGCGGCACGGTCGCCCAGACCGGCACCCGGGAGTACGGCGCGACCGCCGTCGACGTCGCCGACAACGGCACGCTGCTCGCCGGCAGCCCGCGCCACCAGCAGGTGTGGATGAGCCACGGCGACGCCGTCCACCGGGCGCCCGACGGCTTCGAGGTGCTCGCCACCTCCGCCGGCTCGCCGGTCGCTGCCTTCGAGGACAACGCCCGCCGCCTCTACGGGATGCAGTGGCACCCCGAGGTCCGGCACTCCGACTTCGGCCAGTCCTCGCTCGAGCGGTTCCTGTACGACGGCGCGGGCCTGGCCCCCACGTGGACCGCTGGCAGTGTCGTGGCCGAGCAGGTCGCGCTCATCCGCGAGCAGGTCGGGGACGCCAAGGTCATCTGCGGCCTCTCCGGCGGGGTGGACTCCTCGGTGGCGGCCGCGCTCGTGCAGCGCGCCGTCGGCGACCAGCTCACCTGCGTCTTCGTCGACCACGGTCTGCTGCGGGCCGGTGAGGCCGAGCAGGTCGAGAAGGACTTCGTCGCCGCCACCGGCGTCAACCTCAAGGTGGTCGACGCCTCCGCGCAGTTCCTCGACGCGCTCGCCGGCGTCACCGACCCGGAGACCAAGCGCAAGATCATCGGCCGCGAGTTCATCCGGACCTTCGAGCAGGCGGCCCGCGAGGTCGTCGCCGAGGCCGCCGCCGACTCGGCCCACGAGGACGTCAAGTTCCTCGTCCAGGGCACCCTCTACCCCGACGTCGTCGAGTCCGGCGGTGGTGAGGGCGCGGCCAACATCAAGTCCCACCACAACGTCGGCGGGCTGCCGGACGATCTGCAGTTCGAGCTCGTCGAGCCGCTGCGCGCGCTGTTCAAGGACGAGGTCCGCGCCGTCGGCCTCGAGCTCGACGTCCCCGAGGACATCGTGTGGCGCCAGCCCTTCCCGGGCCCGGGCCTCGGCATCCGGATCGTCGGCGAGGTGACCGCCGAGCGGCTGGCGATCCTGCGCGACGCCGACGCCATCGCCCGTGCCGAGCTCAGCGCCGCCGGCCTGGACCGTGACATCTGGCAGTGCCCGGTGGTGCTGCTCGCCGACGTCCGCTCGGTCGGGGTGCAGGGCGACGCCCGCACCTACGGCCACCCGATCGTGCTGCGACCGGTGTCCTCCGAGGACGCGATGACCGCCGACTGGTCCCGGGTGCCCTACGAGGTGCTGGCCCAGATCTCGGCGCGCATCACCAACGAGGTCCCCGACGTCAACCGGGTGGTCCTCGACGTCACCAGCAAGCCGCCGGGCACCATCGAGTGGGAGTAGTCGCCGCTCAGCCGATGAGCGACCGGGCACTGCGGTAGAGCCCGGTCGCCTCGGCGAGCACCGCCGGCCACTGGGTGGGCGGCGGCACGGCGTAGTTGTGCGCGAGGATCCGGTGGAGCAGGGCGCGGTCGCGCACGAGCTGGACGACCGCCGCGCTGAGCGCGTCGTCGTCGTGGGCCAGCAGCCCGTCGACCTCGTCGACGAGGAGCTCGGCAGCGCCGGACTGCGACCGCGACACGATCGCCAGGCCGGCCGCACGCGCCTCCTGGACGGCAACCGAGAACGCGTCGTCCACCCCGGGGGCGAGGTACACGTCGGCGGTCCGGTAGAGCTCGATGAGGGCGGGCAGCTCGAAGCGGCCGGGCAGCCGTAGCCACGACTCGGCGCCGGCGGCCCGGACCAGGGTGCGGGCGGCCTCGAGCTGGGGGCCGACGCCCGCCAGCGTCACCTGCAGCCGCCCGGCGACGCCGTCGGCCCGGTGTGCGCGCAGCAGCGCGCGGACCAGCTCGAGCATCCGCTTGCGCGGCGCGAACCGGCCGGCGGAGACGGCGTGCAGCGGCCGGTCGACCGACTCGGGGCCGAGGGCCTGCCGGGTGCGCCACAGCGGGATGTCGACGCCGTTGCGCAGCACCCCGACCTCGGCCCGCCCGCCCGAGGCGCGCCGCACCGGCCGGGCGGCGAGCTCGGAGACCGCGGTGAGCACGATCGGCCACCGGGACCAGCCGACGGCGCGGTCGAGCGCGGCGTACAGCGGGATCGCGGTGCGCGGCCGCCACACGCTGTGCACCGTGACGATCCCGGCGATGCCGCGTGCGACGGCGAGCGGGATGATCGCCTGCGTCGTCGGCGTCACGCCACCGACATGGAAATGGACGACGTCGGGTCGTAGCCGGTCCAGCAGCTCGCGGGCGTGCGGCAGCGGCCAGCCGTGGATCGGGAGGTTGCCCGGGACGCGTGCGGTGAGGCGGAAGACCGGTACGCCGTCGTCGACGTCGAGGCTGCGACCGTGCTGCCCCGGGTGCGCGGCGGTGGAGGTGAGGACGAAGGACTCGTCGCCGGCGTTGCGCTGGTGCCAGGCCAGCCGGTGGACCTGGGTCTGGATCCCACCGAGCGACGGTCGGTAGGAGTCGGAGACGTGGAGCACGCGCATCTACTGATAGTTCCAGGTTTCCGCAGGGTGGCGAACCGCTGCGTGGCGGTGTGTCACAGGTAACACCCGCCGAACGGCACTCCCGGCGCTGCTCGGGACCATCGGCCCAGGTCGCGGGCCACCGGTTTGCCAGAATTGTCCACAGGAGCCCAGCGGGGCTCACTGACACGGCAGGCCAGCTGCCGACGCCGAAAGGAACACCATGACCACCGCAACGCGCAGCACGGGAATCGCGAAGCTCGCCGGGATCCTCGCCCTCGTCGCCGGGATCATCTTCGTCCTCGCCGGGGGCGTCACCTGGGGGATGGTCACCAGCCAGCTCAAGGCCGAGGAGATCACCGTGCCGGCCGACGCCGCGTTCCTCGCCGGCGCCGAGGTCAAGGGCCCGTTCTCCGCCTTCGCGCAGGCCGACATCATCAACACCCACGCGCTCGCCGGCACCGAGGGGCGGACCTACGCCGAGCTCGGCGCGGCGATGAGCGAGGTGGAGCCCGGTAGCCCGGAGCACGAGGAGCTGCAGGCGCAGCGGAACTCGGTGATGAACGCCTCGTTCCTGCGGGCCTCGCTGTTCACCTCGGTGGTCTCCTACGGCGTCGCCGCCCTCGTCATCGGCCTGGGTGCGCTGCTCATCGTCATCGGCCTGGGCATGAACCAGCTCGCCAAGCCGGCGCCGGCCGTCGCCGGGCCGGTGCGTGAGCCGGTCCCCGCGATCGACTGATCGACTGATCGACTGATCGACGACGACGGACGGCGGNGGCGCCCCGGGTGGTCCGGGGCGCCGCCGTCCGTGGTCCGTGACCGGTCCGGCTCAGGGCGAGGGTGTGTCGTTCCGCGGCAGCAGCGCCTTGACGAGCAGCCCGACGCCCGCGACGACGAGCAGCACGATCAGTGACAGTTGCAGGTCGAGGCTGAGGCCCAGCCCGACGGCGAGGCAGCCGAGGCCGAGCATGGCGAGCACCGCTCCCCAGACGATGGTCCCGGTACGGGGACCGGACGTTTCGGTGATGACGGTGTACTTGTCGGGTCCGCTGGTGCTCATCGCTGCTCCTCGATGGTGATCTGGCCGAAGCCGACGTCGGTGGTGACGGTGATGTGGGGGGTGCCGGGCCGGGAGACCTCGACGTCGATCCCCACGCCGCCGGAGATGGTGTCGCGGCCGCCACGGTCGGTGGCGAGCCCGCCGTCGGCGAACCGGACCGTCCAGTCGTCGTCGAGCGGACCGACGACCTCGCCGGCGCCGATCTCGGCGTCGACCGTGACGCCGACGCCGTCCGGGACGATGATCGAGGCGTTGCCGAAGCCCACCTCGATGGGGATGGTGACGTCCTCGTCGATGTCGAGCTCGGTGAGGTCGACGACGAGCTTCCCCGCCCCGAGCGACCTGCCGGCGTCCGCCGCCTCGATCGTGGTGGGCGTGAAGCCCTGGTTGCCCAAGTTGCGCCAGCCGTCCGGGCCGATCCGGGTGAGGCCGGGGACGGTCGCGACGATCAGCGCGGCCGGCACGACGACGACCGCGACGACGACGGCCAGCCCGCCGAGGCCACCCTGCCGGCGGCCGAGCGCGCCGCTGAGGACGACGCCGAGACCGAGGACGGTCAGCACGGCGCCGCCGACGAGCAGCCACACGTTGCCGTCGAGCACGTCGACGTGGTCCGCCAGCGCGAGGCCGGCCGCGGTGAGCAGGCTGACCGCGAGCACAGCGCTGGTGATCCGCGAACCCGGGCCCGGCACCACCCGGACCGGCGTGGGCGGGTCGGCCGGGGCAGGGGTGCCAGGGGACGGTGGACCGCCCGCGCCGCTCCAGCCGCCGGGGCCACCGGCGCCGTAGCCGCCGGAGCCGCCGTGGTCGCCGGCACCGTAGCCGCCGTAGCTGCCGTGGTCGCTGGGGCCGGTGGCGCCGGTCGCCGGGTCGGGGCCGCCGGCGTCGTACCCGCCGGATGTCTGGGCCGCGGCCCGGTCGGCGTCGTCGAGACGGGTGGTCTCGTCGAGCCCCGGGCCGTCGTGGCTGACCGTGGTGGTGCCCGCTGGTGCAGCGTCGTCGAGCCGGGTGGTGACCTCGGCGTCGTCGCGGCGTGCGGGGTGGACAGCGGTGGCGGACGGTCCGGTCTCACCGGTGAAGGGCATGGTGGTCTCCGTAGCTGGGGTGCTGGGTGGGACGTAGGGCGGCGCGGGTGCTGACTGGCGCTGGCTGTGGACGAGGAAGACGATGCCGGCGACGACCCCGACGACGAGGAGCCACGACAGCCCCCAGCCGAACGAGGCGTCCCACCAGAAGACCGGGTTGCTGACGCCGACGATGAAGAAGGCGCCGGCGCCGGCGAGGGCGACGTCGAAATGCCCACGGACCGCGGACTCCAGGTGGATGCGGCCGTCGGACGACTCCGGCAGCAGCGCCCAGGCCAGGCCGTACAGCAGCAGTCCGAGGCCACCGAAGAAGCCGGTGACGACGAACAGACCGCGCACGATGACCGGGTCGATCCGCATCCGGTGGGCGATACCGGCCGCGACGCCGCCGATCCAGCGGTCGTCGGTGCGCCAGATCCCGATGCGCCGGACCGAGGCGAAGAAGCCGGTCGGCGGTGCCGGAGCCGGCGGTGGGGGGCCAGGTGTCTCGTTCATGGCTCCAGCCAACCGGTCGGGACGTCCCGGCGGTATCGGGGACCACCCTGATCCGACCCTGGACCGCAGCCTGGGGCGCTCGGGGGTAGCCCCGGAAGGTGGCCGTCGGGCTACTCATGGCGCCCGCGCCGTGTGACGATCTAGCAGTGAGCGCGGCCACCGAACCAGGAGCAACCGTGCCGGCGCCGCCGGCACGGTTGCCGCTGCGACGGCCCAGCGCCGGACGGCGGGTGGGCGGCGTGTGCACCGGGCTCGCCGCGCACCTCGACCTGCCGCTCACCTGGCTGCGGTGGGGCTTCGTGCTCACCGTCCCGGCCCTGGGTGCGGGCGTGCTGCTCTACCTGTGGCTCTGGCTCCTCGTGCCCGCCGGTGACCCCGCCCTGGCGGCGGCGGACGACCGGCCGGTCGCCGCTGCCCGGCTCGCCCCGCGGCTGCGCAAGGTGACCAGCGAGGTCTCGCTGACCGACCTCGTCGTCGCCCTCCTGCTGCTGATGGCGGCGATCACCCTCGTGCTGTGGCGGGCAGGGGTGACGGTGCCCAGCCCGTGGCTCATGCCGGTGCTCGTGGTCCTCGCCGGCGCCGCGCTGGTGTGGAGCCAGCTCGACGCCAACCTGGGCGGGCGGTCATCGACCATGCGGTGGGTGGCGCTGTCCCGGGTGGCCGGCGGTCTGCTGCTCGCCACGCTCGGGATGGTGCTGCTGCTCGGCCGCGGCGACGGCGCCGGCCAGCTGGTCTCCAGCCTCGTCGCCGCTGCCGCGATCCTCATCGGCGCCGCGGTCGTGCTCGCCCCGCTGTGGCTGCGGCTAGTGCGGGACCTCGGCCAGGAGCGCGCCGCGCGCGCCCGGGAGGCCGAACGCGCCGACATCGCCGCGCACCTGCACGACTCCGTGCTGCAGACCCTTTCCCTCATCCGCAGCCGCGCCGACGACGCCGAGGCGGTCGCCAGGCTCGCCCGCGCCCAGGAGCGCGAGCTGCGCGAGTGGCTGTACGAGGACCGGCCCGCCGCCGGGACCTCGACGGCGGCGGCGATCCGGCAGGTGGCCGCCGAGGTCGAGGACCAGCACGGCATCGCGGTCGACGTCGTCACCGCCGGCGACCACCCGCCCGACGCGTCGACCGAGGCGCTGAGCTCAGCGACCCGGGAGGCGCTGCGCAACGCCGTCGTCCACGGCCGGCCACCGGTGTCCCTCTACGTGGAGGTCGGTGGCGGTGAGGTCACCGTGTTCGTCCGTGACCGCGGTGCCGGCTTCGACCCGGAGGAGGTCCCCGAGCACCGCCACGGGGTCCGCGAGTCGATCATCGGCCGGCTCCGCCGTCACGGCGGGCGGGCCACCATCCGGTCCGGCCCGGCCGCCGGCATCGAGGGCACCGAGGTCGTCCTCGCGATGCCGACCACCACCACCGAGGAGCGACCATGACCGCAGCAGCTCAGCCCGACCGGACATACCGCGTGGTGCTCGTCGACGACCACTCGATGGTCCGCACCGGCGTCCGCACCGAGCTCGCCGCGGTGGCGCCGGACGTCGTCGTCGTCGCCGAGGCGGTCGACGTCGAGAGCGGGATCGCCGCGGTGCGGCAGCACGTGCCCGACGTCGTGCTCCTCGACGTCCACCTGCCCGGTGGGCGCGGCGGCGGCGGGATCGACGTCATCGCCGGCTGCCAGGGGGTGGAGACGCGGTTCCTCGCGCTGTCGGTGTCCGACGCGAGCGAGGACGTCGTCGGGGTGATCCGGGCCGGCGCCCGCGGCTACGTCACCAAGGCGATCAGCCCGCGGGACCTGGCCGACGCGGTCCGCCGGGTGGCCGACGGTGATGCGGTGTTCTCCCCGCGGCTCGCCGGTTTCGTGCTCGACTCCTTCGGCACTGCGGCGGGTGACGTCGCCACCGGCGACGACGAGCTCGACCGGCTCTCGGCCCGGGAGCAAGAGGTCATGCGGCTCATCGCGCGCGGCTACTCCTACAAGGAGGTCGCCGCCGAGCTGTTCATCTCGATCAAGACGGTGGAGACCCACGTGTCCGCGGTGCTCCGCAAGCTCCAGCTGAGCTCCCGCTACGAGCTCACCCGATGGGCCGCCGTCCGCCGCCTCATCTGACCCAGCCAGCCCCCTTCTCCGCGAGAGCGGGATTGTCCGCGACAGCAGACTTGTCCCCGACAGCCGACTTGTCCTCGAGAGCAGACTTGTCCCCGAGAGCAGACTTGTCCGCGAGAGCGGGATTGTCCGCGAGAGCGGGATTGTCCACACGGATTCGTGTGGACAATCCCGCTCTCGCGGTTGGGGGGGGTTGGGGAAGGAGGGGGCTGGAGTCAGCCGGCGTAGACGATCTCCACGCGGCGGTTGGCGGCGTGGACCGCCGGCTCGTCAGGCTCGCCGGTCTCGGCGGGCGCGGTGTCACCGCGCCCCGAGACGTCCAGCCCGAGGTCGGGACGCTCGGCGCGCAGAGCCTGCGCCACCGCCTCGGCACGGTTCTCCGAGAGCTCCTGGTTGTCGAAGTCGTGGCCGACCGGCTGCTGGGTGTCGGTGTGGCCGACCACCTGGACGCTCGCGCCGTCGGGCACGTCCGCCACCAGGCTCGCGATCCGGCCGGCGGCGTTCGACGGCAGCTCCCAGGTGTTCTCCCGGAACAGCAGGTCGGTGGACAGCGAGATGGTGGTCTCGCCGTCCTCGCTGGACGTGTCGTCCCCGAGCGAGACGACGTGGTCGTCTGGGGCGAAGCGCAGGATGTGGCCGTCGACGGCGAAGGCACGGACCGAGTCGTGGAGCATCTGCTCGGTCACCCCGCCCTGGATCTCCGGCGGCGGTCCCTGGTCGCCGACGGCAGCGGCCGTCGCCGGGGCGGCGCCGATGACCGCCGCGACGGCGAGCGCGCCGGTGGCGATCGCCCCGGCGGCGCGCGTGCGCCGGTCGCGGCGGGCGCATGGGTGACGGTGCGCAGGGCTGGTCATCGGGCTCACCGCTCGATGGTGACGTCGTCGAACTCGACCGTCCCGACGCCGACGCTGATGGTGTCGATGTCGTCCTCCGGAGCGGCGAAGTATCCCCAGTAGTGCAGGGTCTGGCCGCTGCTGACCTTCGGGTCGGCGTTGACGGTGCCGGTGGCCCACTCGGTGCTCCCGTTGACGCTCAGCACGGTGTACTGCTTGAGGTTCTGGCGGTCATTGAGCACCGGCATGAGCTTGCTTCCCCCGTTCATCTCGTAGATCCCGTACGTGTCGTCACCGTTGAACTCCGGGGTGAAGGACAGCTCGAGCAGCATCGTCTCGCCGTCCACCCGCAGCGAGTGCAGGCCGACGGTCGCGGTCGCCTCCGCCCGCTCGTCGGCGCCCGGGAGGGCGTACGTGATGGTGTCGATGGCGTCCGCGGGGCCGACCGGCCCCTGGGCCGCTGGCTGCTCGCTGTCGTCGTCACCTGCGTCCTCGGTCGGCTTCTCCTCGGGGCCTGCCGGTTCCGGGGCAGACGGCGCCGTCACCGGCGACGAGGACGGCGACGACGATGCGGCCGGCTCGAACTCAGCGGTCGCGTCGTCGCCGCAGGCGGTTAGGGAGCCGACGGCCAGGGCCGACAGCACGATCGCGGTGATCGAGCGGCGGGTGGGGGTCTTCATGGTTCTCGCTCTCCAGCGTGGGGTATCGGGTCGTACATGAGTCGGCCGTGGCGGGCACGGAGTTGCACCCAGGCGGTGTGACCTGCGTCACTCCTGGACGGTGAGGTGGTGGGCGGTCTCGAGCTCGGTGCCGTCCGGGGCGCGGGCCCGCAGGACGACGACGGCGTCGCCGGGGGAGCGCGCGGTCACCGTGACCGTGGGCTCGTCGAGGACGTGCTCGCCGGTCGGCAGCGTCCACACCCAGCTCTCGACCCCGCTGGTGACCGCGGTGAAGGTAGCCGGGGTGGCGACCGTGACCTCGGCGGGTCCGTCGACCGCCACCGCGGCTGCTCCGGCGGAGGCCGGCGGGCCGGCGGCGAGCTGGAGACCGACGACGACGCCGACGATGACGCCGAGCAGCAGGGTGGCCAGCGCGCCGACCACGGTCCGCCGTCGTCGTGGCCGGGCGGCGCTGCGGTCGGCGGCCGCAGCGTCAGCAGGGGGCGACGTCGACGGCGAGTGGTCGACCGTCGGGTCCGGCTCGGCAACGCCCGCCGGGACCGGCTCGGGCGAGGCAAGCGCGCCCTCGACGTCGGCGAGCCAGGCCGCGACGTCGGGGTGCCGGTCGGCCGGCTGTTGCGCGGTGCTGCGGTCGAGGGCGGTGAAGAGCTCCCCCGGCAGCCCGGTCCGCGACGGCTCGCCGCACATCCACCGCAGCAGGGTGGACATCGCCCACAGGTCGGCGCGGGTGTCGACCACGCCGGGGCCGTCCTGCTCGGGCGGGCGGAAGCCCGAGGTGCCGCCGGCGACGGTCAGGCCGGAGTTCAGTGCGAGGTCCTTGCACATGCCGAGGTCCGCGACGACCAGCCGCTCGCCGGGTGCGACGACGTCGGCCCGGGGCCCGGCGTCGAGGACGGTGTCAGCCGGCGTCGCCGGTACCGAAGTGAGCAGCACGTTGCCGGGGCTGAGGTCCCGGTGGACGAGCCCGGCGCGGTGCACCGCCTCGAGAGCGGCGGCCAGCGATCGCGCGGTGACGAGCACGTCGGCACGGCTCGGGGTCCACCCCCGGGCGCGCAGCGCGGCGACCCTGCCGGCCAGCGTCCCGCGGTCGGCGTGCTCGAGGACGAGGTACGGCTGCTGCCGGTCCGACTCGCCGATGTCGTGCACCGTGACGACGTGCGGGCTGGTCACCCGCCGGATGCTGCGGCCCTCGGCGATGAATCGCTCGCGCACCTCGGGGTTGAGACTGTGGTTCTCGGCGAGCACCTTGACGACGACGACGTCGTCGAGCCGCTCGTCGACCGCGCGGTGGACGGTGGCGAAGGAGCCGACCCCGATGACGCCGTCGAGCCGGTACCGCCCCATCCGCTCAGTCATCGGCGCGCTCGAGAGTGCTGTCGAGGCCGAGCCCGGACCCGGAGCCGCGCAGCGTCGCGGCGACGAGGGCACGGCCGCGGGAGACCTGCGACTTCACGGTGCCGATGCTGCGGTCGAGCCGCTGGGCGATCTCGTCGTAGGTCAGGCCGCCGAGGTCGCGCATCGTCACCGGGTCGCGGTAGAGCTCCGGCAGCGACGCCAGGGCGGCGCGCACCGTGGCGCGGGTGGCGATCATCGAGCTCATCCGTTCGGCCGGGCCGAGGTCGTCCGGCGGCAGCGGGGACGTGGCGCGCTGCCGGCGCAGGTGGTCGACCACGCGGTGGCGCACGATGCGGTGGACCCAGGTCGTGATCTTCGAGGAGCCGCGGAACGAGCCGATGGATGCGGCGACGGAGATGAGCGCGTCCTGCGCGACGTCGTCCACGGCCGCCTCGTCGAGGAGCGCGGCCCGCGCGAAGCGGCGCACCACCCCGGAGGCGTCGAGCCGCTCGACGAGCAGCTCGACGGCGAGCGCGGACCCCTCGCCGTCGGTCGCCGCCAGCCGAGCGAGCTCGTCGAGGATGTCGGCGTCATCGATGGGGTGGCCGGCCAGGACGTGTCGCGCCTCCAGTGGGCCACCGACGACGACGGCGCGGTGCAGCGTCCCGGGCGGCGGCCCGTCTTCCCCCGTGGTTACGGGGTCAGGCTAGCCGGAAATCAGTGGACGCCGGTCAGGTCTGCCACATGCCGATGAGGAGAGCGCCCGTGGCGATGAGGGCGCCGCTGAGCTCGACGAGGATCGCCAGCCCGGTGGCCTTCATGGCGAGCCAGGTCGCGGCCCGGGCCTTGCGCTGGTCGCGCAGCCGGACGCTCTCCGCGGCGTAGACACCGGCGACGAAGCCGATCGGCAGGCCGATGACCGGGATGACGAAGAAGCCGACGACCCCGACCACCGCGCCGATGACCAGGGTGCGGGCCGGGACGCCGCCGCGGCCGAGGTAGCGCCCGGCGAGGAGGTACTTGCCGACCTCCGCGCCGATGACCGCGACCGCGGCGACGATGCCGACCGTCAGTCCGACGTCACCACCGGTGACGAAGGACCAGACCAGGACGGCGGCGAGCACGAGCAGCCCGCCGCCGGGCACCACCTGGACCACCGTCCCGATGATCCCGATGATGACGACGGCGACAACCAGTACCTCGCCCAGGGCGCCCATCGTCGTGGTGGCCCCTCAGGACCAGAGCACCGCGATGGCGATGTTCACCACGGTGAGGCCGGCGATGGCGCCGACCGCACCGCTCGTGGGGCCGTCCTTGCGGCGGCCGGCCAGGATGACCAGCACCGTGACGATGGCGGCGATGACGAGCTTGATGCCGATCTTCATGTGGTTGATGTCGGTGTCCAGCGCCGCCTCGGCGACCCCGACCATGAGGATGCCGGTGACGAGTGCGGTGAGCGCGCCGTGGAGGACACCGGGGGCGATGCGCGGCTTGCGGATGTTGGTGACGGTGCCACCGAGCACGATCGCCCATCCCACGAGGTGCAGCACGAGCAGGACGTTGTAGAGGATTGTCATGGTCACCAGCCTAGTTGGCCGGCGCCGCGCCCACGGCGGCCGGTGGCTGTGGACCCGGTGCCCCGGTGTCGGAGGCAGCGCTTAGGCTGGACGGTGATATGACCTCACTGTTCGACAATCTCCCGCTGCCCGGGCTCGACCGGCTGGCGCCGCTGCCCGCGGCGGTGCCGCCCCGTGACGACGACTCCTCCTGGGCGTTGCAGGAGCCGCCGCAGGAGCAGCGCGCCCAGGCACCCGGGCCACGACCCGAGGACCTGCTCGAGGGCCTCAACCCCCAGCAGCGCGCCGCGGTGGCGCACGAGGGCGGCCCGTTGCTCATCGTCGCCGGCGCCGGGTCGGGCAAGACCCGGGTGCTGACCAACCGGATCGCCTACCTGCTGGCCACCGGCCGCGCACGTACCGGGGAGATCCTCGCGATCACCTTCACCAACAAGGCCGCCGCCGAGATGCGGGAGCGGGTCGTGGACCTCGTCGGCCCCGGCGCGAGCCGGATGTGGGTCTCCACCTTCCACTCGGCGTGCGTGCGCATCCTGCGGCGCGAGCACGCCGCCCTTGGGCTGCGGTCGAGCTTCTCGATCTACGACGCCGCCGACTCCCAGCGGCTGATGACCCTCGTCATGCGCCAGCTCGACCTGGACCCCAAGCGGTTCCCGCCCAAGGCGTTCTCGCGCAAGGTGTCGGACCTGAAGAACGAGCTGGTCGATCCCGATGCCTACGCCGCCACGGTCAATGACGCGAACCCGTTCGACTCCGCGCTGGCGCAGGCCTACCGGGAGTACGACGCCCGGCTGCGGCAGGCTCACGCGCTCGACTTCGACGACATCATCATGCAGACGGTCAACCTGCTGCAGGCGTTCCCGCACGTCGCCGAGCACTACCGGCGCCGGTTCCGTCACGTGCTCGTCGACGAGTACCAGGACACCAACCACGCCCAGTACGTGCTCATCCGTGAGCTCGCCGGCGTGCCGGTGGACCCCGCCGACGCCGCGCCGGGCACGGCCTCGGCGATCGAGCCGGCCGAGCTGACCGTCGTCGGTGACGCCGACCAGTCGATCTACGCCTTCCGCGGCGCCACCATCCGCAACATCCTCGAGTTCGAGGCGGACTACCCGCGGGCGACCACCATCCTGCTCGAGCAGAACTACCGCTCCACCCAGACCATCCTCACCGCGGCCAACGCGGTCATCTCCCGCAACCCGGACCGGCGGGCGAAGAACCTGTGGACCGACAGCGGCGACGGGCCGCAGGTCGTGGGGTACGTCGCGGACTCCGAGCACCAGGAGGCGCGGTTCATCGCCGAGGAGGTCGACCGGCTCGGCGACACCGACGGCGTCCGGCCGGGCGACGTCGCCGTCTTCTACCGCGCTAACGCCCAGTCCCGCGCCCTGGAGGAGGTGCTCGTCCGGGTCGGCATCCCCTACAAGGTGGTCGGCGGCACGCGCTTCTACGAGCGCCGCGAGATCAAGGACGCGCTGGCCTACATGCGGGCGGTGGCCAACCCCGACGACGCCGTCAACCTCCGCCGGATCCTCAACGTGCCCAAGCGTGGGCTGGGGGAGCGGGCCGAGGCGATGCTCGCCGCGCACGCCGAGCGGGAGCGGATCTCCTTCGGGGGCGCCATCGAGCACGCCTCGGCGGCCGACGGTGAGGCACCTGAGGTGCTCGGCCTCGCCTCCCGCGGCCGGGGCCAGGTGCGCGTCTTCCACGAGCTGATGACCGGGCTGCGGGACATGCTCGCGTCCGGTGCGTCCCCGGCCGAGGTGCTCGACGCCGCGCTCGACCGTTCCGGCTACCTCGCCGAGCTGCGCGCGAGTGAGGACCCGCAGGACGCCTCCCGGGTGGAGAACCTCGCCGAGCTGCACGCCGTCGCGGCCGAGTTCAGCGAGCTCGACCCGGACGGCGACCTCGGTGACTTCCTCGAGCGGGTCGCGCTCGTCGCGGACTCCGACCAGATCCCCGACGACGACGCCGCCGACCAGGGCCAGGTCACCCTCATGACCGTGCACACCGCCAAGGGCCTGGAGTTCCCGGTCGTGTTCGTCACCGGCCTGGAGGACGGCACCTTCCCGCACCAGCGGTCGCTGTCGGCGGAGGCCGAGCTGGCGGAGGAGCGCCGGCTGGCGTACGTCGCGCTCACCCGCGCCCGCGAGCGGCTCTACCTCTCGCGCGCCGCGGTGCGCACGGCGTGGGGGATGCCCCAGCAGCTGCCGCCCAGCCGTTTCCTCGGTGACATCCCCGAGGAGCTGCTCGACTGGCGTCGCGCCGAGGCGTCGATGGACTCGCTGCGGACCGGCGGCTTCGGCGGCTGGGGCGGCGGCGGCGCGCGCAGCGGCGGCGAGGACCGCTCCGGCTCCCGCAACGGGCCGGTGGTGCGAACGACGCGTCGCGCGGAGCCGGCCGAGACGGCGCCGAGCTTTGGCAAGGGCAAGGCGCGCCCGGCCGGCGACACCGCCGGGCTCGACGTGGGCGACAAGGTCACGCACGACTCCTACGGCGTCGGCACCGTCGTCGCGATGGAGGGTGCCGGCGCGAGCGCGGTCGCCAAGATCGACTTCGGCGGCGGACAGCTCAAGCGGCTGCTGCTGCGGTACTCCCCGGTGACCAAGCTCTGAGGACGTAGGATCTCGCCAAGCGTCCCCTGCGAAGGTGAAGGTCTCGACATGGTCCGGATACTTGTGCGCGCGTTGGTGTTCTTCGGGTCGGCGGCGCTCGGCCTGCTCGCCGCCTCCCTCATCCTCGACGGCGTGAACGTCACGGCGTCCGGCTTCATCGTCACCGCGGTGATCTACGCGGTGGCGCAGAGCGTGCTCTCGCCGTTCCTGTACAAGCTCACCTTCGCCAACGCCCGGGCATTCCTCGGCGGGATCGGCATCGTGTCGACCTTCGTGGCGCTGCTCGTCGCGAGCCTGCTGGGCAGTGCGCTCACCATCACTGGCGGCCCGGGGACGTGGGTGCTCGCGGCGCTCATCGTGTGGCTGGTGACCGCGGTCGCGACCCTCCTGCTGCCGTTCGCCCTGGTGAAAGCCGGGGTGCAGTCGGCCCGGGACGACGGCAAGAAGGACCGGGCGCCGGACCACATGGGCTGACGCCGTCCCCGCGTCTGGCCGGCCACCACGGCCGACGACGCGGCGCGCCTCCCACCACCGCCGGTGCTGCCGTCCTAGATTTCGCGGCAACGCGACTGTCGAGGAGGGCGCATGGCCACCGTCGCCCCGCCGCGGCCCGCTCGCACCGGCAGCCGGCCGACGGGCCGGACCGGCGCAGCAGCCGGCAGCGACCCCCGGTCAGGGCACATCCACGGCCTGGACGGGCTGCGGGCGATCGCCATCGTCGCCGTCCTCGTCTACCACCTGCGCCCGACGGCGCTGCCCGGCGGGTTCCTCGGCGTCGACGTCTTCTTCGTGCTCTCCGGCTTCCTCATCACCACGCTGCTGCTGCGGGAGATCGGCCGCAAGGGCCGGATCGACCTGCCGCGGTTCTGGCTGCGCCGTGCCCGCCGGCTGCTGCCCGCGCTGGTCAGCGTCGTCGTGCTCAGCATCAGCGTCGCCTGGCTGGTCGGCGGCGACCTCCTCGTCGACATCGGGCGCCAGGCGCTCGGGGCGCTGACCTTCTCCAACAACTGGCTGGAGATCGGCGCCGACTCCAGCTACTTCGCCCGCACCTCGCCGCTGCTGTTCGTCAACTTCTGGTCGCTGGCCATCGAGGAGCAGTTCTACCTGCTCTGGCCGATCGTGCTCGTCGTCGTGCTGGCGATGACGACGACGGCGCGTCAGCGGATCCGGTTCGCGGTCATCGTCGCGGCAGCCTCGGCGATCCTCATGGCGGTGCTGTTCAGCCCCGGCGAGGACGCCACGCGGGTGTACTACGGCACCGACACCCACCTGTTCGGGCTGCTCGTCGGGGTGGCGCTGGCGTTCACCTGGGCGGCGCCGCGCAGCTGGCTGCACGCCCCCGGCTGGCTGCGGTGGCGGCTGCCCGCAGGGGTGGTGGCGCTGGCCGGGCTAGGCTGGCTGATGACGGTGCTGACCGCGGAGTCGGCGGTGACGTTCCGCGGCGGGATCCTGGCGGCGAGCGTGCTCACCGCAGTGGTGCTCGCCTCGCTGCTGGGGCCGGGCTCGGTGCTGGTGCGCGCGATGCAGCTGCGGCCGCTCGAGTGGCTTGGGCAGCGGTCCTACGGCATCTACCTGTGGCACTGGCCGGTCATCCTCATCGTCACCGAGGCGCTGCCGGCGACCACCTACGACTCGGCACTGCGCTGGGTGACCCGCGGCGCCGCGCTCGTTCTCACCCTGGTGGTGGCGGCGGTGTCCTACCGCTGGCTCGAGCAGCCGGTGCGCGAACGTGGGTTCGTCGGTGCGTGGCGGCACTGGGGCGCCTCGATGCGCAGCGTGCGGCCGTGGCTGCCGCTCGCCGTGGCCGGCGCGGTGCTCGTGCTGGTCGCGACCACCGCGGTCGCGGTCAGCACCGCGCCGTCGACCTCCAGCACCCAGCAGCAGCTCGAGGCGAACGAGCAGCTCGTCGCGGCCGCCGACTCAGCGGCCGACGTGCCCGACGCCACGCCCGCCGACGTCAGCTGGGACGAGCCGACCGGCAGCGAGATCACCGGCTTCGGAGACTCGATCATGGTCACCAGCGCCCACGGGCTCACCTTCCGGTGGCCGGAGATCGCGCTGGACGCCCAGTCCAACCGGCAGTGGCCCGACGCGCTCGCTGCCGTCCGGCAGGCGGTGGCGGCCGACACCGTGCGCCGCGCCGTCGTCCTCGACTTCGGGACCAACGCGGGGGTGGGCGAGCCGGACGTCGTCCGCGCCACCCTCGACGCCCTCGGGCCCGGCCGGATGGTGGTCGTCGTCAACCTCTACGGCGGCAGCCACTGGATCCCGGAGGCCAACGCGGCGCTCGAGGAGATCGTCGCGGACTACCCGAACGCGATCATCGCCGACTGGTACAGCGCGATCGACGCCGACCCGGGCCAGCTGCAGTCCGACGGCATCCACCCCGACATCGACGGCGGGCACCTGTACACCGACGTCGTCGCGGGGGCGTTCGAGGAACTGACAGAGCGGCTCGGCGGGGAGCTGCTGCCGGTGGAGGACGTCACCGAGCAGCCGGTCGACGCCACCGACGGCTGATCCGGACGAGCCGCACGGTGGAATAGCACCTGGCCCCGCCGACTTGTCGCTCACAGGGGACGCGCGTCCCCACCCGCAACCCCTGGAAGGAACATCTGTGCCCCAGACGACCGTTTCCGCAGTGCCCGTCGGAACCTCCGAGCTCAGCGTCTACCCGCTGGGCCTGGGGACCAACACCTTCAACCGCCCCGACGCGCCCGGCGAGTTCCACACCGTGCTCGACGGCTTCGTCGAGCGGGGCGGGAACTTCATCGACACCGCGGACATGTACTCCTACTGGGTGCCGGGCAACACCGGCGGCGAGTCGGAGAGCGTCATCGGCCAGTGGGTCGCCAGCCGCCGGAACCGGGACGACGTCGTCATCGCGACCAAGGTGTCGGGCAAGCCGGACATGCTCGGGCTCGCCCCCGCGACCGTCACCCGCGGCGCCGAGGACTCGCTGCGGCGCCTGCAGACCGACTACATCGACCTTTACTACGCGCACTACCAGGACGACGAGACGCCGATCGTCGAGAGCGCCGCAGCTTTCGACGCGCTCGTCACGGCGGGCAAGGTCCGTGCCGTCGCGCTGTCGAACTTCAGCCCGCAGGCCATCGACGAGTGGTTCCGGGTCTCTCGCGAGAACGGCTTCGCTCTGCCCGTGGCGCTCCAGCCCCGCTACTCGCTCGTCGCCCGCGGCTACGAGACGGAGCTGCTGGCGAGCGCCAAGCGCCACGAGATGTCGGTCTTCCCGTACCAGGTGCTCGCCGGCGGCTTCCTTACCGGCAAGTACCGCACCGAGGCCGACCTCGAGGGCCGTGCCCGCGCCGGCGCGGTCGAGGGCTACCTCACCCCCGAGGGGCTCGGCGTCGTCAGCGCGCTGGACAAGGTCGCGGCGGAGCACGGCACTGACGCCGCCTCGGTGGCGCTCGCCTGGGCGTCGGCCGACGGCAAGATCACCGCGCCGCTGGCCGCCGCGACGAGCACCGAGCAGCTCGACCAGCTGTTCGCCGCCGCCGCGCTGACGCTGGCTCCCGAGGAGGTTGCCGCCCTCGACGAGGCATCGGTCACCTTCGTGTAGTCGACCGGCTGCGGGCCGGGCGCCGAGCCGCGCGGTTGTGCCGGTTGTGGGCCCAACCCCACGCTCGGCGCCCGGTCCGCGAACGGCCGGGTCGGGCGGTATGGTGTTCGAAGATGTCTCGAAGTCGAGGCATTCGCCGGACGTAAACGAGAGGACTCACCGGGTGGACCTTTTCGAGTATCAGGCACGTGACGTGTTCGAGAAGCACGGCGTCCCTGTCCTTGGCGGCATCGTTGCGACGACGCCGGCCGAGGCACGGGTAGCCGCGGAGCAGCTCGGCGGCGGCACGGTCGTCGTCAAGGCCCAGGTGAAGACCGGGGGCCGGGGGAAGGCGGGCGGCGTCAAGCTCGCCCACAGCCCCGAGGAGGCCGAGGCCCACGCCACGGCGATCCTCGGCATGGACATCAAGGGCCACACCGTGCACCGCGTGATGATCGCCGAGGGTGCGAAGATCGCTGAGGAGTTCTACTTCTCGGTGCTCCTCGACCGCGCCGAGCGCCGCTACCTGGCGATGGCGAGCGTCGAGGGTGGCATGGAGATCGAAGAGCTCGCGGTCGAGCGGCCGGAAGCTCTCGCCCGGATCGCCGTCGACCCGATCGTGGGCATCGACGCCGCCAAGGCGCAGGAGATCGTCGCCGCGGCCGGCTTTGCCGCCGACATCGCCGACGAGGTCGCGAGCACCATCCAGAAGCTGTGGACGGTCTACGCCGAGGAGGACGCCACCCTCGTCGAGGTCAACCCCCTCGTGCGCACCGAGGACGGCGCGATCGTCGCACTCGACGGCAAGGTCTCGCTCGACGAGAACGCCTCGTTCCGCCAGCCCGACCACGCCGCGCTCGAGGACAAGGACGCCGCGGACCCGCTGGAGGCCAAGGCTAAGGCGCTCGACCTCAACTACGTCAAGCTCGACGGCCAGGTCGGCATCATCGGCAACGGCGCGGGCCTCGTGATGAGCACGCTCGACGTCGTCGCCTACGCCGGCGAGAAGCACGGCGTCGGCCCGGCGAACTTCCTCGACATCGGTGGTGGCGCCAACGCCGAGGTGATGGCCAACGGCCTCGACGTCATCCTCGGCGACGCGCAGGTCAAGAGCGTGTTCGTCAACGTCTTCGGCGGTATCACCGCCTGCGACGAGGTCGCCAACGGCATCGTGCAGGCACTGGGGATCCTCGGCGACGCGGCCACCAAGCCGCTCGTCGTGCGGCTGGACGGCAACAACGTCGTCGAGGGGCGGCGCATCCTCACCGAGGCCGCGCACCCGTTGGTGACCATGGTGGACACGATGGACGACGCCGCGGCCAAGGCCGCCGAGCTCGCGAAGTAAGGGGACCGGACCATAATGTCGATCTTTCTCAATGCCGACTCGCGCGTCATCGTCCAGGGCATGACGGGGGCCGAGGGCCAGAAGCACACCCGCCGGATGCTCGGCTCGGGTACCCAGATCGTCGGGGGCGTCAACCCCCGCAAGGCCGGCACCACCGTCGACTTCGACGTCGAGCCCATCGGGCCCGGCGCGGAGTCGCGCGAGGCCGGCACGGTCAGCGTCGCTGTCTACGGGACCGTCGCCGAGGCCAAGGAGGCCACCGGCGCCGACGTCTCGGTCATCTTCGTGCCGCCGGCCTTCACCAAGGCCGCGGTCGTCGAGGCCGTCGACGCCGGGATCCCGCTCGTCGTCATCATCACCGAGGGTGTCCCGGTCGCCGACACCGCCGAGTTCTTCGCCTACGCGCAGAGCAAGGGCGTGCGCCTCATCGGTCCGAACTGCCCCGGCATCATCAGCCCCGGCAAGTCGAACGTCGGCATCACGCCGGCCGACATCACCGGGCCGGGCAAGATCGGGCTGGTGTCCAAGTCGGGCACGCTCACCTACCAGATGATGTACGAGCTGCGTGACATCGGCTTCACCACCGCCATCGGTATCGGCGGGGACCCGGTCATCGGGACCACGCACATCGACGCGCTCGAAGCCTTCGAGGCCGACCCCGACACCGAGATCATCGTGATGATCGGTGAGATCGGTGGCGACGCCGAGGAGCGGGCCGCGGAGTTCATCAAGACCAACGTGACCAAGCCGGTCGTCGGATACGTCGCCGGCTTCACCGCACCCGAGGGCAAGACCATGGGCCACGCCGGCGCCATCGTCTCCGGGTCCTCGGGCACCGCCGAGGCCAAGCATGTCGCCCTCGAGGCGGCCGGCGTCAAGGTTGGCAAGACTCCGAGCGAGACCGCGCGTCTGGCCCGGGAGATCCTCCAGGGCTGACGCCCTCGCACGACCGGCCGCCGTCCTCGCCCACCGGGCAAGGACGGCGGCCGTGTCATTTCCCGACGACGGTGTCGACAATCCCGCTGTCGGTGACAAGTCTGCTGTGGGTGACAAGTCTGCTGTCGGCGACAATCCCGCTGTCGGCGGGGAAGGGGCGGCGCGGGGCGGGCGACACGCCGGGTGGGTAGCGGGGGATCGCACTGCCGGGCACGGACGATGGGAGCGATGTCCACGTCAGCCACCGCCCGGGTGATCGGCCCCACCCGGCGCGCACCCCGCGTGCCCGAGGCCTGGCTGCGGGCCACCCTGGCGGGAGTCGAGGCCGCCCTCATCGGCTGGCTGCTCGTCGTCGTCCCCACCGTCGCCGCCTACGTCGCGACCGCGGCCGCCCCGGTGCTCGGGGAGGCGAGCTGGGTCGACGCCGCCGTCGTCGGCACCGGCATCTGGTTGCTCGGCCACGGCGCCACCGTCGTCATGGTCGGCAGCGGGGTGGTGTCGCTGGCCCCGCTGGGCCTGTCGCTGGTGAGCGTGGGCCTGATCTACGGCGCCGCCCGCCGCGCACGGCTGCGCAGCCACGCCACCGCCGCATTCACCCTGGGCGGCTACCTCGTGTGCGTCCTCGGCATCTCCGCGATCGTCCCCGGCCCCGCCGGCCGGGTCGGGATCGCCGCCACCGCAGTGGTGATGGCGGCCGTGGCGCTGCAGCTGGCGCTGTGGCGCTCGCGCGCCCTGCCACCGTCCTGGTGGGTGCGGCTGCGCAGCCGGCTGCCGGACCTCGTCGCGTCCGGGGTGCGGGCGGGCATCGGCGCCGTGGTGGCGCTGCTGATCGTCGCGACCGTGCTGACGGTCACCGCCCTCGTCCAGGGGGTGGTGACGGTCCTCGAACTGCACGAGGCACTGGAGGTCGGGCGTCTCGGGACGGTCGCGCTCGTGCTCGGGCAGCTGGCGTACCTGCCGACCGCCATCGTGTGGGTGCTCGCCTGGCTGGTCGGCCCCGGCTTCGCCGTGGGGGCCGGCACGGTGTTCAGCCCGACCGAGGTCGTCGCCGGCCCGCTGCCGGCGGTGCCGATGCTCGGTGCGCTGCCCGCGCCCGGCTCCCCGGACCTCGGCTGGTGGATCCTCGTCGGGATCGCCGTCGGCGCGGGCCTGGGCGGCTGGTTGCACCGGCAGCGGTTCGAGGCGGTCTGGTGGCGCGCCGCGCTCAGCGGGGTGGTGGCCGCCGCGGTGGCCGCCGTCGTCGTCGCGCTGCTCACGCAGGCCGCCGCCGGGTCGATCGGCCCGGGCCGGATGGCGGTGGTCGGCGCGTCCCCGCCGGCGGTCGCTGGTGCGGTGGCCTGGCAGCTGGCACTGGGTGCCGTCGTCGTGCTGCTCGCTGCCCACCCGCAGGTGCATGCCGGTGTCGCGGCCGGCTACCGGGCGCTGCGCCGCCAGGCCACGGGGCTACGCCGCGGGGACGCCTCGGCCGACGAGGACGACCACGACGCCGAGCGTCGCGTCGCCCCCTCGGCTGACTGACGCACCGACCATGAAGGTGCCCGGACTAGCGATCCTTGGCGAGCTCCGTCGGACGGCGCAAAGCAAGGTCAGCGGTAGCGATCAGGGTGACGGTGGCCCACGTCCCCGCCAGCACGGCGCCCCACAGGGCGGGGGTAGCGGGCGCGAGGACGTGTTCGTGCAGGGCGATCCCCGCGAGGGTCGCCGAGGTCGCGGCGATGCCGGTGACCAGCAGGCTCTCAAGGGCGATGAGTGCGAGCAGCGAGCGTGAGGACGTGCCGGACAGGCGGTAGACGGCCAGCTCACTCGCCCGTAGTCGGTAGGTGATCGACGTGGCCACCGCTCCGAGGACGCCGAGCAGGACGGGGAGAAATCTGCTGGGTCGGTCCAGGAAGGTCTGCACCGGGTCATGCGTCGCGCGGAGCATTTCGCCTCCGGTGACCTGGCCGCCGGTGATGTGCAGGGTGCCGACGTGCGTCCTGGCGACGTCCTCGAGGGTGACTAACGGGTCGAGCACGACGGTGCAGCGTTCGACCTGTGCGTCGTCGGGGCGCAGTGGCACGGTCAGCGCGTGCGCGCTGCTCATGCCCTCGCGCTGGGGCGCGGCCGGGAGCGCGTCGAGCACCTCGCCGCCGATGATCACTCGAGAGTGTGCCGATGGCGGTCGATCGAGCAGTCCGGAACCGACCAGCACGTCGGTCTCGCTGAGCTGGGGAAAGAGCGTGCTCGAGGCACGCTGGGTGATGACGTCCGCGCCGATCGGGATCCCTGACTGGTTCGCGGTGGGGATGATCGCCCCTGCTGCCAGCACGCCGGGCTGATCGGCGAGGCGTTCGCAGGAGGCACGCGTGATCAGCGCGGGGGCGTCGCCGCCGGACAGGTAGCTCACCACGCCTCGCCCTTGTTGGGCGAGGTCATCGAGCTCGGCCCGCATCGAGCTGGTCTCGACAGCGAGGAAAGCGACGTAGCCGGAACCGAGCACGACGGCGAGCAGGACGACGGGCAGCAGCCGCGCCGAGCGCCCGAGTACGTTGTGGAAGGCTTCGCGCGCGAGGTCGCTCAGCCGCCAGCCGTCACGCATGGCGGGCTACCTCGCCGCGTAGCGGGACGATGGCGTCGGCGGCGTCCACCAGGACGGGATCATGCGTTGCGACGATGATCGTGGCCTCGGAGACCAGCCCAGCGAGGATCTGCGCCACGAGCTCGGTGTTGGCCCCGTCGAGGTTGGCCGACGGCTCGTCGGCGAGGATCAGCGCCTTGCCGGAGGTGAGCGCCCGGGCCAGGGCGAGACGCTGCAGCTCGCCGCCGGACAGCCGCCGCGCCTGGTGGTCGACACGGTCGGAGAGCCTCACCTGCGCCAGGGCTGCGCGTGCGCGGGCGGTCGCCGCCGGCATCGAGTGTCCGGCAGCCAGTGAGGCGAGCCGGACGTTGTCGAGCACCGTGCGCCGGCCCAGGGCGTTGGAGCCCTGTGGCACCCAGGCGACGAACTGCGCGGAGGGCGGCTGCGGTGTGGTCGCTCCGGCTGGGTGGTGCTCGACGCGGCCGGCGGCCAGCGGTTGATGGCCCGCGATCGCGGCGAGCAGCGATGACTTGCCGCTCCCCGAGGGACCGACGAGTGCGGTGACCTGGGCAGGCTCGAAGGTGGCCGAGAGCCCGGAGAACACGGTGATGCCACCGAAGGCGATGGCTGCGTCGACCACTCTCACTCGCACGGTCGATCACCCGCACCGAGTGCCCGACGGCGCCTGCGCGACGTCGCGCAAGACCTCCTGCCCGACGAGGTCCGCGTCGACGAACACGGTAGCGACCTCGTTGCTCGGCTGGACGACGTCGAGGCGCCGTGGTTCGACGTCATCGTTGGCGCCGTCGCTGAGGAGCACACACGTCGTGCCGTCGTCGTCGACCTGTACGGCCGTTGACGGCACGATGCCGCGTGGCAGCGGCTCCTGGAGGGCAAGGATCGCACCGCGGTAACGAGTGACGCCGGCCCCCTCATCCGCAACGCGCTCGAGCGATCCCGCGGCGGCCCCGTCCTCGAGGGCGGCGGCGAGGGTGGGCAGCTCATGATCGCTCGGCGCCGTGCTCGACAGCGGTACCGCGGAACTACCCAGGTGTAGGGCGACGGGCTGCTGGGCCAACGCCTGGAGACTGCCGTTGGCGCTGATCGAGTCCATGGTCAGCGTCTCGGCGGGCTGCTCGCCACGTGCCACCGGCATGTCCAGCTCCACCCGCCCACCCAGACCGACGAGGTACTCGGTCACCTCCCGCATGCCGTCCTCGACCCGTGCAACGTACGAGAGGCGGAACCGTCCGTCCTCCGGCACGCCGAGGCGATCCTGCAGGCTCCGGACTGCCTTGCGGGTTGCCGTTCCGTAGCGGTCGTCGACCTGCCCCTCGTCCATGAGGTCCAGTGCGGCGAGGTAGCGGCCGAGCGCGTCGACGTCCTCGCCGCGGTCCCCGACCTCGAGGTCGCGCCACAGGGGCGGTCCGCGGTAGACGAGCACTGGAACACCGTCGACGGCGTAGAGCTCCTCGCCGAGCTCGACCGGCCCGGGGGCGGGGAGCGAGGAGACGATGCCACTCACGGGGGACTGGACGGTGGCTGCCTCGGCGTAGACGACGACGACCTCGACAGCGGTACGGGCGTCGGCGACACGGCTGCCGACCTCGACCACCGTTGGCTGTGGCGGCGCGACGCTGCGCTCCTCGTTCGCGCCCGCGAGCGGGAATGCGATGACGACGGCAACGACTGGTACGGCCCACAAAAGGACGATCGGTAACAGCCGTGCCCAGCCGCGTGGCTGCGAGGTCAAAACTGGCGTCCGAGCTCTGCTTCACACGCGGCGAAGTCCAGTCCGGCTTCCGAGAGCAACTGCTCGGCCTCGGCAACGGTGGTGGCGGTGGCCAGGCCACGCTCACTCAGGCAGTAGTTAACCGTGTAGATCCGATGCATGTCATCACGGTTCATGATCTGCCACTCAGAGTCGACGAACCAGTACTCGCGAAAGTTGCACTCTTCCTCGACGCCGGCGTCGACTGCCTCGGCCGGTACCCCGAAATGCCAAACAACCCCCACGAGCTCGATGCTATGGATTTCGTAGCCTTCAGCACTCAAGCAGGCGCGGTACCTTTCGAAGCCGGCGTTGTACTCCTCTTGGGTCACCTCACCGTCGATGAGCGCCTCACGCTGCTCCGGGCCAGTTCGGTTGAGATCGTGGTCTACGTTGAAGGTGAACTGTCGTTCGATATCCTTGATATCGGCACTTTCGTCCGCGTCACCCCCCGACGCGCAGCCAGCGAGTGTTAGTGCCGCCGCAGCGAGCGCAGCCAGCGGCCGAGTTGCAATGGGAACCTCAGGCATAGGTGGTGAAGGTCCCGGTGCCATTTCCGTAATGTTGCGCTCTCGTCGTGTTGTTTGCTTGTCGGAGAGCGAAGGAGTTTGCGCCAGTGTCGGTCGTCCAGCTTGTCCATGAGGCTCCGCCCATGTGTGAGTAGTAGTTGCGTACTCCAATCTGGCCGCAGTTCTGGTACGAGCTGGTCTGAGCAGCGCTCGTGTTGGATGCTCCCCACACCTCGCCGCCACCGCTGCAGTAATGGGAATCGAGTCCAGCTGCTGCCGGTGCTGCCGTTGCGGTCACCAATCCGACCGCGAACATTCCCGCCAGGGGTGCGGACGCGGCTCTACTTCGGTTTCGCATAGTACTGCCCCTGCGCTCGTCATTGAGGGCCCTCATCAAGTTGAGGGTGTCATGCCAGGCTATGGCATGTGTGCGCCACTGGCAATGGAACTAACGGTGGATACAAGATGCTCCAGCGTGGTGCGGGGTCCGTGCAGGTTGTCAGCATGCCCGAAGACGAGTTTGCGGGCTCTCCGTGGTTCGTGGTGAAGGTGTCCAGCGCGTCGTAGATGTGTGAGGGCTCGTGGCCCTGCTGTGATGGGTGTTGTCGAGACATCCACCAGACAGAGGACCGCGAGCCTGTGAACGAGCCTACGGGCTCGCGGCGTGATGCTGCGAGCCCGATCTTCAACCTGCCCGACTACCGCGTCATCGAGGCCCTGGACGTGCCCGAGGGCGGGCGCCGGGTGGTGATCGAGTCGACCTTTCCGCCGGGCTGCCCGGACTGCGGGGTGGTGGCCCAGCGGGTCCACTCGCGTCGGCTCCAGCGGGTGCGGGACGTGCCCGTGGCCGGTGCGGTGGAGGTGGTGTGGGCCAAGCGGCGCTGGTTCTGCCAGGAGGGCCTCTGCGCGCGGGGCACGTTCGCCGAGGCCACCGACCAGGTCCCCCGGTTCGCCCGCTCGACAAGGCGGCTGAAGGACCACCTCGTGGCGGCGGTGATCGACTCGGGCCGGGCGGCGGCAGAGGTGGCCCGCGCTCACCGGGTCTCGTGGTGGCTGGTGCAGTCGGCACTGACAGCGGCCGCGGCGGTGTCCGTGCCCGACGTGGACCAGCTGGTGGTGCGCCGGCTGGGCATCGATGAGCACCGCTACCGCTCGGTGCGCTGGTTTCGTGACGAGGCCGGCGGGTGGCGGCGGTTCGAGCCGTGGATGACCACGCTCGTGGACATCACCACCGGCCAGGTCCTGGGCATCGTGGACGGCCGGGGCCCCGCGGTGGTGGGCCGGTGGCTGGCCGACCGCTGCCAGCAGTGGCGCGAGGGGGTGGAGGTGGTGGCGATCGACCCCTCGGCCGCGTTCCGCAAGGCAGTGCGTAACCACCTGCCGCGTGCGGCTGTGTCGGTGGACAAGTTTCACCTGGTCAAGCTGGCTAACGACATGGTGACCTCGGTTCGCCAGCGCCTGGCTCGTGAGCAGCACGGGCGCCGTGGCCGCAAGAGCGACGCGTCCTGGGCTCACCGCACCCTGCTGCTGCGCGGGGCCGACACGCTCTCCCCTCGGGCCTCGGCGCGCCTGCAGTGGGTGTTCCGCGAGGATGATCCGACCGACGAGCTCGGCGCCGCCTGGGGTGTCAAGGAGCAGCTGCGCCGGCTGCTGAACGCCGAGACACTGGCCCAGGCCGGGGAGGAGCGGATGCGGCTGGGCCACTACGTCCAGGTCGCCCGTATGCCCGAGACCGACCGCCTCTACGACACCGTTGTGACCTGGTGGGAAGCCATCGAGGTGCTCATCGTCACCGGTGGCACCACCGCGAAGGTCGAGAGCACGCACGCCGCCATCAAGAACATCAAACGCACCGGACGCGGCTTCACGAACTCCGCCAACTACAGGGCACGTATACTCCTGACCAGCGTCGCGAGAGCAGTGGCGTGAACGCCGATCACAACAGGTCGTTCACCACGAACCGCGAAGAGCACTCTTCGCACCCATAACGACATCCTCTCCCGCCAGGCAAACCTGGCCGGCTCAGATGTCCACCAAACGGGGTCAACCTCACCAGCGAAATATCCCTGACATCTGGGGAATCAATCTCGACGAGGCGGCACAACTCTCTCGTGCTGCGATTCTCATGGCCGACGCGATTCGTGAGGCGCTCCGGCCAGGTGGACTCAACATCATCCAGTCCAACGGCGAGGCCGCGACGCAGACGGTGGGGCACTCCACGTACATCTCGTGCCGCGGTGGACGGACGACACCATGGGGCCGGTCGATCATCCTCAGGCTGGACGGGGGCCGCAGCACCCCGTTGCGGCACGCGCAACTGTCCGAAACGCAGCTTCCCGAGGGGGCGGCTAGATACGCTATGATCGTCCTATATTATACCCTCGACGATCGAGTAGGCCGTCGCGAATTCAGGGCTCACTATAGTCTGGTCGGTGAGCAAGGCTACGGGAGGGTCGAAACTCTTGAGATAGGCCTGAAAGTTGAGACGCCCCAGCGCCGCGAGTTGTTCAGTAGACAGATGATTGCCGCTAATTAAGGCGACCACAGCGCTGGCGCAGTCGGCAGCCTCGATGAGGAGGGGCAATTCGATCGCGACAATATCCGGTGGAAGTTCGGACCAGCGTCGAGGCCTAGACCCCACCGGAGGCGAGGCGATTATGCGAGGCTTAGAACTCATGTCGATGCAACGCATCGTGGCGATACAGTGCAACTGCTGGGCCGACTATCCGGCAGGCACACCCGCCGCAGGAGACAGACTTTCTCCCACTTGCTCCATTGATGCTGAATTCGATGCTGTGGCTCCCTGACCGTAGGTTAGGGGAATGAATCGTGTTCGTGGATCCAATACCGTGTTGCCCGGTCGAAACGTTACCCGCCGACTGCCAGGCGCCGCCGTTGATTCTGTACCGAACGGAGTAAGTCCGATTCGGAGTTCCTATGTATGACGCGTTTGCAGACAACCCCCTAGAGCTGCTGCAGCTCGCGTTGACGAGGACCTGATCGAGAGCCAGTGCGGCGCTGGTGTCATTCGCCGCATTAGCTCCCGACGCCGACGCCGACGCCGGGAGGAACCCGACGAGCATAGTAGCCAGTAGGACCAGTGCGGCAGCCCGGAGACGTCGCCAGGCACTCTCTGACTCCACCGGTATACTCCATTTTCCATCTTGAACTGGCTGAACCTGAATATTGCGCACTATTGCTCCCCCTCGTCAGGTCTAGGCGGGTCCCCGCCGCGCGTCAGCATAGTCAACGGTTTCCCTCGTCCGCTGATTCGAAGTGCCAGTCCCAAAATATGAGATGGCACCGCTTTGCTGGCTCTTCGCAGATGGCGGTGTAGTGCGGGAGGTGCGTTGGCGTGGCGGCTTCGCATCCGGGGCGCGGGGGCAGCCCCGGATCGCGCGGCGCCGTTTAGGCCCTGAGCGAGCGGCGGCGCCCGGATGTGCGACTCAGGGAGCGCCCGACAGTGTCTCGCACGGGATCCTCGCGCGGAAGGGGCATCGCGTGCACTTCCCTAACCGCTCCGTGCCGCCGCATCGGGTTCGTTGGACGGCGCCCCGTCAGTTGAACAACGCAGCCTAGGCGGAGGAGTAGGGATGCGGCACTCGAGCAGCCGACCACGCGATCAGCGCAATGACCGCAGATCAGCCACGGCACCTTCGCGGGCCGGCGGAATGTTCACCCGGCGGAGTGCGAGCGCCTTCGCCAGTGAGAAGATCGAACGCTTGATCGGCCTCGAGCCATGCTTGGCACAGTTCGGGATGTGACCAGACCATCACGAAGAGCCGCGACAACCTGTCGTCATCGACGAGTCTGCTCAGGAGGGGAAGGTGCTGTGGCTGCGGATGCAAAGCGAGCAGGGGGAGGCGGAGCGGCTGCGCCTCGCGCTCCAGCGTGGTCAGCTCTTCAAGGCTGACGAGCGCCGCCCGCGTCTCTTCGGGCTGATGAAGCCCACGACCTGCAGATCGCAGTAGTTTGGACCCTCAGCTGTTGGGCACCATCCCGCGGGCGTTGTCGGCCCGTGTCTCCCTGCGCATGAAGGCAATTTTTGTCATCGAGCCATCGTCGTCGATACCACTGACATCCAGGCCGGGGCATGCATCCTTGATGCCGTCGACTGGCTGAACGCATCGAAACGCGGGCGTCGCTCCCGACGAGCCCGTCAATCATTCGCACGGCCGCGAACGCCTGGGGAATCTGGCGGGCCGGCCACAGGCATGACCATTGCGAGCACATCTCCCGGCGCCTGACCACGGCCGTGCCTGGACTGTCGTAAGCCGAACCGACCGCGGCGACGCGCCGCCGGCTAAGCCAAGTGTTTGGGCGATGTCCCGTGAGGGATCGTTTACGGGGCGGAGTCCCCATCGAGCAGCGGATCTGCTAAGGGTCTCTCCAGACCTGTCCCTCCCTGGCCGTGGTGCTCCCCCTGCCGCCCAATCCTGATGGCGAGGCGTCCCTCAAGGCTGCGGGAAGGCAGAGCGCGCAACGGGACCGACGCCTTCCTCGACGGGACGACGGCGGTCCTCAGGCCGTCTGGCCGCGGTGCTTGCCCTCGCCGATCTCCTCGACCAGCTTCGCGGTGAAGGCCGGCAGGTCGCCCGGGTTGCGGCTGCTCACCAGGCCGGCGTCGACGACGACTTCCTCGTCCACCCAGGTGGCCCCGGCGTTGGACAGGTCGGTCTTGAGGCTCGGGTAGGAGGTGAGCTTGCGGCCGTGCAGCACGTCGGCGTCGGTGAGGATCCAGCCGCCGTGGCAGATGACGCCCACCGGCTTGTGCTGGGCGAAGATGTCGCGGACGAACCGCACCGCGTGGTCGTCCATCCGCAGGTGGTCACCGTTGACGACGCCGCCGGGCAGCACGAGCGCGTCATAGTCGGCGGCGCTGGCCGCGGCGGTGGTGAGATCCACCCCGGCCTCGTGGCCGTTCTTCCCGGTGATGGTGCCCTCGTCCGGTGCGATCACCGTCGCGGTCGCGCCGGCGTCGGTGACCGCCCGCCACGGCTCGGTGAACTCGGAGTCCTCGAAGCCGTCGGTGGCGAGGAACGCGACTGTCTTGCCGTTGAGGTGTGCCATGGGTCTCCTCCATCGTGTCGGGGCCTGCCACGCTACGACGGAGGGACGCGGCTCGCGCGTCAGGACCCGAGCAGGCCCCAGACCCAGTCCTGCACGTTGCCCTCGAGCTCGGCGGTGCAGGCCCGTTCCGCGCGGACCGTGATGGCGCGGTCGAGGCAGGCGTGCAGCTCGGCGTAGACCGGCCACATCACCGCCTGCATCGCGCTGATGAGGACCATCGCGGCGGCGAGCAGGAGCCCGAGGATGACGAGCACGAGCATGGCGCCGCCGATCCGGGCCCGCCGCATCCGGACCAGCCCACGGATGCCGAGCACGATGGCGGCCAGCGCCAGCACGCCGGTGAGCAGCGGCAGCGGCCACGGCGGCGCGGTCGCCGAGAACCACAGGCCCGCGAGCAGCAGCCCGGAGAACCACATCACCGGCCGGGTGACCGCCCGGACCGCCTCCGGGTCCGGCGGCGGACCGGGCGCGGGGGAGGGCTGGCGATCAGTGGGCATGGACGAAGTCTCCCATCCTGGAGCGATATCCTCGGCGGCGTGCCGAACCCATGCCGCGTCGTCGTCCTCATCTCCGGCGGAGGCTCCAACCTCGCCGCGATCCTCGCTGCGAGCGCAGACCCGGACTACGGCGTCCAGATCGTCGCGGTCGGCGCGGACCGGCCCTCGGCGGCCGGCCTCGAGCTGGCCCGGCAGGCCGGCATCGCGACCTTCGTCGCACGGGTGGGGGACCACCCGGACCGGGACGCCTGGGACCGGGCGCTGACCGACGCGGTCGCCGCCGCCGAGCCGGACCTCGTGGTCTCGGCCGGCTTCCTCAAGCTGTGCGGCCCGCGGTTCCTCGAGCGCTTCGGCGGGCGGTACGTCAACACCCACAACTCGCTGCTGCCGGCCTTCGCCGGCATCAACGGCCCGCGCGACGCCCTGGAGTACGGGGTGAAGATCGCCGGGGCCACGCTGTTCGTCGTCGACGAGGGGGTGGACACCGGCGCGATCATCGCGCAGGTGGCGGTCCCCGTCCACGACGACGACACCGTCGAGACGCTCACCGAGCGGATCAAGGTCGCCGAGCGCGTGCAGCTGGTTGACCAGGTCGGTCGGCTGGCCCGGGACCCGTGGCGGGTCGAGGGCCGGCGGGTCGTCAGGGATGGCTGAGCCGCCGACCTCGCCCGTCGCGGCGAGCGCGCCGGACGAGGCACGGCCCCCGGTGGCGAGCGTCGCGAGCGGCGCCGAGCTGCGCCGCTGGTACTGGCTCCGCTCGGAGCTCGTCGACCGCGCCCGGCAGCTGGGCGTGGCGCGCCACGGCAGCAAGACCGAGCTGCTCGACCGGCTGGCCGCGGCGCTCGACGGCGCGCCCGCCCCCGCACGGCCGCCACCACGACGGGCCGCCACCCGACAGCTCGCCGAGCCGGTCGGACCGGCGACCGTGCTACCGCCCGGCCAGCGCTGCAGCCAGGTGCTGCGGCGCTTCTTCGCGGCCGAGGTCGGCCCCGCCTTCCGGTTCGACGAGCACATGCGGGACTTCATCGCCCACGGCGCGGGCCGCACGCTCGCCGAGGCGGTCGACCACTGGCACCGCACCCGCGGCGCGGCCATCGGCCCGATCGGCGAGCAGTTCGAGTACAACCGGTTCACCCGGCAGTGGTTCGCCGGCACCCCCGACGGCAGCCGGCAGGAGTGCGTGGCGGCCTGGCAGGTGCACCGGGCGCTGCCGGTGGACCGGCGCCCGCCGGTGCCCGGCGGGCGGTAGACTCGGGCGCGGCCGTAACTGGCGAACCGAGGTGGAGCCATACCACCGGGGAGCGGCCGGAAGTCCCCTGCAGGGTGCCGCACGCCTGGGTGCCCGGGTCCGAACCGATCCCAGGAGTGACCCCATGACCATCCTTGCCATCCGCCGCGCGCTCGTCTCGGTCTACGACAAGACCGGCCTCGAGCCGCTCGCCCGCGCCCTGCACGACGCCGGCGTGGAGATCGTCTCCACCGGCTCCACCGCCCGCACCATCGCCGCCGCCGGCGTCCCGGTGACACCGGTCGAGGAGGTCACCGGCTTCCCCGAGTGCCTCGACGGCCGCGTCAAGACCCTGCACCCGCGGGTGCACGCCGGCATCCTCGCCGACCGCCGCAAGGACGCCCACCGCGCCGAGCTCGAGCAGCTCGACGTCGCGCCGTTCGACCTCGTGGTCGTCAACCTCTACCCGTTCACCGACACCGTCGCCTCCGGCGCGAGCCCTGACGAGTGCATCGAGCAGATCGACATCGGCGGGCCCACGATGGTGCGCGCCGCGGCGAAGAACCACCCGAGCGTGGCCGTCGTCGTCGATCCGGCCGGGTACGACGACGTCGTCACCGCGGTGGGCGGCGAAGGCTTCAGCCTCGCGCAGCGCCAGCGGCTCGCCGCCGCGGCCTTCCGGCACACCGCCGAGTACGACGTCGCCGTCGCCTCCTGGCTGGGCGACGTCGTCGCACCCGACGCCGACGGCGGCCCGCTGCCGGCGTGGCTCGGCGCCACCTGGCAGCGCCGCGAGGTGCTGCGCTACGGCGAGAACCCGCACCAGCCCGCGGCGCTGTACAGCTCCGGGCGGCCCGGCGTCGCGCAGGCGCAGCAGCTGCACGGCAAGGCGATGAGCTACAACAACTACGTCGACGCCGACGCCGCGTGGCGCGCCGCCCAGGACCACACCGCGCCGGCGGTGGCGATCATCAAGCACGCCAACCCGTGCGGCATCGGCGTCGGGGAGACGATCGCGACCGCCCACGCCAAGGCGCACGCCTGCGACCCGGTCTCCGCCTACGGCGGTGTCGTGGCCGCCAACCGGACGGTCACCGCCGAGCTCGCCGCGCAGCTCGCCCCGGTGTTCACGGAGGTGGTCATCGCCCCGGCGTTCGACGACGACGCGCTGGCGATCCTCACCGCGAAGAAGAACATCCGCCTGCTCACGCTGCCCGAGACGGCCCGCGCCGTGACTGAGATGCGGCCGATCAGCGGCGGCCTGCTGGTGCAGGGCGCCGATCGGATCGACGCCGACGGTGACGACCCGGCCGGCTGGACCCTCGCCGCCGGGCCGGCCGCCGACGACGCCACGCTCGCCGACCTCGCCTTCGCCTGGCGGTCGGTGCGGGCGGCGAAGTCCAACGCCATCCTGCTCGCGCACGACGGCGCGAGCGTCGGCGTCGGGATGGGCCAGGTCAACCGGGTGGACTCCTGCCGGCTCGCGGTCGAGCGCGCCAACACCCTCGGCGCCCCGGTCGACTCCGACGTCGAGGGGGCCGGCGGCGCGCAGAACGCCGACGACGCCGCCCGGCGGACCGCCCCCGAGCGGGCCTGCGGCGCGGTCGCGGCCTCCGACGCGTTCTTCCCGTTCGCCGACGGCCTCCAGGTGCTGCTCGACGCCGGCGTGCGCGCCGTCGTGCAGCCCGGCGGCTCGATCCGCGACGAGGAGGTCGTCGCCGCGGCGCAGGCTGCCGGCGTGACGATGTACTTCACCGGCACCCGCCACTTCGCGCACTGACCGCAGGCCGCGGACTCCGGCTACCGCAGCGCCTTGCGCAGCGGCAGGCCCGGGTCGGCGGCCGCCACCGGGTCCAGCGCCGAGTGCTCGGGTGCCGACAGCGCCCGGCGCAGCGCGCCGACGTCACGGGGCCGGTCGACGGTGAAGCCGGCGCGCAGCCGGACCTCGCCGGCGTCGTCCGGCGCCACGTAGAGCGCGGTCCAGCCCTCCCCGGAGGCGGGGTCGCCGCGCAGCACGACCTCACCGGCGGTCGGCACCCGGCCGACGACGGTCAGCTCGTGCCCCAGCTGGGTGGAGAACACGTAGGGGGCGGGGTCGGCCTGCCGGCCGGCCGGGCCGTCCCCGCCGAGGAGGTCGGCCACCAGCGCCGCCGGGTAGGAAAGCGCGCCGTCCCAGTGCGCCCCGGGCAGCTCGCCGTCGCGGGGCGACCACCGGTCGGTGACGTCCCCGACCGCCCGCACGGTCGCCGGCCCGCCGCGCACCCGGCCGGCGAGGTCCACCGGCACCGCACCGCGCGCGGTGAGCGGCAGCGTCCCCCCGAGCCACGCGGTGGCCGGCCGGACGCCGGCCGCCGCGACCACGACGTCGGCCGCGACCCGGCTCCCGTCGTCGAGCTGCACCCCCTCGGGGCCGGTCGCCGTCACCAGCGCGGTGCAGCACAGCGTGATGCCGGCCGACGGGTACCACGGCGCGACCAGCCGCGAGACCTCGGTGCCGAGCACGTGGGCCAGCGGCCCGGGCGCTGCCTCCAGCACGGTCACCTCGACCCCGGCGGCGCTCGCCACGGTGGCAAGCTCCCCCCCGATCCAGCCGGCACCGATGACGGTGAGCCGGCGGCCCGGCGCCAGCTCCTCGCGCAGCCGCGCGGCGTCCCCGGCGTCGTGCAGGTGCAGCGCGCCGTGCCAGGTGGGCCGCCGGACGGGACGGGCCCCGGTCGCCACGACGACGGCGTCGGCCGCCAGCGTGCTCGTCCTCCCGTCGTCGGGCGCCCGGACCTCGAGGCGGGCGCCGTCGTCGTCGGCGTCGAGGGCGACGGCCTCGTGGCCGCGCAGCCAGTGGTCGGCGAGGTCGGCGAGTTCGCCGTACCCCTCTCCGGCCAGCCACAGCGGTTCGGGCCGGCTCAACAGCTCCTTGGACAGCGGCGGGCGGTCGTACGGCGCGAGCAGCTCGGCGGACACGACGGTCAGCTCGCCGTCGAAACCCTGGCCGCGCAGCTCGGCGGCGGTGCGCAGGCCGGCGAGCCCGGAGCCGACGACGACGACGCGGCGGACCGGAGGGCGGGCGGTCGGATGAACGGTCACCCGCCCACGGTAGTCTCGCCCCCATGACGGCACGGGAGATGGCGCGCTCGCCGGCGCTCTGGCTTGTCGCTGCCGGCCTCCTCGCGGCCTGCGCGGCGGCGGTGGTCATCGGTGCCCCTGCGGCCGCGCTCGTGCTGGCTGCGCTCTGCATCGCGCTCGCGGTGGTGCGGGTCGCCGACCGCCGCCGGCCGCCGGCATTCATGGCCCGCTCAACGGCGGTGGACGTCGTCCTGCTCGTCGCCGCCGCGGTCGCCCTCCTGGCCCTCGCCCCGGCCGGCAACCTCACCTAACGCGGGGCGTCTGAAACACTACGCAGATGCCAGACCTCCTGCTGAACATCGGTCTCGTCTTCCTCTTCATCCTCGTCGGCGGGGTCTTCGCGGCCTCCGAGATCGCGCTGGTTTCGCTGCGGGAGAGCCAGGTCCGGGCGATGGCGAGCACCGGGCGCGCTGGCGCCCGGGTGGCCCGGCTCATCGGCAGCTCCAACCGGTTCCTGTCCTCGGTGCAGGTCGGGGTGACTCTCGCCGGGTTCTTCTCGGCGTCCTTCGGCGCCGCGCAGATCGCCCCGCAGATCGCGCCGACGCTCACCTCGTGGGGGCTGGGCGAAGGCTTGGCCGCCACCGTCGCGTTCATCGGCACCACCGTGGTGATCTCCTACCTCTCGCTGGTGTTCGGCGAGCTGGTGCCCAAGCGGCTGGCGATGCAGAGCGCGGAGCGGTTCTCGATGGTCGTCGCCACCCCGCTCGACTGGATCGCCACGCTGCTGCGACCTGTGATCTGGCTGCTCGGTGCGTCGACGAACGCCGTCATGCGGCTGCTCGGCCGCGACCCGGACGCCCAGCGCGAGGAGATCGGTGCCGAGGAGCTGCGGGCGCTGGTCGCCGAGCACGAGTCGCTCGGCGTCGTCGAGCGGGCGATGGTGATGGACCTGCTCGCGGTCGGCGAGCGGGGCGTCGAGGAGATCATGACCCCGCGCACCGAGGTGGAGTTCTTCGACGCCGGAACCACAATCACCGAGGCGCAGCGGCTGGCCAGCCGGCTGGTGCACTCCCGCTACCCGGTCCGGGGCACCAACGACGACGACGTCGTCGGGTTCGTCCACGTCCGTGACCTCATCGCGGTCCCGGCGGAGGTCCGGACGGTGGCCGAGCTCGTCCGGCAGGTGCTGTTCTTCCCGACCGGCACCCGGTGCCTCGCCGCGATGACCGAGATGCGTACGCAGAACGTGCACCTGGCGATCGTCGTCGACGAGTACGGCGGCACCGACGGGATCGTCACGCTCGAGGACGTCGTCGAGGAGTTCGTCGGCGAGATCCACGACGAGTACGACCAGGAGACGCCCGACGTCGTCAGCCGGCCCTCGGGCGGCGAGGTCTCCGGGCTGCTCAGCCGGGCAGAGGTGGTCAAGGTGCTCCACCGCGCGCTGCCCGAGGGACCGTTCGACACGCTGGCCGGCTTCGTCGTCGCCGAGCTCGGCCGGATGCCCGTTGTCGGCGACTCGGTCGGCTGGCACGGGCTCACGCTCACCGTCAGGCGGCTCGACGGGCTGCGCGTCGACCGGATCGACGTGAGCCGGGTGACGGCGGACGCACCTGAGGTGGCGGAGGACGCGACCTGAGAAGCCGAGACCGCCACCACTGACGAATTATCTCGATGTCGAGTAATCTGGTCGGGGTGCCGGTCGGCCGGCGCCTCCCCGATGCCGAGGAACACCCGCGAGGGTGGTCAGGAGAGATTCACGCATGGCGAAGATCAAGGTCACCAATCCCGTCGTCGAGCTCGACGGTGACGAGATGACGCGAATCATCTGGTCCTTCATCAAGGATCGGCTGATCCACCCCTACCTCGACGTCGACCTCAAGTACTACGACCTCGGCATCCAGCACCGTGACGCCACCGACGACCAGGTGACGATCGACGCGGCGCACGCGATCCAGGAGCACGGCGTCGGCGTCAAGTGCGCCACCATCACCCCCGACGAGGACCGCGTCGCCGAGTTCGGCCTGAAGAACATGTGGCGCTCGCCGAACGGCACCATCCGCAACATCCTCGGTGGCGTCATCTTCCGCGAGCCGATCATCATCTCCAACGTGCCGCGGCTCGTCCCGGGCTGGACCAAGCCGATCATCATCGGCCGCCACGCCCACGGCGACCAGTACAAGGCGCAGAACTTCAAGGTCCCCGGCCCCGGCACCGTGACCATCACCTACACCCCCGACGACGGCAGCCAGCCGCTCGAGCTCGAGGTCGCCAAGTTCCCCGAGGACGGCGGCGTCGCGATGGGGATGTTCAACTACAACAAGTCGATCGCCGACTTCGCCCGCGCCTCGTTCTCCTACGGCCTGCAGCGCGGCTACCCGGTGTACCTGTCGACGAAGAACACCATCCTCAAGGCCTACGACGGCGCGTTCAAGGACATCTTCGCCGACATCTTCGAGGCCGAGTTCAAGGACCAGTTCGACGCTGCCGGCATCACCTACGAGCACCGCCTCATCGACGACATGGTCGCCGCGGCGATGAAGTGGGAGGGCGGCTACGTCTGGGCTGCCAAGAACTACGACGGCGACGTCCAGTCCGACACCGTGGCTCAGGGCTTCGGCTCGCTGGGCCTGATGACGTCGGTGCTCATGACGCCGGACGGCCGCACCGTCGAGGCCGAGGCCGCCCACGGCACGGTCACCCGGCACTACCGCCAGCACCAGGCCGGCAACCCGACGTCGACCAACCCGATCGCGTCCATCTTCGCCTGGACCCGTGGGCTGGCCCACCGCGGCAAGCTCGACTCCACCCCGGAGGTCACCGGCTTCGCCCAGACCCTCGAGGACGTCGTCATCAAGACCGTCGAGTCCGGCAAGATGACCAAGGACCTCGCGCTGCTCGTCGGCCCGGACCAGGAGTGGCAGACCACCGAGGCGTTCCTCGCGTCGCTCGACGAGAACCTCGCTGCCCGACTCGGCTGAGCCGGCGCCCGGAGCCAGAAGGAGACTGCGCATGACCACCACCCCCGTCAACGTCACCGTCACCGGAGCGGCCGGCCAGATCGGCTACGCGCTGCTGTTCCGGATCGCCTCCGGGCAGCTGCTCGGCCCCGACGTCCCGGTCCGGCTGCGGCTCCTGGAGATCCCGCAGGCGGTCAAGGCCGCCGAGGGCACCGCGATGGAGCTCGACGACTGCGCCTTCCCGCTGCTCGCCGGCACCGACATCTTCGACGACCCGAACGCCGCCTTCGACGGCGCCAACATCGGGCTGCTCGTCGGTGCCCGGCCGCGCGGCCCGGGCATGGAGCGCGGCGACCTCCTCGAGGCCAACGGCGGGATCTTCGGACCGCAGGGCAAGGCGATCAACGCCCACGGCGCCGAGGACATCCGGGTGCTCGTCGTGGGCAACCCGGCCAACACCAACGCGCTCATCGCGCAGCGCAACGCGCCGGACGTCCCGGCCGACCGCTTCAACGCGATGACCCGGCTCGACCACAACCGGGCGCTGAGCCAGCTGGCCGCCAAGACCGGCACCCCGGTGCGCCAGCTCGAGAACCTCACCATCTGGGGCAACCACTCGGCGACCCAGTACCCGGACGTGTTCCACGCGACGGTCGACGGCCGGCCGGCGACCGAGCTCGTCGACGAGACCTGGCTGACGGACGACTTCATCCCGACCGTCGCCAAGCGGGGCGCCGCCATCATCGACGCCCGCGGGGCGTCGTCGGCGGCCTCGGCGGCCAACGCCGCGATCGACCACGTCCACGACTGGGTGGGCGGCACCGGCAGCTCCTGGACCTCCGCGGCGATCCCGTCGGACGGCTCCTACGGGGTGCCCGAGGGGCTCATCTCCTCCTTCCCGGTGCGTTCCCGGAACGGTGCGTGGGAGATCGTCCAGGGCCTGGAGATCAACGAGTTCTCCCGTGAGCGGATCGACGCGTCCGTCGCCGAGCTCACCGGCGAGCGCGAGGCCGTGGAGACGCTCGGCCTCATCTGAGTCTGCAGTGGCGGGGCCGGGAGAGGGTGACCTCTCCCGGCCCCGTCGTCGTCCGGCCTCGCATCCAGCCGGCGGCGGTACTACGGCTGCGGCGCACGACGGGTTGGTCGTGGGGCGGTTTCCGTAGCCACCGGTGGAAGCGATCGTCAGGCTGCCTCGCGCAGGGTGGCGGTGAGCAGCGGGCGGGTGGCGAGGACGGCGAGCCGCACGAGGAGCACACCGAGGACGAGGGCAGCGAGGATCATCGCCACGCTCGTCGGTGCCAGGAGAACTGCCATGCCCGCGAGCGGGGCCACGAGCAGCCCGGAGAGCAGCACCGTGCCGGTCGCGATGACGAGCAGGGGCGTCATGACGGTGGCGGTCTGCGCCGTCGTCATGGTCCTTCTGGGCATGCCCAGCCGGTCGAGGTTTCGGTAGAGCTCGGCCCGGTCGAGGACCTCGGCGGCCTGGGTGACCCCGGTCGAGCACGCGACCATGAGGAACGACACGGCGATCGTGATGAGGATCCCGGTCCGGATGTCGGCGACGAGCAGCCGGTCCGCCTCGGCCATGCCCCCGCCCTGCGCGGTGCCCATGAGCGCGACCCCGCTGCCGGCGACCACCGCGATGAAGCACGTCATCACCACGCCGCTGATCTGCCGCCAGACCGCCTTGGGGTTCTCGGCCATCGCGCGCGCCGCGAGCAGCTGGTCCGGGCGCTGCGCGCGGCGCACCCGCCGTCGGGCAACGACCGAGACGACCCACGGCCCGACGAGCCCGAGGACTGCCAGGCACGCGGCGAACCCGCCGACGATGACGGCGACGAACACCGCGAGGTCCGCGTAGCTGCCCTGGAACGCGACGACGGCGAGGACCATGACGGCGCCGCCACCGGCCGGCCACAGCCACGAGATCCGCGGCGGGTCCTGACGGCGCCGGACGCCGAGCGGGGAGATGCGCACCTGGCGCAGCCCGAGCACGGCGCTGACGGCCGCCAGCAGCACGATCGCGAGGACCACGCACACGACGAGCCACGCCGGGAGCCAGAAGGCGCTGCCGATCGGCTCCCCACGGAAGTGGACGAGCTGGACGAGCGGTCCGAGCGCGAGGTAGCCGATGACCCCGGCGCAGCCGCCGAGGAGCGCAACCACCGCCGACTCGAGGACGGTCAGCCGGGTGACCATGGCGGTGGTGGCGCCGAGCAGGCGCAGACCGGCGAGCCGGTCGTCGCGTCGTCGTGCCGAGAGGCGGGCAGCGGCGCCGCCGAGCGAGAGCAGCGGCGGGACGAGCAGCGCCAGCGCCAGCCCGGCGAGGATCTGGTAGCTGCCGGCGAGCTCGTCGTCCCACCGCAGGAAGGACCAGGCGCCGGCGAGGACGGTCAGGACGAGGGTGGTCGTCGTCGCGAAGGCGACGGCGGGGAGCAGGAGCACCGACGAGCGCATGCCGCCGCGGCGGGCCAGCAGCAGGCCGATACGGAGAGTGGTGCCGGAGCGACCGCCGCTGGGCGGCGTGAGCAGGGCGGCGTCCATCAGCGGCCACCTCCGCTGGCCGAGTCGGCGACGACGCGGCCGTCGCGCAGCGTGATGACGCGGGCGCACATCGACGCGACCGAGTGGTCGTGGGTGACGACGACGAGGGTTCGTCCCGCGGCGGCGGTCGCCTGCAGCAGCACGCCCATGATCTCGGCCGAGGTCTGAGAGTCGAGCGCGCCGGTCGGCTCGTCGGCGAACACCACACGGGCGCCGGTCACCTGAGCCCGTGCGATCGCCACGCGTTGCGCCTGACCACCGGAGAGCTGCCCGATGCGCCGCTGCTCCAGCCCGCCGAGACCCAGCTGGGCCAGCCAGCCGGCGGCGTGCTGCTCCGCCGGGCCGCGGGCGACGCCGCCGAGCATGAGGGCAAGGGCGACGTTCTCCAGCGCGGTGAGCTCGGGGATGAGCATGCCCTCCTGGAAGACGAAGCCGAACTGCTCACGCCGCAGCCGGGAGCGCTCGGCGTCGGACAGTGCGCCGACGCTCACCGGCCCCTGGCCGGTGAGCAGGTGCACCTGCCCGGTGGTCGGTGGCACGATGCCGGCGAGGCAGTGCAGCAGGGTGGTCTTGCCCGAGCCGGAGGCGCCCATGACGGCGACCGACTCACCGGCGGCGAGATCGAGGTCGACCCCCGCCAGTGCCGTGGTCATGCCGTAGGACTTGGTCAGCGCCCGGGCGCTGAGCACCGGGTGCGGTGGTGCTGGGTGCGGCAGGGCCGGGTGCGGTGTGCTGGCGGCGAGGACGGATGTCGTGGGCGGGGGAGGAGTGCTCATGCCTCGAGCATCGCGCCGGGCCCGAGCCGGCCGCATCGGGTGACGGGTTGATCGTGTGCCGGCGGTATCCCCTCCTCGGGGGAGGCGGCCCTACGACGCCCGGTGGACCCAACCCGCGACAGCAGCCTTCCCCGCGAGAGCAGACTTGTCCGCGAGAGCTGGATTGTCCGCGACAGCAGGGTTGTCTGCGAGAGCAGACTTGTCCGCGACAGCGGGATTGTCCGCGACAGCGGGATTGTCCGCGAGAGCAGGATTGTCTGCGAGAGCAGACTTATCCGCGTACCTGAAGAGAATCCGGGCCGATACTTGAGGAGCGAGTCGGTTCAGCCGCTCCGTGACGCGCCTCGACAACGTCGTGGTTGTCCTGGCCGGTGGCCCTGGCGGATAGGGCAGCCGCGGATGCTTGTGGGCACCCAGCGCCATCATGATGCGCAGCGCGTAGACAACTCTGCTGTCGCAGACAATCCTGCTGTCGGCGAGGGCCGAGGGCCGAGGGCCGAGGGCCGTGGGCCGTGGGCCGTGGGCCGTGGGCCGTGGGAGGTGAGCTACGGGTTGACGCGAGTGTCGTCGCCGAGGTGGTGGTAGGCGCGGTCGACGTAGACGAGCGGGGCGGGGTCCTCGCACTGGTGCGCCAGCCGGGCGCGGAGCGTGACGAGCAGGCTGTCGCCCACCGGTATCCGGTTGTCGATCTCGGCACGGATCCACGCCGAGGTGCCACGCAGCACCGGCTCGCCGGTCGTCAGGGGGCACCAGTCGACGCCGTCGAATCGGTCGACGCCGCGGCGCGCGAACTGCGTCGCGACGTACTGCTGGTCCGGGCCGAGGAAGTTGACGACGAGGCTCTCCGCGGTCTCGACGGCGTCACGCGATGAGGACGTCGCGGCCAATGAGAACGCCAGCACGGGTGGATCGGCTGACACCGAGATGACCGACGTCGCGGTGAAGCCCACCGGCCCCGCCGCGGTCCGCAGCGTGATGACGGCGACGCCCCCGGGGTGGTGGCGGAACACGGCCTTGAAGTGTTCCGGGCTCACCCCGGCTGCCGTGATGCCGAGCACCGCCGTCATCTGTGCCTCCGCGGGAATGAGCTTGAGGACGTCAACCTACGAGGACGCGCGGAGCCGTGCCCTCGGCGTGGCAGCTGTCTCGACATCCGAGAGCCGCCCCTCGATCCAGACCTGCCTGCCCGAATCGTGAGATCTCGTGCCCGGCGTGAGGCCCGGGCAGGTGATGACAATCCTGCTGTCGCGGATAAGTCGGCTGTCGGTGACAACGCTGCTGTCGGTGACAACGCTGCTGTCGGTGACAACCCTGCTGTCGGTGACAACCCTGCTGTCGGTGACAACCCTGCTGTCGGTGACAATCCTGCTGTCGGTGGGTGGGTGGGTGGGTGGGGGGAGTGGGGGTGGGGCGGGGGTCAGCCTTTGACGGAACCGGACATCAGGCCGCCGATGAAGTACTTGCCGAGCACGATGTAGACCACGAGCGTGGGCAGCGAGGCGAACAGCGCACCGGCCATCGAGACGCCGTAGTTCTGCAGCAGCGCGCCGTTGGCGAGGTTGTTCAGCGCGAGGGTCACCGGGCCGTTCGAGCTCGAGGAGAAGAACACCGCGAACAGGAAGTCGTTCCACGCCGACGTGAACTGCCAGATGAGGACGACGACGAAGCCGGGCGCGGAGAGCGGCAGGATTACCGAGGCGTACGTACGCAGCATGCCCGCGCCGTCGACCCGGGCGGCCTCGATGAGCTCGTTCGGCACCGACTGGTAGTAGTTCCGGAAGATCAGCGTGGTGATCGGGATGCCGTAGACCACGTGCACGAGGATCAGCGACGGGATCCCGGAGGGCACCCCGGCCCCGAGCATGAGCTGCAGCAGCGGGATCATCACCGCTTGGTAGGGGATGAACATCCCGAACAGGATGAGCGTGAAGATGAGGTTCGCGCCGCGGAAGGTCCAGCGGGACAGCACGAAGCCGTTCATCGAGCCGAACATCGCGGCGATGAGCGACGCCGGCACCACCATCTGCAGGGTGCGCCAGATGGCGGGGGCGAGCGCGTCCCACGCCGCCACCCAGTTCTCGGTGGTCCATGTCGTCGGCAGCGCCCAGGCACGGCTCGGGGCGGCGTCGCCCGCGCCCTTGAAGCTCGTGATGATGAGGACGTAGACCGGCACGAGGACGATGAGCAGGAAGAACAGCAGCAGCGCGTAGCGCACGGTCCGGCCGACGGTGAAGCCGCCCGCGGCCTTGCGCACGGGGAGCGGGCCGGGGGAGCCACCGGCGTGGGTGGGCGGTACCGGCAGGGTTGCGGAGGTCGAGGTCATGTCAGCGCTTCTCCGCCCGGGCGTTGTGGATGAGGTACGGGACGATGACCACCGCGACGATGAGGAGCAGGATCGCCCCGGCGGTCGCACTGTTGGCGTAGTCGAAGCTCGACTTGAACACATACATGTCGATCGCCGGCACCTTGGTCTGGTAGTTCGCCGGCTTGGAGATCGACATGATGAGGTCGAACGACTTCAGCGACATGTGGCCGATGATCACCAGGGCGCTGAGCACCACCGGCGACAGCTGGGGGAACAGTACGTGCCGGTAGAGCTTCCACTCCGAGGCGCCGTCGATCCGCCCGGCCTCGCGCAGCTCCTCCGGGATACCGCGGAACCCGGCCAGGAAGAGCGCCATGACGTACCCGGACAGCTGCCAGACGGCCGGCAGCGCGATGGCGATGATGCCCCAGGTGACGTTGTTCCACCACGGGTTCTGCAGGAAGTCGAGCCCGATGATCTGGAACAGCCGGTTGAGGCCGCTGGCGTTGTCGCCCTCGTTCGAGTTGAGCAGCCAACGCCACACGACACCGGAGGCGACGAAGGAGACGGCCATCGGGAACAGGTAGATGGACCGGAAGATGCCCTCGCCCTTGAGCGGCTTGTCGAGCGGCCATGCCCAGAGGAAGCCGAGCACCATGGTGCCGACGAGGAACACCACGGTGTAGAGCAGGAGGTTCTTCAGTGAGTGCTGGAAGGCCTCGTTGCCCAGCAGCGCGACGTAGTTGTCCAGACCGACGAAGCTCACCGGCGCCTGGCCGGTGGCCTGCGGTGCGGTGTGGGAGTCGGTCATCGACGTCTGAAAGTTGACGAAGATGAGGCCGTAGACGAAGACGGCGACGAGGACCATGGAGGGGGCCAGCAGCAGGACTGGTGGTCCCCATCGTCGGATGGACCGGAACACGAGATGACCTCCGGGAGTGGTTCGCAGGGGTGCCGCGACCGTGCGGGCCGGCCGGGAGGCCGGCCCGCACAGCGCGGTANGCTGGGCGCCCCCCCCCCACAGCGCGGTACCTCGGTGGGTCAGCCGGCTGCTGCCGCGGCGAGCTCACTCTGGTAGGTGGCGAGGTCGGAGGCGCCGGTCGTGTACTTGCTGGTGGCGTCCGAGATCGCGTTGAGCACCGAGATGGAGCTCGCGGCGCCGTGAGCGAGGGACGGCACGATGGTGTCGTTGGCGTACGACTCGATCGCGGCCTGCTGGTACTCGGAGAAGTCCGCCGGGTCGGCGTCGGTGCGGGCCGGGATGGACCCCTTGGCCTGGTTGAAGGCGGTCTGGCCCTCGAGCGAGCCGACCGTCTCGAGCCATGCCTTCGCGCCGTCGGGATGCGGGGCGCCGACCGGCAGGGTGAAGGAGTCGGCGAGGAAGCCGAACTGGTCGTCGGAGCCGGGGACCGGGAACTGGATGTACTCGGCGTCCTGCTCCTCGAAGGCCGCGACCGCCCAGTCGCCCATGATGTTGTAGCCGGCGGTGCCGTCGATGACCATCTGGGTTGCCTCGGGCCAGTCGAGCCCGTCACGGTCGGAGTTGGTGAAGGACATCAGCGTCTCGAAGACCTCGAGCGCCGAGGTCATCTCTGCCCCGGCCCAGTCGGTGGAACCGTCCCACAGGCCGATGTAGGCGTCCGCGCCGAGCTCGGCCATGAGGACCGTCTCGAGCAGGTTGACCTGGGTCCAGGTGGTCGCCACGGACAGCGGGGTGACGCCGGCGGCGTCGAGGGTCTCGAGCTGTTCGATGAACTCGTCCATCGAGGCCGGCGGGGTGGCGGTGTCGATGCCGGCGTCGGCGAGGACGGTCGGGTTGCCCCACACGACGTTCGAGCGGTGGATGTTGGAGGGCACCGAGTAGATGGCGCCGTCGACGGTGACGAGGTCGATGAGGTCCTGCGGGAACACGTCGTTGAGACCGAACTCGTCGTAGAGGTCGGAGACGTCCTCGAGCTGGCCGGCCTCGATGTAGTCCTTGAGCTCCTCGCCGGCGTGGCCCTGGAAGGTGTCCGGCGGGTTGTTGGCCTGGAGGTTGGACTGGAGCAGGTCCTTGGCGGCGGAGCCGGCGCCACCGGCCACCGCGCCGTTGATGAACTCGATGTCCGGGTGCTGCTCGTTGAACACCTCGACGAGGGCGTCCAGGCCGAGCTTCTCCGACCCGGCGGCTCACCAGGTGAAGACCTCGACCTCGCTGCCGCCGCCGTCTCCGTCGCCGTTGCCGTCACCGGGGTCCGCGTCGCTGCCGCAGGCAGCCAGCGTGAGGCCGGCAACCGCCAGTGCCGCAACAAAGGTCGTCCGTCGCATTGCCACTCCTTCGAAACTACGTTGTCTCCGGCCGGGACGGTGTCGCGGCCTGCCGCTGGCGGTGCCAGCGCCGTGGTGGTGCCAGTCTGCTCCGCCACACCTACGGGGCGTCAACAACTGGAGTTAATTGACACCCTATCATGACCTACGTCGCAACGCACCGGCGATGAGGAGGGCGCCGAAACTAGGCAGAACCGCTCATCTTCGGACGCCGACGCGCGGCTGGCCGGGTGCAGTCAGTGCGCCTGATGTTCGACTTTGGGCACTGCGTCGCCGGCCAGCGTGAGGGCGCCGATGAGCTCGGCCCGCCGCCCCAGCTCGGCCGGCCGGATCTCCAGCCCGGTGCTGTTGGAGGCGATGGAGCCTCGGCCGACGGCGTCGCTGACGGCGTCGAGGAACGGCTCCGCGACGGCGACCAGCGGGCCGCCGATGACGATGACCTCCGGGTTGAGCAGGTTGCACACGGTCGCCAGTGCTCGGCCGACGCTGTGGCCGACGTCGGTGATGGCCCGCAGGCACGCCCGGTTGCCCTGGGCCGCCAGCTCGAGCACGCGTGGCAGGTCGACGTCCTCGCCGAGGGTCGGGGCGAGCATCTCGAGCAGCGCAGGCACCGAGGCGAGCGTCTCGAGGCATCCTCGGCTGCCGCACCGGCACACCGGGCCGTCGCCCTGGATCGAGGTGTGCCCCAGCTCGCCGGCGGTCCCGCCGGCGCCCCGGTGGAGGTCACCGCCGAGGAGCAGGCCGGCGCCGACGCCGGTGGACACCTTGACGTAGATCGCGTGGCGGAAGCCGCGTGCCGCGCCCTCGCTGGCCTCGCCGAGGATGCCGAGGTTCGCGTCGTTGTCGAGCGCGACCGGCACACCCAGCTCCTCGCGGAGCACCGCGACGACGTCGTAGCCGACCCACTCGGGCAGGATCGTCCCGGTCGCGATGAAGTGTGTCTCCTGCTCGATCGGGCCCGGCAGGCCGATCCCCACCGCGAGCAGCTCGCTGCGCTCCCGTGCGCAGCCGGCCAACAGCTCGTCGACCACGGCGAGCACGGTGCGCGTCGTGGTGGCCCGGTCCTGGCCCTGGGGGATGTCGCCGAACCGCTCGGCCAGCACGACTCCGTCGCGCTGGGCGACGGCGACCTGCAGGTGCCGGCGGCCGACGTCGATGCCGACGATGACGCCCGGCGGGGTGATGAGCCGGACGAGGCGCCCGGGCCTGCCCCGGCCGCCGCGGGCGGTGGGCTCGGACTCCTCGGCGAACCCGTCGACGATGAGGTCGGAGACGATGCTCGACGACGTCGTGGGGGACAGGCCCAGCTCGCGGGCGAGGTCGGCCCGCGACATGACGCCCGTTGTTCGGAGAAGTTCGAGTATGTCGCGGCGATTCGCCTGACGAAGGCGCTGGGCACCTCGTGCTGGTCGGACGCTGTCCATGAGGTCCCCGTTTCTTCACTGGCCGGGGTAAATCGTGACGCAGAGCGACCATATTCGTCAAGACGCTGGGTGGTCAGGAATCACTGGGCGCAGCTGTGGCGCTTCGTGTCCACACCACAGCGAGACCGATGAGCGCGCCGACGGCGAACCCGACTCCATGCAGGTTTGCGTTGACGATCAGGACGATGCCGGCGAGCACACCGATGATCGCGACGATCCTCGCCGGAAGGATCCGGGCAGCGCAGAGGCCGACCAGGCACAGGCCCGCCGCCCCCATGTTCGCGACCGAATTGCCGGCAAAGCCTTGGTGCTGCATGAGGGTGTACCCGAACACTTCGCTGACGAGTCCGGCGGCGGAGTACGTGACAAGGAAGGTGGCGGAGCGGTGCAGCGACTCCGCACAGAGACCGATCGCGATGAGAGAAGTGATGTTGAAGATCGTGCCCGCCCAGCCGCCGTCCTGCACGAACAGGGGTGCGACCAGCCGCCACCATTGACCACTCTGCAGCAGCGACCGATCGCGACCAAGCAGCTCCAGAACATCCGGATTGAGGTTGCCGACGATGCTGACGACTAGCGTGACCGCCGCCATGGCGAGGGTTGCCGTCGGTAGTCGGAACCGGCCATCGGTGCCGCGTAGATACAACACGGTGCCGACGACGATCGTGGTAATGATGATTCCGAGCAGGAGACTTTCCACGACTTCCCCTCCCTGGCGCTATCTCCCAGTGTGGCGCTCCACCAAGGGGAACGCGACGGTGCCAGTGGTGAGGCTGGTCGATGCCTGGCTCAGCGGTTGGAAGCTTGGCCGATCTCGTCCGGCGAGGAGCGCCGCGGGGCAGGCCTGTGCGCCGCGACCAGGGCGACCGCGCCGCGAGGCGCAGCGGCGGACTACCGGAAGATGACGGTGCGGGCGCCGTCGAGGAGCACGCGGTGCTCGGCGTGCCAGCGCACGGCCCGGGCGAGCACCCGCCGCTCGACGTCCTCGCCGAGGGAGACCATCTCGCGCTCGTCGTCGCTGTGGTCCACCCGTTCGACGTCCTGCTCGATGATCGGGCCCTCGTCCAGGGCGGCGGTGACGTAATGGGCGGTCGCGCCGATGAGCTTGACGCCACGGTGGTGCGCCTGGGCGTAGGGACGGGCGCCCTTGAAGCTCGGCAGGAAGGAGTGGTGGATGTTGATGATCCGTCCCTCGAGGCGCCGGCAGAGGTCGTCGGAGAGCACCTGCATGTAGCGGGCGAGGACGACGAGCTCCACGTCGCGCTCCTCGATGAGCCGGAGCAGCTCGGCCTCCGCGGCGGGCTTGGTGTCTGCGGTGACCGGTACGTGCTGGAAGTCGTAGCCGTAGAACTCGGCCATCGGCTGGAGCGCGGTGTGGTTGGAGACCACCCCGACGACGTCGATGGGCAGCCGGTCGCTGCGCTGGCGGTAGGCGAGGTCGTTGAGGCAGTGCGCCGCCTTGGAGACGAGCACGAGGGTGCGCAGCGGACGTCCGACGACGTCGAGGTGCCAGCTCATCGAGAACTCGGCGGCGAGCTCGGTCATCGCCGCCTCGAGTGCCTCGCGGGAGTCACCGACCTCGGCCTGCACGCGCATGAAGAACAGCCCCGTCGAGGGATCACCGAACTGCTGCGACTCGGTGATGTTGCCACGGTGCGACGCGAGCAGGCCGGCGACGGCGCTGACGATGCCGGGCCGGTCGGGGCAGGACAGGGACAGCACGAGGTGGAGGTTGTCGGTCACCCGCACGAGGCTAGTCGACCGCGAGACCTGCCGGTGGACACGGCCGCGAGCGCCCGTCGTCGGTGCAAGGATGGCGCCATGGACGATGTGCGAATCGATGTGGTGGACGACGACGCCGCCGGTGAGCTGCTCACCGTGCGCCGGGCGGCGTTCGTGACCGAGGCCCAGCTGTACGGCGACCCGAACATCCCAGCGCTCACCCAGTCGCTCGACGAGCTGCGCGCGGACCTCCAGCGCGCCGACGTCGTGACGCTGGCGGCATGGATCGGCCCGCGGATGGTCGGCTCGATCCGGGTGGAGCTCGAGGCCGAGCGTGCCAACCTCGGACGCCTCGCCGTCGTGCCGGACCTGCAGAGCAAGGGCCTGGGCACCCAGCTGCTCATGGCCGTCCTGCAGTACCTGCCCGAGCAGACCAAGGAGGTCTGGGTGTTCACCGGCCAGGACTCCAAGCAGAACCTGTCGTTGTACGCCAAGCAGGGCTACGAGCACCAGTACGACCAGCACACCGGCGACCTCACCTACGCCTACCTGCGTCGCATCCTCGGCGAGGACGACGACGAGGGTGACGACGACGAGGGCTGAGCGGGGCGCTGCCGCAGAACCGGTAGGGTGTGGCTCTGTCGCGACTGGCGCCGTAGGTGGATGACCACCGGGGAGCGACGAAGAAGCAGACCTCGAGGTCGTCCGCCTGGGCCGAGGGTCACCGGACACGGCGCGCCCACAGCGCGCCCACCTGTGAAGAACGCTGCGGAGGAACCATGAGCCAGAGTCCCCACCACTCGGTCGCCGACCTGTCGTTGGCCGAGCTCGATCCCGACATCGCCGCCGTCCTCGAGGGGGAGCTGGTCCGCCAGCGCGACACCCTCGAGATGATCGCCAGCGAGAACTTCGTGCCGCGGGCGGTGCTGCAGGCACAGGGTTCGGTGCTGACCAACAAGTACGCCGAGGGGTACCCCGGCCGCCGGTACTACGGCGGCTGCGAGCAGGTCGACATCGCTGAGTCGCTGGCCATCGAGCGTGCCAAGAGCCTGTTCGGCGCGGCGTACGCCAACGTCCAGCCGCACTCCGGCGCCACCGCCAACGCCGCGGTGCTGCACGCGATCGCCAACCCCGGTGACGGCATCCTCGGTCTCTCGCTGCCCCACGGCGGGCACCTGACGCACGGCATGAAGATCAACTTCTCCGGCAAGCTCTACAAGGTCGCCGCTTACGGCGTCGACGAGCAGACCCACCGCATCGACATGGACCAGGTGCGGGAGAAGGCCCTCGAGGCCCGACCCAAGGTGATCATCGCCGGCTGGTCGGCTTACCCGCGTCACCTCGACTTCGCCGCGTTCCGGGCGATCGCCGACGAGGTCGGGGCCTACCTGTGGACCGACATGGCGCACTTCGCCGGTCTGGTCGCCGCGGGGCTGCACCCCAACCCGGTGGCGGACTCCGACGTCGTCTCGACGACGATCCACAAGACGCTCGGCGGCCCCCGTTCCGGCATGATCCTCAGCCGTGACACCGATCTCGGCAAGAAGCTGAACTCCGCGGTGTTCCCCGGCCAGCAGGGCGGCCCGCTCATGCACGTGATCGCCGCCAAGGCGGTGGCGCTCAAGGTTGCCGCCGGCGAGGAGTTCGCCGACCGGCAGCGCCGCACGCTCGAGGGCGCCCGCATCATCGCCGAGCGGCTCCTCGCCCCGGCCGTGCGTGAGGCGGGGGTGTCGGTGGTCACCGGCGGCACCGACGTCCACCTCGTGCTGGTGGACCTGCGCCACTCCGAGCTCGACGGCCAGCAGGCCGAGGACCTCCTCCATGGCGCCGGGATCACCGTCAACCGCAACGCCGTCCCGTTCGACCCGCGCCCGCCGCGGGTCACCTCGGGCCTGCGCATCGGCACCCCGGCGCTCGCGACCCGCGGATTCGGCGCGGCGGAGTTCACCGAGGTCGCCGACATCATCGCCACCGCGCTCGTCGACGGCCACGGCGCCGACCTCGAGACGCTGCGCGGTCGCGTTGCGAAGCTCACCGACGCGTTCCCGCTGTACGAGGGCCTGCAGCAGTGACTGCCCGCGTCCTTGACGGCAAGGCTGCGGCAGCGACCATCAAGGCCGAGCTCGCGGGCCGGGTCGCTGCGCTGCGCGAGCGCGGCGTCGTCCCGGGGCTGGGCACGGTGCTGGTCGGTGACGACCCGGGCTCCCGCAGCTACGTCGCGGGCAAGCACCGCGACTGCGCGGAGGTGGGCATCGAGTCGATCCGGGTGGACCTGCCGGCCACCGCGACCCAGCAGGAGATCGCCGAGGCCATCGAGCGGCTCAACGACGACCCGGCCTGCACCGGGTACATCGTGCAGCTGCCGCTGCCGGCCGGCGTGGACACCAACGCGCTGCTGGAGATGATCGACCCGGCCAAGGACGCCGACGGGCTGCACCCGACCAACCTCGGGCGCCTCGTGCTGCGGGTCAAGGAGCCGGTGACGTCCGCGCTGCCGTGCACCCCGCGCGGCATCCTCGAGCTGCTCGACCGCAACGGCATCGACCTCGACGGCGCGCACGTCGTCGTCGTCGGGCGGGGCACCACGGTCGGTCGCAGCATCGGGCTGCTGCTGACCCGGCGCGAGATCAACGCGACCGTCACGCTCACCCACACCGGGACCCGTGACCTCGCCGGCCTCGTGCGCCAGGCGGATGTCGTCGTCGCGGCCGCCGGCGTGCCCGGCATCGTCACCGCCGACATGGTTCGGCCCGGTGCCGTCGTCCTCGACGTCGGGGTGAGCCGGGTGACCGACCCGGAGACCGGCAAGGCCCGGCTGCGCGGTGACGTGGCGCCCGAGGTCGCCGAGGTCGCCGGCTGGCTGTCGCCCAACCCGGGCGGCGTCGGCCCGATGACCCGGGCGATGCTGCTGGCGAACGTGGTGGACTCGGCCGAGCACCGGTGACCTGGGTGCCGCGGCGAGGGCCGGGTTCCGGCTCCGCCGCGGCGACCCGGTCCGCCGGCGTGCCACCGGACCGGCACGCCGGGCGGCGTGTCGTCCTCGCGGTCGTCGTCGTCCTGCTGCTGGGCGCCTGCCTGCGGGCCCCGATCACCAGCGTCGGCCCGCTGCTCGGCCTCATCGGCGAGGACACCGGGCTCGGCAACGGGCTCCTCGGGCTGCTCGGTGCGATGCCGCTGCTCGGCTTCGCCCTCGTCTCGCCGCTCATCCACGCGCCCGCCGCGCGGATCGGGCCCGAGCGGGTCGTCGCTGCGGCACTGCTGGTACTGACGGCGGGGATCGTGCTGCGGTCGGCGCCGGTGCCTGCCGGCCTGTGGATCGGCACGGCGCTCGTCGGCTGCGGGATCGCCGTCGGGAACGTGCTGGCCCCCGCCATCATCAAGCGCGACCAGCCGGGCCGCATCGCCCTGGTGACCGCGTGCTTCACCGCGACCAGGGGGAGCTTCGCGGCACTGGCGTCGGGACTCTCGGTGCCGTTGTCGGACGCCACCGGTGGCGGCTGGCGGATCCCGCTGGGCGCCTGGGCGGTGCCGGTGGCGTTGGTCGCCACGGTATGGGTGGTGCGCAGCCGAGGGACCCGTGGCCTGGCCGACGTACCGGTGGCTGCCCCCGTGGCCGGCGGCGGCCGGGCAGCGACGCGCTCCGTGTGGCGGTCGGCCGGCGCCTGGCAGGTCACCGTGTTCATGGGCGTGCAGTCTGCGACGTTCTACATCATGGCCAACTGGCTGCCGAGTGTCCTCATCGCCGCCGGCACCGCGCCGGCGACCGCCGGCTGGACGCTGTTCCTCTACCACCTCGTCGGCATCCCGTCGGGCCTGGCGGTCACCCGGTTGATGCGCCGCCGCACCGACCTGCGGGCGGTGGCGGTGGGGATCAGCGCGCTCATCGTCGTCGGCGCCACCGGGATCGCCCTGGTACCCGCGCTGAGCGGGCTCTGGGTGCCGCTCGTCGCGATGGGCTCGGGGTCCTCCCTGGTGGTGGCGCTCAGCCTGTTCGGGCTGCGGACGAGGACCGCCGCCGAGACGGCGCAGCTGTCGGGGATGGCGCAGTCCATCGGCTACCTCATCGCCGCCGCCGGCCCGGTGCTCGCCGGGTCGGTCCGGGACTGGACCGGGTCATGGACCCCGGTGCTCGGACTCATCGTGGCCTTCGCCGTGAGCCAGGCGGTCATCGGGCTGTGGGCCGCCCGGCCGGGGTACGTCCAGCGGGGGTAGCTGACCCCACCTCGCGGTGAGAGGTGGATCGTTCATCGCGGGACTTCGAACTGAGGCGGCTCGTTGTCGGGCCCCTGCCTGGTTGCTTCCGACGAAGACACCCCCGCCCGGAGGCGTGACCTGTCGGTTGCCGGTCGCACCCTCGTGGCGGTTGTCGCCGGGTGCCGGAGATCCGGATGTCATTGCTCCCCGGTAGCGTGTCGAGCAGCGGGAAGAGCAGGTCTCGCGGTCGATGTCACTGCTCACCGATAGCGTGAGAACAGGACGGGACCACGGCACCGCGGTCGGGAAGGAGGGGTGATGACTCTCCTGGATGATGGGCCGGGCCAGGATGTTACCTGGGTCGTCACGCCCCCTGCCTTCGAGGACTTCAGCGCCGACGAGCTGGCCGCGTACTTCCGCGTGCTCAACGCCATGCTCGACGCCGGGCACGACGAGTACGACGACGATCTTGCCGGTGCGTCCGAGGCTACGCGGGGCGCGGAGCCCGAGGGCATTGGTCAGCCCGGCGCCCGGCCCGCGCCGCTGGCGATGGCCGATTCGCTCGCCGCTCTGGCACCGGACGCGGCGCTGGCGGCCGAGCTGGCGGCGATCGACGCCACCGAGGTCGACGAGTACACGCTGGTCGAGATGGCGGCCGCCTACCAGCGGCTGGTCGCGTGGGCGAACGCCGGGCTCACCAGCGTCGCCGGCGAGCTCGCGCGGCGGCCCATCGTCAACGGCCGGGGCGCGCTGCCGAACCCGGTCGACGCCGGGAACATGGCGGCCGACGAGCTCGCTCCCCGGCTCGGCATCTCACGCTGGGCGGCGCGCCGCATGGTGCGCAACGCCCGCTGCTTCGGCAGCACGTTCGTCGAGACGGGCGAGGCGCTGGCGACCGGTGACATCGATGTGCAGAAGGCGTCGACCATCGTGTCGATGCTCGAGGACTACTCCCCGGAGATGGCCTACCGGGTGCAGCAGGAGGTGCTGCCCGACGCCGGTCTGCAGACCCACTCCCAGCTCGTCGCCGCGATCCGGCGGGCCGTGATCGCCCTGGCCCACGACGACGCCGACCACCTGCACGCCAAGGCTCGCGCCAAGCGCCGGGTCGACCATCCGCGCCAGCTGCCCGACGGAATGGCCTCGATCCTGGCGATCCTGCCCGCCACCGACGCCGCCGGCCTGGACCTCGCGCTGGAGACCGCAGCCCGTACCGCGCGCCAGAGCGGTGACCGGCGCACCCTGGACCAGCTGCGTGCCGACATCCTCGCGCTGATGGGCCACGCGGCGCTTGAGAACGGCTACGTCGGCCTACCGCCGGCCACCCGCCCAGCACCACCTCAACCCGCACGGCCCGAGCCGTCCGCACCGCCCGCACCACCAGAGTCGCCCGAGCCCTCCGCACCGCCCGCACCACCAGAGTCGCCCGAGCCGTCCGCACCGCCCGCTGAGACAACAGGCCCCGTCCGCGAGGGCAACACCCCTCACCACGAGAGCAGGATCGTCCTCGGCTCCGAGGGGCCAGCTACGCCCGAGACCGGCTCCGAGGGGACAGTTGCGCCCGGTTCCGGCTCCGCGGGCGTACTTACGACCACTCGTGACGCTGGGGAGCCGGCTGTCGCCCCGGACGATGCCGTCGATGGCGCCGGCCGACCACCGAACCCACCCAACGGGACCGATCCGGGCTCGCCATTCATGCCGTTGGGCCAGATCGGCGGCGGCCGCGCCCGGATCAGCATCACCGTGCCGCTGTCGGTGCTGCTACCGCCGGACATTGCCCACCAGCTCGGCTTGCCGGCAACCGCCACCGGAGACCCACCGCCGACCGGCACGGCAGACCCACCGCCGACCGGCACCGCCGGTACGCCCGCCGAATCACCCGACGATGACCACCCACGCCCCGAGCCGACAGCCGCCCGCGCCGAGCTCGTGCCGCTGCCCGAGGAGGACGAACTCCTCGCCTTCCTCGAGCGGGACCCGGTCGAGGTCGCTGAGCTCGACGGGTACGGCCCGATATCGCCGGCCGTCGCCCGCGCCGCGGCGCTCGGCGGCACCTGGCGTCGGATCGTCACCGACCCGTTGACCGGCATCGTGCTGGACCACGGCCGCACCCGCTACCGGCCCCCGGCCGACCTCGCCGAGCTGGTCCGGCTTCGCGACAAGGTCTGCGTACGCCCTGGCTGCTCCAGCCCCGCCCGGGTCTGCGAGCTCGACCACACCGTCGCATGGAGCAACAACGGGACCACCGCGCTGATCAACCTCGGCGACCTGTGCGTCCGTGACCACCTCGTCAAGACCAGCGGTGCCTTCCAGCTCAAGCACCTCGGCGGCGGCGCCTTCGAGTGGACGACCCCCACCGGCCACGTCTACCGCCGGCACCGCGGCGGACGGGTCACCTTCCAAGGCGCCGTACCGTCGCGGTTGCCGGACACCGGGCCGTCGCCGTTCTGACTTGCGCGCCGGGCTCGACCGGTCGTCCAGCCCTGACTGGCCCGGCGACCGACGACCGAGGTCGGTTGTTCGCCCCGACGTCCGCCGCTCCCGACGCCATCGGCAGGATGGTCCTGTCGGGGCTGACCGGGCATGGGGAGATGTCGGCGGCTGTCGCGATGCCGCCGCGCCGCCGGCTCATGCCCGCGGTACGGCCGCCGGCTCACGCCCGCGGTACGGCCGCGGGCCTACGCCTGCGGCACGCCCAGCCACTGGTGCCAGCCGTTGTGGAGCACCAGCCAGGCGAGCAGGCCGTAGCCGGCCTGACCCGGATGGACACCGTCGCCGCCGGCGATGTCGGCGTTCCACTGGTCGTGGCGGTAGAGCGGCGCGAAGGTCTCGACGTAGGTCACCTGCCGGCGCGTCGAGACGTCGGCGAACGCTGTCGAGAGTGCCGCGAGAGCGTCACCGTCGACGTCCGGCCGCGGCGGCGGGCCGACGACGAACGTCGCCACTTGCTGCGCCTGGGCACCGTCGAGGATGTTGGCGAGGTTGAGACGGCTGCGGGCGATGGACAGCCCCGCCGCGATGTCGGCCGAGCCGAGCGCCACCACCAGGCGGTTCTCGCTCTCCGCAGAGAACCGGCGCTGCGTCTCGCTCTCCCAGCGGGCCGACAGCGCCGTGGACGTCTCGCCGGGCACCGCCAGCTGGGTGACGAAGAAGGGCCGCTCGAGCTCGGTCCGGGCGACCACCCGGCCGGTCCAGCCGAGACCGCGGGCGTCTCCCATGCCGGCGGCGATCTCGTCACCGATCACGCAGATCCGCAGCTCGCGCTCGCTCACCCTGTGTCCTCTCGTCGATGACGCCCCGTGAGGAGCGCCGCAGTCATGACCCTACGGCCGCGGGGCCGGTCCAGGTGACGGACCGGCCCCGCAGCGGTGAGCGGCGTCAGCCGAAGGCGCGCTCGATGAGCTCGGCCTGCTGCAGCTTGTGGATCTTGCCGGCGCCGGTGGCGGGGGAGGCTGCCGCCGCCCGCGAGACGACCCCGAGCGACCGGCCCCCGAGGGTGTCCTCGCCGAGGTTGGCGGCCAGGAACGGCCACGGACCCTGGTTGGCGGGCTCGTCCTGCACCCAGACGAGCTCGGCGCCCGGGAAGCGGTCGAGCTCGGCCTTGATCGCGTCGTCGTCGAGCGGGTAGAGCTGCTCGAGACGGATGATCGCGGTACCGGTCAGGCCGTTCTTCTCACGGTGTGCGGCAAGGTCGTAGTAGACCCGTCCGGAGCACAGCAGCACGCGGCTGACGTCCCCGGTGGCGCCCTGGTCGCCGATGACGGTCTGGAACGTGCCGCTGGTGAAGTCCTCCACCGCGGAGGCCGCCGCCCGCAGCCGCAGCAGCTGCTTGGGCGAGAACACGATGAGCGGCTTGCGCGGCCGGTCGTACGCCTGGCGCCGCAGCAGGTGGAAGTGGTTCGCCGGGGTGCTCGGCTGCGCCGCGATCATGTTGTCCTCGGCGCACATCTGCAGGAAGCGCTCGATCCGCGCCGACGAGTGGTCGGGACCCTGCCCCTCGTAACCGTGCGGCAGCAGCAGCACCAGCGAGGACCGCTGGCTCCACTTCTGCTCCGAGGACGAGATGAACTCGTCGATGACGGTCTGCGCACCGTTGGCGAAGTCGCCGAACTGCGCCTCCCACAGCACGAGCGCATCGGGGCGCTCGACGGAGTAGCCGTACTCGAAGGCCATCGCGGCGTACTCCGACAGCGACGAGTCGTACACCCAGAACTTCGCCTGCTCCGCCGACAGGTACATCAGCGGGGTCCACTCCGCGCCGGTGCGGCGGTCGTGGAAGACGGCGTGGCGCTGGACGAAGGTGCCACGGCGCGAGTCCTGGCCGGCGAGCCGCACCGGGGTGCCCTCCATGAGCAGCGAGCCGAAGGCGAGCAGCTCACCGAAGCCCCAGTCGATGCCGCCGTCGCGCGACATCGCCTCGCGCCGCTCGAGCAGCTGGGCAAGCTTGGAGTGGACCGTGAAGCCCTCCGGCGGGCGGGTGTGCGCGGCACCGATGCGGTCGAGCACCTGCGGCGGGACGGCGGTCTGCCAGCCGACCATGGTCCCGGCGTCGAGCTGCTGGGACTCCGGCAGCTCCAGGCCGGCGACCTGCTCGTCGTCGCGCACCGGCGGGCGCCACCCGACCTCGCGGGTCTCGGTGAACGCCTTCTCCAGCTCGGTCTGGAAGTCGTGCAGCGCCTCCTCGGCCTGCTCCTTGGTGATGTCACCGCGACCGACGAGCGCCTCGGTGTACAGCTTGCGGGCGCTGCGCTTGTTCTCGATGAGCGAGTACATCACCGGCTGCGTCATCGACGGGTCGTCGCCCTCGTTGTGACCGCGCAGCCGGTAGCAGACGAGGTCGATGATGACGTCCTTGTGGAACTCCTGGCGGTAGGCGTACGCCAGCTCCGCCACCCGTGCCACGGCCTCCGGGTCGTCCCCGTTGACGTGGAGGATCGGGATCTGCAGACCCTTGGCGATGTCCGTGGGGTACAGCGTCGAGCGTGAGCTCCACGGCCCGGTGGTGAACCCGATCTGGTTGTTCACGAGGATGTGCACGGTGCCACCGGTGCGGTAGCCACGCAGCTGGGCGAGCTGGAGGGTCTCGGTGACCACACCCTGCCCGGCGAACGCGGCGTCGCCGTGGATGAGCACGGGCAGCACCGAGTAGCCCTGCTGGCCGAGGTCGATGCGGTCCTGCTTGGCGCGGACCACCCCCTCGAGAACGCCGTTGACGGCCTCGAGGTGGGACGGGTTGGCGGCCAGGTACACCTTGGTCTGCTCGCCGGTGGGAGCGGTGAACTGCCCGACGGTGCCCAGGTGGTACTTGACGTCTCCGGAGCCCTGGACGGTGCGCGGGTCTTGGTTGCCCTCGAACTCGGAGAAGACCTGCGCGTAGGACTTGCCGGCGATGTTGGCCAGCACGTTGAGCCGGCCACGGTGCGCCATCCCGATGCCGACCTCGTCGAGCCCGTCGCGGGCAGCGCCGGTGAGCACGGTGTCCAGCAACGGGATGAGCGACTCCCCACCCTCGAGGCTGAACCGCTTCTGGCCGACGTACTTGGTCTGCAGGAAGGTCTCGAAGGCCTCGGCCTGGCCGAGCTTGTGCAGGATCTGCAGCTGCTGCTCCGCGCTGGGCTTCTGGTAGGGCGTCTCCAGGCGGGCCTGCATCCACCGGCGCTCCACCGGGTCCTGCATGTGCATGTACTCGATACCCACCGTGCGGCAGTAGGTCTCGCGCAGGATCCCCAGGATGTCGCGCAGCGGCAGCCGGGTGGTCCCGGCGAAGCCGCCGGTGGGGAAGGTGCGGTCGAGGTCCCACAGCGTCAGGCCGTGGTTGGTGATGTCGAGGTCCGCGTGGTGCCGCTGCCGGTAGGTCAGCGGGTCGGTGTCGGCCATGAGGTGACCGCGCGACCGGTAGGCGTGGATGAGCTCGGCGATCCGTGCCGGCTTGCCCATCTCGACGTCCGGGTCGACGTAGTTGTCGCGCTGCCAGCGGATCGGCTCGTAGGGGACGCGCAGCGCCGCGAAGACCCGGTCGTAGAAGCCGTCCTCGCCGAGCAGCTTCTGCTCGAGCACCCGCAGGAACTCACCGGAGGCCGCGCCCTGGATGATCCGGTGGTCGTAGGTCGACGTCAGCGTGAGGACCTTGGAGATCCCGGAGCGCGCGAGCGTCTCGGGAGCCGCACCGCGGTACTCGGCCGGGTAGTCCATCGCACCGACGCCGACGATCGTGCCCTGGCCGGCCATCAGCCGCGGCATCGAGTGGACGGTCCCGATGGTGCCCGGGTTGGTCAGCGTAATGGTCGTGTCGGCGAAGTCCGAGACCTCGAGGGAGCCGCTGCGGGCCCGCCGCACGACGTCCTCGTAGGCCACCCGGAACTGACCGAAGTCCATCTCCTCGGCGCCCTTGACGGACGGCACCAGCAGCTGCCGGGTGCCGTCGGGCTTGGGCAGGTCGATCGCCAGCCCGAAGTTCACGTGGGCGGGCTGCGAGATGCCGGGCTTGCCGTCGACCTCGACGTACGCCGCGTTCATCTCGGGCAGCTTGCCGAGCGCCTCGACGACGGCATACCCGATGAGGTGGGTGAAGGAGATCTTGCCGCCGCGGCCGCGGGCGAGGTGGTTGTTGATGACGATCCGGTTGTCGACGAGCAGCTTGGCCGGGATCGCCCGCACGCTGGTCGCGGTCGGGATCTCCAGGCTCGCCTCCATGTTCTTCACCACGCGGGCGGCCGCGCCGCGCAGCCGCTCGGTGCCGTCGACGGACGGCGCGGCCGCCGGCTGGCGCGCGGACGGCCGGTCGGTGTAGGTGGCGACCGCGGGCTGGGCGGTGGCCTGCGGTGCTGCCGGGACCGGCGGCGTCGGCAGCGGGGACTCCGCCCGTGCCTGTGTGGTGGAGGAGGTGACGGTGCCGCCGTTGGGCCTCGCGACCGGGCTCGGCGCCGGACCGTTGGCGGTGGTGTCGCTGCCGGGGACCGCTCGCGCGGGCGACGGCGAGGACGGTGCCTGCGGTGTCGACGATTGCGCCGGCGCGGGCTTGGCCGGCGCATCGGCGGCCCCGCCGTTGGCACTGCCGGGCTCGTAGTCCCGGAAGAAGTCCCACCATGCCGGATCGACCAGTGACCGGTCCTGCTGGTACTGCTCGTACAGCTCTTCGATGAGCCATTCGTTCGCACCGAAAGTCGCTGCGACGGGGTCAGGAAGTTCCTGGGTGGACACTCGGGGATCGCCCTCTTCTGAGATCTGGTGGTGGGAGGAGAACTGCCCTTCCAGCCTAGGTGATCAACACCTCACACACCGGGCCCAGCGGCCGATCCGGCGTGCAACATCACCATCACCGGCGTGACCGGGCCGTCAGTCCCAACGCCCGGTCAACTGTCCGTCAGTCCGCGGCATTCAATGTCCACGCTCCGGGCGGGGTTGCCGCGGCCCTCGCGTGGGAAGCCGCATCCGGATCGTGGCCCCCTCGCCGGCAGCTGAGTCGACGACGCTGATCCGACCGCCGTGGAGCTCCACCGCCCAGCGGGAGATCGCCAGCCCCAGCCCGGTGCCGCCGGAGCTGGTCGCGCCCCGGTGGAGGGCGGCGTCGCCGCGCTGGAAGCGTTCGAAGATCCGCTCGCGGTCGGCCACCGGGATCCCCTCGCCGGAGTCGACGACGTCGATGACCACCTCCCCGCGCAGCAGCGTCGCACCGGCCCGCACCCGCACGAGGGTGCCGGCCGGCGTGTGGCGGGCGGCGTTGCCGAGCAGGTTGGCGAGCACCTGCGCGAGGCGGACCGGGTCCACCCGGAACCGCAGGTCCGGCGGGTCCACGCTGACCTGCCACCGCACGTCGCGGCCGGCCGCCTCGGTCGCCGACTCCGCCTCGGCGACGGCGTCGTCGACGATCTCGCGGACCGACACGTCGGCCAGCTCCAGCCCGACGACACCGGCCTCGACCCGGGACAGGTCGAGCAGGTACTCGACGAGCTTGCCCAGCCGTTCGGTCTGGCGCAGCGCTCGCTCGAAGGTGGCCGGGTCCGGGGCGGTCACGCCGTCGGCGAGGTTCTCCAGCTGGGCCTGGAGCGCGGAGAGCGGGGTCCGCAGCTCGTGGGAGACGTTGGCGACGATCTCCCGGTGGGCGTTGTCGACGGAGGCGAGGTCGTCGGCCATCTGGTTGAACGCGCGCGCGAGCTCGCCGACCTCGTCCTTGCTGGTCGCGGTCACCCGTCGTGAGTAGTCGCCGCGCGCCATCGCCCGGGCCGCTGCGGTCATCTCCCGTAGCGGGGAGGTCATGCCGTGGGCGAGCAGCTGGGTGACGATCAATGAGGCCACGATGGCGAGCGGGAAGGTCCGGGTCGGCCCCAGCTGGTTGTGCAGCCCGAGCCAGGTGATGAAGGCGGCCGCGGTGACGGTGACCGCGACGAGCACACCGAGCTTGGTCTTGATGGAGCGCAGCCCGTCGAGCGGGCGCCACCGCGCCGCGCGCAGCCCGCTGCGGGCGTGGCGCACCGACTGGTCGGGAGGCGTCACCGGGCGCCGCCGGTCATGCCTGCTCGGCCGTCCCCTCGACCGGCTCGAGCGCGTAGCCGACACCGTGCACGGTGCGCACGAGGTCGGCGCCGAGCTTGCGGCGCAGGGCCTTCACGTGGGAGTCGACGGTCCGGGTGCCAGACGCGTCGGCCCAGTCCCACACGTCGGCGAGCAGCCGCTCACGGGAGTGGACGGTGCGGGGCCGCACCGCCAGGCAGACGAGGAGGTCGAACTCGGTCGGCGTCAGGTGCGCCTCCTCACCGCCGCGCCGGACCCGTCGCTGGTTGCGGTCGATCTCGAGGTCGCCGAGCACGAGCGGCGGCTCGACCGGCTCGGTCCCCGGGGCTGCCGCCGTCCGGTGCGCCCGCTCCGCCCGGCGCAGCAGCGCCTTGAGGCGCGCGAGCAGCTCGCGCATCGAGAACGGCTTGGTCATGTAGTCGTCGGCACCGACCCCGAGGCCGACGAGGATGTCGGTCTCGTCGTCCCTGGCAGTGAGCATGAGGACCGGCACCTCGCGCTCGGCCTGGATCCGTCGGCACACCTCCAGCCCGTCGATCCCCGGGAGCATGACGTCGAGCACGACGACGTCGGGCAGGAAGGTGCGGGCGGCCGCGACCCCGCCGAGGCCGTCGCCGGCGATCTCCACACGCCACCCCTCGGCGGTCAGCCGGTGGGCGATCTGGGCGGCGATCTCCGGCTCGTCCTCGACCACGAGGACCTTGGTGACCACGTCGTCCGGGTTCGTTGCCATGGCGCCACCTTGGCACAGGTGGCCTCCGGTGTGGAGCACCGCCCCGACCCGGTATCGTGTGGCCACTATGGGTGAACGACATACCGGCCGACGATCTACCGCTCGGGGACGACGTCCCGCCGGCGGCAGCGCGGCACGTGAGGAGCCACCGGGACGAAGTCCCGACTACGGGAGAGATCCCGTAGCTGCCGCAACCTCGGGGAGTGAGTCACCCCGGTGCTGATCGACTGGCTCATGCTTCTGCTCGGAGTGGTCCTGACCGCGGGGACGGCGTTGTTCGTCGCGGCGGAGTTCTCCCTCGTCGCCCTCGACCCGGCGACCGTCGACCGCCGCGTCGCCGGCGGTGACCGCCGCGCCGTCGGCGTCCAGCGCTCGCTGCGCCAGCTCTCGATGGAGCTGTCCGGCGCACAGGTCGGCATCACGCTGACCACGATCCTGCTCGGCTACACGACGCAGTCCGCGCTCGCGGACATGCTCACCGGCCCGCTCGGCTCTGCCGGGCTCGCCGAGGCTGCTGCGGTCCCGGTCGCCGTCGTGGTCTCCCTCATCATCGTCAACGCGTTCTCGATGATCTTCGGCGAGCTCGTGCCGAAGAACCTCGCGCTCGCCGAGCCGTTCGCCACCGCCGGGTTCGTGGCCCCGCTCCAGCGAGCCTTCACCACGGTGCTGCGGCCGGTCATCTCGCTGCTCAACGGCAACGCGAACTCGATCCTGCGGTGGTTCGGCGTCGAGGCCGTCGACGAGCTGTCCGGCGGCCGCTCGGCGAGCGAGCTCGCGGCCCTGGTGCGGCGCTCGGCGGAGAAGGGCACGCTCGACCTGCGGACCGCGACCCTCCTTACGCGGTCGATCGGCATCGGCGCGCTCACCGCGGTCGACGTCATGACCGACCGGGGCCGGATGGTCACGCTGCCGCGCGGCGCCACAGCGGCCGACATCGTCGCCACCGCCCGCGCCACCGGCCACTCCCGGTTCCCCGTCATCGGGGACGACGACGACGACGTCGTGGGCCTCGTCAACCTGCGACGGGCCATCGCGGTGCCGCACGAGCGCCGCGGGGAGGTCCCGGTGACGGCGTCGAGCCTGATGATCACCGCACCCCGGGTGCCCGAGACGGTGCAGCTCGCCAGGCTGCTCGTGTCGCTGCGCGACGACGGCATGCAGATGGCGGTCGTCGTCGACGAGTACGGCGGCACCTCGGGCATCGTCACCCTCGAGGACGTCGTCGAGGAGATCGTCGGCGAGGTGGCCGACGAGCACGACCGACGTCGTGCCGGCGCCCACCAGACCCCCGACGGCAGCTGGATGGTCCCGGGCGTGCTGCGCCCCGACGAGCTCGCCCTCCAGACACAGCTCGCGGCGCCCGACGACGGTCCCTACGAGACGCTCGGCGGCCTCGTCATGGCGCGGCTAGGACGTATCCCGCGGGTCGGCGACACGGTCGAGCTGCCGTCGGTGGTGCTGCGCGTCGAGGTCATGGACGGTCGGCGCGTCGAGCGCCTGCGGTGCAGCGTGCGTGAGTCACAGGAGGCACGATGAGTATCGGCGCCGCGCTCCTCATCGGGGTGCTGCTGCTCGCGGTCAACGCGTTCTTCGTCGGTGCGGAGTTCGCGATCATGTCCGCGCGCCGCAGCCGCATCGAGCCGCTCGCCGCGGCCGGGTCGCGCCGTGCCCGTACCGTGCTGTGGGCGATGGAGCACGCCACGACCATGATGGCCTGCGCCCAGCTCGGCATCACGGTGTGCTCGACCAGCCTCGGCGCGATCGCTGAGCCGGCGATCGCCCGCCTCGTCGAGGTGCCGCTCATCGGCCTGGGGCTGCCCGCCGCGTCGTCGCACGTCGTCGGCTTCACGGTGGCGCTGGCGGTGGTCATCTACCTCCATGTCGTCATCGGCGAGATGGTCCCGAAGAACCTCGCGGTGACCACGCCGGAGCGGGCCGCGATGTGGTTCGGCCCGCCGCTGGTCGTCGTCAGCCGTGCACTGTCGCCGGTGATCCGCGCGATGAACGGGCTGGCCAACCTGCTGCTGCGGGTGTTCGGGGTGCAGCCCAAGGCCGAGGTCACGTCCGCCTTCACCGCCGAGGAGGTCGCCGCGATCGTCGAGCGGTCGATGGCCGAGGGGCTGCTCCACGACGACCTCGGCCTGCTGAGCGGGGCCCTCGAGTTCTCCGAGAAGGACGCCCGCGAGGTGATGATCCCGCGAGTGGGGTTGACCACACTTCCGGCCGGTTGCTCCCCGGAGGACTTCGAGCAGGCCGTGGCGCGAACAGGTTTCTCGCGGTTCCCGGTGGCGCGACCGGACGGCTTCATCGAGGGGTACCTCCACGTCAAGGACGTGCTCTACGCCGACGGTGACGCGCGGACGGTGCCGGTGCCCAGCTGGCGGGTCCGCAGGCTGGTGAATGTGCGGCCTGGCGCGGAGATCGAGGACGTCCTCACCGCGATGCAACGGACCGGCACGCATCTCGCCGCAGTGCGTGAGGAGGGTGGTCCTACCCTTGGCGTGGTCTTCCTCGAGGACATCCTCGAGGAGCTCGTGGGTGAGGTCTCGGACTCGATGCAGCGCCACAGCACGCCCGCGTGAACCGGTTGTGAACAGGTTTCGACGCGGTCATAGACGATGCCACGTTCCGGTCGTTATGGTTTCGTGACACGTCGGCCCCTGTCGTCGATGCCCTCCCCAGCTTCCTGTGAAAGGTCTTCTATGCCCGTGCGCGCCTCGATGCCTCCAACGGCACCGACGACGCGACGCCAGATCCGTGAGGCCGAGCGCCAGGCTCCGCGCCTCGCTCGCTCGCGCGCGACGGCGTCAGTCACCACCCCGGCTGTCGGCGAGGAGCGCGCGCAGCGGTCCTGGGCGCCGCGGTGGCTGCCGCGGGCAGCCGTCCTCGGCGCGCTGGGCGCGGCCACCATCGTCGCGCCGCTCGTGGGCTTCACCGGTGGCGACGACGCTGCCCCCGCGCCGGCCGTCGTGGTCGACGCGGTGCCGGAGGACGACAGTGCGCTCAACTACCTCGACGCCGCCGCCCTGCGGCTGCGGGTGTCGGACGAGGGTGACCTCGCGGCGCTGAGGTCCGACGGCGACGCCGCGGCCCGCGCCCTGGTCCACTCCTCGCGCGGGATCGACCGCGACGCGGCGATGTGCACCTACAGCGGAGGGCCCGGCGCCAATGGTGCCCGTGCCGCGTTCGTCGGGGAGAGCGTGGTCATGCCGCTCGCTGCCGGCACCTACACGCAGAGCTCGCTCTACGGCAACCGGGTCCACCCGATCGCCGGCACCTACTCGATGCACACCGGTACCGACTTCGCCGCACCGGCGGGCACGCCGATCCACGGCATCGCCGACGGCGTCGTCACCCACGCCGGGAACGGGATCGACGGCCGGTCCAGCATGCTCGTCATCGTCCGCCACGAGATCGAGGGCGTCACCTTCGACAGCTGGTACGTCCACATGTACGCCGACGGCGTCTACGTGGAGGAGGGCCAGGAGGTCCGCGCCGGCGAGGTCATCGGCGCGGTCGGCAGCAACGGCAACTCCACCGGCCCGCACCTGCACCTCGAGATCCATGTCGACGACGAGGGCACGACGACCGACCCCGGTGCCTTCCTGGCCGACCATGACGCACGGCTGCTCGAGAGCGGCTCCGCCGCCTGCTGACCCGTCCGGCGCGCGATCGTCCGCCGGGCGGCAGCGATCGCGTACCGGACGGCCGCGCTGTCCATCGGGCGGACGCCAGATGGACCCTGGGCTGTGACCTCCGTTACGCTGAGGTCGGTCACGTGCCTGCGTGACGCTGCGTTGAGGGAGACGGCTGATGTCGGAGCGTGACGGGACGTCGAACGACGCCCTGCCGTACCCGTTCCCAGCCTCCCGGTGGCGACGTGCCGTGGTCGCCGCCTCCTCGGTCGGGCTGATCGCGGCAATGGCCCTCTCCGGCGGCGCGGCCGTCACGCCGTCGCCCCACAAGGGCGGCCAGGGGGCATTCGTCACCGCTGACCTCACGCTGGAGGCCGATGCGACGGCTGCTGCCGCGGCGGTCAGCGCCAGCGGCGCCCACGGGTTGGGGTCCGGGGTCGCACTCGTCTCGCGAAGTGTCGCCACGACGAAGACGGCGTCCAGCAACCCGTTCGAGCAGGAGGCAGCCGACGAGTCACCGGTGTGCGTCTCGTTCCCGGTCGCCCCGGGCAGCTACCGGCTGACCTCGCCGTACGGCTACCGGATCCACCCGATCTTCGGCACGTACACGATGCACACCGGCACCGACTTCGCCGCGCCCCTCGGCACGCCGATCCACTCCGTGGCCGACGGCACCGTCGTCTACACCGGCGCCGGCCGGCTGGGCCGGTCCAGCGAGCTCGTCATTGTCGAGCACGAGGTCGAGGGCACCACCTTCTTCAGCTGGTACGTGCACATGTACCGCGACGGCGTGTTCGTCGAGCCGGGTCAGGACGTCAAGGCGGGCGAGGTCATCGCCGAGGTCGGGAACAACGGCAACTCCACGGGTCCGCACCTGCACTTCGAGATCCACACCTCTGACGCCGGCCTCGGTCTCGGCCTGCAGAAGACGCGCCCGGCGACGACGACCACGTCGCTGCTGACCTCGATGACGCCGTCGGCGACCGAGACGCCTAGCGACGACGAGACACCGGGTGACGACGAGACGCCGGGTGACGATGAGACGCCCGGCGATGACGAGACACCTGGTGACGACGAGACACCTGGTGATGACGAGACACCCGGTGACGGCGAGACGCCTGGCGACGGCGAGACACCGGGCGACGGCGAGACGCCTGGCGACGGCGAGACACCGGGTGACGGCGAGACGCCCGGTGACGGCGAGACACCTGGCGACGGCGAGACGCCGGGCGACGGCGAGACACCTGGCGACGGCGAGACACCGGGTGACGGCGAGACGCCTGGTGACGGCGAGACGCCCGGTGACGGCGAGACGCCCACCCCCGGCGAGACCCCCGACCCCACCGAGCCGCCGACCGAGACGCCCTCACCGACGGAGTCCCCGACGCCCAGCCCGAGCGAGACGCCCAGCGCCGAGGCGAGCGAGACGCCCACGGACGAGGAGGACGAGGAGGAGCCGGGCGAGAGCCACAGCCCCTTCCCGACCCGCGCCTACGGCACGACGGTCGAGCCGGTGGCCTTCCTCGCCTCGCTCGGCCTGACGATGGTCGCGCCGTCGAGCTGCTTCAGCCCCCGGGCCGGATGACGCCCAGCACCTCGACGCCGCCCGGTCGGCGGTCCGTGCCGATCGCCATGGCACACCGCGGTGGCGGGCTCGAGGTCCCGGAGAACTCCCGGACGGCCCTCGAGCACACCGTCGCGCTGGGCTACCAGTACCTCGAGACCGACCTCCACCGCACCGTCGACGACGTCGTCGTCCTGCTGCACGACGACACCCTCGACCGCACGACCGATGGGCGGGGCCCGCTCGGAGCGCTGCGCTGGGACCAGGCCGCGCTGCTGCGCGACCGCTCCGGCGGCCGGTTGGTACGGCTCGACGAGGCGCTGCGGGACTTCCCGTCGCTGCTGCTGAACATCGACCTCAAGGAGGACGCCGTCGTCGGCCCGACGATGCGCGTGCTCGCGGAGCACGAGGCGCTCGACCGGGTCGTCTTCTCCTCGTTCTCCGACGCCCGCCTGCGTTCGGTACGCCGACTCACCGGCGGACGGGCCCGTACGAGCATGGGCCCCGACGAGATCCGACGGCTCGTCGTCGCCGCCGCGCTGCCGGCACGGCTCGGTGCCGCGACGGCCCGCGCGATCGGCGTGCCGCACCCGGGACGCACCGATGGTCAGCGCGCCCACTGCGTCCAGGTACCCGTCGAGCACCGCGGGGTCCCCGTGGTCACCCCCGGCTTCGTCGCCGTGGCGCACGCGCTGGGGCTCGACGTTCACGTGTGGACCATCGACGACCGGGCCGAGATGACGCGGCTCCTCGACCTCGGCGTCGACGGGCTGGTCACCGACCGCCCGACGCTGCTGCGCGACGTGCTGCGCGAGCGCGGCCAGTGGCCTGCAGGTCCGGCCGGAACCGCCGGCTGACGCCTCCCGTCGCGGCGCCACGCGTGTCCGGCATTCTTGCCCGCGATGTGAAGGGCGGTGGCACACTGTGGCTATGACGGTCCGATCGATGGCGCGCGACCCTCGCACGCGGCGTACCCTGGCGCAGCTCACCGACGCGATGGACGAGCTGCTGCGCACCCAGTCGCTGGCCGACATCAACGTCTCGGAGCTGTGCCGGCTCGCCGGTGTGCACCGGACCACGTTCTACAAGCACTTCTCCTCGGTGACCGTCTTCACGGCTGACTTCTACTCCTCGCTCCTCGACGACATCGCCGTGGTGAGCGAGGAGCAGCTGCCCGAGGGGCGAGTGGCGATGGCTACCGCCTACCGCGACGCTCTCGTCGCGCTCCTCGACCACATCGCCGAGAACCGCTTGCGCTACCGCCGGATGTTCGCCGCTGACGGCGACCACTTCTTCCAGCGGGTCGTCATCGATGCGTTGTCGGCGCGCGCCGAGCAGGCGCACCGGCTCCTCGTCGATCGAGGCGCCGTCATCGACCTCGACGCGCCGACCGCGGCCCGGATGGTCGGCGCTGCCTGCGCGGCGGCGCTGGGGGAGTGGTCGGCCCAGGAGGAGACGGACTCAGCCACCCGCGCCGACCAGGTGATGGCGGCGTTGCCGTCCTGGTGGCCTCACGCATAAGTACCCCCGACTGGATTCGAACCAGCGACCTTCTGCTCCGGAGGCAGACGCTCTATCCACTGAGCTACAGGGGCCAATCCCCCGAACTTCCGGGGGAACGACGCCAGCCGATGATATCAGGACGGGCGGGTGATCCTGACATCGGGTGCGTGACGCTGGTCACCGCAGGCGCCTGGTACCGCTCCTGCCGAGCGACAACGCCGGTGCGACGTCCTAGGGTAGACGCCGCACCGCCGAACTCAGCCGCGCCCGCGCGGGGACGGCACGGGACGCAGGAGGAGACACCATGAGGCAGCAGCCGCCGACCGACCCGACCGACCCGGCCAACGAGGCCGGCTCCCCGGACGACGCCCCGGGCTCGAGCACCCCCGACCTGGCCGCCGACGAGACGCAGGCGTTCGACCAGTCCCCGTACGACGTGCCGGAGGCGCCGACCGAAGAGGTTCCGGCGGGCTACGCCGGGTCCTACGGCCAGGCGCCGGACCCCGGCCGCACCATCTACTCCCAGACCACGTCCGCCGATCCGGCCGATGACGACGAGCCTGCGCCCGGCCGCCGCAAGTGGCTGGTGCCGGTGATCGTCCTGGTCATCCTGCTCATTGCGGCCGGTGTGGCTGCGGTCCTGCTGCTCGGCGGCGACGACGACGAGCCGGCACCGGCTCCCACGGCGACAGAGACGGCCAGCGAGGAGCCGACGTCGGAGGAACCGACGTCGGAGGAGCCCTCGTCCGAGGAGCCCACGTCGGAGGAGCCGACGTCGGAGGAGCCGACCGAGGAGCCGCCCGCCGGCGAGCTGCTCGAGGACCTCGATGACACGGTGAGCGTCGGTGACGTGACCTTCACGCTCAACAGCGACGGCTGGGTGCCCTCGGAGGCCGTGCTGGAGGATGGCGCGCTCGAGGCCTACGACGGGCTGTTCGGCAACGGCGACGACGAGGAGATCGAGATGCTCGCCACGCTGTGGGCGGACAACGACGCGGCGGACGGCTTCGCGCAGACGGTCGTCGACGGCCTCGACGGTGCCGAGCAGGTCGAGACCGGGGACACCTACACCAACGGCGACGGCACGTACTGGGCGTTCCTCCTCGAGGATGGCCGCGGCAGCTACGTGTGGACCACCGACCGTGGCCACGCCTTCCAGGTGACCGGCAGCACCGACTACGTCGGGCAGTTCTTCTCCAACTTCCCGCTGTGAGCAGCCGGCCCACCCGATGAGGTGGGCCACCGGTGAGCGGTGAGTTCGGCCCGGTCGGGTGCTCGCACTACGCTGGCACGCGTGACTCCGACCGAACTCGCCGCGCTCATCCGCTCCTGCCTCCTCGAGGCCGTCGACGCCGGGGACATCGCGATGCCCCCGGACGCCATCGGTGAGGTCAAGGTGGAGCGCCCACGCTCGCGGGAGCACGGCGACTGGGCCACGAACGTGGCGATGCAGCTCGCCAAGCCGGCCGGCACCAACCCTCGTGCGCTGGCCGAGATCCTCGCCGCGCGCCTCTCCCAGCAGCCGGGGATCGCCGCCGTCGACATCGCCGGCCCGGGTTTCCTCAACGTCCGGCTGGACACCGCGGCTGCCGGTGAGCTGGCCCGCACCATCGTCGACACCGGGGCCGGGTACGGGCGCAGCGGCGCCCGCTCGGGAACCCGGGTCAACCTCGAGTTCGTCTCCGCCAACCCCACCGGCCCGATCCACATCGGCGGCGTGCGGTGGGCCGCCGTCGGCGACGCGCTCGCCCGGATCCTGCAGGCGACCGGCGCGGAGGTCGTGCGCGAGTACTACTTCAACGACCACGGCGCGCAGATCGACCGGTTCGCCCGCTCGCTGCTCGCCCGCGCCCGGTTCCTGGACGCCCCCGAGGACGGCTACGGCGGGCAGTACATTAGCGACATCGCCGCGGCGGTCGTCGAGGACGCGGCCGCCGACGGTGACCCCGACCCCCGTACGCTGCCCGACGCCGAGGCCCAGGAGGTCTTCCGCGCCCGTGGCGTCGCGCGGATGTTCGGTGAGATCAGGACGGCGCTGGACGACTTCGGCGTCGAGTTCGACGTCTACTTCCATGAGGACTCCCTGCACGCCTCCGGCGCCGTCGAGCGTGCCGTCGAGCGGCTGCGGCAGGGAGGACACGTCTACGACGCCGACGGCGCGACCTGGCTGCGGACCACCGAGTTCGGTGACGACAAGGACCGCGTCGTCATCAAGTCCGACGGCGAGGCGGCCTACATCGCCGGCGACATCGCCTACTACCTGGACAAGCGCGAGCGCGGCTTCGACGAGGTCATCATCATGCTCGGCGCCGACCACCACGGGTACATCGGCCGGATGATGGCGGTGTGCGCCGCGTTCGGCGACACCCCCGGAGTCAACCTGCAGATCCTCATCGGCCAGCTGGTCAACCTGCTGAAGAACGGTGAGCCGCTGCGGATGTCCAAGCGTGCCGGCAACGTGCTCACCATCGACGATCTCGTCGGGGCGGTGGGGGTGGACGCCGCCCGTTACGCGCTCACCCGGTCGTCGAGCGACTCGATGCTCGACATCGACCTCGACCTGCTCGTCCAGAACTCGAACGACAACCCGGTCTTCTACGTCCAGTACGCGCACGCACGCACCCGCAACGTCGCCCGCAACGCCGGCAGCCACGAGGTGCGCCGGGAGGACGCGTTCGACCCCGCGACGCTCGACCACCCGGCCGACGGTGCGCTGCTCGCGGTGCTCGCCCAGCTGCCCACCGTCGTCGAGCAGGCGGCCGAGATGCGAGAGCCGCACCGGGTCGCGCGCTACCTCGAGCACGTCGCCGCGACCTACCACAAGTGGTACGACCAGTGCCGAGTCACACCCCGTGGCGACGAGCCGGTCACCGATGCCCACCGCACCCGGCTGTGGCTCAACGACGCCACCACCCAGGTGCTCGCCACCGGGCTCGACATGATCGGCGTCAGCGCCCCGGAGCGGATGTGAGTCGGCCGGCAGCCGCCCCGGAGCCGACCCCGGGAGACCCGCGCACGCCGTGGTCATCCTCGGTGCGGCGCACCGGGGACGGCGCGCTCGAGGCCGGCGGGCTCGACCTGCGGCAGGTTGCCGAGGAGTTCGGCACCCCGGTGTTCGTGCTCGACGAGGACGACGTGCGAGCCCGGGCACGGGCCTTCGTGGCCGCCTTCGAGGAAGCCTTCGCGCCACTCGCCGGCGCGGACGTCTACTACGCCAGCAAGGCGTTCTCCTCGGTGGCGCTGCTGCGCTGGGTCCGCGACGAGGGCATGCGGGTCGACGTCTCCACCGGCGGTGAGCTCGCGGCCGCCCTCCGCGCACAGGTGCCCGGCGGAGACCTCGCGCTGCACGGCAACAACAAGTCCGACGACGAGCTCGAGCGCGCGCTGCGTGCCGGGGTCGGCCGCGTCGTGGTCGACTCCCTCGAGGAGATCGACCGGCTCGCCGGCATCGCCGGCCGGCTCGGGCTGCCCGCCCCGGTGATGGTCCGGGTGACCACCGGTGTCCACGCCGGCGGCCACGACTTCATCGCCACCGCGCACGAGGACCAGAAGTTCGGCCTCTCGCTGGCCAGCGGCGCCGCGCGCGCCGCCGTCGACGCCGTCCTCGCCCGGCCCGAGCTCACCCTGCTGGGCCTCCATTCCCACATCGGCTCCCAGATCCTCGACCTCGCCGGCTTCGAGGTCGCCGCCCGGGCGCTGCTGACGCTGCGTCGCGACGTCGCGGTCGACCACGGCCAGGACATGCCCGAGCTCGACCTCGGTGGTGGCTACGGCATCTCCTACACCGGGACCGACACCCCGCCGGAGCCGGCGGCGATCGCCACCATGCTCGCCACCGTCGTGCGCGCCACCTGCGAGGAGCTGGGCACCACCGCGCCACGGATCTCGGTGGAGCCCGGCCGCGCCGTCGTCGGGCCGGCCGCGCTCACGCTGTACCGGGTCGGCACCGTCAAGCCGGTCGTCCTCGAGGACGGCGGCAGCCGGCTGTACGTCTCCGTCGACGGCGGGATGAGCGACAACATCCGGCCGGCGCTCTACGGCGCCGACTACACCGCGGCGCTCGCCGGCCGCCGGAGCGTGGCGTCGACCGTTCCCGCACGCGTCGTCGGCAAGCACTGCGAGAGCGGTGACATCGTGGTCCACGACGTCGCGCTGCCCGGTGACATCCGCCGGGGTGACCTCCTCGCGGTGCCGGCCACCGGCGCCTACGGCCGGTCGATGGCGTCGAACTACAACCACGTCCCGCGGCCGGGCGTGCTCGCCGTCACCGCCGGCAGCGCCCGGTTCATCGTCCGCCCGGAGACCGAGGACGACGTCCTCGGCCTCGACGTCGGCTGATGACGCCACCCGGTGGGTGGACGCCCGGCGAGGCATCGCCGGGCACGCGCCTATCCTGGCGCCAGACCACGAGCGGAAGGAAGTCGATGACGCAGGAGCTCCAGACGGTGCGTGTTGCCGTCCTTGGGTGCGGCACCGTGGGGACCGAGGTCGTCCGCCTGCTGCACGAACAGGCCGACGACCTCGGCCCGCGCACCCGCGCACGCATCGAGCTCGTCGGCATCGCGGTGCGCGACGTCGACGCGCCGCGCGACCCGGTGGTGCCGGGAGAGCTGCTCACCACCGACGCCGAGGGCCTGGTGCGTCGCAGCGACCTCGTCGTCGAGCTCATCGGCGGCATCGAGCCGGCCCGGACGCTCGTGCTCGCCGCCATCGCGGCCGGCGCGAGCGTCGTCACCGCCAACAAGGCGCTGCTCGCCGCGCACGGCCCGGAGATCTACGGCGCCGCCGAGGAGCGGGGCGTGGACGTCTATTACGAGGCCGCCGTCGCCGGTGCCGTCCCGGTGGTCCGCGGGGTGCGCGAGGCGCTTGCCGGGGACCGGGTCGACCGGGTGCTCGGCATCGTCAACGGCACGACGAACTTCATCCTCGACGAGATGACCACCCGCGGGGTGGGCTTCGGCGAGGCGCTGGCGGACGCCCAGGCACTGGGCTACGCAGAGGCCGACCCGACCGCCGACATCGACGGCCACGACGCCGCCGCCAAGATCGCGATCCTCGCGTCGCTGGCCTTCCACACCCGGGTGAGCATCGACGACGTGCCCGTCGAGGGCATCCGCTACGTCACCGCCGGTGACGTCGCCGCCGCCGCGGACAGCAACCACGTGATCAAGCTGCTCGCGATCGCCGAGCGGCGCCAGCACGACGACGGCGAGGGCATCACGGTGCGGGTCCACCCGACACTGCTGCCCCTCGACCACCCGCTGGCCACGGTGCACGGCGCGTTCAACGCCGTCGTCGTCGACGCCGCGGCCGCCGGCCGGCTGATGTTCTACGGCCAGGGCGCCGGCGGGGCCCCCACGGCCTCCGCGGTGCTCGGCGACATGGTCGCGGCCATCCGCAACCGGGTGGACGGCGGACTGGGCCCGGCGGAGTCGCGGTACGCGGACCTGCCGGTGCTCGGCAGCGCCGCGGTGACGACGCAGTTCCAGCTCCGGCTCGAGGTCGACGACGTCCCGGGCGTGCTCGCGAGCATCGCCGGGGCCTTCGGCGAGCACGGCGTGTCGATCCAGACCGTGGCCCAGACGTCGACGCCGTCGCCGGGGGGCGCCGAGCTCGTCGTCGTCACCCACCGCGGCAACGAAGCAGCACTGGCGGCCACGGCCGACTCCGTGGCACGTATTCCGGCGGTCAAGCGTGTGCTGGCCGTCACGAGGGTGGAGGACGAGTAATGGCGCACCACTGGCGCGGCATCATCACCGAGTACGCCGACCGGCTGCCGGTCGGCGACGGCGACCCGGTCGTCACGCTGGGGGAGGGCGGGACCCCTCTCGTCGAGGCACCGGCGCTGAGCAGCCGGGTCGGCGCCCGGGTCTACGTCAAGGTCGAGGGGGCCAACCCCACGGGCTCGTTCAAGGACCGTGGCATGACGATGGCGATGTCGAAGGTCGCCGCGACCGACACCGAGATGGTGGTGTGCGCCTCGACCGGGAACACCTCGGCGTCCGCGGCGGCCTACGCCGCCCACGCCGGCCTCGGCTGCGCCGTCGTGCTGCCCGCCGGGAAGATCGCCGCCGGCAAGCTCGCCCAGGCGATCGTCCACGGGGCCACGCTGCTCGCCGTCGACGGCAACTTCGATGACTGCCTGACCATCGTGCGCGGCCTCGCCGAGCGGTACCCGGTCGCGCTGGTGAACTCGGTCAACCCGTTCCGGCTCCAGGGCCAGAAGACGGCCGCCTTCGAGGTCGTCGACGCGCTCGGCGACGCCCCGGACATCCACGTGCTGCCGGTGGGCAACGCCGGGAACATCTCCGCCTACTGGATGGGCTACAAGGAGTACGCCACCGCGGCGCCGGGGCTGGCGGCCGTGGCCACCCGTACCCCGCAGATGTGGGGCGTGCAGGCCGACGGTGCGGCGCCGCTCGTCAAGGGCGCGCCCGTGGAGAACCCGGAGACCGTCGCGACCGCCATCCGGATCGGCAACCCGGCCTCGTGGGACCTCGCCATCGCGGCCCGCGACGAGTCCGGCGGCTGGATCGACGCGGTGAGCGACGCCCAGATCCTCGACGCCCAGGCACTGCTGGCCCGCGAGGTCGGCGTGTTCGTCGAGCCGGCGTCCGCGGCGAGCGTCGCGGGGCTGCTCCAGGCCGCCGAGCGCGGGGCGGTCCCCGCCGGCGCCACCATCGTGTGCACCGTCACCGGCAACGGTCTCAAGGACACCGCCACCGCGCTCGGGGCGACCTCGGTCGAGCCCGAGGTGATCCCGGCGGACCTCGCCACCGCCGCCCGCGCCCTCGGGCTGGACTGAGGTGGCTCGCCTCGCCCGGGACCACGTCGCGGTGACCGTGCCGGCCACCAGTGCCAACCTCGGGCCCGGCTTCGACGCCCTCGGCCTGGCCCTCGACATCACCGACCGCATCGAGGTGCGGGCCACCACCGGTGCCACCCGGGTGACCGTCACCGGCAGCGGGGCCGGCACCCTGCCCGACGGCGAGGACCACCTGGTGGTGCGTGCCATCCGCATCGGGCTCGACCACGTCGGGGCACCGCAGGCAGGGCTCGAGCTCAGCTGCCGCAACCGCATCCCGCACGGGCGAGGGCTCGGGTCCTCGGCCGCCGCGGTGGTCGCCGGCCTCGTCGCGGCCCGGGGACTGGTCGACGAGCCCGAGGCGCTCGACGACCGTGCGGTGCTCGCGCTGGCGACCGAGATCGAGGGCCACCCCGACAACGCCGCTCCCGCGCTCCACGGCGGTGCGACCGTCGCGTGGACCGGCGCCGACGGCCCGGCCGCCGCTTCCATCGACGTCGGCACGTTCATCCAGCCGACGGTGCTCGTGCCGCCCGGTGCGTTGCTCACCCACGAGGCCCGCTCGGTGCTGCCGCACCGGGTCAGCCACGCCGACGCGGCGTTCAACGCGGGCCGGGCCGCGCTGCTCGTCGTCGCCCTCGGCCGCCGGCCCGACCTGCTGCTCGCGGCCACCGAGGACCGGATCCACCAGCGTCAGCGAGCCGCCGTCATGGCCGAGTCGCTCCAGGTGGTCGACACGATGCGCGAGCTCGGGCTGCCGGCGGTGGTGTCCGGCGCCGGCCCCAGCGTGCTGGTGCTCACCCGTACGAGCGAGGCCCAGGTGGCGACCTTCGTCCGTCACGGCTGGCAGGTGCACGTCCCGACGGTGGCGACGCACGGGGCCCAGATCGTCGCTCCTGCCTGACCGGCCGCGGCACGTGCGAGCATGCTGCTACAGTGGCTGGTGCTTCGGTGCCAGCGGGATCCTCTCGATTCGACGTCGTGCTGAAGCGCCTCCCCGATCCCGTGCCGTGTCTTCGGTCGCGGCAGCGCGGACATCCTCGCCCCGGCGCCCCTGCGCCGGGTTCACCCGGTCTGTGGACCGACTCCCGAGGGAAGGAACCTCGTGACAGAACAGCTTGATGCCACCGTGGCCCGCGATGGGGCGAGCACCGGTTCGCTGAGCGCGCTGCGCCTCCCCGAGCTCCAGGCGATGGCCTCACAGCTCGGTCTCAAGGGCACCGGCCGGCTTCGCAAGAGTGACCTCGTCACCGCCATCCGCGAGGCTCGTGCCGGTGGCCCCGCAGCGGCGCAGCCGCCGGGCACGACGCCGCCGGCCGAGCGGCCGCGGGCGAAGAAGTCGCCGAGCGCCGCCCCCACGACGGCCGCCGACGCCCCGGCACCGGCCGTGGTCGACGAGCCCACGTCGACGCCGTCGTCGGACGCGTCGGCGTCAGACGCGTCGTCGTCGGACACGGCACCCGCCGGGAACGGCGGCCGCCCGAGGCGACGCCGGGTGTCGGCAGCCGCCGGCAGCCCCGACACCGCCGGACGGGCGTCGGCGATCGACGACGCCGCCGAGCCGGTCGCCGTCGCCGAGCCGGCTGCCGCCCCCGAGCGTGCCCCCCGGCGCGAGCAACGCGACCAGTCCGAGCAGCGTGAGCAGCCGGAGCGCCGCGAGCGCGCGCCGAGGCGTGACCAGGCTGAGCAGCGTGGTCAGGCTGAGCAGCGTGGTCAGGCTGAGCAGCGCCGCCAGACCGAGCAGCGTGACCAGCCCGAGCAGGGTGGTCAGGCTGAGCAGCGCGAGCAGCCGGAGCGACGGGAGCGCGCGCTGCGGTCCCTCGACGCCATCGAGCTGCCGGCCCCGCGGGACGAGGTCGAGGCCGAGCAGGCCGCCCGCCGCGACGGCCGCCAGCAGCAGTCCTCGCAGTCCTCGCAGTCCTCGCAGCCCAACCAGGACCAGGCCGGCGGCCGCGACGCCGACGAGCGTGCACGGGGCCGTCGCCGCAGCCGCGACCGCAACCGTAAGCGCCGCGGCACCGGCGAGTTCTCCGGCTACGAGGTGCCGGAGGTCAGCGAGGACGACGTCCTGCTGCCCGTCGCCGGAATTCTCGACGTCCTCGAGAGCTACGCCTTCGTCCGTACCAGCGGCTACCTCCCGGGGCCGAACGACGTCTACGTCTCGCTCAACCAGGTCCGCAAGTACGGCCTGCGCCGCGGTGACGCCGTCAGCGGTGCGGTCCGCCAGCCGCAGGAGGGCGAGTCTCAGCAGCAGCAGCGCCAGAAGTTCAACGCGCTGGTGCGCCTGGACACCGTCAACGGAGCACCCGTCGACGGGATGCGGCAGCGCCCGGAGTTCGCCAAGCTCACCCCGCTCTACCCGCAGGAGCACCTGCGGCTGGAGACGGCTGCCTCGGCCACGGCCGCCCGGGTCATCGACCTCGTCGCGCCCATCGGCAAGGGGCAGCGCGGCCTGATCGTCGCGCCGCCCAAGGCGGGCAAGACGATCATCATGCAGCAGATCGCCAACGCCATCTCGACGAACAACCCCGAGGTCCACCTCATGGTCGTACTCGTCGACGAGCGGCCGGAGGAGGTCACCGACATGGAGCGCACGGTCAAGGGTGAGGTCATCGCCTCCACCTTCGACCGGCCGGCCACCGACCACACCATCGTCGCGGAGCTCGCCATCGAGCGTGCCAAGCGTCTGGTCGAGCTCGGGCAGGACGTCGTCGTGCTCCTCGACTCCATCACCCGGTTGTCGCGGGCCTACAACCTCGCCGCGCCGGCGTCGGGCCGGATCCTCTCCGGCGGGGTGGACGCCTCCGCGCTCTACCCGCCCAAGCGGTTCTTCGGTGCGGCCCGCAACATCGAGGACGGCGGCTCGCTGACGATCTTGGCCTCCGCGCTGGTGGAGACCGGCTCGAAGATGGACGAGGTCATCTTCGAGGAGTTCAAGGGCACCGGGAACATGGAGCTGCGGCTGTCCCGCTCGCTCGCGGACAAGCGGATCTTCCCGGCGGTGGACATCAATGCCTCCGGTACCCGCCGCGAGGAGTGGTTGCTGTCCGCCGAGGAGCTGAAGATCATGTGGAAGCTCCGCCGAGTGATGGCGGCGCTCGACCAGCAGCAGGCGATCGAGCTGCTCATGGGCAAGCTGCGCGACACGAGCTCGAACGCCGAGTTCCTGCTCACCGTGCAGAAGACGACGCCCGGCATGGGCAGCGACTGATCTCACGGCCGGGAGTGGGGAGCGTCACTGCCCCTCGTGACCGGGAAGATTTTCCGGCAGCGCGTGGTTCTGCCAAGATGGACCGTCGGCTCGCCGGTTCACGGGCGTGGTCATCACGTCCGACCCGGCGGCACAGCACCCCAAGGAGACAGCATGAAGCAGGGAATTCACCCCGAGTACGTGGCCACCACGGTCACCTGTACCTGTGGAAACACCTTCGAGACCCGGTCGACCGTCACCAGCGGCGAGATGCACGCTGACGTGTGCAGCGCCTGCCACCCGTTCTACACGGGCAAGCAGAAGATCCTCGACACCGGTGGCCGCGTGGCGCGCTTCGAGCAGCGTTACGGCAAGCGGGCCGCGAGCAAGTAGCGACCTTCACAGCGCCGGCGGGACCGGGCCGACACCAGTGTCAGGTCCAGGTCTCGCCGGCGTTGTTGCATCCCGGCCCGGTGGACCGGTGCGACGGTGGTTCCGGACGGACTGACATGACAGGGAGAAGCGGTCGCCATGACTGAGGACTTCGGTGCGGTCGAGCCGTTGCTCGCCGAGCACGCGCAGCTCGAGGAGGAGCTCGCCGACCCTGCCATCCACGCCGACGCCGGCCGTGCCAAGCGGCTCGGGCGGCGCTACGCCGAGCTGTCCCGGATCGTGGCGGCGTTCGCTGCCTGGCGCCGCGCCAGCGACGACGCCGAGGCGGCGGCCGAGCTGGCGGAGGTCGACCAGTCCTTCGCCGACGAGCTGCCGCAGCTGCGCGAGGTGGTCCAGACTGCCGCCGACGAGCTGCGTGAGGTTCTCGTGCCGCGCGACCCGGACGACGCGCGCGACGTCATCCTGGAGATCAAGGCGGGGGAGGGCGGCGAGGAGTCGGCGCTGTTCGCCGGCGACCTGCTGCGGATGTACCTGCGCTACGCAGAGCGGCAGGGCTGGAGCACCCAGCTGCTCGACGCCACCGCGTCCGACCTCGGCGGCTACAAGGACGTCTCCGTCGCGGTGAAGTCCCGCGGCGCGTTGCAGGACCCGGCCGACGGCGTCTGGGCCAACCTCAAGTACGAGGGCGGGGTCCATCGGGTCCAGCGGGTGCCGGTGACCGAGTCCCAGGGGCGGATCCACACCTCGGCAGCCGGGGTGCTCGTGCTGCCAGAGGTCGACGATCCCGGTGAGATCGAGATCGACGCCAACGACCTGCGGATCGACGTCTACCGGTCCTCCGGGCCCGGCGGTCAGAGCGTCAACACCACCGACTCAGCGGTCCGTATCACCCACGAGCCCACCGGGATCGTGGTGTCGATGCAGAACGAGAAGTCCCAGCTGCAGAACCGGGAGCAGGCGATGCGGGTGCTGCGTGCGAGGTTGCTCGCCGCCCGCCAGGAGGAGGCCCAGGCGGCCGCCTCGGCGTCCCGCCGGCTGCAGGTGCGCACCGTGGACCGCTCCGAGCGGATCCGTACCTACAACTATCCGGAGAACCGGATCGCCGACCACCGCACCGGGTTCAAGGCCTACAACCTCGACCACGTCCTCGACGGTGACCTCGCCGCGCTCATTGCCTCCGCCGTCGAGCTCGACGCCGCGGACCGGCTCGCCGCGGCCGCCGACCAGAATGCCTGACCCCTCGGTCCGCCACCCCAGCGCGGACAACCCCGCTGTCGCGGACAACCCCGCTGTCGCGGACAACCCCGCTGTCGCGGACAACCCCGCTGTCGGCGATGGGGCAGGGGCCGGGGCGGGGGTGGGGGTGTCGTGGCGGGGGGTGGTCCGGGGGGCGGGCGACCTCCTTGCCGAGGCGGGGGTGCCGTCACCGCAGCACGACGCACGGCTCCTCGCCGAGCACCTCCTCGGCCGGCACCTCGTGACGGCCGGTCGGCCGACACCGACGCAGATCGCCGGCTACGCCGAGCTCGTCGAGCGCCGACGGCGGCGGGAGCCGCTGCAGCACATCACCGGCGAGATGTTCTTCCGGCACCTGCGCCTGCGGGCCACCCCCGGCGCGTTCATCGTCCGCCCGGAGACCGAGCTCGTCGCCGAGGAGGCCATCGTCGCCGCCCGGCGCACCACGGCGCCGCGCGTGGTCGACCTGTGCACCGGCTCCGGGGCGATCGCGCTCGCGGTGGCGACCGAGGTCCCCGGCTCCCGGGTGTGGGCGGTGGAGCTGAGCGAGGAGGCCGCCGCCGTCGCTGCCGCCAACGTCGCCGACCATGCGCCCGCGGTCACGCTCGTGCTCGGTGATGCGGGGACCGCGCTGCCGGAGCTCGACGGCACCGTCGACGTCGTCGTTGCCAACCCCCCGTACATCCCGCCGGGGGCGGTGCCACGCGAGGCCGAGGTTCGCGACCATGACCCGCAGCTCGCGCTCTACGGCGGCGGCAGCGACGGCCTCGAGGTGCCACGCGCCGTCGTCGCCACCGCCGCCCGCCTGCTCGTTCCCGGGGGCACGTTCGTCATGGAGCACGCCGAGGTGCAGGCCGCCGAGGCGCGCGAGATGTGCCTCGCGACGGGTGCCTTCGAGGACGTCCGGACGGCGCGCGACCTCACCGGCCGGGACCGGATGGTCCTCGCCCGGCGCGTCGCACCGCCAAGATGAGCCGCCACGCCACCCACCCCAGCGCGACGCCGACGACGTCGGCGAGGACGTCCCACGGGTCGCCGGAGCGGCCCGCCAGCACCAGGTGCTGCAGCAGCTCGCTGACGACCGCGTGGCCCAGCAGCACCGGCAGTACGATGCGCGCGGGTATCTCGGCCCACAGCGCGGCGGTGACGACGAGCGCGAACACCACGACGTGGCCGACCTTGTCCGCGCCCGGCAGGCCGGCGACGTCGGTCGCCGGTACCCGCGGCGCGTACAGCACGGCAAGATGGACGACGACGGAGGCGACGAGAACGGCGCCACGGGTGATGGACCGCATGGCAGACGAGCATGTCACCCACCGGGGGTGGCGCGTGGGAGGATCCGATACGTGAGCGTGTACGACTGCACCAGTGACGACACCCGTGACCAGGGGCTCGACGAGGCGGCCACGGCGCTGTCCCACGGCGACCTCGTCGTGCTGCCGACCGACACCGTCTACGGCGTCGCGGCCGGCGCCTTCGACCCCGAAGCGGTCGCGGCGCTGCTCGCTGCCAAGGGCCGCGGCCGTCACCAGCCGCCGCCGGTGCTGGTGGCCTCCTCGGCGACGTTGCCCGGACTGGCGACCGACCTTCCCGACGTCGTCCACCGGCTCATCGAGGCGTTCTGGCCCGGGCCGCTGACGATCATCTGCCGCGCGCAGCCGACGCTCGCCTGGGACCTCGGTGATACCGGTGGCACGGTCGCGCTGCGGATGCCGGACGAGGAGACCGCGCTGGCGCTGCTCGCGCGCACCGGGCCGCTGGCCGTCTCCAGCGCCAACCGCAACGGCCGGCCGGCCGCCACCACCGTGCTCGAGGCGGCCACCGCGCTCGGCGACGCCGTCTCGGTCTACCTCGACGGCGGGCCCACCTCGGGCTCGGTGCCGTCGACCATCATCGACGCGACCGGAGAGGTGCTGCGGATCGTGCGCGAGGGAGCGCTGAGCCTGGCGCAGCTGGCCGAGGTCGCTCCCGAGCTGGCGCCGACCGAGGACGACGAGACCGCAGCCGACGCGCCCGACGAGACCGCGGCCGACGCGCCCGACGAGACCGCGGCCGACGCGCCCGACGAGACCGCGGCTGACGCCGCCGTGCCGGAGAGTGGCTCCGCCGCCGAGCCATCGGCCCACCCCGACCTGCCAGGGCAGGGCGGTGCCGACGACCGGTGAGGGTCTATCTGCTCGTCATGCTCGTCGCAGCCACGGTGACGTTCGTCGCGACCCCGCTGGCGCTCTTCCTCGCTCGGGTGAGCAATGCGCTCACCCCGGTCCGCAGCCGTGACGTGCACACCGTCCCCACCCCACGGCTCGGCGGGGTCGCGATGCTCGCCGGCTTCGCCGTCGCGCTGCTCGTCGCGTCCCGCGTGCCCTTCCTCGACGGCGTGTTCAGCTCCGCACAGCCGTGGGCGATCCTCGGCGGCGCCGCCCTCGTGTGCCTGCTCGGCGTCGCGGACGATATCTGGGACCTCGACTGGATGACCAAGCTCGCCGGCCAGATCCTCGCCGCGGTGCTCATTGCCTGGCAGGGCGTCCAGCTCATCACCTTCCCCGTCTTCGGGCTGACGATCGGCTCCGCGCGGCTCTCCCTCGTCGCCACCGTGCTCGTCGTCGTCGTCGCGATCAACGCGGTGAACTTCGTCGACGGCCTCGACGGTCTGGCCGCGGGCATGATCGGCATCGGCGGGCTGGCGTTCTTCGCCTACACCTACCTGCTGACGCGGACCGCGACACCGGGGGACTACTCGAGCCTCGCCGCGGTGATGATGGCTGCCGTCGTCGGTGCCTGTATCGGCTTCCTGCCGCACAACTTTCATCCGGCGCGGATCTTCATGGGTGACTCCGGCTCGATGTTCCTCGGCCTCACCGTGGCGGCCGCGGCGATCACGGTGACCGGCCAGATCGACCCGGCCACCTTCTCCGCCGGGCAGGTGCTGCCCGCGTTCCTGCCGATCCTGCTGCCGGTCGCCGTCCTCATCCTGCCGCTGCTCGACATGACGCTGGCCGTCTTCCGGCGGCTGCGTGCCGGGCAGTCCCCGTTCAAGCCGGACCGGATGCACCTGCACCACCGGCTGCTGGCGTGGGGGCACAGCCACCGCCGCGCGGTGCTCGTCATGTACCTGTGGACCGCCGTCATCGCCTTCAGTGCTGCGGCGCTGGCGGTCGCCGAGGCCCGCGTCGTGCTGCCGGTCGCCGCCGGCGGCGTCGTCATCGCCCTGCTCATCACCGTCGTCCACCCCGCGCGGCGCCGCCGCCGACAGGAGAACCCCGCATGACCATCGACTCGCCACTGCGTGCCATGTTCACCACCGTGCTGCGGCACCTCGTGGTCCTCCTCGTCGTCCTCGGCGTCGGCGGGGGGCTGGTGGGCTACCTCTCCGCGGGCATGCCGGGGCTGTGGGGCGGGCTCATGGGTACCGGGATCGTCGCGTTCTTCGCGCTCACCACGACCGTGGTCATGCGGCTGACGGCCGACCGGCCGCTGCACGTCGCCAGCGCCGCGTTCGTCGGCAGCTGGCTGCTGAAGATCATCATCGTGTTCGTCGTGCTGGTGGTCGTGCGCGACCGTGACTTCTACGACCCGCTCGTGTTCTTCATCACACTGGCGCTGGCGATCATGGGGTCGCTGGCGATCGAGATGAGTGCCGCGCTGCACGCGCGGGTGCCGCACGTGGACCCGTCGCAGGCGCGGCCGCCGGGCCAGGACCCGCAAGACTGAGAGCATCGCGCCACCCCAGCGCCCGACGACGCGTGCCCGCGTGGTCACGGCGCGAGGCCGTCGGGCTCTCGGTGAGCGGTCGACGGAGCCTGCGGGCACACCACCGGTGTCGGCGGTGGTGGGGACTTGGGCCCGCCATACGTTAGGCTTGGTGCCGATCCTGACATTGCGGTCCGTCGGAGCCAGCAAGTGAAATCCGTCGAGATCCTGACTACTCATCCTGGGGGTTCGTCCTGTCTGCCGTCGCGACCCTCCTCCCCCTGGCTGCCGGTGCTAGCACCGCCACCGCCGAGGGCGAGGGGTTCCACGCTCCGACCCTCGGAGAGTTCTTCCCGCCCGCGATCCTGTTCGAAGGCACGGTCTTCGAGTTCAACCGGATCATGCTGGTGCGGGTCATCGCCACGCTCGTCCTGGTGACCGTCTTCTGGCTGGCCGCCCGTCGCGCCAAGCTCGTCCCCGGTCGTTTCCAGGGCGCTGCCGAGATGGCGCTGGACGTCGTCCGGGTGCAGATCAGTGAGGAGGTGCTCGGCAAGGAGAGCGGCCGCCGTGCCACTCCCGTGCTGACCGTGATCTTCTTCGGGGTGTTCGCGATGAACATCACCGGCGTCATCCCGGGCCTCAACATCGCCGGCTCGTCGGTCATCGGCATCCCGCTGCTGTTCGCGCTCATCGCCTACGTCGCGTTCATCGCGGCCGGGGTCCGTTCGCAGGGCGTCGGCGGGTACCTGAAGGCCTCGCTGTTCCCCCCGGGCGTGCCGAAGGTGCTCTACATCATCCTGACGCCGATCGAGTTCCTCTCGACCTTCATCCTGCGCCCGGCCACGCTGACCATCCGTCTGCTGGCGAACATGGTCGCCGGCCACCTGCTGCTCGTGCTGGCCTTCGGGGCGACGCACTACCTCTTCCTCGAGGCGTCCGGCGCCATGAAGGGCCTGGGCGTCATCACCCTGGTCGGCGGCGTCGCCTTCACCTTCTTCGAGATCTTCATCGCGGTCCTGCAGGCCTACGTCTTCACCCTGCTGACCGCGGTGTACATCCAGCTCTCGGAGGAAGCGCACTGACCTGATCGCGGTGCGGTCGCACAACGCGGCCGCCCCACCCCCTGAACGTGCCGGGCAAGTAGCCCGGGACCCCAACGGAAGGAACCCCCTTGGAGATCACCGGCAACATCGCCACCATCGGATACGGCCTGGCCACCATCGGCCCGGGTATCGGCATGGGCATCCTCGTGGCCAAGACGCAGGAGGCGACGGCACGCCAGCCTGAGATCGCCGGTCCCCTGCGGATCAACATGTTCATCGGTATGGCCCTCGTCGAGGCGCTCGGGCTCATCGGTCTGGCCGCCGGCTTCGTCTTCTGATGATCCCCACGGCCCTCGTCCACGCGGCCGGGGACAACCATGTCCTCATCCCCGCGGTTTACGACATCATCTGGTCGGCGGTGAGCATCGCCGTCGTCGCGCTCGTCTTCGTCAAGTTCGTCATCCCGGCCTTCACCAAGGTCCTCGACGAGCGGACCGAGAAGATCGAGGGTGGCCTCAAGGCGGGCGAGACGGCCCGCGCCGAGGCCGCGACCCTGCGCGGCGAGATCGAGCGCGAGCTCACCGACGCCCGGGTCGAGGCGTCGCGCGTGCGCGAGCAGGCCCAGGAGGACGGCAAGGCGATCATCGCCGAGAAGCGGGGCCAGGCTCAGGCCGAGGCCGCGCGGGTGCTCGAGAGCGCCCACCGGCAGATCGAGGCCGACCGCCAGCAGGCCTCCGCCTCGCTGCGTCGGGACGTCGGATCGCTGGCGACCACGCTGGCCGAGCGCATCGTGGGCGAGTCTCTCGCCGACGACGAGCGTCGTGGTCGGGTCATCGACCGCTTCCTCGACGAGCTCGACGCCCAGACCCCGGTGGTCGGTGCGGTCTCCGAGGTGACGGAGGCGTGATGCGAGCGAGCAGCCAGGCGGCGTTGACCGCCGCGAGCGAGCGCTTCGAGCCTGTCCTGCGGGACGCCGGTGCGCGTGCCGAGGAGTTCGGCACGCAGCTGTACGGCCTCGCGGACACGCTGCGTGGCTCTGGCTCGCTGCGTCGGGCGCTGTCCGACCCCTCCCGGGACGGCGAGGCCAAGGCCCGCCTCATCGGGTCCCTCCTCGAGGGCAAGGTGGCGGCCGAGGTCCTCGACCTCGTGTCCGGCATGGTGCGGTCGCGCTGGTCCCAGGAGAGCGACCTCGCGACGGCGGTGGAGGAGCTGGGCACGACCTCGATCCTCGCGGCCGCCCAGTCGCAGGGCACGCTGCTGCAGGTGGAGGAGGAGCTGTTCCGCACCGAGCGGCTGCTCGCCTCGAGCCGAGACCTTCGGGCGGCGCTTGCCGACACCGAGGCGAGCGCTGAGCGGCGTATCGCCCTGATCGGGTCGCTCATCGGCAGCCGCGCGCTGCCGGCGACCCAGCTGCTCGTCAACCGCCAGGTGAGCTCGCCGCACCGCGGCACCCTCGGCAGCGCACTACGGAGCATCGGCGAGATCGCTGCCCGACGCCGCGAGCAGCGCGTCGCCACGGTCACCGCGGCGTCGCCGCTGAGCCAGGCGCAGGAGGCGCGACTGGCTCAGATCCTCGGCCGCAGCTACGGCGGCGAGGTCCACGTCAACGTGGCGATCGACCCCCGGGTCGTCGGGGGGCTGCGGGTGCAGATCGGTGACGAGATCATCGACGCCACCATGCTGTCCCGCCTGCAGGACGCCCGACGCCGGTTCTCCGGCTGAGCCTCACCAGACACTCACAGACGAACTGCGACACAGGTCGCCAAGGAGAAGGAACCACACATGGCCGAGCTGACGATCAAGCCCGAGGAGATCAGGGCGGCGCTGGACAGCTTCGTCGACTCCTACCAGCCGTCCGAGGCGGTGGGTGAAGAGGTCGGCCGCGTCACCGTGGCCGGTGACGGCATCGCCCGCGTCGAGGGCCTGCCCGGCACCATGGCCAACGAGCTGCTCCGCTTCGAGGACGGCACGATGGGCCTGGCGCTCAACCTCGATGTCCGGGAGATCGGCGTCGTCGTCCTCGGCGAGTTCACCGGGATCGAGGAGGGCCAGACGGTCCACCGCACCGGCGAGGTGCTCTCCGCGCCCGTCGGTGACAAGTTCCTCGGCCGGGTCGTCGACCCCACCGGCGTCCCGATCGACGGTCTTGGCGAGATCGAGGCCGAGGGACGGCGCGCGCTGGAGCTCCAGGCCCCCGGCGTGATGGACCGCAAGAGCGTCCACGAGCCGCTGCAGACCGGCATCAAGGCCATCGACTCGATGATCCCGATCGGCCGCGGCCAGCGCCAGCTGATCATCGGCGACCGCGGCACCGGCAAGACGGCCATCGCGATCGACACGATCCTCAACCAGAAGGACAACTGGGACAGCGGCGACGAGAACCGTCAGGTCCGCTGCATCTACGTCGCCGTCGGACAGAAGGGCTCGACCATCGCCTCGGTGCGAGGCGCGCTCGAGGAAGCCGGCGCGATGGAGTACACCACCATCGTCGCCGCCCCGGCCTCCGACCCGGCCGGGATCAAGTACATCGCCCCCTACACCGGCTCGGCCATCGGCCAGCACTGGATGGAGCAGGGCAAGCACGTCCTCATCGTCTTCGACGACCTGTCCAAGCAGGCCGAGGCCTACCGTGCGGTCTCCCTGCTGCTGCGCCGCCCGCCGGGCCGTGAGGCCTACCCCGGTGACGTGTTCTACCTGCACTCCCGGCTCCTGGAGCGTTGCGCGAAGCTGAGCGACGAGCTCGGCGCGGGCTCGATGACCGGTCTGCCGATCATCGAGACCAAGGCCAACGACGTCTCGGCGTACATCCCGACCAACGTCATCTCGATCACCGACGGTCAGATCTTCCTCCAGTCCGACCTGTTCAACTCCGACCAGCGCCCCGCCGTCGACGTCGGCATCTCGGTGTCGCGGGTCGGTGGTGACGCCCAGATCAAGGCGATGAAGAAGGTCGCCGGGACGCTGAAGATCACCCTGGCGCAGTACCGGGCGCAGGCGGCGTTCGCGATGTTCGCCTCGGACCTCGACCCGACGACGCGCCAGCAGCTCACCCGCGGCGAGAAGCTCATGGAGCTGCTCAAGCAGCCGCAGTACTCGCCCCACGCCGTCGAGGACCAGGTCGCTGCGATCTGGGCCGGCACCAACGGCTACCTCGACGACGTCGAGACCTCCGACGTCTCCCGCTTCGAGTCGGAGTTCCTCGACCACCTGCGTCGGGGCTCGGACGTGCTGAAGACGATCTCCGAGACCGGCAAGCTCGAGGGCGACACCGCGGACGCGCTGAAGTCCTCGATCGAGGAGTTCCGCCAGGGCTTCCTCGCCGGTGAGGGCACGCTCGGCTCCGAGGTCGCCGCGCCGGAGGCAGACGCGCCGGTGGAGACCGAGCAGGAGCAGATCGTCGCCGAGAAGCGGGGCTGAGGAATGGGAGCCCAGCAGCGCGTCTACAAGCAGAAAATCAAGTCGACGCAGACGCTACGCAAGATGTTCCGTGCGATGGAGCTCATCGCCGCCTCTCGGATCGGCCCAGCACGTGACCGGGCGACCAAGGCGAGCCCGTTCGCGGTCGCGCTGACCCGCGCTACGTCCGCCGTCGCCTCCCACGCCGACGTCGGCCACCCGATCCTCAGCGAGCGGACCGACACCAACCGGGTCGCGATGCTCGTGCTCACCGCTGATCGCGGCATGGCCGGCTCGTACACGGCCACCGTGCTGCGGGCGGCCGAGGAGCTGCGCGAGAAGCTGGAGGCGGAGGGCAAGGAGATCGACCTGTACGTCGTGGGGCGCCGCGGCATCGGGTACTACTCCTTCCGGGAGCGCCACATCGTCAAGACCTGGGCGGGAGAGTCGGACAAGCCGAGCGTCGACCTCGCTCGCGATGTCGCCAGGACGCTGCTCGAGGCGTTCCTCGCGCCGGCCGGCGAGGGCGGCGTTTCCGAGCTGCACGTCGTGTTCACCAAGTTCGTCACGATGGTCACCCAGGAGCCCTTCGTGCGGCGGATGCTGCCGCTCGAGGTCGTCGAGGGCGTCGCCGAGCCCGACGCCGAGCCGCTGCCGCTCTACGAGTTCGAGCCGTCCGCGGATGCGGTGCTCGACCAGCTGCTGCCGCTGTACGTGCGCAGCCGGATCTACAACGCGTTGCTGCAGGCCGCGGCCTCGGAGCTGGCGAACCGCCAGCAGGCGATGCACACCGCGGTCGAGAACGCCGAAGAGATCATCGCCGACAACACCCGGATGGCCAACGCCGCCCGCCAGGCCGAGATCACCCAGGAGCTCACCGAGATCGTCTCGGGAGCCGACGCACTGGCAGCGAGCTGACCGTGCCCACCCAGACCACTGCCGCCCGCCGCGAAGGAAGACTGACATGACTGCGACCACGACCGACTCTCTCACCGAGCAGCCGTCCGCCCCCGGCGTGGGCCGGATCTCCCGGGTCATCGGCCCGACGATCGACGTCGAGTTCGCCCCCGACCAGATCCCGGGGATGTACAACGCGCTCGTCGTCACCCTCGACAAGGCCACCATCGGCCAGGGCGAGGGTGAGGTGGACATGACCTTCGAGGTCGCCCAGCACCTCGGCGACAACCTCGTTCGCGCCATCGCGCTCAAGCCGACCGACGGCCTGGTGCGGGGGATGGCCGTGCGCGACACCGGCGAGCCCATCACCGTTCCGGTCGGGGACGTCACCAAGGGCCACGTGTTCAACGTGATCGGCGAGCCGCTCAACCTCAAGGAGGGCGAGACCCTCGAGATCACCGAGCGCTGGCCCATCCACCGCAAGCCCCCGAGCTTCGACGCCCTCGAGTCCAAGACCACGATGTTCGAGACCGGCATCAAGGTCATCGACCTGCTCACCCCCTACGTCCAGGGCGGGAAGATCGGCCTGTTCGGCGGCGCCGGTGTGGGCAAGACGGTCCTCATCCAGGAGATGATCCAGCGCGTGGCGCAGGACCACGGCGGTGTCTCGGTGTTCGCCGGCGTCGGGGAGCGCACCCGTGAGGGCAACGACCTCATCAACGAGATGGAGGAGGCCGGCGTCTTCGACAAGACCGCCCTGGTCTTCGGCCAGATGGACGAGCCGCCGGGCACCCGGCTGCGTGTCGCGCTGTCCGCGCTGACGATGGCGGAGTACTTCCGCGATGTCATGCAGCAGGAGGTGCTGCTGTTCATCGACAACATCTTCCGCTTCACCCAGGCCGGTTCCGAGGTCTCCACGCTGCTGGGCCGGATGCCCTCGGCCGTGGGCTACCAGCCGAACCTCGCCGACGAGATGGGCGTGCTCCAGGAGCGCATCACCTCCACCCGCGGACACTCGATCACCTCGCTGCAGGCGATCTACGTGCCGGCCGACGACTACACCGACCCCGCGCCGGCGACCACCTTCGCCCACCTGGATGCCACCACCGAGCTGTCGCGTGACATCGCCTCGCGCGGCCTCTACCCGGCCGTGGACCCGCTGACCTCGACCTCGCGGATCCTCGACCCACAGTACGTGGGTCGGGAGCACTACGAGGTGGCCACGCGAGTGAAGTCCATCCTGCAGAAGAACAAGGAGCTGCAGGACATCATCGCGATCCTCGGTGTCGACGAGCTGTCCGAGGAGGACAAGGTCGCCGTCGCCCGGGCCCGTCGGATCGAGCAGTACCTGTCGCAGAACACCTACACCGCGATCAAGTTCACCGGCGTCGAGGGCTCGACCGTGCCGGTCGCCGAGACCGTCGAGGCGTTCCGTCGGATTGCCGACGGCGAGTACGACCACGTCCCCGAGCAGGCGTTCTTCAACATCGGCGGGATCGACGACCTCGAGCGTGCCTGGTCCACGATGCAGGCCGAGGAGCGCTGATCGTGACACTCAGCGTGCACATCGTCGGTCCCGAGGCGACGCTGTGGCAGGGCGAGGCCACCTCGGTGAGCGTGCCCGCGGCCGACGGCGAGCTCGGCATCCGTCCGGGGCGCCAGCCGGTGCTGGCCGTGCTGCGCCCCGGCACGGTGCGCGTCATCGGTGAAGGTGGCTCGAGCGAGTCGGTCGACATCCTTGGTGGGTTCGTCTCCGTCGACGACGACGACATCACCGTGGTCGTCGACAGCCAGGACGAGCACCGCGCCGACGAGCACTAGGGCAACGGCGGGGTGGGGTGGGCATGGCTGTGGTGGTCGCTCGTCCTGCTTGCCGTGCTCGCAGTGGCGGCGGCCGCGGTGCTGCTGCGCGTGCGGGCGCTCGACCGGCTGGTCGGGTCGTTCGCCTGTGCCGTCCGTGAGCCCGAGTCACAGCACTGGACCAACGGCGTGGCCGTCTACGGCGTGGGCCGGCTGGACTGGTACCGGCTGGTGTCGCTCACGCTGCGCCCGCGGTACCGGTGGTCACGGCTGACGTTCGTCGTCGAGCCGCAGCGCCGGACGCTCCCCGGCGGCCCGCACGGGGTCGTCGAGGTCTCCTGCCGGTCGGGCGACCAGGAGTTCAACCTCGCGCTGGCCGGCGCGGCGCTCGACGGCCTGACGAGCTGGCTGGAGTCCAGCCCCCCGGTCGACCCCGGCCTGCGCTGACCGGCCGGTACTGCAGAAAGAGGTTCACGTGCGCACCGTCATCGCCCGCTGCTCGGTCGACTACAGCGGCCGGCTCGACGCCCACCTGCCGCTGGCCAGCCGGTTACTTATGGTCAAGGCCGACGGCTCGGTGCTGGTCCACTCCGACGGCGGGTCCTACAAGCCGCTCAACTGGATGACCCCGCCGTGCCGGCTGACGATCAGCCCGCCGTCCGCGGACGAGGTGGCGGCCGGCGTCGTCGAGGTCTGGACGGTGCAGAACACCAAGTCCGACGACCGGCTCGTCGTGCGGCTCCACGAGGTGATCCACGACATCGAGCACGACCTCGGCGTTGACCCGGGCCTGGTGAAGGACGGTGTGGAGGCCCACCTCCAGGAGCTGCTCGCCGCCCAGATCGACCTGCTCGGTGACGGTCACCGGCTGGTCCGGCGCGAGTTCCCCACCGCGATCGGGCCGGTCGACATCCTCGCCCGCGGCCCGCAGGAGCGCGCGGTGGCGGTGGAGATCAAGCGACGCGGCGACATCGACGGCGTCGAGCAGCTGACCCGCTACCTCGAGCTGCTCAACCGCGACCCGCTGCTCGCGCCGGTCGAGGGCGTGTTCGCCGCCCAGGAGATCAAGCCGCAGGCGCGGGTGCTGGCCCAGGACCGCGGCATCCGCTGCCTCGTCCTCGACTACGACGCCATGCGCGGCCTCGACGACGTCGACTCCCGCCTCTTCTGACCCACCTCCGTCACCGACAGCCGACTTGTCCGCGACAGCTGCCTTGTCGCCGACAGCCGACTTGTCCGCGACAGCCGACTTGTCACCGACAGCCGACTTGTCACCGACAGCCGACTTGTCCGCGACAGCCGACTTGTCGCCGACAGCCGACTTGTCGCCGAGAGCGGGGTTGTCCACGCGGGGTGGGTCCGTGGCTCACCTTCGCTGCGGACGGGGGTGTCGCGCCGGGTCTGCCATCCGCCGCTCGTCCCTCGCGGCTCCCGCCAGACCCGCCACGACACCGGCACGACGCCCCCGCCCTCCGCTCTCGGCGGACGGGGCACAATGGCGGGTATGACGGCTTCAGGCGTGCGAGTGCTTCGCGGGTGCGTGGTGACGCCCGATCAGCTCCTCGCTGACGGCGCTGTTGTCATCGAGGGGCGCGGCATCGCTTGGGTGGGTGTGGCGGACGACGTTCCTGATCGCTGGCGGGAGGCCGTCGCTACAGCTGCCGCCACTGCCGAGCGCTACCTTCTGCCGGGCCTGGTGGACCTCCACTGCCATGGTGGGGGCGGAGTGAGCTTTCCGGACGCGACCGATGCCGCCACGGCACGGACCGCCGTCCTCGAGCACCTCCGCCACGGCACGACGTCGCTCGTTGCCTCCCTGGTCACCGCTGAGCCCGAAGTGCTGCGGCAGCGCACCGCGATGCTCGCCGAGCTGGCGACGGCCGGTGAGATCGCCGGCATCCACTTCGAGGGGCCGTTCATCTCCGCCGACCGGTGCGGCGCGCAGAACCCGGCCGCGATCCGGCAGCCGGACGCGTCGCTCACCGCCGAGCTGCTCCAGCTCGCTGCCGGCCATGGCGTCACTATGACGCTGGCGCCCGAGGCTCCCGGCGCTGCCGATGTCGTGCAGGCGCTGGTCGCCGGCGGCGCGCTGCCCTCCTTCGGCCACACCGTCGCGACGGCGGAGCAGACCCGGGTGGCGGTCACCGAGGCTGACGAGATGCTCGCGGCCCACCCCGCCGCACGCTCCCGGCGCGCGACCGTCACCCACCTGTTCAACGGGATGAACCCGATGCACCACCGTGACCCCGGTCCGGTGCCCGAAGTGCTGGCCGCCGCGCGGCACGGGCGGCTCGCCCTGGAGCTCATCGCCGACGGCACCCACGTCGACACCGGGCTGGTGCGGAGCATCGTCGAGCTCGTCGGACGCGAGAACGTCGTCCTCGTCACCGACGCGATGGCCGCCGCCGGGATGCCCGACGGCGAGTACCAGCTCGGCTCGCTCGCGGTGACCGTCGCCGACGGCGTCGCCCGGCTCACCGAGGGCGGCTCGATCGCCGGTGGTACCGCCCACCTCATCGACGTCGTCCGGACCTGCGTCGCCGGCGGCATCGGCCTCGTCGACGCCGTCTACATGGCAGCGACCGGCCCAGCCACGGTGCTCGGCGACGACGGCGTCGGCGCGCTGGTCGCGGGGCGCCGGGCCGACGTCGTCGTCACCGACCACGACCTGCAGCCGTTGGAGATCGTCCGAGAGGGAGTGACCGTATGAGCACGTTCGCCGAGGGGTTCCGCTGGGGGACCGCCACAGCGGCCTATCAGATCGAGGGCGCCGCGACCGAGGGCGGGCGCGGCCCGTCGATCTGGGACACCTTCTCCCACACCCCGGGCCGGGTGCAGGGCGGGGACACCGGCGACGTCGCCGTGGACCATTACCACCGCTGGCGCGAGGACGTCGCGCTGCTCGTCGCCCTCGGCGTGCAGGCCTACCGGCTGTCGATCTCCTGGCCGCGGGTGCAGCCGGGCGGTCGCGGACCGCTCAATCCCGAGGGCGTCGCGTTCTACGTCACGCTGCTCGACGCGCTGCGCGAGGCCGGCATCGAACCCATCGTCACGCTCTACCACTGGGACCTGCCGCAGGAGCTGGAGGACGACGGCGGGTGGGGCAACCGGGCGACGGCGGAGGCGTTCGCGCAGTACGCCCGGCTGATGGCGGGCGCCCTCGGCGACCGGGTGGCGCTGTGGACCACGCTCAACGAGCCGTGGTGCGCGGCCTTCCTCGGTTACGCGTCGGGCGTGCACGCCCCGGGCCGCACCGAGCCGGCGACCGCGCTGGCTGCCGCGCACCACCTCAACCTGGCCCACGGGCTCGGCACGCTGGCGATCCGCGAGGTGCTCGGCGAGGGCACCCCGGTGTCGGTCTCGCTCAACATCCATGTCACCCATCCCGCTGACCCGGGGTCCGGCCCGGACCTGGACGCCGTCGCCCAGATCGACGCCGTCGGCAACCACGTCTTCCTCGGCCCGCTGCTCGACGGCAGCTACCCCGCCCGGCTGCTGCGTGACACTGAGCAGCTGACCGACTGGTCCTTCGTGCGCCCCGGTGACCTGGGCATCACCCGTCAGCGGATCGACGTGCTCGGCGTCAACTACTACTCGACCCAGCTCGTGCGGCGCCACCAGGGGACCGGGGATGCGCCGCGCGCGGACGGCCACGGCGCCTCCGCGGCCTCGCCGTGGGTGGGCGCGACCGATGTCGAGTTCCTCCCCCTCGCGCCGCCGCACACCGCGATGGGCTGGAACATCGCCCCCGAGTCGCTCACCGAGCTGCTCCTCGCGCTCGACAACGCCTACCCGGACCAGCCACTGATGGTCACCGAGAACGGTGCCGCCTTCGATGACGTCCTCACTGCCGACGGTCGGGTGCACGATGTCGCTCGTGTCGCTTACTTGCACTCCCACGTCCAGGCGGTGGTCGCCGCCCGCGACGCCGGGGCCGACGTCCGCGGCTACCTCGCGTGGTCCCTCATCGACAACTTCGAGTGGTCCTACGGCTACGAGAAGCGGTTCGGCATCGTCTACGCCCACCCGCAGACCCTCGACCGGATCCCCAAGGACTCCGCCCGCTGGTACCGCGAGCTCATCCGCACAGGGCGGTTGCCCGACGTCATCGAGGCCGCCTCGCTGCCCCCGCTGCCGGTGGTCACCGGGCCGACCGAGGGCGAGTGATCTGGTGGCAGGGGGACGTCGGTCGAAGAAGCGGCCCTATGGCTCCGAGCACGTGCCGCTCGACCTCGGCCGGCTGCAGTCAGTGCCGCGGACCCAGCCCGGGCCGGGCGGTGAGGACTACATGGTGCGACAGGTCCGCGGTGCGGAGAAGTCCTATCGCTGCCCCGGTTGCCAGCAGCTGATCGAGCCAGGGACGCCCCACGTCGTCGCGTGGCCCACCGAGCACATCCTCGGCGCCGACGTGGCGCTGGGGGAGCGGCGCCACTGGCACACCGCATGCTGGGGGCGCCGGTAGGTCGGCCGGCCTCTGCTGCCCCGACCGGTGGTCCGTGCCATCCTCGTGGCATGGCTACCACGGCGCTGGCTCTGCACCACCACGGACCGCGGACGGGACTGCCGCTCGTGCTGCTCCACGGCTTCCCGCTGGACTCCCGGATGTGGGACGGCGTTCTCGCCGAGCTCGCGGGCGACATCCGGGTGATCGCGGTCGACGCCCCCGGCTTCGGTGACTCGCCGCTGCCGGGCGACGTCGCTGCGGCGGTCGACCGGCCGGACGAGCCGTCGCTGGAGACCTTCGCCGACGCCGTCGCGCAGTCGCTCGCCGCGGTGGAGGTGCGCCGCGCTGTCGTCGCGGGGCTGTCGATGGGCGGCTACGCCGCGCTCGCGCTCGCCGAGCGCCACCGCGGGCTGATCGCCGGCATCGCGCTGCTCGACACCAAAGCCACCGGCGACGACGACGACGCACGCGCCGGCCGGCTACGGGTCGCGCAGGACGCCGAGGAGCGCGGCAGCGCGGCGGTGACGGGGATGGTCGGCACGGTGCTGGGGGAGACCACCCGTGCCGAGCGGCCCGACGTCGTCGAGCGGCTGCGCGACCTGCTCGCCCAGGCGCCGGGCCCCTCGATCGCCTGGGCGCAGCGGGCAATGGCGGTGCGGCCGACGCGACTGACCGCGTTGGAGGATCTCTCGGTCCCCGGGCTCGTGCTGCGCGGCGCCGAGGACGCGATGAGCCCGCAGGACGCCGCGGAGGCGATGGCCCGTGCGCTCGGCGGCGGCAGCGAGCTCGCCGTCGTGCCGCGAGCGGGCCACCTGAGCGCGATGGAGGATCCCGGGGCGGTCGCCGAGGTGCTGCGCCGGTTCTACGAGCGGGTCGCGTAGCCGCGGATCAGCGCCGGCTGCGCCAGCCGGGCAGCAGCCGCTCGAGGGCGACGGGAAGGTCGAGCGACTCGCCGTCCTTGCCGCCGGCGCCGAGCACCATCGGTGGCGGTGACGGGGCCGGCTCGACGCCGACCAGCCGGTCCCGCAGGGTCAACGGCGCGGTGAGCACGTAGAACTCGCCGCTGGTGCTGACGCCGGAGGTCCGGTCGGCGCGCAGGTACCAGCCGGTGACGTTGCTGCGGGCGCTGCCCCGGCCGCCGTACCCGAGCACCCGCAGCGGCTGCGCCGGCAGCTGCTCCCGGGCGACGGCGACGAACTCGGCCAGCAGTGCCCGGGCGCGGTCATTCACCGCCTGCTCCCGGCTCGCGAGCCGCTCGGCGTGCACGGCTGCCGCCTCTCGGCGCTGCTCGGCCCACCCGGCGCTGGTCATGGTGTCACCCTATGTCCGTCACGACGGCGCCCGGCCGAGACCGCGTTGTCGATCGCCGGCGTGCTGCCATACCGTCGGCTTCATGGCCGGACCATTCTTCGTGCGCGAAGCAGCACCACCCGACGCCGACCAGATCGCGGCGACCCACGCCGCGGCCTGGCGTGAGACCTACACCGGGCTCGTGCCCGAGCAGGTGCTCGCCGAGATGGCGGCGGCCGGGCCGGCCCGGTGGGCCGCTGACCTCGCTGAGCCGCAGGGCCGCAGCACCTGGATCGGGGTGGAGCGGGAGTCCGGCGGAGTCGTGGCGGTGGCCGTCGCCGAAGCGATGGGGCCCGGCCACGTCCGGCCGCTGCGGCTCAGCGTGCTGTACGTGCTGCAGCGGTGCCACGGCCGCGGGCTCGGACGCGTGCTGCTGGAACGCGCCCTGGGGGACGCGCCGGCCTACCTCTGGGTGGCCGAGGGCAACGAGTCCGCCGAGCGGTTCTACCGGCGCAACGGCTTCGGGCTCGACGGCACGCGGCACGTCGAGGAGCGGTGGGGCGGGCTCGCGGACCTGCGGATGGTGCGCTAGCCGCCCCGGCTCGGGTCAGTCCCGGGCCTGCTCCTCGTCGACCACTGCGGGCATCACGGCGGTGTCGCCACCCACCTGCTCGATGAGCTCGGTCGCGTCGCCGGCCGCAGCGATCTCGTCGGTGGCCGCGGGCTCGCCTGCGGCGGCGTCAGCCTCGGCTGCGGCGTCGTCAGGCTCCGCTGCGGCGGCCTCAGCCTCGGCTGCGGCGTCGTCAGGCTCCGCTGCGACGTCGTCGGGCTCGGCTGCGGCGTCGTCGGTCCCCACCTCGTCGGCGCCCTGGGCGGGGTCGGCGGCCGGCGCCACATCGTCGTCCGTGGCCGCGGGAGCGGCCTGCTCGTGCAGGACTCCGCGCAGCTGGCTGAGGTAGGCCGAGATGTCTTCGCGCTGTCGGGTGAGCTCGGCGACGTCGGCGGCGAGCGCGTCCCGTTCGGCCAGCGCGCGGCTGTTGCTCTCGTGCACGAGGTGGCCGGCCTCGTCCCGTGCGTCGCCGATGATCTGCTCGGCCTGGCTGCGAGCCGCGGCGAGCCGCTCGCGCGCGGTGGCGTCGGCGTCGGCGATGATCGACTCGGTGCGGGTCAGTGCCTCGGCCAGCCGCTGCTCGGCCGCCGCGGCGCGGGTCTCGCTCTCCTCGGCCAGCGCGGCGGTGGCGGCGCGGGCCGCCTCCTGCGCCTCGTGCGCGTCGCGCTCGGTCTGCTCGCGCAGCGCGGTGGCCTCGAGCTCGGTGCGGTGACGCAGCTCCTCGGCGTCGGCGTGCGCCTGCGCGTGCGTAGCGCGTGCCTCGGCGTCACGGGCGTCGGCCGCGGCGCGCAGCCGGCTGACCTCCGCCTCGGTGCCGGTGCGCAGCTCGGCCAGCTCTCGTTCCGCGGTGGCGCGTGCGAGGGCGAGGTCACGCTCGAGCGTGGCCCGGCGCTGCTGCTCCTCCTCGCGGATGGTCTCGGTGATGCGGGCGGCTTCGCGCTCCGCCGAGGCGACGACCTCCTCAGCCCGCCGCTGGGCGACGGCGAGCACCGAGGCGGCCTGCGTATCGGCGTCACCGACGGTCTCCTGGGCCTGCCGGCGGGCGGCGGCGGTGCGCTGCGCGGCGTCTTGCTCGGCGCGCGCGGTGAGCTCGGTGGCCTGCTGCCTCGCGGTGGCGATGACGTCGGACGCCTCCTGGTTGGCGCGTTCCACGACGCCTGCCGACTGCTCCTCGGCCGACCGCAACAGCTGCTCGATCCGTGAGCCGAGGCCTGAGTAGGTGGGGCGCTCGTGCTCGCGGAGCTGACGGTGCGCCTGCGACAGCTCACCGGACATCCGCATCGTGCGCGCGTCGAGCGCAGCCACCTGCTCCCGGGCGCCGTTGAGCGCCGTCTCCAGGGCGTAGAGCCGCTGGTCCACCTGGGCGCGGTCGTACCCGCGCATGACGATCGGGAACCCGGACTGCTCCTCGGTCATCTGACCTCCTCATCGATCGACACGGCCCTCGTGGTCCGCGTGCGGGGCGTGCCCGGGTCAGCGTAACCGTCGACGATGACGACCGCCGTCGTGGACCGGGTCTGTGCAGGAGCCGCGCACGATCACCCCGCGACGGTCACAACTCGATAACGCATTGCACCGACCCGCGGCGTATCCTGGGACGCTGTACTTGTCGCTCTCCCACGCCCATCCGTCCTGGAGGCTCACATCCCCGTGACCCGAAGACTGCCAGTGGTGCTCGCCATCCTCGGTGCCGTCGTCATCATCGCGTCAGTGATCGCCGCTGCGCTGGTCCGTTCCACCGACACCGTGACCCTCGCGCTGCCCGAACGGCCCGACGAGGCCGTGGTGGTGACCGAGCCCGGGGTACTCAGCGCGGTCGACCCGACGGTCACCATCCGGGCCGTCAGTGAGACCGATGAGCCTGTCACGCTCGCCGTCGGCCGGACCTCCGAGGTCGAGGCGTGGCTGGACGGTGCGGAGCATGTGCGGGTCGTCGGGCTGTCCTCGTGGGAGGAGCTGAGCGTCGAGGTCTCGACCGCCGCGCCGGCTGAGCCCGAGGACGGGGCCGAGGACGCCACCGAGGAGCCGACGGCGGCCGGCCTGCCGAACCCGGCGGGCTCGGACCTGTGGGTCGCCGAGGCGGTCGGCACCGGGGAGATCGAGCTCAGCTGGGCCGACCGGCCCGGCCGGTGGAGCCTCGTCGCCGCCGGAGACGGCAGCGGGCCGGCTCCGATGGTCGAGCTCGAGTGGGGCCGCGAGGTGGGGACGCCGTGGCTGGTGCCGGGCATCGTCGTCGGAGCCCTGCTGCTTCTGGTCGGTGGCACCATGCTGGTGCTCGACGGACTCGCCCGGCGCGAGCAGCGGCGCCGCGACGAGGCTCGCGAACGGCAGGATCTGGAGTGGACGCCGGCCGGGACCGGCCCGATCGCCACCATCCCGTTGAGCTCGGCCGAGACCGAGGCCGGCTCCGGGGAGCGGCTGTCACGCCGCCAGATCCGTGAGATGGAACGCTCCGTGGCGCAGGCCGAGCGTCGGCGCCGACGCGGCGACGACGCGCCGCCGATCCCGATGGCCGGCGACGACGACGCAGCCGACCATGCCTCCGAGGAGGCGGTGCCGGCGCAGCCTTCCGACGACGACGCAGCCGACCACGCCTCCGACGTGGCGGTGCCTGCGGAGCTCTCCGACGACGACGCAGCCGGCCATGCCTCCGACGAGGCGGTGCCGGCGCAGCTTTCCGACGAGGACGTAGCCGACGTCGCCGCCGACGAGGACGACGTCGTCGCGCAGCAGGTGGACACGCACGCCTCCGATGAGGCGGCGGTCGACCCGCTGACTGAGCCCTCGGTGCCCGGCGACGCCGCTGACGGTGATGGCGTGGCAGCTGAGCCGGTGGCCGTCCAGCCGCTGCCCTCGGCAAGCCGCGACGACGGCACTGCGGACCAGGACCCGCCGGACGAGCCCGAGATCCCTGCCGATGGCTCGACGCCGCGCCCGGCCGCAGCCGCGGTGCCGGCGCGCGACAAGCGTGGTTGGTGGGCGCGCCGTCGAGCGGCAGCTGCCCGCCGGGACGATGCGCCCGCCGCCGGGGTGGGGGCCAGCGCGCCCGCTGAGCCGACGCCCGCGCCGCTCGCACAGCCGGCGCCTGAGCCGGCGCCGCTCGTACCTCTGGCGCCGGAGCCCAGCGCCACCACCGAGGATGAGCCCGCGCGCGACCCCGAGCCGACCGTCCCGCCCGCCGAGCGCGCACCCGCGCAGCCCCACGAGGCTGCCGACCAGCCGGACGAGTCCGATGAGACCGACGAGACCGACGAGACCGTCGAGACCGATGAGACCGACAGCGGGACCGAGCTGCCGAGCTGGCGCTCGGTGTGGGGCTTCGGCGGCGCACCGGCACCGCGCGAGGACCGACCGATCGACCGACATGACGACCAGGGGGAGGAGGCACGATGAGCCGCCACCACGACACCACGCGGCGCCGAGCCGTCCGTATGGTCGCCACCGCGGCTACCGCCGCGGTGATGCTCGCCGGCTGTGGCAGCGACGTGCCGCAGCCCGAGCCGGAGCCGGCCGCGACCGCACCGGTGCCCGTCCTCGATGACGACCGCATCGAACGCATCCTCGACGACGTCCAGACCGTCGTGGCGGAAGGCGATGAGGCGCTCGACGCCGAGCTGCTCGAGAGCCGGGTCAGCGGGCCCGCGCTGGACATGCGACGGGCCGAGTATCAGCTCGCTGCAGCCTCCGACGGTGAGCGCGCCCCGACCCCGCTGACCACTGACAGCCAGGTCGAGGTGGTCGCGGCCACCGACGAGTGGCCGCGGTCGTTGTTCGTCGTCTCCCACATCCCGCAGGACGCGAACCTGCCGCTGCTGCTCGTGCTCACCCAGCAGTCCCCGCGTGACCAGTACAAGCTGTGGTTCTGGAGCCCGCTGCTGCCGGGCGCGCAGACCCCGACCACCGCTCGCCCGGAGGCGGGCAGCCCGCCGCTGGCCCCGGATGCCGAGGGACTCCGTCGCACCCCTGCGGAGGCAGTATCGGCGTACGCGGACCTCCTCGGCGACCCCGGGACGAGCTCGGACTTCGCCGACGACCCGTTCCGCGCCGGCTACCGCGAGATGATCGACGCGCTCAGCGCCACCGTCGAGGTGGCCGGTGAGGTCACCGAGCGTTACGCCGTGAGGGACGGCTCGGTCGCGGCGATGACCACCGACGACGGCGGAGCGCTCGTCGTCGGCGTCATCGACGCCGGGCTGACCATCAGCAGGACCGTCGACGGCTCGACGCTGGAGGCCGGTGGCGACATCGCACTCCTCATGGGGGACGGTGCCCGGATCGCTGGTTCGGCAACGGCCGACTACCTCGTGCCGGTGGCGCTCGTCGTGCCGCCCGCGGGCTCGCCCGACCCGATCACCGTGCTCGGTGCCGGGCACGTGATCTCCCAGGTGAGCGTCGAGGAGCCCGAGCCGGAGGCCGACGACGAGAGCGAGGACGGGTAACGTCTGGGGTAGCGAGACTGAGTACCGACGACACGCAAGGACACCGATGAGCCAGCCCTCTCTCAATCTGCACGGCGCCGTGGACCTCTCCGGCCTGGCGCGGCCCAGCACGCCGCCCGCGCCAGGCGCACCCGGCCCCGCCAGCGCCACCGGCGAGCCCGCGGCGCAGATCGCTGCGCCGGTGATCGCCGACGTCACCGAGGAGACCTTCGGTCAGACCGTCGAGCTGTCCACGCAGGTCCCGGTCGTCGTTGAGCTGTGGGCCCAGCAGAGTGGCCCGGCCCCCGAGCTGGCCGCCCTCGCCACCCAGTACGGCGGGCGGTTCCACCTCGCACGGGTCGATGCCCAGGCGCAGCCGCAGATCGCGGCGGCGTTCCAGGTGCAGACCGTGCCGAGCGTCGTCGCCGTCGTCGGCGGCCAGCCGGTCCCGCTCTACCAGGGCAGCCACCCCCAGGAGCAGCTGCGCCAGGTGCTCGACGAGGTGCTGCGGATGGCGGCGCAGCAGGGCGTCACCGGGGTCGTCGTGGGAGAGGCGGCCGAGCCCGCCGAACCGGCGGAGCCACCGCTGCCCCCGCTGCACGCCGAGGCGCACGCAGCCATCGACCGTGAGGACTACGACGCCGCCGCCGACGCCTACCGGCGCGCGCTGGCCGCGAACCCGGCCGACGCCGAGGCCCGCGCCGCGCTCGCCCAGGTCGAGCTCATCCAGCGCACCAGCCTCACCGGCGCGCAGGCGGTAGCCGAGGCCGAGGGGGCGGCCGCCACCGACGTCGAGGCGCACCTCGCGGCGGCCGACGTCGAGGTCGCGGCGGGGCAGCAGCAGGCGGCCTTCGACCGGCTGCTGGCCGTCGTCCGCGCCACTGCCGGTGACGAGCGCGAGGCCGTCCGTCAGCGGCTCATCGCCTACTTCGAGCTCCTCGGGCACGGCGACCCCGCGGTGGCGGCAGCACGCCGCGCGCTCGCCAGCGCGCTGTACTGAGCCCCGCGGGGGCCGCCGGGCTCAGCAGGTCGCGAGCAGGCGGCGCAGCACCCGCGCGCCGAACCGCACCGCATCCACCGGCACCCGCTCGTCCACGCCGTGGAACAGCGGCGCGAAGTCGAGGTCGGCGGGCAGCTGGAGCGGCGCGAAGCCGTAACCGTCGATGTCGAGGCGCTTGAGCGCCTTGTTGTCGGTGCCGGCGGACAGGCAGTACGGCACGAGGTGGGCGCCGGGGTCCTCGGCGAGGATCGACTCGCGCATCGCGTCGATGAGCTCGGACGACGTCGGCGCGTCCAGCGAGATCCCCAGCTTGTCGATGATGACCTCGACGTGCTCGCCGGCGAGCTCACGGATGGTGTCGAGCAGCAGGTCCTGGTGACCGGGCAGGAAGCGGCAGTCGATCGCCGCCTCCGCGGAGCCGGGAATGACGTTGTTCTTGTAGCCGGCGGTCAGCATGGTGAGGTTCGCGCTGTCGCGCAGCGTGCCGGCGACGAACTGCCGCGCCCCGCCCAGCAGGGGCAGGAACTCCTCGATGTTCTCCTCGTCGCGCTCGATCCCGGTGATCGCGGTGATCGAGTCGAAGAGCGTGGTGACCGAGGAGACGAGCTCCTGGGGCCACGGGTGGGCGTCGATGCGGTCGATGGCGCGGGCGAGGCGGACGATGGCGTTCTCGTCGTTGGGCACCGAGCCGTGGCCGGCGCGGCCGGTCGCTCGCAGCCGGATCCAGGCGAAGCCCTTCTCGGCGGTCTGCAGCAGGTAGGCGCGTACCGGCTCGCCGGTGTCCTTGTCCGGCACGGTGATCGAGTAGCCGCCGACCTCGCTGATCGACTGGCTGCAGCCCTCGAACAGCTCGGGGTGGTGGGTGACCAGCCACTGGGCGCCGTAGGTCCCACCGGCCTCCTCGTCGGCGAAGAACGCGACGACGATGTCGCGGGGCGGCTTGGTGCCGGTCCGGGCGAGGTGGCGGACGTTGGCGAGGATCATCGCGTCCATGTTCTTCATGTCGACCGCGCCACGGCCCCAGATCATGCCGTCGCGGATCTCCCCGGAGAACGGGTCGACCGTCCAGTCGTCGGCGTTGGCGGGCACGACGTCGAGGTGCCCGTGCAGCACGAGGCCGGGGCGGGAGCGGTCGGCCCCCTCGAGCCGCACGATGACGTTGGCCCGGCCGGGCTCGCTCTCGATGAGCACCGGGTCCAGCCCCACGTCGCGCAACAGCTCGACGACGTGGTCGGCGGCCGCTCGCTCGCCGGGGCCGGTGCCGTCGCCGTAGTTGGTCGAGTCGATCCGGATGAGGTCCTGGGTGATCTGCACCGCCTCGTCCTCGATCAGTGTGGTGTCGTCCGGGCTCACGGGTGTCATCGGGGGCCTTCCTGGTTCGGGGAGTGTGGGGCTTGTCGCGGGTCGGTGGCACCGACGGCGGTCGCGACCGCTGTCATGAGGCTACCCACGGTGGCGGTGTCCGTCAGTGCGGCGCCCACGGCCTCAGCCGCGCGCGGGCTGCCGGTGGCGAGCACCAGCTTGGCCCGGTGCTGCTCGGCAGTGAGCGGGGCGCGCGGGCTGCCGGTCGGGTGCTCGACGGCGGCGGCGCGGCGGCGCCCGTCCCCGAGCGTCACCTCGACCTCCGCCCAGAAGCTGCGGCCGGGGCTCGGAGGTGGCGTGACGTGCTCGCGCGAGGTGCGGGTGACGAGCGCGTCCAGCACCGGGGAGACGGGCCGTGGGCCGAGGGAGACGTGGTCCGGCGGGGTGCCGGTGAGGCGGAGCGCGACGACGTACTCGAGGCTGAAACGGCCCTCCTCCCCGGTGGCGGGACGGGTGTGACGCAGCGCGGTGTCGGCGCCCGGTGGCACCCGGACGGCGACGTGGTCGACGTCGGCGCCGGCGGCCCACCCGGCGAGCTCAGCGGCGGCGTCACCGGCTGACATCGCGGCCGAGCAGTACGGGAACTGCTTGAACCACAGGCCCGGGTCCAGCAGCCGCCAGCGCGGCCCGCAGGGCGCGGTGAGCTCGTCGAGACCACGGACGGCGCCGTGGACGGCGAGGAACCCCGCACGGGGATCGAGGAAGTCAGGGTTCGCCGTCACACCGGCGACGGCGAGCTGCACCGCCTGCACCGCCGACTGCGCGGCGAGGCCGGCGTGCAGCGGCTTGGCCTCGGTGCCGAACTGGAACCGCAGCCCGCCGGCCTGGGACGCGGCCAGGCTCACCGCCCGGGCCGCCTCCTCGGTGGGGAGCGCGAGCAGGTACGCCCCGGCGGCGGCTGCGGCGAGCGTCCCGGCGGTGCCGGTCGGGTGCCAGCCGGCCTCGTAGTGCGAGGGTCCCAGGGCCCGCCCGAGACGAGCCATCACCTCGACGCCGACGACGTAGGCCTCGAGCAGCCGGGTCACCGAGGTGCCGGCCGGGGCCAGCGCGAGCAGCGCGGGGAAGAGCACTGCGCTCGGGTGGCCCCGCACGTCCTCATGGGTGTCGTCGACGTCGAGGAGGTGGGCCTGGAACCCGCCGACGAGTGCGGCCTGCCCCGCCGAGAGGCCGGCCGCGTGCCCGAGGACGGCGGCCGGGGACGCCGGCACCCCCTGGGCGACGGCGTGGTCGAGCAGCCGGGCGACCGGCGGCTCGTCGCGGGCCAGCAGCGAGGAGGCGACGTGGTCCTGCAGCGCGGCGCCGGCGGCGTCGACGGCGTCCCCGGAAGGACGCGCGGCGAGCAGCCGGCCGGTGACCTCGCGCCAGTCAGCCGAGGGGGATCTCAAGGCTCCGGCTCCCAGGGTCGTCCTCGGGCGGATCCTCGTGGTGCGGGTGGGCGGAGGTGGTGCCGATGTCCCGCAGGAAGCGCTTGGTACGGGCGTGCTGCGGGTTGGCGAGGATCTGCGCCGGCGTGCCGGTCTCCACGACCACGCCGCCGTCCATGAACACCACCCGGTCGGCGACCTCCGCGGCGAAGGACATCTCGTGGGTGACGATGACCATCGTCATCTGCTCCTCGGTGAGGCCGCGGATGACGGCGAGCACCTCGTTGACCAGCTCGGGGTCCAGCGCCGACGTCGGCTCGTCGAGCAGGATCGCCTTGGGGCGCACCGCCAGCGCCCGGGCGATCGCGGTGCGCTGCTGCTGGCCGCCGGACAGCGTCACCGGGAACTGCTGGATGGTCTCCTCGCTCAGCCCGACCCGCGTCAGCAGCCGCCGGCCGACCTCGTCCGCCTCCGACTTCGTCATCCCCTTGCCGACGACGAGCGGCTCAGTGACGTTGCGCAGCGCGGTCTTGTTGCGGAACAGGTTGTAGTTCTGGAAGACCATCGCGGTCTGCTGGCGAAGCGCGTAGGCCTGCTTGCCGGTCCACCGCGGCGCGGTGATCGTGACGTCGTTGATCGTCACGGTGCCGGCGTCCGGGGACTCGAGGAGGTTGAGGCAGCGCAGCAGGGTCGACTTGCCCGACCCGGAGGGACCGATGACCGCGACCACCTCGCCCTCGGCCACCTGGAGGTCGACCCCGTCGAGCACGAGGTTGGTCCCGAAGGACTTGCGCAGTCCCTTGACGTCGATCATGGTGCTCACCTCTTGTAGGGACGGTCGAGGACGACTTCGAGGCGCTGCTGCAGCCAGGAGTAGACAACGACCAGGCCCCAGTAGATCAGACCGACGACGAGGTAGGTCTCGAAGAACCGGAACGAGGCGGAGGCGACGATCTTGGCCTCGGCGAACATCTCGGTCAGCCCGAGCGTGAAGGCCAGCGAGGTCTCCTTGATCAGCGAGATGAAGATGTTCCCGGTCGCCGGCACCGCGTTGTGGGCCGCCTGCGGCAGCACGAAGCGGCGGTAGATCTGCGCCTTGGTCATGCCCACCGCGAGGCCGGCCTCGTACTGGCCGCGGTCCACCGAGGTGAGGGCGGCGCGGAAGATCTCCGCCAGGTAGGAGGCCTGCTTGAGGCTGAAGCCGATGATCGCCGCGGTCATCGCGTCCATCGTGGACATCACCGGGAACACCTGCGGCAGCCCGTAGTAGATGATGAACAGCTGCACGAGGGTGGGGATGCCGCGGAACAGCGAGATGTAGGCGGCCGCCAGCTGGTTGAGCACCGGCACCTTGGCGAACCGGAAGAGCGCCAGCACGAGTCCGAGGACGAGCGCGAAAGCCATGGAGACCACCGCGAGGATCAGCGTGACCGGCAGGTACTTGAGGACCTGCGGCGCCACCTCCAGCATGTAGGTCAGGCTGATGTCCATCGTGCAGCTCCTAACGCCGCCGGGACGGTGCGCGGCACCCGCCGGGGGCGCCGCGCACGTCGGCTAGTTGTCGAACTCGGCGGGCTCGGTGGTGATGTCCTCACCGAAGTACTTCGTCGACAGCTCGGCGAGCGTGCCGTCCTCGCGCATCGCGGTGACCTGCTCGTTGATGGTGGCGAGCAGCTCGGCACCCTCGTCGGTCTTGGCGAACGGGAAGCCGACGCCCTCCCAGGCGATCGGCTCGCCGACCATCTTGAACGGCGCTCCCGAGCGCTCGACCTCTGCCAGCAGGATCGGCCGGGAGTTGATGTACCCCTCGACCCGGTTGTTGACGATGTCCTGCATGGCGCCGTCGCGCGTCTCGTAGGTGCGCACCTCGATGTCGGCGCCGGTGCGCTCTGCCCACGCCTCGAGGTGGGCGGTGTTGTTCGAGCCCAGCACCCCGGCGACCGTGATGCCGGTGAGGTCCTCGAGATCGTTGATGTCCGTGTTGGCCTCGTTGGTGACGATCTGCGCGCCGTAGTACGCGTACGGCTCGCTGAAGTCGTAGACCTCGGAGCGCTCGGCGGTCATCGCCACGGCGTTGGCCACGGTGTCCAGCCGGTCGGCCTCGAGCTGGCCCATGAGGCCGGCGAAGTCGGTGTTGGTCCACTCGACGGTCCAGCCGAGGTTGGCGGCCGCGGTCTCGATGACCTCGACGTCGAAGCCGATGAGCTCGCCGTCCTCCTGGTAGCTGTTGGGGTAGCTCTGGCCGGTGGAGCCGACCCGCAGGACGCGGGCGTCGTCACCGTTGGCGGCGTCGTCGGGCGCGTCGTCGCCGGAGCCGCAGGCGACGAGCGTCAGCGAGACGGTCGCGGCCGCGATGATGGCGGTGGTCTTCTTCTTCATGGCATACCTCATGGGGTGTCGGTGGTGCTGTCGATCGCCGCGGGGGCGAGCTGCTTGGTGAGATAGAGGGTGGTGTGGCCGCGCCCGAGGTCGGTGGTGCCGGCGGGCCGGTACCCGAGCCGGGTGTACATCTCGGTCAGCCACGGGTGGTGCTCGGCGGTCCCTAGGCTCACCGCCGGGGCATGGAGCCGGTCGCGCAGCTCCTCCTCGACGGTGGTCATCAGGCTCTGCGCGAGGCCGCGACGCCGGTGGCTGGGGGCGGTAGCGATCCAGCCGAGGTGCGGCAGCCCGAAGGGGCCGGGGTTGGGGCCCCACGGGTAGCGCACCGACACTGTCGCGACGAGCTGCTGGTCCGCGACGAGCACGTAGGCGACGTTGCGCCGCAGGTGCTCGAGGGCGTCCGCGTGGCCCGCGGAGGCGGCGGCGAAGTTGATGCCGAGCCCCCGGATGTCCTCGTAGGCGCCGCTGACGAGCTGCGCGTACGCCTCGAGATCGTCGGGGCCGGCGATACGGACGGCTCCGCCGGCCACGCTCAGAGGCCTGCCTGTGCTGCGGCGGCTACGACCCGGTCGACGGTCGTGCCCGCAGCGCCGAGGTACTGGCGGGGGTCGAGCCAGCCGGAGATCTCCTCGGCGCTGAACCGGCCCTCGAGCCTCGGCTCCTCGAGCAGCACGTCGAGCAGCTGCCGGCCGGAGTCGACCGCGGTCATCGAGGCGTCGTACACCACCTGGTGGGCGGTCTGCTTGCCAAGGGTCGCCGCAAGCTCAAACATCACCCGCTCGGAGAGCAGCAGCCCGCCCTGGTGGTCGAGGTTGCGCGCCATGGCGTCCTCGTTGACGACGAGCCCGGGCAGGATCCGCGCCATCGTGGCGAGCTGGGCCGAGAGGTACAGGTGCAGCTCGGGCAGCGCGATCCACTCGGCGCGCCAGCTGATGGCGTCGCGCTCGTGGACGGTGTTCATCGAGTCGAAGGTCAGCCCCATCGCGTGCTTCATCGGGGCGGTCAGCGCCGCGACGCCCTCGAGCAGTGCGGGGTTGCGCTTGTGGGGCATCGTCGTGGAACCGATCTTGCCCGCGACGAACGGCTCCTCGACCTCGCCGATCTCGGTACGCATGAGGTTGGTCAGCTCCCCGGCGACCTTGCCGAGCGTGCCGGAGACTAGCGTGAGGACGGCGGCATACTCGGAGAACCGGTCCCGCGCGGACTGCCAGGAGATGTTCGGGGCGGCGAGCTCGAGGAGGTCGAGGGTGGCCCGCTCGACCTCGGGGCCGCGCTCGCCGAAGGCGGAGTAGGTGCCCACGGCGCCGTTGATGTTGCCGGTGAGGACCCGGCGCCGGACGTCGGTGAGCCGCTCGACGTGCCGGATGAGCTCGTCGAGCCAGACGGCCACCTTGAAGCCGAAGGTCGTCGGCAGAGCGTGCACCGCGTGGGTGCGCCCCACCATGGCGGTGTCCCGGTGGGTGGTCGCGAGCGCCTTGAGGGCCGCGGCCACCGCCCGGGTGTCGCGCTCGATGATGTCCAGGCCCTCGCGCACCTGCAGGACGGTGCCGGTGTCGACGATGTCCTGGGTGGTCACCCCGTAGTGGACCCACTCGCCCGCCGGGCCGGCCGCCGTCTGCAGCGCGCCGATGGTGGCGTTGAGGGAGTGCATGGTGCGCGCGCCAGCCTCGGCGACGGCGTCGAGGTCGAGCTCGTCGGCGCGCGCGGCGGCGGTGATCGCGTCGGCCGCGGCCTGCGGGATGATGCCCAGCGCGGCCTCGGCGCGGGCCAGCGCGGCCTCGACGTCCAGCTGCTTCTGCAGCCGGTTGGTCTCCGCCCACACCTCGCGCATCTCCGGCGTGCTGAAGCTGTTGCCGATCGTGCGCATGTCCACGACGTGTGAGGGCACGCTGCGTCTCCATCCATGTCTGCGAAGCACCCGGGCGAGTCCGCCACCTGGGCGTGCACCACCCAGGTCCGGGTACGCCCAAGATAACTGCCGGGTCGGGACCGGCATTCCCACGAGCCACCAGCGTCCAGGTCGTGAGACGCCCCCACCCCCATCCGCGAGAGCGGGATTGTCCGCGAGAGCAGAGTTGTCCGCGAGAGCAGGATTGTCCGCGAGAGCAGAGTTGTCTGCGAGAGCGGGATTGTCTGCGAGAGCAGGGTTGTCTGCGAGAGCGGGATTGTCTGCGAGAGCAGGGTTGTCTGCGAGAGCGGGATTGTCTGCGAGAGCAGGATTGTCCGCACGGTCCGGCTGTCGTTGTTCAGCCGGGTGGGTCGCGGGGAGTCGAGCCGTCCGTGCCGGCTGAACAGTCTCGGGCGACAGCGTCCGCCGATCGTTGTGGCAGCGGCCGGTGCTTGCCGCCATCGCTGCCGCGGAAGACCACGGTTCGGGACAGGCCTGCCCCGGGGACGAGCGGGTGGGCAATCCCGCTCTCGGGAAGAAGACGGCGCGTGGACAATCCTGCTGTCGGGGATGGGGGTCGGGCAGGGCGCGTGGACAATCCTGCTGTCGGGGATGGGGTTCGGGCAGGGCGCGTGGACAATCCCGCTCTCGCAGACAATCCCGCTCTCGCAGACAATCCCGCTCTCGTGGACAATCCCGCTGTCGCGAGTAGGGGGCTTGGTCAGTCGTCGGCGGGGGTGAGCCAGAGGGCGCCGAGCGGGGGGACCCGCAGGGAGACCGAGGCGTCCCGGCCGTGCCACGGCAGCTCCTCCGCCGTCACCCGGCCGAGGTTGCCCACGCCGGAGCCGCCGTACTCGACGGCGTCGGTGTTCAGCAGCTCGGTCCAGTCGCCTGCCTGCGGGAGCCCGACGCGGTAGTGCTCGTGCGGGACGCCGGAGAAGCTGATGATGCACACGACATCCTTGCCCTTCCCGCTCGGGTCCCTCCGCAGGAAGCTGACGACGTTGTGGTCGCCGTCGTTGGCCTCGATCCACTGGAAGCCGGCGGGGGAGAAGTCGTCGGCGTACAGCGCCGGGTGGCTGCGGTAGACGTCGTTGAGCCGCCGCACGAGGTCCGCGACGCCCGAGTGCGCCGGGTTGTCGAGCAGGTGCCACTCGAGGCTCGCCGACTCCTGCCACTCGCTTCCCTGAGCGAACTCCATCCCCATGAAGATCAGCTGCTTGCCGGGGTGTGACCACTGGTAGGCGAACAGCGTGCGGACCCCGGCGAGCTGCTGCCAGTGGTCGCCGGGCATCTTGCGCACCAGGGAACCCTTGCCGTGGACGACCTCGTCGTGGCTCAGCGGCAGCACGAACTGCTCGGAGAACGCGTAGACGAGCGAGAACGTCAGCTCGCCGTGGTGGTAGCGGCGGTTGATCGGCTCCTCGGCCACGTAGCGCAGCGTGTCGTTCATCCAGCCCATGTTCCACTTGAGGCCGAAGCCGAGCCCGCCGTGGCTGGTGGGGGCGCTGACGCCGGGCCATGCGGTGGACTCCTCGGCGATCATGACGATCCCCGGCACCCGGCGGTACGCCGTGGCGTTGGTCTCCTGCAGGAAGCTGATCGCGTCGAGGTTCTCCCGGCCGCCCCGCTCGTTGGGCCGCCACTGACCGGGCTGGCGGGAGTAGTCGAGGTAGAGCATCGAGGCCACCGCGTCGACCCGAAGGCCGTCGATGTGGAACTCCTCGAGCCAGTACACCGCGTTGGCGACGAGGAAGTTGCGCACCTCGCGGCGGCCGAAGTTGAAGATCAGCGTGCCCCAGTCGGGGTGCTCCCCGCGCAGCGGGTCGGGGTCCTCGTAGAGGGCGGTGCCGTCGAACTGGGCCAGTGCCCACGAGTCCTTGGGGAAGTGCGCCGGGACCCAGTCCATGATGACGCCGATCCCCGCCTGGTGGAAGGAGTCGACGAGGAACCGGAAGTCGTCCGGGCTGCCGAGCCGCGACGTCGGCGCGAAGTACGAGGTGACCTGGTAGCCCCACGAGCCGCCGAACGGGTGCTCGGCCACCGGCATGAGCTCCACGTGGGTGAAGCCCAGCCCGGCGACGTAGTCGACGAGGTCACGGGCAAGGTCGCGGTAGCTCAGCCCGGGCCGCCACGAGGCGAGGTGGACCTCGTACACGCTCATCGCACCCTGGTGGGGGTCGGTGGCGGCGCGACGAGTGAGCCACTCGTCGTCGCCCCACTCGTAGCTGGACTCGGTGACGACCGACGCGGTGGCCGGCGGGTGCTCGGTGGCGCGGGCCATCGGGTCGGCCTTCTCGTGCCAGGAGCCGTCGCGGTGCTGGATCTCGTACTTGTAGGTGGCGTCCACCCCGACCCCAGGGACGAACACCTCCCAGACGCCGGAGGAGCCCAGCGACCGCATCGCGGCCAGCCGGCCGTCCCAGCCGTTGAAGCTGCCCTTGACGCGGACCGCCTGGGCATTGGGCGCCCACACCGCGAACGCGGTGCCCTCGACCTCGCCGAGCACCGAGGGATAGCGCCGCACCTGCGAGCCGAGCGCGGTCCACAGCTCCTCATGGCGCCCCTCGCCGATGAGGTGGAGGTCGATGTCGCCGAGCGTCGGCAGGTGACGGTACGGGTCGTCGACCCGGCTGGTGTGCCCGCCGTAGGTGACGTCGAGCCGGTAGTCCGGTGTCTCGGTGCCGGGGATGGTGCCCACCCAGACGCCGTCGAGCTCGTGCTGGAGCGGTACCCGCGCGTCGGCGGTGACGACGACGACGGCGTCGGCCAGCGGGCGCAGCGCGCGGATGGTCACCGAGGACGAGCCGACGTGCGCGCCGAGGACGGCGTGCGGCTCGTGGTGGACGCCGGCAGCCACCGCCCGTAACAGGCCCTCATCCACGACGACGGGAGAGCCCGACGGAGCGGGGACGGAAGCGATCGGCGGGTCCATGTCGGTCATGGCCCCACTCTTCCATTCCTGCGCGGCCGGTGCGCGCGGATCGGCGGAGGGGCGACCGGCTACGGCCTGCTCGGCGGGGCGGCGGCGAGGAGCCGGCGGACGCCCGTCACTGGGATGGCGAGCCAGTCGGGGCGGTTCCGGGCCTCGTAGACCGCCTCGTACAGGGCCTTGTCCAGCTCCAGGGCGGCGAGCAGCGCGGCGTCCTCGCGCGGATCGCGGCCCGCGCCGGCCGCGTAGCCGTCGAGGAAGGCGCCGCGGGCACGCGCTGCCCAGGCTGCCACCGCGGTGTCGTCGCCGCCGTCCTGCACGGCCGCGCCGGCGGCGTAGTCGAGCGAGCGCAGCATGCCGGCGACGTCGCGCAGCGGGAGGTCCGGCGCGGTGCGCTCGGCCAGCGGGCGCAGCGGCTCACCCTCGAAGTCGAGCAGCAGCCAGCCGCGGCCCGGAGCGTCGATCACCTGGCCCAGGTGGAGGTCGCCGTGGATGCGCTGCAGCGGCGACCACGGGACGTCCGTGGTGCGCTCGTAGACCTCGGCGACGGCGTCGGCATGCTCGGCGAGCGCCGGCACCTCCCGCAGCGCGCCCGCCGCCCGTTGCTGCCAGCCGCGACGCAGCCCGTCGCGCACCTGCCGGGTCGTCTTGGTCAGCGGAAAGGCGACGGCGAGGTCGCGGTGCACCAAGGCCACCGCCCGGCCCAGCTCACCGGCCGCCGCGGTGAAGCCGGTGCCGCTGCGCGCGGCGCGGACAGCCACCCGCCACGCGTCCTCGACGTCGGGGAGAAACTCCTGGGCGAAGGCCAGGTGGCCGTGGACCTGCGCGCCGTCCGGCCCGGCCCACTCGCCGGCGAGGTCGCCGAGCGGGGCGGGGACGCGCGTGCTGCCGGCCGCCGCCAGCGCTTCCTGGACGACGACGTCGGGGTTCTGCCCGCCGGCCAGCACCCGGAAGACCTTGACGATGACCGGGGTGCCCTCGCCGCCGTCGAAGATGATCGAGGTGTTGGACTGCTCGCCGGACAGCACCCGGGACCGCTCGGCGGCCACCGGGCCGTGCACCGCCCCGGCGCCGGTGGCCCGGTGCCCGACGGCACCGCCAGAGCCGGGCGGGCCGTCGGACGCGACGCCGGCGCCGTTGAGGATGGTGCCGAGCAGCACCCGCGCCGCGACCGGGTCGTGGCAGCCGTCGTAGACCCAGCGCGGGCCGAGCTCGGAGTGCTCGGTGGTGGCGACGAGCGCATGCTCCAGCCCGGGCACCGGGGCGCCCCGGTAGGCGAGCGGCACCTGGTAGAGCGTCGGCTGCGGGCCGGCGTCGTCGATGAGCAGCCAGGTCTCGATGCCCACCTCGCCCGCCGGGTCCTGGAAGCGCAGGCCGCCGACGCGCCGCAGCCGCGGCGTGCGCCCCTTGGCGGTGTACCAGCGCTGGCGGGCGATCCATGGCGGCAGGAACTCGCCGAACGGCGGGTCGACGGTGGCCATCACGGCTCGATCGACTGCGGCGGGTCCGCCGGGGTCGGTGCCGTCGCCGGGGCGAGCGGGCCACCGAGGTGCAGCCAGAAGAAGTCGCGGGAGCCCAGCGTGAGCGTGACCGTGCCGTCGGCCCCCACCGGCGGGAACGGGGCGCCGCCGAACAGGTCGGTCAGCGGCGCACCCGCGCTGCCGGCCACCTCCACCCGCGACGAGCGGGGCGTGTTGGCGAGGTTCATCACGCACAGCACGGTCTCGTCGTCGTCGGCGCGCAGGAAGGCGAGCACGGACTCGTTGTCGGTGTCGAGCAGCTCGAAGGACCCGGTGCCGAACACCGGGTGGGACCGGCGGACCTCGAGGATGCCGCGTACCCAGTGCAGCAGCGACGTCGGCTGGGCGTACTGCGCCTCGACGTTGACCGAGTTGTAGTGGTTGATGAGCGACTGCACGAGCGGCAGGTAGAGCTTGCCCGGGTCCGCGGTGGAGAAGCCGGCATTGCGGTCCGGGGTCCACTGCATCGGGGTGCGGACCGCGTCACGGTCAGGCAGCCAGATGTTGTCGCCCATGCCGATCTCGTCGCCGTAGTACAGGCACGGGCTGCCCGGCAGCGACAGCAGCATGGCGTGGGCGAGCTCGATCTCCGCCCGGGAGTTGCCCAGCAGCGGGGAGAGCCGCCGCCGGATCCCCACGTTCGCCCGCATCCGCGGGTCCTCCGCGTACCAGCCGTACATCGACGCCCGCTCCTCGGTGGAGACCATCTCCAGCGTGAGCTCGTCGTGGTTGCGCAGGAAGGTGCCCCACTGCGCGCCGGCCGGGATCGCCGGGGTGTCGGCGAGGATGTCGCGGATGGCGTGCGCCCGCTGCTCGCGCAGCGCGTAGAACAGCCGCGGCATCACCGGGAAGTGGAAGCACATGTGGCACTCCGGCTCCGCCTCGGTGCCGTAGTAGTCGACGACGTCCTGCGGCCACTGGTTGGCTTCGGCCAGCAGCAGGGTGCCGGGGAACTCCTCATCGACCATCGCGCGCAGGTCACGCAGGTACTCGTGGGTGCGCGGCAGGTTCTCGCAGTTGGTGCCCTCTTCCTCGAACAGGTAGGGCACCGCGTCCAGCCGGAAGCCGTCGACGCCGAGCCGGGCCCAGAACCGCACGACGTCGTGCATGGCGGCGACGACCTCGGGGTTCTCGAAGTTGAGGTCCGGCTGGTGGGAGAAGAACCGGTGCCAGAAGTACTGGCGCCGCACCGGGTCGAAGCTCCAGTTGGAGGTCTCGGTGTCGACGAAGATGATCCGGGCGTCCTGGTAGGCGGTGTTGTCGTCGCGCCACACGTAGAAGTCGCCGTAGGGGCCGTCGGGCTTGGACCGCGACGACTGGAACCACGGGTGCTGGTCGCTGGTGTGGTTCATCACGAGGTCGACGATGACCCGCAGGCCGCGGGCGTGCGCCTCGGTCAGCAGCTCCTCGAAGTCCTCGAGGCTGCCGTACTCCGACGCCACCGCGGTGTAGTCCGAGACGTCGTAGCCGCCGTCGCGCAGCGGCGAGGGGTAGAACGGCGGCACCCACAGGCAGTCGACGCCCAGCCACTGCAGGTAGTCGAGCCGGTCGATGAGGCCGCGCAGGTCCCCGGTCCCCGACCCGTCGGAGTCCCCGAAGGCCCGCAGCAGCACCTCGTAGAACACCGCAGTGCGGTACCAGTCGGGGTCGTCCACGAGGCCGGGGCGCTCGCCGCTGCTGAGCGCGGGCGCAGGGGAGGCCTGCGCGGCGAGCGCGCGCACCGGGCTCGGCGCCGTCATAGCGCACGCACCGCCAGCACGTGCGCGCACGCCTCGTGCGGGTCCAGGCGCACGTACGGCTGGTCGGACCAGAAGTAGGTCTCACCCGACAGCTCGTCGGTGGCGGCGAGCACCGGCGTACCGGCCGGGCTGCCTGGTGCCGGCGCCGCGATGCCCAGCGCCTCGAGGTCGAGCTTGACCGTGCCGTCACGGGTGGCGAACGGGTCGAGGGTGAGGACGACGACCACCGTGTCCGCCTCGCCGGTGGGCGACAGGTGCGCGGGCAGGTGGCGCGAGAAGCACACCATCGAGTCGTCGCTGGTCTTGTGCACGGTGAGCCCTCGCAGCCGCTGCAGCGCCGGGTGGGACCCACGGATGCGGTTGAGCGCCGTCAGCAGCCGGGAGATACCTATCGGCTCCGCACGCGCCCAGTCACGCGGCTTGAACTCGTACTTCTCGTTGTCGATCTGTTCCTCGGCCCCCGGCCGTGCGACGTTCTCCACGAGCTCGTAGCCGGAGTAGATGCCCCACGTCGGTGAGCCGGTCGCGGCGAGCACCGCGCGGATCGCGAACGCCGCCGTCCCGCCGGTCTGCATGTACGGGGTGAGGATGTCGTGGGTGGTGGGCCAGAAGCTCGGGCGCATCACCGCCGAGGTCTCCTCGGAGACCTCCTCGAGGTACTCCTCGACGTCCTTCTTGGTGTTGCGCCAGGTGAAGTACGTGTAGGACTGGTGGAAGCCGATGGCGCCCAGGGTCCGCATCATCGCCGGCCGGGTGAAGGCCTCGGCGAGGAAGATCACCTCGGGGTGGCGCTCGCGGAACTCGGCGAGGATGCGCTGCCAGAAGTCGAGCGGCTTGGTGTGCGGGTTGTCCACCCGGAACAGCGTGACGCCGTGGTCGATCCAGACCTGGAGGACGTCGCGGATGGCGACGTAGATCCCCTCGGGGTCGTTGTCGAAGTTCAGCGGGTAGATGTCCTGGTACTTCTTCGGCGGGTTCTCGGCGTAGGCGATGGAGCCGTCGGCCCGGGTGGTGAACCACTCCGGGTGGTCGGTGACCCACGGGTGGTCGGGGGAGGCCTGCAGCGCGATGTCCAGCGCGACCTCCATGCCCAGCCCGCGCGCCCGGGCGACGAACGCGTCGAAGTCCGTGAAGGTGCCGAGCTCAGGCTGGATGGCGTCGTGGCCGCCCTCGGCGGCGCCGATGCCGTACGGCGAGCCGGGGTCGCCCTCGCGGCCGGTCACCGTGTTGTTGCGGCCCTTGCGGTTGGTCGTCCCGATCGGGTGGATCGGGGTGAGGTAGGCGACGTCGAAGCCCATCGCGGCGATGGCAGGCAGCCGCTCGGCGGCGGTGCGCAGCGTGCCGGAGACCCAGCCGCCCTGGTCGGCGTCGAAGTAGGCGCCCTCGGATCGCGGGAAGAACTCGTACCAGGCGCTGTACAGCGCGCGCTCGCGGTCCACCCGCAACGGGTAGGTGACGCTGTGGCTGACCATCTCGCGGACCGGCGCGTCATCGAGGACCGCGTGCACCTCGGGGGAGATGCCGGCGAGCAGCCTGACCTCCGCCGGCCGACCGGTGTCGTGCATAGCGGCGACCGCCTGCTCCAGCGTGGCGCGCTGGGCGGGGCCGAGCCCGGGGCGGTCCGCCGCGCCGGCGAGGAAGTTGGCCCCCTCCGTGAGCATGAGCTCGACGTCGACGCCGGCGCGCACCTTGAGCGGGGCGTCGTGGAACCAGGTGCCGTACGGGTCGGACCAGCCCTCGACGCGGAAGGACCAGTCGCCGACGGCGTCGGGCACCACCCACGCGGTCCACAGGTCGAGGCCCGGGTTGACCGACGTCATCGTCACGCGGCTGTGCTCGGTGCCGTCGGGGGCGAGCAGCACGGCGGTGGCGGCGACGGCGTCGTGCCCCTCGCGGAACACCGTCGCGCGGATCGGGACGGCCTCACCGACGACGGCCTTGGCCGGCCAGCGGCCCCCCTCGACGACCGGCGACAGCTCGATCACCGGGATCCGGCCGATCGGGGTGGCGCTGGCCGGGGTAGGAACGGGCGACGCCGGCGCGAGCCGGACGGAGGGCAGGTTGTCTCGTGTCACAGACACGAACCTATCCACGTGCGCGCGATCGGGCGACCGCTTCGACCCTGCGACGGACGGGGTGGCCGGGCCCGACCTGCAACAGCGCCGGAACTTGCTGAAAATGTTGCGAGCCGGCCCTAGACTCGGACTCGTGAAAGCCATTCGCCGATTTACCGTCCGCACCGTCCTGCCCGCGTCGCTCGCCCCGCTGGACACCCTCGCGCAGAACCTCAGGTTCTCCTGGCACGAGCCCACCCGGGAGCTGTTCGCCTCCCTCGACCCCGAGCTGTGGGCGTCGCTGCACGGCGACCCCGTCGCGCTCCTCGGCGCGCTCGACCGCAACCGGCTCGCTGAGCTGGCCGCCGACGAGGCCCTCGTCGCCCGGGTCCGTGAGCTCGACGAGGACCTCCGGCGCTACCTCAGCAGCCCGCGCTGGTACCAGGACACCTATGACGCGGCCGACAAGCCCGACGCGATCGGGTACTTCTCGGCCGAGTTCGGCATCACCGCTGTGCTCCCGCAGTACTCCGGCGGGCTGGGCATCCTCGCCGGCGACCACCTGAAGTCGGCCTCCGACCTCGGTGTGCCGATCGTCGGCGTCGGCCTGCTCTACGGCGCCGGCTACTTCAAGCAGTCCCTCACCCGCGAGGGCTGGCAGCACGAGACCTACCCGCTGCTCGACCCCGACAACCTGCCGCTCACGCTGCTGAGGGAGGCCGACGGCACCCCGTCGCGCGTCACCCTGCCGATGCCGGGCGGTCAGCTGCTGCACGCCCAGGTCTGGCGCGCCGACGTCGGCCGGGTGCCGCTGCTGCTGCTCGACTCGAACATCCCGGACAACGACGACGCCGCTCGCAAGGTCACCGACCGGCTGTACGGCGGTTCGCCCGACCACCGGCTCAAGCAGGAGCTGCTGCTGGGCATGGGCGGGGTCAAGGCGCTGCGGCTGCACGCCCGGCTCACCGGCGGCCCGACGCCGCAGGTCTACCACGCCAACGAGGGCCACGCCGGCTTCCTCGCGATCGAGCGGATCCGCGAGCTCGTCGAGGGCGAGGGCCTGACCTTCGACGCCGCGCTGGAGGCGGTGCGCGCCGGCACGGTGTTCACCACCCACACCCCGGTGCCCGCCGGGATCGACCGGTTCCACATCGACCTCGTCCGCCAGCACTTCACCGGCTCCGCCGAGGTCCCTGGGGTGCCGGTCGACAAGATCCTCGCCCTCGGCGTCGAGGACTTCGCCGGCGGCGACCCGGCCGTCTACAACATGGCCACCCTGGGGCTGCGCACCGCGCGCCTGGCCAACGGTGTCTCGCAGCTGCACGGCGAGGTCTCCCGCGGCATGTTCCACCACCTGTGGCCCGGGTTCGCCGTCGACGAGGTGCCGATCACCTCGATCACCAACGGTGTCCACGGCCCGACCTGGACGGCGCCGGCGTTCACCCGGATGGCCGAGGAGCACCTCACCCCGGCGCAGATCGACTCCGGTGACGGCTGGCTCGTCCCCGGTGCCGAGGGCGGGGTGCCCGACGCCGAGCTGTGGCAGATGCGCGGCCGGCTGCGCGGGGACCTCGTCACCGCGGCACGCCAGCGGGTGCGCAAGTCGTGGCTGCAGCGCGGCGCCTCGCCGGCCGAGCTCGGCTGGGTCGACGACGTCCTCGACCCGAACGTGCTGACCATCGGCTTCGCCCGCCGGGTGCCCACCTACAAGCGGCTCACGCTCATGCTGTCCGACCCGGACCGGCTGCGCGCGTTGCTCACCCACCCGGAGCGGCCGATCCAGATCGTCGTCGCCGGAAAGTCGCACCCCGCTGACGAGCCCGGCGTCGGGCTCATCCAGAAGCTCGTGACCTTCGCCGACGAGGAGGGGGTGCGTGACCGCATCGTCTTCCTGCCGAACTACGACATCGAGATGGCGATGACGCTCATGCCGGGCTGCGACGTCTGGCTGAACAACCCGCTGCGTCCGCTGGAGGCCTCGGGCACCTCGGGGATGAAGTGCGCCCTCAACGGTGCGCTCAACCTCTCGATCCTCGACGGCTGGTGGAACGAGTGGTACGACGGCGAGAACGGCTGGGCGATCCCCACCGCCGACGGCGTCGACGACCAGGCCCGCCGCGACCAGATCGAGGCCTCGGCGCTCTACGACCTGCTCGAGAACACCGTCGCGCCGCGGTTCTACGACCGCGACGAGACCGGCGTGCCCCAGCACTGGATGGCGATGATGCGCCACACGCTCGCCACCCTCGGTCCCAAGGTGCAGGCCACCCGGATGGTCCGCGACTACGTCGAGCGCCTCTACACACCGGTGGCGGCGAGCTACCGCCACCTCGACGGCCCCGGGCACACCGGCGCCGTCGAGCTGGCCGCGTGGAAGGACCGCGTCCGGCAGGGCTGGGCCGGGGTCCGGGTGGACCACGTCGAGTCCACCGACGTGGCTGACGTCGTCAAGGTCGGTGACGCCGTCGGCGTCAGCGCCTACGTGAGCCTGGGGGACCTCGCGCCGCAGGACGTGGACGTCCAGCTGGTCCACGGCCGGGTCGACGACGAGGACCGCCTGGTCGACGTCGAGTGCCAGCGGCTCACGCTGGCGGAGTCGTTCGAGGCCGGCCGCCACGCCTACCGCGGCGAGATCGAGCTCGAGAACTCCGGTCCGTTCGGCTACTCGGTGCGGATCGTCCCGCGCCACGGCTCGCTGGCAGGCCCGGCCGAGCTCGCGCTGGTGGCTGCCGCGCAGGCCTGACGACGTCGCCCTCGGTGGCACAGCTCGCCGACAGCTGGATTCTCCACGTGGAGAATCCAGCTGTCGGCTCTTGCGGTGGGGGATCATGGCGCCATGGACCGGCTCACCGGTGAGGCCCGGGACCGGGTGCGGGCACTGAGCCCGGCCGCTGCAGGGCCGCGACTGCCCGGCGATCGACGAGGGCGGCCAGGTCGCCGTCGTCGTCGACGCGCCGGTGGGCGAACGGGTCGTCCGTGACCGGGACCGGCGCGTGCCGGTCGTGAGCAGCTGGCGCGAGCTGCCCGGGCTCAGCGACGGGTGAGGAAGACCTGCAGCGAGAGCGGCTCGAGGGTGGCGGTGGCGCCGGGACGGACCGCCGCGGGCAGCGTGCCGTTGTCGATGGTCGGCTGCCGCTCCCAGCCGGAGTCCCACATGAGCACGTAGTCGTCGCCGCGCCCCTCGGGGAGGGTGACGACCTGCTCCGTGAGGCTGCCGTTGACGACGAGCACGAGGTCCGCGCCGTGCGAGTGCCCCGAGCGCACCATCTGCAGCACCCGGGTGTGCGGGTCGTGCCAGCGCTCGGAGTCCATCGGCCGGGCGTCTGCGGTGAACCACGCGAGGTCGGGCAGCGCGTCGTCCTCCCGGTGCTGGCCGGAGGCGAAGAAGTCCGGCCGCAGCACCGGGTGCTCCCGGCGCAGCCGCAGCAGGTAGCGCGTGGTCTGCAGCAGGTCGTGCTGCCAGTCGGCGAGGTCCCAGTCCACCCAGGAGATCTCGTTCTCCTGGCAGTAGGCGTTGTTGTTGCCGTGCTGGGTGCGGCCGAGCTCGTCGCCGGCGGTGATCATCGGGGTGCCGGCCGACAGCAGCATGGTGCCCATGAGGTTGCGGATGGACCGGCGTCGCGCCCGCACGATGTCGTGCGCGAGCGGGTGCTCGGCCTCCCCGCTGCCGGCGCCGCGCGCCGCGACCGGGCCCTCGACCCCGTGGTTCCACGAGCGGTTGTCGTTCGTCCCGTCGCGGTTGTCCTCGCCGTTGGCCTCGTTGTGCTTGTCGTTGTAGGAGACCAGGTCGGCCATCGTGAAGCCGTCGTGGGCGGTGACGTAGTTGATGCTCGCCGACGGCGCGCGGTGGCCCGGTGGGCCACCGACCGCGAAGAGGTCGGCCGAGCCGGCGAGCCGGGTGGCGAGGTCGCGCAGGTCCTGCCCGGTGCCGCCGGAGACCCCGGTGGCCGGGTCGGCGAGCCAGAAGGTCCGCGCGGCGTCGCGGAACCGGTCGTTCCACTCGGCCATCGGTGCCGGGAACTGCCCGGTGCGCCAGCCGGCGGGGCCCAGGTCCCACGGCTCGGCGATCCGCTTGGTGGTGGACAGCACCGGGTCGGTGTCCATCGCGACGAAGAACGGGTGGTCGGGGGTGAACTCGGCGGCGTTGCGCCCCATGGTGGTGGCCAGGTCGAACCGGAAGCCGTCGACGCCGATCTGCTGCACCCAGTACCGCAGCGAGTCGAGGGTGAGCGCCACCACCTGGGTGCGGCGGAAGTCCAACGAGTTGCCGCAGCCGGTGACGTCCACGAGGCGGGCGGGGTGCATGCCGTCGTGCAGGTAGTAGCCGGCGCTGTCCAGGCCGCGCAGGCCGAGCACCGGGCCGTCGGCGCCGCCCTCGGCCGAGTGGTTGTAGACGACGTCGAGCAGCACCTCGAGGCCGGCGTCGTGGAGGATCGAGACCATCCCGCGGACCTCGTCGAGCACCGCCGCCGGGCCGCGTGCCTGCGCCTCCTCGGTGGCGTAGGTCGGCTCGGGGGCGAAGAAGCTCAGCGTGTTGTAGCCCCAGTAGTTCGTCCGGCCCTGCGCGACGAGGAACGGCTCGTCGTTGCGGGCGTGGATGGGCAGCAGCTCGACGGTGGTCACCCCCAGCGATCGCAGGTGGGCGACGGTCACCGGGTGCGCGAGCCCCGCGTAGGTGCCCCGCAGGTGCTCGGGCACCCCGGGCAGCCGCATCGTCAGGCCGCGCACGTGCGCCTCGTAGACGACCGTGCGGTCCCACGGCACGTGGGGGCGGTCGCTGACCGGGACGGTCGGCGGCTCCTCGACGACGACGCCGTGGCGCACGTGAGGCGCCGAGTCCGCGTCGCTGCGCGGCCGGCCGTCGAGCGGCTCGAACCCCGCCGACACCTGCTGCCCGAAGACGGCGGGCACCAGCTCGAACTCACCCACGACGGCGCGGGCGTACGGGTCCAGCAGCAGCTTCGCGGGGTTGTGCCGCAGCCCGCCGTCGGGGTCCCAGCGGCCGTGGGCGCGCAACCCGTAACGCTGCCCGGCGCGGACGCCGGGGACGTGCCCCTGCCACACCCCGCGCGGGCCGCGGTGCAGCCGGAACCGGCGCTCGGTGAGCTCGCCGGCCCGGTCGAGGTCGAGCAGGCACAGGTCCACCGCCTCGGCGTGGCCGGCGATGACCGCGACGTCCACCCCGGTCGCGGTCAGGTGCGCACCGAGTCGCACGGGACGGGTGGTGAGCGGCTCGGCCGGCGCGGCGAGGGGGCCGGGCACCGGATCGGTGCCGGCCGGCGGCGGGGTGTCGGGGCGGGTAGTGGTCATGGCTGGAAGATTCTCCCACGGCCGGCAGGTCGGCCGGCCACCATCGGCGTTCGCGGTCGGCACGTCTCTGGTGGCAGGCTGGGGCCATGAGGATCGTCGTCTGCGTCAAGCATGTCCCCGATGTCCAGTCCGACCGAGCCCTGGACGACGACGGCCGCACCGTCCGTGGTGAGGACGACGTGCTCGGCGAGCTCGACGAGAACGCCGTCGAGGCCGCCGTCAGCCTCGTCGAGGCGCACGGCGGCGAGGTCGTCGCGCTGACCATGGGCCCGGAGGGCGCCGCCGACGCGGTCCGCCGCGCTCTGCAGATGGGCGCCGACCGCGCGGTCCACGTCACCGACGACGCGCTGGCGGGCGCCGACGTCGTCGCTACCGCCCGCGTGCTGGGCGCCGCGATCGACGCGATCGCCGTCGACGGGCCGGTCGACCTCGTCGTCACCGCGATGGCCTCGTCGGACGGGCTCACCGCGATGCTGCCGACCGCGCTGGCGACCGTGCTGGACCTGCCGCAGCTGACCCTGGCGAGCGAGCTGACGGTCGAGGGCAGCCTGGTGCGCACCCGCCGGGACATCGGCGACGCCGTCGAGGTCGTCGAGGCGCTGCTGCCGGCGCTGGTCTCGGTCACCGACCAGGCCAACGAGCCGCGGTACCCCAACTTCCGGGCGATCATGGGCGCGCGGAAGAAGAAGGTGGTGACGTGGTCGCTCGCCGACCTCGCCGTGGACGCGCCAACAGCCGGGACTACGGTGGTCAGCGCTTCCGCCCGCCCGGCCCGCGAGGCCGGCCAGATCGTCACCGACTCCGGCGACGGCGGCACCGCGCTGGCCGCCTTCCTCGTCGACGCCAAGCTCGTCTGATCCCCTGACCCGAGAGGCCACCGTGACCCAGGCACCCGTGCTCGTCGTCGTCGACCACGTCGACGGCGCACCGACTGTTCCCAGCACCGAGCTGCTCACCGCCGCCCGCGAGATCGCCGGCGGGGCACCCGTCGAGGCGGTCTGGCTGGGGGAGGCGGCGCCCGACGATGCCGCCCGCGACCAGCTGGGCCGGTTCGGCGCGGCCACCGTCCACCTGCCGCGGCTCGGCGGGCTCGCCCCGCAGCTGACCGCGGTGGCGGTCGACGCCGTCCACGCCGTCGTCGGCGCTGCCCGGCCGCAGGCGGTGCTCGTCGTGTCGAGCTTCGCCGGCAAGGAGCTGGCGGCCGGCCTGGCCGTGCGGCTCGGCTCCGGCGCGGTGGTGGATGCCCGCGGGTTGACCCGCGGTGACGGCGGCGGGCTGGTGGCGAGCAAGACGGCCTTCGCGGCTACCTGGGACACCGAGTGCACCGTCACCCGCGGAGTGCCGGTGATCGCGTTGGAGCCCACCGCCGTCACGGCCGAGCCGGCGCCGGTGCCAGGCGCTGCCGAGCCGGTTCCGGTCGAGGTGACCTTCACCGACCGCGCCCGCGCGGTGCGGGTCGTCGAGCGGGTCGAGCACCCGCGCAGCGGCGGCGTGGCGCTGACCGAGGCGACGACCGTCGTCGTCGGCGGCCGGGGCACCGACGGCGACTTCACCGCGGTCGAGGAGCTCGCCGAGCTGCTCGGTGGTGCGGTGGGCGCCACCCGGGACGTCACGGACGAGGGCTGGCGGGACCACTCGGCGCAGGTCGGGCAGACCGGTGTGACGGTCGCGCCGCGGCTCTACATCGGCGCCGGGGTCTCCGGCGCCGTGCACCACACGGTCGGGATGCGGGCCGCGCAGACGGTCGTCGCGATCAACACCGACCCGGAGGCGCCGATCTTCGAGATCGCCGACTTCGGCGTCGTCGGCGCCCTCGAGGACGTCCTGCCGCAGGCCATCGAGGCGCTCCGCACCCACCTCGGCCGCTGACGAAAGGAGCCGCACCGGCGTCGACGCCCGTGCGGCTCCTGCCGAGCGTGGGTCGCGTCAGCTGGCGTGGAGGATGTCGACGACGAAGACGAGCGTCGAGTTCGGCGGGATGGTGCCCTGGTCCGCCTCGCCGTAGCCCAGCTCCGGCGGGATGACGAGCAGCACCTGGCTGCCGACGGTCTGGCCCTCGAGACCGTTCTCCCAGCCCTCGATCACCTGACCGGCACCCACCGGCACCGGGAAGGGCGCGCCGCGCTCCCACGAGGAGTCGAACGGGGTGCCGTCCCACAGCCAGCCGCTGTAGTGGACCTGCACCGTGTCGCCCTCTTCGACGACCTTGCCGTCGCCCACGATGGTCGGCTCGACGACCAGCTCGGTCGGCACCTCGCCGTCGGCGGCCTCGATGCTCGGCTCGCCGGACTCGGCGAGGGTGACCACCGGCAGGCCGTCGACCGGGTCGGCGGCGGCGCCCTCGGCCCGCGCCGGGGCACGGTCGAGCACCTCGATGCTCATGACCGACGTCGCGGCCTCGCCGGGCACCGCGTAGAGCACCCGGGCGCCGACCTGCTGGCCGGTGAGCACCTCGACGAGGGCCGGCATGGTGTTGCCGCCGAGCACGAGCGGGTCCTGCCGCTCGGCGGCGTAGGTGGACTCCACGACCTCGCCGCTGGTGCCGTCGACCGCGACGAAGTTCACCAGCGCGATGTCGCCGGCCTCGAGGGTCTCGCCATCGCCCGGGGTCGTGACGTGCGCGGCGGGACCGGAGATCTCCAGGGGCGTCTCGAAGCTGACGGTCGGCTCGGCGCCCGCCTCGCCCTCGACGGTGACCGCCTCGAGCAGCTCGGTGTCCTCGGGCGTGGTGCCGGTGGGCGCCTCGGTGGCGGTCGCCGACGGCGTCTCCTCCGAGCCGGGCTCGGGGTCGCCGCTGCAGGCGGCGAGCAGCAGGAGGGCAGCCAGCGTGGTGGCGGCATACGTGACGGATCGGCGCACAGGGTGTCCTTCAGGTGGGTCGGGTACGGATGAGCGAGCCGGACGGCGCACATCGACCGGGACAGCCTACGGGTGGTTCCTGGGAGTTGGGTGGGAGCGTCCGTAGACTCGGCCGGGTGAACGGCCACTACCTCGACCACGCGGCGACGACATCGGTGCGCCCGGAGGCCGCCGCGGTGCACGGTGACGAGCTGGCCCGCGGCGGCAACCCCTCGTCCACGCACGCGGCCGGCCGCGACGCCCGGCGGCGGCTGGAGGAGGCCCGCGAGGAGCTCGCCGCCGCCCTCGGAGCACAGCCCGCCGAGGTGCTGTTCACCGCCGGTGGCACCGAGGCCGACAACCTCGCCGTCAAGGGCGCCGTCTACGCGCACCCCGCTGCGCGGCCCCGGCTGCTGGTGTCCGCGGTCGAGCACCACGCCGTGCTCGACGCCGCGACCTGGCTGGCGGAGCGCGGCCACGCCGACGTCGGGCTGCTGCCGGTGACCGCAAGCGGCGCCGTCGACCTCGCCGCCGCAGCCGAGCTCGTCGGTGACGGGCGCGACCTCGCGCTGGTGTCGGTGATGTGGGCGAACAACGAGACCGGTGTCGTTCAGCCGGTCGAGGGTGTCGTGGCGCTCGCGGCCGGCGCCCCGGTGCACTCCGACGCGGTCCAGGCGGTGGCCTACCTGCCGGTCGACTTCGCCGCCAGCGGGCTCGCGGCGATGAGCGTCACCGGCCACAAGCTCGGCGGGCCGGTGGGAGCCGGTGCGCTGCTCGCGCGTCGAGACCTCGCGCTGGCGCCGGTCCACCACGGCGGTGGCCAGGAGCGCGGGGTGCGGTCCGGGACGCTCGACGTCGCCGGGGCTCGGGCACTGGCCCGCGCGGTGAGCCTGGCGGTGGCCGAGCGAGCCGCCGAGGCGCGACGGGTCGCCGCGCTGCGGGACCGGCTGGTCGCCGGGGCGCTGGCCGCCGTGCCCGGACTTCACCTCACCGGTGCCGCCACCGACCGGTTGCCGCAGGTCGCGCACCTGACCATCGACGACGCCGAGTCCGAGTCCCTGCTGTTCGCGCTCGACGTCGCCGGCATCAACGCCTCGGCGGGCTCCGCCTGCCAGGCCGGCGTCGAGCAGGGCTCCTTCGTGCTCGTCGCGATGGGCTACCCCGAGCGCGCCGCGGGCTCGGCGCTGCGCCTCTCCCTCGGTCGCACCTCGACCGACGCCGACGTCGACGCCGTGCTCGCCGCCCTGCCCGAGGCGGTCTCCCGGTCGCGCGCCGCCGCGGCCACCCGCCGCGTGCCACGATGAGAGTGGCCTGGCGGTGACCCCGCCGGCCGTCGCACCACCGAGGACGCCCGCACCGCACCGGATCGTCGCCCGGGCCTGGCGCACCGTCACCGGCTATCACCGCACCTTCCTCGGCGCGGTACTCCTCGTGCAGGTCGCCACCGCGGCTGTGCTCTCCCCGGCCGTCGTGCTGCTGCTGCGGGCCGCGCTGGCGGCTGCGGGCGTGCGGGCGCTGACCGAGGCGAGCCTGGGCCAGCTGCTCCGTGACCCGGTGGCGGTGCTCCTCCTGCTGCTGCTCGCCGCGGTGGCGAGCGCCGGCCTGCTGGTCGGGCAGGGCGTGGTCGTCCTCCTCGCCCGCGACGCCCGCACGGGCAGCGCCCCGGACCTGCGGCGGGCGCTACGGGAGCTGGCGGGGGTCGTCCGCCGGCTGCTCGGCCTGCAGCTCCTGCTGTTCGCCGGCTACGCGTTCGTCCTCGTCCCGCTGGGGAACCTCGAGGTCGCCGCGTTCCTCACCCGCGGCGTCGAGCTGCCGCCGTTCATCGCGTCCGAGCTGCGCAAGACCCCGCTCGGCACGGCGGCCTGGATGACCGGGCTGGTGACCGTGCTCTACGTCAACGTCCGGCTCGCGCTCACCCCAGCCGTGCTGCTCACCGGCTCCGTCGGCGTCGCCGGGGCGCTCGCGCGCAGCTGGCGCCTCACCCGCCGCCAGAGCTGGCGGATCCTCGTCATCGTCGGCGGGGCGTGGCTGGCGTCGGCAGCGGTGCTCGGCGGCGCGACCGTCGTCGCGCTCGCGGTGGTCCGGCTCGGCGAGTCGCTGTGGCCGGCCGCCGCGCCGGTGGTGGCGACGGCAGCGGTCACCGGTGTCCAGCTGCTCGTGCTGCTCGTCGCCGCCACCGTCATCGCCGTCGTCACCCTCAGCCTGCTCACCCTCGCGGCGCCGCACGCCGGCCCGGCCGCCCGACCGGTGGCGCCGCGACCGGCCGCGTCGGCGTGGTCACGCGTCGTCGTCGCCGTCGTGGTGCTCGGGGTCATGGCAGTGACGACGACGACGAGCCTCGCCGTCGTCCGTGGCGCCGAACGCACCGGGACGACGGCGGTGGTCGCGCACCGCGGGGTCACCGACGCCGCCGTGGAGAACACCCTCGAGTCGCTGGCGGCCGCCGCCGAGCTCGGGGTCGACCAGGTCGAGCTCGACGTCCAGCAGAGCGGCGACGGCGGGATCGTCGTCGTGCACGACACCAACCTGCGGCGGATCGCCGGGGTCGACCGCGCGGTGCCCGACATGACCACCGCCGAGCTCACCGCCACGGTGGTCAGCCAGGGCGGGCACCGGTCGCGGATCCCGTCCTTCGAGGAGTTCGCGGCGCTGGCCGCCGAGCTCGACGTCGCGCTGCTGGTCGAGCTCAAGACCCACGGCCGGGAGCACGGGGACTACCTCGGGGATGTTGCCGAGGTGCTGCGCCGCCACGACCTCCTCGCCGGCTCCCGGCTGCAGTCCTTCGACCGGGCGGTGGTCGAGGACGCCGTGGACCGTTTCCCGGACCTCACCGTGGGCTGGGTGGTCGCCTTCTACCGCGGCCGGCTGGACCCGGGCGACGCCGACTTCGTCGCCCTGGAGCAATCGTCGTTCGCGCCGAGGATGCTGCGTGAGGCGCGCGAGGCGGGCGTGGAGCTGTTCCTGTGGACGGTCTCCGACGCCGCCGCGGTCCGCCAGCACACCCGGGCGGGCGTCGACGGTCTCATCACCGGCTCCCCGGCGATGGCGCTGCGGGAACGGGCACGGGTCGACTCGGGGACGAGCCTCGCGGACCGGCTGACCGACGAGCTGCGCGGGCTCGCGGGATGGTGGTGACGGCGCGGCACTCGCCCGCGCTGCGGCGCGCGTGGCCGCAGGAGTACCGTGGGCCCGGAGCGATGTCATGGACGATCTTGCGGTGCAGGTGGTGGCGGCACGAGCGGCGTACTCCCGCGGGGACTGGTCCGCCGCCTACCGAGGCCTGAGCCGGGCGCACGGCGGCGGTGCCCTCTCGACGTCCGACCTGGACCTCCTCGGCAGGGCTTCCTGGTGGGTGGGGCAGGTCCGGGCGTCGCTGGCGATCTCCGAGGAGGTCTTCCACCGCCTCGAGCGCGACGGCGACGTCACCGACGCCGCGATGAAGGCCATCGACCTGGGACTGCTGTGGTTCGTCCGCGGGGACCTGGTGATCTCCTCCGGCTGGGCCAGCCGCGCCCGGCGGCTGTTGACGGGCCTCCCGGAGGCCGTCGAGCACGGCTACCTGCGCTACCTGGACGCGGCGATCGGGCTGGACTTCCGTGAGCTGGCACCGGCCCGGGAGTCGGCAGCGGCGCTGCAGGACATGGGCCGGCGGCTCCACGCGCCGCAGCTGACCTCGCTGGGACTGGTGCTGTCCGGGCTGGCCGACGTCCGCACCGGTGACCCGGCGGGCGGGTTCGCCCAGCTGGACGAGGCGATGCTGTCGGTGCTGGCGGGGCAGCTGCCGGCGCAGTGGGCCGGCGACGTGTACTGCACGGTGATCCACGTCTGTCACGACCTGGCCGACCTGTCCCGGATGCGCGCGTGGACGCGAGCCACCGAGACGTGGTGCGAGCAGTTCCGCGGCGAGGTGGTCTACTCCGGCATCTGCCGCGTCCACCGCCTCCAGCTGCGCTGCGTCGAGGGTGGCTGGACCGCGCTGGAGAGTGACGTCGAGCGCAGCGGCGCGGAGCTGGTGGGCGTCAACGACTGGGTCGCGGGGGAGGCGTACTACCAGCTCGGCGAGATCCGGCGGCTGCGCGGCGACGTTCCCGGCGCGCGCGAGGCGTACGCCCGTGCCGAGGATCTCGGCGCCGAGACGCAGCCCGGCACCGCGCTGCTCGAGCTCGCCCAGGGACGCGGGCGCGACGCCTGGTCCGGGCTGCGTGCCGCCCTGGCCGGACGGGACCGGGTGGCCGCCGCCCGGCTGCTTCGGCCCGGGGTCGAGGTGGCGCTCGCGGTGGGCCTCGTGGCAGAGGCAGCGGCGCTGTGCGAGGAGCTGGAGGCCACCGCCGTCGAGTTCGCCACCGACGGGTACCGTGCCTGGGCGGCCCACGCCCGGGCCGCGGTCCTCGTGGCGCAGCAGCGGCACGACGACGCGCTGCCGGTGCTGCGGGCCGCCGCGGTCGCCTACCGCGAGCTGCACGCCCGCTACGAGACCGCCACGATCTACGAGCTGTGGGCGTCGGCCCACACCGGGCGCGGGGACGCGGCCGCCGCGCACGCCGATCTGGCCACCGCGCTGGCCATCTACCGAGAGCTCGGCGCGCTGCCGGACGTGGCACGGCTCGACGCCCGAGCACTGCCGGGCGGGCTGACCTCGCGCGAGGCCGAGGTCCTCGGCCTCATCGCCGCCGGAGCGAGCAACCGGGACACCGCCGGGGCGCTGTTCATCAGCGAGAAGACGGTGGGCCGGCACCTGGCGAACATCTTCGCCAAGCTCGGGGTCTCCTCCCGCACCGCAGCGGCCGCCTGGGCCCACGAGCAGGGGCTGCGGCCACGCCGGTAGGTGCGCCCACGCTCCCTGCATGGTTCGCCCCAGGTGTGCTGGGCGGGATTGGGTGGTTCTCCCGATTCGCCGCGGCCTGCCGGTCCCTAGCGTTGATCACGACAGAACCGCTTGGCCCAGAAGGAGGCCGGAGATGGAGCTCACCACAGTGGCGGGCAGTGTCTCCACCGCCATCTTCGCCGCCAGCGCGATGCCGATGCTCGTCAAGGCGATCCGCACGCGCGACCTCGCCTCCTACAGCCCCGGCAACCTCCTGCTCGCGAACGCGGGCAACCTCGTGCACTCCCTCTACGTGTTCAGCCTCCCGGCGGGACCCATCTGGGCGCTGCACAGCTTCTACCTCATCACCAGCGCCCTGATGCTGGCCATGTACCTGCGCTTCGCGTCACGGGTGCACCGGCTGGGGACCGAGCACACCACGGAGATGCTTGATGACTACCAACCTGACCACCGAGGGCCCCTCGACCGCGGCCGCCAGCGTGCCGGAGCCGGCCGACGCTGAGACCGAGGCGTTGTCCGCCCGCTACCTGGAGATCCTCAACTCCAGCGCGATAGCCCTGCTCACCAGCATCGGCCACCAGGCCGGCCTGTTCGAGGTGCTTGCCACGCTGCCGCCGGCCGGCAGCGCCGAGATCGCCGCCGCCGCGAACCTCGACGAACGCTACGTCCGCGAGTGGCTCGGCGGGATGGCGGCGGCCGGGATCGTCCGCTACGAGCCCACCGCCGACAGCTACCACTTCCCGCGGTCGCACGCCGCGGTGCTCACCCGGGCCGCCGGCCCGGCCAACCTGGCCCAGCTGATGCAGTACATCCCCATGCTGGGCGCGGCGGAGCAGCGGGTGCTGGAGTGCCTGCGTCACGGTGGCGGCCTCGCCTACGCCGAGTACCCGCGGTTCCAGCGGACCATGGCCGATGAGTCGGCCACGGTCAACGACGCCGTCCTCGTGGACGGCATCCTGCCGCTGGCCGCTGAGCTCCCGGAGCGGCTCGCGGCGGGGATCGACGTCCTCGACGCCGGCTGCGGGTCCGGGCACGCGGCCAACCTCATGGCACGCGCCTATCCGAGCAGCCGGTTCACCGGCTACGACTTCTCCACCGAGGGCATCGCCACCGCACGCTCCGAGGCGGCCGCCTGGGGGCTGGCGAACGTCCGGTTCGAGGTCGCCGACCTGGCCACGATCCGAGACCGCCGGCAGTACGACCTGGTGACGGCGTTCGACGCCGTCCACGACCAGGCGCACCCTGCCCTCGTGCTGGCCAACGTCCGGTCGTCCCTGCGGCCGGGCGGGGTGTTCCTCATGGTGGACATCAAGGCGTCCAGCAACCTCGAGGACAACGTCGCGCTGCCGTGGGGCAGCTACCTGTACACCGTCTCGATGTTCCACTGCATGAGCGTCTCCCTCGGGCTCGGTGGCGCGGGCCTGGGCACGGTGTGGGGGACCCAGCTGGCCGAGCAGATGCTCGGGGAGGCCGGGTTCGGGCAGGTGGAGGTGCTCGACGTGGCGTCGGACCCGTTCAACGCCTACTTCGTGGCGCGCCCGTAGCCGGGGCCACCACACGGCCGCGATCCGCTGAGAGGATGAACCATGCCCTCTCGTGTCACGCTCCTGCTCGGCAAGCCGCCCCGGCCCGGGACGCTCCTCGCCGAGGTTGCCGACGAGCTCGAGACCCGTGGCCTCACGGTGACGGTCCGGCTGCCGCACGAGGAGCCGGTCGAGGCGGCCGACCTCGCGGCGGAGTCGCTCGTCGTCCACCGGGGGCTGAACGGCTCGGTGACCTCCGTGCTCGGGGAGCTGCACCACCGCGGCGTTCCGCTGTGCAACCCGTGGCCAGCAGACCGGCTGCTGCGCGACCGGCGTTCCTGGCAGGCGGCGCTGGCCGCTGCCGAGGTCCCGCTGCCGCCATCCATCACGGTGGAGCGGTGGCCCGACGTGCTGGCTCGCGCCGGGACCCAGCAGGTCGTGGCCAAAGCCTTCGCCGGCCCGGGACGCGGGACACAGGTGGTCACCGGCACCGGTCGCACGCTGCCGCGCGATGCGCCGTTCCCCGGACCGTACCTCGTCGAGCAGCGGCTGCCTGCTGACGGCACCGACCGCAAGCTCTACCTGGCGGGGCGCGTGGTGCGCGGGCTGCTCAAGGCCTCCACCCTCGAGGGCCGGCACACGACGTCGGGCACGCCCTTCGAGCCCGACGCCGTCCAGGTGGACCTTGCGCTGCGGGTCCAGCGGGCGCTCGGGGCCCATCTGATCGGGGTGGACCTGCTGCACACGCCCACCGGTCCGGTGGTCGTCGACGTCAACGGGTTCCCGGGGTTCCGTGGGGTGCCGGGGGCGGTGCCACTGGTGACCGAGCACATCCTGGAGCACGTGGCCGGCCCCTCCGCCGGCTGACCGCGCGCACGGAGCCTCACGGCTGAGTAGCGGCCCGGTGCAGCAGGTCCGCGGCGACGGTCCGCCAGCGGGGACGGAAGGCGTAGACCCCGGCGAGGCGCAGCCGGGTGGCCCGGGCGTAGGCGGCGACCCGCGCAGCCGGCAGTCGGGCGTCGAGACCGGCGAGGAAGCCGTCGCGCGCCGCAGCGGCGAGCTCCGCGGTCAGCAGGCCCTGGGCCTGCCGCAGCTCGAGGTGCACGAGGAGGTTCGCGACGTCGAGCGCCCGCTCGCCGACGGCGAGGGTGTCGACGTCGATCATGCCGACGGTCCCGTCGTCGTCGAGCAGCAGCTGCTTGTCGTGCAGGTCGCGGTGGAGCACGCCGAGCACCGGGTCGCGGTCATCGGCGGCCAGGTCGGCCGTCACCCGCTCGCCGGCCCGGGCGACGAGGTCGGCGTCGAGCAGGCCGTGGCCGACGGCGGGGTGCAACCAGGCGGCCGCCGCGTCGAGCTCGTCCGTGGCGCCGTGGCGGGCGCTCACCTGCGCCACCGGCGCGTCGTGCAGGTGCGCGACCGCCCGGCCCGCGGCGCGCCACGCGGCCCGCGCCTCGTCAGCCGTCCAGCCGGCGGCGGCGCCGAGGTCGTGCAACGTCCGGCCGGGCACGACGCTCCACCGCAGCACTCCGCGCGCCAGCCCCGACTCGTCGAGCAGCCGTGGGACGGGGACGTCGTCGCCGATCAGCGTGGCGACCAGGCCGCCGCGCCGGGCGAGGTCCGCCGCCTTGCTCGGCCGGACCACCTTGACGAACTCGCGGGGGGTGCCGTCGGCGCCGGCCAGCCGCACGACGGCGCGCCGCCCCGGCCGATGGGCGATCAGCTGGGCGCCGTCACGGGCGAGCAGCTCGGGCAGCGCGCCCAGCCGGGCGTCCGCGCCGGCCGGCTGCAGCAGCACGTCCCCGGCCACCTTCGCCGCCTCGGGTGCCTTGGCGGCGGCCGCCGCGAGCGCGGCAGGGTCGGCGAACCACTGCGCCGCGACGGTGGCGCCGTCGTCGGCCGCCAGCTCGGCGAGGGCATGGCCGGTGCCGCGCGGCCACGCCCGGACGAGCCGGTAGCGCAGCTCGCCGTCGAACACGACGTCGGGCAGCCGCCGGACGTCGTGGCCAGCGGCCTGGCGCGCCCGGCGCGGAGGTGCGACGGGCTGCGCAGCCGCTGCGCCGTCGTCGGCCGAGACGGACCGCCACGCATTGACGGGCCCGTGGGCACTCATGTGCTCAACCCCGTCGACACGGCCACGAGACCGGCCACGCCGGCGGGCCAGCCGGGCAGGTGCTGCCGGAACGGCTCGGTGGCTCGCTGCAGCACGGCGGCGGCGCAGTGCAGACGCAGCCGGTCGAGGCACGGCCGGCCCCCGGCGGCGGTGTAGCCCGCGAGCAGCGGGGCGAGCACGTCGCGCGGGTCGCCCGGCTCGGCACCGGCGGCGACCAGCGCGCCGTACCAGGACGCGAGGTCGGCGACCGGGTCGTCGAGCCCGACCCGGTCGAGGTCGACGACGGTCACCGCCGGCTGGCCTGGCTCGGCCGGCGTCCCCGGCCCGGTGCCACCCGCGGCCGCGGCGAGGTCGGGCCGGACGATGACCTGGTCGGCGGAGAAGTCCCCGTGCACCACCCGGGAGCCGTCGCCGCCGCGGAGGCCGGCGCGCACCCGTTCGGCGACGGTGCGGGCCTCGGCCGCGAGCTCTGGCGCGACGGACCGTACCGCGGCGACGGCGGCGGCCAGGCCGGCGGCCCGGTCCACCGGAACGAGCCCGTCGGTGGCCGGCTGGCGGTGCACGTCGGCCAGCACGCCGCCGGCGCGGGCCCAGAGGTCGGCGACGCCGTCGCCGGCGAGCCGGTCGAGCGGGGTGCCCGGCAGCCAGGCGCTGGTGACGACGCCGCGTCGCTGGTGCACCGAGGTCACCCTCGACACCGGCAGGCCGCGCAGGGCGTGGTAGCCGGCGAGCAGGCCGGGCAACGTGGCGGGCCGGTGCACCTTCACCAGGGACGGCGGTGCGTCGGTGCGGTCCTGGCGGGCCACCCAGCGTCGTCCCGGCTTGTAGACGAGGGGGGACGTCGTGCGGTCGGCGTGCCGCAGCACCCGCCGTACCCCGGGCAGGTGCCGGTCGGCCGTGACGTCGGTGAGCGCGACGCCGAGCCGGGGGTCGAGCACCGCGCCGAGACCGACGTCGTCGGCCTCACCGGCCCGGCGCACCTTGGTGAGCTTGTCGGGCGCAGCGGGCCCGAGGGCGAGCGCCTGCGCCGCGACGGTCGCGCCGTCGTCGGCGGTGAGCACCAGCCCCGCGACGAGCGAGGTGCCGGGCTTGTACCGCAGGTAGGTGACGCGGGCGGCGACGGCGCCCCAGCCCGGCGCGAGCCGCTGGACCAGGTCGAGCGGGCGGAGCACCTCGGCCAGTCCGGGGACGGCCGGGTCGGCGGCGGCCAGCCGCTGGTCAGCCGATGCGACGGCGGTCATGGGGCTCCTCGTCGGGGTCGTGGGGCTCGTGGGGCTCGTCGGTCTCGGTGGGCTCGGCGGGTTCGGCGGGCTCGGCGGGGTCCGGCACCGCGACCAGCCGACGGTGCCGCTCCGGGTCCAGCATGGTCAGCCGAGAGCCGGCCGCGGCGAGCAGGTCCTGCGGCCGGCCGTGCTCGACGACCCGGCCACGCTCGAGGACGATGACCTCGTCACAGCTGACGGCGTCGGCCAGGGTGTGGGTGATGACGACGGTCGTGCGGCCCTCCGCGAGCCGGTCGATCGCCTCGAGCACCTCGGCGGAGTTCTTCGGGTCCAGACCGGTCGTGGCCTCGTCGAGGATGATGATCGAGGCGTTGCGCAGCATGGCGCGAGCGATGGCGATGCGTTGGCGCTGCCCGCCGGAGAGGGTCTCGCCGCGCTCGCCGACGCCGGTCTGGTACCCGTCGGGCAGCCGGCAGATGAACTCGTGGGCGTTGGCCGACCGCGCGGCCTGCTCGACCTCCTCCGGGGTGGCGCCGGGACGGCCCATCTCGATGTTCTCCGCGATGGTGCCCTGGAACAGCACCGACTCCTGGAGCACGACGGCTACGTGGGCCCGCAGCGACTCGATGGTCACGTCGCGCAGGTCGTGGCCGTCGAGCTTGACGGCCCCGCTCACCGGGTCCTGCAGCCGCAGCAGCAGGCTGGCCAGCGTCGACTTGCCGGAGCCGGAGTGGCCGACGACGGCGACCTTCCGCCCGGGCAGGATGCGCAGCGTGACGTCGTCCAGCGCCCGGTCGGTCCCGGTGTAGGAGGCGGTGACGTGCTCGAGCCGGATCTCGCCGGCCAGCCGGGTGATCCCGTACGCCTTCGCCGAGTCGGTGATGTCCTGCTCGGTGTGCATGAGGTCGAGGATGCGCTCGCCGGAGGCTGCCGCCTTGGCGATGCGCCCGGTGTACTTGGCGAGGTCGCGCATCGGCTTGAAGGCGCCCTTGAGGTAGGTGGTGAAGACGACGAGCTCGCCGGGGCTGAGGTTGCCGCGCACCACCGACCAGCCGCCGATGAGGAGCACCGCGCCGGTGGCGATGCCGACGAGCACGTCGGTCTTGCGCTCGAGGGCGGCCGAGAGCCGGGTGGCCTTGACGCCCTGGGTGAGCTCCTGGTTGTTCGACGCCGCGAAGCTCTCCTCGAGGCGCCCGGCCAGCGAGTAGGCCTGGACGACCTTGATCGCGCCCAGCGACTCGCCGGCGGCGCCGGCGAGGTCGCCCTCCCGGCGGCGCTGGACGCGGGAGGCGGAGGTGATCTTGCGGGTGGAGCGCGAGGAGGACATCGCGAAGAACGGGAAGGCGGCGAGCACGACGAGCGCGAGGCGCCAGTCGAGGATGAACATCACGGTGAGCATCGCCAGCAGGGTGAAGACGTTGCCGAGCAGCGGCATCGCGGCGGTGACGGCGACGTCGCGCAGCCGGCCGACGTCGGCGATCAGCCGGGTGATGAGGTCGCCGCCCCGTGCCGAGCCGTGGAAGCGCAGCGACAGCCGCAGCACGTGGGAGTAGACCTGCGCACGGACCGAGGTCATCGCGCGGGTGCCGGCGAGCGCGAAGAACACCGTCATGAGGTAGGACGCCAGCGCGCGGAGGCCGGCGACGGCCACGACAGCCACCGCGCACAGCACGAGCACCCGGAGGATCCCGGGGTCCTGGGCGGCGCCGGGGGCGATGACGGCGTCGATGACGAAGCTCAGCGGCCAGGGCTGCAGGAGCCGGAAGGCCACCTCGAAGAAGAGCGCGACGAACCCCCCGGCGACGATCGCACGGTGCGGCCGCAGGTGGGGGCGCAGGAAGGAGTAGATCCGGCGCAGCGAGGGCAGGATCGACTTGAGCTCCTCGGTCGGCTTCTTCGCCATCTCAGCCCACCCCCGCCCCGACAGCCGACTTGTCGCCGACAGCCGACTTGTCGCCGACAGCCGACTTGTCACCGACAGCCGACTTGTCGCCGACAGCCGACTTGTCGCCGACAGCGGGATTGTCCGCGAGAGCGGGATTGTCTGCGAGAGCCGACTTGTCCACGAGAGCAGGATTGTCCACGTCCTCGTGACCGCGCTGCGCCGTGGTATCCGCCAAGGTCAGCCCGGCGGCCGCCAGCGAGCGCTCGACGACGTGCCGCCAGGTATGGCCTTCGACGACGTGGGCGCGCGCCGCGGTGCCGATCCGGTCACGCAACCACTGGTCGTCGGCGAGCACGTGGAGCATGCCCGCCAGCGCGATCGGGTCCGAGCCGGGGATGAGGAAGCCGGTCGACGCGTGCTCGAGGACCTGCGGCAGCTGGCCGACGGCCGAGGCCACGACCGGTAGCCCGGCAGCCATGTACTCGTACACCTTGAGCGGGGAGAAGTAGCCCTCGCCGTCACCCGGGTAGGGGGCGGTGGCGACGTCCATCCGGTGGAGCAGCGCGGGGATGTCGAGCGGCGTGACGGCGCCGGTCATGTCGACGGCGTCGGAGATACCGAGGCGGTGGGTCTGCGCGCGCAGGGCCTCGGCCTGCGGCCCGTCACCGACGAGTAGCAGGCGGGCGTCGGGCACTGATCGGCGCAGCAGGGCGTGGGCAGTCAGCAACGTCTCGGTGCCGTGCCACGGCTTGAGCGTGCCGACGAAACCGACCGTGAACGGGCCGGCGACGACGCCGGGTACCGGTACCGGCCCGGGGACGATCCGGTCGACGTCGACCCCGTTGGCCTCGACGACGACGCGCGGCCGGTCGCCGGGGCACGGCTCCGCGTCGGCCAGCACGCCGTGCACCCAGTCGGCGACAGGCTCGGAGACACACACCACGGCGGTGGCGGCGCCGATCGCTTCGCGCGCCGTCGTCCAAGCCTGGTCGACATGGACCAGGCCGCGGTGGCGGGCAGCCTCCTGCGGCAACGGGGCGTTGACCTCCAGGATCGACGGCACGCCGTGACGGTGCGCGTAAGCGCTGCCGGCGCGGCTCCAGAGCGAGTACCGCTCGTAGACGACGTCGAAACCGGCCGGGCCGCCGAGCGTCTCGAGGGCGGCGGCGACGTCGAGGTCGGCGGCCATCGCACGTAGCTCGCGCGTGGCGAGGTCCTCGCCGGTGACCCGACCGAGGTCGTGGACGGCGAGCTGGCCCGCGGCGATGGCGGCCGCGGCGGCCGGCCACGGCTCACCGCCGGTGCGGCGGCACAACAGGTCGACGTGGTGCCCGGCGTCGAGCAGCACCCGCAGCACCTCCTGGACGTGGACCGAGGCACCCTTGGTGCCGAAGACCGGGATGCCGGGGTCGGCGCAGACGTAGGCGATCCGCATCAGCGCACCCCCACGTGCTCGTTGCGAGGGACGACGGCGGGGCGCGATCCGGCGTCGACAATCCTGCTGTCGGTGACAATCCCGCTGTCGGTGACAAGTCTGCTGTCGGGGACAATCCTGCTGTCGGGGACAAGTCTGCTCTCGCGGGTGGGGCTGCTGCCTTGGGGGATGGGGTGGGGGCGGCAGGCAGACTCGAGCTCGGCGACCTGACGGCGGGTGTCGAACTGGCGCTCCACGAGGTCACGCGCGGCGCGGGCGAGCCGGTCGCCGAGCGGGCGGTCGTCGAGCAGCCGGCCGATCGCGGCGGCGAGGGCGACGGCGTCGTGCTGGGGCACCTCGAGGCCGGTGACCTCGTAGAGGATCGCCTCGGTGATGCCGGTGACGTCGGTGGAGACGCACGGGGTACCGACGGCCATCGCCTCGAGGAGCACGGTGGGCAGGCCGTCGGCGTTGCCGTCCGCGCCGACGACGCACGGGGCGGCGAACACGTCGGCACCGGCCACCTGCTCGCGGACCTCGTCCTGGGGGAGGGGGCCGGTGAGCTCGACGACGTCGCCGAGGCCCAGCCGGGCGACCTGCTCCCGCAGCGCGGCCTCCCGCTCGCCGCCGCCGATGATCCGGCAGCGGACCGGGCGCCCGGCGTCACGCAGCGCGGCCGTCGCGTCGAGGAGCACGTCGAAGCCCTTCTTCTCCACCAGCCGGCCGACCGCGACGACGATGGGAACCGTGCCGGTCGGGTGCTGGGCAGCGGAGCGGAACGGGAAGGCATCGAGGTCGAGGCCGTTGTAGATGCGGTGGAGGCGGGTGGCGGCCACGGCGGCCGGGAAGGTGCGCCGCAGGTGCCGGTCGTTGTAGTCGGAGATGGTCACCACGTGGTGGGCGTCGGCGATCTTGCGGGCGAGGTCGGCCGGGTCGACCGACTCGTGGAAGATGTCCTTGGCGTGCGCGGTGAACGAGTACGGCACCCCGGTGAGCAACGACGCGAGCCGCGCCACCGTCGTCGCCATCGAGGCGAAGTGCGCGTGCAGGTGGGTGATGCCCCGCCGACTGACCTGGACCGCCACCTCGAGGGCCTGCGCGGCGTCGGTGGCGTCGGCGGCCAGCAGCTCGGGCAGCACCTGGGGGAGCCGGGGCAGCATCGGCGCTGCCTCACGCAGCGCGGACCACAGCTCCTCGGGCTTGCGGGCACGGGGCACGTAGCTGACCGGGGCGCTGACCCTGGCCAGCGCGCTGTGGAAGCGCGGGTCCACCGGCGGGCGCAGCGAGAACACCTCGATGTCGGCGCCGCGAGCCTCCCGGCCGAGGATCTCGGAGACGATGAAGGTCTCGGAGAACCGCGGGTACATCTTGAGGACGTAGCCGATCTTCTCAGGCGACATCTGTCTTCTCCTTCGTGCTGACGAGAGCGGTGAGCAGGCCGGGCAGGCGGGCGAGCCCGTCGAGGTCGACGGCGGGGGCGTAGCGGGTCGACGGCGTCGCGACGGCGTCGCGCAGCCAGCCGGCGAGCGCGGCGGGGGTGAGGTCGTCGGGGACGAGGTGATCGAGCATCCCCGCGGCGTCGAGCAGCCGGGCGCGGATGAGCTGCTCGGTCCGCGGCCGGACCCGGGGCACGACGAGCAGCCGGGCACCGAGCGCCATCGCCTCGCAGACGGTGTTGTAGCCGCCCATGGAGACGACGGCGGCGGCGCCCGCGAGCAGCGTCTCCGGGTCGGTGACGTAGGTGTGAACGGTGAGGTTGGAGCGGGTCGCAGCGACCTCGACGAGCCGTCGAACGTCCTCCACCGGCATCTGCGGCCCGGTGACGAGCACGCCGTGGTGGCCGGTGGGCATGTCGGCGGCGACGAACGCCTCGGCGACCTGGATGCCGTCCCCACCGCCACCGACCATCGCAAGCACGTAGGGCCGCTCCACCTCGGTGTGGCCGACCGGTCGCTCCGGGATGCGGCCGTTGGCGAGGTAGCCGGTGTGGGTGGTGTGCCGGCGCAGCCGGCCGGGCAGCTGGAGCTGGGCGCCGAGGTCCTGGACCCGGTGGTCGCCGTACACCCAGATCTGGTCGTACCAACGGTCGACGGCGTCGGTGGCGCGGTCGGCGTCCCACTCACGGCGCGACGTCACGTCGTCGTCGAGGACGTCGCGCAGCCCCAGGACGATGCGGGTGCCGGCGGCCCGGAGCTGCTCGAGGGCGGGCTCGAGCTCGCCGCGGAAGCCCCGCGAATGCTTGTCGACGACGACGACGTCGGGCCGGAATGAGGTGAGGGCGGCGGTGAGGATGCTGCGACGCATGTGCGCGATGTGCCCCTGGCTGACCGACAGGTGCCGCGCGCCGTACTGCCCGCGGGCGTCCTTGGTGAGCGCCGGCAGCGAGACGAGGTCACAGTGCGCCGGCCGGTCCGCGGTAACCGCCTCGGGCGCCCCGGTGAGCAGCAGGATGTCGGGCTGCGGGTCGAGGGCACCGAGGGCGCGGGCGATCGCGAGGTTGCGGCGGACGTGTCCCAGCCCCAGCGCGTCGTGGGAGTAGAGCGCGACGCGCAGCCGGCGGCCACCGCCGCTCGCGGTCGCGGTGCCACGACGGGTGCGGTCGTGCGGCGAGGTGCCGTCACGGTCGGCGTCCCGGCGTTCGGCCCGGGTGAGCCTCGGTGCGATGACGGTCATCGGTCCCCCTCCTCTGGCCGCCCGACGGACAGCATTGGTGCTGAGAAAGAGTTAACGACGCCGATGTGAGTCCGAGGTGACGGGCAGATGAGGCCCCTCTCATGTACTCCCGGTGAGCGGTGCGTGAACTCCGGGTGACGCGCGACCCACGCTCCGAGCGGCGGCTGCGGACGTCTTCAGATCGTCGCAGGAGTGTCGTAGAGGAGGCTGCGGACGGCTGACCTCGATGCCAGGAGGGCCAGGACGAGCAGCGTCACCGGTACGAAGCCCCCGAGGCTCACGGAGTCGGCGAAGACGAGGTTCACCAGTTCCAGGACCACCAGCTTGCTACCGGCGGCGACGACCCACAACGACAGGACGGCCACCGCCTTGGTGCGCCGCGTCGTGGCTGTCCGTAGCCGGGCGAGGATGCGGCCCTTGACCATGATCACCAGCTCGAGGGCGACCTTGAGGAGCACGGCTGTCAGCAGCGAGAGGGTGAAGCTCTCGCTGATGACAGACGGGACGTACTCGATGGCCAGGTTGAGGACGACGACGTAGACGAACAGGTCGACCACGTCGCTCGGACGGGCGCGCATCCACCGGCGCAAGCGACCTCGGCGGGAGGCGGCTTCCGCGGGCGGCACCTGCTGCGGCGCGGCTGTCATGGCGCAATCATGACGCACGACCGACGATGCCTTTCCCAGGGACGTCGCGGTTGCTTCGGCGGTAACTCTGCTGTCGCTGACAATCCCGCTGTCGGTGACGATCCTGCTGCCGCTGACAATCCTGCTGTCGGTGATAACTCGGCTGTCGGTGACGATCCTGCTGTCGGTGATAACTCGGCTGTCGGCGAGGGGGCTCGGTCAGGACGACGGGGCGCTCAGCAGGCCGAGGTGCAGTGCCCGCAGCACGGCGCGGGTGCGGTCCTTGACGCCAAGCTTGGCCAGCACGGTGGAGAGGTGGTTCTTCACGGTGCCCTCGGCGAGGAACAGCGCGTCGGCGATCTCCCGGTTGCTGAAGCCGCTGGCCAGCAGCCGCAGGATCTCGGTCTCGCGCGGGGTCAGCGGTCCGGGCGTGGGCAGGTGGGCGAAGTCGTCCGGCGCGGGCAGTGCGCCGAGTCCCTGCAGCAGCCGCTCGGTGAGCGCCGGCTGCACCAGCGTGTCACCGTCGGCCAGCGTCCGGATGGCGCCGACGAGCTCCTCGAGTGTCACGTCCTTGAGCAGGTACCCCCGGGCGCCGGCGCGCAGGGCGCGCAGGACGAGCTCGTCGTCGTCGAAGGTGGTCAGCACCAGCACCGGGACGTCGCTGCCGCGCCGGCGCAGCTCCTCGAGGGTGGCGATCCCGTCCCGCCCCGGCATCCGCAGGTCCAGCAGCAGGACGTCGGGATCGAGCTCCGCGACGACGGAGAGTGCGTCGTCACCGTCGGCGGCGTGCCCCACGACCTCGATCTCGTCGCTGATCGCCAGCAGGCTCGCCAACCCCTGGCGCATGAGGGCCTGGTCGTCGGCGATGACCACCCGGATCACGCCGGCACCTCCCGGCGGACCGGTCCCACGCGGAGGGGCAGGTCGACCGTCACCCGGAAGCCGGAGCTGGCATCGATCTGCACGGTGCCGCCCAGCGACTCTGCTCGCTCCCGGATACCGGTGAGGCCGTGGCCCGGGGTGAAGGTCGTGGCGCCCCAGCCGTCGTCGTGGGTCTCCAGGCGCAGGACGTCGTCGTCGGCGGTGAGGGTGACCCAGAGGTTGTCCGCCTGGGAGTGGCGGATGGTGTTGGTGGCGATCTCCTGCACGGCGCGCACCATCGTGGCGGCTCGCTGATCGTCCGGCGCGATCCCCGTGGCGGTGTCCAGGTGCACCCGGGGGTGGGGGATCTCCTTGGTCACCCGGGCCAGCGCAGCGGGCAGGTCGAAGCTGCGCTGCCGCTCGGTCCCGACGACGGAACGGACGTCGGCGAGCAGCTCCTTGGCCATCGCTCGGGCGCGCACCACGTGCTCCCGCCCGGTGCCGTCCACCTGGTGCGAGGCGACCTCGAGCTCGACGGACAGCACAGTGAGCTGGTGGCCGAGGACGTCGTGCAGCTCGCGGGAGATCCGCAGCCGCTCCTGGGCCTGGCTGGACTCGGCGAGCAGTGCGCTCGCGCTCCGTAGCTCCACGTGGGCCACGGTGAGGTCCTGCAGGGTCTCCTCCACACGCTGCTGACTCCACACCATCGCGGCGCTGGCGGCCTGGAGCACGCCGTAGAGGACGGTCGCGAGCAGCAGCTCGACCGGCGGGTTGGGCTCCTCGACCAGCGGCCCGAGGGCGGCGCCGGCGGCCAGGATGACGGCGGAGTTCCATCCGATGACGGCAGCGATCCCGCGAAAGTCCAGGTGCATGGCGGCGGTGGCGGCGGTGAGCACCAACAGGATGAGGCTGAGGCCGCCCCGGTTCGGGGAGAGCAGGACGATCGTGCTCGCGGCGAGCACCGGCACCGCCACGATCGACAGCCGCCCGCGGGATGTCGTCGGCGGACGCCGGACGGTGGCGACGACGTCCCCCGCGAGGAAAGTGAGGAACACCGCCAGCCACGGTACGAAGTAGGGCCACGACCCGGTGTGCAGGATCGTGGCGCCCTCGACCACGCCGATGAGCACGCACAGCACGAGCATGCTCACGGCCGCCCAGATCTGGACCCGGCTCGAGCGTTCCATGCGCCCACCCTACGGACAGGTCCACGACCCGTGGCAGGTGCCGGAAGTCATGGCCGGAACCGGTGACGTCCGGCAGATGTGCGCCGCCCTGCCGGATTCATAGCGTGGAAGCACACCGGTTGGAGGGACTGGTGACCGGAGCCGTGATGGCCGCGACGCCCGAGGGCGACCGGCACCGCGGCGACCGGGCGGACAACCGAGGAGGAGACCGATGGCCGTCGTCGAGATCGACAACCTACGCAAGGTCTACGGAGGGCGCGCCGTGGTCGACGGCGTGAGCCTCGCCGTCGAGCGCGGCGAGATCTTCGGCATCCTGGGCCGCAACGGCGCCGGGAAGACGACGACGGTCGAGTCCGCGATCGGGCTGCGCAAGCCTGACGGCGGCCGGGTCCGGGTGTTCGGCCTCGACCCACGCAAGGAGCGCGCCCGGGTGCAGCAGGCCGTCGGCGTCCAGCTGCAGGCGACGTACGTTCACATGAGCCTGACGGTCATTGAGCTGGTGCGGATGTACCGCTCCTTCTACCGCGACGGTCTCGACCCGGACGGGCTCGTCGAACGGCTCGGGCTGGCCGGCGTGCGCGACAACCGCTCCATGAACCTGTCCGGCGGGGAGCTGCAGCGGCTGAGCATCGCCCTCGCCCTCGTCGGCCGCCCCCGGCTCGCGGTGCTCGACGAGCTGACCACCGGGCTGGACTCCGCGGCCCGGCGCGGCATGTGGCGGCTCGTCGAGGAGATGCGCGAGGACGGCATCACGATCGTGCTCGTCAGCCACTTCATGGAGGAGGTCGAGCGACTGTGCGACCGGGTCGCCGTCATCGACGCCGGGAAGATCGTGGCGCTGGACAGCCCCGCTGCGCTCGTCCAGCAGGTGTCCGGCGCCGACGGCGTGAGCTTTCGCGCCCACGCACCGCTCGACCCGTCGGTGCTCACCGCGCTGCCCGGCGTCGAGGACGTGTCCGTCGACGGCGACCAGGTGCGGGTCGTGGGCCGCGGCGACCTCGTCACCAAGATCACGAGCACCCTGGTGCGCCACGAGGTGCCCGCCACCGACTTCCGAACCAGTACCGCCACGCTCGACGACGCGTTCCTCCAGATCACCGGCAACGAGCTCGGTGAGCCGCAGATGCCGCTCCACATGACCGAGAAGGGACAATGATGACCGAGACGACGACAGCCCTGCCCCCCGCGCGCCGCCTGCCGGCGGCAGCCTGGGGCCAGATGTTCCTCGCCGAGGCGCGGATGATCATCCGCGACACCTCCGGCCTTCTCCTCCCGATCGGGTTGCCGCTGCTGCTCATGGTGACGAATGGCATCGGAGACGGCTCCGACCAGGTGCTGCCGAACGGCGCCACCGTGATGAACGCAATCCTCCTGCCGCTGACCATCACCATGGTCGTGGCCCTTGTGGGCGTGGTGAACATGCCCTCGTTCCTCGCGGCATACCGCAAGTACGGGGTCCTCAAGGGACTCGCGGTCACCCCGGCCCGGCCGATCATGATCCTGCTCGCGCAGATGCTCGTGAGCCTGGCGCAGGTGCTCGTCGGCGTGGGCCTGATGATGGGCGTCGGAGCCGCGTTCTTCGGGGTGACACTGCCGGCGAACCTCGGGTGGGCGCTGCTCGCCGGGACGCTGCTGCTCGCCGCGATGTACGGCATCGGCATCCTCATCGCCGCCGTCGCCCCCACGGTGAACGCGGCCATCGCGCTCGGCCTCGGCGCGTTCTTCCTCATGCTCGCCCTCGGTGGCGGGTTCGGCCCGTCCGAGAGCCTGCCCGACGTGCTGCAGACCATCGGCGAGTCGTTGCCTTACGGTGCCGGCAACGGCGCACTCTCGGCCGCGTGGGTCGGCGAGCGGCCCGAGACGCTGCATCTCGCGGCTCTCGGCGCCTGGGCGGTGGTCACCGGTGGCCTGGCCGCCAAGCTGTTCCGCTGGACCTGACCACGGACCTGGAGGAATGGCCCATGACCACGGATAGCCCGCACATCCTCCACGCATCGGTCTTCCCCGGCCCCTGACGTCCTTGCCGAGATCGGGTATCTGGGAGCCAGCGGCCGCCGGGACATTCGGTCTCGGTAGGCGATGTCCGGTGTCGGCGAGGGGGCATGTGGCCGGTCGCCGTCCGACGGCACGTTCAGCTCCCGAGGCGTACGACCCCCGCGGTGCGGCAGGCGTCCACCAGGCGCCCGTCGAGGGTGGCGAGTGGCGTCCCGAGCCGTTCCGCCAGCTCGAGGTAGGCCGCGTCATACGCGCTGAGGCGATGCCGGCGGCCGAGGTCGAGCACCTCGGTGAGGGAGCCGGCGGAGGGTGCGACGCGGATCGGCAGGCGTTCGAGGAGATCGACGAAACGTCGCGACTGGGCCTCGCGGATCCGACCCCGCCGCTCGGCCACGAGCAACACGTTGGTGACCTCCAACCGCCACAGCTCGGGAACGTGCGCCTCCTCCTCCCGCAGGCGATCGAGGAGCTCCTCCGTCGACGACGTGGCCTCGTCCTGGAAGCACCAGGCCATCGTCACCGAGGTGTCGACCACGAATGCCATCAGTGCTGCCGGCCCTCGTCGATGAGGTCACGCAACCGGTCCCCGCCGAGAGTGGCACCCGCTCGTGCCTCGCGAAGCTCGTCAATGACGGCGCTGGGCTCCTCCGGCGGAACGCTCACCGGCACGAGGCGGGCGACGCTGCGGCCGTGTCGCGTGATCGTGACCGAGCGGCCTTGGGCGGCGTCGTCCAGCAGCCTGGCAAGGTGCGTCTTCGCCTCGTATGAACCGATGGACTCCATGGTGTCAGACTAGTCGACGACCAGTCTGTACGTCGATGCGTACTACCTCTCGTCGAGCGATTACGCTGGGCGCCCGACAGGACCACGAGGGGAGACGAGCATGCGCGTGCTGGCAGCACTGTCCGGCGGGGTGGACTCCGCGGTGGCCGCGGCGCGCGCCGTCGACGCCGGCCACGACGTCGTCGGCGTCCACATGGCGCTGAGCCGCTCGCGCGCCCAGCACCGCACCGGCTCGCGCGGCTGCTGCTCCATCGAGGACGCGTCCGACGCCCGCCGCGCCGCCGACGTCCTGGGCATCCCGTACTACGTGTGGGACCTGTCGGAGGAGTTCGAGGAGACGGTGGTGGCCGACTTCCTCGACGAGTACGCCGCCGGCCGCACCCCCAACCCGTGCGTGCGCTGCAACGAGCACATCAAGTTCTCCGCGCTGCTCGACCGTGGCCTGGCGCTGGGCTTCGACGCCGTCGCCACCGGCCACTACGCCCGGATCGTCGAGCGCCCCGACGGCGGCCGCGAGCTGCACCGCGCCGCGGACATGGCCAAGGACCAGTCCTACGTGCTCGCTGTCATGGGCGCCGAGCGACTGGCCCGCTCGTTGTTCCCGCTCGGCGACGCCGCCACCAAGGACGACGTCCGCGCCGAGGCCGCCGCCCGCGGGCTCAGCGTGTCGGCCAAGCCGGACTCCTACGACATCTGCTTCGTCGCCGACGGTGACACCCAGGGCTTCCTGCGCGACCGGCTCGGCGCCAAGCCCGGCGTCGTCGTCGATACCGAGGGCAACACGGTCGGCAGCCACGACGGCGCCTACGCCTACACCGTCGGCCAGCGCAAGGGCCTCGGCCTCGGCCGGCCCGCCGCGGACGGCAAGCCCCGCTACGTGCTGAAGGTCGATCCGAAGGCCAACACCGTCGTCGTCGGCGCCAGCGAGCTGCTGTCGGTGACCGAGCTGGCCGCCGACCAGACCATCTGGCTCGCCGACGACGTTCCGGCGGGGGAGTGGACGACGGCGCAGGTCCAGGTCCGCGCGCACGGCGAGCCGGTCCCGGCCACGGTGCGCCGAACGACGCCCGCCGGGTCGGCCGTCGACGACGGCCTCGAGGTGCTGCTCGACGTCCCGCTGCGGGGGATGGCACCCGGTCAGTCGGTGGTCGTCTACGACGGCAGCCGGGTGCTCGGCCAGGCGACCCTCGCGCGCGCCGGTCGGGGCGCCGTCAGGCCGGCAACGAAGGCCGCCAGCAGCGCCTGACCGCGCGAGCCAAGGAAGTGACGACCGGCACTGGTGGCCGGCCCGGCGCGTTCCTTAACGTCGCTCGGTATGACCGCACTTCTCCTCGCCGGCACCGCCGGCGCCGCGCTGTTCATCCTGGTGTTCCTGGTCGACGGCGCGACGCGCCCCGGCTACAGCCCGGTGCGCCAGCCGGTGAGCGCGCTGGCGCTCGGCCCCCGCGGCTGGCTGCAGGCGAGCAGCTTCATCGTCTGCGGACTGCTCATCACCGCGTCGGCGGCCGGGCTGCACCTCGCGACGGGCAGCTGGCTGCTCGCCGTCGTGGTCGCCGCGTTCGGGCTCGGGCTCGTTGCGTCCGGGATCTTCCCGATGGACCCGATGCGCGGCTACCCGCCGGGCACGCCCGACACCACGCCGTCGACCACGAGCCTGCGGCACCGACTGCACGACTGGGCCGGCGTGGTGGTGTTCACCGCGCCACCGGTGGCGGCTGGCGTGGCGGTTGTGGTCCTCGACGACCTCGGCTGGGTGGTCTACGCCGCGGTCACCGCGGCGACGACCGGGGCGCTGTTCCTGTACTTCGGCACCGCCTGGGAAGCCGATCATCCGAGGGCCGGGCTCATCCAGCGTCTCACCATCGTCGTGGGCTGGAGCTGGCTCGGGCTGCTCTGCTGGCACCTGGTCCCGTGAGCGGGTACGCATCTGACCGGGGCTGCCACTCGTGGCAGCCCCGGTCACGGGTGCGGGTCAGCGCTCGAGCACGACCGCTTCGGTGTTGGGGAACATCACCCGGTAGGTCAGTCCCGCAATCGCCGCCCCGATGAGCGGCGCGAGGATGAACAGCCACACCTGCCCGAGCGCCTCACCGCCGGCGAACCACGCGACACCGAGCGACCGCGCCGGGTTGACCGAGGTGTTGGTCACTGGGATGGAGACGAGGTGGATGAGCGTGAGGCTCAGCCCGATGGCGATCGGTGCGAAGCCCTTCGGGGCGCGCGAGTCGGTGGCGCCGAGGATGACGTAGAGGAACACCGCGGTGAGCACGATCTCGATGACCAGCGCCGCGACCAGGGAGTACCCGTCGGGGGAGCGCTCGGCGTAGCCGTTGGTCGCGAAGCCCGAGGCGACGGCGTCGAAGCCGTCCTTGCCCGAGGCGATGACGTACAGCACCAGCCCGGCGGCCGAGGCGCCGACCACCTGGACGGCCATGTACGGCGCGACGGACTTCAGGTCGATCCGGCCGACGAGGACGGCGCCGAGGGTGACAGCCGGGTTGAAGTGACCGCCGGAGATATGGCCGACGGCGTAGGCCATCACGAGCACGGTGAGCCCGAAGGCCAGCGCGACCCCCAGGAACCCGATGCCCATGTTGATCGTGCCGTCACTGACCACCTTGGCGGCGAGCACGGCACTGCCGGCGCCGCCGAAGACGAGGACGAAGGTGCCCAGGAACTCGGCGGCAAGTCGTGAGAGCAGCGGTGATGTAGGCAAGTCGGATCCCCCTGATGATGCCGCTCACCGTCGATGGTCGAGCGATCGGGGCTAAACATAGCGGCCAACCGCACCGGCGTTTGACGCATCGGGCCAGGTGAGGGGCGGCGCGGCCGGTCAGCGACCGGTAGCGTCGAGACCATGAAGGTCCTCATCGCCGGTGCGTCCGGCCTCATCGGCACCGCGGTGCAGCACGCCTTGCGCGACGCCGGGCACCAGGTGCGCACCCTCGTGCGCCGGGTGCCGCGCAACGTGGCGGAGTACGAATGGCAGCCCGACGAGGGCCGGCTGCCGGCCGAGGCGATCGAGTGGGCAGACGGCGTCGTCAGCCTCTCCGGTGCCGCGCTCGGCCGGCTGCCGTGGACCGCGGCCTACCGGCGCACGCTCTACCGCAGCAGGGTCGACCCGACCCGCACGATCGCCACCGCGCTCGCCGTCGCGGCCGACCCGCCGACCGTCTGGGTCAGCGGTTCCGCCGTCGGCTACTACGGCGACCGGCCCGACGAGGTCCTCACCGACGATGCCGCGGCGGGCGAGGGGTTCCTCGCCGAGCTGGTGACGCGGTGGGAGGCGGCCACCGCGGCGGCGCCGGCGAGCACCCGCGTGGTGCACGCGCGCACCGGGATCGTGCTGGCGCAGGGTGGGGCGCTGCAGCCGCTGTTCCTCGCGACCCGGCTCGGCGCCGGCGCCCGGGTGGGCACCGGCCGCCAGCACTGGCCGTGGATCTCCCGCACCGACGAGGCCCGCGGGATCGTCCACCTGCTCACCGAGTCGTCGCTCGACGGCGCGGTCAACCTCGCCTCGCCACGGCCGGCCACCGCCGAGGACATCACCCGGGCGCTCGCGGCCGGGATGGGACGCCCTCACCTGCTGCGGCTGCCGGCACCGTTGCTGACGCTCGTCATGGGGGAGCCGGCGGAGGAACTGCTGCTCGCCGACCAGCAGGTGCACCCGCAACGGTTGCTCGACGACGGCTTCACCTTCCAGCAGCCGGACCTGGGCGACGCCGTCGGGACGGCCCTGGCGCGCTGATCCGCTCCGGAGCCTTACCGCTCCTTCAGCATCGTGATGATCTCGCCGACGCCCTTGCGGAGCGTAACCATCTCCGCGGTCATCGCGACGAAGCGTTGGTCTACTTGCTCGAAGCGTTGCTCGACCTGCTCGAAGCGTTGCTCGACCTGCTCGAAGCGCTTGTCCACCTGTGCGAAGCGTTGGTCGACCTGGTCGAAGCGCCCGTCCACCAGCTCGAAGCGTCGATCGATCTTCTCGTCGATCCGGCTCGTGAGGTCGTACAACGCATCGATGTCGTTCGTGGCCTGGTGCAGGCGTCGTGACTCGTCCGCCGGATGACTCGTCATGCCGCCACCATACGCGCGGCACGGGGTGCCTGACACTGGTGCTGACGGAGCTGTGGATACTCGGGTGCCCGCCGTGCGGACCGCGGCCCGGGATGTCGGTGCCCGCGATGACAATGGACTGATGCTCACGATCGCCACCGTCAACGTCAACGGCCTGCGGGCCGCCTTCCGCAACGGGATGGACACCTGGCTCGCCCAGCGCACACCCGACATCCTGCTCCTCCAGGAGGTCCGTGCGCCGGACGCCATCGTGCACGAGCTGCTCGGCCCGCGCTGGCACATCGCTCACCAGGCGTCCGACATCAAGGGCCGCGCGGGCGTCGCGGTCGCGTCGTTGCTGCCGGCGAGCGCGGTGCGGATCGGGCTGGCCGCCGAGGAGGTGCCGGTCGACTCCGGCCGGTGGCTGGAGATGGACGTCGAGGTCGAGGGCCGGGACCGGCCGCTGACGCTGGTGTCCACCTACATCCACTCCGGCACCGCGACCGATGCCGAGAAGATGGCGGCCAAGTACGCCCACCTCGACGCCGTGACGGTGCGGATGACCGAGCTGGCGGCGCAGGCCGCCGCCGGTGAGCGCGACGTCGTCGTCGGCGGGGACATCAACATCGTCCACCGGCCGGTCGACATCAAGAACTGGAAGCCGAACCACAACCGCGCCTCCGGGGTGCTCGACGCCGAGATCGCCTACCTGGACAAGTGGTTCGACGAGCTCGGCTGGGTGGACCTCGGCCGGCGGCTCGGCGGCGACGGCCCCGGGCCGTACACGTGGTGGTCGCAGCGCGGCAAGGCCTTCGACAACGACGCCGGCTGGCGGATCGACTACCAGATCGCCACGCCCGAGCTCGCCGGTGCCGCTCGCAGCGCGGCGGTGGACCGGGCGCCGTCCTACGACACCCGCTTCTCCGACCACGCGCCGATGGTCGTGGAGTACGAGCTGTAGCGGTGGTTGCTGAGCGCGGGCCCCGGAGACCCTCGCGTCAGTCCGCGGCGTCGCAGACGTAGGTGACTACCGCCCGGTTCCCCTGGTCCTCGGGTCTTTCGGGCCCTCCGGGGTACTCATCCTCGAACTCGACGATCTGCCGGTCGATCTCATCGCCGTCCGCGGTCACCCACGCCTGGACAAGGCCGTGAGCGGCCGAGCTCGCGTGGTAGCTGACCGAGACGGTCATCTCTGCGTCGGTCTGTTGGCCGAAGGTCACCGAGTCGGTGTTCCCCTCCTGGCCGATCTGGCGCTCTACCCGGATGGTGGCCTGCTCGGGTTCGGCACCCTCGCCCGCCCGGTAGATGACGTCACACTCGAGTGCGTCGGGGGGCCCGGCGTCGCCGTCGGACGCGGTGCACCCACCCAGGAGGAGCGCGCCGAGCGCGGTTGCGGTGATCCAGTGCCTCGTTGCCATCGCTTCGACGCTAGGAGCGGCCAGAACGACGCGCAACCGCAAGGTTCTTCCTCCTCTCACGGGGCGCGACACAGTCCCGCCCGTAGCGCCCGTCCCGCTCCGAGGACGCTGGTACGGTCACCGATGGACGCAGGCGACCGGGGAGACTGATGAGAATCACGCGATCGCGGGGCATCGTCGCGGCGGCAGCAACGTTGGCGGTGCTCGCCCTGGGGGCGTGCACCGATCCGGAACCCGCGAAGGCCTCGGCTCCCGCTGCGACCAGCTCGCCGGAGGCACCCACGGCGGTCGACGCGACCGAACCGCCCGCCGACGAGGTCGAGCTGTTCGAGACCGTCGGTGAGATTCCCTCCCGCGAGGATGGCGTCACCTACAACTTCACTGACGGATTCTTCGTCGGCATGCTCGACACCTTCGACGACGGCGAGCCGACCCGGATCTCGACCCATCTGCCCGACGGCGAGATACTCGCGTCCACCGACGGGCCGAACCTGGCCTGTGGCAACGCGTTCCCCGTCGGCGCGTCACCGCAGGACGGCCTGGTCCTCGTCGGGTACACCGCGACGGAGGAGGGGGCGCAGGGCGGGGCCCACCACCTGCGGGCATACGACCCGTTGACGTACGAGGTGCGCTGGGACGTGGCGATCCCCGAGGCGGAGCACAACTGCATGACCTACCGCAGCGCCGTGGTCTCCGCGATCCAGGACGGGTGGGCAGCGGTCGCGGGAGGACGCCTGGTCCGCCTCTCGGACGGCCACCTGACCGACGTCGTCATCGACGTCGACGGCGCCACCGTCCCGCACTGGGTCGGCGGCCACCTCACGGTGGACGAGGACCTCGGTGGGGGCGAGCGGAGGACCAGGGTGGTCGACCCGTGGACCGGCGAGCAGCTGTACACCGTCTCGCCGGCCTGGATGTCCCCGGTGACGGCCGGTGACGTCGTGTTCGACAAGTGGACCGATTTCAGCCAGGACCCACCCGCTGACGGCGTGTGGGCGGTCTCGGCTGCGGACGGCCACGAGCTCTGGAACGTCCCGCTGCCGCTGGGCACCCCAGAGCCGGCTGCCGTTCAGACCGGTCATCCCTTCGTCGACGCCGGTGCGAGCGTCGCGCTGATCGCGGTGGACCTGCTCCAGGACCAGACGGCGTCCGGCTTCGTCGAGGGCGACGGGCAGACTGTCGTGGCGCTGGACCTTCGCACCGGAGACCTGCTGTACGAGGTCCCGGGTTATGCGGTCTGCGCCAGCAACGGGCGGGTGGTGGCCGTCGCCGGCCCTGGCGGGATCGTGCTCCACCACGTCCGCACCGGTGAGGAGCTCGCGTCCACCACGGAGATCCAGGGCTGTGGCTGGGGGATGTCCGGCGAGTTCGCCGTGTACGACGACGTGGTCGTCCGTCTCCTTCCGCCGTCAGTGGCCGGCTGACGGGAAGACGCGTGGCGCGTCGAGCCAACCTGACGGCGAACCAGCGACAGCCCCGGGATACTGCGCGTGGACGTCCCCGTCGACCAGCCGCCAGCAGAAGTCGTTCATCCGTGCCGCGGCTGGCGCGTGCCGGGCGAGGACGTCTGCCAAGGCGGCCGGCACGTCCTGTGGAATGTCGCCGGTCGCGCACCTGCGCACGTACGCGTTCCGTGCGACAGGACCGCCACTGCTCGGCATCGGTACCCCGCACACCGTCGTGACCAGCCAGTTGACCAGCCGCATGGCTGCGTAATCGGCGTCGTGGCCGATGTTGCGTTCGACGAAGTCGCGCTCGGCGCCGCTCAGCTCGAAGCGAGGCGACGTGGCCAGCCCGAAGTCGACGAGGTAGACCCGGTCGTCGTCGGCCCGCATGTTGGCGAAGTGCCCGTCCATGTGCAGCAGCTCGCGGCTGCGCAAGAACGCGACGATCTCGAACAGCTGCCGCTCCAGGGTCTCGGCGCTGCCCACCGGGTCATTCAGCGTGTCTACGAGCGGATAGGGGATGTGCTCGAGGAACAGCACGAGGCTGGAGGTCGCACCGGCCAGCGCCTCGAAACGGGTCCGCACGGCCGGGTCGTCGTCGAACTGGGCGACGATCGCGTCGATGTCACGGTGCTCGGACGCGACGGGTGGGCGGCCGGGGAGGACCCGCCAGTGATGCAGCAGCGGGAAGGACTCCGTCTCACCGCCGAGGACTCCCTCGGTGACGATGGTGTTCGCGGCCAGCTCGCGCCACGCGCCGAAGCCGGGGCCGGCGAGGCGGTGCATGCCGTACTGGCACGAGGTCGGCAGGTCGAACAGGTTTGCTGTGCTGTGCGGATGCGCCAGCTCCCGGTCGGTGATCGGAACCCGCTTGGCGAACACCGGCACGCCGTCGACATCGAGCACCGCGGAGCCGCCGCCCACGCCCACGGCACCCGCGGGTGCGGCGTCGAGGGCCGCCGCGAGATCGTCGTCGTCGCGGGCGGCGAGCGAGGCCGACACGAGGGCGTGACGGCGACGTCGGGCGCTGAGCATCGCACCATCCTGGCAGCAGGTGGAACCGCCTCGTAGAAGCTAGCTGTCCGAGACGCTCGCACGGGTCAGTGTGCGAGCGAGCTCGGTACTGGCGCGAAGGGGGTTCTCGAGAAGAGGCTGGGTGGCAAGTGTGCCCTCGTGCAGGAGGAGCAGCTGGGTCGCGAGCTGGCTGGGGGCGGTGGCGCCGGCCTCGGTGGCGAGACGCTCGAAGAGGTTGAGTAGCCAGCGCTTCTGGTCGGTGGCGATCGTGTGGGCGGGGTCGGCCGGGTCGGGCAGCTCGGCGAGAGCGTTGATGAATGCGCACCCGCGGGTGTTCGTCTTGATCCACTCCTCCAGGGCAGCGAAGGGGGCGGTGACTGCCTCGACGGGGTCGTCGCAAGCGGCGACGGTGGCCGCCACGAGGGTGCGCCACCGGTCGTCGCGGGCGCTGAGGTAAGCGGCCACGAGATGTTCTTTGGAGCCGAACTGGTTGTAGAGGGTCCGCTTGGACACCCCGGAGTGCTCAGCAATGAGATCGACGCCCACGGCGGTGATGCCGCGGTTGTAGAAGAGTTCCTCCGCTGCATGGACGATGCGTCGCCCGGCGGGGCTCAACGGCCGAGGGGGGTCGGTCACTTGTCTTGAGTTCACAGATCGGTATACTCTCGCTCGCACGGGTTTACAGGTCAGTGTAACGGAGGGTGAGACATGAGTGTTCCCGAGCAGATGACAGCGGTGCGGATCGTCGGGCACGGCGGTCCGGAAGTGCTGGAGGTGGCCCGGGTTTCCGTGCCGGTGCCCGACGTGGGGGAGGTGCTGGTCGAGCTCCGCGCGGTGGCGCTGAACAACACCGATCTATGGACCCGGCAGGGCGCGTATGGGGCTCCGGGGGACCCTGATGCGTTGGCTGGATGGCGCGGCCCGATCGACTTGCCCCGAATCCAGGGCGCTGACGTGGCCGGTGTTGTCGCGACGGTCGGCCCCGGTGGCGACCCAGGGCTGCTCGGGCGCAGGGTGGTGATCGACCCGGCGATCTACGACGCCGAGGGACCGGATGCGAACCCGGTCGGCCTGATGGGCAGCGAGCGGGACGGCGGTTACGCCGAGTACGTCACTGCGCCGGTTCGCCGCGCCCACGACGTCACCGGCTCCCCGCTCTCAGACGCCCAGCTCGCCGCGCTGCCCACTGCCTACGGCACCGCGCTGGGCATGATCGAACGCGGCGGCGTGCGCGAAGGTGACACCGTGCTGGTGACCGGCGCATCGGGAGGGGTGGGCCTGGCCCTCGTGCAGCTCGCCAGAGCGCGCGGCGCGCGAGTCCTCGCGGTCAGCAGCGGCTCCAAGCTTGAGCCCGTGCGCCAAGCGGGAGCGCATAAGGTGATCGACCGCGCGCAGAACCTCATGGCGCAGGCCCGGGCAGCCTCGGATGGCGGTGTCGACGTCGTGCTCGACGTCGTCGCCGGAGACTTCGTTGGCGAAGGCCTTCCCCTGCTGCGTGAGGGAGGCAAATGGGTCATCGCCGGCGCTCTCGGCGGGCACGCCGTCGCATTCGACGTGCGACGCCTCTACCTCCACAACGCCCAGATCATCGGCTCCAGCATGCACACGCCCGCCCATTTTGCACTATTGATGGACATCGCCCGCCAAGCTCAGGTCCGTCCCGTCATCGCCAAGACCTACCCGCTCGACCAGGCATCCCACGCGCAGGAAGAGCTCAGCCGACGCCGCCATGTCGGCAAGATCGTCTTGCACCCTCAGGCGATCACCCCTCAACCATGAGGGGGGCCCGCACCGGTCTAGGTAGGTATCACCGAGGCGAAACCTCACCCGCCAGGCCCGGTCTCTCGGGTACGGCCCCATGCCCGATCCCGACGCGACGTGCCAGGTCACAGGCCGATCCGGGGCGCTGATCGGGCACCGGCCGGCATGCGAATCATCCAGATCGCGGCACGGTGACAACCGGCGATACACAGGGACCTCCACCGACGCGAAGGCGCGCCCCCGGTGCGAGCCTCATTGCACGGTAACGACCAGAACTGAAATGTGGAGGTCAGCAGCATGGGACAACTGACAGATACAACCGCCGCGTCGACTGATCGCGGACTGCTCGGTGGGGGCGAGTCCTCCACGCATGTCATCGAGGTCGAGGCTCTGAACGTGTCCTACGGTGACTTCCGCGCGGTGAAGGACCTGTCGTTCCAGGTGCAGCGCGGGGAGCTGTACGCCCTGCTCGGCACGAACGGGGCGGGCAAGACCTCGGCGTTGGAGGTGATCGAGGGTCACCGCAAAGCATCGTCGGGCACCGTCCGGGTGTTCGGCAAGAGCCCGACGGACCGGGCTGCGGTGCGTCCCCGGATGGGGATCATGCTCCAGGAGAGCGGGTTCGCCGCCGACCTGACCGTCGCCGAGTCGGTTCGGCTGATCGGTCGGCTCTCCGGTCGCTCCGACACGGTCGAGCGGGTGCTCGGCGTCGTCGACCTGACCAGCAAGGCCGACACCCGGGTGGCGCAGCTGTCCGGTGGTGAGAAGCGGCGTCTCGACTTCGCAACTGCGGTGTACGGACGGCCCGAGCTGATCGTCCTGGACGAGCCGACCACGGGGCTGGACATCCAGTCCCGCGACGCCCTCTGGGAGGCCGTCGACCAGCTCCGGCAGGACGGCTCCACCGTCATCCTCACCACCCATTACCTGGAAGAGGCCCAGCAGCGCGCCGACCGCATCGGCCTCATGCACCAGGGCACCTTCCGCCACCAGGGCACCGTGGCCGAGCTGACCCGCACCCTGCCCGCGTCGATCCAGTTCACCCTTCCCCCGGGCTCACCCACCCCGCCACGCTATGCCGCCCCGGCTGACGAGGGGGCTTACCTGATCGAGACGAGCGAGTTGCAGCGCGAGCTCAAGCAGCTGCTCGACTGGGCCGACGCCTACGGGATCGAGCTCGTCGACCTGTCCGCCGCACCGACCCGGCTCGACGATGTCTTCCGGGCCATCGGCGCCGCCCCGACGCACTCCTGAACACCCCGACCCCGACAAGGAACCTCGTCATGTTGACCATCGCACACAGCGAGCTCATCCAACTCTTCCGCGATCGGACCGCGCTGTTCACCAGCCTGATCATGCCGGTGGCCGCCAGCGTCTACTTCATCTACAACCGCGAGCTGTTCGCCAGCTACAGCGGCCTCGGACTCGTCGCGGTCCTGCTCGTCTTCACGATTGTCTCGTTCAGTCTCTACGGCACTGTGGTGACCACCTTGGCCGCCCGTCGGCAGAACCTGTTCCTCAAGCGACTGCGCTCCACCGCAGCCACCGACCCCGCCATCCTGTCCGGGCTGGTGCTCCCCGTCACGGTGATCGCCCTGGTCCAGCTCGGCCTCATCCTGGTCGCCTTTTCCGTCGTCAGCGACGCACCGGCCAACATTCCGCTCCTGGCACTCGCGATTGCCGCCACGGTCGCCATGATGCTTGCCCTCGGCATGGCCACCGCCGGGCTGACGCAGTCCTCCGAGCGTGCCCAGATCACCACGCTCCCGATCAGCCTGGGCATCGTCGCCATCGCCATCTGGGTCGGCGCCTCCGGCACCGAGAGCCTCACGCTGGTCAAGCGCCTGCTGCCCGGAGGGGCAGCGACCGAGCTGGTCGTCCAGGCATGGGATGGCGGAACCCGCATCGGCGACTCGCTCCTGCTGCTGGCCCCCACCCTCGCCTGGGTCGGCGTCGCCATCCTGCTGGCCACCCGGCTCTTCCGCTGGGAGCCGCGCCGATGACACCCCGTGCTGCTGAACAGACGCTGGCCGAGGACCTCCTCCTGCTGCTGTTCCAGCCGGGGTCCGGCACGATCGCGGGCGAGGGGACGCTCTTCTACGTGCTCGCCGGCGCGGTGCTCGCCGAGCTCGGACTGGGTGGCCACGTGCGCACCGGGACGGGGCGGTCGGGGGTGACGACCGTGGCGGCCGTCGCCGAGCACCCACCGTCGGACCACCTCCTGCGCGCGAGCTGGGAGTACGTCGCCGACAAGCCCCGCGCAGTGCAGGCCGTCCTGCCGGCGACGGGCCCGGTGCTGCGTGAACCGCTGCTTGACCGACTGGTCGAGCGCGGAGACCTCCGCCGGAGCACACGCAGGACGCTCGGGCTCTTCACGTCCTCGGTGATCGAGGAGGGAACCACCGGGCGCAGGTCCGCGCTGCTCGGTGAGGTCCGCGCCGTGCTGGTCGAGGGCGTCGAGCCCAGCCCTCGCGTCGCCGCGCTCGCCGCGCTGCTCCACGGCAGCGGCACGCTGCCTCAGCTTGACCCGGTGATTCCGTGGACGTTGTCGGTGATCGCCCGCGCCGAGAAGCTCGTGGACGGCAGCTGGGGAGCGGGCGCCGCCGCCGAGGCGGTCACCCGTACCGTCACCGCGACCATCGTCAACCACGTCGTCGTCGCCGCTGCTGCGCGGCCGCGCGGATAGCGACGGCGACGCTCTGCAGGGACGAGTGACGTAATCACCACTCGAAACAAGAAGGAGAACGATCATGTCCCAGCATGAATCCCAACCGTCCAGCGCAACCAGCCGCCGAGGAAGCAGGTTCGTCGCTCCGGCGGTCCCGCTGGCCGCCGTCGTCGTCATCGCCCTGGTGGTCGCGCTGCTCGTCGCGTGGAACGGTCGCGACGACGCGGCGGCACCGGAGGATGGCACGACGATGCCCGACGTCGTGGCGCTGGCAGGACACCTTGCCGATCAGGAGGTGGTCTGGGAGGCCTGTGAGTTCTCCGACGACGGACCTCCCGTCCCGGGCGCCGATGTCTCCAACGTCGAGTGCGCGACCATCACGGTCCCGCGGGACTGGCTGAACCCTGACCCGGATCTCACCTGGGACGTGCGGATCTCGCACGCCAAGAACATCGACACCTCGGATCCCGGGTACCACACCACGATCATCGCCCACCCCGGCGGTCCCTACGCGTCCGGGCTGTCCTACGGCACCACGGTCCAGCTGTACACGCCGGAACTGCGTGCGACGACGAACTACGTCAGCTTCGACCAGCGAGGACTCGGGCAGTCGAGCCACGCGTCCTGCGACTATGAGTATGACCCTGCCGGTGGGCCGTCTGCCGCGGCGAGGGCGATCGGGGAGGCCTGCTCGCAGGATCCGGATGTGGCGACGATGACGACCGAGCAGGCCGCCTACGACATGGACTTCATCCGTCACCTCCTCGGCCTGGAGACGGTGACCTACATGGGGTACTCCTACGGCACCTGGCTGGGAACCTGGTACGGCGCGCTCTTCGCCGCGAACATCGAGCGGATGGTCCTCGACTCCGCGACGGACTCGACGCAGGAGTCGATTCAGACCCTGTACAACGCAGCCCACGAGGGCCGTGACCGCCAGTTCCGGCTGCACATGCTGAACTGGATCGCCCGAAACGACGCGACCATTGGGCTCGGGCCGGACCCCGAGGCGATCTGGGAGCGGTACTTCGCCGCGACCGCCGGCCCCGAGACTTCGCTCGCGGCGCAGTACGCCTGGACCGCGGCCAGCGGTTCGCTCGCGTTCTCGACGCCGGCGCTGTACCCGGTCGCCGGAAGCCTCGTCGCCTCCATCGTCGCGGAGGCCGAGGCGTCGAGCGCGCCGGTCGACCCTCTCGAGCTCGCCACGCGGATGGTTGCGGGGACGGACCTGCCCGACGTGCTGCGCAGCGGCGCGGAGCAGTCTCTCGCCCTGCTGGCGGCGCCTCCCCAGACCGTGCCAGGGGAGCCCGTCCGCGAGACGCACGACTATGTCATCGAGTTCACCGCCTGCACTGACGGGCAGTGGACGCAGGGGCAGGAGTTCTGGGACCGGTTCCACGAGCGAACGGCGCAGCTCGCGCCTCTGACGGCGCAGCTCGGGCTCCTCCTCACTCCCACGTGCGCGTTCTGGCCGACGGACTCGACGATGCCGACCCTGGACGAGCGCTTCCCGCAGACCATCGTGCTACAGAGCGAGCTCGACTCGATGACGCCGTTCGAGCAGGGTCGTGCCGCCGGCACCGGGCTGCCGAACACGAGCCTCATCGCCGTCGACAACGAGAGCATCCACGGGGTGTTCCCCTACGGCACGGAGGAGGTGGACCGTCCGGTGATCGACTTCCTCCTCGGTGGCGATAGGCCCTCGGAGACGATCGTCGCGCCGGGCAAGCCGCTGCCCCTGGAGGAGGTCAGCTACGAGTCGTGGACCGGCCTCGACGGGAACGCCGAGCACGAGTCGGACCCGCAGTTCACCGATCCGACCATCCCGGCGGAGACGGCCACGCTCCGGGAACCGGCACAGTGAGCACGCGCGGCCGGCAGGGGTGTCCTGTCAGCCGCGAGACGAGTGGAGGAGAAGCATGAGTGTGCCCGAGCAGATGACAGCGGTGAAGATCGCGAGGCACGGCGGCCCGGAGGTGCTGGAGGTTGTCCGAGTCCCGGTGCCGGTGCCCGACGTGGGCGAGGTGCTGGTCGAGGTCCGCGCGGTGGCGCTGAACAACACCGATCTATGGACCCGGCAGGGCGCCTACGGGGCTCCGGGCGTCCCCGAGGCCTTGGCCGGGTGGCGCGGCCCGGTCGAGTTCCCTCGCATCCAGGGCGCCGACGTCGCAGGTGTCGTCGCAGCGGTCGGTCCGGACCGTGAGTCACGGCTGGTCGGGCGCAGGGTGGTGATCGACCCTGCGATCTACGACGCCGAGGGGCCGGCGGCGAACCCTGTCGGCCTGATGGGCAGCGAGCGGGACGGCGGCCACGCCGAGTACGTCACCGCGCCGGTCCACCACACCCACGACGTCACCGCCTCTCCGCTCTCGGACGCCCAGCTCGCCGCCCTGCCCACTGCCTACGGCACCGCGCTGGGCATGATCGAACGCGGCGCAGTGCGCGCGGCGGAGACCGTCCTGGTGACCGGCGCGTCGGGTGGGGTGGGCCTTGCGCTCGTCCAGCTCGCCCGGGCACGTGGCGCGCGGGTCCTTGCGGTCAGCAGCGGCTCCAAGCACGAGCCCGTGCGTCGGGCGGGAGCCCATGAGGTGATCGACCGCGCGCAGAACGTCGTGGCGCAGGCCCGCGTTGCCTCGGGTGGCGGCGTCGACGTCGTCCTCGACGTCGTGGCCGGAGACCTTGTCGGTGACGGTCTCTCACTGCTGCGCGAGGGAGGCAGATGGGTGGTCGCGGGTGCTCTCGGTGGGCACGCCGTCGCGTTCGACGTGCGCCGGCTCTATCTCCACAACGCCCGGATCATCGGTTCCAGCATGCACACGCCCGCCCACTTCGCCCAGCTGATGGACATCGCGCGCCAAGCCCAGGTCTACCCCGTCATCGCAAGGGCCTACCCGCTCGACGAGGCTGCACAGGCGCAGGAGGAGCTCGGTCGACGCCGTCACGTCGGCAAGATCGTCATGCATCCCTGATCACGTTGGCCCGCACCGCGCTGGCAATCGGCGTCGTCCCCTGAGTGAGCTCGAGGATCCGCCGACGGATCCGGGGCTCGTGGAGTAGCTCGGCCAGTGTGGCGGCCACGTCCTGGCGTGGGATCTCGTCGTGGGGCTGCGCCGCACCGAGCGAGATCGTCCCGGTCCCGTCGCGGTCGACGAGTAGGGACGGCCGCAGGATCAGCCAGTCGAGGTCGCTCATACTGACCGTGACGTCGATCAACTTCTTCACCGCGAAGTAGAACTCCACGTCCTCGCCGAGATCCTGCCCGCGCCCGGCCTCGGGAAGTACCGACACCAGCGCGAAGCGCTCCACACCGGCGAGGTGTGTCGCCTCGAGCGCCTTCACCACGCCGTCGCCGTCGACGGCGGCCGTCACCTCCCTCAAACCGCCGTTGGAACCAGCCGTGTAGACGACGACGTCGGCCCCGGTGAGCATGGGGGCCAGCGAGTCGGCAGTGAGGTCCGCGAGCTGAGCCCCTGAGCCATGACTCCGCGGCCCGAGAGAGCGGTCCGCTGCTCGTCACGACGCACCAGCCCGGCGACGTCGTCGCCCCGGCCGATCAGGTTCCTTGCCAGCAGGCGACCGACGGCCCCGCTGACGCCAATGATGAAGACCTTCATGGGACCAGGCTGGCCGTCACGGCCTGGCCTTCGCATCGGTAGAAGCCACCGATCGTCGGTGGAGCCGCACCGGGCCGGTCAGGGAAGGTGGAGCTTGAGCTCGCGGCGGGAGGTGATGCCGAGCTTGCGGAAGATGCTGCGCAGGTGGGCTTCGATGGTCCGGGGGCTGAGGAACAGCTGCGCGCCGACCTCACGGGAGGTTGCTCCGGTGGCTACCAGCCGGGCGACGTGCAGCTCCTGGGTGGTGAGCGCGTCGGTCGGCTGCGCGCTCCGTGCGCGTGGGTGCTCGCCGGTGGCGCGGAGCTCGCGGGCGGCGCGCGCGGCAAAGGCCTCCGCACCCATGTCCGACAACAGCGCGTGGGCGGTGCGGAGCTGCTCGCGGGCATCCTGACGGCGGCCCTTGCGGCGCAGCCACTCGCCGTAGCCGAGATGGGTACGGGCGAGGTAGACGGCCATCCGGCAGCGTCGCAGCTGCTCGATCGCCTCGCGGTAGTGCTCCTCGGCGTCCGGCCCTGTGCAGGTCAGCGCGCGCGAGTGTGCCCTCAGCCCGAGTGCCCAGGACGTGTTGCAGGCGAGCGCGCGCGAGTCGAACTGCTCCAGGGCGCTCGCCGCGATGTCCGGGTGGCCAGCACGCACGGCCGCCTCGATGAGCTCCGGCAGGGCGATGTTGGTGAGCCCCAGCTCGTCGGTCTCGCAGGCCCGTCTCGCCGCCGTCTGCGCTTGTGCGTAGTTGCCCAGACCGTTGTGCAGCACGGCCATCGCGTACTGGGCCACGGCGACCTCTGTGTCGCCATCGGGATCGGTGGGGCCCGGGAGCATGGCTTCGTTCAGCTGGGCAGCGGCGACATCATCGCCACGCCACGCGGCGAGCGCGGCGAGAGTGTGCCTGAGGGGCGCTGCGCCGGTTGCCTCGGCGATCGCCGTGGACTCGGCGGCCAGCTCCCCGGCGCGAGTGAGCTCCCCGGCCAGGATCAAGACGTTGGCCAAGGAGCTCTGGGCAGCGGGCAGCGTCCCCAAGGCGCCGGTCTCGCGAGCCAGCTGTACGTGACGGCTCGCCAGCACGTGGGCAAGCTCATCATCAAGGATCCCAATGGCGCTGCGAGCGGCCAGCCACAGCCAGCGGTCACTGCGACCCTCGAGCGCCCGGCGGTTGTCCCCCTGGTCGCGGAACGCCTCCAATGCGGATCTGAGTGCTGGCGCCCCTGCCGCGTACCCTGCCGTGAACGTCCTCACGAGGCCGTCCATGAGCAGGTCCGAGGACCGTGGTGGCACGGCGGCGTCGGGAGCCGCCCCGGCGGCTGTGGCAACACGGACCGCATCGTGGCCACCGCTGATGAGCGCAGCGTCGATGGCATCCAGATAGGTGTCGCGAGCCAGCGCAGCATTCAGTGGGGTGAGCGTCCTGGCAGCTTTGAGCAGCAGCCTCGGCACCTCGCTGCCGCGAATGAGGTTGAAAGCGATCTGGGCGCGCAGCAGCTCGACGCGGGCACCTTGCAGGGCGTCCAGCGGCCCGGCCGCAGCGATTGTCAGCAGCTCCAAAGCGGTCTCGGACGCACCTGCCGCGTGCTTGGCGTACGCGGCCTCCAATGCTCGGCTCGCACGGTCAGCAGGGTCCGGGGTCAGCTCGGCTGCTTGCTGGAGGAACGCGGCTGCAGCGGCCAGCCCGCCGCAGGCGCGGGCCCGACTGGCCGAGCGTTCCAGGTCGGTGGCCACGTCCTCGTCGGTACCTTGCACCGCCTGCGCGCGGTGCCAGGCACGGCGGTCCGGGTCGGCCTGTGGGTCGGTGGCCTCGGCAAGCGCGGCGTGGGCGCGCCGACGGTCCGGCGGCATGGCCGCCTGATAGACCGCCGAGCGCACCAGTGGATGACGGAACCGCACCCGCGAGTCGATCTCGAGCAGGCCGGCTGCCTCCGCGGGGGTGGCCGCCTCCGCTGTGATGTCGAGGTGCGCGATCGCGCGCCACAGCAGTTCCGCGTCGCCGGTCGGTTCGGACGCGGCGGCCAGCACGAGCAGCTGCGTCTGCGGGGGCAGGCTGGCTGACCGGCGTCGGAAGCTCTCCTCCAGGCGGCGCGGGACACTCAGCGCATCGGGCAGCTCGAAACCGCCGGCGAACTCCGCCGGCGGTGCACTGCTGGGCAGCTCCAGCAGCGCCAAGGGGTTGCCGCCGGCCTCGGCAAGGACCCTGTCGCGCACTCGCTCGTCCAGCGGCGTACGCACCGCGTCATCCAGCAGCGCACGGGCGTCCGGTTCCCCGAGCCGCTCCAGGCGTAGCCCCGGCAAGCCGGCAAACGGCAGGCGATCACCCTCATCGGAGTCGCGCACCCCAAACACGAGGGCCAGGCTCTCGGCCCCCAGCCGTCGGGCCACGAAGGCCAGGACCTGCGCCGATGCCTCGTCCAGCCACTGCGCGTCGTCGACCAGACACAGCAGTGGCCCCTCCTCGGCGACCTCGGCCAGCAGGTGGAGCGTCGCCAGCCCGACCAGGAACCGGTCCGGCGCGCCACCACCCTGGAGTCCGAACGCCACTCCGAGCGCGGCCTGCTGGGGCTCGGGCAACGTTCCGGTGCGGTCCAGCAGGGGAGCGCACAGCTGGTGGAGGCCCGCGAACGCGAACTGCGTCTCGGACTCGGAGCCGACCGAGGACTCCACGCGGAAGGCTGACGCGAGGGCCGTCTGCCGCGCGTGCTCGAGCAGGGCAGTCTTCCCGATCCCGGCTTCTCCGCGCAGCACAAGGGAGCCGCTGCGCCCGGCCAGGGCCAGGGAGAGGACCTTCTCGACCGCGTCACGCTCTGAGCGCCGGCCCACGAGATCCGCCAGGTTGTGCTCCCATCAACCGGTCCGAGTAGGTAGCCGTCACAGTAGTCGTCCCTGTCGCGACGCGGGACGGCTTCGGGGCACTACCAGGCCTGCGAGGTCACGGGGAGCGCGAGGCGGTGGTGATTTACGTGGCCGTCACCGACGCGAGGGCGCGGCCGTCGCTGCGAGCCTGAGGACGTCGCCACGACCGGCCCCCGGTCCCCGGCGCACCAGGGTGGCTGGACCCGTCCCCGGTGCGGACCGACGCACCGACCACCAGAGAGGCAGGGAGATCTCATGAGCACGGCTCGCGTGCTTGGCGGACGCTACGAGCTCCGCGACGTCCTGGGCCGGGGCGGCATGGCCGTGGTCCACCTGGCCCGTGACATCCGGTGCGAGCGCTGGGTCGCGGTCAAGGTGCTCCGCGACGAGCTGGCCCGTGACCCGCTGGTGAGATCCAGGTTCGGCCGGGAATCGCAGGCACTTGCCGGCCTCGACGACCCGGCCATCGTCGCGGTCCACGACGTCGGGCACGGGCGCGACGACGGCAGCCGGGCGGACGAGGCGAACGTGGCGTTCATCGTCCTGGAGTACGTCCCCGGCCAGTCGCTGCGGGCCCGCCTCCGCGAGGGCGCGCTCACGCTGGAGGAGGCGATCCGGTATCAGCTCGGTGTCCTGTCGGCGCTCGAGTTCAGCCATCGCGCGGGTGTTGTCCATCGCGACATCAAGCCCGCCAACGTCATGGTCACACCCGCCGACGAGATCAAGGTCGTCGACTTCGGGATCGCGCGCGTCGAGAATGACCACGGCGCCACGGCCACCCAGACCCATACGTTCCTCGGAACCGCTCAGTACCTCTCTCCGGAGCAGGTGCGCGGCGAGATCGCCGACGCCCGGAGCGACCTGTACTCCGCGGGCTGCCTGCTCTACGAGCTGCTGACCGGTCGGCCGCCCTTCGCCGGTGACAGCTCGGTTGCCGGCGCCTATCAGCACGTGTACCAGGCCCCGCGAAGAGCCAGCGACTTCCGCGCCGAGGTCACTGCGGCGCTCGACGCGGTGCTGCTCACTGCCCTCGCCAAGGACGCGGGCGACCGGTTCCAGAGCGCTCGATCGTTCAGTGAAGCGCTCCGGGCCGCGTCGACGACCCTGGTCCCGGTCCCCCCGCCCTGGCACCGCGCGGTGCGGTCGACGGCCTCCGCCGCCGTGCGCTCGGGCTGATCTTGTCGACCAGCGCGTGACGAGAAGAAAGCCACCACATGATCCGCCCAGGCGAACGGCTCGCACTGGGCTCACCACAGGGAGGAAGAGATGGGATACATCAACGTCGGGACCGAGAACAGCACGCCGATCGAGCTGTACTACGAGGATCAGGGCGCGGGGCAGCCCATCGTGCTCATCCACGGGTACCCGCTCGACGGCCACAGCTGGGAGCACCAGACACGGGACCTGCTGGCCGGGGGCTACCGCGTCATCACCTACGACCGACGGGGCTTCGGCCGGTCGTCGAAGGTCGGGCTCGGCTACGACTACGACACCTTCGCTGCTGATCTGAACACGGTCCTCGAGGCATTTGACCTGCGTGACGTGGTCCTGGTCGGGTTCTCGATGGGGACCGGCGAGCTTGCCCGCTACGTCGCCCGACATGGCCACGAGCGCGTGGCCGCCCTGGCGTTCCTTGCCTCCCTCGAGCCGTTCCTCGTCGCCCGAGAGGACAACCCCGAAGGCGTGCCGCAGGAGGTGTTCGACGGCATCGCCGCCCAGGCGACGGGTGACCGCTACGCCTGGTACACGCAATTCTTCTCCAACTTCTACAACCTCGACGAGAACCTCGGCTCTCGGATCAGCCAGGAAGCGGTGACCGCAAGCTGGAACGTCGCGGTCGCCAGCGCCCCGGTGGCGTCCTACGCCGTCGTCTCCTCCTGGATCGAGGACTTCCGTACCGACGTCGACGCTGTCCGCAGCAGCGGGATACCGGCTCTGATCCTGCACGGCACCGCAGACAGGATTCTGCCCATCGACGCGACGGCCCGCCGCTTCGCCCAGGCACTGCCGGACGCCCGCTACGTGGAGATCGAGGGCGCACCCCACGGACTGCTCTGGACGCACGCCGACGACGTCAACGGTGCACTGCGCTCCTTCATCGGCTCGCTCCACGGCGAGGACGGCAGCGCCACCTCATGACGCACTCACCGAGACACGCACACAGAGAGGAAGAACAGCAGTGAACAGACTTGAAGGCAAGACGGCAGTTGTTACTGGAGGTGGCACGAACGGGATCGGCCGCGCCGCCGCTGCGCGAATGGTGGACGAGGGGGCGTACGTCTTCATCACGGGCCGACGCGAGAGCGAGCTGAGCGAGGCCGTCGCGGCTATCGGCCGCAACGTGACGGCCGTGCCCGGCGACATCACGAAGCCGGCCCATCTTGATCGCCTGTACGAGGCGGTCGCCGCCCGTGGCCGGGGACTGGACGTCCTGTTCGCGAACGCGGGGATCGCCACCTTCGCGACGATCGACGACCTCACGGAGGCGGACCTCGGTAACGTTTTCGGCGTCAACGTCGTCGGCACCGTCTTGACGGTGCAGAAGGCCATCCCGCTCCTTAATGAGGGTGCATCGGTGATCATCAACGCCTCCACCTCTGCGGACCGGGGCGCTCCGAGCATGGGTGCCTACGCGGCCTCGAAGGCGGCCCTGCGCAGCTTCACGCGCACGTGGGCGAACGAGCTCAAGGACCGAGGCATCCGCGTCAACGCGATCTCGCCGGGTCCGACCGAGACCTCCGGCGTCGTGGAGCTCGTCGGGGCGGAGAACGTGGCCGCATACAACGAGACGCTGGCCGCGAGCCTGCCCATCGGCCGCACGGCGCGTCTCGAGGAGATGGCGGCCGCGGTGGCTTTCCTCGCGTCTTCCGACAGCAGCTTCATGCTGGGCGCGAACGTGCTGGTCGACGGCGGGGTGAACCAGATCTGAGCCGCGGCGTTCGACGACAAGGAGGGTGCCGCTTCCGGTGGTCTGCGCCTGGGAGCGGCACCCTCGCTCAGCCGGCCACCCGGCCGGCTGGGCCGGAGGCCGGCGCCAGCAGGAGCTGCGGCTCGGCGAACCCGGCGGCGGCGAACGCCGCTGTCACGGCCCCAGCCACCGCCGGCGCGCTCCCGGTGGGGATGAGCGCGATGGCCGACCCGCCGAAGCCGCCACCGGTCATCCGGGCGCCCCGCGCGCCGGCAGCCACTGCCGTGTCGACCGAGAGGTCGAGCTCCGGGCAGGAGATCTCGTAGTCGTCGCGCATCGAGCGGTGCGAGGCCGCCATCAGCTCGCCGAGCCGGTCGACCGCCAGCCGGGCCGGCGGCCCCTCCCGCAGGACGGCGGCGAGCTCGGCCACCCGTGAGATCTCGGTGACGACGTGCCGCACCCGCCGCCGCTCGACCGGGTCCTCGAGGGCGGCGAGCGCGCCGTCGAGGTCGCTGACCTCCCGCAGCGACGCGACGCCGAGCCGGCGGGCGGCCGCCTCGCAGCTGGCCCGCCGTGCCGCGTACTGCCCGTCGACGAGCTGGTGCGGCGCCCTGGTGTCGATGACGAGCAGCTCCAGACCGGCGTCGGCCAGCGGGAACGGCACCTGCTCCGTGGCGCCGTCACGGCAGTCGAGCAGGAGGGCGTGGTCCGCGCGGCACCGCAGCGCCGCGGCCTGGTCCATCCCGCCGGTCGGGGCGCCGGCGATCTCGTTCTCGGCCCGGACGCAGGCGGCCGCGAGGCGCGCCCGGCCCGCGTCGTCGGCGCCGAGTCCCAGGCCCCACAGCTCGTCCAGCGCGATGACGACGGCGCACTCGAGCGCCGCCGACGAGGACAGCCCGGCGCCGAACGGCACGCAGCTGTCGACCGCGATGTCGAAGCCCAGGGCGCCCGCGCCGTCGGCCAGCCCCTCGGCCACCAGCGCCCAGGCGACGCCGAGGACGTACGCCGGCCAGCCGTCCACCGCGCCCGCCGACCCGGCCGGCCCGACGGCGTCGAGGTCGACCGTTCGCCGGCCCGGCTCCTGCGCCGAGACCAGCCGCACGAGCCGGTCGGGACGCGGCCGGACCGCCACGAAGGTCCGGTGCGGCAGCGCCGTGGGCAGGCACAGCCCCGCGTTGTAGTCAGTGTGCTCGCCGATGACGTTCACCCGGCCGGGCGCCGCCCAGACACCCGCCTCGACGCCGCCGAAGCTGGCCGCGAACAGCGCACGCACCCGGCGTGCCCCCTCGGCAGCCGACCATGCCGGCAGCAGGGTGGTCACGCGAGGACCTCACGCAGCCGGTCGGCGATCTGCTCCGGGGTGGTGTCGGAGATCCATGCCCCCATCCCCGACTCCGAGCCGGCGAGGTACTTGAGCCTGCCCGGCGCGCGCAACGTGGAGAACAGCTGGAGGTGCAGGCGCAGGTCGCTGCGGCCCTCGTGCACCGGCGCCTGGTGCCAGGCGGAGATGTAGGGCAGCTGGATGGCGCGCTGCTCCCCGCTGCCGTCGCTCTCGTGGAAGAACTGGTCGCCGGCGCGCAGCAGCCGCAGGTAGATCTCGGCGAGGTCGGCCCGCTCGACGTGGGTCAGCGCCGGCAGGTCGGGCACGTCACGTCGTGGCGCCAGGTGGATCTCCACCGGCCAGCGAGCCGCCGCGGGGACGTACGCGGCCCAGTGCTCGGACTCCGCGACCACCCGTCGCCCGGCGCGCAGCTCGCCCTCGAGGACGTCGCGCAGCAGGTTGCGCCCGGTGAGCAGCCGGTGCTCACGGGCCCGGCGCAGCATCGTGCTCGTCCGTGGCGTGATGTAGGGGTAGGCGTAGATCTGGCCGTGCGGGTGGTGGAGCGTGACTCCGATCTCCCGGCCGCGGTTCTCGAAGCAGAAGACCTGCTCGATGCCCGGGACCGCGCTGAGCGCGCTCGTGCGGTCGGCCCACGCCTCGATGATCGTGCGCATCCGCCGCTCGTCGACCGTGGCCAGCGAGGCGCCGGGGTCGGGGGAGAAGCAGATGACCTCGCACCGGCCGGCCGCCGCCCGGACCGGCCACAGCGGCTCGCCGTCGAGGAGGTTGACGCCGTCGTCCTGGCCCGGCGCCTGGACGAGCGAGGGGAACCGGTTCTCGAAGACGACGACGTCGTAGTCGTCGGCGGGGATGTCGCCGTCGGAGTAGGCCGCCCCGGCCCCCCGGCGCGCGCCGGGGCCAACGGGTTGGCGTCCGCGGCGGGCAGGTGGGTGCGGTTCATCCGGTGGCTGGCCATCGGCACCCACTCGCCGGTGAGGACGTCGAAGCGCATCTGCGGCCCGGTGAACGGCACGAGCGTGCCGTCTGGGCCCGGCGCCGGCGCGAAGCGGTCGGGCAGCCGGCGGGGATCGTCCAGCCGCCGGGTCCTGGCACCCGAAACGTACGGCTCGGAGTCATCGAAGTAGATGATCTCGCGGCCGTCCGCCAGCCGGCCGGTGGTCTTGCGGACCGAGGGGGTGGGCGTCTCAGCTGCCATCGGTGGCGATCTCCAGCGCGAAGTCGTGGGCGACCGCGGCGTCGAAGGTGGCGTCGTCGGGCTCGGCGTCGGTGACGAGCGCGGTGAGCTCGCTGATCCGGCAGAACGTGCGCAGCCCGCGCACCCCCCACTTGCTGGCGTCAAGCACGGCGACGGCGCTGCGGCCGCTGGCGAGCAGCGCCTCGTTGGTCGCTGCCTCGTGCAGGTTGGGGGTCATGAGTCCGAGCTCGGGGTCGAAGCCGTGGGCGCCGAGGAACACCCACTCCACGCGAACCGCTCGCAGGTAGTCGACCGTCGCCGGGCCGACGAGCGCGTCGGACGGGGTGCGCTCACCGCCGGTGAGGATGATCGTCGGCGCCGGCCGCGACGCCTCGCGGGCCTGCAGCACCGCCCGGTGCAGCTCGTCCGCCGCGGGCAGCGAGTTGGTGATGACGGTGAGGGTAGCGAAGTGGGGGAGCGCGCTCAGCGCCCTGGCCACCGCGAGCGTCGTCGTGCCGGCGGAGAGCGCGACGGCGTCGCCCTCCTGGACACGGGCGGCGGCCACAGCGCCGATCCGGGCCTTCTCGTCCTGGTGCTGGGTGGCCTTCTGGGCGAAGCTCGGCTCTTGCGCCGAGCGGCTGGGCATCACCGCCCCGCCGTGCACCCGCGCGACCAGGCCACGCCGGACGAGGGTGGAGATGTCGCGCCGGATCGTCATCTCCGAGACGCCGAGCTGCTCGACCATCTCGGCGACCCGCACCCCGCCGAACTGGCTGACCGCGCTGAGGATGTGCTGCTGGCGCTGGCGGGCGAGCATCGGTGCCGGCTCCGTCGCCGAGGTGTCGTGGACCATGACCACATGATGCCAGACGAAAGCGCAAAAGCGAACACGAACGACCATCGAGCGGCGGCTGATGAGCGCCGTCGCCGGTTCCTGCCTAGGCTGAACCACCATGGCAACCGTGGCACCGCAGCAGGACGACTCTCCGGGGATCGCGCAGCGGCTCCAGGCACTCCTCGAGTGGTGGAACCACTCTCGCGTGGGGCGTGGCCTGGCCAGGTACGGCAACGCGCGCGGCGGTCTCCTCGCCGGGGGCATCACGTACTCGGCGCTGTTCTCCATCTTCGCGGCGCTTGCCATCGGGTACACCGCGTTCATGGCGGTCCTCGGCGGAAACGATGAGCTTCGCACCAGCGTCATCGAGAGCGTCAACGGGGCACTGCCAGGCATCTTGCAGACCGCCGACAGCCCGGACGGCCTGGTCGACCCCGACAGCCTCGTCCTCGACACGGCGCTCAACCCCACGACCGTCATCGCCGTGGGCGTGCTGCTGTGGACCGCGATCACCGTGATGGACGCGCTCAAGCGCTCCATCCGGGCAATGTTCGGGATCACGGTGCCCAGGGAGAACTTCGCCAAGGCGAAGGCACGCAACCTCGGCGGGTTCCTCGTGCTGGCGCTGGCCGTCGTGCTGACCGCCGCGCTGGGCATCGCCGCCGGCACAGCCGGCGGCTGGTTCATGTCCCTCATCGGCATCGACGGCGCTTTGGCCGCGTTGGCCCTGCGGATCCTCGGGTTCGCTGTGGCACTGGCCGTGGACGCGGCTGTCTTCGTGCTGCTGTTCCGGGTGCTGGCCGGGGTCCACGGGCCGCGGCGCGACCTGCTGATCGGGGCGCTCGTCGGTGGTGCGGCCGCCGGCGTGCTGCGCATCCTCGGGACGTCCGTGGTCGGCGGCGCCGACGACCCGGTGCTCGCGGCCGGTGCCGCGCTCGTGACGCTGCTGCTGTGGATCAACCTCCTCGCCCGCGTGACCCTGATGGTGGCGGCGTGGACGGCGAACCCGCCGGCGCCGCCCAAGCCGAAGGACCCGGCGGCGACCAGGTTCGACGAGGACCCGAACTTCGTCACGCTCAGCGTGCCGGAGACGCTCGCGTGGGACTACGAGGCGATCACCGGCACGGTACAGACCACCGAGGATGTGCGTGAGGAGGTCCTCGCCGGCGACCTTGAGCGACTCGGGGACGACGGCGAGGACGCCCTCGCGCGGCGCCGGGCCGAGATCGAGGAGCGGGAGTGGGCCGAGCGGGTCGCCGAGGACCAGCGCCGCAAGGACGCCTACTGGGGCGGTCTGTACGGCGCGGTCCGGCGCCGGGTCAACGCGTGGCGCCGGCGCCGGATGGAGGGTCGCTTCGCGCGCTACGACGCGGACCTCGCCCAGGCGCAGCAGCGCCGCCGGGCCCGCGGCGAGCAGCCAGCGCCGGCCGACGACACGACCGGCTGACCCTCGCCCCGCTGAGACCGACGTGGTGGTACCGAGACCGGATGTCTAGCCGCCACCTACCGCCGAGATCGGGTATCTCGGCGGAAGCAGCGGGGGCGGGCCGTCAGTAGCCGTGCGCGATGGCGTGGCGCAGGTCGAAGTTGAGCTGGTTGATGGTGTCGAGGGGGATGCCCTTGGGGCACACTGCGGCGCACTCGCCGATGTTCGTGCAGCCGCCGAAGCCCTCGTGGTCCTGCTGGTTGACCATCGACACCACGCGGCTGTCACGCTCCGGCTGGCCCTGCGGCAGCAGCCCCAGGTGGGTGACCTTCGCGGCGGTGAACAGCATCGAGGAACCGTTGGGGCAGGCTGCGACGCAGGCGCCGCAGCCGATGCACGCGGCGGCCTCGAAGGCACCGTCGGCGTCGGACTTGGGGATCGGGCTCGCGTGGGCGTCCGGGGCGGCCCCGGTGTTGGCGGAGATGAAGCCGCCCGACTGGATGATCCGGTCGAACGCCGACCGGTCCACCACGAGGTCCTTGATCACCGGGAACGGGTCGGCGCGCCACGGCTCGACGACGATCGAGTCGCCGTCGGAGAAGGACCGCATGTGCAGCTGGCAGGTGGTGGTGACCTCGGGGCCGTGGGCGACGCCGTCGATCATCACGCCGCACGCGCCGCAGATGCCCTCGCGGCAGTCGTGGTCGAAGGCGATCGGGTCCTCGCCGTCGGCGATGAGCTGCTCGTTGAGCACGTCGAGCATCTCGAGGAACGACATCTCCTTGCTGACGTCGTCGAGCCGGTAGTCGACCATCCGACCCTTGGTGGTGGCGTTCTTCTGGCGCCAGACCTTGAGCGTGATTCTCACTTGTAGCTCCGCTGCTTCATCTCGACGTACTCATACTCCAGGGCTTCCTTGTGAAGCACCGGCGGTTGCCCGACCCCGCCCCACTCCCAGCCGGCCACGTAGGCGAACTGGTCGTCGTGGCGCAGCGCCTCGCCGTCCTCGGTCTGCGACTCGGCACGGAAGTGCCCGCCGCAGGACTCGCGACGGTGCAGCGCGTCGATGCACATGAGCTCACCGAGCTCGATGAAGTCCGCGACCCGGCCGGCCTTCTCCAGCGCCTGGTTGAGCTCCTCGTTCTCACCGAGCACCCGGACGTCACGCCAGAACTCCTCGCGCAGCACGCCGATCTTCTCGATCGCGGTGCGCAGGCCCTCCTCGGTGCGCTCCATCCCGCAGTACTCCCACATGATGTGGCCCAGCTCCTTGTGAAAGGAGTCCACCGAGCGGGTGCCGCCGTTGTTCAGCAGCGAGTGGATGCGGGAGGTGACCGACTCGCGCGCCTCGGCGGCGGCGGGGTGATCGGCCGTCACCGGGTCGAGCCCGCCGGCGGCGAGGTAGTCGTTGATGGTGTTGGGCAGCACGAAGTAGCCGTCCGCCAGGCCCTGCATGAGCGCGGAGGCACCGAGCCGGTTGGCGCCGTGGTCGGAGAAGTTCGCCTCCCCGGTGACGAACAGGCCCGGGATGTTGGACTGCAGGTCGTAGTCGACCCACAGCCCGCCCATCGTGTAGTGGACCGCCGGGTAGATGCGCATCGGCACCTCGTAGGGGTTCTCCCCGGTGATCTGCTGGTACATGTCGAAGAGGTTGCCGTACTTCGCCTCGACCGCCTTGCGGCCCAGCCGGGCGATCGCCTCGGCGAAGTCGAGGTAGACCCCCCGGCGCACGCCCTCGACCGCCGGGCCGACGCCGCGGCCCTCGTCGCACATGTTCTTCGCCTGCCGGGAGGCGATGTCGCGGGGGACGAGGTTGCCGAAGGCCGGGTAGATCCGCTCGAGGTAGTAGTCGCGGTCCCCCTCGGCGATCTGGCGCGGGTCCTTCTCGCAGTCCTCGGCGCGCTTGGGGACCCAGATGCGGCCGTCGTTGCGCAGCGACTCGCTCATCAGCGTGAGCTTGGACTGGTACTCCCCGGCGACCGGGATGCAGGTCGGGTGGATCTGGGTGTAGCAGGGGTTGGCGAACAGCGCGCCCTTGCGGTGCGCCCGCCAGATCGCGGTGGTGTTGGAGCCCATCGCGTTCGTCGACAGGTAGAACACGTTGCCGTACCCGCCGGTGGCCAGCACGACGGCGTCGGCGAGGTGGGTCTGGATCTCACCGGTGACCATGTCGCGGACGATGATGCCGCGGGCGCGGCCATCGACGACGACGAGCTCGAGCATCTCGTGACGGGTGTGCATGGTGACGGTGCCGGCGGCGATCTGGCGCTCGAGGGCCTGGTAGGCGCCGATGAGCAGCTGCTGGCCGGTCTGGCCGCGGGCGTAGAACGTCCGGGAGACCTGGACGCCGCCGAAGGACCGGTTGTCGAGCAGCCCGCCGTACTCGCGGGCGAACGGCACGCCCTGGGCGACGGCCTGGTCGATGATCGAGGCGCTGACCTCGGCGAGCCGGTAGACGTTGGACTCCCGGGAGCGGAAGTCGCCGCCCTTGACGGTGTCGTAGAACAGCCGGAAGGTCGAGTCGTTGTCGTTGCGGTAGTTCTTCGCGGCGTTGATGCCGCCCTGCGCGGCGATGGAGTGCGCCCGGCGGGGGGAGTCCTGGTAGCAGAAGGACTCCACCTGGTAGCCGGCCTCCCCGAGGGTGGCCCCGGCGGAGGCGCCGGCGAGCCCGGTGCCGACGATGATCACCTTGCGCTTGCGCCGGTTGGTGGGGTTGACCAGCGCGGTCTGGAACTGCCGTTCCTGCCAGCGGCGGTCGATCGGGACGCTCGGGGCCTTGGTGTCGGCGATCGGCTCGCCCTCGCGGTAGAGGCCGTCGATGAGCTGCTCTGACATGACGATGAGTTTTCTCCGCGTCCTAGTTGATGAACCCGAAGGCGATGGCCAGCGGTGGGGCGAGGAAGCCCACGACGACGACGAGCGCGATGACGAGCGAGGTGGCTCGCAGCGCCGGCTCGCGCTTGCGGTTGGACCAGCCCAGCGTCTGCACCGCGCTCCAGATGCCGTGGCGCAGGTGCATGCCGAGCGCGAGCATCGCGACGACGTAGATGGCCACCACCCACCAGACGCTGAAGCCGGCGACGACGCGGTCGTAGGGGCTGTCGAACGAGCCGCCGACCTCGATGGTCAGGGTGGTGAACTGCATGATGTGGAAGATGACGAACAGCAGGATCGTCAGCCCGCCCCACCGCATCGTGCGCGACGACAGCGTCGAGCCGACGGCCTTCTTCACCGTGTAGCGCTGGCTGCGGGCACCACGTGCCCGGCGCGCCAGGCTGACGGCGGCCCACACGTGCAGCACGAGGCTGACGACCAGGCCGACCCGCATGATCCACAGGAAGCCTTCGTACGGCAGCATCGGCTGGCCGAGCTCGCGCAGGTGGTGCGCGTAGTCGTCGAACGCCTGCTGGCCCCCGAGGGCCATGAGGTTGCCGTACATGTGGGCCAGGATGAACAGCAGGAAGATGATCCCGGTGGCGGCCATGACGAGCTTGAGGGCGACGGTGGTGCGCCGGCCGGCGACCTGCCGCGCCGCAGTCTTGGTGGTGGACACATCAAGCATGTTAGCCACTTCCGGGCAGTGCTACCGACCGGTCGGCGCGCCGCCTGGTCAGCGCAGCGTGTCGGGCAGCTGGTCGACGACGGCCTTGAGGTGCTGTGCGTGCGCCGTCGTCGTCACGAGGACGGCGTCGGGGGTGTCGACGACGACGGCGCCGGGCAGGCCGAGCACGCTCACCAGCCGGCCGGTGCCCGGGACGACGAGGGCGCCGGGGCTGTCGACGGCCAGCACGTCCGCGCCGTCGCCGAGCACGCGGACCTGCGAGCCGTCACCGACGAGCCCGGCGAGGGAGGCCCAGTCCCCGACGTCGTCCCAGCCGAGGTCGGCCGGGACGACGGCGACGCCGCCGTCGGCCGCGACCGGCTCCGCGATCGCGTGGTCGATCGCGATGCGGGTGAGGCGGGGCCACTCCCGGGCGAGCACCTCCTCCCGGTCGGCGGTGTCCCACGCGCGGGCGATCGCGACGACGCCGTCGTGCAGCGCGGGCTGCAGCCGGGCGAGGTGGCCGAGCAGGACGTCGACGCCGACGACGAACATGCCGGCGTTCCAGCGGTAGCGGCCACCGGCGAGGTAGGCCGCAGCCGTCTCGGCGTCCGGCTTCTCGGTGAAGCCGGTGACATGGTGCGCGGCCGGCGCCGCGGGGAGGCCGAGCGGCTCACCGGTCTCGATGTAGCCGAACGCGGTCGAGGGGTGGTCCGCCTCGATCCCGATGGTCACGACATATCCGGCACGTGCCGCGGCGACCGCCTGACGCACGGCTGCGGCGAAGGCGGCCTCGTCCCGCACGACGTGGTCCGCGGCGAAGCTGCCGAGCACGACGTCGCCGTGGCGCTCGCGGAGCACCGCGGCGGCGAGCCCGATCGCCGCCATCGAGTCACGGCCCGACGGCTCGGCGAGCACGCCGTCCGTCGCCAGCCCGGGCAGCTGCTCGCGGACCGCCGCGGCGTGGTCGGTGCCGGTGACGAGGAGGACGCCGTCGCTCAGCGGTGCCAGCCGGTCCCAGGTGCCCTGCAGCAGGGTGCGCCCGGTGCCGGTGAGGTCGAGCAGGAACTTGGGATGACGCCGTCGGGACAGCGGCCACAGGCGGGTGCCGGCGCCACCGGCGGGGATGACGGCGTGCAAGCCCAGCGAGGAAGCGGTCATGGGGCGACCCTACGGCTCGCCGGCGGTGCCGCGGGCTAGGGTCGTGCCTGTGACTGACGCGCCTCCCGCCGACCGAATCGTCCAGCTCGTCGACACCCTCGAGGACGAGCTCCGCGCCATCCGGCGCCAGATCCACGCGAACCCGGAGCTCGGCTGGATGGAGCAGGAGACCACCGCGCTCATCGCCGACCGGCTCACCGCGGCCGGGCTGCGGCCGAGGCTGCTGCCGACGAGCGGGCTGGTGTGCGACATCGGCCCCGACCCGCGAGGGGTCCGCCGCCGGCGGATCGCGCTGCGCGGCGACCTCGACGCGCTGCCGGTGCAGGAGCGGACCGGGCTGCCGTACGCCTCGACCAAGCCCGGCGTGTCCCACGCCTGCGGGCACGACGTCCACGCCACCACCGTGCTCGGTGCCGGCCTCGCGCTCGCCCAGCTCGACGCTGAGGGCCTGCTGCCGGTCGGCGCGCGGCTCATCTTCCAGCCCGCCGAGGAGATCCAGCCCAGCGGCGGCCGCGAGCTCGTCGACAGCGGCGTGCTCGAGGGCGTCGAGCAGGTCTTCGCGCTCCACTGCGCACCGCAGATCGAGGTCGGCAAGGTGGGGTCGCGCATCGGCCCGATCACCGCCGCCTCGGACAACGTCACGGTCACCGTCAGCTCCGGCGGCGGCCACACCTCGCGCCCCCACCTCACCGGGGACGTCGTCTACGCCCTGGGCCACCTCATCACCCAGCTGCCGGCTGTCCTCGGCCGGCGGATCGACCCGCGGTCGGGCACCAACCTCACGTGGGGGGCGGTGCACGCCGGCAAGGCGACCAACACCATCCCGGCGACCGGGACCGTCTCGGGCACGCTGCGCTCGCTGGACATCGCCGCCTGGGACCGCGCCGCCGGCCTGGTCGACGGCCTCGTCCGGGACCTGCTCGCCCCGTTCGGGGTGGACGTCGAGCTCAAGCACGAGCGGGGGATGCCGCCGGTCCACAACGACGAGCTGAGCGTACGCACGCTCGACGGCGCGGTCCGCGAGGTCGTCGGACCCGAGGCCGTCGTGCTCACCGAGCAGTCCCTCGGTGGTGAGGACTTCGCGTGGTACCTCGCGCGCATCCCCGGCGCGATGGTCCGGCTCGGCACCCGGGCTCCCGGCGGGCCGGCCTTCGACCTCCACCAGGGTGACCTCGTCATCGACGAGCGGGCCATCGCGGCGGGCGCCAAGCTCCTCGCCCGAACCGTGCAGGTGGCGGCCTACCAGCAGAGCTCGCCCAGCCGCCGTGACCGGGGCGCGGGGCGCGGCCCGGGGGCGCCGCACTGATTGCAACTGGGTAACAACCCGTGGTGCGGGTCTCACAGTGTGGTCAGGAACGACGGTCGTGGGGTTAGTGTCGACCGCACGCAGCCGATCCTCGGCCAGACCGATCAGGAGACAAGTGTGAAGAAGAGCATCTACGCGACCGCGCTCGCGGGTGTCGTGGCACTGACCCTCGCTTCTTGTGGCGATGCGCCGGACGACACCCCTGAGCCCGGCGACGACACCGAGACCACCACCGAGGCCGACGACGGCGCGACCGGGGACAACGCCGACTTCACCGCTTGCCTCATCTCCGACCAGGGCGGCTGGGACGACCAGTCCTTCAACCAGTCCGCGATGGAGGGCGCCGAGCAGGCCGAGGCTGAGCTGGGCATCACCCTCCAGGACGCCGAGTCGCAGTCCGAGGCCGACTTCGGCCCCAACGTCGACTCCATGGTTCAGCAGGGCTGCAACATCACCATCGGCGTCGGCTTCCTCCTCGAGGACCCGATCCAGGGCGCGGCCGAGGCGAACACCGACCTCCACTTCGGTCTCGTCGACGCGACCTTCTCCGACCCGGGTGCGACCGAGGAAGACCCGCCCGTCCCGGTCGAGCTGCCCAACGCCAAGCCGATCATCTTCAACACCGCCGAGGCTGCCTACCTCGCGGGCTACGTCGCCGCGGGCAGCACCCAGACCGGCACCGTCGCCACCTTCGGCGGCCTGCAGATCCCCTCGGTGTCGATCTTCATGGACGGCTTCGTCGACGGCGTCGCGAAGTACAACGAGGACAACGACGCCGACGTCAACGTCCTCGGCTGGGACAAGGAGGCGCAGAACGGCACCTTCTCCGGTGGCTTCGAGGACCAGGGCCAGGGCCAGGCGCTGACCGAGCAGTTCATCGCCCAGGGCGCCGACATCGTCATGCCGGTCGCCGGGCCGGTGGGCCTGGGTGCCGCGGCCGCGGCCGAGAGCGCCGGGGACGTCTGGATCGTCGGCGTCGACTCCGACTGGACCGCCTCGACCGACTACGGCGACATCGTGCTCGCCTCGGTCGTCAAGGAGATCGGTGCCGGTGTCTTCGAGGCGATCGAGGCCAGCCTCAACGAGGAGTTCTCCGGTGACCCGTACATCGGTGACCTCGCCAACGGTGGCGTGAGCCTCGCCTACGGCAGCACCGAGGTGCCGACCGAGCTGCAGGACGCGGTCACCGCGCTCCAGGAGCAGATCTCCTCCGGCGAGCTCGTCGTGGAGAGCCCGAACGCTCCGTGACCCGATAGGTACCGCCGGTGACGGCCCGACCCCACGTGGGCCGGGCCGTCACCGTCCCACCCTCCGCTACGCTCCGGTGACGGCACCCTGCTGCCCGGGGCGGCAACACATCCCTGATGGAGTGGATCTGTGAAGCTCGAGCTGCGAGGCATCACCAAGACCTTCGGCCCGCTCGTCGCCAACGACCACATCGACCTCGTCGTGGAACCCGGGGAGATCCACGCGTTGCTCGGTGAGAACGGCGCGGGCAAGAGCACGCTGATGAACGTGCTCTACGGCCTCTACGACCCCGACGACGGCCAGATCCTGCTCGACGGCGAGCCGGTGACCTTCGCGGGGCCGGGCGACGCCGCCGCGGCCGGCATCGGCATGGTTCACCAGCACTTCATGCTCGTGCCGGTGTTCACCGTCGCCGAGTCGGTCGCGCTGGGCTACGAGCCATCGGGGCCGCTGGGCATCATCGACCAGCGCACCGCGCGCAAGCGGGTTAAGGAGATCTCCGACCGGTTCGGCTTCCACGTCGATCCCGACGCCGTCATCGAGGACCTGCCGGTCGGGGCGCAGCAGCGGGTGGAGATCATCAAGGCGCTGTCCCGCGAGGCCAAGGTGCTCATCCTCGACGAGCCGACGGCGGTGCTCACCCCGCAGGAGACCGACGAGCTCATCACGATCATGCGCCAGCTCAAGGCCGAGGGCACCTCCATCGTCTTCATCACGCACAAGCTGCGCGAGGTCCGGGCGATCGCCGACTCGATCACCGTCATCCGCCGCGGCAAGGTCGTGGGGAAGGCCAGCCCCGAGACGTCCGAGACCGAGCTCGCCTCGCTCATGGTGGGGCGCGCCGTCAGCATGGCGGTCGACAAGGCGCCGGCCGAGCCCGGCGCCGAGGACTTCGTCATCCGTGACCTCACCGTGCTGGACCCCAAGGGCCAGGTGGCGGTCGACCGGCTCGACCTCACCGTGCGGCGCGGCGAGATCGTCGTCGTCGCCGGGGTGCAGGGCAACGGGCAGACCGAGCTCACCGAGACGATCCTCGGCCTCGTCGAGCCGCTGACCGGGTCGATCCGGCTGGCAGGGGAGGAGCTGGTCGACGTCTCGGTCAAACGTCGGCTGCGCGCCGGCATCGGCTTCATCCCCGAGGACCGGTCGACGAGCGGCGTCATCTCCGCCTTCACCATCGCCGAGAACTTCGTCCTCGACGTGTACGACACCGAGCAGTTCGCCCGGTGGGGCACGATCCAGCCCGGGCTCGTCGCGGAGAACGCCCGGCAACGCTCCGAGGAGTACGACGTCCGGCTCACCTCGATCCACGACCCCATCGCCACGCTGTCGGGCGGTAACCAGCAGAAGGTCGTCGTCGCGCGGGAGATGTCGCGCCCCCTCAAGCTGCTCGTCGCCTCCCAGCCCACCCGCGGCGTCGACGTCGGCTCGATCGAGTTCATCCACCAGCAGATCGTCGCCGAGCGGGACAACGGCACCCCCGTCCTGCTCGTCTCCACCGAGCTCGACGAGGCGATGGCGCTGGGCGACCGGATCGCCGTCATGTACCGCGGCGCGATCGTCGGCATCGTCCCGGGCGGCACCGAGCGTGACGTGCTCGGCCTCATGATGGCCGGCGTGCCCCTCGACGAGGCCCGCGCCCAGTCCGCCGAGCACCGCACGACCCTCGGTGCGGCGGACGACACCAGTGAGGAGACCGCGCCGTGAGCGAGGACCAGAGCACGCCCCCCGAGCACCCGGGTGACGTCGTCGCGCAGGCCGAGGAGTCCCCGGCCTCGCGCCGGCAGGTGCCGCACGAGCCCGCCCGGTCCCGGACCGCTCAGGTGGTCCGCGACATCCTCTCCGGCAGCTGGTTGGTCACGGTGCTGGCGATCGTCGTCGCGCTCGCGCTGAGCGCCGTCCTCATCGCTGCCGCCGACGCCCGCGTGCAGGACGCCGCGAGCTACTTCTTCCAGCGCCCCGGCGACCTGCTCGCCGCCGCCTGGGACGCCATCTCCTCCGCCTACACGGCACTGTTCCGCGGCTCGATCTTCGACTTCCAGGCCGACAGCTTCACCCGGGCGATCCGGCCGCTCACCGAGACGATGGTGTTCTCGGTGCCGCTGGTGTTCACCGGGCTCGGCATCGCGATCGCCTTCCGGGCCGGCATGTTCAACATCGGTGGCCAGGGCCAGATCATCATCGGCGCCATCGTCGGCGGCTGGGTGGGCTTCGCGCACTCGCTGCCGGCCGGCCTGCACCTGCTCCTCGCGGTCCTCGGCGCGGCCCTCGGCGGCGCGATCTGGGCGGGCATCGCCGGTATCCTCAAGGCCCGGACCGGCGCCAACGAGGTGATCGTGACGATCATGCTCAACAACATCGCGGTGTTCTTCGTCGGCTGGCTGCTCACCCAGCCGGCGTTCCAGCAGACCGGCTCGTCGCTGCCGCGGTCCCCGAACATCCACGCGACGGCGGTCTACCCGCCGCTGCTGCCCGACCCGTTCCGGCTGCACGCCGGCTTCATCCTCATGATCGCCGCGGTGGTCGCCGTGTGGTGGCTGATCGAGCGGTCGACCTTCGGCTTCGAGCTGCGCGCGGTCGGTGCCAACCAGGAGGCGGCCCGTACCGCCGGCATCTCGGTGAGCAAGGTGATCATCGTCGCGATGGTCGTCGCCGGGGTGCTCAGCGGGCTCGGCGGCTCGGCCCAGGTGCTCGGCACCGAGAAGATCCTCACCGCCGGCGTCGCCGCGAGCTACGGCTTCGACGCGATCACCGTGGCCCTGCTCGGCCGGGCCAAGCCCTGGGGCACCTTCGCCGCCGGGCTGCTGTTCGGTGCGCTCAAGGCCGGCGGCTTCCTCATGCAGTCCACGACCAACACCCCGATCGACATCATCCTCGTCGTCCAGTCGATCATCGTGCTGCTCATCGCGGCCCCGCCGCTGGTGAGAGCGATCTTCCGGCTCCCCGCGCCGGACCGGTCGCGCCGTCAGTCGTCCGTGCTCGTCGCGAAGGAGGTGGCGGCATGAGCGCCCCGACCACGACCCCGCCCACGGCGGTGAGGTCCACGATCGTGCCACCGGTGAAGTGGCGCGCCCCGGGCTTCATGATCTTCTTCACCCTCGTCTCGCTGTTCGGCTTCGTGCTGTTCACCGAGTCGGGCACGACCACGTTCCGTACCGCCACCGGCGGCGAGCTGGCGGAGATCCCCAACACCGAGATCCCCACCGTCGCGGGGCTGTGGGTGCTCACCCTGGTGATGGCGGCGGTGACCGTCTACTCCGTCATGCGGGCGGTGCAGCGCCAGTCGCTGAGCTGGTGGCCCGCAACCACGTTCGGCATCGCGTTCGTGCTCGCCTTCCTCGTGTGGGTGGGCGCCGGTGCGACGATCCCGCTGACCTCGCTCCTCACCGGTGGGCTGGCGCTGTCGGTCCCCCTCGTGTTCGGTGCACTGTCCGGCGTCATGTGCGAACGGGCCGGCGTCATCAACATCGCGATCGAGGGGCAGCTGCTCGGCGGGGCGTTCCTCGCCGCCGTCGTCGCCTCGGTCACCGCCAACGCCTACATCGGAGTCCTCGCGGCGCCGATCGCCGGCGCGCTCGTCGGTGTGCTGCTGGTGTTCTTCTCGGTGAAGTACTGGGTGGACCAGATCATCGTCGGGGTCGTGCTCAACGTGCTGGTGCTCGGCCTGACGAGCTTCTTCTTCTCCACCGTGCTCAGCGAGAACCCCGGCCTCAACAACCGGCAGCGACTGGCCAACCTGCCGATCCCGCTGCTCTCGGAGATCCCGGTGATCGGGCCCGTGCTGTTCAACCAGAACATCCTGGTCTACCTCATGTACGCCGCCGTCATCGCGCTGCAGATCTTCCTGTTCCGCAGCCGGTGGGGGCTGCGGGTGCGGGCCGTGGGCGAGCACCCCAAGGCCGCGGACACCGTGGGCATCAACGTCATCCGCACCCGATGGATCACCCCGATCATGGGGGGTGCGCTCGCCGGGCTCGGCGGCGCGTTCTTCACGGTGGGCTCCGGGCTGGCGTTCGGCCGGGACATGTCCGCCGGCAACGGCTTCATCGCGCTCGCCGCGATGATCCTCGGCAGATGGAACCCGCTCGGCGCACTGGCCGCGGCGCTGCTGTTCGGCTTCTCCCGCAACCTCGCGAACATGCTCAGCGCGATGGGCGGGGTCGGGATCCCCGGGGAGTTCCTGCTCATGCTGCCGTACGTCATCACGGTGTTCGCCGTCGCCGGCTTCGTCGGCCGGGTCCGCCCGCCCGCCGCCGAGAACATCCCCTACATCAAGTCCTGACAGCCGACTTGTCACCCACAGCAGACTTGTCACCGACAGCAGGATCGTCCGCGACAGCAGACTTGTCACCGAGAGCAGGATTGTCCGCGACAGCAGACTTGTCACCGACAGCAGGATTGTCCGCGACAGCAGACTTGTCACCGAGAGCAGGATTGTCCGCAACGTCAGGAGACCGCGATGATCGACGACGCCACCTGGGAGCACCTGCGTGAGCGGGCTCGGGAGATGACCGAGCGCGCCTACGTCCCCTACTCCGGCTACCCGGTGGGTGCGGCGGCGCTGGTCGACGACGGCCGCACGGTGACCGGCTGCAATGTGGAGAATGCGGGCTACGGCGTGACGCTGTGCGCCGAGTGCGGACTGGTCTCCGAGCTGTTCGCGACCGGGGGCGGCCGCCTGGTCGCGTTCGTGTGTGTCGACGGCCAAGGCACCGTCATCGTGCCCTGCGGCCGCTGCCGGCAGCTGCTGTGGGAGCACGGCGGCGCCGACCTGCTCGTGGAGATGCCCAGCGGAATCCGCCCGATGACCGAGGTCCTGCCCGAGGCCTTCGGCCCCGACCACCTTGAGACCTACCGTCGCGAGGTCTGACTTCCCGCCCCCGCCTAAGTGTGGAGGCTTGGCCTTACTGGACACCCGGCTCCGGGTCGCGGGGCGCCAGTCCTGACTAGTGGCTTCGTTCGAAGAGCCAGCCCACCGGCTCGCGCAGCTCAGCCTCAATGAGCGGCGTCAGGGTAGCGACGTACCGGTTGGTGAGGTGGGAGCCGTCGTACCAGACAACGACGTTCCCGACGACGGCTGGGCAAGCGCCCGAGCCGGTGCTCATACCGTCCGGGCAGACGTGCGGAAGCATGTCGATGATGTGCGTGCCGGCGGGGAGGTCCTGGTCCTCGAGCGGGTTGGTGTCGGCGATCTGGTCGGCCGTGGCACCGCACTCCACCGGAGTCTGCCCGGAGGCCAGACAGTCGTCCACGCGCTTCCCTGGGCGTGGCGTGCCGCGCACGAGCGCGAGTTCGGCACCAGTGTCGGTGATCTGCTGCCAGCGATGCGGTGCGCCCTCCTGGATGCGTTCTGGGGCAGCGGAGAAGATCCTTGTCCCGTTCGCGATGACGAGATCGACGTCCTCGGTGGCGAGCCAGTCGATGTAGTTGTCGTTCCACGACTGGCACGATGCCGAGTCGGGGTCCTCCGACACCATGAAGGTGCAGGCATCCTTGGTGACCACCAGCAACTCCCAGCGGTACTCGGCCGCGAGGGCTTCGATCGCTGCGTGCCAGTGCACCGAGTGTGAACCGCCGGAGATGACCACGGTCGCGGTGGGGTCATCCGGTTTGTTGGGGTCTTCGCAGACCTTGACCTCGTCGAGGCCAGGGTTGTTGCCGAGATCCTGGACGCAGCCGTCCTCGTAGACGGTTGCCCGCTGTGCTGCGAGGTCTGCGACGGCGGGGAGGTAGTCGTCCGCCGCTGCCGTGCCGGCGTAGGCAGGCGTGGTCACGAGTGCGCCGGGGTAGTTCTCCCAGTCCCAGTCCGCGAACACATCGGCCGTCTGGTGCTGCGGTCGGTCGAGGACGGCGGTGGCGCCGGTGCCGGCGACGACAAGTGCTCCTGCGGCGATGGCGACCACATATTTGTTGACGGTGCGAGCTGTGGCCGTGGACCTCTGCTGCTGCCGGTTCTTTAACGGAGTCTCGATGTACTTGTAGGTGAGCATGGCGAGCGCGACGGTGACCGCGAGGATGACGAGAGCGCCGCGGAGGCCGATCGCGTCCCGGTCGAGGATCTCCATGTAGAAGATGGTGAGCGGCCAGTGCCACAGATAGAGGCCGTAGGCGTGGTCGCCGACCCAGGAGAGTGCCCCGTTGGACAAGAAGCGTGTCGCAGTGCCCCTCGGGTCGTTGTTCCCGCCGTCGGAACCTCCCGACATCAGCACCAGGGTGAGCCCGACCAAGGGCCAGAGCGCCCACGGGCCGGGGAACAGCTGCGCCCCGTCGAGGACGAACCCGCAGGAGACGATCAGTGCCAGCCCCACCCACCCCGCTGGTGCTCGTAGTGGCCGGGGGAGCCGGACGGTGCCTCCCACGAGTGCGAGCAGGCCGCCGAACGCGAGCTGCCAGCCGCGGGTGGTGGTCAGCAAGTACGCCTCATCGTGGTTGTAGCTGCTGACGACGATGGCGTGGCCGAACGACGCGATGAAGACGATGCCGACGAAAATCGCCATTGACCGCGCCGCCGAGATCTTCAACCGCTTGGCAGAAAGGACGGCGACGATCGCCAGGGCGGGCCACACGACGTAGAACTGGCCCTGCACGGAGAGTGACCAGAAGTGTTGGAACGGTGAGGTTTCCGGGCCAGCTGCCCCGTAGGCGAGCTGTGAGCTGATGAGTTCGACGTTCTCGTAGTACAACAGTGAGGCCCGGGCTTCTGCCCACAACTGGTTGTGCTTCGTTACCGGAGAGATGAGCAGCCCAATGAGCAGTGTTGCTGCCAAGACGACCGCTGCCGGGACGAGGATGCGTCGAACCAGACGCCCGTAGTATTTCAGCGGGTCGATATGACCGCGGGTCGCCGCTGCCTCGCGAAGGAGCATCCCGGTAAACAGAAAGCCGGAGACGGCGAGGAAGATGTCGATACCACCGGACACGCGGCCGTCGCCGAACAGGTGGAAAAGGACGACACCGAGAAGAGCGAAGCCTCGGACGCCGTGGAGCTCGGGCAGGTAGCGGCGTTCGGGCAAGCCTTCATCGAGTGCCGCCCGCGTACTTCTGGCATGGCGTGGTGGTGCGGTGGGCATGGTTTTCCTGTGGCGCGGCGATAAATACGGGGAGGTGCGTCAAGCGGGCTCGTCGCTGTGCGTGCTCAACGGTTTGATCGCTGCACGATACTGACGCGGCGCTGGCCAGTATACGGGCTCTGCCGTTGCCGGGATTTCGCCAACCCAGGCTGTGGTGCATCGTTATGGTGCGGCTGCCGAGTTTTGCGTTTGTGACTTTCGCCCTCGTGGTCCCGGTCACAGCGCCCGACGCCGCCGCGGCATAGGGTTGGGCCATGAGCGAAGCATTCGATGTCGTGGACGTCATCCGGCACAAGCGTGATGGCGAGGTGCTCTCGCCGGGCGAGATCAGCTGGGTGGTCGACGCCTACACCCGCGGCGTCGTCGCCGACGAGCAGATGGCGGCGCTCGCGATGGCTATCTTCCTGCAGGGGATGGACCGCGAGGAGATCTCCCGGTGGACCGGGGCGATGATCGCCTCCGGCAGCCGGATGGACTTCTCCGGGCTGTCGCGCCCCACGGCGGACAAGCACTCCACCGGCGGGGTGGGGGACAAGATCACCCTGCCGCTCGCGCCGCTCGTCGCGGTGTTCGACGTCGCCGTGCCCCAGCTCTCCGGCCGCGGGCTGGGCCACACCGGCGGCACCCTCGACAAGCTCGAGGCCATCCCCGGCTGGCGCGCCGAGCTGAGCAACGAGGAGATCTTCCGCCAGCTCGAGAGTGTCGGCGCGGTCATCTGCGCCGCCGGCAGCGGCCTCGCCCCTGCGGACAAGAAGCTCTACGCGCTGCGCGACACCACCGGCACGGTCGAGGCGATCCCGCTCATCGCATCCTCGATCATGAGCAAGAAGATCGCCGAGGGCACCGGCTCGCTCGTGCTCGACGTCAAGGTCGGCTCCGGCGCGTTCATGAAGGACCTCGACGCCGCCCGCGAGCTCGCCCGCACGATGGTCGCGCTGGGCACCGACGCCGGCGTCCGTACGACGGCGCTGCTTACCGACATGTCCACCCCGCTCGGCCTCACCGCCGGCAACGGGCTCGAGGTTCGTGAGTCGGTGGAGGTGCTCGCCGGGGGCGGCCCTGCCGACGTCGTCGACCTCACCGTCGCGCTCGCCCGGGAGATGCTCGACGCCGCGGGCCGCACCGACGCCGACCCCCGCGCGGCGCTCGCCGACGGCCGCGCGATGGACGTCTGGCGCCGGATGATCAGCGCGCAGGGCGGGGACCCGGACGCGCCGCTGCCCACCGCGCGCGAGACGCAGGTGGTCACCGCCGAGCGCGACGGCGTGCTCAGCCGGCTGGACGCCTACGCCGTCGGCGTGTGCGCCTGGCGCCTCGGTGCCGGCCGGGCGCGGCAGGGCGACGCCGTGCAGGCCGCCGCGGGCGTCGAGATCCACGCCAAGCCGGGGGACCAGGTGCGAGCCGGCGAGCCGCTGCTCACCCTCCACACCGACACCCCCGAGCGTTTCGACCGGGCCGAGCAGGCGCTGGACGGCGCCGTCGACATCGGCGACGGCGGTGACGCTGGCGCGGCTCGGGAGGTCGTGCTCGAAAGGATCTCGGGGTGAGCGCCGCCTCGATGTGGCACCGCTGGCAGCTGACCGCGCCGCTGGCCGCGCTGAGTCGACCGCTGAAGACCCCGCCCGTCACGGGGACGGTGCCTGACGCACCGTCGGCGACCGACCGCGAGGGCTTCCCGGTGCTCCTCGGCGGCGCCCGGGCACGCCAGGTGGACGAGACGACCTGCGGCTCGGCGGTGCTGGTGATGATGGCCGCCACCGGTGACCCGGTGCTGGCGGAGTGGCTCGAGACCGGCCGCGTCCCGCGGGGCACGCTGCCGCCGGAGATCCCCCGGGAGTCGGTCACCGGACTCGACGCCGCCGGCCGGTTCGCGGCCGCCCAGCGGCAGGTCAAGCGCCGCACCGGCCGCCGGGCGCTCGGCCCGCTGCCGTGGCCGGCGTCGCTCGGCACGCCGCCGTGGACCGCTGCGCGGGAGGCGCGGTTCCCGGGCGTCCGCTACCGGGTCCGCCCGTTCGACGACGCGACCGACGACGCGCAGGCCGTGCTGGCCCAGGTGGTGGCCGCGACCCACCGCGGGCACCCGGTCCCAATGTTCACCGGCGGTGACCTCCGCGGCGGGATCGCCCACGCGGTGCCCAGGCACGTCGTCCTCGCGGTACCGCCGCCACCCGGAGCGGGGGAGCCGGGGATGCTCAGCCTCTACGAGCCGGGTCGCGGCGAGGTCTACCGCGTGCCGGCCGCCGCGCTCGTCGACCGCACCACGCCGCACCCGGCGCTCGGCGGCTGGACCCACGTGACGGTCGCGCTGCTGCCGGTTCCGGCCTGACTGCCCGGTCGCGGGCACCGGCGACGTGTGGCGATACTGGAGACCCACGGCCGCCGCACGAGGGAGTTGCCAGATGAGCACCCAGACCGGTCCCACGCCCGACACACCCGACCTGCCCGACGACCCGGAGGCCGTCGTCGCGGAGATCTCCGAGCCGAGCGGCGAGGACTACGACCCGCCCGAGCAGGTCGATCCCGACCGGGAGGCCACCGAGGCGGACATGCTCGCCCAGGCGGCGGAGGTCCCCGCCGACGAGGAAGACGTGGTGCCCGCGGGCGAGTGAGCCTCGCGTAGGCTCTGGCCACCGACCCTCAGGAGAGAAGCCATGACCCGCAGCCGCCGTGACGTCGCCCAGCTCGTCGACCACACCCTCCTCAAGCCCGAGGCGACGCCGGAGCAGGTCAGCGCGCTCGTCGCGGATGCACAGTCCCTCGGGGTGCTCGCCGTCTGCGTCTCGCCGTCGCAGCTGCCGCTCGCCGACGCCGAGGGGCTGATCGTGGCCACCGTGTGCGGCTTCCCGTCGGGTGCCCACCACAGCGAGGTCAAGGCCGCCGAGGCCGCCCGCGCGGTGGCCGACGGCGCCGACGAGGTCGACATGGTCATCAACCTCGCCCAGGCCGTCACCGGTGACTGGGCCGCGGTCGAGGCAGACATCGCCGCCGTGCGCGCCGCGGTGGCGGCGCCTGCGCTGCTCAAGGTGATCATCGAGTCAGCGGCGCTGACCGACGACCAGATCGTCGCCGCCTGCCGGGCCGCGGAGGCCGCCGGCGCCGACTTCGTCAAGACCTCCACCGGCTTCCACCCGACCGGTGGCGCCAGCGTCGAGGCGGTCGCGCTCATGGCGCAGACCGTGGGCGACCGCCTCGGCGTCAAGGCCTCCGGCGGGATCCGGGACGCTGCCACCGCGACGGCGATGCTCGACGCCGGAGCGACGCGGCTGGGGCTGTCCGGCTCCGCCGCAGTCCTCGACGGGTTCGCTGACTGAGGTGAGTCGGCGCTGCGGTCTCAGCGCCGCCGAACGGCCGTGAGCAGCCCGCCCCCCGACGGCAGCAGCGCGGCAGCGAGCCGCTCGTCCTCGCGGACCGTCCGGCCCAGCTCACGCATCGCCACGGTGGCCTCGTCGCGGCGCGCCGGGTCGGCCACCCGGTCGAACCACAGCGCCCCCGGCACCGCCAGCACCCCGCCGACGCGTAGCATCCGCACCGCCTGCTCGACGTAGTCCGCAGCCTCGGTCGGGTCGCCGTCGACGAGCACGAGGTCGTAGGCGGCGTCGGCCATCCGCGGCAGGACGTCCAGCGCCCGCCCCGAGATGAGCCGAGTGCGTGCCGGCTTCACGCCGGCGGCCGCGAACGCCTCACGGGCCGCGCGCTGGTGGTCGGTGTCGACGTCGATCGTGGTGAGCACGCCGTCGGGCGCCATCCCGCCGAGCAGCCACAGGCCGCTGACGCCGGTCCCGGTGCCGACCTCGACGACGGCGCGTGCCTCGACGGCGGCGGCCAGCAGCCGCAGCGCTGCACCGGTGCCGGCCGAGACGGCTTCGCAGCCGAGCTCTTCGGCGCGGGCGCGTGCCTCGGCGACGACGTCGTCCTCAGCGATGAAATCCTCGGTGTAGGCCCAGGACTGGGCCTTGTCGGCAGCGATCGTGGGCCTCCCGGCGGTCGTCGCCCGTGCGGACGTCTGGTAGTCACCCGATCGTAGCGTCGTGCCGCCGGGCGGCGGGGATGTCGGTGCACCCAGGTAGCATTCAGGTACGCGACCTAGCGTGGTGCTCCGCCACCCGCGAGGAAGAGGCCCCGATGACCACCACCGACGACTCCGCCTGGACGCCGCCGTCGTGGGAGGAGATCGTGCGTGACAACTCCGCACGCGTCTACCGGCTCGCCTACCGCCTCACCGGCAACAAGGCCGACGCCGAGGACCTGACCCAGGACACCTTCATCCGGGTCTTCCGGTCGCTGCACTCCTACCGGCCGGGGTCCTTCGAGGGCTGGCTGCACCGCATCACCACCAACCTCTTCCTCGACGGTGCCCGCAAGCGCACCCGCCACCGGGTGACGCCGCTGGGCGACGACGCCGAGCGCCTCGTCGCCTCCCACGAGGGCCACGACCTCCACCGCCGGTTCGAGTACGAGAACTTCGACCCCGACGTCCAGGACGCGCTCGACGCGCTGCCGCCGAAGTTCCGCGCCGCCGTCGTGCTCTGCGACATCGAGGGGCTGTCCTACGAGGAGATCGCCGCCACCCTCGGCATCAAGATGGGCACGGTGCGCTCGCGGATCCACCGGGCCCGCGCAATGCTGCGCGACTCGCTCGAGCACCTGCGGCCCAGCGCCGTGGTTCCGGAGCGGGTATGACGCACCTCGGGTCGCGCGTGACGGCGCTGGTCGACGGGCAGCTCCCGGCCGAGGAGGCCGAGGAGTCGCTGGCCCACACCGTCACCTGCTACGAGTGCGCCGAGCTGCTGCGCCGGGAGCGGTCCTCCCGCCGTGTGCTGTGGCAGGCCGGCGACATCGTGCCCGACGACGACCTCACCGCGCGGCTGCTCGCGATCCAGCACCCGGGCGGGCACGGAGCGCCCCGCCGCCGGGCGTCACGGCCGATGCTCGTCGGGATCGGTGCGGCGGCAGCGTTCGGCGTGGTCGCTGCCGGCCTGCCGGTGCTCGGCGCGCTCAGCGAGGACCGGACCGATCCGCAGGACATCCTCGCGGCGGTCGAGGGCCGCACCGGCACCACCCCCGAGGGCCTGCCGTCGGGCATGGCAGACGGTTCGTCGACCGCGGAGGTCGTCGGGTGGCTCGCCGACCACGGCTGGAGCGTGCCCGACCCGCTGCCCGGGGGGATGCGGGTCGTCGACGTCGAGGTCTTCGAGAGCGACACCGGCGAGGTGCTCGAGGTGGAGCTGGCGGGCGAGACGTCCTCCATCCGCCTGCTCCAGCAGCACGGCCGGCTCGCCGCCGACGACGCCGCGGTCACCCGTCTGGACGACGGCGGCCGGTGGCGGCTGGGCACCGGCGGGCAGCACGTGGTGCTGCAGAGCGGCGACCGCGTCGTCGTCGTCACTCCGGCGGTCAACGTGAACGGTGCCGGCGCGCAGGTTCTCGAGGTGATGCCGGCCGGCGAGTACGACACCTCGGTGCTGGGACGCTTCGGCCGGGGCTGGCAGGCGGTGGCATCGTGGGCCACCGACTGAACCGTGCGGCGAGCGGCGAGCAGGCGTGGAGAATGGGACCATGACCGAGCGACGCGACGAGTTCGCCGACGATCCCCGCACCGGGCACGACGGCGGGGCGGAGTACCCGCCGGCACCCGCCCCGGAGCCCGAGCCGTACTCGGCTCCCGCTGAAGAGGCCGAGCGCTGGTCCCCGACGCCGGAGCCCGTGGTGGCCCCCGCACCCGAGCAGCCCGAACCCGAGCAGCCCGTTCCCGGCGCGCCGTCGGCCGGACCGCGGGACCGCGACGGTTGGGCGGCCGACGAGAACCGCAGCCCCTCGCCGTACGCCGGCTGGGCCACCGCCGCGCCGCGCGCCGCCGTACCGCCGGCCGCAGGGTCGAGTGCCGCAGGGTCGCCCACCTCGGGATCATCCACCGCGGGATGGCCCACCGGAGGATCGCCCACCGCCCCACCGCAGCCGCTCACCTCCTACCCGCCGTCGACCACACCGCGGGACTTCGCGCCGGGCGACTACGCCGCCGCTCCCACCCAGGCCTTTCCATGGGCGGACGTCCGGGGCCACGGCGCGCCCCACGAGCATGACCCGCAGCAGCAGCCGGCGCTGCGCCCCCGCAAGCAGCGTCGCGAGCGGCGCCAGGTGAGCCTCGCCGTCGTCGTGCTCCTCGTCCTCGTGGCCCTGCTCGCGGGGCTCGTCGGCGGCGCGCTCGGCGGCCGTGAGCTGTTCGCTTCGCAGTCCCCGTCGTTGCCGACCTCGGCGGCCGGCGTGCCGGTCGACCGCGCGCCGGAGAGCGTCGCGGCCATCGCGGCCGCAGCGCTGGAGAGCACCGTGTTCATCCAGGTGTTCGGCGACTCCGCGGCGAGCAGCGGCAGCGGCATGGTGCTGCGCGAGGACGGGTACATCGTCACCAACGCTCACGTCGTCGCGGCCGCTGGTGAGTCGGGCCGGGTGACGGTGACCTTCGCCGACGGCGCCGAGGAACCGGCCGAGATCGTCGGACGGACGGTCGAGTACGACCTCGCGGTGCTGCACGTCGACCGCGACGGGCTGGTGCCGCTGGTGCTCGCCGACTCCAGCACCGTTGTCGTGGGGGACCCGGCGGTCGCCGTCGGCGCCCCGCTCGGCCTCGAGGGGACGGTGACGACCGGGATCATCTCGGCGCTCAACCGGCCGGTGCAGGCCGGCGGCTCGGGCGACGGGCAGTCGGCATTCATCAACGCCATCCAGACCGACGCCGCGATCAACCCGGGCAACTCCGGTGGGCCGCTGCTCAACCTCGGCGGGGAGGTCGTCGGGATCAACACCGCGATCGCGCAGACCGCCGGCCGGGAGACCGGCAGCATCGGGCTCGGCTTCGCCATTCCCTCCGACCAGGTCAGGCGCACCGCCGAGCAGATCATCGAGCAGGGCCAGGCGACCTACCCGGTCATCGGTGTCGCGCTCGACACGCAGTACCAGGGCGAGGGTGTCCGGGTGCTCGAGCAGGACACCGGCGGCACCGAGGCGGTCACCTCCGGCGGTCCGAGCGACGTTGCCGGCATCGAGGCCGGCGACCTCATCACGCGGGTCGACGACGCACCGGTCACCAGCCCGTCCGAGCTCATCGTCGCGGTGCGCGCCCGAGCGCCAGGAGAGACGGTCCGGCTCACCGTGCGCCGTGACGGCTCGGAGCGCGAGGTCGACGTCGTTCTCGGGGAGCAGACCAGCGAGTGATCCGTTGCGGTCCATGAGGGTCGCGGGGCCGACTATCCTGGGGCTGTGAACGGGTCGGAGCTGATGCTGATTGCGGTGCTCGCCCTGCTGTTGATCGGGCCGGAGCGCCTGCCGCAGTACGCGGAGCAGCTGGGCAAGTTCGTGCGCGGGCTCAAGCGGTTCACCACCGACGCCTCGCAGCGGGTCAAGGACGAGATCGGTGACGAGTTCAACGACCTCGACCTCGCCTCCTTCGACCCGCGTCAGTACGACCCGCGCCGGATCGTGCGGGACGCGCTGCGCGACCCGGCGCCCGGCGCCCGGGCAGCCACCCCGGCGGCCGCCGCGGCCGCCACCAGCCGGGCCGCTGGCGTCAACCAGGCGCCCGGCGGCGAGGCCCCGTTCGACGACGAGGCGACCTGAGGGCTACAGCGGGCTGATGCTCAGCGAGCGGCCGGCGAGGCCTCGTGCTCGGTGGCTCAACCGGTCCGACAGCGACCGCAGCGCCGTCACGCCGGGCGACGTGCCGTCATCGAGGACGTACGGCACCCCGGAGTCCCCGCCCTCGCGCAGCGCGACCTCGAGGGGCACCTGGGCGAGCAGCGGGACGTCGTAGCCGAGGGTCTCCGACAGCCGCTCGGCGACGGTCTGGCCGCCACCGGTGCCGAACAGCTCGAGCCGCGAGCCGTCGGGCTGGTCCAGCCACGACATGTTCTCCACGACGCCGACCACCTTCTGGTTGGTCTGCGTGGCCAGCGACCCGGCCCGCTCGGCGACCTCGGCGGCGGCCGTCTGCGGGGTCGTGACGACGAGCAGCTCGGCGCCCGGCAGCAGCTGGGCCACCGAGATCGCGATGTCGCCGGTCCCCGGCGGCAGGTCGAGCAGGAGGACGTCGAGGTCGCCCCAGAAGACGTCGGCGAGGAACTGCTGCAGCGCCCGGTGGAGCATCGGCCCGCGCCACACGATCGGCCGTCCGGGCGGGGCGAACATGCCGATGGAGATGACCTTCACGTCCTTGGCCACCGGCGGCAGGATCATGTCGTCGACCTTGGTCGGCGGGTGCTCGACGCCGAGCATCCGGGGGATCGAGAAGCCGTAGATGTCGGCGTCCACGACACCGACCTTGAGGCCGTCGGCGGCCATCTGGGCCGCGAGGTTCGCGGTCACCGTGGACTTGCCGACGCCGCCCTTGCCGGAGGTGACGGCGTAGACCCGGGTGAGGTTGCCGGGCTCGGCGAACGGGATGGTCGGCTCGGCGGAACCGCCACGCAGCTGGGAGCGCAGCGCCTTGCGCTGCTCCTCGCTCATCACGCCCATGTCGACGCGGACGCCTGCCACGCCGTCGACCCGGGAGGCGGCCTCGGTGACGTCCTTGGTGATCGTGGACTTCAGCGGGCAGCCGGCGGTGGTGAGATCGATCCCGACGACGACGTTGCCGCCGTCCTCGAGGTCGACCGAGCGCACCATGCCCAGCTCCGTGATGGGCCGGCGGATCTCGGGGTCCAGGACCTTGTCGAGCTCGACCCGGATAGCTTCGATCGTGGGGGCACTCATACCTTCCATGGTAGGCGGCATTCCCCGCGGCGCGGACGGGCGTTGGTCACACCGCCCGGTCGTGCTCGTCGTCCTCCCGCAGCTCGTCGAGGACGCTGCGCAGCTCGGAGCGGACGAAGTCGCGGGTCGCGACGTCGCCGAGCGCGAGCCGCAGCGCGGCCAGCTCCCGGGCGAGGAACTCGGTGTCGGCGAGGTTGCGCTCGGCACGCTGGCGGTCCTGCGCGGCGGTGACGCGGTCGCGGTCGTCCTGCCGGTTCTGCGCCAGCAGGATGAGCGGCGCGGCGTACGACGCTTGCAGCGAGAGCATGAGGGTGAGCGCGGTGAAGCCCAGCGCCGCGGAGTCGAAGCGCAGGTTCTCCGGTGCCAGCGTGTTCCACAGCAGCCACAGCCCGACGAACGCGCTGAGGTAGATGAGGAACCGGGGGGTGCCGGTGAACCGGGCGATCCCCTCCGACACGCTGCCGACCATCTCGGAGTCCACCCGGGGGCGGCGCCAGCGGCGGGACTGCAGCGGGGTGTCCAGACGCTCAGCCATGGGCGCTCCTCGTCATCGCGGTGTCGGTCTCGTCCTCGTCGGCGTCGCGCCAGTCCTCGGGCAGCAGGTGGTCGAGCACGTCGTCCACGCTGATCGCGCCGAGCAGCCGGTGCTCCTCGTCGACCACCGGCAGGGCGGTGAGGTTGTAGGTCGCCAGCAGCCGGGTGACCTTGCCGATCTCGTCGTGCGGCCCGACGGTCTCGATGTCCTGGTCGAGGATACTGCCGAGCTGTTCGTGCGGTGCCTCGCGCAGTGCGCGCTGGATGTGGACGGCACCGAGGAGCCGGCCGGCCGGGGTCTCCAGCGGCGGTCGGACGACGAAGATCATCGTCGCCAGCGCCGGGGTGACGTCGACGCGGCGGGCGGTGGCCAGCGCCAGCGCGACCGTCGACTCGGGCGGCAGGATGAGCGGCTCGGTGGTCATCAGGCCGCCGGCGGTGTGCTCGTCGTAGCCGATGAGGCGGCGCACGTCCTCGGCCTCGTCGGGCTCCATCAGCTCGAGGAGGGCGGCAGCGGTGGCGGCGGGCAGCTCGTTGACGAGGTCGGCGGCGTCGTCGGGCTGCATGGCGTCCAGCACGGCCGCTGCCCGGCTGGGGACGAGGCCGGAGATGATCGAGACCCGGTCGTCGTCGCTCAGCTCCTCGATGACGTCGGCGAGGTGCTCGTCCGACAGTGCGCCGGCGAGCTCGGTGCGCCGGTCCGGTGGCAGGTCGTGGAGGAAGTCGGCGACGTCGGCGGACTTGAGCCCCTCGATCGAGGCGAGCAGCGCCGTCACCTCCTGGGTGTTCTCGGTGCGCGCGAGGCTGACGACGTCGCCGACGGCGACGATGAGCTGCTCGCCACGACGACGGCGCAGCCCCCGGCCGCGGCCCTCGACGGAGCGCTGCACGAACAGCTCGGTGATGAGCCAGTCCCGGTTGCGCTGCTGCTCGATGGCGGCGTCGTTGATCACCACGGTGCCGCTGCCGTCGGCCATCTCCACCCGGCGGTCGACGAGCTGGCCGAGCACCAGTGTCTCGCCGGTCCGCGGCGAGAACCGGCGGATGTTCAGCAGGCCGGTGGTGATCACGGCGCCCGGACTGATGCTCACCACCCGGCTCAGCGGCAGGAAGACGCGCCGCTTGCCGGGGACCTCGACGACGAGCCCGACGGCGCGGGGTGCGGCAGCGTTGCGGACGAGGACGACGACGTCGTGCACCCGGCCGACCTGGTCGCCGAGCGGGTCGAAGACATGGGTGCCGGCGAGCCGGGCGACGAAGACGCGACTGGGGCCGGGCTTGCTCACGGGGGTCGTCACCTGGCCAGCCTAGGAGCAGCGACGCCTCCCGCGCTCCCGCGGCTGCTCCGGCGACTCGTGGACAAGGCGTGGCGAACACCCCTGACGCAGGAGACAATCGGGACATGTCCTTCATGAGCAAGGGTGGCGTCCCGCAGGCTCCGACGCTTCCCACCGGCGTGCAGATCGCGACCTTCGACACCTATCTCGAGGCACAGCGTGCCGTTGACCACCTGTCCGACAAGGAGTTCAAGGTCCAGCACACGACGATCGTGGGCACCGACCTGCGGATGGTCGAGCGGATCACCGGACGGCTGTCCTACCCGCGGGTGGCGCTGGCCGGCGCGATGTCGGGCGCGTGGTTCGGCCTGTTCGTCGGGCTGCTCTTCGGGCTGCTCTCGGAGGGCAGCATCGCGCTCATGCTGCTGCCCGCGCTCGTCATCGGTGCCGCCTTCGGCATCATGTTCGGGCTGGTCTCCTACGCCTTCACCGGCGGCAAGCGTGACTTCACCTCCTCGAGCCAGGTGGTGGCCGGCCGGTACGCGCTGCTGTGCGACGAGAGCGTGGTGGGCGAGGCCCGTCGACTCCTGGAGGAGGCCGGCTTCCGGACCCGGGTCGGCGCTGAGGCGCCCCCGGCCCAGGGCTGGGCCGGCGCGCCGCAGCAGCCGGCGCCGGGTGCGGCGCCGGGCCCGTACGGCCGGCCCGCGGTGACGCCGCCGGTCGCCGGGGAGGCGGCGCCGCCGTCGGCCGAGCCGGCCGGCGAGACCGCCGAGCAGCCGCGCGCCCCCTTCCAGCCGTGGCAGGACGAGCACGGCAACCCGCGGTACGGCCAACGGCGGCCGCAGCAGGAGCAGGGCCCGACGGACGGTGACGCCCGGTGAGACAGCCTCCCGTCCTGCTCTCGACGTCCTCCTGCTACCCCGGCACCACTGACTCGGCCTTTGCCGACGCCGCCCGCCTCGGGTACGACGGCATGGAGATCATGGTCTGGAAGTGGCCCGAGACCCGCGACGCCCGCGCGCTGCTGGCGATGGCGGAGAAGCACGGCGTGCCGGTGCTGTCGATCCACTCCCCGACGCTGCTGCTCACCCAGCGGGTGTGGGGCTCGGACGCGTGGGGCAAGATCGACCGGACCATCGAGCTGGCGGAGGACGTCGGCGCTGAGGTGATCGTCGTCCACCCGCCGTTCCGGTGGCAGAAGGACTATGCCGCCGGGTTCGTCGAGGGGATCGCCGAGCGGCAGCGCGGCACCTCGGTGCGGGTGAGCGTGGAGAACATGTTCCCGTGGAAGGCCAAGGCCAAGGACGGCTCGCGCACCAAGGAGCGCGACGCCTACCTGCCGCACTGGGACCCCATCCCGCTGCCCTACGAGCACGTGACCTTCGACCTCTCCCACGCCGGCATCGCCGGCGTCGACAGCGTCGCCGCGGTCCGCGAGCTCGGCAGCCGGCTCGCGCACGTCCACCTGACCGACTCCACCGGCTCCAACCGGGACGAGCACCTCACCCCGGGCCGCGGCACCCAGCCCTGCCGCGAGGTGCTGGAGCTGCTGCCCGAGGTCGGGTTCACCGGCTCGGTCGCCGTCGAGGTCACCACCCGCAAGATGAAGCCCGCCGACCGGGAGTCCGCCCTGGCGGACTCCCTCGCCTTCGCCAGAGAGCACCTCCCGGTCTTCAACTGAGGGGTGGGGCGGCGCGCGGCGCCCGCCCGTGGCCCGGCGCCCGCCCCGGTGGTTCGGGGGTTCCGATCATCGATCGGGGCATCCCGCACGCGCCGCTGAGCCAAACCCCCGTACGATCCGGCGACGCCGAGCCCGGGGGCGGGGGAGGCGACGCCGAGCCAGATGGGAGGCAGGGGCCGCTTAGCGACCTGTGAGCTCGGCGATGGCCGCCACGACCTCGGACATCATCTGCGAGCCGCCGTGGCCCTCGTCGACGACGACGAGCCGGCTAGCGCGCCGGGTCGTGGGACAGCAGCTTCGAGACGGCGAGCGTGCCGTCCGGGCGCCGCCCGACGACGTCGGTGAAGGTACCGCCACGGTCGACCCAGAACTGCCAGCTCATGGCGGCGAGCCTAGGGCAGGCCGTTCGGCGGCCTCGGAGTGCGACCACCGAGCGTCGCGCGTAGCGTCGAACCACCCCGGAACGTGACGCCTCGTCAGCCTGATGGGTGCGGCGCGTTCACCGAAGGAGTGGACCATGACCGATATCAGCGGTGAGACCGGCCAGGTGACCGGCACCAAGGACAAGGACTACAACCTCGTCTGGTACCTGGAGGCATGCCTGTCCAACTCGTTGCGCCTCGAGCAGTACATCGCCGACGCCCAGCGCGAGGGCGACGACGAGCTGACCGAGCTGTTCGGCAAGGCGCAGGCCGACAGCAACAAGGGCGCCCAGATCGCCAAGGAGCTGCTGCGCGGGCGGCTGAGCAGATAGGGGGCTGACCGATGGCTGATGATCTTGTCAGCGACGACGTGTGGCAGGACTTCCACACGGTGGTGAACATGAGCTCTCGCGAGCTGCAGGAGTGGCTGGTCACCGACGCGGCCGGGGAGAGCGCCGAGCGGTTCCCTGACCAGGCAGGGTCGGACCGGACCCGCCACGTGCTGGCCATCCTGGCCAAGCGCCGGACCGACCTCACGGCGGACGACGCCGCGCTGATGCGGGAGATCATCGAGCAGGTCGGCGTGCTGCGCGGCGGGCAGGCAGAGCCGGAGGCCGGCGAGACCGCGTGGCGTCACGCCCTCATGTCACTGGGGCACGACCCGTTGAAACCGGTCGACTGAACAACGACGGAGGAGGCCAACCATGGCGACATGTGACGTGTGCGGCAACGAGTACGACAAGACCTTCACCCTCACCCAAGGTGACCGGACCGGGACCTTCGACAGCTTCGAGTGCGCGGTCCACGCGATGGCACCGACCTGTGCGCACTGCGGCTGCCGCATCCTGGGCCACGGCGTGGAGGCCGACGAGCGGATCTTCTGCTGCGCCAGCTGTGCCCGGCAGGCGGGAGAGCACGGCGTGGCCGACCGCGCCTGAGGGCGGCTGTGCCGCCGCCCGCTGCGGCCGCCTCAGCCTTACCGCAGGGCGGCCATCCAGGTCTCGACGTCGTCGGGACGGCGGGGGAGCGCGACGCTCAGGTTCTCCACCGAGCCGTCCTCGCGGACGAGGACATCGTCCTCGATGCGGACCGCGATGCCGCGCAGCTCCTCGGGGACGGCGAGGTCGTCGGCCCGGAAGTACAGTCCGGGCTCGATGGTGAACACCATGCCGGGCTGCAGCTCGGCCTCGAGGTACATCTCGCGGCGGGCCTGCGCGCAGTCGTGCACGTCCAGGCCGAGGTGGTGGCTGGTGCCGTGGACCATCCACCGGCGGTGGAACTGCCCCTCGGGGGCGAGCGACTCCTCTGCGGTGCCCGGCAGCAGGCCCCACTCGGCCAGCCGGTGGGCGAGCACCTCCATCGCCGCCGTGTGCAGGTCGCGGAACCGCGCGCCGGGCTGCTCGGCGCGGGCGAACGCGGCGTCGGCGGCCTCGAGGACCGCCTCGTAGACCTTGCGCTGCGCCGGGCTGAACACGCCGTCGACCGGGATCGTGCGGGTGACGTCGGCGGTGTACAGCGAGTCGACCTCCACCCCGGCGTCGATGAGCACGAGCTGGCCCGGGCGCACCTCGCCGTCGTTGCGGATCCAGTGGAGGGTGTTGGCGTGGTTGCCGGCGGCGGCGATGGTGTCGTAGCCGACGTTGTTGCCGTCCTCGCGGGCCCGGGCGCCGAAGACGCCCTCGATGACTCGCTCGCCGCGGGCGTGGGCGACGGCGCGGGGCAGCGCACGGACGATGTCGGCGAAGCCGTCGGCGGTGGCCGCTACCGCCTGGCGGAGCTGGTCGACCTCGTGCGGGTCCTTGCGCAGCCGTAGCTCGGACAGCGCCTCGACGAGCACCGCGTCGGCCTCCTGGGCGCCGGCCTGCCCGGCGCGCGCGGTCGCCACCAGCGCCTCGACGGCGGCATCGGCCTGGCTCACCACCCGGAGCTGGACGCCGCCGGCGCCCGCGTCCTTGGCGAGCGCGTCGGTGAGGGTGTCGATGTGCGCGGTCCGCAGCCCGGTGAGGGCGGTGACCTCCGCTAGGCTCGGCCGCTCGCCGACCCACAGCTCGCCGTAGCGGGAGTCGGCGTAGAACTCCTCGGTGTCTTTGCCGGCGCGCGGCCGGAAGTACAGCACCGCCTCGTGGCCGGCCTTGGCATCGTCGTCCGGGTGCAGCACGAGGACGGCGTCGGGCTCCTCGTCGGTGCCGAGCCCGGTGAGGTGGGCGAACGCCGAGTGCGGCCGGAACCGGTAGTCGGTGTCGTTCGAGCGGGTGACGAGCGGGCCGGCGGGGATCACCAGCCGCTCCCCGGGGAACAGCCGGCTGAGCCGCTCTCGGCGCTCGGCGGCGTACGGCGCGGCGGCGCTCTGCTCGGGCAGCGTCTGCGGGCGCTCCTGCCAGCTGTCGGCGATGAACGCCCGGAACGCCGGGGAGGAGGGACGCTGCGACCGGTTGGAGCCGCGGTCCTCCAGCGGCTGCTCGGACGTCGGGGTGTCTCGCTCAGTCATGTCCTCATCGTCGCACGCGCCCCGGCGCGGGGCAGGTCCCGGTGGCCACGGCTACCCTGGCGACGTGCCCGCCGTCCTCATCGACCCCCACACGCACTCGAACCTGTCCGACGGCACCCAGTCACCGACCGACCTCGTGGGCGCCGCCCGTGACGCCGGCATCGGCGTCCTCGGGCTGACCGACCACGACACCTGGGACGGCTGGGACGAGGCCGCGGCGGCCGCGACGAGCACCGGGGTGGCGCTGCTGCGTGGCGCCGAGCTGTCGACGTCGGTCGGCGGCATCTCGGTTCACTTGCTGTCCTACCTGCACGACCCTCACGACGCCGCGCTGCTCGCCGCCGCCGAACGGTCGCGCCGGTCGCGGCTGGACCGGGCACGGGTGATGGTCGAACGGATCGGCGCCGACTACGGCCTCACCTGGGAGGAGGTCGTCGCGCATGTGGAGCCGGGCGCCACCGTCGGCCGCCCGCACATCGCCGACGCGCTCGCCGCCCGCGGCGACGTCCCCGACCGTTCCGCCGCCTTCGACACCATCCTCGCCGGCCGCGGCCCGTACTACGTCCCCTACGACGCGCCCGACGCCGTGGCTGCCGTCGCGATGGTGCGTGCCGCCGGCGGGGTGCCGGTGATGGCGCACCCGCGGGCCGGCGCGCGAGGGCGGATCGTCACCGACGGCGTCATCGAGGAGATGGCCGCCGCCGGCCTCGCCGGCCTGGAGGTCGAGCACCGCGACCACGACGACGACGCCCGCCGCCACCTGCGCGAGCTCGCCGCGTCGCTGAGCCTGTTCGTCACCGGCTCCAGCGACTACCACGGCGCGGGCAAGCCGAACCGGCTGGGCGAGAACGTCACCGCACCGCAGGTGCTCGAGCAGATCGCGGCCGAGGGACGCACCCCGATGGTCACGCCGTGAGCGACGTGCTCGACGTCCCGCTGCTCGCGACCACGTTCTTCACGCTGTTCGTCATCATGGACCCGCCGGGGACGGTACCGGTCTTCCTCGCGCTGACCTCGACGAGCACCGCGAAGGAGCGCAAACGGGCCGCGCTGCAGGCCACCGCGGTGGCCTTCGGGGTCATCGCGGTGTTCACCGTGTTCGGCCAGTACATCCTCGACTTCCTCGGGATCTCGGTGCCCGCGCTGCAGCTCGCCGGTGGTCTGCTGCTGCTCCTCGTGGCGATGGAGCTGCTCACCGGCAAGGCCGAGGAGCCGCGTCCGGCCGGCGCCGGCAAGGTCAACGTCGCCCTCGTCCCGCTGGGAACCCCGCTGCTCGCCGGGCCGGGCGCGATCGTCGCCGCCATGCTCGCGGTGCAGGAGGCTGACGGGTCCCCGGGCTGGCTCGCCATCGCGCTGGCGATCATCGGGGTCCACGTGACGTTGTGGCTCGCGATGCGGTTCTCGCTCGTCGTCCACCGCGTCCTCGGCGACGGCGGCACCACGCTCGTCACCCGGCTCGCCGGGCTGCTGCTCGCCGCCATCGCGGTCCAGCTGATGGCGGACGCGGTGTTCGCGTTCGTCGCCGCGAACACCTGACGCAGCCCGGCGTCCTAGGGCGACACCGGCAGCGGGAGGACGACGACTGGGCTGTCGTACGTCGAGGTCCGCACGGCCACCTCGAGCTCCCAGTCCCCGGCGAGCGGGATGGACAGCACCGCCTCGTACGTTCCCGGACCGGTGGCCGTGACCTCCGGGAGCAGCGGACCCAGCCCCGCCTCGGGCAGGCTCAGCCGCAGCTCGGGGTCGGCCAGCGGCTCCAGCGGGGCGCCGTCGGCATCGGTGAGGACCAGCTCGACGGTGCTGTCGCCGACGACCGCCGGCTGGACGTGCGCCTCGATCATCCCGTCGCCGAGCGGCTCGTGGTGGGAGACCGGTTCGGTGGGGGCGGCCACCACCTCGTCGGCCTCCGTCGGGCTCTGCGAGACGAGGATGCCGGTGACCGCCAGCACCGCGACGACGACGAGCGCCTCCGCGGTGACGCTCCGGCGCAACCGGGACCGCGCCGTCGCCTCCTCGTCCGCCTGCTCGACCTGCGGCACGAGCCGGAACCGGTTCCAGCCGGCGATCGCGACGATGACCGCGACGAGACCGACCTTGGCGATGAGCGTGAAGCCGTACCCGGTGGAGATCAGCGTGCTGAGCCCGGGCATGATCCGCCAGGCGAGCAGGGTGCCGCTGACGGCGAGCACGACGACGACCCACGCCGCGACGGTGGAGAACCGGGTGACCGTCCGGGCCGCGCTGGGCGCCGGCACCGACGTGGCACGCAGCGTGATGAGCAGGCCGAGCAGGCCGCCGAACCACACGCTGCCGGCGATCACGTGCAGGACGTCGCTGCCGACCACGAGCCAGCCCGGGCCGAAGCTGCGGGTGTGGCCGGTGAGCGCGAGGGAGACGAGCGCGAGCACGGCGGCGCCGCACGCCAGCCAGGCCAGCGGGGTCGACCGTGCGGCTCGCCGCGCCAGGTCCACCGCCAGCGCGAGCCCGACGAGGCCGAGCGCGGTGGCCAGGCCGGTGGGTGTGGTCAGGGTGTCGCCGATGAGCCCCAGGTCGACGAGGCCGGCAGGACCGGCGCCCGTCCGCCACGCGCCCTCGACGAGCACTGTCGCCAGCAGGCCGACGGCCGCGACGATGCCGAGCACCGCGGCGAGCTGCGTCAGGCGGCCCCTGACCGCGGCCGCGCCACTGTCGAGGAGCAGCACCGTGAAGAGCACCAGCCCGGTGGCCCCGAGGAGCCCGACGTAGACGAGTACCTGGCTCACCCGGTGGAGGCCCTCGACGACGGCGGAGCCTTCGTCGGGGAGCTCGACGTGCGACTCGCTCGGCTGACCGACGGAGAAGGTGAAGGCACCCGAGATGGGGTGCCCGTCGGCGGAGGTGACCCGCCAGTCGACGATGTAGCTGCCGTGCGCCAGGTCGGCCGGCGCCTCGAGCTCGACGTCCTCGCCGATCGCCGTGGCGCCGCTGGGCAGCGCCTCGCCGGACGCGTCGAGCAGCCGGACCCCGTCGGGGGAGACCTGCACCGGCTCGTTGAACATCAGGGTGATGACGGCGGGCGGTGCCGGGAGCACGTCGCCGTCCGCGGGATCCGTGCCGATGAGCATCGCGTGGCCGGTGGCCGGGGCCGCTGACAGGAACGTCAGCAGGACCCCGGCCATCGCGGCGACGAGCACCAGCGCGGTCCGGCGCAGTCGCTGGACCGTCATGGGCAGGTCAGGCCTTGCGCGCGCGGGCGAAGGCGAGACCGCCGAGGACGAGACCGCCGGCGCCGAGCGCTAGGGCGACCCACGGCACGACCGCGGGCACGCCGGCGCCGTCGTCGGACGCCGATGCGGCCGGGTCGGTGCCGGTCTCGGCCGCCTCCTCGGTCACTGCCTCCTCGGTCATTGCCTCCTCGGTCGGCTCCGCCGTCGCTTCCTCGGTGGCGGGCTCGGCGTCGGCCGCGTCGCCGTCGGCCGCGGTGAGGGTGATGGCGGGGGCCGGCATCTCCAGCGCCCCCGCGTCCTGGCCCTCGGCCGGAACCTGGACCCAGGCGGCCTCGCCCTCCTCGCAGGTCTGCACGACGGGGAAGGAGAGCACGGTGCCCGGGGTCTCGGGCAGCCGTACGGACAGCTCGAAGGTGTCGCGCTGGCCGTCCGGCAGCGGGGCGTCGGTGGTGTACACGACCTCGGCGACCCGCTCGGTGCGCTGGCCGCCGTGGCCGTCGTCCTCCGGCGGGTCGAGTGTCTCCATCACCTTCTCCAGCTGCCACCCATGGTTGACCGTCGGGGTGACGCTGCTGAACTCCTCGGGGACCTGGATGGCGACCGCGGTGGTCGCCGACGTGCCGCAGCCGTGCGGCACGCTGAAGGTGAGGATGGTGGAAGCGCCGGCCTCGGTGGTGGTGGCGCTGACCGACACGTGCGCGGCGGCGCCGGTGGCACCGACGGCGATGAGGCCGGCGGTGGCGACGGCGATGACGGATGCTCGGATGGAACGCTTCATTGGGTTGCCTCTCTGGAACGACACTGGGCTGCGCCGCATGGCCGTGGCGGAACCAGGGCACGCGCGCAGGAGGCCGCGGCGGGTGCCGCGACCTGATCAGCTGACGATCGGAGAGGGTGGCGCGCGCTCGAGGGCCCAGCTGCGTACCCAGACGGCCGTCGGGGGCCGTCGCAGCTGCGGGACCGGTGGCCGGGCCTGGGTAGTCGGCAGCCGGCGGGGGGCCCGCACCAGCCGGCGCAGTGCCTGCCACACCGAGGCGCTGCGCAGCGCGGCGCGGCCCTGGGCGAACAGCAGGGCGGTGAGCAGCGTCGCCGCCGCGTGCACCGCGACCATCGTCGCCATCGCGCCGCTGGTCGGGCCGTGCCCCCCGGTGTGGCCGGGGCCGTGCGAGTCGAAGGCGACGTGCAGCGTGACCTGGACCAGGCCGAGGACGAGCATGAGGCTCGGCAGCTCGACCCGCCGCCGGGTGAGCAGCCCGGTGACCGCCGCGGTCAGGGCGGTGAGGGCCACCAACGACGGCAGCTCAGGAGCGCTGCCGCCGGCCGCGAGGTGGAGCAGCAGCGAGAGTGCGACGACCGCGCCGGCGGTCAGTACCGCCCGGCACGCGTGTCCCCCCTCGCACCAGCGCATGACAGCCGACCTTAGCGCCTACGAGTGACGGAAGCCACTATGGAAGCTCGCAGAAGGAGTGGGGCGCGGGAACGACACAACCCCCGGCCGGATGAACCGGTCGGGGGTTGTGTCGTGGTTGTCAGCCCTCGGCGGTGGGCGCTGCGCCGGTCGAGCCGCTGCGGGTGCGACGGCGACGACGGCGCGGCTGACCGTCGCCGGTCGGCGCGGTCGTGGCCTCGCTGCGACGCGGCTCGCCGCCGCCGGAGCGGCCGCCACGGCCACCCACGCCACGGCCACCCTCGCTACGGCCACCGGACGCCCGGCCGCCCCGGCCTCGGTCGCCCGAGCCGCCGCCGTTGCCTCGGTGCCCGCCGCGGCCGGCGCTCTTGCCGGTCTCGCCGAGGTCCTCGAGGTTCTCGGCGTCCAGCCCGGCGCGGGTGCGGGCGCTGCGGGGCAGCCGCCCGGTGAGGCCGGTCGGGATGTTGAGGTCGGCGTAGAGGTGCGGGGACGTGTGGTACGTCTCGACCGGGTCGCTCTGGCCCAGGCCGAGGGTCTTGTTGATGAGCCCCCAGCGCGGCATGTCGTCCCAGTCGACGAAGGTGACCGCGGTGCCGGTGTTGCCGGCGCGGCCGGTGCGACCGATGCGGTGCAGGTAGGTCTTCTCGTCCTCGGGGCACTGGTAGTTGACGACGTGCGTGACGTCGTCGACGTCGATCCCGCGGGCGGCGACGTCGGTGGCGACGAGGACGTCGACCTTGCCGGAGCGGAACGCGCGCAGCGCCTGCTCGCGCGCGCCCTGGCCGAGGTCGCCGTGGATCGCGGCCGAGGCGAAGCCGCGCTCGGCGAGGTCCTCGGCGACGCGCGCCGCGGTGCGCTTGGTGCGGGTGAAGACGATGGTCAGCCCGCGGCCCTCGGCCTGCAGGATGCGCGAGAGCATCTCGACCTTGTTGAGGGCGTGCGCCCGGTAGGCCACCTGGCGGGTGGCCTTGACGGTGGCGCCGTCGCCGTTGGGGTCCTGCGCCCGGATGTGGGTGGGCTGCGTCATGTAGCGCCGGGCGAGGGCCACGACGGCGCCGGGCATCGTCGCGGAGAACAGCATGCTGTGGCGGGTCGCCGGGGTGGCGGCGAGGAGGGTCTCGACGTCGGGCAAGAAGCCGAGGTCGAGCATCTCGTCGGCCTCGTCGAGGACGACGGTCTTGACCCGGGACAGGTTGAGCAGCCCCTGCTTGAGCAGGTCGATCATCCGGCCGGGGGTGCCGACGACGACCTCCGCGCCGCGGGCGAGCGCCTCGACCTGCGGCTCGTACGCGCGTCCGCCGTAGACCTGCACGACCCGCACCGAGCGGCGACGGGAGGCGGCGACGAGGTCACCGGCGACCTGGACGGCGAGCTCGCGGGTGGGAACCACGACGAGGCCCTGCGGCTTTCCGGCGTCGGGCAGGCTGTCCCAGCCGTCCTCGCCGGGGGCGACGACACGCTGCAGCAGCGGGATGCCGAAGCCGAGCGTCTTGCCGGTGCCGGTCTTGGCCTGGCCGATGATGTCGTGCCCGCTGAGCGCCACCGGCAGGGTGAGCGCCTGGATCGGGAACGGGTGGGTGATGCCCACGTCGCGCAGCGCGCCGACGATGGCCTCGGCGACGCCGAAGTCCGCGAAGGTCCGCTCCGGGGCGAGCGCCTCGTTGGAGGTGTCGGTGATGTCGGTGTCGATGGTGGCGATACCGGCGTCGTTGAGCGCAGCGGTGTCGGCGGCGGTGGAGATGTCGAGCGCGTGGTCGTCGCTGGGTGCGAGCACGCCCGAGGAAGTGTCGGTCATGAGAGATACCTATCCGGTTGTCGCGGGGCGACGACATGATGTCGTCGGCGGCTCCGCGTGGTCGTGGCAGCCGATCGTGAACTGACGGGCCGCGCGTGACGACCAGGATTCGGTGTGTGCAAGACGACCGGGCAACCGTGTACGCGGGTCAGTGTAGCGCGGACCGGCACCGGTCCGCTGTGAGGTGTGACTCGCGCCTATCCTGGGACGATGCCCACCACCGTCGCCGTCCTCGGCTTCGTCGCCGCCGACCGGCTCACCGCCTTCAGCTGGTTGGCCGAGGACGCCGCCCACGCCCCCGACGTCGTCACCCGGGAGTCGTTGTCGCGGTTGGCGGCCGGCCAGCTGGCCGGCGACGTCTCCGCGCTCCTGGCCGAGCTCGGCGCCGACCCGGCGACGGCGACCGTGCCGCACCTGCGTCTGCTCGAGGAGATGGGCGCCCGGACCACGCCGTCGGACTGGTGGGAGCGGCTCATGCGGTCGGTGGTCGTCGGCGGGATGGTCCGTGACCTCGAGACCGTGCTCCTCGACCAGGTGGCTGCGGTGCACCGCGCGCGGGCGGCGACGGTGCCGGACCCGGTCGAGCCGATGGCTGACCTGCTGGCCCCGGCGATCGGCGGCGACGAGCGCCTCCGTGCCCGGCTGGCGCTGTGGGGACGGCGGGTCGCCGGCGAGGCGCTCGGCCTCGTCCACCCGGCGATGTCGTCGCTGGGCGAGGACGGCGCCGGGCTCGTGGCGCCGGCGCTGAGCGCGATGTCGGGCGGTCATGCCCGGCGGATGGACCGCCTGCGGCTGACTGCCTGAGGGTCAGGCGACGTCGAAGCCGACGCGGCGCTGCTCCTCGGTACCCAGCCGGACGTAGGCGATCGCCGCTGCCGGCACCATGACCTGCCCGCCGCGGGAGTCGGGCAGCACGAGGATCTCGCCCTTGCCGATCGCGTCCTTGACGGCGCTGGTGATCGCCTTGGTGTCCGAGGCCGTCTCGATGGTGAGCTCGCGGGCGACGTCGTGCATGCCGATGGTGATCTCCACCTGAGTGTGCTCCTTGCTGTGGGACGGCCGCGGACGGCCGACGGGATGGAGTTGCCATCGTAGGTGGGTGGCGGCGCGGACCGCGCACGTGTTCGCGCCGGGCGTGACCGGCCGGCTATCGGTCGTCGTCGGGCGGGGCGGGCTCGCCGTCGTCCTCGGTGCGGCCGCGGGAGAGCCGCAGCGCGCGGCCGCGCTCGACGTGCTCGCGCTTCTTGGCGGCCTTCTTCTCCGCGGCCCGGGTGTCGCGCGCCGGCAGCTGGATGTGCTCCTCGGCCTCGATGCCGCCCTGCAGCTGGCGGCCGCGCTCGAGCTCGGCGTCGAACTCTGCGCCGAACAGGAGCGCGAGGTTCATGATCCACAGCCACAGCAGGAAGATGATGACACCGGCGAGGGCGCCGTAAGTGGCGCTGTAGCTGCCGAAGTTCGCGACGTAGAGACCAAAGCCGACGGTGGCGAGCGCCGCGATCACGATGGCGAGCACCGCGCCGATGCTGATCCAGCGCATCTTCGGCTGCTTGACGTTCGGTGCGCCGTAGTAGAGCAGCGCGATGATGACGATGACCACGACGAGCAGCACCGGCCACTTCGCGATGGACCACACGGTCACCGCGGTGGAGCCCAGCCCGATGAGGTCGCCCACCGTCTGCGCGACGGGGCCGCTGACGACGAGGATGACGACGGCGACCGCCACGAGCAGCAGGAGCACGAGCGTGAGCAGGTAGGTCCAGGGACGCAGCTTCCAGATCGGCCGGCCCTCGGGGATCTCGTAGATCCGGTTCATCGCCTTGGCGAAGCCGGTGACGTAGTTCGAGGCCGTCCACAGCGCGACGAGCAGGCCGATGACCAGGCCGATCCCGGGGGCACCGACGTTGGTGATGCTGTCGATGACGGGCTGGAGCTGTTCCATCGTGTCCTCGGACAGGACGTCGCCGAGCATGGTCGTGATCTGGTCGGTGCCCTCCTCGCCCTGGCCGGCGAGCGCGAGGATCGAGGCGAGCGCGATGAGCGCCGGGAAGGCCGAGAGCACCGCGTAGTAGGTGAGGGCGGCGGCGAGCATGGTGCACTCGTCCGCGATGAACTCGCGCACGGTCGTGCGCAGCACGTACGTCCACGACGGTGTGCTCAGGTCGGTGGGCGAGGCAGGCTTGCGCGGGTGGTCCGGGTCGTGCCGGGCATGGCTCGAGGTCATCGTCGCTCCCTGGGCATCGGGTCGTGAGGAGAGGGTCTGCCCGGGCGCGACGGTCCGCAACCGGTGGCCGGCCGCAGTGCCCGGCGGTGCGTGCCCGGCGATGTCGGTGGTGCGTGGTTCCATCGGAGGCATGTCCCAGCAGACGACGCTCCTCGCGCCGACCGGTGAGCCGGCCACGCCGTCACCGGTGCTGCTGGACGCCGACCAGCAGCGCGTGGTCAGCGCGGTGCCGGGGCAGGGGCACCTCCTGGTCGTCGGCGCTCCCGGCACCGGCAAGACGACGACGGCGGTGGAGACCCTCGTCGCCCGCGCCCGGGCCGCCGCGCCGCAACCGCGCAGCGCCCACCCGCTCGGCGGGGCGGCGCTCTTCCTCGCCCCCAGCCGCCGTGCCGCGGACCGGGTGCGCGACACCGTCGGCGCCCGGCTGCTCGGGACCGGCGGGGCCGCCGCCACGGTGCGGTCGGTCGCCGCGATCGCCTACGCCGTCGTGCGCGCCCGGGCCGCCATGCTGCGACTGCCGCCGCCCGCCCTCATCACCGGCCCGCAGCAGGACGCCATCCTCGCCGACCTCCTCGCCGGCCACCGCGAGGGCCACGGTCGTGACCCGCGCTGGCCGGAGTCCGTCGGGCCGCAGGCCCGCCAGCTGCCGGCGTTCCGCGCCGAGCTGCGCGACCTCCTCACCCGGGCGGTGGAGCTGGGGCTCTCACCGGCGGAGCTGGCCGGGCTGGGCCGGCGCAGCGGCCGGCCGGAGTGGGTCTCGGCCGCGACCGTGCTCGAGGAGTACGTCGACGTCACCACGCTGAGCGAGGGCCCGCACGACCGCGGCGCCCGCTACGACGTCGCCGCCATCGTCGACGTCGCCACCCAGGCGCTGCGGACCTGGCGGCGTGACCTGCCCGGCGCCGAGCCGCCGCGGTGGGGGACGGTCGTCGTCGACGACTACCAGGACGCCACCCTGGCGACCGCGCGGCTGCTGGGAGCGCTCGCCGACGACGGCGCCGAGCTCGTGCTGCTCGGCGACCCGGACGCCGGGGTGCAGGGCTTTCGGGGCGGTACGCCGGCGCTGGTCGGCCGGGCGACCACCCGGGAGGCGATCGGCGGCTTCGACGCGCGCCAGGAGGTGCTCACCACGGTGTGGCGCGGCGACCGGCAGCTGCGCGAGGTCGTCGCGCGGGTGACGGCGCCGATCTCGGTGGTCGGCGGGGCCCGGCACCGTCGAGCGGCCGCAGCCGGCCCGGCGAGCACGAGCCGGCCCGCCGGTGCCGAGGTGACCGTGCTGCGCAGCGAGAGCCAGCAGGCGGCGCACGTCGCGCGCCGGCTGCGCGAGGAGCACCTGCACCACGGCACGCCGTGGTCGCAGATGGCGGTCGTCGTCCGGTCGGCCGCGCAGGTGACCGGGCTGCGACGGATGCTCCGCGAGGCCGGCGTGCCGGTGACCCACGAGTCCGGCCAGCGTGCGCTGCACACCGAGCCCGCGGTGCGCCCGCTGCTGGCCGCGCTGCAGGTCGCGGTCGGCGACGACCTCGACGCCGAGCGCGCGGTGGCGCTGCTCTGCTCGCCGATCGGGGCGATGGACGCCGTGTCGCTGCGGGCGCTGCGCCGCGCGCTGCGCGGTGCTGCCGCGGCCGGGCTGCCCGAGAGCAGCGCGCCGGTGGCGGTGCGCGCCGCGGTGGACGAGTACCTCGTCGAGCTGCTCGGTGAGCCGGCGGCGGCCGCCGAGCTGCCCACCCTCCACCGCGCCGGGCCGCAGCGGGTGAGCCAGGTGCTCGCCGCCGGCCGGCGGGCGGTCACCGACGGCGCCGGCGCCACCGCGGCGCTGTGGGCGGTGTGGCAGGCGGCCGGGCTGGCCCGGCCGTGGCGGCAGCGGGCGCTGGCCGGTGGCCCCGCCGGGGTGCGCGCCGACGCCGACCTCGACGCCGTCGTCGCGCTGTTCCGCGCCGCCGAGCAGTTCGACGAGCGGCAGGCCGGCGCCGGCCCGGGCGGCTTCGTCGCCGAGCTGCTCGCCCAGGACATCGCCGCCGACACCCTCGCCCGGCGGGCGCAGCACCGGGAGTCGGTCGCCGTGCTCACCCCCGCGGCAACCGAGGGGGACCAGTGGGAGGTGGTGGTGATCGCCGGCCTGCAGGAGGACGTCTGGCCCGACCTCCGGCTGCGCGACACCCTCCTCGGTGCCGGCGTGCTCGCGGAGATCGGCTCCGGTCGCCGGGCGGCCGACGCCGCCGCCGACCGGCGCCAGGCCCGCCGCGACGTCCTCGACGACGAGCTGCGGATGCTTGCCGTCGCGGTCAGCCGCGCGAGCCGGCGGCTGGTCGCCACCGCGGTGCTCGACCTCGAGCAGCGGCCCTCCTCGTTCCTCGAGCTGCTCGACCCGGCCGGGGAGGGCGCCGTCGAGCGTCGGGTGCACGACGTCCCGCCGGCGCTCGACCTGCGCGGGCTCGTCGCCGAGCTGCGTGCCGCGCTCGACACCGAGCTCGCCGGCACGGGCCCCGACCAGCAGCGCCTCACCGTGGCGGCGTCGCTGCTGTCGCGGCTCGCCGCAGAGCGGGTCGCGGGCGCCGCCCCCGAGGAGTGGGCGGGCCTGTCGCCCGCGACCACCACCGAGCCGCTGCGGGCGCCGGACGAGCAGGTCGTCGTGTCGCCGTCGAGCGTGGAGTCCGCCGACCGCTGCCCGCTGCGCTGGGCGCTGCAGGCCGGCGGCGGGCAGCGCGAGGACACCATGGACCAGTCGCTCGGCACCCTCGTCCACGAGATCGCCGAGCAGCACCCGGGCGGCACCGCCGACGAGCTGCACGCCGCGCTCGAGGAGCGCTGGGCCGGCCTCGGGGTGGGCGACGGCTGGGTGGGGCGCGCGCTCCACGACCAGGCCCGCGCGATGGTCGACCGCCTCGCGCACTACGTCGCCGGCGTGCCCGGGCCGGTGACCGTCGAGGCCGAGTTCCTCGCCGACGTCGGCCGGGCCCGGCTCAAGGGCCGCATCGACCGGATCGAAGAGCTTGCCGCCGAGCCGCGCGAGGTGCGCGTCGTCGACCTCAAGACCTCCAAGAACCCGGTCTCGGTCGAGGACGGCCACCGCAACCCGCAGCTGGCCACCTACCAGGTCGCCATCGATGCCGGCGGCCTGGGGGAGGGCACCACGTCGGCCGGTGGCCGGCTGGTCTACCTCGGCACCGGCAGCACCGGGCCGGCGGCCCGCGAGCAGGTGGCCATGGGTTCGGCCGAGGACCCGGCCTGGGGGCGCGAGCTCGTCGGGCGGGTGGCCGAGACCATGGCCGGCGGCGAGTTCGAGGCCCGGCGCAACCCCGGCTGCTCCTACTGCCCGGTCCGGCGCAGCTGCCCGCTGCAGACCGAGGGGAAGCAGGTGGCGCAGTGACCAGGCTCAGCCCGCAGCAGATCGCCGAGGCGCTCGGCCAGCACGTCCCCACCGAGGAGCAGCAGGCGGTCATCACCGCACCGCTCGCCCCGCAGCTCGTCGTCGCCGGCGCGGGGTCAGGCAAGACCGAGACGATGTCCGCGCGGGTGGTGTTCCACATCGCGAACGGCGACGTCCGGGCCGACGAGGTGCTCGGCCTGACCTTCACCCGCAAGGCCGCCGCCGAGCTGTCCGACCGGGTCCGGCTGCGGCTGCGCCAGCTGCGCCGCTCGGGCGCCATCGGGCCGGCCGGCGCCGGCGGGTTCGACGTCGACCGCCCGACCATCGCCACCTACAACTCCTTCGCGGCCGACATCGCCAAGGAGCACGCGCTGCGCGTCGGCGCCGACCCCGACACCCGGCTGGTCACCGAGGCCGGCGCCTGGCAGCTCGCGGACTCCGTGGTCCAGGGCTGGCACGACGCGCTCGACACCGACGCCACCCCCGCGACCGTCACCGAGGTGGTGCTCTCGCTCTCCGGGGCGCTGTCGGAGCACCTGCTGTCCACCGACGACGCCCGCGAGCAGCTCACCGACCTCGTCGACTCCCTCACCGCGATCCACGACCCGTCGCGCAAGGCGCCCTACGCCGACACCGTCAAGGTGGTCGCCGCGCTGCGCGAGCGGATCGCCGTGCTCGACGTCGTCGACGCCTACACCCGGGCCAAGCGGGACCGCGGCGTCATGGACTTCGGCGACCAGGTCGCCCTCGCCGCCAGGATCGCCGTCGAGGTGCCGGCCGTCGGTGCCGCGCTGCGTGAGCAGTACCGGCTCGTGCTGCTCGACGAGTACCAGGACACCTCGGTCGCCCAGCTGCGGCTGCTCGCCACGATCTTCGGCGACGGGCACCCGGTGACCGCGGTCGGCGACCCCAACCAGGCGATCTACGGCTGGCGCGGGGCGGCGGCCGCCGCGCTCGCCGAGTTCCCCGACCACTTCCCCAGCCTCGGCCGGGCCGGGCAGCAGCGCACCCCCACGCGCTACCTGCGTACGTCGTGGCGCAACGAGACCGCGGTGCTCGACGTCGCCAACGCCATCTCGGCGCCACTGCGGGTGCCCGACCCCGCGTCGCGGGCCCCGCACGTCGACGTCCCCGAGCTGGTGCCCCGCCCCGGCGCGGAGCGCGGCCAGGTGCTCGCCGGCTACCCCGCCGCCGCGGCGGAGGAAGCCACCGGCGTCGCGGACTTCTTCGCCCGGTGGTGGCGGCCGGGCACGACCAGCACCGCCGCGGTGCTGTGCCGGGCGCGCTCGCAGTTCGGCGCCGTCGTCGCCGCCCTCGAGGAGCGCGGCGTGCCGGTCGAGGTCGTCGGCCTCGGCGGGCTGCTCTTCACGCCCGAGATCGTCGACCTCCGGGCCGCCCTCGAGGCCGCCCACGACGCCGCCCGCGGCGACTCGGTGATGCGGCTGCTCACCAGCGCCCGGGTCGGGCCGCGGGACCTGCACGTGCTCGCCGCCTGGGCACGGCACCTCGCCGGCCAGGAGGCCCGCGGCGAGAGCAGCCTCGTCGAGGCCGTCGACCACCCCCCGGAGCCCTCGTGGCGGTCGCCCGGCGGGGCGAGCCTCAGCCCGGCCGGCGCGGACCGGGTACGGCGCACCGGCGACCTGCTGCGCCAGCTGCGCTCGGCGTCCTACCTCTCGCTGCCCGAGCTGGTCTCCCACGCCATCACGCTCATGGGCCTCGACATCGAGGTGGCGGCGCGCGCCGGCCGGTCCCGGGCCCACGCCAGGGCCGACCTCGACGCATTCGTCGACGTCGCCGCCGGCTTCGCGGCCGACGCCGACGGCGCCCAGCTGGGGGCGTTCCTCGGCTGGCTGGACGTGGCCGACAAGCGAGAACGCGGGCTCGAGCCGGTCGACTCCGACCCGGAGCCCGGCGCCGTCCAGGTACTCACCATCCACGCCGCCAAGGGGCTCGAGTGGGACGTCGTCGCCGTCACCGGCCTCGTCGAGTCCCAGTTCCCCAGCTACGCCGGCGCCCCGAAGAACTCCGGTGCGGTGAGCGCCGCCGGCTGGCTCACCGACCGCCGCACCCTGCCCTACCCGCTGCGCGGTGACGAGCCCAGCCTGCCGCTGCTCGATCTCGATGGGGCCGGCAGCCATGCCGACGTCCGTGACGCGCTGCTGGAGCTCCGCCGCGCCGTCGGCACCCACGCCGTTGCCGAGGAACGACGCCTGGCCTACGTCGCGGTCACCCGCGCCAAGCACACCCTGCTGCTCACCGGCTCGTGGTTCCGCGCCGGGAAGAAGCCGCTGCCGCCCTCGCGCTTCGTCGCCGGCCCTCGTGACCTCGGCCTGGTCGAGGACCTCGACGGCGCCCTCGCGTGGACCGAGCCGCCGCCGGCCGATGCCACCAACCCGGACCTCGAGGAGGCGCAGACCGCTGCGTGGCCGTTCGACCCGCTCGGTGCGCGGCGCGACCGGACCGAGATGGCGGCCGCCGCCGTCCGCGGCGTCGCCCCGGACGCGGCCACCGAGCCGCCGCCGGCGGACCCGGACGTCCGGCGCTGGCTGCGGGACACCGACCTGCTGCTGCGCGAGCGGGCGTCGTCCGGGGCACCGGAGCTCGACGTCGGCCTCGGCAGCCACCTGTCGGCCTCCGCGGCGGTCGGCCTCGCCGGCGACCCGCAGGCCTTCGCCCTCGACCGGCGCCGGCCGATGCCCACCGCACCCAGCGAGCACGCCGCCGTCGGCAACCTGTTCCACGCCTGGGTCGAGGAGTTCTACGGCGCTCCGTCCCTGCTCGACCTCGACGCCGACGCGCCGCCGGCCGGCACCGGCGGCGCCGGGAACGTCCCGGACCTCGCCGCCCTCAAGCGGACCTTCGAGGCGTCGCCGTGGGCGGCCCGAACTCCGGTCGCCATCGAGGTCGACCTCGAGACGCCGGTCGCGGGCACCGTCATCCGCTGCCGGATCGACGCCGTGTTCGACGACGATCTCGGCACCCACGTCGTCGACTGGAAGACCGGCGCCCCGCCCCGGGACGAGACGGCGCTCGCGCAGCGCGAGCTGCAGCTGGCGCTGTACCGGCTCGCCTGGGCCCGCCACACCGGCACCCCGCTCGACGACGTGCACGCCGCGTTCTACTTCGTCGCTCCCGACCTCACCGTCGAGGCGGGCCGGCTGACCGAGGAGCAGATCGAGGCGCGCCTGCTCGAGGCGGTCGCGCGCGCCGGCAGCCCGGCTCCGGGCTGACGCAGGCCCGCGCGGGTGCGACCATGTCCCGCGTGAGCAACCTCGTCCCAGCCGCCCCGCGACCCAGCGCGAGGTTCGTCCTCCTCATGGGCGCGATGGCGGCGCTGCCGGCGCTGACCACCGACATGTACCTGCCGTCGCTGCCCGAGGTCGCCACCGACCTCGACACCACGCCGGCGCTCGTCCAGGCGACCATCACCGGCGTGCTCATCGGCGGCGCCGTCGGCCAGCTGCTCATCGGCCCGATCTCCGACCGGTTCGGCCGTCGCCGCCCGGTGATGGTGGGGATCGCGCTGCACGTCGTGGCCTCGATCCTGTGCATCTTCGCCGCCGGGATCGTGCCGCTGCTGGTGCTCCGGCTGATCCAGGGCGTCGGCAACGCCTCGGCGATGACGACGGCGATGGCCGTCATCCGCGACCGCTACACCGGCGCCGCCGCCTCGGCGGTCCTCTCCCGGCTGATGCTCGTCGTCGGGGTCGCGCCGCTGCTCGCCCCGACCTTCGGCGGCTTCATCGCCCAGGTCTCCGACTGGCGCATGGTGTTCGCGGTCCTCGCGCTGCTCGGAGTCGGGCTGATGGCCCTCATCTGGCGCTTCCTGCCCGAGACCCTGCCGCACTTCCAACGCCGGGACGACGGCGCCAAAGGCGCCCTGCGCAGCTACCGGTTGCTGCTGCGTGACCGCCAGTTCATGGCGCTGGCGCTGCTGCCCGGTCTCGCCATGGGAGCGCTGATGAGCTACGTCGCCGGCTCACCGTTCGTCTTCCGCGGCGAGTACGGGCTGGGCGAGACCCAGTTCGCGCTGCTGTTCGCGGTCAACGGGATCGGTCTCGTGCTCGGCGCCCAGGTCAACGCCGCGCTCGTGCGACGGTTCGAGCCGCTGCACATGATCCGGGTCGCGGTGCCGCTCGTGCTCCTGCTTGCCTTGGTGCTGCTCGTCGTCGCCTGGCAGGACTTCGGCGGGCTCGTCGGGCTGATGGTGCCGCTGTGGCTCATCCTCGCGGTGAACTCGGTGGTGCCGCCGAACTCGACAGCGCTGGCCCTCAGCCGCCACGGTGAGCGGGCCGGCTCGGCTGCCGCACTCATCGGTGCCGTGCAGTCCGGGGTGGCCGGCACCGTCAGCCCGCTCGTCGGTGTCATCGGCGACGGCGCGGTGGCGATGTCGGTCGTCATCGTCGGGGTCGTCGCGCTCGCGCTCGTCGTCGTCGCGGTCGGCACCCCGGCCTACCGCGGTGGTGGCAGGATGGACGCACCATGACTGATCTCCCACCTGAGCTGAACGACCTGCCGTGGCAGAGCGAGCGGCACCGCCCGGTGCGACCGCCCTGGTGGCGGGCGGTCTCAGCAGCCATCGCGCTGCTCCTCATCGGCCTGATGGTGGTCGTCTACACCCTCTGAGGAGCCACCCCGCACAGCGGGGCCGAGCACATCGCGTAGCCTGGGGGACTGTGGCTACCGACTTCTCCGCAGCGATCAGTGACCTGCGCTCGACCCTCCGTCAGATCAACGCGGTCCTGGAGCCCGAGCAGATCCGGGCGAAGATCGCCGAGCTCTCCGAGAAGGCCGCGGCCCCGGACCTGTGGGACGACCAGGACGCCGCGCAGGCGGTGACCAGCCAGCTGTCCCACGCCCAGCACGAGCTCGAGCGGCTGGAGACGATGGAGACGCGGATCGGCGACCTCGAAGCACTCGTCGAGCTTGCCACCGAGGAGGACGACGCCGAGACCCTCGCCGAGGCCGAGAAGGACCTCGGTCCGCTGCGCAAGGCCCTGGGCGAGCTGGAGGTGCGCACCCTGCTCTCCGGCGAGTATGACGTCCGTGACGCCGTGGTGACCATCCGCGCCGGAGCCGGCGGCGTCGACGCCGCCGACTTCGCCGAGATGCTCCTGCGGATGTACCTGCGCTGGGCCGAGCGCAACGGCTACTCGACCAAGGTGATGGACACCTCCTACGCGGAGGAGGCCGGCCTGAAGTCGGTGACCTTCGAGGTCCAGGCGCCCTACGCCTACGGCACGCTGTCGGTCGAGGCCGGCACCCACCGGCTGGTGCGCATCTCGCCGTTCGACAACCAGGGCCGGCGCCAGACCTCCTTCGCCGCCGTCGAGGTCATCCCGCTCATCGAGAGCACCGACAGCGTCGAGATCCCGGAGAACGAGATCAAGGTCGACGTGTTCCGGTCCTCCGGCCCCGGCGGGCAGAGCGTCAACACCACCGACTCCGCGGTGCGGATGACTCACATCCCCACCGGGATCGTGGTGTCGATGCAGGACGAGAAGTCCCAGATCCAGAACCGCGCCGCCGCCCTCCGGGTGCTCCAGTCCCGGCTGCTCCTGCAGCGCAAGGAGGAGGAGAACGCCACCAAGAAGGCGCTCGCCGGCGACGTCAAGGCCAGCTGGGGCGACCAGATGCGCTCCTACGTGCTGCAGCCCTACCAGATGGTCAAGGACCTGCGCACCGAGCACGAGCAGGGCAACCCGTCCGCGGTGTTCGACGGCGAGATCGACGACTTCATCGAGGCCGGTATCCGCTGGCGTCGCCAGCACCTGAACGACTGAGCTCGCTGCGGCTGGTGAGCCGGCCGTCGTGGATCTCGACGACGGCATCGACGCCTCCCAGCTGGGAGTGGTCGTGGGTGACGAGCACCGTCGCAGTGCCCTGCTCGCGGGTCAGCCTGGTCAACAGCTCCAGCACGGCAGCGCCGCGCTCGTGGTCCAGCGCGCTCGTCGGCTCGTCGACGAGCATCACCGACGGCTCGTTCATCAGCGCCCGGGCGATGTTCACCCGCTGCCGCTGACCGCCGGAGAGCTGGTGGGGACGGTGGTCGGCGCGGTCGACCATGCCGACGGCGTCGAGCAGCTCCAGGCCGCGCGCCCGGGCCGCCGAGGCTGACTTCCCGGCGAGGTGGGCGACCACTTGCAGCTGCTCCACGGCCGTCAGCGACGGCAGCAGGTTGGGCTGCTGGAAGATGGTGCCGATGCGTGCCCGGCGCAGCTCGGTCAGCTCGCCGCGGTCGAGGCCCGTGGTGTCGGTGCCGGCGACGACCACGTGCCCGGAGTCCGGCGTGATCAGCGTGGCCGCGACCGCGAGCAGGCTCGACTTGCCCGAGCCCGACGGCCCGACCAGTGCGGTCATGGTGCCGGCGGGGACGTCGAGCGTGACGTCGTCGACCGCCGTCAGCCGGGACGGTCCGTCGGGGTAGGTGAGGGTGACGTGGGACAGGGTGAGGGTCATCGGGCGCTCCCAAGGGCGGTGAGGGGGTCGACGGAGGTGATCCGGCGGATGGCGAGGGCCGCGCCGAGGACACCGAGGACGATGAGGACGACGGCGGGCAGCAGCGTCGTGGCGACGCTGAGGACGAATGGCACGGCGCCGCCGACGAGCAGACCGAGCCCGGCGACGATCGCCGTCCCCAGCCCGGTACCGAGCGCGAGGAGCACCGCGGCCTGGCCGAGGGCGTCGCGCAGCAGGTAGGAGGTCGAGGCGCCGAGGGCCTTGAGCACCGCGACGTCGCCGCTGCGCTGGATGGTCCACACCGTGAAGAACGCCCCGATGACGAGCGCGGAGATCGCGAACAGGAACCCGCGCATGAGCTGCAGCGAGCCGTTCTCCGAGGTGTAGGAGCCGATCGCGCTGAGCGAGTCGGCGCGGCTGACGGTCGCGGTGCCGAGCTCGGCGTCGACGGCTGCGAGGTCGGCGGCGTCGGTGGTCTGCAGCGCGACCACGGTGGCTGCCGGCGGGCCGTCGTGCCCAGGCTGCTGGACGTCCTTGAGCGCCGCCCACACCACCGGGGTGTGGCTGTAGGAGTCGTCGCCCGCCACGGCGGCCACGGTGAGGTCGGTGCCGGCGATCGCCACGGTGTCACCGACGGCGGCGCCGAGGTCCTCGGCCGCCGTGGTCGACAGGACGACGGAGCCGGTGGTGACGTCGCCGGGCGCCAGCCCGGAGCCGGGCAGCACGCCGAAGGTCGACACGCTCGCGGTGACGCCGTCGGCCTCGGCCCGAGCGGTGGCAACGGCGACCGGCTGGGCCTCGGTCACGCCGGGCTGCTCGGCCCAGGACCGCCAGGTGGCCTCCTCGACGGCCGAGGCGGTGAACGAGATGTCCTCGCCGTCGGCCGGGGCCGCGAAGGCGAGGTGGTCGGCGGGCAGGTCGGTGATCGCCGACGTGCTCTGGCGCGCCAGGCCGGCGGTCAGTCCGGAGACCAGCCCGACGAGCACGGTGATGAGCACGACGACGGCCCCCATGAGTGCGAACCGCCCCTTGGCGAATCGCAGGTCTCTCCAGGCCAGGAACACGAGCGGCCCTCCTCACTGTCGGTGGCCGGGGCGGTTCCCCGGCGCTGCATCCAGCCTGCGCGGCAGGGCCGTGAGCCGGCATCGGGCGGGTGGTTGCTTCCCGGGCGCCGCAGGGTGGTGCGGTCGCTACACCTTTCGGCCGATGCCGTCGGGCCGGCCGGTGCCTACGCTGGGGACCTTGTGAACCCCGACGCGCTGACCCCCGTGCTGCGGGTGCTGCGGCTGTGCCTGCACCTGCTCGTCATCGCCATGCTCGGGCTCGCGGTGCTGCGCGCCGTGTCCGGGCAGTCGCAGGTGCTGGGCGTGGGCGCCGTGGTCGCGTCGGCGGTCGCCATGATGGTCGTCTACGCCGCCGGGGCGCTGCTGCCGGCCGTCCGGCGGTCCGTGCGCGCCGCCGCGCTGTGGCTGGCGGCCGTCTCCCTGTGCTGGCTCGTCCTTCTCGTGCTCTCCGCCGACGCCGTGTGGCTCGCCTTCCCGCTGTTCTTCCTCCAGCTCCACCTGCTGCCGCTGCGCGCCGGGCTGCCGGCCGTGATGGCGACGACGGTCGCGGCGGTCGCCGGCTTCGGCTGGCACCAGCACGCGCTGACCGGACCGATGGTCGTCGGACCGGTGCTGGGAGCGGCGGTCGCCGTCGCCACGGTCCTTGGTTACCAGGCGCTGTACCGGGAGAGCGACGCCCGCCGGCGGCTCATCGTCGAGCTCACCGAGACCCGCGCGGAGCTCGCTGCCGCCGAACGGGCGGCCGGGATGCTCACCGAGCGGGAGCGCCTCGCCCGGGAGATCCACGACACCCTCGCCCAAGGCCTGTCGAGCATCCAGCTCCTCCTGCGGGCGGCCGAACGGGCGCTGCCGGACCGGCCCGACGACGCGGCCCGCCACATCACCCGCGCCCGGGAGGCCGCGGTGGACAACCTCGCTGAGGCACGGCGCTTCGTCCGTGACGAGACACCGCCGGGGCTGGACGACGGGGCGTTGCCGGCTGCCCTGGAGCGGCTGGCGGCCGCGACCACGGACACCGGGATGCCGACTGCCGTCGTGCTGTCCGGCGAGCATCTCGACCTGCCGACCAGCCACGAGGTCGCGCTGCTACGCGTGGCGCAGTCGGCGCTGGCGAACGTCGTCCAGCACGCCGGTGCGACCCGGGCGCGGCTCACCCTCGACGGTGCCGACGGCGCCGTCCGGCTCGAGGTCGCTGACGACGGCGTGGGCTTCGACCCGGCGACGCGCGGCTTCGGCCTGACGACGATGCGCTCCAGGGCGCTGGCGCTGCACGGCACGATGGCGGTGGACTCGGCGCCGGGGCGCGGCACGGTGGTCTCGGTGAGCCTGCCGGTGCCGGGGGAGCAGTCATGACCACGTCACCCGTCCGGCTGCTCCTCGCCGACGACCACCCGGTGGTCCGCGCCGGGCTGCGGGCGGTGCTCGAGACGGAGCCGGACTTCGTCGTCGTCGCCGAGGCAGCCACCGCCGAGCGCGCCGTCGAGCTGGTCGACGAGATCGCCGTCGACGTCGTCCTCATGGACCTGCAGTTCGGGCCGGGCATGCACGGCTCCCAGGCGACCGCGGCCATCACCGCGCGGGACGCGGGTCCCCGCGTCCTCGTGCTCACCACCTACGAGACCGATGTCGATGTCCTCGCCGCCGTCGAGGCCGGCGCGACCGGGTACCTGCTCAAGGATGCGCCGCCGGAGGAGCTGGCAGCGGCGGTCCGGGCCGCCGCCGCCGGGCGCTCCGCCCTCGCCCCGGCGATCGCGACCCGGCTGCTCAGCCGGGTGCGCGACCGCGGTGAGGCGCTCAGCAGCCGCGAGACGCAGGTCCTCGAGCTTGTTGCGCAGGGGATGAGCAACCAGCAGGTCGCCGAGGAGCTCTACCTCAGCCTCGCGACCGTCAAGTCCCACCTCGCCCACGTCTACACCAAGCTCGACGTCACCTCCCGCACCGCGGCCGTGGCCGCCGCGACCGAGCGGGGCTACATCCGGCGCTGACCCACCGGCCGCCCGGCGGGCGCGTGCGGCGTGTCGCGCACCGCGGCGGGGCTGCTGGTGCTTAGTGTGCTGGACAGGCCAGAGTTCTTCCCCTGCTTCCGAGACTGGCCGATGGCAGCAAGTGATCCGCTTTCAGAACGTCTCCAAGGTGTACGCGCGAGGCGCCCGCCCAGCGCTCGATCAGGTGACCTTGGAGATCGAGCGCGGCGAGTTCGTCTTCCTCGTCGGCCAGTCGGGCTCGGGCAAGTCCACCTTCCTGCGGCTCGTGCTGCGCGAGGAGCGGCCCACGTCCGGGGACGTCTTCGCGCTCGGCAAGGACCTGTCGAAGATCAGCCAGTGGCGGGTGCCGCAGCTGCGCCGCCAGCTCGGCATGGTGTTCCAGGACTTCCGGCTGCTGCCCAACAAGAACGTCTTCGACAACGTCGCGATCGCGCTGCAGGTCATCGGTAAGCCGCGCCACCACGTCCTCACCACGGTGCCCGAGGTGCTCGAGACCGTCGGTCTCGAGGGCAAGGAGCGGCGGATGCCGCACGAGCTGTCCGGCGGTGAGCAGCAGCGCGTCGCCATCGCCCGCGCCTTCGTCAACCGGCCCGCCGTGCTGCTCGCCGACGAGCCCACCGGCAACCTCGACCCGACGACCTCGATCGGCATCATGCGCCTGCTCGACCGCATCAACCGCACCGGCACCACGGTGGTCATGGCCACCCACGACGACGAGATCGTCGACCAGATGCGCAAGCGCGTCGTCGAGCTCGTCGACGGCCGCACCGTGCGTGACCAGTCCCGCGGCGTCTACGGCGCGGCACGGTAGGGGCGCGATGAGACTCCAGTTCGTCCTCGCCCAGCTCGCCTCCGGGCTGCGCCGGAACGTCGCGATGACCATCTCCGTCGTCCTCGTCACCTTCATCTCGCTCGTCTTCGTCGGCGCCGCGCTGCTGCTGCAGATGCAGATCGGCAACATGAAGGACGACTGGTACGACCGCGTCGAGGTCTCGGTCTTCATGTGCCCGCAGGACTCCGGCGTGGCCACCTGCGCCGCCGGCGAGGTGACCGACGAGCAGCTCGACGAGGTCCGGGCGTTGCTCGACTCCGACGCACTCGCGCCCTACGTGGACGAGATCTTCTTCGAGACCAAGGAGGAGGCCTTCGCGGCCTTCCAGGAGCAGCTGCCGGACTCGGTGTGGACGCAGTCCCTCACCGCCGACCAGATGCAGGTGTCGTTCCGGATCAAGCTGGTCGACCCCGAGCAGTACCAGGTCGTCGCCGACGAGCTCTCCGGCCGCCCCGGCGTCGAGGACGTCGTCGACCAGCGTGCCCTGCTCGAGCCGCTGTTCCTCATCCTGGACCGTGCCACGCTGCTCGCCGTGTCGCTCGCTGGCGTGATGACCTTTACCGCCGTCCTGCTGATCACGACGACGATCCGGCTGTCGGCGATGAGCCGGCGCCGCGAGACGTCGATCATGCGGCTGGTCGGTGCCTCGAACCTCTTCATCCAGCTGCCGTTCATGCTCGAAGGCGCGCTGGCCGCGCTGCTCGGTGCAGCGCTCGCCGTCGGCGGCCTGTGGCTCGCCGCGAAGTACCTCGTCGAGGGCTGGCTGGCCACCGAGTTCCAGTGGGTGCAGTTCGTCGACACCGGCGACGTCCTCATGGTCGCGCCGGTCCTCGCGCTGGCCGCGATCCTGCTCGCCGGCATCAGCTCGCTGGTGTCACTGAGCCGATACACGAGGGTGTGAGATGACGACGACGCCACGACCGTCGCGCCGCCGACCGGTGCTGCGTGCCCTGCTTGCCTCGACGCTCGGCGTCGCGCTCCTCCTCGCCGGTGCCCCGGCGTCGGCGGACTACGACGACCAGATCTCCCAGTACGACGAGCAGCTGGCCGAGCAGGAGCGCGAACGGCGCCAGAACGCCGAGGAGCGCGAGCAGCTGGAGTCCCGGCTCGAGGGGACGCGGGCCGACCTCGCCGAGACCTACCTGGCGCTGCAGGACGCCAACGACCGGCTGCCGATCGCCGAGGCCGAGCTGGCGGCGGCCGAGGCCGAGCTGGCCGCCGCCGAGCGCGCGCAGCAGGCCGTCGCCGACCGCCTGGCCGTCGCCGAGGTCGAGCTCGAGGACCTCACCGCGGCCCTCGACGACGGCGACGCCCAGATCGAGGCGACCCGTTCATCGATCGGCGAGCTCGCCCGCACGACCTACCGTGGCGGCTCGAGCCTGAGCACGCTGTCGGTGGTCCTCAACGCCTCCTCCAGCGAGGATTTCATCAAGCAGAGCGCCGTCGTCGACACCGCGGTGCGCAGCCAGACCAAGGTCATCACCGACCTGGAGAACCTCACGGCGGTCAACCGCAACCGGGAGCTGCGGCAGGACGCCGTGCGCGAACGGGTGGCCGACCTGCTCGTCGAGGCCGAGAACGCCGTCACGGCAGCCGACACCGCGCGCGCCGACGCCGCCGCCCGGACCGACGAGATCCGCCAGATCCAAGACGAGCAGACCGCACTGGCTGCCCAGCTCGAGGCCGCCAAGTCCCAGCTCGACGAGGACCTCGCCCAACGGCAGGCCGACGACGACCGGCTCGCCGGCATTATCGCGGGGATCGAGGCCGACCGCTCCGAGACCGTCTCCGCCCAGCAGGCGGAGCAGGCCCGCATCGAACGGGAGCGTCAGGAGCGCGCTGAGCGTGAGGCCGCCCGCAACAACAGCGGCAGCTCCGGCGGTGGCGGCAGCTCCGGTGGCGGTAGCAGCAGTGGCGGCGGTGGCAGCGGCGGCGGTGGCGGCGGATCGGCGTCGATGATCCCTCCGGTGCCCAACCCGCTGTACGTCACCTCGCCGTACGGCATGCGGATGCACCCGCTGGCGGGGTACCAGTGGTTCCACGCCGGCGTCGACGTCCGCTCCGCGTGCGGCAACCCGCAGGTGGCTGCGGCCAGCGGCACCGTCAACGCGACCATCCCGGCCGCGGGCAACGCCTCGCACGGTAACCAGGTCATCATCGACCACGGCACCATCAACGGCAGCGGCTACGTCACCGTGACCAACCACCTCATCCGCTTCAACGTGCGGCCCGGTCAGCGGGTCAACCAGGGAGACGTCGTCGGTTACACCGGCGCCACCGGCAACGTCACCGGCTGCCACGTCCACTTCGAGGTGTGGAAGAACGGCTCGACGATCGACCCGATGGGCCTGCCCGGGTTCCGCCGCTAGGGCCGTCCGATGCCCCACCCGGGGGTATCACCACGACTGCGCGGCTTCACCTGGCCTAGGCTGGGGTTGCCCCTCCCCACCACCCGAAGGAGTCCACCGGTGCCCGCCACGACGCCGCCGAAGAAGCTCACCGCGGCCGAGAAGGCCAAGGCCGAGTCGGACAAGCGCACCGTCGTCGCCCGCAACAAGAAGGCGCGCCACGACTACCACATCGACGCCACCTTCGAGGCCGGTCTCGTGCTCACCGGCACCGAGGTGAAGTCGCTGCGGATGGGGCGCACCTCGCTGGTGGACGGCTGGGTGGAGATCGACCGCGACGAGGCCTGGCTGCAGGGCGTGCACATCCCCGAGTACAACCAGGGGACCTGGACCAACCACGCGGTGCGACGCAAGCGCAAGCTGCTGCTCCACCGTGAGGAGATCGACAAGCTCGCCGTGAAGTCCCGGGAGAAGGGCCACACCATCGTGCCCCTGGAGCTGTACTTCATCCGTGGCCGGGCCAAGGTCCTCGTCGCGCTCGCCCGAGGCAAGAAGGAGTACGACAAGCGCCACGCGCTGCGCGAGCAGCAGGACCAGCGCGAGGCGCAGCGAGCGATGAGCCTGCGGGCCCACCGCTGATGGCGCCGGGCACGCTGCCTGGCCCTCGCGCGACGCTCGTCGGCGCGCTGACGGCGCTGCTGCTCGCCGTCGTCGTCGTCCTCGCGCTGCCGCTGCCGGCGAGCGCCGACGACGGGTCGGTCGGCCAGATCACCCGCTACGACGTCACCGCGACGCTCGACGCCGACGGCGGGACGGCGCGCGTCGAGATCGACCTCGACTACGACTTCGGCGACGACGAGGCGCACGGCCCGTTCCTCGTGCTCGCCGAGCGCCAGGAGATCGCCGACGACCCGGACCACTACCGGCAGATGGCGATCGACGACATCACCGCAGAGTCGCTCACCGACGCCCCCGGGGACCTGCGGGTGGAGCGGGAGAGTGGCGCGGTCCAGCTGTACATCGGGGACGAGGACGTCGATGTCACCGGGCAGCACCGCTACCGGGTGGCGTACACGGTCGAGGGGCTCGTCGACCCCGCGGTGACCGGTCCGGACGGCACCGTGCGCGACGAGCTGTTCTGGAACGTCGTCTCGTCCGGTGGCTTCGACATCCCGCTCGACGACGTCTCGGTGAGCGTCACCGGGCCGGCCGCCAGCGAGGCCACCGCCTGCTTCGCCGGCCGGAGCAGCTCGACGACCCCCTGCGACTCGGCCGGCGACCCCGGCACCGCCACCGACTTCACGCAGGGCGCCCTCGATGAGGGGGAGGGGCTGAGCGTGGTGGTCGGCTGGCCCGCCGGCACCTTCACCGGTGCCGAGCCCGTGCTCGAGCCGCGCCGCACCTGGGCCAACACCATGCAGCTGACGCCGGTGACCGGTGGCATCGCCGGCCTGGTCACCGTGCTGGGCGCCGGTGGCGCGATCGCCGTCGCGACCCGTCGTGGCCGCGACAAGGCCTACCTCGGCACCACTCCGGGCCTGATGCCCGCCGGTGGCGAGCCGCCGCGGGTGGGACGGTCCCGCCGGCAGCCGGTCGCGGTGCGCTTCACCCCGCCCGACGGCGTGCGGCCCGGGGAGATCGGCACGCTCGAGGACGAGACCGCCGATGCCCGCGACGTCTCCGCGACCCTCATCGACCTCGCGGTGCGCGGCTACCTGCGCATCGAGGAGGTCGAGCCGGGCGACGAGGGCGACGACGTCGAGGACTGGCGGCTGGTGCCGCTGCGGGGCTGGGACGGCGGTGAGCTCGAGGCGTACGAGGCCGGGCTCCTCGAGCGCGTCTTCACGCCCGACGATGACGATGACGACGACGATGACGACGACGAGGCGGCGGCCGGCGCACGCGACGACGGCTCGGTGCTGCTGTCCGAGGTGTCGGGCCGCTACGCCCTCGCGGTGTCCAAGACCCAGGAGAAGCTCTACGAGGCGGTGACCGAGCGCGGCTGGTTCCGCGGCAACCCGAGCCACGTACGCACCCGGTGGGTGCTCAGCGGCCTCGGCGTGCTCGCGCTCGGGGTGGCGCTCGGGATCGCGTTGGTGCTGCTACGGGCGCCGGTCGTGCTCGCGCTGCCGCTGCTGGTCATCGGGCTGGTCGTGGCGTTCGCGGCGTACGCGGCGCCGGCGCGGACCGCGGCCGGCACCGCCGTGCTCGCCCAGACGCTGGGCTTCATGCAGTACCTCGCGACCGCGGAGGCCGCACAGATCCGGTTCGAGGAGGGGCAGGACATCTTCTCGCGGTACCTGCCGTACGCCATCGCCTTCGACCTCGCCGACCGGTGGGCGGAGGTCTTCGCCCAGGCTGCGGCGCAGGGCAGCGCCCCGGAGCCGACCGGCTGGTACGTCCCGTACACGGCCGGGTACGCCTGGTGGTCCGCGGCGGCCGGCTTCGACGCCTCCATCGGCGCGTTCGCCGGTGCAGCGACCTCCGCGGTGACCTCCGCCGGCAGCGGTGGCTCCGGGTTCTCCGGCTCGGTCGGTGGCGGGGTGGGCGGCACCGGCGGAGGCAGCTGGTAAGGACGCCGCGACAGAGCAGGGGCGCGGGGTTAGGTTGGGGGTCATCACCCACCTCGCACGACAGGAGTCACCTCATGGGTCTGCCGATCAAGCTTCGACACGTGCCGCCGCGGCTGGCGGCCGGCGCGTTCATCCTCAACTCCGGCCTGGGCAAACGAGGGCTCGACGAGGAGTCCGCGGCCGGCCTGCAGGGGATGGCGGCCAACGCGTTCCCGCAGCTGAAGGAGATGTCACCGCAGGACTTCGGCAAGCTGGTCTCTACCGGGGAGATCGCTCTCGGTGCCACCCTGCTGCTGCCGATCGTGCCGTCCTGGCTCGCTGGTCTGGGGCTGACTGCCTTCTCCGGCTCGCTGCTGCGGATGTACCTCAGTACCCCCGGCCTCACCGAGGAGGACGGCGTCCGGCCGACGAGTGACGGCACCGCCGTTGCCAAGGACGTCTTCATGCTCGGCATCGGGCTCGGGCTCGTGGTGGATGCCCTGACCTCACGGCGGAAGTGACCGCCGGGGAATACCCCTGAGGTGCATGTGTTTGCATAGGCATGGAACTCGGCTTCTACACCTTCGGTGACCTCGACCAACGTCCGGGCCGTCCCCGGGTCTCTCCCGGCCAGCGGCTGCGCGACGTGCTCGAGCGGGTCCGCCTGGCCGAGCAGGTGGGCCTCGACTATGCCGGCATCGGCGAGCACCACCGGCCCGACTACTCGATCTCGGCGCCGGCGATCGTCATCTCGGCGGCCCTCGCGCAGACCGAGCGGATCCGGGTGGGCTCGGCGGTGACCGTGCTGTCGACGGAGGACCCGGTGCGGGTCTTCCAGCAGTTCGCGACGATGGACCAGTTCTCCCAGGGCCGGGTCGAGCTCATGGCCGGCCGGGGGTCCTTCATCGAGTCGTTCCCGCTGTTCGGCGCCAACCTCGAGGACTATGACGAGCTGTACGAGGAGAAGCTCGACCTGCTGCTCCGGCTCGACGCCGGCAACCCGGTGACGTGGTCCGGCCGCTTCCGGCCGGCGCTGCGGGAGGCCGACATCCTGCCGCGGCCGGTCGACAAGCCCGAGCTGGGGGAGCACCTGCGGATCGAGATCGCCACCGGGGGATCGCCGGCCTCTGCGGTGCGCGCCGGACGGCTCGGGCTGCCGGTGAACTTCGCTGTCATCGGCGGGGAGGGGCGCCGGTTTGCGCCCCTCGTGGACTACTACCGGCAGGCGCGGACCGAGGCGGGCCACCACACCCCGGGGCGGGTGACGATCTCCGGCCCCGGCTTCCTGGCCGACGACGACGCCGGTGCCCGCGCGTTCTTCTACCCCTACCACTCGGCCAACATGGCGAACATCGCCGCCGAGCGCGGGTTCGCACCGCCCAACCGGATCTCCTTCGAGGCGCAGTCCGGCAAGCACGGTGCGTTCTTCGTCGGCAGTCCTGAGGTGGTGGCGGACAAGATCGTCACGCTGCACCAGGCGTTGGGCCACGACCGGCAGATCCTGCAGATGGACTATGCCGGGGTGCCGCAGGTCGAGGTGCTGCGCTCGATCGAGCTGCTGGGGACGCAGGTCAAGCCCCTGGTGGACGCGGAGCTGGCCGCCGGGGAATAACCGGTGGGCACCTCGTGGTTGACGACGTAGACTGGCCTCACTGGCTTCGGCCGGTGGCTTGAAAATTACACAGGGGGATGATCGGTTTCGACGATGGTTGTCGTGCCAGAGGAAGCGGGTCGAGGATGCAGAGTCATCTCGTCAACGATCTCTGCAAACCAACAGGTGCCGATTCCAAGCGCACCGACTTCGCACTCGCCGCCTGAGCGAGTCCTGAAGTCCGTCAGCCCGGGGTAGCTCTCGCCCCGGTTCCTGGCGTCAGCTAGAGAGCCACTGCTCGTAGCCCTCGTCATCGGGGTTCCGGGGACTTTCAGATGACTGAGCCCGTCAGCGACTTGTCTGCGTGATTGCTGGGGCCGAGAAAATCGCAGCAGACTGCACCCGGAGAAGCTCTGGTTCCACGCCGTCGGACGCGGGTTCGATTCCCGCCATCTCCACGATCACCCTTGGCCGAAGGCCGTCTCCCGACAGGGAGGCGGCCTTCGGTGTGTCTGGCCATCGATGCCGGGTGCGGACATCAACAGAATGTTGACAACGTGCTGTTGGTGCTGCCAGGGTGACGGGATGGTTCCTGGTGCTCCGAATGAGTTCGATGAGTTGAACGAGATGGACTCGGCGCGGCGACGACTGTGCGAGTCCGGTGCCGATCAGCTGCCCTCGCTCCCCTGGCTGCCGCCGGAGGCGATGCCTGACGATGTGACCCTGTTGCGGCTGGCGATGTGGCGAGCGAACTCGACCGTCGGCGCCGCTTCTCACGGCGATCTTCGTGCCGCGCTGACACTTCTGGAGCCGGCACGTGCCTATCTTGATGCGCTCGAAGCCGGGTTGATGCTGATCGCGCGGGCAGAGGGGCTGACCTGGCCGGACATCGCCAAGCAGCTGGGAGTGAAGTCTCCGCAGGCTGCCCAGCAGCGCTTCCAGCGGGTGTCGACCCGCGCCCAGGCCGACGACGTCGCGGAGCAACCAGAATGACAGCTGAACGATCCGATACGACGTGGCGGTCCAGTGACGAGCTGCTGGTGCTTCACGCGGTCCGCCTCGCCGGGTTCGCGGACACCGGGGCGGTCGCTGACCATGCCGACCTGCCAGCGGGCATCGTGGCTGACACGCTCCGCGTCCTCGAAGAGCAGCACCTGGTCGAGCGCATGACGTTCGCTGACTCCGGTGGGTGGATCCTCACCGAGGAGGGCCGGAGCCGCGATGGTGAGCTGTTGCAGGAAGAGCTCGAGGCGTCCGGCGTGCGGCCCGTCCTCGAAGCCACGGTGGCGGAGTTCGAGAGCGGCGTGAATCCCCGCCTCGTCCGGGCGGTGACCGACTGGCAGCTGCTCTCATCCGCTGACCGTACGGACCGCAGCGTGGAGCTGCTGCGGGAGCTGACGGACTTGGCTGATGCTCTCAACGACCTCATGGCTGAGCTGGGTACCCGGCTCCCGCGATTCGGCCGGTACCCGCGGCAGTTCTCGGCGGCCGTGGCGAAGGCTCGCGCGGGTGACCATCAGTGGGTGGCCGGTGTGGGCCGTCTCTCGTGCCACCTCGTGTGGGCAGAGCTCCATCAGGACCTGCTGTCCACCCTCGGTCGCGACCGTTCCGCGGAGCCACATCAAGGAGGACGGTGATGGCTGCTCGCACGGTCTACCTCCTGCGCCACGGGGCGGCCGACGCCTGGGGCCAGCTGACTGACGAAGGTCGGGAACAGTCCCGATTGATCGGCCAGCGACTCGCACGGTCCCCTTCGTTCCGAACCGCGACGACCTCTCACCCTCATGGCTGGGATTCTTCGACGGCTACGACCGCAGCGAAGCCGATGCCGGTCGAAGTGCCGCAGATCGCCTGGCGGCACGGTTCGGCACGCCGAGCACCCGAGCACGGCGCTCGACCCACGAGGTAGCCGTGACCCACGCGTACCCGATCGCCTGGCTGGTGCGCGATGCGCTCAGTGCGCCACCTGCCCGATGGATGTCGCTGGCCGGTGTCGCCAACACCGGGCTCACGGTGATTGAGCACACCGACGGGGAACCCCCTGGCGTGGTGATGGTCAACGACATGTCTCACCTGCCCGCCGAGCTGCGGTGGACAGGCTTCGCTGGCAGGAGGCAGCTGTGAACGTCGTGGACCTCATCGACGCCGCCCCTTCGACCGCCGGTGGCAAAGCCGCACCCTTGGCCGAGCTGACACGGGCTGGCTTCAACGTACCTACCGGTTTCGTGGTGCCAGCGACCACCTACCGAGCCGCGGCCTTGGCACTTGGCCTCACCGAGCTCTCCACCGATCACCCCGAAGAGGCTCGATCGCGAATCCTGCGCTCTCGCCTCCTGGATGGCGTTGTCGACGCCGTCGCGCGGGCGTTGGAGCACATCACCGACGGGGCGCCGACTGAATACGTGGCCGTGCGGTCATCTTCGATCGCCGAGGACAACGCCCAGGCATCCGCCGCAGGACAGCATGACAGCTTCCTTGCCGTGCGCGGCACCGAGCAGGTGTGCCAGGCGATCCTCAAGTGCTGGGCCTCGCTGTGGACCGAGCGCGCTGCCGCGTACCGAGCTCGCCAAGCGCCGAAGGCGTCGGTCGACATGGCCGTGCTCGTCCAACGGTTCGTGGATGCCAGCGTCTCCGGGATCATGTTCACCGGCACCACCAGCGTGATCGAAGCCTCGTGGGGCATCGGAGAACGGCTCGTCGCCGGCCACGTCACTCCGGACTCCTGGCGCGTCAGAGACTCTGGCATCGTCGAGCGCCGACCAGGACTCACGACCGAGCGCACCGACCGCCACGACGGGCACCTCTGACCCGAGCCACAGTGCCGACAGAGCGGGAGGAGCTCTGTCTCACGGACCGCGACGTTGCGCTCTTGCACGCCCTCGGGAAGGAGGTCTCCACCACGTTGGGTGGTCCCAGAGACATCGAATGGGCCATCAGGGACGACACGACGTGGGTCCTTCAAGCCCGACCCGTGACCGCAGTCGTCCCTGACTCCACAGCACCGTCGCCGACGGCCGCCGGCAGTGTCACCATCACCGGCGAGGCGGCCAGTCCAGGAGTGGCCACCGGTCCCGTCCGCTTGGTCCGCGGGCCGGGCGACTTCCCTCAGGTCGAGCGCGGGGATGTGCTGGTCTGCCGCCACACCGATCCTGCGTGGACACCGCTGTTCACCATTGCGTCGGCAGTGGTGACCGAGAGAGGTGGAGTGCTCTCCCATGCCGCGATCGTCGCCAGGGAAGTCGGGATACCCGCCGTACTCTCAGTCTCACGAGCGACCGAGCTCCTCCTCCCGTCGTCCGCGGTCACCGTCGATGGCAACACTGGCCACATCTCGCTGTGAAGCGGAGGCCCGCTCTGAGCCCACAGTCACTCCCGGCTGAAGATGTCCGACAGCAGGCGGTGGAAGTCGTGCGGGTGCTCGACCGCCGGCGCGTGCCCGCACCGCCCGAGGACGTGCAGGCGGACGTCGGCGAGGTGGTCGAGCAGCGGCAGGGCAGTTTCGCGCAGGGGTGTGACCGGGTCCTGGGCGCCGTGGACGAGCAGGACCGGGGCGCTGATCGCCGCCAGTGCCTCCGCGGACAGGGTGAGGTCCTCGACCCATTGTGCCCGGGGCGGCGGGAAGAGTGTGGGGTACGCGGCCTCGCCGGCCTGCATCGCTGCGGTCCGGGCCGCGACCGCGGCCTCGGTGACGAGGGACGGGTCGAGCAGCAGACGGCCGAGCATGTCCCGCGCACCGTCCTCGGTGGGCGGGGTGGCCCAGACCGCGTCGAGCGCGGGCGACAGCGGCGCCCCGGGGGCGCCCATGGTCGACACCGGCACGACGGCGCTGACCTGCTGGGGACGCGCGGCCGCCAACGCCAGGGCGACGGCGCCGCCCATCGAGTGGCCGACGACGGCGTAGGAGCTGTGCCCCAGCGCGTTCATCAGTCCGGCAGCCTGCTCGGTCCACACCCGCAGCCCGCCGCGGGTGCCGGGCGGTACCGGTGTCCGGCCGAAGCCGGCCTGGTCGGGCGCGACGAACTGAAACGAGTCCCCGAGCGCCTCGATGGTGGCCGTCCAGGTTCCGGACCCGGTCGTCCCGGGGCCGGAACCGTGGAGCAGCAACACCGCCGGTCCGGTGCCACCCACGAGCACCTGGACCGGCGAGCCGTCGACGGCGACGGTACGTTCGGCCGTCACCGGTCGACGGCAGTCGTGCTCATCAGGCGCTGACGGACTTCGAGAAGAGGTCCACCATCGCCTTGCCGAACCACGGCATGTCCGGCCAGCCTCGGCAGGAGACGAGGTTTCCGTCGACGACGTCCGGCGCGTCGATGACCGTCGCTCCGGCGTGCTCCATGTCGCGGGTGATGGGCGGGAAGCACGCGGTCTTGCGACCCTTGAGCAGCCCGTAGTCGGCCGGCACCTGCGCGCCGTGGCACACGAGCGCGATCGGCAGGTTGGCGGCAAAGAAGTGCTCGGTGATCCGCTGGACATGCTCGTCCACCCGGATCCACTCGGGAGCACGGCCGCCGGGGATGATGAGGCCGTCGTAGAGCGAGACGTCCACGTCCTGCCACAGCACGTCGACCGGCAGCTTGCGGCCGTCCTTCTCGACGTACGCATCGCAATTCGGGTCGAACTCGTGGATGACGAGCTGGACGTCACGCATCGACTTGTTGGCGACGTCGACGTCCCACCCCGCCTCTCGGATGCGGTAGTAGGGATACATCGTGTCAAGCTCCTCGGCGGCATCGCCGGTCAGGAGCAACGCTCTGGGCACCTAATTCTCCTCGCACTCAACGGTGGGTGTGGGATGGCACTCGGCCGAGAGGGACGAGTGGATCATATCCGATCGGATCTGACCGGATGGGTAAGAATGGCGCGCTCGGGCCCGTCAGTCAAGCGCCGGCTGCCGGGCGTCCGCGGACGGGGCGTGGTCGAACAGCCGGCGGAACCGGTCACCTGACAGCAGGATGTGCTGGCGCATGGCGAAGGCGGCCGCATCGGGGTCACGCGCGGCGATGCCGGCGAGGATCTCGTCGTGCTCGCCCATGGCCAGGTTGGTGACCTGGGTGTCATAGACCAGCCGGAACAGGTGCACGTGCGTGTGCAGCCGGGCGAGCGCCTCGCGGATGAGGTGGTTCCCCCCACCCTGCGCGACGAGATCGTGGAACGCCGCGTCGCGCAGCCCGAAGGCGCCGTACGCCATCGGGCCGTCCCCCTCCTCCAGCTCCGCCATCTCCTCGAGCAGCCGGCGCAGCTCGCTGACCTGCGACGCAGTGGCGCGTTCCGCCGCGCGGCGGGCGGCTGCGGGCTCCAGGAGGAGGCGGATCTCGAGCATGTCATCGAACCGCTCGCGGGTGATCTGGGGCGCGATCCGGTAGCCGGCGTTCGGCACCCGGACGACCAGCCCATCGGCCTCCATGCGGTTGAGGGCGTCGCGGATCGGCGTCTGCGAGACCCCCAGCTCGCGCGCCAGGGCGTCGATCGTGACGCGGGAGTCCGGCACGATGCGCGACGACATGAGCTGGCGGAGCAGCGTGTCGTGCACCTCGTCGGCGAGCCGTCCGCGTGGTCGCCCGTTCGGCTGCGCGCCGCGGGTCCCGAGGTCCTGTCCGATCGTCGCTCCGTCGTTCATGGGTGTGCCCCCTATCCACCTCGTTGGCGATCATGGTTGACAGCGGCCACTCCGCTGCTCCATGATCACCGCAAATCGGATCGTATCGGAAAGCCCAGTGCGTCACCGTTCTCGCATCGTCGCATATCGGTCTCGCTGGCTCCTCCTCCCACTGTCTACCTCTGGAGACCCCATGAGCATGCTCGGCGTCCTGCGTGGGCCTCGACAGGTGGTGTTCGGCGCCGGCCAGCGGCGCGCCCTCGGCACGCTGGTGGCCGCGCTCGGCACACGCGCGCTGGTCTGCACCGATGCCCGCTTCGGCGAGACGGAGGAGTTCGCCGAGCTCGTTGGCCTGCTCGAGGGTGCTGGCGTCCACGTGACGGTGTTCGCGCAGGTGCAGCCGGACGTCCCGGTGCACCAGGTGACCGAGTGCGCGGCGCTCGCCGCGGACGCCGCCCTCGACGTCGTCATCGGCATGGGTGGCGGCAGCTGCATCGACCTGGCCAAGGCGACGGCCGTGGTTCTCACGCACGGGGGCGTGCCGTCGGACTACTACGGCGAGTCCCGGGTCCCCGGACCCGTGATCCCGGTCGTGGCCCTGCCGACGACCGCCGGGACCGGGTCGGAGGTCACGCCCGTGGCCGTCCTCACCGATCCCGAGCGGGTGAGCAAGGTCGGCATCTCGAGCCCGCACCTCATCCCGCACACCGCCGTGTGCGACCCCGAGCTCACCCTCGGCTGCCCGCCGAGCCTCACGGCGAGCGCCGGCACCGACGCCCTGTCGCACGGGCTCGAGGCCTTCACCGCGATCCGTCGCCCGGTGACCCCCGAGCTCGCGACGGAGCGGGTCTTCGTCGGCAAGAACGAGCTGACCGACACCTACGCCCTCATGGCCGTCCGGCTGGTTGCGAGCAGCATGCACCGGGCCTGGTCGGAGCCCAGCGACATGGCCGCCCGTGAGGCGATGATGCTCGGGGCCACCGCCGGCGGCTTCGCCCTGGGCACGGCCGGCACGGCCGCGGCGCACGCGATCCAGTACCCGGTCGGCGCCCTCACCCACACCCCGCACGGGATCGGGGTCGGGGTCGTGCTGCCGTACGTCATGGAGTTCAACCGCCCCGTGCGGATCCCCGAGTTCGCCGCCATCGCCGTCGCGATGGGCGCCTCCGCCGACGCGTCGGACGAGGACCTTGCCCACGAGGCGATCGACCGGGTTGCCGCCCTGCTCGCCTCGGTGGACATTCCGGCCACCCTCGCGGACCTCGGGCTGCCCGCCGACCGGCTGCGCTGGACGGCCGAGCAGGCCCTCGGCTCCGCGCGCCTCATCGCGAACAACCCGCGTCCGCTCGATGTCGACGCCCTCGAACGGATCGTCCGCGCCGCGTACAGCGGCGACCGCACCGCCCTGCGAGAGACCCCCTCCGGGTCGGCCTCGCCGGACCTCACCACCACGACAGCAGGTACTCGATGAACAACACGATGCACGAGTCCATGCGTCCGGTCCTCGACGGCCTCGACGTGCCCACCGACCTGCTCGTCGCGGGTGCCTGGCGCGGCGGCTCCGACGGGGGACGGATCGACGTCCGCGATCCCGCGTCGGGTGCGGTGCTGGCATCGGTCGCCGACGCCGGCGTCCATGACGCCGAGGCGGCGGTGGATGCCGCGGCCGCAGCGGCGGCGGGGTGGGCGGCTACGGCGCCCCGCGCCCGGGCCGACCTGCTGCTGCGGGCCTTCACGCTGATGCATGAGAAGCGCGAGGAGCTCGCCCTGCTCATCAGTCTTGAGAACGGCAAGTCGCTGGCCGACGCCCGGTCCGAGGTGACCTATGCCGCCGAGTTCTTCCGCTGGTACGCCGAGGAGGGAGTCCGGCTGCACGGCCAGCTGGGCCGCTCCCCAAGCGGGGCCAACCGGCTGCTGGTCACCCACCAGCCCGTCGGCATCAGCGTGCTCATCACCCCGTGGAACTTCCCCGCGGCCATGGCGACCCGCAAGATCGCACCGGCCCTGGCGGCCGGCTGCACCGCGATCCTCAAGCCAGCCACCCTGACGCCGCTGACGGCGTTCGCGGTCGCAGCCCTGCTGCAGGAGGCCGGCCTGCCACCCGGTGTGCTCAACGTGATCACGACGACGAAGCCCGGTCCCGTCGTCGAGACCATGCTCACCGACCCCCGGACACGCATGCTCTCGTTCACCGGGTCGACGGAGATCGGCCGCAGCCTGCTGCGCACCGCCGCCGACCAGGTGCTCAAGTGCGGGATGGAGCTCGGCGGCAACGCACCCTTCGTCGTCCTCGCCGACGCGGAAGTCGACGCAGCGGTCGAGGGCGCGATGATCGCGAAGATGCGCAACGGCGGCCAGGCGTGCACCGCCGCGAACAGGTTCTTCGTGCAGGCACCGGTTCACGACGCCTTCGTGACTGGCCTCGTCGCCCAGATGGCCGCGGTCCGCGTCGGCCCGGGTTCCGAGGAGGGCACCCAGTGCGGTCCGCTCATCAACGAGGGTGCCGCCCGCAAGGTCGACGAGCTGGTCCGGGACGCCATCGAGCGTGGCGCGCGCGCCGTGCTCGGCGGCGAACGACCCGACGGGTCCGGCTCCTTCTACCCCCCGACGGTGCTGGTCGACGTGCCGCCGGACGCCCGCGTCCTGCACGAGGAGATCTTCGGACCGGTGGCCCCGGTGGTCCGCTTCGAGCGGGAGGAGGAGATGCTGGCGATGGTCAACGACACCGAGTACGGCCTGGTCAGCTACCTCTACACGAGCGACCTCGGCCGCGGACTGCGTCTGGCGGAAGCCATCGAGAGCGGCATGGTCGGCCTCAACCGCGGGCTCGTCTCCGACCCGGCCGCGCCCTTCGGCGGCACCAAGCAGAGCGGCTTGGGACGCGAGGGGAGCACCGAGGGACTGCTCGAGTTCATGGAGACCCAGTACATAGCGACGTCCTGGTGACGCCGGACCGCAAGTCAGCAACAGATTCCGCAACATCCCCGATGCAGGAAGCAGGAGAACCGATGAGCAACACACAGCGAGACCGACGGAGTTCTCGCCTCAGCCACAAGGTGCGGGCGGCGGCGGCGACCACGCTGGTCGCCATGACCCTGGCGGCCTGCGGCGGCGGTGCCAGCGGTGACGACGGCGACGACGGGAACGACGGCAACGCGGAGGCGAGTGGCCCTGCGGCGCCCGCGACGGTCCCCGAGCTCACCGACGAGCCACTGGACCTCAGCTTCATCTGGTTCGAGTGGCCCCCCGCTCAGCTGCTCGAGGACTTCGCGAACGCGGAGTACTCCAAGGAGCGGCCGAACGTCACCGTCAAGGTCAACACCGTGCCGAACGCCAACTGGCACGACGCGATGTTCACCCAGTTCGCCGCGCGCCAGACGGACTTCGACATCGCGGTCCTCGACTCGCAGCACATCGGTGAGGCCGTGACCAACGGCAACATCCTCGACATCACCGACTTCATCAACGAGAACATCGAGACCGACGCCTACGACCCCTATCTCCTGGCCGCCTACGGCCAGTACCCCCAGGCTGTGACCGGCCAGCGGGACGAGAACGCCAGGATGTACGGCCTGCCGCTGCTCGGTGACACCTGGACGATGATCTACCGCAAGGACCTCATCGGCGACGAGCCCCCCGCGACGTGGGACGAGATGATCGACGTGGCCGCGCAGTGCCAGGAGGACAACCCCGGCGTCTATGGGCTGGCCTTCCACCAGGCCAACGGCTCCGACGCCGCAGCGGTCACCTACAACACCGTGAACGCCCTCTACGGCGGCGAGCTCTGGGACCAGTCCGAGGGGCAGATCGAAGGCATCATCAACGACGACGCCGGGCACAAGGCGATGGACGTCCTGGTCAACGAGATGAAGCCGCTGACCGCACCCGGCTCCGGCAACTGGTTCCTCGACGAGGTCAACGCGGCGGTCGGGCAGGGCACGGCGTGCATCGCGTTCAACTGGATCGCGGCGAGCGGTGGCCTCATCGACCCGACGCAGTCGACGCTCGGTGACACGCCCGAGGAGATCCTCGACGTCCTCGGCTTCGCCACCCTGCCGTCGCAGGAGACGGACATCGTGCCGCTCGGTGGCATGGGGATGCACATCTCGGCCTATGCGCCCGACGAGCGCGTGGCGGAGGCCCTGAACTTCATGCGGTGGTTCGAGCAGGAGGACATCCAGAAGAAGTGGGCCGAAGCCGGCGGCGTGCCGTCGCGCACGGACGCCCTGGAGTCCTCGGAGTTCCTCGACGCCGGACCGTTCAACCAGGTCTACACCGACTCGGTCTCGCGCCAGCAGGACATGTGGAACGTGCCCGAGTACGCACAGCTCATCAACATCGAGAACACCAACGTCAACGCCGCACTCAATGGGGCCAAGGACCCGGAGACGGCGCTCGACGACATCGCTCGGGAGCAGCAGGCCGTGCTAGACGGCGACGGCGGGCTGTGAGTTGAGCATGACGAAGTCGATCGACGCCCCGGTGCAGGATGCAGCAGCCCTGCCTCCTGCACCGGGGCGGTCCCCCCGCCTGCGTGACCGTGGGCTCGCCTGGATCTTCATCTCGCCGGCGATGCTCCTGCTGCTCGGCATGTCGGTCTTCCCGTTGCTGTGGGCCCTGTACCTGTCGTTCACGAACTACTCGGCAACGGGCAACGCGCCCGCCGGCTTCGTCGGGTTGGAGAACTACGCCGACGTCCTGACGTCGTCGGAGGTCCACGGGCGAGCGCTGACGACGACGCTCTTCGTGGCAGGTGCGGTGCTCCTGCAGACCGTCCTCGGATTCTCCATCGCGTACCTCATCTCGCGGCGGGTGCACGGGCGCGGGCTGCTGACGACGCTGTTCCTCATCCCGATGATGCTCTCGCCCGTCGTCGTCGGGCTGTTCTGGCGGTTCATGCTCGACGCGCAGTTCGGGGTGGTCAACAGCATCCTGGGCTCTCTCGGGTTCGAACCGATCGAGTGGCTCACTCGGCAGCGGACGGCGTTGTTCTCCCTCATCCTCGTCGACACGTGGCAGTGGACGCCGTTCATCATGCTCATCGCGCTCGCGGGACTCACCGCGGTGCCCAAGTACCTGTACGAGGCGGCGTCCATCGACCGGGCCTCGGAGTGGTTCCGGTTCCGTCACATCACCCTGCCGATGGTGTGGCCGCTGCTCCTCATCGCGGTGATGTTCCGCGCCATCGAGGCCTTCCGCCAGTTCGACCTCGTCTATGTCCTCACCAACGGTGGGCCAGGGGTGTCCACCGAGACGTTGTCGTTCCACGTGTACAAGGTGGCCTTCCTCGGCTTCAACACCGGGACCGCCTCGGCGTACGGCATCCTCATGGTCCTCATCGTCATCGTGCTGGCGCAGTTCTACCTGCGCTACCTCAACAAGCTGAAGGAGGGCTGATGGCGATCTCCGTCGACGAGGCCGTACCCGGGCCCGTCACCCGCTCCGCGTCCCGAGCCCGCCGCGGAGGCGGCAAGGTCCGGGCCATCATCGAGATCGCGCTGCTGGTCGTGCTTCTGAGCACCTCGCTGTTCACGGTGATGTGGATTCTTCAGACGTCGTTCAAGACCGGCCAGGACATCTACGCCGTCCCGGCGAAGTTCTTCGGCTTCGACGTCACCATGCAGCACTACAAGGACGTCTTCGTCGCTCCCGGCGGGGGGCGTTCGGACCTGTCCGTGTCGTTCATGAACTCCGTCGTGGTCGCCGGGACCTCCACCGTGCTGGCCACCCTGCTCGGGGTTCCTGCGGCGTGGGCCTACTCACGGTTCACCCTGAAGGCCAAGAAGGACCAGCTGTTCTTCATCCTCTCCACCCGCTTCATGCCGCCCGTGGTGGTCGTCATCCCGATCTTCCTCATGTACCGCAACCTCGGGCTCATCGACACCAAGCTCGGCCTCATCCTCATCTACACGGCGTTCAACCTGCCGTTCACGATCTGGATGATGAAGGGCTTCGTCGATGATGTGCCATCGGAGTACGAGGACGCCGCGATGCTCGACGGCTACACCCGTCTGCAGGCGTTCTGGAAGTTCACCCTTCCCCTGCTCATCCCCGGCATCGCCGCGACGGCGGTGTTCGCGCTCATCTTCTCCTGGAACGAGTTCGTCTATGCGATCTTCCTCACCTCCAGCCAGGAGGTCCGCACGGCCCCACCGGCCATCGCCGGCCTCATCGGCGGTACCACGGTGAACTGGGGCCTGGTCGCCGCCGCCACGGTGGTCTTCGCGCTGCCGGTGCTGATCTTCGCCTACCTGGTGCGCAAGCACCTGGTCGCCGGCGTGACCCTCGGGGCGGTGCGACGCTGATGGCCGGTATCGAAGTCACTTCCCTGCACAAGCAGTACCCGGACGGCACCGTGGCGGTCGAGCACGTCGACCTGTCCATCGGTGACGGCGAGCTGTTCGTCATGCTCGGCCCGTCGGGGTGCGGCAAGACGACCACGCTGCGCGCCATGGCCGGTCTCGAGCGACAGACGTCGGGCGATATCCGCATCGGGGACACGCTGGTCAACGACCTGCCGCCCGCCGAGCGGGACATCGCCATGGTGTTCCAGTTCTACGCCCTCTACCCGCACCTGAAGACCCGCGACAACCTGGCCTTCCCGCTGCTTGCCGAGGGCCGGCCCAAGGCGGAGATCCGCGAACGGGTCGACGAGGCCGCCCGGATGATGCAGCTCGGCCCGCTCCTGGACCGCAAGCCGCACCGGCTGTCCGGCGGGGAGCAGCAGCGAGTCGCACTGGCCCGGGCCCTCGTACGGCGGCCGCGCGCCTTCCTCATGGACGAGCCGCTGACCAACCTCGACGCCGAGCTGCGAGCGGACACGCGGACCGAGATCAAGCACCTCCAGGCCCAGCTCGGCACGACGATGGTGTACGTCACGCACGACCAGGTCGAGGCGATGTCGCTCGGGCACCGCATCGCGATCCTCAATAAGGGTCGGGTGGAGCAGGTCGGGACGCCGCTGGAGGTCTACGACCGCCCGGCCAGCCTGTTCTGCGCAGCCTTCATCGGCTCCCCGCCGATGAACCTGTTCGACGTCGAGGTGGCCGACGGTGCGCTACGGGCGGCCGGTGGGCTCGCGCTCACCCCACCGCCGGGCCTCAAGCGTGATCGTACGCTCGTCGCGGGCGTCCGGCCCGAGGCGCTGGAGATCACTCCGGCCGGGGCGGACGGAACGGTTCCGGGCCGGGTCGTCTCAGCCGAGCTCCTGGGCGACGAGATCATCTACGTCGTGGCCAGCGGGGGGCGAGACGTCCGCGTGCGGATGCCTCCGACCGTCCGCTTCGGCCCCGAGGCGCCGGTGGGTCTGCGGCACACCGGCGGGACCCCGCCGGTCTACGACTCGAGCACGGAAGAGCTGGTGGCCTGATGGGAACGGTGGCTGCCTACGGGCTGCGCAAGTCCTTCGGTGAGGTGCAGGCGCTCGACGGGGTGACCCTGGAGGTGCCAGACGGCGCGTTCTTCGTGGTGCTGGGGCCGTCCGGTGCGGGCAAGACGACGACCCTGCGGTCGATCGCCGGGCTCGAGAAGCTCGACGCCGGCTCGGTGCACCTCGACGGCAAGGACGCGACTGGTGACACCCCGGCCGCCCGCAACCTGGCGATGGTGTTCCAGAGTTACGCCCTCTACCCGCGCAAGACGGTCTTCGAGAACATCGCCTCGCCCCTGCGGGCCCGCAAGGCCTCGTCCGACGAGATCGCCACGGCGGTGCAGAAGGTCTCGAGCCTGCTGCACATCGAGCGGCTGCTGAAGCGTAAGCCCGGCCAGCTGTCGGGCGGTGAGATGCAGCGCGTCGCACTGGCCCGTGCGCTGGTCCGCCGCCCGCGGGCGTTCCTCATGGACGAGCCGCTGACGAACCTCGACCTCAAGCTTCGGGTCGAGATGCGCACCGAGCTCACCCGGATCCACCGCAGTCTGGGCGAAACATTCGTCTACGTGACCAACGACCAGGTCGAGGCACTGTCCATGGCCGACCAGGTCGCGGTGCTCCGGGAGGGCACGGTGCAGCAGGTCGGCACCCCGACGGAGATCTATGACCGCCCTGCCAACCAGTGGGTCGCCGGCTTCGTCGGGAGCCCGCGGATCAGCCTGCTCGCCTGCCACGCCGAGGGGGACCGGCTCGTCGGGGCGGAGGGCTGGACACTCCCACGGCCGCGATGGACGACGGCGGAAGACGGCCGTCCGCTGCTGCTCGGCGTGCGCGCCGAGGACCTGTCCGTCGAGGTGCGCAGCGACACAGCGCTCGACGGAGAGCTCTACGGGCTCGAACCGCTCGGCGACCGCACCGTGGTCGACGTCAAGGTGGGCAAGGAGATGCTCAAGGTCAAGGCGCGGCCGACCGTCACCGGCACACCGGGCGAACGCATGTCCGTCACCGTCGACCTGGACCGTGCGCACCTCTTCGACGCGGACACCGGGCTGACGCTGTCCGAGGTGGCTCGGTAGGAGGTCACTGCCTCAACGGAGATCACCAGCTTGCAGCAACCCCTGGGCGCGGCGCTCGAGGACATGGTTGCGGAACAGCCCGACGGCCGGCAGCAGCCGCCGGTTGCTCGGCCACGCGATCCCGACCTCCCGCTTGGCGTCCGGGTCGGCGATCGGGAGATAGCGCAGCGCGCCCCGCTCGGCCTCGGTGCCGTGGGGCCGGGGCATGATCGCCACCCCGAGCCCGGCGGCCACGAAGGCGCGCATCGTCGGGAGGTCGTCGCAGACGAAGGTGATCGTCGGCGACACACCGGCACGGGAGAGCAGGCCGCTGCTGGCGGCCCGGAGCTCGGAGTGGGGGTGGATCATCACGAAGGGGATGTCCCCGCAGTCGGACAGGTCGACCGTGGGGCGGCCCGCCAGGTGGTGGGTGTCGGGCACCGCGAGGAGCAACGACTCCGTCACGAGCTGCTGCCACTCCAGGTCCGCCTCTGTGGGGTGGCGGGTGGTGAACTCGAGATCCGCGGCGGCGCGGCGGCCGACGACGCTCACGAGCTCGTCGCGCTTGGGCACCAGGTCGAAGTGCACGTCGGGGTACTCCTCGCGGAAGGTGCTCACGAGGTCCGGCACCAGCCAGCTGCCGAGCGACGGCTGGAAGGCGACGCGGACCGAGCCGGTCTCCGGGTTGAGGAGCTGATCGAGGGCGGCCATGCCGTCGTCGAGCTCGTGGATCGCGGCGTCGACGTGCCGCTTGAGCACGGAGCCGGCGTGCGTGAGGCGCAGGGTGCGCCCCGACCGTTGCAGGAGCGGGGTGCCGACCTCGGCGTCGAGCCGGGCGAGGGCGCGCGAGATGCCTGACTGCGCGGTGAACTCCGCGGCTGCCAGCTCGGTGAGCGTGAGGCCGTCGGCGACCTGCTGGAACCACCGCAACGTTCGAACGTCCATGCACATATGCTGTTCGGGCATGGATCGTATGTCAAATATCTATTGGACGCATAGGCGCAGGTGGGCCACACTTGAACCATGACAACAACACTGCAGACCCTCGCCTCCAGCCTCAAGGTGACACGGCCTCGCGCCGCTGGCCGCCGCTCCGTCCGTCGGGGTGCTACTCGCCGAGTCGCCTCCTCCGCCGCGATGAACAAGACCGGCGTGGCCGGCTTCGCTCACCTCCCGCAGAGCATGCCCCCGCGGACCCGCTGACCAGCTAGTTCACGCTCACCCTTCACCGAAGGCCGTCTCCGACAGCGAGGCGGCCTTTTCTGTGCCCGCGGCCGGGTCAGTGCGACGTCCGACGACGGCCGCGGCGTCGTCCGCCGCGGACCGCGTGCAGCGCGCCCGGTAGCCGAGCTCCTCGAGCACGTGAGCGGCACGCTCGGCCTCGCGGGTCCCGACCTCCACCACGAGGCAGCCGTCGGCCGAGAGCCATTGGCGGGCGTCGCGGGCGATCCTCACGACGACGTCGAGACCCTCCGCGCCGCCGTCGAGGGCGGTCGTCGGCTCGAACTCCCGGGCCTCAGCCGCGAGGAGCTGGATCTCGTCGGTCGGGACATAGGGCGGGCTGGCGACGAGCACGTCGACCCGATGGCGGAGCCGGCGGGGCAGCGGTGCGAACAGGTTGCCGTGGTGGACGGTGCCTCCCCACGGCGCGAGGTTGCGCCTGGCGCAGGCGACGGCGCGAGCGTCGATGTCGGCGGCGTGCAGGTCCACCCCGGCCACCTCTGCAGCGATCGACGCACCAATCGCGCCGACACCGCAGCAGAGGTCGACGACGACGACGCCACGGCCGGACCCGGCGATGCAGCGGGCGAGCGACGACGCCTCCGCGACCAGGTGGGCGCTGCGCGGCCGAGGGACGAAGACGCCTGGCTCGACGATGAACCGGCGGCCGCAGAACTCGGCCCACCCCACGATGTGCTCGAGCGGCACGCCGGCCACCCGCTGCGCCACCATCGCATCGAGCTGCCCGGGGGTGGCGGCCTCCTCGAGGAGGATCCGCGCCTCGTCCTCCGGGCGGACGCACCCCGCTACGGCCAGCTGCTGGGCGACGGACGTCAGCGACATGCGCTCACGATTCCAGTGTGCCGGCCGCCGGGCACCCTGAATTCAGCGGCGCAGCTGCGCCAGGTGCAGGCGGTGTCAGACGGACGCGTCCGCGAGCACCTCCCGCAGCCGCGCGGCGAACGCGTCCGGCTCCCCGGTCTGCCCGTACTCGCCGCCGAGGAAGCCGGCGTGGTCGCCCGGGAAGACGGTGAGCTCCAGGTCGAGCCGCTCGCCGAGAGCAGCGGTGGTGCGCCAGGTGAGCGTGTCCTTGCTCCCGATGCCGGCGGCGAGCACGATCCGGGTCGATGCCGCGGCGAGGGCAGCGCCGTCCGGCCGGTAGCCGGTGATCGCAGCGGCGGCCCCAGATAGCAGCGGGTCCTCCCGGGAGCCGTCGTCGTCGACGGGCATGCCGAAGGTCGCTGGGTCGGGCGGGTCGCTCAGGGAGTCGTCGCCGAGCTCACCGGACCATGACGTCATGGCGATGAAGGCGGCCATGCCCCAGCTCCAGCCGCGCTCCTGGTAGACCTGCTCGACCCGGTGCCAAGCGGCGAGGGCGCGCTCGGCGTCGGGCAGCACGGTGATCAGCGGCGGCTCGTGCGCCACCAGCGTCCGTACCGCTGCCGGGTGGGTCGCGGTGAGGCACAGCCCGGTGATCGCACCGCCGCTGCTGCCGAACAGGTCCACCGGTCCGGCGTCGAGCGCGGTGATGAGACGGTGGACGTCGTCGGCCTGCTGCTCGGGGGTCTGTCGCAGGCTGCCGTCGTGGCGGACGCTGCGGCCCATGCCGCGCGGGTCGTAGGTCACCACGGTGCGGTCCGCGAAGTGCGAGGCGAGGGTGGTGAACCCGCTCGCGTCCATCGGCTGGCCGATGAGCAGGAGCGGCGGCGCACCGTCCATGGTCGGCAGCGGGCCACGGACGTCGTAGGTCAGCGTGGCTCCGGGGACATCGAGGGTCTGGGTCTCGGCGGTGGTCGCGGTCATCATGGTTCTCCGTCGGGTCGTGGGCGGCGGCGCTGTTGTCGTGCTCCTGCTCCCTACCGACCGGCGGTGGCGCCGGAACTCATCGGTGGGTGCGGACCGAGCCCGCGCGACCCTCCGAGGTGATCCCTACACTCGCCGACATGGCCGAGGTGCGGATCGGGGTGTCCGGGTGGCGGTACCCGCCCTGGCGCAAGACGTTCTACCCGCCTGGCCTGGTGCAGCGCCGCGAGCTCGAGTTCATCGCCTCGACGTTCCCGACGGTGGAGCTCAACGGGTCCTTCTACTCCCTCCAGCGGCCCGAGTCCTACCAGCGCTGGCGGGAGAGCACGCCGCCAGATTTCCGCTTTGCGGTCAAGGGCGGGCGGTTCATCACTCACGTCAAGCAGCTGCGCGACGCCGCGGTGCCCCTCGCCAACTTCTTCGCCTCCGGGGTCCTCGCCCTCGGCGACCGGCTCGGCCCGGTGCTGTGGCAGCTGCCCGCGCGACGCCGGCTCGACCTCGACGCGGTGGCCGAGTTCCTCGAGCTGCTGCCGACCAGCACCCGCCGCGCGGCGGCGCTCGCCGCCGGGCACGACGAACGGCTCGACTGCAGGGCATGGACCACGGCCGACGCCGACCGGCCGCTGCGTCACGCCCTCGAGGTTCGCCACGCCAGCTTCTCGGACCCGGCGTTCTTCCGGCTGCTGCGCGAGCACGACGTCGCGCTCGTCGTCTCCGACGGCGGGACCGCCTGGCCGGTCTTCGAGGAGCCCACCGCCCGGCTGGTGTACGTCCGACTCCACGGCGACGCCGAGCTCTACGTCAGCGGGTACGACGAGCCCGCCCTCCGCCGCTGGGCGGCGAAGGTGCGGGCGTGGCACGCCGCCGGCCACGACGTCGTCGTCTACTTCGACAACGACGCCAAGGTCCGTGCGCCGTTCGACGCGCTCGCGCTGACCGAGCTGCTCGCCGACATCGCCGCTCGGCCGGCGGCCTAGCGGCGAGCTGGGCCTCAGTCGCTCAGTGACACCGTCACGCCGCCGGAGAACATCGAGTCGTGCAGCTCGACGGCTGCCGGCACGGCGTCGGCCGGGATGTCGAAGACGACCACCGCTTCAACCGTGTTGCCCGGGTTGATGTCGGTGAGGAACGAGTCGGAGTCCTCCAGGTAGATGGCCGCCGCGCTGTTGGCCGAGTGCTCGCGGCCCTGGTCGTCGACGAGCGTGTGGTTGTCGCCGTGGAACATCTGCGCCTGGTCCCCGATGTTGGCCACCGTCACGTGGACGAGCACGAACTGGCCCTGTGCCTGCTCGTTCAGCCACTCGTTGCCCACCTCGGCAACGCCGGCCTCGACGTCGGTCACGGTGAACTCGAACTTGCCGTCGCGCACGGCGTCGCCGATCCCGGGGCCGGCCTCGTCGGCCGGCTCGGGCTCGACCTGCTCCGCGTCGGCGGCGTCGGCGGCGTCGGCGGCGTCGGCGGCGTCGGCAGCTGCCTGGTCAGCGGGCGCGGCGCCGTCGCCCATCGTGTCGGTGCCGGTCGTCGCCGCTGGTGCCGCGCTGCCCGGCTCGTCGTCGCCACCGCCGAAGGCATTGGCGAGGACGATGAGCACGACGATCGCCAGGATGGCGGTGAGGATCTTGTGCCGGGCGAACCAGCTCTTGCGCGGCGGCTGCGGCGGGGTGCCCGGGGCGCCGCCGTGGGCGGGAGCAGCGTACGGGTGCTGCGCCGGCTGAGCGCCGGGCGTGCGGTAGGCATCGGGTCCCTGCGGCGCGAATCCGTGCGGGACGGCGGGCGGCTGCCCGGTGTCGGGGTGGTTCATGGTGTCCTCCTCGGTCGTTGGCCGTTCTCGGCTGCCACCAGCCAACGCGACCGGCCGGGCCTGCCGCATCGGCCGGTCGCCCAGAGCGCGTTAGCCGATCGGGGGAGGGCCGGGGCGCCGTGAGCAGCCGGACGGCGGTGCTGCATGTCGGCGAGGTTGTCTACCGTGACGTCATGGACCAGCGAGCCGTCGTCACCACCCGGCGCCCGCCGTGGTGGCGGACCGTTACCTGGGGGACGCTCTGCGCGGCCGCGTCGGTCACGAGCGTGACGTTCTCCGAGCTGGCTCGGGCGGACGAGTACGGCTGGCAGATCCTTCTCACGGGCGTGGTGCTCCTCGTCGCACTCGCCCTGCCGCTCGTCCTGGTCTGGCGCCATCGCGCCCCGTTCGCCGTGACCATCGTGGCGGCCGCCGTGGCAGCCGTCCTCCCCATAGGGACATGGACGGCCCTCGCCGCCCTCGCCTCGCTCCTCGGGCGCCGCCGCGGCCGGGAGGTGTGGTGGACCACCGGCGGCGTGGCCGTCGCCACCCTCGTCACCACGGTCCGTGACGCGCACGGCTCATCGAGCGCGACGTCGCTGCTCAAGACGGTCTTCGCCCCGGCGCAAGCGCTACCGGGCACCGCCGTGGACCTCGGCTGGTGGGTGGCACCGCTCTTCACGGTGCTGAGCATCGCGCTCGCCGTCGGCGCGGGCCTGGCGGTCCGGGCCCGGCGGGAGGCTGCCGCCGCCACGCGCCAGGCCAGTGCCGTGCAGGAGACGAGCGACCAGCTCGGCGACCAGCTCGCCCGGCAGCGTGAGCGTGAGCGTATCGGTCGCGAGGTCCACGACGTCCTCGGGCACCGGCTCTCCCTGCTCAACCTCCACGCCGGCGCGCTCGAGGCTCATGCGCCGTCGGCGGGGGGGCTGGGCGAGAGCGCCCGGCTGGTGCGCGAGAGCGCGTCGCGGTCGATGGCCGACCTCCGCTCGCTGCTCGCCATGCTCAACGAGCCGCTCGCCGCCGAGCCCGCCGAGCCCGATCTCTCCCTGGTCGACCTGCCCGCGATGATCGAGGAGACGGTCGTCGCCGGTGTGCCCGTCAGCTCCTCGGTGTTCGTCACCGACGCCGAGCAGGCCGACCCGGCACTCGCCCGGGCCGTCTACCGGATCGTCCAAGAGCTGCTGACCAACGCGCGACGCCACGCGGCCGGCGCCCCCGTCCGTCTCGAGGTCGCCGGCGGCCCCGCCACCGGCATGCGGATCGATGCCCGCAACCCCTACCTCGCCGCGGCGCACCCCGGCGAGACCGTGAGCGCCGACGGTCAGGGGCTGCGGGGGATCGCCGAGCGGGTCGAGCTGCTCGGCGGGAGCCTCGCCTACGGCCTGGACGACGGCGGTCGGAGCTTCCGCGTCACGGTGGACCTGCCGTGGCGCGGCCGCGAGCCCTGACCGGTCCACCCGCGCCTACGATGGCGGGATGAGCGCCCCGCACCGGATCCTCCTGGTCGACGACGACCCGCTCGTGCGGACCGCGCTGCGCCTCATGCTCACCAGTGACCCAACCATGGACGTCGTCGGCGAGGCGGGAGACGGTGACGAGGTGGTCGAGGCTGTCCAGCGTCATGCGCCGGACGTGGTCCTCATGGATCTGCGGATGGCCCGGATGGACGGCATCGAGGCCACTCGGCAGGTGCGGCAGCTGCCCGCCCCGCCGAACGTCATCGCGTTGACCACATGGGACGTCGACGACGCCGTCCTGCGCAGCCTTGACGCCGGCGCGGCCAGCTTCCTGCTGAAGACGGCGTCCCCCGAGGAGATCATCGGCGCGGTCCGGTCGGTGATGGTCGGCGACGCCGTCCTCTCCCCGCGCAGCACCCGTCAGGTGCTCGACCACTACGCCCGCACCGAGGACTCGCGGGCCCGGCAGGCGGCCGAGGAGGCGATGGCCCAGCTGACCGAGCGGGAGCGAGACGTCGCCGTCGGCGTCGGGCACGGGCTGAGCAACGCAGAGATCGCCGCCCGCCTGTTCGTCTCTGCGGCCACCGTCAAGTCGCACCTCGCCGCCGCCCAGACCAAGCTCGACGTCCGCGGCCGCGTGCAGGTCGCCGTCCTGGCCGAGCGCGCCGGCCTCTTGGGCTGAGGCCAGGCCCGGCGGGTGCGCCGGGGCGCTGCAGCACATATGGACACCCGGCCTCTCCCGCCGGGGATCTCGCTACCATCCGGCGAGACGTTCCCGGCTCGGAGGATGAGATGTTCGACAAGATCCTGGTGGCCAACCGCGGTGAGATCGCCGTCCGCGCGTTCCGTGCTGCCGTCGAGCTCGGCGCCCGAACGGTGGCGGTCTACCCGTACGAGGACCGCGCGTCGATGCACCGGCAAAAGTCCGACGAGGCCTTCGAGATCGGGACCCGCGGCCAGCCGGTGGCGGCCTACCTCGACGTCGCCGAGATCGTGCGTACCGCGCTCGACGCCGGGGCGGACGCGATCTACCCCGGCTACGGGTTCCTCTCGGAGAACCCCGAGCTGGCGCGCGCGGCCGACGCCGCCGGGCTGGTCTTCGTCGGCCCGCCCGCAGACGTGCTCGAGCGGGCCGGGAACAAGGTCACCGCGAAGGAGCACGCGAAGGCGGCCGGCATCCCGGTGCTGCGGTCCTCGCCGTCCTCCGACGACGCCGACACCCTCGTCGCGGCCGCTGCCGAGCTGACGTTCCCGGTGTTCGCCAAGGCGGTCGCCGGTGGCGGTGGGCGCGGGATGCGGCGTATCGAGAGCATCGACGTGCTGCGCCCGGCGCTCGAGGAGGCGATGCGCGAGGCCGGCAGCGCCTTCGGCGACGCGACGATGTTCCTCGAGGAGGCCGTGCTGCGGCCCCGGCACATCGAGGTGCAGATCCTCGCCGACCAGTACGGCGACGTCGTCCACCTCTTCGACCGCGACTGCTCGGTGCAGCGCCGCCACCAGAAGGTCGTGGAGATCGCCCCCGCACCGAACCTCGACGACGACGTGCGCCGGCAGCTGCACGACGATGCCGTGGCCTTCGCCCGCGCCGTCGGCTACGTCAACGCCGGCACGGTGGAGTTCCTGCTGGAGACCGCCGGGCCCCGCGCCGGGCAGCACGTGTTCATCGAGATGAACCCGCGCATCCAGGTGGAGCACACGGTCACCGAGGAGGTCACCGACGTCGACCTCGTCCAGGCGCAGCTGCGCATCGCGTCGGGGGAGTCACTGGCGGACATCGGGCTGCGTCAGGAGTCGCTGCAGGTGCGCGGCGCCGCGCTGCAGTGCCGGATCACCACCGAGGACCCGACCGCCGACTTCCAGCCCGACATCGGGCGGATCACCACCTACCGCTCGCCCGGCGGCGCCGGCATCCGAATCGACGGTGGCACCACCAGCGTCGGCGCGCAGATCAGCCCGTACTTCGACTCGATGCTCGCCAAGCTCACCTGCCGGGGCTGGGACTTCCCGACGGCGGTCAACCGGGCACGTCGGGCGCTCGCGGAGTTCCGCATCCGCGGCGTCGCGACCAACATCCCGTTCCTCCAGGCGGTGCTCGACGTCCCGGCGCTCGTCGAGGGCGACCTGAGCACCGCGTTCATCACCGAGCGGCCCGAGCTGCTCACCGCCCGCAAGTCCCAGGACCGCGGCACCAAGGTGCTGTCCTGGCTCGCCGACGTCACCGTCAACCAGCCGCACGGGCCGCGGCCCGCCGTCGTCGTCAACCCGCGTGACAAGCTGCCGACGATCGACCTGCACGACGACGCACCGGCCGGCTCCCGGCAGCGGCTGCAGGAGCTGGGGCCGGCAGGGTTCGCCCGAGACCTGCGCGAGCGGTCCGCGCTGGGCGTCACCGACACCACCTTCCGTGACGCGCACCAGTCGCTGCTCGCCACCCGGGTCCGCACCCGGGACCTGGCCCGCATCGCGCCGTACGTCGCCCGGCTCACCCCGGAGCTGACATCGGTGGAGGCCTGGGGCGGGGCGACCTACGACGTCGCGCTGCGGTTCCTGCAGGAGGACCCGTGGGAGCGGCTCGCCACGCTGCGCGAGGCGATGCCGAACATGGCCCTGCAGATGCTGCTGCGCGGCCGCAACACGGTGGGCTACACGCCGTACCCGGAGACGGTTACGCGGGCATTCGTCGAGGAGGCGGCGGCCACCGGTATCGACGTGTTCCGGATCTTCGACGCGCTCAACGACGTGAGCCAGATGCGGCCGGCGATCGACGCGGTGCTGGAGACCGGCACCGCGGTCGCCGAGGTCGCGCTGTGCTACACCGGCAACCTGCTCGACCCCGACGAGCGGCTCTACACGCTCGACTACTACCTGCAGCTGGCCGAGCAGATCACCGCGGCGGGCGCGCACGTGCTCGCCATCAAGGACATGGCGGGACTGCTGCGCCCGGCGGCTGCCGCGCGACTCGTGAGCGCGTTGCGCGAGCGGTTCGACCTGCCGGTGCACCTGCACACCCACGACACCGCCGGCGGGCAGCTCGCCACGCTCCTCGCTGCCGCCGAGGCCGGGGTGGACGCGGTCGACGTCGCGAGCGCACCACTGGCCGGCACCACCAGCCAGCCGGCGATGTCGGCACTGGTCGCGGCGCTGCAGCACACCGAGCGGGACACCGGCCTGGCGCTGGCGGCGGTCAACGACCTCGAGCCGTACTGGGGCGCGGTGCGCGAGGCGTACCGGCCGTTCGAGTCGGGGCTGCCGGCGCCCACCGGGCGGGTCTACCGGCACGAGATCCCCGGTGGTCAGCTCTCCAACCTGCGCCAGCAAGCCATCGCGCTCGGGCTGGCGGACGACTTCGAGCTCATCGAGGAGATGTACGCGGCGGCCGACGCGATCCTCGGCCGGATCCCCAAGGTGACGCCGTCGTCGAAGGTGGTCGGCGACCTCGCGCTGCAGCTGGCCGCGGCGCACGCGGACCCTGCGGAGTTCGAGCGTGACCCGGGAGCCTTCGACATCCCGGACTCGGTGATCCGCTTCATGGCCGGCGAGATCGGCGAGCTGCCCGGCGGCTGGCCCGAGCCGTTCCGCAGCAAGGTGCTCGCCGGCCGCACGCCGGACCTGTCGGTCCGCGAGCTGAGCGACCACCAGACCGCGCTGCTGCGTGAGCCGGGGACGACGAGGCGGGACCTGCTCAACGAGCTGCTGTTCCCCGAGCCGACCTACGCCTTCCGGGAGAACCGTGAGAAGTACGGCGACGTGTCGGTCATCGACACGCTCGACTACCTCCACGGGCTGTCCGACGGGCAGACCGAGTACGTCGTGGAGATCGAGCGGGGCGTCCAGCTGAACATCGGGCTGGAAGCGATCAGCGAGCCCGACAAGCACGGCGTGCGCACCGTGATGACCACCCTCAACGGGCAGCTGCGACCCGTCTACGTCCGCGACCGGCAGGTCGAGGCCGAGGTGCACGTCGCCGAGAAAGCCGATCCGGACCAGCCCGGGCACGTCGCGGCGCCCTACTCCGGCGCGGTGACGATGCGCGTCGCCGCCGGCGAGACGGTGGCGCGCGGCGACCAGGTGGCCACGATCGAGGCGATGAAGATGGAGGCCACCATCACCGCAGCGGTCGCCGGCCGCGTCGCCCGCCTGGCGATCGGTGCCCGGGAGGACGTGGCCGCCGGGGACCTGCTCTGCGTCGTGGAGGAGTAGCTCAGACCTTCGCGTACCTCGCCCGGCCGAAGGAGTAGACGCCGTAGGCGGCGAGGCCGATCCCGACGGCGGTGAGCAGCGCCTTGCCGAGCGGCAGCTCGAGCAGGGTGCGCAGCGCGCCGTCGAGACCCTCGGCCTCCTCTGGGTCGTTGGTCAGTGCGGCAATGACGAACAACGCCCCGACGACCCCTAGCGCGATCCCTTTGGCGACGTAGCCGACCCGGCCCGCGAGCACCACCCACCTGCCCGGATTCTGCCGCAGGTCCTCGAGGAACGTCCGGCGCCATCCCTTGACCACGTGGAAGATGCCCACCCCGATGATCACCGCTCCGAGGACGCCGACGGCCAGCTGCCCCAGCGGCTGCGCCATCACGGTGGCCGTCATGCTCTTCGTCTCCCCGGAGCCGCCGCCGGAGCTCGAGCCGGTCGCGATGGCGGCGGCGAGGCCGGCGAGCGCCACGTAGGTCACCGCCTTGGCGACGTGCGTGAGCCGGTCCTTGGCCTTCGTTGCGGTGACGATCGCGGTCGCCTGCCAGACGGCGAGCAGCGCGAAGCCCACGACGACGACCCAGAGCAGGCTGCTCCCCAGGGGCGTGGAGCCGACCTCCGACAATGCCCCCGACTGGTCCGCAGAGCTTCCCGAGCCGCCCCACGCCAGGCTCACCGCCAGCCAACCGATGACCAGATGGAGCAGCCCGCCGGCCGCGTAGCCGAGTCGGGCACCTGTGGTGACGACCCGGCTGTCGCCGATGTCCGACGCGGTTCCGCGCGCAGTTGCTGCCATCGCTCAAGGCTCGCAGCCCGAGCCTCGGCGCGCCCGCCGGAAAGTCGCCGAAAATTGATCGAACTACACCCTTGTGACTCGTACGTACGTCCGATAAACTGGGTCGCAGGAGGTACTCGCTGTGGGACTTCACCCGGATGTGCTCGTCGATGGTGACGATGCCGAGCGCGGTACCGAGGCCCACACGGACGACCGCAGCGCAGTCGAGGCGGTCCTCGGTGGTCTCGTTGCGGCGGCGACGCGCGCAGCGGGAGCGTCGTCGGTCGAGGTGTTTGCGGCCGGCCCGGAGGACGACGAGCTGGTGGCCGAGTTCCTGGGGTTCGGGTTCGGTGGCTACCGGCTGGAGCCGCCGCCGTCATGGCCGGCGGACGTGCTCGACCACCTCGACGGCCGAGAAGGCGTGCTCGGAGAGTTCCTGGAGGTGCTACCTGCCGGGGTGCTGCTGGGCCGGTTGCTGGCAGCGATCGACCTGTCGCAGGTCGACGACTACTCCCTCGTGGAGGTCGTCGCCGCGCACAAGCGGATGGAAGGGTGGTCGGCGGCCCGGGCGGCGGAGGCCGCGGCGGTGCTCTCCAAGCGGGAGGCGCTCGACTCCACGTGGCCGGTGACGTTCCGCGCCACGGGCGGCCCGCCGTGCTTCGGCGGGGACGAGCTGGCGCTGCGGCTGGGGATCAGCCGGATGACGGCACGCCGGCTGACCGGCCGGGCGTTCCAAGGGATCTTCGACTTCACTCAGGACGCACTGGAGGCCGGCGAGATCGACTTCGCCAAGGCGCAGGCGATCGTGGGGGCGTTGGAGGACCTGCCGGCCGACGTGGCGCTGGCCGCCCAGCTGACGGTGCTGGACCGAGCCCCGGGCCGCACCTTGCACCAGGTCCGCCAGGACCTCGCCGCGGCGGTGATCGCCGTCGATCCCGACGGCGCCGACCAGCGCCACGTCGCGGCACGCCAGGAGCGGCGGGTCAACCACCCCCGGGCACTGGCCGACGGGATGGCGCTGATGTCCGCGGTGCTGCCGGCGGCCGACGCCGTCGGGCTGGACCTGGCGCTGGAGGGCGCTGCGCGGGCAGCGAAGAACAACGGTGACCAGCGCACGCTGGACCAGCTGCGCGCGGACACCCTGGCGCTCATGGGCCACACCGCGCTGGCCACCGGCCACGTCGGCCCCCACCCCGAGACCCACTGCACCTGCGGCTGCACCACCACGACGACGACGCCGGACACCTCACCGTCGCCGCCGGCCGAGACGGACAACCGCGACGGCGACGATCCACCTCCGGCACCGCGCGCCGCGGCGGACGACGAACCGGACTCGATGACGGACGGCACCGGCACCGCCGCGACGGACCCACCACCTGACCCGGCGTCCAGGGGACAGCTGCGCCACCGGCCGGCTGACGGCCCACCCCATCCCGGCCACCGGGTCCCCGGCTGCGTCCTGCCCCACGTCCGGCTCGGGATGATCGCCGGCGGACGGGCCGACATCCGGATCACCGTGCCGCTGCACGTCATGCTGCCCGAGCTCGACCCGCCGCAGACCCATGCGTTGGACCGTGAACCCGTGCCGGTAGCCGACCTCGAGGGGTACGGCCCGGTGCCGCCGGAGGTCGCCCGAGCGCTGGCGGCCGGCGGCACCTGGCGCCGCCTGGTCACCGACCCCACCGGCACCCAGGTGCTGGACGTGGGCCGCACCCGCTACCAGCCCACCACCGCCATCGCCGACCACGTCCGGGAGCGCGACCGCACCTGCATCCGCCCCGGCTGCGTGACACCGGCCCGGCTCTGCGACCAGGACCACGGCAAGGAGTGGCACCTGGGCGGGCACACCTCGGTCACCAACCTGCAGTCGCTGTGCAAGCGCGACCACATCCTCAAGACCGTCGGCGCCTTCACGGTCGCCCGCGCCGCTGACGGCAGCTTCGCCTGGACCACCCCGGCCGGTCACGGCTACCGCCGTCACCTCGACGGCCGCGTCACCCGACTGCCCCGCGGCGCCGCCGACGCCCTTCGCACCGTCGCCCGTGCCAACCGCGGCGACCGTCCCGCCGGCGATACCCCCACCTGGAACGACGACCAGGCCACCATCGACCACATCCTGCGCCGGGCCGTCGAGCTCCCGGTCACCCCGCAGCCGCCGGCAGACGATCCGTTCGCCCCAGCCGTGTCCCACTACCTGCCGCCGCTCAAACCGAGCCCGTCGCCCTTCTGACCGTCGCTCCGGGGACCCTGACGATCCCCATTCCCAACCAGGGTCCGCTCAGGGGGATAACCGATGGACCGCCCTCGGGCCGCTGCCGTTGACTGGACGGACTGATCGACGCAGGGGAGGGGGCCGGCCATGGAGCTGTTCGCGCAGATGGAGGCCTTCGCCACCCAGCTCGGCGCCTCCCCGTGGCTGCTGGTGCTCGTCCTCGTCCTCACCGTGGTCGACGGCGTGCTGCCGCCGGTCCCCAGCGAGACGGTCCTCATCACCGCCGCCGTCCTCGCCATGACCGCGGACGGTCCGCACCTGGCCCTCGTGGTCGCGGCCGCCGCCACCGGCGCGCTCGTGGGCGACCTGCTGGCCTTCGCCGTCGGCCGGCACCTCCCGCTGCACCGGCTGCCCTGGCTGCGTGGTGAGCGCGGCCGACGAGCCTGGGCACGCGCGGGCGCCGCACTGGACCGTCGGGGGACCACCATGGTGATCACCGGCCGATTCATCCCGGTCGGCCGGGTAGCGATCAACATGAGCGCCGGCGCGCTCGGCTTCCCCGCGCGCCGGTTCACGGTCGCCGCCGGCGCGGCCGGGCTGCTGTGGGCGAGCTACAACGCGCTCATCGCCATCGGTGCGCAGTCGCTCACCGGCGGCAGCCCGCTCGTGTCGGTCGCTCTCGGCGTGCTCACCGGTGCACTCACCGGCATCGCGGTCGAGGCCGTCCTCCGCCGCGTGGCGCTCACCCGAGAGGCACCCGTCGTCAGCAGCGCCGAGGCGCCGGCGACAGCGTCGGCCCCGGCGCCCGGCCGCGACCCGGCGCAGCGCACCCCGGTGGGCGCCGCCTCCCGCTGGCTGCTCTGAACGGTCCGGCAGAGGCCAGGAACGTCTCGGTCGGCGACCCTCACCACCTCGTAGATCTCACCTGCTGAGATTCCCCGTGGCGCCCCGTCGGCGGTTTCGGCACCGGTCGATCGTGGAGGTCCACCCGGGGCGTCATCCGCGGCACCCCGCACTGTGAGAGGACCACCGATGACCGCACGTCGCCGCACATGGCAGGCAGCAGCCACCCTGGCCGCCGCGACCATGGCCCTCGCGGCGTGTGGCGACGGCGCGGGCACCCCTGATCCGCCCGCCGGTGCCGCGACCGTCGCCGGCGAGCCGCAGCAGGGCGGCACCCTCACCTTCCTCGAGTACCAGTTCCCCACCTGCTTCTACGCCGGCGGCTCCGGCTACTACCCGGTGGCCACCGTGCTCAACCAGATCGGCGACAAGCTCACCTACCAGGACCCCGAGACCCGCGAGATCCACCCGTGGCTCGCCGAGTCCTGGGACGTGTCCGAGGACGCCACCGAGTACACCTTCCACCTGCGCGAGGGCGTCACCTTCTCCGACGGGAGCCCGCTCGACGCGACGGCCGTCGCAGCGAACTTCGACCACTTCGGCCTCGGCGACGAGGCCCTGGGCCTGGCGAGCCAGGAGTTCGTCGCGAACTACGCGAGCTCGGAGGTCGTCGACGAGCACACCGTGACCTTCCGCTTCGACGCGCCCGTCCCCGGCTTCCTCCAGGCGACGTCGGTCGTCGGTGCCGCGATCGTCGCGCCGGCCACCTACGAGCTGTCCTACGAGGAGCAGTGCCAGCTGGAGAACTTCGTCGGCTCCGGACCGTTCACGGTCACCGACATCGTCCCGGAGCAGGAGTACACGCTCACCGCCCGGGAGGACTACGACTGGGCGCCGCCGTCGCTGGAGCACCAGGGCCGGGCCTACCTCGACGAGATCAACATCATCGTCACCCCTGAGGACAGTGTCCGCATCGGCGCACTCACCTCCGGGCAGGCCGACGCGATCCGCTCCGTCCAGGCCTACGACGAGCCGGCGCTCACCGCGGCCGGCTTCGAGCTGTACGCGCCGCAGACCAACGGGGTCAACCCGCAGCTGGCACTGCGCCCCGGCAACCCGATCCTCGCCGACGAGTCCGTGCGCCAGGCGCTGCTCAAGGGCACCGACACCCACGCCATCGTCGACACGCTGTTCACCGACAGCTACCCGGTGGCGACCTCGCCGCTGAGCGCGGGCGCCACCGGCTACGTCGACCTGTCCGACCGGCTCGCCTACGACCCGGACGAGGCGAACCGCCTGCTCGACGACGCCGGCTGGGAGCCTGGCCCGGACGGCATCCGGGTCAAGGACGGGCAGCAGCTGGAGCTGACGACGCTCATCCACGCGGTCTTCCCGCTCCACCAGCAGACCAACGAGCTCATCGCCCAGCAGTGGCAGGCCATCGGCATCAAGCTGAACATCGAGCTCGTCGACGCCGCGGCCTCGACGGTCCGGGTGCAGGACGCCACCGACATCGGCGTCAACACCAGCCACGTCGGCCGGGTGGACCCCGACGTCCTGTACAGCGCCTTCCACAGCAGCCAGCGCGACTACCTGCTCAGCGAGGACGCCGCGCTCGACGGCCTCCTCGAGGAGATCACCGCACTCGCCGCGACCGAGGACCGGTACGCCAAGGCCGCCGAGGTCCAGGAGTACCTCATCGACCACGCGCTGACGATCCCGCTGTTCGAGCAGCCGCAGACCTACGCCGCCGCCCCGCACGTGCACGGCTTCGGCTACGAGGCGGTCGGCCGGGCCCACCTGTACGACGTCTGGCTCAGCGAGGAGTGATCCGATGACCCCGCGCTACGTCGTCGGCCGGATCGGGCAGGCGCTGTTCGTCCTGTGGGCCGCCTACACGCTGTCCTTCCTGCTGCTGAACGCGATGCCCGGCGACGGGATCCTCATCAAGTTCGAGAACCCCGAGCTCGGCCTGTCAACCGACCAGGTCGCGATGATCCGCGACTACTACCGCGTCGACGACCCGCTCCTGCTGCAGTACCTGCACGCGCTGTCCGGCACGCTGCGCGGGGACTTCGGGTACTCCATCGAGACCGCCGCACCGGTCGCGGACCGGATCGCCGCGGCGCTGCCCTCGACGATCCAGCTCGCCGGCCTCGCGTTCGTGCTCGCCGTCGGCATCGCGGTCGTCGTGTCGCTGGCCGCGAGCTACGCGCGGCGCCCGTGGCTGCGCAACACCATCGCCTCGGTGCCCTCGCTCCTCATCTCGATCCCGGCGTTCTGGCTCGGCATCGTGCTGCTCCAGGTGTTCTCGTTCCGCCTCGGCTGGGTGCCGGTGATCGGCGGGGAGGACTGGCAGCAGCTCATCCTGCCGGTCCTCACCCTCGCGGTGCCGGTGAGCGCACCGCTCGCGCAGATCATCCTGCGCACCCTGGACGACATCGCCACCCGGCCGTTCGTGCGGGTCGTGGAGGCCAAGGGGGCCTCGCGCTGGTGGACGCTGACCCGGCACACCGCCCGCAACTCGCTGCTGCCGACCCTGACGATCAGCGGCCTGCTGTTCGCCGAGCTCATCTCCGGCTCGGTCGTCGTCGAGACGGTGTTCGGCCGCGACGGACTCGGCCGCCTGACCAACCTCGCGGTCAGCGCCCAGGACCTGCCGGTGATGCAGGCGATCGTCGTGGTCGCCGCGGTCGTGTTCGTGACGATCAACCTCGCCGTCGACCTGCTCTACCCGGTGCTCGACCCGCGGCTGCGGACCGCCCGCAAGCCGACCCCGCCGCCACGGACGACGACGGCGCAGCCGGCGGCCCTCGTGCCGTCCGCCGACGCGGTGGCCGAGGAACCGCTCGTCACGACTGGAGGGACCCGGCCATGACCGCCACCGCCACCCGGACCGCGCGCAGCGCGCCCGTCGTCACCCGCGAACCGGGCAACGATTCCACGAAGCCCGCCCCGCACCGGCGCCGCCGGCTGCCCGCTCTCAGCCTCGTGCTTGCGTGGGCGGTGGTCGTCACCGTGCTGCTGTGGGCCTTCCTGCCGGGCCTCTTCGCCCCCTTCGACGCCTACTCGGGCGCCGGCGGCGCGCTGCAGGAGCCCGGCGCCGGCCACCTGTTCGGCACCGACGCCACCGGCCGCGACCTGTTCTCGCGAGTGGTGCACGGCGCCTCGGAGTCACTCTCGGGCGCTCTCGTCGCGGTGACCGTCGGCCTGGCTGCCGGCACCGTGCTCGGCGTGCTCGCCGGCTCGCTCGGCGGCTTCGCCGAGGACGCGATCATGCGCTTCGTCGACATCCTGCTGTCCATCCCCGGCCTGCTGCTCGCGCTGACCGTGGTCATCCTCCTCGGCCCCGGCACGGTCAACGCGGCCCTGGCCGTCGGGATCGGCTCGGTCGCCACCTTCGCCCGGCTGGTCCGGTCCGAGGTCGTCCAGGTCCGCGGCAGCGAGTACGTCGAGGCCGCCTACGGCAGCGGCGGCCGGTTCCTCAGCGTGCTGTGGCGTCACGTGCTGCCGAACTCGCTGCGTCCCGTCGTCGCGCTGGCCGCCCTCCAGTTCGGCGTCGCGATCCTCGCGCTCTCCACCCTCGGCTTCCTCGGCTACGGGGTCACCCCGCCGGACCCGGAGTGGGGAATGATCATCAGCCAGGGCCGGGACCTCCTCGGCGCCGCGTGGTGGGTCACCACCCTGCCGGGCGCCGTCATCGTCCTCGTCGTGCTGTCGGCCAACCGGATCAGCCGTGCGGTGGGGAGCGAACGATGAGCCTCCTGGACATCCGTGACCTCGGCGTCACCTACCGCACCCGCCGCGGGACCGACCACCGTGCCGTCGACGGCGTCTCGCTCACCGTCGCCGCCGGCGAGGTAGTGGCGATCGTCGGCGAGACCGGCTCCGGCAAGACCACCACGGCCAGCGCCGTCATCGGCCTGCTCGCCCACAACGCGACGGTCGACAGCGGCGAGATCCTGCTGAACGGGGTGGACGTCCGGGGCTGGTCGAGCAAGCGGCTGGAGACCGTCCGCGGCACGCAGGTCGGCCTCATCCCGCAGGACCCCGGCAGCTCGCTCGACCCGCTCAAGACCGTGGGGTGGCAGATCGGTGAGACGCTGCGGATCCACGGCGAACGGGACCGCGACGTCGTCGCCGCCCGCGTCGCCGAGCTGCTGCGCCGCGTCGACCTGCCGGACGTCGAGCGGATCACCCGCGCCTACCCCCACGAGCTCTCCGGCGGGATGCGCCAACGGGTGCTCATCGCCTCGGCGCTCGCGCTGCAGCCCTCGCTGCTCATCGCCGACGAGCCGACCAGCGCGCTGGACGTCACCGTCCAGCGCCGGATCCTCGACCTGCTCGACGAGCTGCGCCGGGAGGACGGCAGCGGCATCCTCTTCGTCACCCACGACCTCGGGGCCGCCGCCGAGCGCGCCGACCGGATCCTCGTGATGAAGGACGGCCGCATCGAGGACTCCGGCCCGGTGGCCGAGGTGCTCGGCAACCCGACGAGCGAGTACACCAAGCGGCTGCTGCGCAACGCCCCCGCCCTCGGTCCGGTCACCTTCCGGCCACCACCGCGGCCGGCCGGGCCGGGCGCCGCGGTGGAGCCTGCCATCGAGGTCCGCGACCTGCGCAAGGTGTTCGCCGGCCGCGGCAGCAGGGGCGCCGACGTCGCCGCGCTCGACGGCGTCGGCTTCACCGTGGCCCCGGGCACCACGCACGCGGTCGTCGGGGAGTCCGGTTCCGGCAAGTCGACGACGGCGCGGATCCTGCTCGGTTTCGAGACACCGACCAGCGGGACGGCGCTCGTCACCGGCACCGACGTCGCGGCATTGTCCAGGGAAGCCCGGCGCCAGTTCCGCCGCCACATCCAGCTCGTCCACCAGAACCCGTTCAGCTCGCTGGACCCGAAGCTTCCGGTGCTGGAGATCGTCGCGGAGCCGTTGCGGAACTTCCGGCTGGGCGACCGCCGCAGCCGGCGGGCCACGGCCACCGCGCTGCTCGACCGGGTCGCGCTCGGGGCCGAGGTCCACGGCCGCCGGCCGGCCGAGCTCAGCGGCGGCCAGCGGCAGCGGGTCGCCATCGCTCGCGCGCTGGTCCTCGAGCCCAGCGTCGTCGTCCTCGACGAGCCGGTCTCCGCGCTCGACGTCAGCGTGCAGGCCCAGATCCTCGACCTGCTCGCGGAGCTGCAGCGCGAGCTGGCGCTGACCTACCTGTTCATCTCCCACGACCTCGACGTCGTGCGGCAGGTGTCCGACACCGTCACCGTGATGAGCCGCGGCCGCGTCGAGGAGACCGCGACGACCGAGCAGATCTTCCGCTCGCCACGCAGCGAGTACACCCGCGACCTGCTCGACGCCATCGCGCGCCCGCGCCTCGAGCACCCGATCCCCGCACCCTGACGTGCCTCACCAAGGAGAGAGATCATGACCATCAGAACCGACGAGCAGCTCGACCAGCGCCCGACGACGGCGGTGGGGGACGTCCTGCGCGCCCTCTCCGGCGTCCCCGTCGGCAGCCGGGTCGAGCGGCTGCGCGACGCCCGACCGGTGGCCCGGGAGGACGCCCAGGCCACCTACGACTACCTGTTCCACCCGGTCGACGACGGTGAGGTCGCGCTCGTCGAGCGCCTCGCCGTCGCCACCTTCGTCGCCGGCGTGCACGGTCACGAGGCCGCTTCGGCCCACTACGGCCAGGCGCTGGCGGATGCCGGTGCCGGCCCGGAGCTGGTGGCCGCGGTCGGCGCCGAGACCGTCGCCGGCCGGACCGAGGGCCCGTACGGCACCTACCGCGAGGAGGGGCTCGCCCATGAGAGCGTGCCCGGCCCCGAGCACCGGGTGGCGCCGCAGCACCGCGCGATCCTGGGGGAGCGGCTGGCAGCCGCCCTCGAGCATGCCCACCTCCTCGTCCTGCACCCGCGCGACTCCCGGCCCGAGCGGCTGGAGAGGCTCGTCGCCGCCGGGTGGAGCGCCACCGGCATCGTCACGCTCTCCCAGCTCGTCGCGTTCCTCGCGTTCCAGCTGCGGGCCGCCACCGGCCTCGCCGTCCTGCACGCCACCCTGAACGGAGACCGAGCATGAGCACCGTGGTCCACCACTACCCCGACCTCCACCGGCCCGAGGCCTTCACCCGCGGCGGCATCGGCTGGGTGCCGTGGCTCGAGCCGCTCGCCGCGGACGAGCTGACGCCGCGCCACCTCGACGGGCTGGTGGAGGAGAGCCGCATCGCCTCGCCGTACTTCCGGCTGCTCGCCCGCGACCCCGAGGTGCTGGGCTCGCGCACCCGGCTGGACAACGACATCTTCTACAACGAGGACGGCGGGCTGCCCCGCCCCGAGCGCGAGATCGCCGCGGCCGCCGCCTCCCGGGTGAACGGCTGCGTCTTCTGCGCGGCCATCCACGCCCGGTTCGCCACCCGGCTGTCCAAGCGGGGCGACGACGTCGACCGGCTGCTGGACGAGGGCACCGCCGCGACCATCGACCCCCGGTGGGACGCCATCATCGCGGCGGCGGAGGCGCTGACCGCGACCCCGGTCCGGTTCGGCCCCGAGCACGTCGAGCAGCTGCGCGACGCCGGCCTCGGCGATCCCGAGATCGTCGACGTCATCAATGGCGCCGCCTTCTTCAACTGGGCCAACCGGCTCATGCTCTCCCTCGGCGAGCCGGAGGTCCCCACGCCATGACCCGCCAGCAGCTCGGGTTCTTCACCCGCGTCCTTGACGCCGCCCCGCCCGCCGAGCGTTACGCGCTGGCGCTGGAGCAGATCCGCCACGCCGAGACCGAGGGCTACGACGCCGTCGCGGTCGCCCAGCACCACCTCGACGGCGACGAGGGTGGCCTGCCGGCACCGCTGGTGTTCCTCGGCCACGCGGCTGCCGTCACCTCCCGGGTGCGGCTGACCACCGGCGTCATCACCCTCGCGCTCGAGGACCCGGTACGGGTGGCGGAGGACGCCATCGTGCTCGACCACCTCAGCGGCGGGCGCCTCGAGCTGGGCTTCGCCTCCGGCGGCTCACCGGCGGCCTTCGCGACCTTCGGGCTCGACTTCGCCGACCGCCGCGACCTGTTCGCCCGCAAGCTCGACACCCTCGAGGCGGCCCTCGCGGGCGTCGAGCTGGCCGGCGGCCGGGCGCTGTACCCGCCACCGGGCACGCTGGCCGAGCGGCTGTGGATCGCCACTTTCTCCGAGCCCTGGGCGGTCGAGGCGGGCCGGCGCGGCCACGGCCTCATGCTCTCGCGCACCCAGCCGCGCCCGGAGGGCGAGCCCGACCTGCCCCTCGGTGCGCTGCAGGACCGGCTCATCGACGCCTACCTCGAGCACCTGCCCGCCGGGGCGACGCCACGGATCAGCGTCGCCCGCTCCGTGTTCGTCGCCGACGACGGCGCCCGCGCCCTCGAGCTGGCCGGCACCGGGCTGCGGCGGGTGGCGCCGTTCGTCGCGGCGACGTCCGGGCGCGACGCCGCGGCGCTGACCGCCGCCGAGCTCGTCACCGCCACCGACTCCCACGTGGGGCAGCCGGCCGCGGTGCGGGAGACCCTCGCGGCGGACTCCGCGGTCGCGCGCGCCACGCACCTGTCCTTCCAGGTCCACTCCATCGACCCTCCCCACGCCGACGTGCTGCGCTCCATCGAGCTCGTCGCCCGCGAGGTGGCCCCGGCGCTGCAGCCGACGTGGGATCGGACACCCGTCGTGACCTAAACGTGACATTGGGGGAGTCGGTCGTTATCGTCGTCAAGGTCGTCGAGCCCTCCCTCGTGCGACCCGCGTCCGGTCCCCCTCCCTGCTGCCGGCCGTGGACGACGAACCAGGTGCAGGACGGGTCGGGCACGCACGGGCGGATGCGCCGGCCCCGGGGACTGGGAAGACGCGTTGTGCCCCGACCAACCACACTCACCCCGCTGCACGGGATCGTCCTGCACCGCCGGACCGTCGCTGCCCGGCTCCAGCGCACGTACCGCTCCGCGGTCGCAGCGGGCCTGGCCGTCGTCCTCGTGGGCGCGGTAGGCGCCGCTGCCGTCGTCGACGACGACGCGGCCGGCACCGCCCGGGCGGACCTGGCGAGCCTGCGCCTCGAGGCAGCAGCCGCGCCGGACAACTCGATCACCGCGCCGGAGGTGGCGGACTGGGCGCTGGCTCCCGTCGAGGTCGACGTCGAGCTGGAGAAGGAGGACATCCGCCACTTGCGCGAGGTGCAGGTCGCCGCCCGTAACGCCGAGCGCCAGGCGCTCGAGCAGCGGGAAGCCGAGCAGGAGCAGGCCGAGCAGGAGCAAGCCGGGCAGGAGCAAGCCGGGCAGCAGCAGGACGAAGCGGCAGACGGCAGCGAGCCCGAGGCCGAGAGCGAGCCGGCGCCGATGACCGCCTCCCAGGGCGGGGAGCGCGGCTCCCTCGCCGGCATGGTCAACAGCTACCGCGGCCAGAACGGGCTGAGCGGCCTCTCCCGGGACGGCACGCTCGACCAGGTCGCCCAGAGCTGGGCGGAGTGGATGGCCGGCAACCAGGTGCTGCAGCACAACCCGAACTACGCCTCACAGATCGGTGGCGGCTGGTCGCGGTCGGGGGAGAACATCGTGCGCAACACCGGCGCCCAGTCCTGGGGCGCCGGCGAGATCACCTCGTGGATGTTCAACTGGTGGCAGAACTCCGCGCCGCACCGCGCCAACATCCTCAACACCGCCTACACCCACGTCGGTGTCGGCTACGCGATGGGGTCCGGCGGGCCCTACGCGGTGCTGCTCTTCGGCGGTCGCTGACCTCCCGACCTCCCGCCCGACCGCACCCCTGGCCGACCTCCCCGCCGCGTCAACCATGATTGACGGCCGCCAGGCGTCAATGTAGATTGACGTCATGGTCGACCCTCGGGAGGTCTCGATGCACTCGCTCGCCCATGCCGTCGATGACGGCGACGACGTCTTCGCCCAGCTCGGCGCGCTGGTGGCGCTGCGCCAGGAGGCGGACCGGCGCGAGGTGGTGCTCGTGCGGCGCGCCCGCGCGCAGGGGCTCACCTGGGCCGAGATTGCGTTCCTCCTCGGCGTCTCCAAGCAGGCAGTGCACAAGAAGCACGGCGGCTCGCGCCGCGACGACCGACGCTCTCGGCAGTAGGGCAGTTGCACCCAGGCGCCCCATCCTGCAGACTGGTTTGTGACGCAAACTGATCTGCAGCTGAGGAGACGCTCATGGGTCCACGACCCGACGACCGGACCGACGGGTCGTTGCTGCCCACCGGCGCCGACCCGGTCGCGCTGCTGGCGCTCATCGTGCAGCAGCGCGAGGAGACCAGGCGCCGCACCGAGCCGAGCCTGGCGGTGATCGCCACGGCGTGGGGCAGCGCGTGGCTCCTCGGCTACCTCACGCTCTTCCTCACCGGCGGTGCCTCCCGGGCAGCCCCGCCCGCGTGGGCGTTCATCGTCTTCGCCATCCTCCTGGTGATGGCGGTCGCCGTCACCATGGTCCACATCGGGCGGCGGTTCGCCGGGGTCAGCGGCGAGTCCGCCACCGTCGGCGCGATGTACGGCTGGACCTGGTTCATCGGGTTCGTCGTCGCCTCGCTGGTCTTCGGCGGTGCGGTCCGCGCCGGCGCCGGGTCCGAGGTGATGACCGTGCTCACCAACGGCGTCAGCTGCCTCGTCGTCGGTCTCATCTACATGGCCGGCGGCATGTTGTGGCGCGAGTGGCGGATGTTCGCGCTCGGCGGCTGGATCGCCGTCGTCGCCGGCGTCGCGTCCCTCGCCGGCGCGCCGGCCATCTACCTGGTGATGGCGGTGGCCGGCGGCGGCGGGTTCCTCGTGGCCGCCGCGGTGGACGCCCGGCGGAGCTCCCGGCGGCCGGCATGACCGACGTCGAGCTCGACCCGGTCATCCACGCCCAGTCCCGGCTGCGGGTGATGGCTACGCTCGCCGCGCTCGGCGCCGGTGACCGCCTGAGCTTCCCCAAGCTGCAGCAGCTGCTCGAGATGACCGCAGGCAACCTTTCCACCCACCTGCGCAAGCTCGAGGAAGCGGGGTACGTCGCCATCGAGAAGTCGTTCGAGGGGCGCAGCCCCGCCACCCACGTCGCCCTGACGAAGAAGGGCCGCCAGGCCTTCGACGCCTACACCGAGTCGCTGGAAGCACTGCTGAGGGGGATGAAGTGATGGAACCGGTCATCAGTGCGCTCGACGTCCGGCGCGGCTTCGGCGAGGTCGTCGCTCTCGACGGCATCAGCCTCGAGGTCGGCGCCGGCGAGCTCGTCGGCCTGCTCGGCCCCAACGGGGCCGGCAAGACCACCCTGCTCTCCCTCATCAGCGGCCGGCGCCGCGCCGACGCCGGTACGGTGCGGATCTTCGGCGGTGACCCCCGGTTGCCTGCGTCCCGGCTGGCGCTGGGCACGACGCCGCAGGAGACCGGCCTGCCGCCGACGCTGCGGGTGGGGGAGGTGGTCGACTTCGTCGCCGGCCACTACGCCGACCCGGTCGACCGCTCCGAGCTGCTCGCCCGCTTCGACCTCACCGACCTCACCGCCCGGCAGACCGGTGGGCTCTCCGGCGGGCAGCAGCGCCGGCTCGCCGTCGCGCTCGCCTTCGTCGGGCGGCCGCGCCTCGTGCTGCTCGACGAGCCGACGACCGGCCTCGACGTCGAGAGCCGCCGCGCGCTGTGGCAGGCGATCCGCGACTACCACGCCGACGGCGCCACCATCCTGCTCACCAGCCACTACATCGAGGAGGTCGAGGCCCTGGCGCAGCGCGTCGTCGTCATCGACGACGGCCGCATCCTCGCTGACGGCGAGCTCGCCACGGTCCTCGCCCGGGTCAGCGTCCGCCAGGTCACGCTCCGCACCCCCGCGGCCGACGACCGGCTCCTGGCGTTGCCCGGCGTCACCTCGGTGACGCACGACGGCACCCGCCACCACCTCCTGACCACCGATTCCGACGCCCTCGTCACCGATCTCGTCCGACGCGACATCGCCTTCGACTCCCTCGAGGTGCGCGGTGTCTCTCTCGAGGAGGCCTTCCTCGCCCTCACCCGGAAGGAGGCGGTGGCATGAGCGCCGTGACCGCTCCTACCGCGCCGTCCGCGCTGCGCCTCGTCGCGCTCCACGCGAAGTTCAACATCCTCGAGACCGTCCGCATCCCGATCGCGGTCATCAGCAACCTGATGTTCCCCGCGCTCGCGTTGGTGTTCTTCGTGGTGCCGAGCTCGGCGATCGCCGGCGACCCGACCGTCGCGACCGCCGCCGTCGGGCAGCTGGCGATGTTCGCCGTGATGGCCGCCTTCCTGTTCACCTTCGGCACCGGGGTGGCGGAGGACCGGGCACTGCCCTTCGACGGCTACGTCCGGACGCTGCCGGCCGGCGCAACGCCGCGACTGGCGGGCAGGGTCGTCACCGGGATCATCTTCTCGGTCGTCGCGCTCGTGCCGCTCATCGTGCTGGGCTGGCTGCTCACCGATGCCACCGTGCCGGCCGGCACCCTGCTGCTCGGGATCATCGCCGTCGTCGCCGCGGGCCTGCCGTTCCTCATGCTCGGCCTGGCGATCGGCTACCGGATGAGCAGCAAGGCGGCGATCGCCGTCGTCCAGGTCGTCCTGTTCCCGATGGCCTTCGCCGGCGGTCTGTTCCTGCCGCCGCAGATGTTCCCCGGCTGGCTCGACTCGCTGTCCGAGTGGCTGCCCAGCCGCGCCGGCCGCGACCTCGTGGTCCAGGTCCTCACCGGCGAGCCGGCGGGCGCGCTCGCGCTGCCGGTCCTCGTGGGATGGCTGGCGCTGTTCACGGCACTGGCGGTGCTCGCCTTCCGCCGCGACGAGGGGCGCCGGTTCCGCTGACCGGTCGCCACGGAGCTGCGAGACCCAACAGAACCCACATTTGGAGTGTCCGAATGCCTTTACATTGCGCCGTATGGGTGGTGTCATAGGCGCAGGCACATGGTCGCGACGTGGGGGTCCGGTGAGCGAAGCAGCGAGGCAGTGGCACGGCGCGGTGGTCACGCTGACCCCCAACCCGAGCATCGACCGCGCGATCGTCGTCGACGCCCTCCGGCGCGGCGAGGTGCACCGTGCCGGCGGGGTCCGGGTCGATCCCGGTGGCAAGGGGGTCAACGTCTCGCGTGCGCTGGCCGCGCAAGGTGCCGCGACACTCGCGGTGCTGCCGGTCGGCGGTCCCGAAGGGCACCTGCTCGAGCAGCTGCTCACCGCCGCGCGGGTGGACCACGCCGCAGTGCCGGTCGCGGGCGCGGTGCGGATGAACGTCAGCGTCCTCGAGCCCGACGGCACGACGACGAAGCTCAACGAGCCCGGCCCGGAGCTGTCACCGGCGGAGACCGAGGCACTGCTCACCGCCACCATCGCGCCGGCGGGCGACGGGGCCTGGGTCGCGGGGTGCGGCAGCCTGCCGCCCGGCGCTCCCACGGACTTCTACGCCGCTCTCGTGGCGGGGGTGCGGGCGCGCGGCGGGCTGGTGGCGATCGACTCCTCCGGCCCCCCGATGGTGGCCGCCGTCGCGGCCCGCCCGGACCTCGTCAAGCCCAACCACGAGGAGCTCGCGGAGGTCGTCGGGCACCCACTGCCGACCCTCGCTGACGTCCGGGCCGCCGCTCGGGACCTCGTCGCCAGCGGGATCACGATCGTCGCCGTCAGCCTCGGCAGTGACGGCGCGCTGCTGGTGACCGCGGACACCGTGGTCCACGCCCGGGCCACGGTCGGCGCCCCGCTCTCCACCGTCGGGGCCGGTGACTGCATGCTCGCCGGCCTGCTCCACGGGCTCTCGAGCGGGACGACCGCCGCGGCCGCGCTGGCGACCGGGGTGCGCTGGGGCGCGGCAGCCGTCACGCTGCCCGGCAGCCGGGTCCCGACCCCGGCCGACCTCGACGGCATCGTCGTCGAGACCACGGTCGACCCCGACCTCACGCTCACCCTCACCTGACCCAAGGAGCACCGCCATGGCAACCCGCAACGTCACCATCGCCTCGTCCGTCGGCCTGCACGCGAGGCCCGCCGCCATGTTCGTCCAGGAGGCCACCGCCTCCGGCCTCGCAGTCAAGATCGGCCGGCCGGGCCAGACCCCGGTCGACGCCCGCAGCATCCTCGGCGTCATGGCCCTGGGCGCCAAGCACGGCGAGGAGGTCGTCCTCAGCGCCGACGGCGACGACGCCGACCCGACCCTCGACAGCCTCGTCGCGCTGCTCGCCCGCGACCTCGACGCGGAGTAGGCCATGGCGTCCGAGACGAAGCAGGGGATCGGCGTCAGCCCGGGCACCGCCCACGGCCCGGTCGTCCAGGTGTCGCCGCCCGTCCCACCGCCGGCTGACGAACCGCCGGCCGAGGACCAGGAGGCCGCGCTCGCCGACGTGCGGGCCGCCCTCGAGTCGGTGGCCGTCACGCTCGAGCAGCGCGCCGCCCTCGTCGACGACACCGCCCAGCAGATCCTGCAGGCCACCGCGCTCATCGCCCGCGACACCGGGCTGATCGACGCCGCCGGCAAGCAGCTGGCGGCCGGTCGCGGCCCGGCGACCGCGATCGCCGGCGCGGTCGAGGAGTACGCCGTGCAGTTCGAGGCGCTCGGCGGCTACTTCGCCGAACGGGTCGCCGACCTGCGCGACATCGGTGACCGTGCCGTCGCCGCGGTGCTCGGTGTCGCCCCGCCGGGGGTGCCACCGTTCACCGTGCCGAGCGTCATCGTCGCCCGCGACCTCGCTCCGGCGGAGACCGCCACCCTCGACCGGTCGCTCGTCGTCGGCATCGTCACTGAGGCCGGCGGCCGCACCAGCCACACCGCGATCCTCGCCGCCCAGATGGGCATCCCAGCGGTGGTCCAGCTCGCCGGCGCCACGAACGTCCCGGCCGGCACCCAGGTGGCACTCGACGGGGACACCGGCGAGGTGACCATCGACCCCGACCCGGCGCTCGTCGCGGCGCAGGAGGACCGGGTGCGGCGCCGTGCGGCGGCACTGGCCGCCTACAGCGGCCCGGGACGTACGAGCGACGGTGTGCCGGTCGCCTTGCTCGCCAACATCGGCGGCGTGGCGGACGCCGTCGACGCCGGCGCGCGCGACCTCGAGGGCGTCGGGCTGTTCCGCACCGAGTTCGTCTACCTCTCGGCGACCCGGGCACCGACCGTCGCGGAACAGGTGGAGATCTACCGCGGCGTCTTCGAGCCGTTCGAGGGCCGGCGCGTCGTCGTCCGCACGCTCGACGCCGGGGCGGACAAGCCGCTCGCGTTCGCCGACCTCGGCCCCGAGGAGAACCCTGCCCTCGGCCGGCGCGGGCTGCGGCTGTCGGCCGAGCGGCCCGACCTGCTCGACGCCCAGCTCGAGGCGCTGGCGGTGGCCGCCAAGGAGACCGGCGCGGACGTCCGGGTGATGGCGCCGATGGTCGCCACCGCCGAGGAGGCCGCGTGGTTCGCCCGGCGCGTCCGGGAGAACGGGCTGCCCAAGGCGGGGGTGATGATCGAGGTGCCCGGAGCCGCGCTGCGCGCCGAGCACGTCCTGGCGGACCTCGACTTCGCCAGCCTGGGCACCAACGACCTCGCGCAGTACACGATGGCGGCCGACCGGATGCAGGGCGAGCTGTCCGACCTGCTCGACCCGTGGCAGCCCGCCGTGCTCGACGTCGTCGCGGCCGCCTGCGCGGGCGCCCGGCGGGTCGACCGCCCGATCGGGGTCTGCGGGGAGTCCGCCGGCGACCCGCTGCTCGCGCTCGTCCTCGTCGGGCTCGGCGTCACCAGCCTGTCGATGGCGCCGAGCAAGGTGCCGGCGGTGCGCCTCGCCCTCGCGCTGCACACGCTGCCGGAGTGCCAGGCGCTGGCCCGCGCGGCCCGCGCCGCCCGGACCGCCGTCGACGCCCTGGAGGCGGTGCGCGGCCGCGCCAGCAGCGAGCTGACCGACCTGGTCTGACTGCGGTCACCGTCCGTTCACCGCGAGGTCATCCCACCTCCCTACCCTGCCGGGGTCCCCGAAGAAGGAGTCCGGAAACCATGACCTCGCTCCCCGTCAGGCGGGTGCGCGCCACCGTCGCGTCCGCCGCGCTGGCCGCCATCGCGCTCGGCACGGTGATCCCCATCGCCACCGCTGCCCCGGCACCGACCTGGCCGCTGGTCGTCACCGAGATCGTTCCCAACCCCGACAGCTACGACCACTTCGAGTACTTCGAGGTCACCAACCCGACCGACGCCGACGTGACGATCGGCGAGGGCGGCTACTCCTTCGCCTACTCCTACACGGACTCCGCGGACACCGCCCGCGACGTCGCGCTCACCGCGCCGGCGGGCACCGTGGTGCCGGCCGGCGGCACCGTCGTCTTCTGGGTCGCTTACGAGAGCCCCGACGGCAACGTCAACTCCTTCGCCTACGACGAGAACGACTTCCGGGCCTTCTGGGCCACCCGTGGGGGCGGGGACTCGTCGTACGAGATCGTGCAGGTCACCGGCCAGGCCGGGATGGCCAACGGCGGCGACCGCGGCATCCGGGTGCTCGACGCCGACGGCGAGCCCGTCGGCTGGTCGCACTACCAGGCCGGCTCCACCGGCATCGACCAGGCCGCCCAGTTCCGCATCCCGGTGGACGCCGCCGAGCGGTCGATGGACCTGCTGGCCGGCAACGCAACGCCGTCACCCGGCGTCGTCGACCCTGCCCAGCTCGAGGACCGCGACAGCGAGACACCCGAGGAGCCGGAGGAGCCCGAGGAGCCCACCGGCCCGATCGCCGGCCCGGCGGCCGACTCGCTGGTCGGCAACCTGCTGCTCACCGAGCTCGTCGTCGACAGCACCAACGTCGGCAGCGCGGACGGCTACGAGTTCGTCGAGGTGTACAACACCACCACCGAGCCGATCGAGTTCGGCGACTACCAGATCCGCTACCTCTACCCCGACAGCGGCAGCACCGCGCTGTGGCCCGCGACGCCGCAGGACGCCACGATCCCGGCCGGCGGCACCCTCGTGCTGTGGATCAAGAACGGCCAGAACGACGACCTCACCCCGGCCGACTTCAACGCCTTCTGGGGCACCACGGTCCCTGAGGCACAGCTGCTGGAGATCTACGCCGGCGGGATGGCCAACGGCAGCGCCCGCGGCATCGAGATCATGACCGACACCGGCGTCACGGTGAACCACGGCTTCTACAACATGGCCGGCGCGCGTGACGTCGCCGTCGACCAGGGCATCGCCTACGGCGTGGACCCGGCGGACTTCTCGCTGCAGCGCATCGTCGCCACCCGCGCCGCCACCCCCGGCGCCGTCGAGCCCGACCAGGTGCCCACCGAGCTCACCACCATGGCCACCGACTCCACCACCCCGGTCGTCGTCGACACCACGCCGGCCACCATCGACCCGGCGGAGGACTTCACCGTCTCGGCCACGGTCACCGACGACACCCTGGTCCGCAGCGTCACGCTGCAGCTGCGCGCCAACCTCGCTGACGACTTCACCGACCACAACCTGCTCGTCGGCGAGAATGACAGTTACGGTCACACCATCGGCGCCGTCGACCTCACCGGCAAGCAGTACTTCGAGTACCGCTTCGTCGCCTCCGACGGCAGCAACCAGGTGGTCACCGACACGGTGCGCGTCGACGTCGAGGGCGTCGACACGAGCCCGGTCCGGTTGAGCGTCACCGACGGCGACGTGGTCGCCGGCACCACCACCGTCTCTGCGGCGGGCACCACCTACCCGGCGGAGCTCTCGCTGACCATCGACGGCGAGGTCCGCACCCCGACGACGCCGCAGCTGGAGGCGGCCCCGACGTTCGCCGTCGAGGTCACCGCGACCGACGACTACTTCCGCAACGGCATCCTGCTGCCCGGTGACGGCGCGACCACCAACGAGCAGTGCGTCAACGGGCGCGTGCTGACGATCTTTGACGAGGGCACCTACTCCGAGGTCGAGACGGTCACCACCGAGGTGCCGCTCGACGCCGTCACCCAGGGTGAGGACCTCACGCTGTTCGTCTCGGCCGGCACCAAGGCCTGGCCCTGCGAGGACGACGACGAGAACAACGACGACTACACGATCAGCAACCCGCGGCTCATCCTGCCCGACGGCCGCACCCTGGCGCCGGCCGGCTACACCAGCGGCAACCTGGGGATGGGTGACTCGAACGACGGCCAGTACGACAACTACCCGGCCGTCTTCACCATCCCCGACGACGCCTACGTCGCGCAGGGCTACGCGTGGGACACCACCGAGGTGGCCGACGGTGAGGTCGCCGTCACCGCCACCGACGGTGACGACACCGACACCGCCGCGGTCGTCGTCGACAACACGGCCCCGGTGGTCGAGCCGCAGCTGACCGCGGACACCGTGCGCGACGCGCAGCTCCAGGGCGCGATCACGCTGGACGCCACGATCACCGACGCGACCACCGAGGTCGTCGACGTCGTCGCCACCCTCGACGGCATGGCCGTCGAGCTGCCGCACGTGACGTCCTCGACCGACCTCGCCGCGGGCGAGCACGTGCTGACGATCACCGCCACCGACGCCGCGGGCAACGTCGCGGAGGTCACCGAGACCTTCACGACGCCCGAGGAGGATCCAGCGATCGAGCTGCTCACGCCGGCCGACGGCGCCACCGTCACCGGCACCCACGTCGACCTCTCCGCCCGGGTGACCGACCCCGCCGGTGACGACCTCGACGTCACCTTCCGCGCGGCGCACGCCTACCGCGCCAGCGACGCGGTGGTCACCGCCACCGCCGGCCAGACCCGCGACGCGCTCGCGGCCGAGCGGGACGGCGCCGCGCTGAGCGACGACGAGCTCGCCGCACTGGACGGCGCCGACGGCGAGACGGCCACCGTCGCCAGCAGCGACGCGCTTCCCTACCAGCTGTTCGACGTCGCGGTGCCTGAGACGGCCGGGGACGGCGCCTCGGTCCGCGTCAGCTGGGAGGGCTCGGCCAACGACTCGGCCAAGGTGCTGCTCCACGTGTGGAACACCGCCACCGAGGCCTGGGAGGAGACCGACCGTCACCTCACCGAGGACGGCGGCGCCTTCACGCTGACCGCGGACGTGCCGGTCACCGACCATGTCGCCGGCGCCGCCGCCCGCTTCCTCGTGCAGCACTCCGAGGGCTTCGCCGGTGCGGACACCTCCGACCGCACCACGGTGGTCGACCCGGCGCACCCGGACGACACCGCGCGCGACGAGTACGACTTCACGCTCGGCTGGGAGTCGGACACGCAGTACTACAACGAGGAGTTCTACGACCACCAGCTGGCGATCCACGAGTACCTGCTCGACCAGCGTGAGGACGTCAACCTCAAGTACCTGTTCCACACCGGCGACATCGTCGACAACCACGACCAGCCCTACCAGTGGGAGAACGCCGACGCCGCCTACGCGATGCTCGACGACGCGGGCCTGCCCTACGGGGTGCTCGCCGGAAACCACGACGTCGGCAACTTCGCGAACGACTACTCGTCCTACGGCGAGTACTTCGGCGACGCGCGGTTCGCCGCCAACCCGTGGTTCGGCGGCTCCTACGAGAACAACCGCGGCCACTACGACCTGTTCTCCGCCGGCGGCATCGACTTCATCGTGGTGTCGATGGGCTGGGACCCGGGGGACGCCGAGATCGCCTGGATGAACGAGGTCCTCGCGCAGTACCCCGAGCGGGTCGGGATCATCAACGTCCACGAGTACCTGCTCACCACCGGTGGCATGGGCCCGATCCCGCAGCAGATCCAGGACGAGGTGGTGGCCACCAACGCCAACGTCTCGATGGTGATGTCCGGGCACTACCACGACGCCTACACCCGCTACGACTCCTTCGACGACGACGGTGACGGCGTCGACGACCGCACCGTCACGCAGATGCTGTTCGACTACCAGGGCCTGCCCGAGGGCGGCCAGGGCTTCCTGCGGCTGCTGCAGTTCGACAACGAGGACGAGGAGATCCGGGTCCGGACCTACTCGCCGTCGCTCGAGCAGTACAACGCTGAGCACGCCACGCTCGAGCCGGAGAACCAGGACTTCGTCATCAGCTACGAGACCGCCGGGATCACCAGCCGGGTCAAGGAGCTGCGCGGCGACGCGTTCCGGGCGGAGGTGCTCACCGACGAGGTGCTCATCGACGACGAGATCGCCGCGTCCGCCGCGGTGCCGAGCGGCTCGACGGTCAGCGCGGCCTGGACGCCGACCGACGGCAGCCACGGCTGGTACGCCGAGGCCACCGACGCCCACGGCGGCCAGGTGCAGTCCGAGGTCCGGCAGCTGACCTTCGTCGGTACCGAGGCACCGGTGGACCCGCCGGCAGGCGGGGACGACGGCGACGACGACGTCAGCACCGACGACGACCGGCCCGGCGCCGGCGGCTCGGACGGCTCGTCCGGCTCGGGCTCCGGCAGCGGCTCGCTGCCGGTGACCGGCGCCGAGCTGGCCGGCATCGTGCTCGCGCTGCTGGTGCTGCTCGGCCTCGGCGGCGTCCTCGTGGTCACCCGGCGCGCGGCAGCAGGCCGCTGACCAACGACGAGGGCCCCGGTCCGCACCCAGCCAGGTGCGGACCGGGGCCCTCGTCGTCCCACCGGGACCGGTCAGCGCCGCCGCGGCCGGAGCGTGACGTTAGGCAGCTCCGGGGCGGGCAGCGGGCCGCCGGCGTAGCCGTCGACCCGGCCGAAGCGCAGCAGCGCCGCCCGGGTGGCGTCGTCGGGCTCGGTGCCGGGGGCCGCGGTGAGGTGGGCGACGACGGCCTGCCACTGCGCGCGGGCGGTGACCACCTCCTCGTGGCCGCGGCCGACGAAGTTCCACCACATGAGGATGTGCTCCTCGAACGGCGCCCCGCCGAACAGCACGGCCCGCACCGGGCCGTCGGTCCCGGCGCGCAGCGTGGTGCCGGTGCGCCCGGGGGAGAGGTAGCTGAGCCAGGCGGTGCGCAGGTCCTCACCGTCGACGGTGAGCGTGCCGGCGTCGAGCAGGATGCCGTGCTCGAAGGCTGGGTCGAGCGGCACGGTCACCTCCGCGCCGGGCTCGAGGTCGACCTGGGCGGCCACGAGCGGGGAGTAGGCCCGTGCCGGTGAGCTCACGCCGTCGAGGCTGCCCATGAACACCTGCAGCCGCATGCCGTCGCGCTCGACCACCGGCACCTCGGCGACGTGCTCGAACGCGGCGTCGCCGTGGCGACCGGTGTCCGGCAGCGCCGTCCACAGCTGGACGCCGTGGAGCACGGGAGAGGTGATGGACTCCTCGGAGTGGGAGATGCCGTGGCCGGCGGTCATGAGGTTGAGCTGCCCGGGCCGGATCGGCTGCACCGCGCCGAGGGCGTCCTGGTGCAGGACCTCGCCCTCGAACAGCCAGGTGACCGTCTGCAGCCCGGTGTGCGGGTGCGGGGCGACGTCCATCCCGCCGGTGGCGGCGACGTCGTCGGGCCCGTAGTGGTCGAGGAAGCAGAACGGGCCGATGAGCGAGCGCTCGCGGGTGGGCAGCGTGCGCCGCACCGTCATCGCTCGCGGACCACCGAGGGGGACGTCGCGCGGCTCGATGTGCTCCAGCGGGCCATCGGGCGCGGCACCACCCGCGACGCACTCCTGCGCGACCGGACGCGGCTCCAGGTTCGTCATGCCTCGAGTATCCCCGAGACCGCAAACGCCGCCAGATCTGTGACGGATGTGACTGGTGGGGAGACTGAGAAGAGGAATCCGCGCAGACACACCGAAAAAGCGGCGAGTGCACGCGACAATCGAGGGTCGGAAGTCGTAGTGTCGGCGCAGTCGCACTCGATTGGGTGCGTACGCCGACCGATGAGAGGGATTACATGTCCGTCAACCGCACCGAGCTCGTCGCCGCCGTGGCCGAGCGCTCCTCGCTCACCAAGTCCCAGGCCGATGCTGCTCTGTCGGCCCTGCAGGACGTCCTTGTCGACTCTGTCGGCAAGGGTGAGGCCGTCAAGATCACCGGTCTGCTGTCCGTGGAGCGCGTCGAGCGCGCCGCGCGCACTGGCCGCAACCCCCGCACCGGCGAGGAGATCCAGATTCCCGCCGGCTTCGGCGTGAAGATCTCCGCTGGTTCGGCCCTGAAGAAGGCCGTCTCCAACAAGTGATGTGATGATCGCATCAGCGAGGCGGGCAGGGTGCTAGCCGTCCTGCCCGCCTCGTTCTGCTCGAGCAGTTCGGCGCAAGGAGTCCCGTGAAGGTCATCATCAGATCCCGTCCCGAGGACGTCGGAGCCATCGTCGCGGACGCGGTGCAGCGGCTGCTCTCGCGCAAGCCCGACGCCGTGCTCGGCCTGGCCACCGGGTCGAGCCCGCTGGCGGTGTACGCCGAGCTCATCCGCCGCTACGAGGCCGGCAGCCTCTCCTTCGCGCGAGCGAAGGGCTTCACGCTCGACGAGTACGTCGGCCTGCCGGCGGACCACCCCGAGGCCTACCACAACGTCATCAAGCGCGAGTTCACCGACCGCGTCAACTTCGCACCGTCGGCCGTGCGCGGCCCCGACGGCACCGCCGCCGACCTGCCGGCCGAGTGCGCCGACTTCGAGCGGGACATCGCCGAGTCTGGCGGGGTGGACCTGCAGATCCTGGGGATCGGCACCGACGGGCACATCGCCTTCAACGAGCCGGCGTCCTCGCTGGCGTCGCGCACCCGCGTCAAGCGGCTGCACCAGCAGACCCGCGAGGACAACGCCCGGTTCTTCGCCGGCGACATCGACGCCGTCCCCGAGCACGCCGTCACCCAGGGTCTGGGCACCATCATGGACGCCGAGCACGTCGTGCTCGTGGCCTTCGGTGAGGGCAAGGCCGAGGCCGTCGCGCAGCTCGTCGAGGGATCGGTCAGTGCGATGTGGCCGGCGACCATCCTGCAGCACCACCGGCACGCCACCGTGCTGGTCGACGAGCCGGCCGCCAGCCGCCTCGTGCACGCCGACTTCTACCGCAGCACGATCGCCCGGCCGGGCTGGCCGCACATCTGACCGCGGTCAGCCGCGCGCGGACCGGCGCCACATCACCGCGGAGCCAACGATGCCGACGGCGAGCAGGCCGGTGAGCCATGCCAGCGCCGGGCCCAGGTGCCCCGCGGTCGGCTGACCGAAGAGCAGCGCGCGGACCGTCTCGATGATCGGCGTGAACGGCGTGTGCTCGGCGAATCCGTGCAGCCAGCTGGGCAGCGTGCTCACCGGGACGAAGGCGCTGGACAGGTAGGGCAGGAAGAGCAGCGCGAAGCTCACCGCCGAGGCGCCCTCGACCGTCTTGACCACAAGCCCGGCGGCGGCCGACAGCCACGAGACGGCCAGCATGTACAGCGCGATGACGCCGGTGGCGCCGAGCCACTCCGCGAGGCCGGCGGTCGGCCGGAACCCGATGGCCAGCGCCGTCGCCAGGGACAGCGCGAGCGACACCAGGTTGCGCAGCACGCTGGCCACGACGTGCCCGGTGAGTACCGCCGACGGCGTCATCGGCATGGTGCGGAAGCGTGCCACGATCCCCTCGGTCACGTCCTTGGTCACGCTGATCGCGGTCTGCGCGGCGCCGTAGCCGCCGACGAGCAGCAGCACGCCGGGCACCACGTAGTCGACGTACGCCCCGCCGCCGGTGTCGAGCGCGCCGCCGAAGACGATCGTGATCAGCAGCATGATGCCGACCGGCAGTGCGACGCCGAGCAGGATCACCTCGGGCTCGCGGACGGCATGGCGCAGGCTGCGCCGGATCATCACGAGAGTGTCGGCGAGCGGTGCGGTGCGGTGGCTGGTGAGCGTGGTCATGGCCGGACTCCTTCCCGGGTCTCAGGGGCGCGGGTGAGGAGCAGGAAGACGTCGTCGAGACTGGGCTCGCGCAGCCCGATCCGGTCGACGACGCGGCCGTCGTCGTCGACGTCGGCGAGGATCCGCCGCAGGTCCGCGACCGACCCGTCGGTGGGGATCGCCTCCCGGGTGCCGTTGGCGTAGCCGACCTCGACGACGTCGGCACCCACCCGTCGCTTGAGCTCGGCGGCGCTGCCCTCGGCGACGATCCGGCCGTGGTGCAGGACCGCGATGGTGTCGGCCAGCGAGTCGGCCTCCTCGAGGTACTGGGTGGTGAGGACGACGGTGACGCCGTCGGCGGTGAGCTCGCGCACCTGGCGCCACACGCCCTGCCGGCTGCGCGGGTCCAGGCCGGTGGTGGGCTCGTCGAGGAAGAGCACCTGGGGCCGGGCAAGCAGGCTGATGGCGATGTCGAGGCGCCGGCGCATCCCGCCGGAGTAGGTCCGCACCAGGCGGTCGGCAGCGTCGGCGATGTCGAGCTGCTCGAGCAGCTCGGTCACCCGACCGCCGACGGTGCGGCGGGGCAGGTGGTTGAGCTGGGCCATCATCCGCAGGTTCTCCCGGCCGGTGAGCAGGTCGTCGACCGCGGCGAACTGCCCGGTGAGCGAGATGGCGTGGTGGACGGCGCGCGGCGAGCGGACGACGTCGTGCCCCGCGACGGTCACCCGCCCGGCGTCGGGCCTGGCGAGGGTGGACAGGATGTTGATCGTCGTCGTCTTTCCGGCGCCGTTGGGCCCGAGCAGCGCGAAGACGCTGCCCCGGGGCACGGTGAGGCTGATGCCGTCGAGCACCTGGGTGGTGCCGTAGGCCTTGCGGAGGTCGCTGATCTCGATGGCAGGAGGATCGGTGGCTGTGTATGCAGTAGACATAGTCTGTACGATACACACGCAGTGTGGGGCGTACGCAAGGGATATGCTGCTGGCCGGCCGAGACGAGGAGTGGGATGGACGACGATCTGCTGCTGCCCGAGGTGCGGGCGGCTCACGGCATCGCGCAGCAGCGGCGCCGCGGCGGCAAGCCGGCGCTCAGTCTCGACCGCATCGTCGACGCCGCGATGGCGCTCGCCGACGAGGACGGGCTGGCGGCGGTCTCGATGGCCCGGGTGGCGGCCCGTCTGGGCTACACCACGATGTCGCTCTACCGCCACGTGGGCAGCAAGGACGAGCTGCTCGCCCACATGCAGGACGCCGGACTGCCACGGCCGCCCGCCGACCTCGCCGCCACGACCGACTGGCGCACGGGCCTACGCCGGTGGACCGAGGCGCAGACCGCGGCCGCGATCGACCGGCCGTGGGTGCTCGACATCCCGGTCACCGGCCCGCCGCTGATGCCGAACTCGCTGGCCTGGATGGAGGCGGCGATGTCACTGATGGCCGAGCTGCCGCTCAGCGGGATGGAGAAGCTCGCCCTGCTCACGCTGCTCGCCGGCCACGCCCGCAGCGAGGCCACCACGACGGTCAACATGCGCCGCGCCTACGCCGAGCGCGGCATCGGCGCCGAGGACGAGGGGCCGCTGTACGAGCGGGCGATGCTCCGGCTCACCGCCGACGGGCGGTTCCCGCTGCTCCACGCGATGGCCGCCGCCGGCGAGCTCTTCTCGATGCCGCCCGGCGTCGCCGACGAGGATGCGGACGCCTACTACGCGAGCTTCCCCATCGAACGGATCCTCGACGGCGTCGCGGCCTACGTGGCCGGTGATCAGGCGGTCGGCTCGTAGCGCCGTTGGTCGCCCTCGACGCCGGCGAACCGGAACGGCCCGGTCGTCTCCCGGCGGTTGACGTGGCTCGACGGGTCGGACTGCCGGCGCTGGCGCACCAGGTAGTCCTCGTCGTCGACCGGGATGCGGTCGGCGAGGATCTGCTCGTTCGCCGCCCGGCGCAGCCCGTCCTGGTAGCCCGCCACCACGCGCCCGGTGAGGAACTCCGCGACGGCGCCCGAGCCGTAGCTGGCGATCGCCACGCGCTCACCGGTGAGGTCGGCGTCGCTGTCGAGCAGGGAGAGCAGCGCGAGGTACACCGAGGCGGTGTAGCTGTTGCCGATGCGGCGGTTGTAGCCCGTCGTCGGGTCGATCTGCGCGGCCAGGGCCGCGGCGCCGAGGTCGGAGCCGGCACGCTGCGCGAGGTGGCGGTGGGCCTTGAGCGCCATCCGGGTGAAGGGCTGGTGGTAGCAGAAGTAGTCGATCGCGGAGAACTCGGCGCCGCCGTGGGCGCGGTAGTCCGCGAAGGCGCCGGCGACGGCGTCGAGGTAGGCGGTGATCGAGCTCTGGCCGTCGACGATGGCGGTCACCCGGTGGTTCGGCCGCCAGAAGTCCATGATGTCCTCGGTGAAGAGGCCGGCGGCGGGCTCCAGCTCGAGGAGGGCAGGGTCGGCGGTGACGGTGAACGCCACCGCGCCGGCGCCCTGCGTCGGCTCGGCGGTCGAGCCGAGGTCGTAGCGGGCGATGTCGCTGGCGATGACCAGCACCTTCTCGGCCGGGTTGCGTGCGACGAGGGCGGTGGCGAACTGCATCGCGGCCGTCGCCGAGTAGCAGGCCTGCTTGAGCTCGACGACCCGCACGTTCGGGTTGAGCCCGAGCAACCGGTGGGCGTACACCCCGGCCGCCTTCGACTGGTCGATCCCCGTCTCGGTGGCGAACAGCAGGGTGCGGATGCCGTCGCGTCCCGCCCGCTCCACCACCGGCAGTGCCGCGGCGGCACCAAGCGTGACGATGTCCTCGTCCTCCGCGACGACGCTCATCTCGGTCTGCCCGAGGCCGCGGTGGTACTTGGCGGGGTCCGACCCCAGCCTGGCGGCGATGCTGGCGAGGTCGATGCGGTAGGTGCCGGTCGCGAAAGCGAGGTCGTCGATGCCGATCACGGGGGAAATGGTCACTCCTCGGTCGAAGGGGTCAAGTCTACGGTGCTGCGCGACTTGCGCTCGATGGCGACGTGGGCGGCCATGAGCTCGCCCGGGTTGGTCTGCGCGGCCAGCAGCGAGAGCTCCCCGCACCACACCGCGGCGGCGCACAGACCCGCGAGCCGGCGGGCGTTGTCGCCGGGGGCACGGTCCTCGCGGCAGCCGAGCCGGGTGAGGTTCTCCTCGACGAACGGCAGCCCCTTGCCGTTGCCGACGGTGCCGACGATGAGGTTGGGCAGCGTGCAGGAGAAGTAGAGGTCCCCGCCATCGACCTCGGCCTGCGTGACGCCCTGGGAGCCCTCGACGATGTTCGCGGCGTCCTGCCCGGTGGCGAGGTAGAACGCGAGGAGCATGTTCGCGTAGTGCGCGTTGGCCGAGCGGATGCCGCCGGCGAGGATCGTACCGATGAGGTTCTTGCGGGTGTTGAGCTCGGCGATCTTCTCCGGGGTGCTGCGCAGCCACTTCTCGACGACGGCGCGCGGGATGACCGCCTCGGTGACGACGTGCTTGCCCCGGCCGAGGATCCCGTTGATCGCCGTCGCCTTCTTGTCCGAGCAGTAGTTGCCGGAGATCGAGCCGTAGCGCAGCTCGGGCCAGGTGGCCATGAGGTGGGTCATCAGCCGCTCGGCGGCGAGGGTGGCCATGTTGTGGCCCGACGCGTCGCCGGAGGTGATCTCGAAGCGCACGAACAGCAGCCGGCCGGCGATCTCGCTGTGCATGTCGATGAGCTGGGCGAACCGGCTGCTCGCCGCGACCACCTGCTGCAGCTCGGCGAACCGGTCGCGCACCTGCGCGAGCACCCGCACCGCGACCCCGGCGCCGTCGAGCTCGAAGAGGACCGAGCGGCTCATCCGTTCGGTCACCAGCGTGGTGGCGATGCCGCCGTCGATCAGCCGGGAGATCCGCGCGCCGCGGCCCACGGAGGGCCACAGCGGGGTCTCGTAGGTCGCCAGCGGCACCTTGTGCTGCCCGGTGACGACGTTGCCGCTCAGGTTCATCGGGCCGACCCAGCTGAGGGGCACGGCCGCCGTGGAATCGCTCATCGCTCCATCATCCGTCACTCCGCTGCCAAGTCGACCACCGGTGGCGCCACGGCCAGCGCGAGCCGGCGGATACCGGCCTGCTGCCAGCCGCGCAGCATCGGCTCGAGGTCGGTGCCGGCGGGGGCCAGCACGATGCCGCAGTCGCCGCCGCCGGCGCCGGAGGACTTCGCGGCGGCGCCGACACCCTCCGCCGCCTCGCACAGCCGGGTCAGCGCCGGGGTCTCGATGTCGATCCCCAGGGTGGTGCCGAGGCCGACGAGCAGGCGTCGTGCCGCGTGCACCGCGCCGAGGACCTGCTCCGGCCGGCCGTCGCGCAGCCCGGCGGTCAGCTCCTCGACCCGGGCGCGGCTCTCGGCGAGGAACCGGTCGTAGGAGAGGCTCTGCATCGAGCGGCGGGCGTGGACGTCGTCGACGAGGTCCGACGTCGAGGCGGCCTCGCCGGTCCAGCCGACGACGAGGTCGAGCCCCGCCGGCGCCGGCAGCCGGCTGATCTCCAGGTGCGGCCACGGTGTCCGGAGCGCGGCGAGCACGCCGTCGCGCTGCCGGAGCGCGGCGAGCGCGGCCCGGTCGGGGGAGCGGTAGGCGACCCACCCGCCGAAGCAGCTCGCGGCGACGTCGCCGCCGGAGGAGGTGGGCGCGACGTCGACGGTGGCGAGCAGCGCGAGCTTGAACAGCTCGGTGCGGGTCAGCCGAAGCCCGTAGAGCTCGTCGAGCGCCCGGACCGCGGCGACGGTCACCGCGCCGCTCGAGCCGAGGCCGAACTTGCGGCCGCTGGCGTCGTCGAGCTCGCTGCTGATCGCTATCGAGTGGAACCGCGGTGCCAGGCCGAGGTCGGCGACCAGTGTCTCGACGGTACGGATCGCGGAGAACACGTGGTCGACCGGCCGGTCGTCCTCGAGCACGGCGCCGGTCTCGTCGCGCCGCCAGCCGAAGGGCCGGTGGCCGTCCTGCTCGGACCGCACGGCGCCGCGGCCGGTGGCCGACTGCAGCCGGACCGTCACGTGCCGGTCGACGGCGATGACCACGGCGCTGCCGCCGGGCTCGACGACGGCGTACTCGCCCGCGACGAACAGCTTGCCTGCGGCGCGTGCCTCGATCATCGGTCCTGCCCGAGGACCCGGACCCCGGGGCCGGCGCCGGAGATCAGCAGATCGAGGCCGTCGAAGGCGGCGGCGAACCTGTCGGCCACCGCCGTGGAGTCCTGCGGGCGGCACAGCACCTTGACGTTCGGGCCGGCGTCCATCGTCGCGTAGGCCTCGATGCCGTCCTGGCGCAGCTGGGCGACGAGGTCCATCGCCGCCACGGTGTCGGCGTTCCAGTAGCGCACCGGCGGGACCGCGCCGAGCATCGTCGCGTGCATCCGCAGCGCGTTGGACTCGGCGAGCTCACCGACGGCGGTGAAGTCGGCGCGCTCGACGGCTCGTCGCATCTCGGCCAGCTCGCGCGGCACCGACTCAACCCAGGCCGGGAAGAACGGTGAGGTGGCCACCGTGCGGCGCATCGCCTCGCGGCTGCCGACGGCCTTGCGGGCGCTGGTGAGCACCGCGACGACGAGCGCGACGTCGAGCCCGGCGGCGTCGATCGGCTCGGCGTACGAGGAGGCGTCGTCGTCGCCGGCGTGCCAGACGACGAGCCCGCCGAAGATCGACCGGGCGGCCGAGCCAGAGCCCCGCCGGGCGAGCCGCGAGAGGTCGCGGTCGCTGAGCTCCAGGCCGTAGGCCGCGCTCGCCGCGGCGGCCAGCGCCGCGAAGCCTGAGGCGGAGGAGGCCAGGCCGGCGCCGGTGGGGATCTCGTTGGCGGTGTCGACGACCGCGGGGACGGTGCTGCCGGCACGCTCGCGCACCAGGGCGAGGAACGCGCGGACCCGCTCGAGCTCACCGCCCGTCATCGGCTCGCCGCGCCACGTCGCGACGTCGTCGGCCGCGTCGGGGGCGAGGGCGACGGTGGTGCGGGTCGGGGCGATGTCGAGGGTGAGGGAGAGGCTGCCGGTCGCCGGCAGCGAGAGCTGCTCGTCGCGCTTGCCCCAGTACTTGATGAGCGCGATGTTCGGGTGCGCGACCGCGGTGGCCCTCATGCCGGGTCCACCGTGACGACCCAGCCCGCGACGGCGCCGGCAGCGGTCATCGCACCGAGGACCGCCTGGGCCTGCGCAGCACCGGTGGCCAGCGCGATGACGCACCCGCCGCGGCCCGCGCCGGTGAGCTTCGCCCCGACGGCGCCGGCGTCCGTCGCGGCGCCGACCAGCAGGTCGACCGCCGGGTGGCCGACGTCGAGCGCGCTGAGCGACTCCTGCGCCGAGGTGAGCGCCGTGCCCACCGCGGCGAGCCGGCCGAGCTCGAGGTCACGTACGACGCCGCGGGTGAGGTCCCCGAGCCCGGCGAGCAGCTCCTCGCCGCGCGCGGGGTCGGCGTCGATCGCGCGCCGGACACCGGCGACGGCCTCGCCGGTGGAGGCCCGCACGCCGGTGTCGGCGACGACGAGCCACGCCGGTGCGCCGACGGCGAGCGGTGTGCGCCGGCCGTCGGTGAAGAGGAAAGGGCCGTCGGCGCGGGTCGCGTACGCGTCGATGCCGCTGGGATTGCCGTGGGCCACCCGTTCGGCGGTCTGCACCAGCGCGAAGCGGGTGTCCTCGTCCAGCGGCATTCCGGCGTACGCGCGGACCGCCTCGATGATCGCGTTGGCCGCGGCGGCGCTCGCGCCGAGCCCGGCGCGCGGCGGGATGTCGCTGTGGACGGTGATCTCCAGGTCCCGTGCCGGCAGCCCGAAGAAGTCGAGGGCGGCGGTCGCCGCGACGCCGACCGAGACGAACCGTTCCGGCAGCAGGTCCACCGGCAGGCTGCGGCCGTCGGTGCTCAGCAGCAGCGGACCGGCGGCGGGGCGGACCTCGGCGACGGTGCGCAGCGGGGTGAGGGGCAGCGCGATCGCGGGGTGGCCGTAGACCGCGGAGTGCTCGCCGATGAGGATGCCCTTGGCGTGCGCCGAGCCCGCAGCGGCGCGCGGCAAGGCGAAGCGGGGTGAGGGCATCGGTCGACTTTCGAGAAGGAGTGCGGGAACCGAGGGTAAGTCTAGAACCCCCACTCACCGATCCGCGGCAGTGCGACCTGCCACACGTGGTCGAACCACGCAGTGAAGGGCTCGCGGGCGCGCAGCTCGGCCAGCTCGGCCGCGGTGACGAGGACGATCTCGTCGATCTCCGAGGGCTCCGGGACCAGCGCGGCCGGGTCTACGCGGCCGGCGAAGACATGGTTGAACTCGCGCTCGTACAGCCCGCTCGCCTCGTCGTGGACGTGGTACTTCACGGTGCCGAGCTCGACGAGCCCGGTGACCGGTCCGCCCAGCTCGTCCTGGGCGCGGCGGGCGACGGCGTCGGCGACCGGCTCCCCGGGGAACGGGTGGCCGCAGGTGCTGTTGGTCAGCAGCAGGGGCGAGTGGTACTTCACCGACGCGCGGCGCTGCAGCAGCAGCCGGCCGTCGTCGTCGAAGGCGAAGAGGGAGAACGCCCGGTGCCGGATCCCCGGCTCACGGTGGACCGCGAGCTTCTCGCTGGTGCCGGTCGCCCGACCGTCCTCGTCGACCGTCTCGACCAGGATCTCGCCGTCGCCCGCCATACCTGCCACCTCTCGTGTCTGCCGATGTCGGCCTCAGCCTAGTCTGCTTAGACTGACGCCATGAGTTCCACCGAGCCCCCCAGCAGCCCCAGCGACCCGATGACCCAGTCGGGCACCAGCGTCCTGGAGCGCGAGGAGCTGCGGGAGCAGGAGCCGGGCGACAACGAACGCTTCTCGCACTACGTGAAGAAGGACAAGATCGTGTCCTCCGCGATGTCCGGCCAGCCGGTCGTCGCGCTGTGCGGCAAGGTGTGGACCCCCGGCCGGGACCCCAAGAAGTACCCGGTGTGCCCGGAGTGCAAGGAGATCTACGAGGGCATCAAGGGCGGCTCCGGGCGCGGGCGCGGCCCGTTCGGCTTCGGTGGCCGCGGCGGCGACAGCTCCGGAAGCGGGGAGTGAGCGCCGCGCAGCAGCGCGGGTCGACGACGACCACCGGGGTGCCCGCCGCCGCCTCGACGGCCGCGGCCGAGCACCTCTCGCCCGCCTACCCGGCGCGTGCTGCCTGGGGGACGGCCTCCCGGCTGCGTGCCTGGCAGGCCGAGGCGCTGGAGGCCTACCGCGCTGCCTCACCGCAGGACTTCCTCGCCGTCGCGACCCCCGGTGCCGGCAAGACCACCTTCGCGCTGCGGGTGGCCACCGAGCTGCTCGCCGCCGGCGTCGTCACCGCGGTCACCGTGGTCGCGCCCACGGAGCACCTCAAGGGGCAGTGGGCCGACGCCGCGGCACGGGTCGGCATCCAGCTCGACCCGGACTTCCGCAACGCCCAGGAGCGCCACGGCGCGACCTTCGACGGCGTGGCCGTCACCTATGCGCAGATCGCCGCGAACGCCGAGCTGCACCGCCGCCGTACCTCCGCGCAGCCGACCCTGGTGATCCTCGACGAGGTCCACCACGGCGGTGACGCGCTCAGCTGGGGCGAGGGGGTGCAGCGCGCCTTCGAGCCGGCCCGCCGCCGGCTGGCGCTCACCGGGACCCCGTTCCGTTCCGACACCGCCGCGATCCCGTTCGTCACCTACGAGCGCGGCACCGACGGCGTGCGGCGCTCGCGCGCGGACTACTCCTACGGCTACGCCGACGCGTTGCGTGACGGCGTCGTGCGGCCGGTGATCTTCCTGTCCTACTCGGGCCAGATGCGCTGGCGCACCCGGACGGGCGACGAGGTGAGCGCCAGTCTCGGGGAGCCGCTGACCAAGGATCTCACCGCGCAGGCGTGGCGCACCGCGCTGGACCCGGCCGGTGACTGGATGCCGTCGGTGCTGACCGCGGCCGACCGGCGGCTGACCGAGGTCCGTCGTGGCATGCCCGACGCCGGTGGTCTGGTCATCGCCACCGACCAGACCAAGGCCCGTGCCTACGCCCGGCTGCTGCACGAGATCAGCGGCGAGCGGCCCGCCGTCGTGCTGTCGGACGACGACGGCTCCTCGGCCCGGATCGACGACTTCGCGGCGAGCGAGCAGCGCTGGATGGTCGCGGTGCGGATGGTCTCCGAGGGCGTGGACGTGCCACGGCTCGCCGTCGGGGTGTACGCGACCTCGACGTCGACGCCGCTGTTCTTCGCCCAGGCGGTCGGCCGCTTCGTGCGGGCCAGGCGCCGCGGCGAGACCGCCTCGGTGTTCCTGCCGAGCGTGCAGCTGCTGCTCGCGCACGCGAACGCGCTGGAGCTGGAGCGCGACCACGCGCTCGACCGGGTGCTCACCGCGGAGGAGAAGGGCACCTTCTTCACCCCCGAGGAGGCCGAGCTCGCCGCCGCGCAGCGCGAGGAGAAGGCCAGCGACGACCTCATGCTGCCCGGCTTCGAGGCGCTGCAGTCCCAGGCGTCCTTCGACAAGGTGCTGTTCGACGGTGGCGAGTTCGGTACCGGGGCGGAGGTCGGCTCCGCGGCGGAGCAGGACTACCTCGGCATCCCCGGCCTGCTCGAGCCGGACCAGGTGCGGTCGCTGCTGCGCGCCCGGCAGGCCGACCAGGTCAAGCACCAGAAGCGTGAGGTCCAGGCGCAGCAGCAGCGCGACACGAACTCCGGGATCTCCGACCACCGCCGCCGCGCCGCACTCCGCAAGGAGCTGTCCAGCCTGGTGTCGGCGTGGGCCCGGCGCAGCAACCTGGCCCACGCCGTCGTCCACACCGAGCTGCGCAAGAAGTGCGGCGGCCCGGAGGTGGCGCTGGCCAGCGTCGAGGAGATCGAGGCCCGCATCGCCCAGCTGCGTAAGTGGTTCGTCGGCCAGAAGTAGCCGCCAGCCCTCAGACGCGGTTCTTCTTGCCGCGCCCGACGACCATCATGATGAGCGAGATGACGAGGATCGCGACACCGATCCACACGAGGATCATCCCGACCTCCGTGGCGACGCCGACGATGAGGAGGATCGCGCCGACGATGATGAGCAGCAACCAGAGAGACATGTGACGTCCTTTCACTCGCAGCACCGGAGGTGGTGCTGCTCACCAACCTTGGCGGTGATCGACGGTCACGGCATCTCGAGACGCTGCTCAGCCCGCGCGGTCGACGTGCCGGGTGGGGATCGCCGGGTCGCCCTCGGACAGCCGCCAGCCCTCGTAGGGCAGCTCGGCGCGGGAGCGCACGTGCCGCTCGGTGGCAGCCGCCAGCGCCGCCGGGCCGCGGTGGGTGTCGTCGATGACGCCGTCGCGCACGAGCGACACGTGCAGCGGCCGGGCGGAGGCCTCGGCGAGCACCGGTAGGCCCTCGTCCGCCGAGCCGCAGGCGACGACGAGCTCCTCGCGGGCGACGCCGTCGTGCAGCACCCGCCCGGCCACCTTGTAGCCGCCGACGGACGCCTTGGAGGTCGACCGCTTGGCCACCTCCTCCATCACCCCGGCCGAGCTCTCCCGGGCGACGAGCTTGTAGACCAGCTCGGCGGTGGGCTGGCCGGACCCGGTGACGAGCTTGGTGCCCACGCCGTAGGAGTCCACCGGGGCCGCGCCGAGTGCGGCGATGGCGTACTCGTCGAGGTCGGAGGTGACGGTGATCTTCGTGGTCGTCGCGCCGAGCGCGTCCAGCTGGGCGCGCACCGTGAACGCCTGGGCGACGAGATCCCCGGAGTCCAGCCGCACCGCGCCGAGCTCCCCGCCCGCGTTGCGTGCGGCAGTGACGGCGCGCTCGACGCCGGCCTCGACGTCGTAGGTGTCGACGAGCAGCGTGGTGCCGGGCCCGAGCGCGGCCACCTGCGCCGCGAAGGCGGACTCCTCGTCGTCGTGCACGAGCGTGAAGGAGTGGGCGGCGGTGCCGATGGTCCCGATCCCGTAGGAGCGTCCCGCCTCGAGCACCGAGGAGCCCGCGAAGCCGGCGACGACGGCGGCGCGCGCCGCGGCGACGCTCGCCTCCTCGTGGGTGCGCCGGGCGCCCATCTCCAGGCAGGGCCGGCCGTGCGCGGCCATCGTCATCCGGGACGCCGCGGCCGCGACCGCGCTGTCGTGGTTGAGCACCGAGAGGATGACGGTCTCCAGGATGACCGCCTCGGCGAAGGAGCCGGTGACGGTGAGGATGGGGGAGCCGGGGAAGAAGCACTCGCCCTCGCCGTAGCCGTCGATGCTCCCGCCGAACCGGTAGTCGCGCAGGTAGTCCAGCGTCGCCGCGCCGACGACCTCCTCGTCGCGCAGCCAGTCGATCTCCGCGCCGCTGAAGCGGAAGTCCGCGATGGCGTCGAGCACCCGGCCGGTGCCGGCAACGACGCCGTAGCGCCGGCCGCCGGCCAGCCGGCGGGCGAAGCACTCGAACACGCTCGGACGCGTCGCCGCGCCCGAGCGCAGTGAGGCCTCGAGCATGGTCAGCTCGTATCGATCGGTGAGCAGGGCCGTCGTCGGCCGGATGCGTGACATGGGGCAAACCTAGCGAGCCGGGCGCGCGGGGTGCATAGGCTGTGGGCATGTCGGCGACCAAGTCCTCCCCGCGCACCGCGCCGGAGCAGACCGTGAACCAGGAGCAGCAGGCCGTCCCGGCGCGGCCCTGGCGCACGATCGTGTGGAACGACCCGGTCAATCTCATGAGCTATGTCACATACGTCTTCCGCAGCTACTTCGGCTACTCCAAGGCGAAGGCGCACAGCCTCATGCTGCAGGTGCACCACGACGGCAGCGCCGTCGTCGCCGAGGGCTCGCGGGAGACCATGGAGGTTCACGTGCAGGCGATGCACACCTACGGCCTGTGGGCCACGCTCTCGCCCCAGCAGGACGGCTGACGTGCGCGCGTTCATCGCCGTCCCGGGCGGCTACGCCTGCGAGCTCGAGGACTCCGAGCTGCGGATCCTGTCCCGGGTGGTGGCCGACACCTGCGAGCTGCTCGGCACCCACGTCGACGACGACGGCCCCGCGGCGCCCGACGCCACCGGTGACGACGCGGTCCTGGCCGCGCTCGCGTGGGACGTCGCCGACGGCGCGCCGCCGCGCGACCCGGCGCTGGCGCGGCTGCTGCCACCGGCGAGCACCGACGACGACGAGCTCGCCGCCGAGGTGCGCCGGCTGACCGAGGGCTCGTTGCGGGCGACGAAGGTCGACCACCTGCGGGTGGTGCACCGCACGCTGACGGCGAGCTCCGGCGTCGTCATCGTCCGTGCCGGGCAGGAGCGGGCCTGGCTCTCGGCGATCACCGACGTCCGGCTCGTGCTCGCGTCGCGGCTGGGGATCACGACCGACGACGACGCCGAGCGGGTCTACGAGCGTGCCGGGCAGGGCGAGCCGCAGACCAGCGCCGCCGAGCTCGACGCCGCGCTCACCAGCCTGTACGCGGCGCTGACCTGGTGGCAGGAGTCACTGCTCGAGGCGATGTCCGGGCAGGCGCGGTGACACTAGGCTCTGGCAGCGTGGACGGGGCACCGATCGGGATCTTCGACTCCGGTGTCGGAGGTCTGACGGTCGCGCGCGCGATCATCGACCAGCTGCCGCAGGAGTCGCTGCTGTACATCGGCGACACCGCCAACAGCCCGTACGGCACCAAGCCGATCGCCCAGGTCCGTGCGATGGCGCTGGAGATCATGGACCGGCTGGTCGCCTCCGGCGTGAAGGCGCTGGTCATCGCGTGCAACTCGGCCTCCGCCGCGGTGCTGCGCGACGCGCGCGAGCGGTACGCGGTCGGCGCCGGCGTGCCCGTCGTCGAGGTCATCCAGCCCGCGGTGCGCCGCGCCGTCGCTGCCACCCGCACCGGCCGGGTGGGGGTCATCGGGACCGAGGCGACCATCGGTTCGGGTGCCTACCGCGACTCCTTCGCCGCCGCGCCGCACCTCGAGCTGACGATGGCAGCGGCGCCGCGCTTCGTCGAGCTCGTCGAGCGGGGCACCACCTCCGGTCCCGAGGTGCTCGCCGCCGCCCGGGAGTACCTCGAGCCGGTCCGCGCGGCCGGCGTCGACACCCTCGTCCTCGGCTGCACCCACTACCCGCTGCTCACCGGCGTCATCTCCTACGTCATGGGTGACCAGGTGACGCTGGTGTCGAGCGCGGAGGAGACCGCCAAGGACACCTACCGCACGCTCGTCGCCCACGACCTGCTGCGCGACCCGTCGGCGCCGCCGCCGCGCCACCGGTTCCTCGCCACCGGCGACGGCTCGGCGTTCACCCACCTGGCCCGCCGGTTCCTCGGTCCCGAGGTCGACCACGTGGACAGCGACGCCGAGCTGGAGGTCGCCACGTGAGGCTCACCGTGGTCGGCAGCTCCGGCTCGATGTCCGGTCCCCGCTCCGCGGCGTCCTGCTACCTCGTGCAGGCCTCGGACGGCGACCGCACCTGGAACGTCCTGCTCGACCTCGGCTCGGGGGCCTTCGGGTCGCTGATGCGCTACCTCGACCCGGCGCTGATCGACGCCGTCGTGCTCTCCCACCTGCACGCCGACCACGTCGTGGACATGACCGGCCTCGAGGTCTACCTGCGGTACGGGCCGGGCGGCGCGCTGCCGCCGGTGCGGGTGCTGGGCCCGGCGGCGACGCCGGAGCGGGTCGCGGCACTGACCATGGACACCGTCGAGTCGCTCGGGGAGTCCTTCGAGTTCGAGACGCTCGACGCCGGCAGCGTCCACCAGGTGGGACCGCTGCGCATCGAGCCGCGTGAGGTCAATCACCCGATCGAGGCCTACGGGCTGCGGATCACCGGCCCGTCGACCACCGGCGAGGGCGACGTCGTGCTCGGCTACAGCGGCGACACCGACACCTGCGACGGGCTGCTCGAGGTGGCGGCCAACGCCGACCTGCTGCTGTGCGAGGCCGCCTTCCAGGAGGGCCGCGACGCGGTCCGTGGCATCCATCTCACCGGCCTGCGGGCCGGTCAGGCCGCGCACCAGGCAGGTGCCAAGCACCTCGTGCTCACCCACCTGCAGCCGTGGAACGACGCCGAGACGATCCGCACCGAGGCGCGGTCGGCCTTCGGCGGGCCCATCGGGCTGGCCGAGCCCGGCGCCACTTGGGAGATCTAGCCCCTCGGTCGATAGCCTGGGCGGCATGACGAAGCAGACCTCCAGCCCGGACGAGGCACGCAGCAACGCCCGCCTCGCGATGCCAGATGCCCTGCGGACCGATGTGCGCACGCTCGGCGCCCTGCTCGGGCAGGTGCTCGAGGAGGACGGCGGGCCCGGCCTGCTGGCCGACGTCGAGAAGCTGCGCGAGCTGGCCATCGAGGCGGTGGTCGACGCGGACGGCGAGGGCCAGCTGCGCGAGGCCCAGGAGCTGGTCGACTCGTTCACCCTCGAGCGGGCCGACGCCGTCGCCCGGGCGTTCACCTGCTACTTCCACCTCGTCAACCTCGCCGAGGAGTACCACCGGGTGCGGTCGCTGCGGGCGCGCGACACCCCCGACGGCCCGGCGCACCGCGCCGACACCCTCGCCGGGGCCTACGAGCGGCTCGTCTCCGAGACCTCGACGGAGGAGGCGGCCCGCCGGCTGCGCGAGCTGAAGTTCCACCCCGTCCTCACCGCCCACCCCACCGAGGCCCGGCGTCGTGCGATCTCCGGCACCATCCGCCGGATCTCCGAGCTGGTCGAGGAGTCCGACGACCCGCGCCTGGGCGCCCACGCCCAGCTGCGCATCCGCCGCCGGATGCTCGCCGAGATCGACACCATGTGGCGCACCGCCCACCTGCGGCAGGACAAGCCGTCGCCGGTGGACGAGGTCTACACCGCGATGTCGATCTTCGACCAGACGCTGTTCGACGTCCTGCCGGTGGTCTACCGAGAGGCCGACGACTGGCTGCAGGGTGACCGCCGGGGACTCGACGCGCCCCGCGCCACGCCCTTCGTGCGGCTCGGCAGCTGGATCGGCGCCGACCGCGACGGCAACCCCAACGTCACCGCGAAGGTCACCCGGCAGGCTGCCGCGATCGCCTCGGAGCACATCCTCGTCGCGCTCGAGCGCGAGACCACCCGTATCGGGCTGTCGATGACCCTCGACGAGACCGGCACGCCGCCGTCGGAGGAGCTGCTGGCCCTGTGGTCCACCCAGCGCCAGCTCTCCGACGAGGTCACCAGCCAGGTGGCGGCGCGCTCGCCGCGCGAGCCCCACCGCCGGGTGATGCTCGTGGCCGCCGCCCGGCTCGCGGCCACCCGGGAGCGCGACGCCGACCTCGCCTACGCCGACGCGCAGGAGCTGCTCGCCGACCTGCGCACCGTGCAGGACTCGCTGCGGCAGGCCGGCGCGCTGCGCAAGGCGCACGGTGAGCTGCAGAACCTCATCTGGCAGGTGGAGTCCTTCGGCTTCCACCTCACCGAGCTGGAGGTGCGCCAGCACTCCAAGGTGCACGCCCAGACGCTCGCGTGGATCGCCGACCCGGCCTCGGTGCCGGAGCCGAGCGTCGCCCCCGAGGAGGTCCTCGAGACCTTCCGGTCGATCGCCGCGATCCAGCGCCGCCACGGCGAGGCGGCCTGCCACCGCTACATCATCTCCTTCACCCGCACGAGCGAGGACCTCGCCGCCGTCTACCAGCTCGCCGAGCACGCGCTCGGCGGCCCGGAGGCGGCACCGGTGCTCGACGTCATCCCGCTGTTCGAGACCTTCGACGACCTCCAGGCCGCGCCGCGCATCCTCGACGAGATGCTCGAGCTGCCGCAGGTGCAGGCCCGGCTGGCGGCTACCGGCCGGGAGGTCGAGGTCATGCTCGGCTACTCCGACTCTGCCAAGGACGTCGGCCCGGTCGCGGCCACCCTCGCGCTGTACGAGGCGCAGGAGGAGATCACCGCCTGGGCGCTGCGCCACGACATCCGGCTCACGCTGTTCCACGGCCGCGGGGGCGCGCTCGGCCGCGGCGGCGGCCCGGCGAACCGGGCCATCCTCGCCCAGCCGCCGCACTCGGTCGACGGCCGGTTCAAGGTGACCGAGCAGGGCGAGGTCATCAACGCCCGGTACGGCACCGCGGCGATCGCGGTTCGGCACATCGACCAGGTGGCCTCTGCCACGCTGCTCGCGCTGGCTCCCTCGACCGAGGACCGCAACGCGACCGCCGCCAAGCACTTCGCCCCGGTGGCCGCGACCATGGACGAGGTGTCCCGCGCCCGGTTCTTCGAGCTGGTCCACGCCGAGGGCTTCGCGCCGTGGTTCGCCCAGGTGACGCCGCAGGAGGAGGTCGGGCTGCTGCCGCTCGGCTCCCGGCCGGCCCGCCGCGGGCTGTCGGTGGAGTCGCTGGACGACCTCCGGGCCATCCCGTGGGTGTTCGCCTGGACGCAGGCACGGATCAACCTCACCGGCTGGTTCGGGCTCGGCTCGGCGCTGGAGGCCGTCGGGGACCTCGCGGTGCTGCGCGAGGCTTATCGCGACTGGCCGCTGTTCAACACCCTCATCGACAACGTCGAGATGTCGCTGGCCAAGACCGACCGGCGCATCGCCCGCCAGTACCTCGAGCTGGGCGACCGGCCCGAGCTCACCGAGCTCGTCCTCGACGAGCTCGACCTCACGACCCGCTGGGTGCTGGACATCACCGGCCACAGCCGGCCGCTCGAGGGCCGCCGGGTGCTGGGCCGGGCGGTGCAGCTGCGCAACCCGTACGTCGACGCGCTCTCGCTGCTGCAGCTGCGGGCGCTGCGCGCACTGCGGGCCGACGACGTCGACACCCGCGACCCGGCGGAGGCCGCCGAGATCCAGCGGCTGCTGCTGCTGTCGGTCAACGGGATCGCCGCGGGGCTGCAGAACACCGGCTGAGCCGGCTACGCGAGGCCGGCCTCGCGGGCGACGATCGCAGCCTGCAGGCGCGAGGTGGCGCCGAGCTTGGTCAGCACCCGCGACACGTGGGTCTTGACGGTGGCCTCGCTGATCACCAGCTCGGCTGCGAGCTCGGCGTTCGACAGGCCGCGGCCGAGCGCGGCGAGCACCTCGCGCTCCCGGTCGGTGAGCTCGGCGACGCCAGGGACCTCGGCGGGCTGCGGGTCGGTCGGGGCCTCGGCGAAGGTGCGCAGCAGCCGGCGCGTCACTTCCGGCGCGAGCACCCCCTCACCGGCGGCGACCCGCTGGACGGCGTCGACGAGCGTGACGGCGTCGGCCGTCTTGAGCAGGAACCCGGCCGCGCCGGCGCGCAGCGCGCCGTAGACGTACTCGTCGACGTCGAAGGTGGTGAGCACGACGACCTCGGCCAGCCCTTCCCCGACGATCGTGGTGGTCGCGGCGATGCCGTCGGTGCCGGGCATCCGGATGTCCATGAGGACGACGTCGGGGCGCAGCGCGCGGGCGTTGGTCACCGCCGCGGCGCCGTCGCCGGCCTCCCCGACCACCTCGATGTCGGCGGCGCCGTCGAGGATGAACCGCAGCCCGCTGCGGATGGCCGCGTGGTCGTCGGCGATGAGCACGCGCACGGTCATGCCGGTTCCTCCAGGGGGATGGTGGCCAGGACCCGCCACCGGGAGCTGCCCGACGGGCCGTGCCAGCCGGCCGTGAACGTGCCACCGAGAGCCTCGGCCCGCTCCCGCATCGTCACCAGACCGATGCCTGCGCTGACACCGTCGGGCGTGGTCGCCGGTGAGGTCGGCGCCGGCCCGGCCGACGGCGCGCCAAGGACCTCGACGGTCAGCAGCTGCGGGGACGGCGTGACGCGGACCGACACCTCGCCGTCGGCGCCGTGCTTGAGCTCGTTGGTCAGTGCCTCCTGCGTGATCCGGTACGCCGCTTGATCGACGGCGGCGGGCAGCGTGGGCAGCGGCGCGGTGACCGCGAGTGCGACCGGCCGGCCCTGCGCGCCGACTTGCGTGACGAGGGAGTCGAGCTCGGCGAGCCGAGCCGGGGAGGTCGCGGCGTCCTCCCCGGTGCGCAGCAGCCCGATCATCGAGCGCATCTCCCGCAGTGAGGCGACCGAGGCGGTCCGGATCGCCCGGACGCCCTGGTCGCGGCGCGCCGGGTCGGCCTGCGGGACGGCGAGGATGCCCTCGGCGTGGATCGCGATGGTCGACAGCTGACCGGCGAGGGCGTCGTGCAGGTCGCGCGCCATCCGGGTGCGCTCCTCCCGCACGACCTCCTCCTGGCGCAGCTGTGCCAGCCGTTCGAGGTCGCCGGCGCGGGCGGCGGCCATCCGGGTGAGCTCGACCTGCTGCCGCACGGACCGTCCCCACCACAGCGGGGTGCCGAGCATGGCGAAGACGAGGATCCCGAGGACGACGCTCGAGCGCAGGTCGCCGGTGGCCACGAAGACCGCGGCGGTGGTCGCGGGCACGACCACCGCGACGCCGACCTCCAGGCGGCGCACCCAGGGCGCCGCGGCGTAGAGCGCGGCGGCGTAGATGAGGTCGAACATCGCGAGCATGACGCCGAGGCTGCCGCCGATCGCGTAGTCGGCGGCGAAGATGAGCCCGCCGGCGGCGAGGGCGGGGACCGGGTGGTGGCGCTTGACCAGCATGACCGCGCAGATGGCGGCGAGCGGCAGCAGGAACAGCCAGCGCGAGGTGGTGAGGGTCCCCGGGACGGCGCCCCAGGTCTCGACGACACCGACCGCCACGAGCGCGGCCCCGCCGGCGAAGGTGAGCACGGCGTCGCTGACGTCCCGGTTGCGCTCCGTCGCGCGCACCCGGGTGCGCCACAGCCGGCCGATGGTCTCCACGCGACCATCCCAGCACACCGGCCGGCTGTGCGTGTCCGTCGAACGATGTATGCGCGAGGGCGCCTGGTCCACCCGATGCCCGACGCCGCGACCGGGCCGCCGGGGCCACGCTGGGGTCATGTCACTGGAACTCCTCGCCCCGCTCGGGGTGCTCGCCCTCATCGACTCCACGAGCTTCGGCACGCTGCTCATCCCGGTCTGGTTCCTCCTCGCTCCCGGGCGGCTGCGGCCCGGGCGGATCCTGGTGTTCCTCGGGACGGTCGCCGGTTTCTACCTCCTGCTGGGCCTCGTCCTCGTCGCTGGGATGGGGACGTTCCTCGGCGACGTCGGCCGGCTGCTGGACAATCCCGTCGTCGCGCGGGCACAGCTCGTCGTCGGTGTCGGCCTGGTCGTGTGGAGCTTCTTCATCGGCAAGAAGAAGCGCGACGGGAACGGCCGGCTGCTGCGGTGGCGGGACCGGGCGATGGCGGAGGGCACCGGCCTCGGTGGCCTCATGGGCCTGGCGCTGGCGGCCGCACTGGTGGAGGTCGCCTCGATGCTGCCCTACCTCGCCGCCACCGGGCTCATCGGCGCCGCCGACCTCAGCTGGCCGCAGCGGGTGCTCGTGCTCGCGGCCTACTGCCTGGTGATGATCCTGCCGGCACTCGTGCTGCTCGCGCTGCGCCTCGTCGCCCGCCGCCTCGTGACGCCTCTGCTGGACCGGATCTCGCGCTGGATGGCGAAGAACGGCGGCGAGACCACCGCATGGATCGTCGGGATCGTCGGGTTCCTCATCGCCCGGGACGCGCTGGTGCGGGTACCGGAGATCCTCGGCTTCATCAACGCCCTCGACGCCCTGTGACGCTCACCGCCGCCGCTGCGGGCCGATGAGCGTGCCGACCTCGCGCCGGACCCACCACACGCCGTCGGCGCGGAGCTCGGTCCAGGTGCTGTAGCGGTAGGAGAAGACCCGCGCCCGCACCCACACCGGCTGCTCGCCGTCGAACGGGTCGCGGCGCAGCAGCCGCAGGGTGCGCGGATCGGCTGACAGCAGCCGCTGCAGGAACGGCAGGAACCAGGCGAGCTGCGCGGCCGAGCCCAGCGCGAGGAACCACATGCCCCAGTCGAGCCGGAGGTGGTAGGGCGCGTACTGCCGGGGCAGGCGCCCGGGTGGGCCGGGCTTGGCGCGGAAGACGTACTCGTGCCAGTCGTCGTCGCCGGGGTCGGCCGCCAGCGTGCCCTCGACGACGACCTCCTCGCGCCGCCGGGTGATCGACCCGAAGGCGCCGTAGGCACCCATGAGGTGCCACGAGTTGAACGAGGCGTTCATCTTCTGCCGCTTGGCCACGAGGTTGCGCGCCGGCCACCAGCTGAGCACGAGCATGAGGCCGCCGACGGCGATGACGACGACGACGAACCACAGCGGCGCGGGCCCGCGAGCCTCGTCGGTGGCGAGCAGCGGGACGACGTCGTCGCCCACGGCGGCGAACGCCAGCACGATGGTGATCCAGTTGAGCCAGGCGAAGTTCCCCGACAGCACCAGCCACAGCTGGGTGACGACGACGACGCCGGCCGCCCAGGTGGCCACCGGCTGCGGCGCGAAGAGCAGGAACGGCACGACGAGCTGGGTGACGTGGTTGGCCGCGACCTCCACCTTGTGCAGCGGGCCGGGCAGGTGGTGGAAGAACCGGCTGAGCGGCCCGGGCATGGGCTGGGTCTCGTGGTGGTAGTGCAGCGCGGTGAGGTCCCGCCAGACGGAGTCGCCGCGGATCTTGATCATCCCGGCGCCAAATTCCACCCGGAACAGCAGCCACCGGAAGGCGATGAGGGTGATCAGCGGGGTGCCGGTCTGGTCCGAGCCGAGGAAGGCGGCGAGGAAGCCCGCCTCGAGGAGCAGCGACTCCCAGCCGAAGCCGTAGAAGACCTGCCCGACGTTGACCACCGACAGGTACAGCCCGTAGAGCGCCAGGAACACGAGCATCGGGACCCACGGCGGCCCCTGCTGCGGCAGCCCGAGGACGACGGCGACCGCCAGCGCCAGCCCGAGCCACCCGACGGCGAGCAGCAGCCGGTCGGAGTACCGCCAGTGGAACAGGCTGGGGGTGGCGCGCGCGGGTACCCGCGCGATGAAGCGGGGGACCGGCAGCAGCCCGCGCTCGCCCAGGAGCGCCGGGAACTGCCGCAGCACGGCGACGAAGGCGATGACGTACAGCAGCGCGACACCTCGCTGCAGCACGAGCCGCGCCAGCTCGTAGCCGTCCGCGATGAACCAGTCCACGACGCTTGCCTCCCGAGGGCCATGATGCTCCTGGCGGGAGGGGGCCGCTCGGCCTCGGATGTCGGTACGGCTCGATACCCTGGCTGGATCACCCCGCCGCCTGGAGAGGCACCGCACCAACGATGAACAGCGCGCAGCGTGCCGGCGAGTACCTGAAGGACGTGACGGCATGAACGAGCCGACCGGCGAGGTGATCCTCTACCGCAGTGACGACGGCAAGTCGTCGCTGCAGCTGCGGGCGGCCGGCGGCACCGTCTGGCTCACGCAGGCTCAGCTGGCCGAGCTCTACGGCACCTCGGTGCCGAACATCCTTCAGATCATCGGCCGGGTGCTCGCCGATGGTGAGGTCGGCGAGGCAACCATTAACTCAGAGTTAATAGTTCGAACCGAAGGCAGCCGGGACGTCCGTCGACGCTTGAACGTCTACAACCTCGACATGGTGCTCGCTGTCGGCTACCGCGTCACCACGCCCCGCGCCGTCCAGTTCCGGCAGTGGGCCACGACCGTCCTCAAGGAATACCTGGTCAAGGGCTTCAGCCTCAACGACGCGCGACTCAAGGATCCGGCAGCGACCGACTACTTCGATGAGCTTCTCGAACGCATCCGCGCGATCCGAGCCTCCGAGAAGCGCTTCTACCAGAAAGTCCGCGACATCTTCGCGGCCACGAGTGCCGACTACGACGGCGCGAGCGAGACCGCCCGGACCTTCTTCGCCACTATTCAGAACAAGTTGCTCTACGCCGTCACGGGGCACACGGCCGCTGAGCTCATCGAGGCGCGTGCTGATGCCATGCACCCAACGATGGGGCTCACGACGTGGAAGGGTGACCGTGTGCGCAGGGGTGACGTCTCGGTCTCGAAGAACTACCTCACCGAAGAGGAGATGAGCGAGCTCAACCGCCTGACCACCATGTTTCTCGACTTCGCTGAGGACCGCGCCCGCCGGCGACAGACCACCCTCATGACCGACTGGCTCGCCCAGGCCGACCGCTTCCTCGAGTTCAACGAACGAGCGGTCCTCACTGACGCGGGCCGCGTGTCGACCGCCTCGATGGAGCGCATCACCGCCGAGCGCTACAGCCACTTCGACAACCGGCGCCGCACCGAGGAAGCACATCAGGCGGAGACCGAGGAGCTCCAAGACCTGAATGAGCTCGCCGCTGTTGAACAGCACAAGCGCAGCGGGAAGGGCGACGACGCCCGCCCGACACAATCGAGCTGAGAAGGAGTCAGATGCGACTTCTCGAATGGATCCGCGGCCGGAGAGCAGGCAAGCAGGCGGTACCGGCTGTGCCTCCGATAGCGGCTGACCAGCATCGCCGGCCCGAGATAGCAGCGACTCCGGCGGTGTTCGCCGTCGTCGATGTCGAGACCACCGGGCTTTCCCCGAAGGCAGACCGCATCCTCGATCTCGCCATCGTCCGAGTCGATGCGCGGGGCGAGGTCATCGACGAGTGGACCACGCTCATCAACCCCGAGGGGCCCGTCGGCGCGAGTCACATCCACGGCATCACGCAGCGGGACGTCGCCCATGCTCCGGCCTTCCGCGATGTCGCAGACTTGGTGACCGCGAGGCTCTCCGATCTGACGGTCGCCGCTCACAACGCGCGGTTCGACCTGGCGTTCATCCGGGCGGAGTACTCGCGCTCCGGTCACGCGCTGCCGTGGCTGTCCGCAGTGTGCACGCTCGAGGTCAGTCGCCACTACTTCCCGAGCCTTGACCGTCGCAGACTGGCCGACTGCTGCGCCGCTGCCGGCGTCCAGCTCCTCGACGCACACTCGGCGCTCGGCGATGCGCGCGCGACCGCAGGCCTGCTTCGCAGATATGTCGACACTCCGCCGATGGCCCACGACATCGTGCTCGCCACGCAGCCCCGAGCCGCGACGTCGTCGCCCCTGCGGGTACCCACGCCGGCCCGCGCACCCGTGCCCCGGGCCGTTCGCCGCCCGCCCCCAAGGCCCAGCCCTGCCGCCCTCGTGAGTGTCCTTGCGGACTTCACCCTCGCAGAGGTCATCGACGAAGGCGCCCCCGAAGGGTCAATGGCCTATCTCGAGCTGCTTGCGGAAGCACTGCAGGACGCCGAGCTGTCGGAACCGGAGCACGCGGCGCTCCAAGACGTTGCGTCCATCTACGACATGACGCCCGAGGACGTCGAGTCTGCGAACCGTGCGATGCTCCTCGCGTTGTGCCACCTGGCGATGGATGACGGACGAATCACCGTCCGCGAGCGTGACGAGCTCCAGCACGTGGCAGAGATCCTGCAGCTGGACACCACCATCGTCAGCAATCTCCTGGCTCATGTGACTGAAGCACGACAGGTGCGCCTCAGTGCCGGGCTCCAACAGCTGCCACCGGACTGCTCTGGCGGCGAGCCGTTGCGTGTCGCCGATCGCGTCGCGTTCACGGGCGGTGACCCGAGCCGGCGAGCCCGGCTCGAGCAACGCGCAGAAGCACTCGGCATACGGGTGATGGGCAACGTCTCGAGCTTGACCAAGGTGCTCGTCACCGACGGCTCGTTCGTCGGGACCAAGGCGCGTAGGGCTGCCGAGCACCAGACCAGGCTCGTCGATCACGACCAGTTCGAACGGTTGCTCACCCACCTTCAGCCGGCAATGCCACGGACCCATGGCGGAGCTGGGCAGCCGATGCCCACGGCCCCAATGACGCAGGCGCTGCCGACGGAAACCCCGGCCGCGATCCGCCGCTGGGCCCAGACGAACGGACACGTGGTGGCCGCTCGGGGACGGCTGCCGCTCTCGGTCCTCGCGGCGTACCGGACTGCTCATCGAGTTGAGGACGGCATGGCCCAGGGCACCCTGAACCCGTAGCCCTTCTCAGTCGGACGCGTGCCGGTCAGCCACGCGGCCTCTGCGGCGACGCAGCACTCGGCCAGGCAGCGCACCGGTGACCGCTCCATCAGCGACGACGACCTGCCCGTTGACGATCACAGTGTCGATCCCCAGCGGCGCTTGGGCAGGGTCGGTGAACGTCGCTCGGTCGATCACGGTCGTGGGGTCGATCACGACCAGGTCAGCCGCGAGCCCCACCGCCACCGTGCCGCGGTCGGTCAGCTGGAGCCGCTCGGCAACGCCCGCCGTCATCTTGTAGATGGCGGTCTCAAGGGGCATTAACCGGGTGTCGCGCACATAACGTCCGAGGATCCTCGGGAAGGACCCGAAGTGCCGGGGGTGTGGCTTCTCGCCTCGCTGGTCGAGCGGGACCGCTGAGCCGTCGGAGCCCACGAGTGAGAGCCGGTGGGAGAGGAAGTGCGTCATGTCCTCCTCGGTTCGGTAGAACAGGACGACCTGCACGGCGTTGCCCAGCGCGAAGCACAGGTCCAGCGTGTAGGTCTGCGGGGGGACCCCAGCACTGGCCGCGGCCGCCTCGATGCTGAGGCCGACGTGTTCCTCGTAACCCTCGCCGGTTCGGCTCAGCACGACTCGGTCCCAGAACCACGGGATGCCACCCATCCAGCCGGCAGCCAGCTCGACCTCGGCGCGAGCACGGGCAGCCGGCTCTGCGAGGAGGCGGCGCATGCCTTCCGTCCCGCCTTCCTGCACCCAGCTGGGCAGGTACTGCGTCAGGGACGACGAGGACGCGTCGTACGGGTAGACGTCGAACTTCACGTCGAGACCGTCAGCCTCGGCCTTCTCGAAGAGGCTGGTCAGATCGCTGCCGCGGCCCCACTTGTCCGGCTCATTGATCGCAGCGTGGGAGAACTGCAAGCGCGCACCTGCCGCGAGGCAGGTGTCGATGGCCTCCTGGACGGCGGGAAAGCCCTCGTTGGACCGAGTGGCCCTTGAGTGGGTGGCGTACATCGCGTCATAGCGACCGACGACGCGCACGAGCTCGGTGACCTCAGCGGTGCTGCCGTAACCTGACGGAATGTGAGTGAGCCCCGTGGACATGCCGAAGGCGCCTTGCTCGAGGCTTTCGGCCACGAGTTGCCGCATATGCTCCAGCTCGGCTGGGGTGGCGTCGCGCTGGTCGACCCCGAGGACCGCGCACCGCACCGTCCCGTGCCCCACGAGGGGGACGACGTTGGGTGCGATACCCTGACGCTCGAGCGTCACGGCATAGCCGTCGAGATCGCGCCAGGTGATCGGGTAGGGATCATCGCCGATGCGGGCCAGGTGGTCCACGTGCAGCTCGAGATGGCCGGCGGCAATCGGGAACGGCGAGAAACCACAGTTGCCGGTGACTTCGGTGGTCACGCCCTGAAGGATCTTGCTCTCGCCCAGTGGATTGAGTAGCAAACTCATGTCCGAGTGGGTGTGCAGATCGATGAAGCCGGGAGCGACGATCTTCCCGGCAGCGTCGATTAGGTTGTCGGCGGTGACGTCGGCCAGCTCGCCGACTGCCACGATCCTCCCGTCAAGCACCGCAACGTCGGCATGGTCGGGCCGACCGCCAGTCCCATCCATCAGCAGGCCGTCGTGGATGAGGAGGTCGACGTGCATATCAAAGTCCCTTGAGTGTGATCGCTCGGCGAACCAGGGGCGCCGCCTATTCCAACCATCGGCATTCTGGTTCCAGTGAGGGGAACCCTAGGGGAGGGCCTGGACTGACGCAACGGCACTCAGCCGCGAATGGCTAACCCTGCATCTGCCGGCTCAGCGCGCGGGCGACCTTCTGAAGCTGCGAAGCGACGTGCTCGGTGGTGGCGGCCGGGAAGCGGTCGGCTGGGGCGCTCATGCTCAGCCCTGCGGGGAAACCGATGTCGGCGATGGCGACGCCGACGCACCGTCCCGCGGGCTGGTTCTCGGCGTCGTCCAGACCGTAGCCGACCGCGCGGACCTCGTCGAGCTCAGTCAGGTACGCATCGGGGTCGACGATGGTGGTGTCGGTGAACCGGGGCATCCCGGTGGCTGAGAGCATCGATCGGACTGTCTCGGGCGGCAGGGTCGCGCAGATCGCCTTCCCCAGCGCGGTGGCGTGGATGTAGCCGCGCTCGCCGACGCGGGCGGCCAGGCGCATCATGTGCGGGGACTCGGCGACGGCGGTGTGCACGATGAACGCGCCGTCAAGCACGCCAAGGTTCGTCGTCTCGCCCAGCTGGTCGCGTAACTTGGCCAGGGCGGGCTCGGCGAGCCCAGTCAGGCGTTCGACCGCCCGGGTGTTCTGGGGTCGGAACGCCAGGCCCAGGCGGAACACCCCCGTCGTGGCGTCGCGCATGACGTAGCGTCGCGACTCCAGGGCGGTGAGGTAGCGGAAGGTTGAGCTCTTGGGCAGCTCGGCGCCGTCGGCGACCTCGGTCAGTGATGCGCCGTCGGTGCTGTTGGCGAGGATGTCGAGGATGTCGCAAACGCGGTCCACTGCGCGCAGTGGATACGCCGGTGCGGTCACGGGGGTTGGCGGTGTCGGTTCGCTCGTTGTCACGGTCAGACCTCCGTCATCGTCATCGGCCGTGCCTGAATGGTAAGTCACGGGGTGTCGCCGCCCCGCTGATGCGCCTATAGTGAAACTCTTATTTCTCTGAGTGGAAGTCAGGACGACCATGCTGCCTGAGGCGATCGACGTTGGTACACCGGGTGTGGGCCCGGTGATCGCGGTGCTGGGCGGCGTGCATGGCGACGAGCTCGAGGGTGTCCTGGCTGCCCGCATCGTCATCGACCGGCTCCGGGCGCTGGACCCAGGTCGCATGCACGGCACGGTCCGGGTGGTCGCCCCTGCGCATCCCGCCGCATGGGCTGCCGGGACGAGGGCCAGTCCGATCGACGGACTCAACCTAGCGCGAGTGTTCCCCGGATCGGCTGAGGGCAGCCCTACCGAGCAGGTCGCTGCGCACCTGACCACCCGGGTGATCGCCGGCGCCGACCTGCTGATCGACCTTCACTCGGGTGGCCAGAGCTTCGACATGCCGCTCATGGTCGGCTACCACGCCGGTCCTCACCCGGTATGCCTCCGTTCAGCCGACGTTGCGGCGGCCTTCGGAGCGCCCTTCCGATGGGAGCATCCCGAGCCCGGGGCTGGCCGGTCGCTGTCCGCAGCCGCCGCGCTCGGCGTGCCGTCGGTCTACGTCGAGGGCCAGGGGGGCGGGCAGGTGCGTCGCCGGGACCTGGACGGCTACGTCGACGGTGTGCTGCGTGTCCTTCACCTGCTCGGGGTCCTCAACGACGGCCCCGTACCGGGCCCCGAGCCGGTGGTGGTTCGGGGGGACGGGAACACAGATGGCGGCATCGAGGCTGGTGCCGCTGGGTTCTTCGTCACGTCCACCGGCGTGGGGGAGCAGGTGACGACCGGCCAGGTGCTCGGTGAGATCGTCGACCAGCGTGGCCGGGTGCTCGCGAAGGTCGACAGCCCGCGCGACGGCATCGTCATGCTCACCCGCCGACGCGCCGCGGTGTCCACCGGTGACACCGTCGCCATCGTCGCCGAGCGGGTCGGCGGCCCCCGATGAGTGCAGCGTTGACCATGGGCGAGGGCGGGACACCGATAGTGGCACTCGACGTGCTCGCCGCGCGCTGGGGGCTGGGCGGGCTGTGGGGCAAGGCCGAGTACCTCAATCCGACCGGCTCCTACAAGGACCGCATCGCCGTCGCGACGATGGCGCACGCCCGGCGCGAGGGCTACCGCGGCTGGCTCGGGACGTCGTCGGGTAACGGGGGTGCTGCGATGGCCGCCTATGCGGTGCGGGCGGGGCTTCCCGGAGTGCTGCTGGTACCGGCCGACGCGCCGGCCGAGAAGCTCGCCTCGATTACGCCGTACGGGGTGCTGCTGCTCTCGGCGGGACCGATGGGGCCCGACGTCATGGCCCGGCTTGGCGCGATCGCGGCTGCGGAGCGGCTGATCCTCACCATCACCGCGCACCGGTACAACCCCGTCGGCATGCGTGGGGCGGACGGCATCGGCGCGGAGATCGCTGCCCACGGCCGGGCGACTCACGTCTATGTCCCTACCGGCGGCGGCGGCCTGCTCGTGGCCACCGCCCGAGGTTTGCGCAACAGTGGCAGCGCTGTGCCCGTCGTCGTCGCCCAGCCAGCCGGCTGTGCACCGATCGCTTGCGCGGTCGCGGGGCAGATCCCGCAACCGCGGATCGACACCTGGGTCACCGCGATCTCCGGGCTGCAGCTACCGCTCCCGCCCGACGGTGACCTCGCCGTCCGTGCCGTCACCGACTCCGGCGGCTGGGGCTGCGCGGTGCCCGACGACGACGCCTGGCGGGCGCAGGACGAGCTCGCTCGAGCGGAGGGCATCTTCGTCGAGCCGGCTTCCGCCGTCGCCCTCGCCGCCGTGCGGGCCGACGCAACGGCCGGCCGCCTGGGCGCTGCCGACGAGCCCTGCGTCGTGCTCACCGGCCATGGCCTGAAGGACCTGGGCCGTTTCACCGGGACGGCCCGTCGGCCCGTCCCTACCACCATCGACCAGCTCCCGGGCCGGGTCAGCGGCTGGCTGGCCGGGACCGCGCGGGCGGCGACGACCGGAGGAACGCCCCGATGACCGTACGACTGGCCGTCCTCGGCCTGGGGCACGAGACCAACACGTTCTCGACCGTCCCGGCCGATATGGCCGCCTACGACGACGGCGGCATCCATCGCGGTCAAGACCTCGTCGACGAGTACCTGGAGTCCCAGGCGACCTACGCCGGGTTCCTCGCCCCCCACGACGACCAGGACGTCGAGGTCGTCCCGCTGCTCGCGGCATGGGTCAACCCGTGCGGGGCGGTGACCGCCGAGGCTTTTGGCGCGATCCTCGGCGAGATGGTGGCGATGCTGCGTGCAGCCGGCCCGGTGGACGGGGTGCTGCTCGGGCTGCACGGTGCCGCCGTCGCGGTCGGGCAGCTCGACGCCGACGCCGAGATCGCTGCCCGGGTGCGGGCCGTCGTCGGCCCCGACGTGCCCGTCGGCGTCGTGGTCGACATGCACGCCAACCTCGACCACCGCCTCCTCGAGGCCGTCGACGTGCTGCTGCCGTACCAGACCAACCCGCACGTCGATGCTCGGGAACGAGGCATCGAATGCCGGGGCCGGGTGCTCGAGCTCGTCGGCCGGAACACACGGCCGGGCCTCGTGCTCGAGCAGCTGCCCCTCGTGGTCACCATCACCCGGCAGGACACTCGCGACGAGCCGATGGCTGGCCTGCTTGACCACGCCCGTGGGCTGGAGCAGCTCGACGGCGTGCTCGATGTGAGTGTGGTCGAAGGCTTCCCCTACGCCGACGTCCCCCAGATGGGTATGTCCGTCGTCGTCGCCCACCGGGACGGCGCGGCGGCCGCCCGCGAGGTAGCCGTCGCGATGGCCGAGCTGGTCTGGGCAGCGAGGGACGCGCTGCAAGGCGGAGGGGTCAGTGTCGCGGACGCGATCAGCGCCGTGGCCGAGCATCGAGGTGACCAGCCGTTGCTGGTGCTCGACGTCGGCGACAACGTCGGCGGCGGGGGGCCGGGTGACTCGACGGTGCTGCTCGCCGAGGCGCTTCGGCGCGGCATCGACGGCCTGGTCATCGTGCTGCTCGACCCGGCCGCGGTTCGTGAGGTCGCCGGTGCCGCTCTCGGCGACCGGGTCTGGGTGGCCGTCGGTGGGCGCAGCGCCGAGCAGGACGGCGAGCCCGTGCCGCTGGACGCGGTCATCACCGGCCGCTGCGACGGACGCTACGAGGAGCCCACCATGGCGCACGGCGGGCTGAGGTACTTCGACGCGGGGGAGATGGTGGCGCTGCGGAGCAGCGCCGTTGACATCGCCGTCGTGCTGACCTCCAAGCTGGTCCAGCCCATCACCCCGCACCAGCTTCGAGCCGTGGGCCTCGCCCCTGAGTCGTTCCGCGCCATCGTCGCCAAGGGTGTCAACGGTCCCCGAGCGGGCTATGCCGACGTGTGCAGTGGCCTGGTCGTGGCAGATACCCCCGGGGTGACCCGCCTGTCCGTCGACGGCTTCAGCTACGTCAACCGGCGTCGACCGATGTATCCGTACGAGTCGGAGACCACCTACTTACCCGCAAACCACTGACCAACTCCAGGAGGACTGACATGGCCATCGAAGCGATCGCGAGCGGGGACGTCCCGCTCAGCCACCTGCCCTTCTCGCCCGCGGTCCGCGCCGGGGACTTCGTGTTTGTCTCCGGGCAGGCCTCGGTCGATGACACCGGGGCCTACGTCGAGGACGACTTCGCCGGCGAGATGGAAAGGTCCATGCGCAACGTCGAACGGATCCTGGCGGCGGCCGGCGCGACGATGGACGACGTCGTCCAGGTCCGGGCCTACCTCGGCGACGCTTGCTATCGCGATGAGTACAACGCCCAGTACTCGCGCTACTTCACCGCACCGTTGCCGGCGCGCACGACGTTGTCCGGCGGGCTCGGTTCGCTGAAGTTCGAGGTGGACGTGCAGGCCTACCTCACGAGGTGATGGCGAACAGTCGGAGGTCGGTGGTCCGCGGTCGGCGCAAGGACAGCCGCAGTGACCCTACCCGGGCGAGCACCATGCCCACCACCAGCGCGACCCCGACCATCACCAGCCCGCAGGCGAGCAGGGACGCCCGGGCGCCGAGCGCCTCGCTAACGCCGCCGACCACCGGCCCGCCGACGGCACGGCCACCGAGCTGGACCAGCAGGTAGATTCCCATCACGCGACCTTGCAGCGTGGGATCAGTGCCGAGCTGGACGAGCAGGTGAGCGGCGATAAGCACCCGCAGGGTCATCATGCCGACGAGCACCAGTGCCGCTGAGAACACGGTGGCGCTCGGCGCTAGGGCAGCCAGCGTCAGTGCCAGGCCGAGGAGCGCGGCCATCGTCACCAGGCGGCGCATCCGGTTGGTCTGCTGACGGCTCGCCGTCACCGCACCGAGCACCCCGCCGACGGCGACCATCGCGTTAAAGGTGCCGAAGCCTCCCGCCCCGGACTCGTACACCCGGTCGGCGAAGGCGGTGAGCATCACCGGAAGGTTTAGCGAGACCATCCCGACGGTGCCGACCAGCACGATCGACCACAGGATTGGTGGTGCGGTCCAGACATACCGTAGACCCATGCGGAGCTGCCCGGGTGCCCGTGGCGACCTCGGCAACCGGTGGAGCAGGCCCGGACGGATGCGAAGCAGCATCGCCATGACGAGGACGCAGCCGACAGCATTGGCGGCGAATGCCCAGCCCTCGCCGAACGTCGCGATCACCAAGCCTCCGATGGCTGGGCCCACCAGTCCACCGAGCTGGAAGACCGACGAGTTGATCGACACGGCGGCGCGCAGGTGGTCGCGGCCGACGAGCTCGGGCACGAAGACCTGCCGGGCCGGACTGTCGACCGCGGTGACGAGACCGAGCGCCAGAGCGATGAGGTAAACGTGCCCGACCCCGATGGTGCCGGTGAACGTGAGCACCGCGAGCAGGGTGGCCAGCACGGCGGCGGCACCCTGCGTGACGAGGAGCAGCATTCGTTTGGAGTAGCGGTCGACCAGCACACCGCCGAACATCCCGAACAGCACCACCGGGGTGAATTGGAGCGTCGAGGTGATGCCGACCGCCGTGACACTGCCGGTCAGGCTGAGCACCAGCCAGTCCTGGGCAATGCGCTGCATCCACACACCGGTGTTGGCGAACACCTGTGACGAGACGAAGAGTCGATAGTTGTGCTGACGCAGTACGGCGCTGGCCGGGAGCACGGGAGCCTTTTCCTGGTAAGTCGAACGTGGATTTCTTACTTGACGATATCGACGTTCCACGCCATTATGGAACCCTATTGAGGCTATAACTAGTATTGCGAGTCGCAATGACGAGCCGGAGAGGCCTCTGAGTGGAGGGACATCGTGGCCGTGGACCGGGCGCTGGACCCGGCGCTGCTGCGGACCTTCGTGGCCGTTGCCCAGCTCCGCAGCTTCACACGGGGTGCGCAGCGCCTCGGTCTGAGCCAACCCACTGCCAGCCAGCACGTGCGACGGCTCGAGGAGTGCGTCGGTCAGGTGCTGGTCGCCCGGGACACCCGCACTGTGACCCTCACGGACAGCGGCGACGCGATGCTCGGTTTCGCGCGGACCATCCTTGCTGCTCAGGACCAGGCAATCAGCTACTTCACCGGTTCCGCGATGCGAGGGCGGTTGCGGTTCGGCGCGGCCGACGAGCTCGCCCGGACCGAGCTGCCGCAGGTGCTTCGGTCCTTCCGGCTCGGGCACCCGCGGATTGACCTGGAGCTCACCGTCACCCAGAGCGCGGCATTGCTACGAAGGCTCTACGCCGGGCACCTGGACCTGGTCTACGTCAACCAGGCGCCGGACAGTCCGGGCGGACGCCTGGTCCGTCGTGACCGTCTGGTGTGGGTGGGGCTCGACGGGGTGCCGATCGAACCGTCCCGTGCTGTTCCGTTGGTCACCTATCAAGCGCCGAGCTTCAGTCGCGATGCAGCAATTCGCGCTCTGGAAGGTGACGGACGGACGTGGCGCATCACCTGCAACGTACGGCAGATGAACGGCATTCATGCGGCATTGCACGCCGGAATGGGTATTGGCCTTCTCGCCGAGAGTCGTGTCCCTGAGGGGTTGGTCGATCTTTCCGGACGGTTCGGCCTGCCCGCGGTCGGCCACGTCGACACCACACTGGTCGCAAACCCGCGGTCCGCCCGGGAACCTGTCGAGGCGCTCACCCGAGCAATTCTGCGCCCCCCGCCCGCTGCCTGAGCCTGGTCCGGCCGAGCATGCGCCTCATCGGGTCAACGTCTCCAAGAGTTCGAGGACGTTCCGGTAGGTCTGACCAGTGGCCCGCGACATGCCCATCTCGCACGGCCGGTTGTTCGACACGTACGCGTCGAAGCCGCGGTCGGCGAGCTCGGCGGCCTGGGGCGCCGTGGCGCCGGCGGTGACCTCCGGGTGCAGCATCCCGCGGTCCCCGGCGAAGCCGCAACAGCTCCACGCGGTCGGGACGACGACGTCTTCGGCGCAGAACTCGGCGATGCCGGTGAGGTCTGAGGTCGACCCCAGGTGCTCGCTGGAGCAGGTCGGGTGGACCGCGACCGAACCCAGCTGTTGGCTGACGGTGACGCGCGGCAGCACCTCGCTGCGGACGAAGGTCGTGGCGTCGACGATCCGCAGTGAACCGAACCGCGCGGCCGGTTCGCCGGCCAGGTGCGGTCCGATGTCACGCAGGCCGAGCGTGCACGAGGACGCTTCGCAGACGACAGGCAGCAGGCCACCTCGCGAGGCGGTCCAGACGGCGTCGAAGGTCCGCTGCGCCATCTCCTGGTAGCCGTCGGTCAGGCCCTTGGACGACCACGGTGTGCCGCAGCAGAGCCCGGCGATCCCGTCGGGCACCCCCAGCGGCAGCCCGGCGCGTTCGCACAGCGTCAGGAACGCCGCCGTGGCGCCACTGCCACCTTCGGCCGGCCCGAACAGCGACCCGATGCACGCCGGGAAGAAGACGGCGACGGCGTCGGCGGGGTGCCTGGGGAGCGGGCGCCGTGCCCCTGGCCCCGGGAGGTCGGCATTGAATTGCGGCACGAGGTCGTGCGGTAGCACGCGGCGGGCTACGCCGGTCCCGGCCGCCAGCAGCCGCGATGGCAGCGCGTCGGCGACCCGGAGTCCGGCACGCAGCCCGGTGACCGCCCGGCCCCAGTGCTCGGCGGCCACCGTGCCGACCCGCTGGGCCGTGGCTCCGGCGCGCTCGGCTCGCATCCGCTTCATCACGGCTCCCGTGTCGATGAGCACCGGGCAGGCGGTCATGCACATGGAGTCGGCGGCGCAGGTGTCGATCGCGTCGTGCCCGAACTGCTGACGCAGCTCGGCGGCCAGCGCTGTCTGCCCGCGCTCCTGGGCCAGTGCGATCTCGCGCATGAGCACGATGCGTTGGCGCGGCGTGGTGGTCACGTCGCGGGACGGGCAGACCGGCTCGCAGTAGCCGCACTCGACGCAGGCATCCACGGCGGGGTCGACCACAGGGGCAGGTTTGAGGTTCGCGACGTGGGCCTTGGGGTCGTCGGTGAGGATCACCCCGGGGTTCAGCAGGCCGGTCGGGTCGCAGAGCGCCTTGATCCGCTGCATCACCTCGTACAGCTCGTCGCCGAACTGGCGCCGGACATACGGTGCCATGATCCGTCCGGTGCCGTGCTCGGCCTTGAGGGAGCCGTTGGCGTCCAGCACGAGGTCGACGAGGTCCTCGGTGAAGGCTTCGTAGCGTGCGACCTCCGACGGGTCGTCAAGCCGTGGCGTGATCATGAAGTGGAGGTTGCCGTCCTTCGCGTGACCGAAGATGACGGCGTCGTCGTACCCGTGGGTGGCGAAGAGCTCGATCAGTCGGCCGGTCGTGCGGGTCAGCACGTCCAGCGGCACCACGATGTCCTCGAGCAGCGCCGTGGTGCCCGGCGGGCGAGCCGCGGCCACCGCCGTGTAGAGGCCCTTGCGCAGGTGCCACAGTGCTGCGCGTTCGGCGGTGTCGACGACAAAGGCTGCCGGGGCCGAGAGCTCCAGCGCCGTGATCGCCGACCGCGCGCGTGCCAGCTCCTGGTCCAGGAGGTCGGCCGAGGGTGCCTGGATCTCGACCAGCAGTGCGGTGTGGTCCACCACCCGCAGTGCAGCCAGGTCGGCCGACGCCTGAGGGTCGCGCTGGACCACGCGCAGGGACGCGGCGTCCAGGAGCTCGATGGTGCGTGCGCTGGCTGCCAGCAGGCCGGGCAGCGCGTCGGTGGCCCGGTCGAGCGAGGCGAACACCAGCAGCGCAGTGGCGGCGAACGGGTGCGCAGGCACCGTCCGGAACGTCACCTCGCCGACGAACCCGAGCGTTCCCTCGGAGCCGACGAGCAGGTGGCTGAGGATGTCGACCGGTCGGTCGTGGTCGAGCAGGGCGTGCAACGAGTAGCCCATCGTGTTCTTCATGGAGAACTGGTGGCGCAGCGTCGCGACCATGGCCGCATCGTGCCGTACCCGGTCGCGCAGCTCGGCGAGGCCGGTCCACAGCGTGGGCTCACGCTCGCGCAGCCGGTCGTCGGCGGCTGGGTCGGCGGTGTCGATCACGGTGCCTGAGGCGAGGGCCAGCACCATCGACTCGACCGTCTGGTAGGCGTTGTGCTCGGTGCCGCACGCCATCCCGGAGGAGTTGTTGGCAATCACGCCACCCACGGTGCATGCCGCCTCGCTGGCCGGGTCCGGGCCGAGCTGGGTGTGATGCCGGGCGAGCCGTGCGTTGACCGACCGCACGGTTGCTCCTGGTTGGGAGCGCACCCGTGCGCCGTCGTCGAGCACGGTGATCTCACGGAAGTGGCGGCGCGTGTCTATCAGCAGCCCGGACGAGCCGGCCTGGCCGGACAAGCTGGTCCCGGCCGACCGGAACGTCACCGGCAGGCCGTGCTCCCCGGCGACCCGCAGCAGGCCGGCCACGTGAGTGATGTCCCGGGCGGCCGCTATGACTTGCGGTAGCAGCAGGTAGTGCGAGGCATCGTGCGCCATGGCCGCCAGGTCGCCGGCACGGTTCCGGACGTCCTGCGGTTCGCCCAGGCCGCGGAGTGCCGCCAGCGTCGTGGCATTGAGGGCGGCGGGGGGGGTCGTGACGGTCATGTCAAGGATCGTGTGCGAGCTGGTCAACGCCCACGCGCGACGGGGCCGGGCCCCGCCGCGAGCGTGGCGCCGAGGGCGTCGTCGATCACGGCCACGGTGTCGGCGACGTCCTGGTCGCTGTGGGCGGTCGACAGGTACCAGCGGCCGCCGGGCAGGGCGAACACACCGCGGCGCAGCATCTCGACGATCAGCCGGTCGTAGAACTCCTGGTCGGCCGCCATGAAGTCGGCGAAGCTGCGGGAGCCCACGACGCCGGGGATGCACTGCACGAGCGGCCCCACCTGATTGACCGTCCCCGGCACGTCATGGCGGGCCATCGCCGTCCGCATCCCGGTGGCCAGCGACGTCCCGTGTTGTTCGAAGGCCTCGTAGACGCCGGGCTCGCCGAGCGCGTCGAGGGTGGCGTTCGCAGCCGCCAGCACGATCGGGTTGCCGTTGTAGGTGCCCGAGTGGACGATTCCCTGGGTGACCTGGTCGAGGATCTCGGCCTTGCCGGCGATGGCGGCCAGCGGGTAGCCCCCGGCGATGGCCTTGGCCAGCACAACCAGGTCGGGGACGACCGCGAACCGCTCGACGGCACCGCCGGAGGCGACCCGGAACCCGGTGATCACCTCGTCGAAGACCAGCACCGTCCCGGTGGCGTCACAGATCGCGCGCAGCCCCTCGAGGAAGCCGTCGGGCGGCATCAGCACGCCGGAGTTGACGACGACCGGCTCGCAGAACACGGCCGCGATGTCCGACGTCGGTGACTGCAGCAGCTCGGTGACGGCGTCGAGGTCGCCCCACTCCACCAGGCTGAGGTCGGTCAGCGACGACGGGTTCTGCCCGCGGCTGCCGAGCCCGAGGGCGCCGTCGGCGCCGGGGCGGTAGCCGACCAGCATCGTGTCGGACCAGCCGTGGTAGTGGCCGCCGAACTTGATGAAGCGCTGCCGGCCGGTGACGCCGCGGGCCAGTCGCAGCGCGACCTGCGTCGCCTCGGAGCCGGTGTTGCTCCACAGCACCCGCTCGGTGCCGGGGATCCGGGACAGCACCTTCTCGGCCACCTCTCCCTCGAGCAGGTGGCCCGACCCGTAGGTGGCGCCCAACGGTGCCTGGGCGGTGACCGCCGCGGTCAGGCCCGGGTGGCCGTGGCCGAGGATGACCGGCCCCCATCCCAGGACGTAGTCGAGATAGGTGTTGCCGTCGAGGTCCGTCATCCGCGGGCCGGACCCGCCGGCGAAGAACAACGGGTGAGGCTTCATCGAGGCGCGCAGCCCGGTGGAGACCCCGCCGCCCAGCGCGGTCCGAGTCTGCTCCCATGCCTGCTTCGATGCCGGCCACGACGTGATCACCATGTGCGGGAGCTCCCTCGGTAGTTTTAACTGTTGGAATCGAAGTTCCACTAGGTGTCACGCTACTATCGCCCGATGAACCGGTCAATCCACTGGACGACCTCCGCGGGCCGTGCGTCCGCCGCCGGGTCCGACGCCCCTGCCCTCCCGCGCTTCCGCAGCCTGCCCGATCCCGGCCTGCCCGCCGACCAGGTCGGTCGCCAGGGCTGGCAGCTGACCGACCTGCTGCTCCCGGCGCTGACCCTGCGGGCGGGGGCGATCGAGCACAACGTCGCCCTGCACGCGCGGTGGTGCGCCTCGGTCGGCGTGTCGCAAGCTCCTCACGCCAAGACGCACCTGTCGCCGGAGATCGTCCGGCTCCAGCTCGACTCCGGCGCCTGGGGGATGTCGGCGGCCACCGTCCACCAGGCCCGGCTGCTGGCCGCCATCGGTGCGCCCCGCGTGCTCATCGCCCACGAGGTCGTGGACGCTGCCAATATCGCCGCGCTGGCCCGGCTCGAGGGCAGCCACCCCGGCACGGTGGTGATGACGCTGGTCGACTCGGTCGAGGGGGTCGCCGCGCTCGAGCAGCACCTGGTCGCCGCCGCCTCGACCCGGCCCCTGCCCGTGCTCGTCGAGCTGGGCGTGCCTGGCGGGCGCTCCGGCGCACGCGACCTGGACGCCCTGGAGGTGCTGGCCGGCGCCGTGCACGCCAGCCCCTCGCTGGTGCTGGCCGGCGTCGAGGGCTTCGAGGGAATCCTTCCGGTGGGCCGCACCCCCGAGCACCTGCGGACCGTCGACGACTACCTCGCCGGGCTCGCCGCCGCCGCGGCACGCCTGGACGGCCGAGGGTACTTCGACGCCGTCGAGGAGATCGTGCTGACCGCCGGCGGGTCGGTCTACCCCGACCGGGTCGCCGCCATCGACGTGCCGAGACTCAGCCGTCCCGTCCGCGTCGTCGTGCGCTCCGGTGCCACCGCCACCCATGACCACGGGCCGTCGTCGGCGAACGCGCCGCTGGCCGCCGAGGCAGCGCACCCGCTCGGAGCGCTGCGCCCGGCGCTCGACCTGTGGGTCGCCGTCGTCTCCACCCCGGAGCCCGGTCTCGCGCTCGCGGCCTTCGGCAAGCGGGACGCGCCGTACGACTCTCATCCGCCGGTGGTTCTGGAGGTGCGGCGTGACGGGGAGGGGGTCGATGCGGGCGCCGTCACCGTGGAACGGATGAACGACCAGCACGGGTTCCTCGCCCACCCCGACACGCTGCGGGTCGGCGACGTCGTCCGCCTCGGCCCGTGTCACCCGTGCACGGCGTTCGACAAGTGGCCGCTGGTCGCGGTGCTGGACGACGACGACCGCGTCGTCGGGGCGGCCACCACCTGGTTCTGAGGCCTCAAGCCTGGCGGACGTTCTGGCGCTGGGTGCCGATACCTTCGATGGTCAGCTCCATGACGTCACCGGCACGCAGGTAGGGGAAGCGGCCCGAGAGGGCCACCCCCTGCGGCGTGCCGGTGTTGATGACGTCGCCAGGCTCCAGCACCGCGAACTGGGACAGGTGCCAGACCAGGTGGTCGATGCCGAAGATGAGGTCGGCGGTCGTGGAGTCCTGCCGCGGCTCACCGTTGACCGAGGACGTCAGCCGCAGGTTGCCGCCGCTCAGCTCGTCGGCCGGGACGAGCGCCGGGCCGAGCGGGTTGAAGGTCTCGGCGCACTTGCCCTTGGACCACTGCCCGCCGGACTCCTCGATTTGGAAGGCGCGCTCGGAGACATCGTTGGAGATCGTGTACCCGGCGATGTGCCGGGCCGCGTCGGCGGGGGAGTCGAGGTAGCGGGCCCGCGTCCCGATGACGGCCGCCAGCTCGACCTCCCAGTCGGTCTTGGTCGAGCCGCGAGGGATCAGCACGTCGTCGTCGGGTCCGACCACGGTGTTCGGCGTCTTGAAGAACAGGATCGGCGCGGCCGGCGGCTGGGCGCCGGACTCGGCGGCGTGGGCCGCATAGTTCATCCCGATGCACCACACCGCGTGCGGCCGGGTCACCGGCGACCCCAGCCGCTGACCCGCGATGTCGAGCACCGGCAGGCGCCGGTCGGACAGGGCGCGCCGGGTCGTGGCGATCCCGTCGGCGGCGAGGAACGCCCCGTCGATGTCGGCGGTCACCGGCGTCAGGTCGTGGGCGGTGCCGTCATCATCGACGACGACGGGCCGCTCGACGCCGGGCTCGCCTACGCGCAGGAAGTGCATCGGTCTCCTTGGGGGTGGGTTGGCTGGTGCTTCGTCGGTGGTCAGGTGGTCCGCATCGCCCGCGTCAGCTTCCGGGCCAGCTTCTGCAGCTGGGCGACGACGTCGGGGACACGGTCGAGCGACAGGCGTGACATCGGCGCGCTGACGCTGACGCCGGCAGGGAAGGGCAGCCCCTCGACGGCCACGGCGACGCAGCGACCGGCGGCCTGGTTCTCGGCCTCGTCGATGCCGTACCCCGCCGCGCGGGTCCGTGCCAGCTCGGCCACGAAGGCGTCGGGGTCGGTGATGGTGGCGGCGGTGACCCGAGGCATGCCCGCGGTGTCGAGGATGGCGCGCACCCGGTCGTCGGGCAGCGTCGCGCACATCGCCTTGCCCAGTGCGGTGCAGTGGACGTGGCCGCGCTCGCCCACCCGGGCCGCCAGCCGCATCATGTACGGCGACTCGGCCACGGCGACGTGCACGACCTGGCTGCCGTCGAGCACGCCGAGGTTGACCGTCTCCTCGAACTGGTCGCGCAGTGCGTCCAGGCGCGGACGGGCGAGGGTGGCGAGGCGGTCGATGCCGCGGGTGTTCTGCGGGCGGAAGGCCAGGCCGAGGCGGTAGGACGCGCCGTCGACCTCCCGCTCGACGTAGTGCCGGGCTTCCAAGGCTGTGAGGTAGCGGAACGCTGAGCTCTTGGGCAGGCCGGTCTGCTCGGCTACGACCGACAGGGACGAGCCGTCGGGGGCGTTGGCCAGGGCGTCGAGGATGTCGCACACGCGGTCGACGGCGCGGATCGGGTAGGTCGTCGCGCCGGCGGCTGACTCTGCGGTCATCGTGGGTTCCCATCGTGCTTCGTGGGGTGGAGATGTCGGGAATGGTACGCCATTTTCGGCTACCGAAACACGGGACGTGCCGATCGGACCGTCGAACGTCGTTGCCCGAACCCGTCATGACCACTACGGTCGCAGTTAATGAAACCGCTATTTCTACGAATGGAAACGTTATGACGTTGTCGATGGCATGGATCGCTGGTAAGCCGCCTCGCATCGCGGTTGCCGGCCTGATGTTCGAGGCCAACACTTTCGCACCCGGCGCCACCGGCCTGGCTGCCTTCGAGGGCTCGACCTTCGTCGAAGGGCCGGCCGTCCTCACTGTTGGTGGCGGGCTCGACTCGGTGGCCGGGGCCGTCGCCGTGGCGGAAGCAGCGGGTGTGACAGTCGTCCCGACCACCAGCGCCGGTGCGATGAGCGGTCCCACGGTGGCCGCCGGCGTGTATCCGGTGCTGCGCCGTCGGCTGCTCGACGGTCTCGCCGCGCACCGCGGTCAGGTCGACGGCGTCTACCTGCAACTGCACGGTGCGATGGTGGCGGAGGACGAGCCTGACGTCGAAGGGAACCTGCTGCAGGCGGTCGTTGACCTCATGGACGTCCCGGTCGCAGCGTCGTTCGACCTCCACTGCCACTTCACCGACGCGATGGGCGCGGCTACTCCGCTGATCGCGGGCTACCACACCTTGCCGCACGTGGACATGATCGAGACCGGTGCCCGCGCGATGACCGTGCTGCTCGCCCGGCTCCGGGGTGCCCGGCCGACCCTCGGCTGGCGGCACATTCCGATGATCACCTCAGCGGAGGGGCAGGACACCAACCATCCGCCCATCAGTGAGGTGATGGACCGGATTGGCGTGATCAGCGCGGAGCCAGGCGTGCTGGACGCGTCGCTGTTCATGACCCAGCCGTGGCTCGACGTCCCTGCCTTGGGCTGGTCCGCACTCGTGCTGACGGATGGTGACCCTGGACTGGCGCAGACGCGCGCCGACGAGCTGGCGCAGATGGTCTGGGACCGGCGCGAGCGGGTGCTCGCACCCAAGGTCGGCATCGACGCGGCGCTGCGGGCCGCGGCTGCGACAGACCCGACCGATGGCCGTGGTCCGTTCGTGCTGGGCGACGGCGCCGACAGCGTCTCCGCCGGCGCCACCGGCGATGGCGTCGAGGTGCTGGCCGGTTTGCTGCGGTCGCAGCTCACCGGCCGGGCCCAGGTGATTGTCACTGACGCGGCAGCGGCGGACCGGTGCGCGACGGTGGGGCTGGGTGGGCAGGTTGCGGTGGATGTCGGTGGCAGGCTCGCTCCGGGTTTCCACTCCGCGGTGGAGGTCGGCGGCACTGTCGTCACGCTCAGCGATGGTCGGTTCCGTTCCCTCTACCCGCCGGCGCCCGCGGACCTCGGGACCACCGCCGTCGTCCGCGTGGGCGAACACCTGCATGTCGTCATCGTCTCGCGCCCGGCGAGCCAGCTTGACTATCAGCTGTACCTGCATGTCGGGCTCGACCCTCGGGATGCCCATGTCGTCGTGACCAAGTCTGCCGGTGGCTACCGCGCGTTCTTCGATCCCATCGCCCGCGAGTGTATCGATGTCGACACCCGTGGCCCGTCTGACTCTCGCCTCGAGCGATTGCCGTACTCAAAGGTCACGCGGCCGCTGTACCCCCTTGACGCGGCCATCGCCTGGTCCTCGGCCCGGGCTGCCGACTGAGCGGGAAGGGTGCTACTTGCCCGGAGGGTGGCCGGTCGGGTAGACATCACCACATGGCACGACAGGTTCGACTAGTGAAACGGAAAGTAGGCGATCGGGATGGCTGCGAAGGTTGAAAGGTTCGGCGTCGACGCTCCGGCGGGACTGGCGCAGGCGCCGGTCCGGATCGGTGTCGCGTTCATCTCGCAGGAGAGCAACACCTTCAACCCGCACCCCGCGACGATGGTCGGCTTCGAGTCGTTCGGCGTGTACCGGGGCGAGCGGATGCTTGGCGAGCTGGCCGGGGTCGGGGCCGTCGGCGGCTTCCTGTCCGCCATCGAGGCGTGGGACGGCCCGGTGGAGGTGGTGCCGCTGCTCAAGGCGCGCGACGTCGCCGGTGGCCGGCTCGCCGCCGCGACGCTGGACGCGCTCGCCGGCGAGCTGACGGCGCTGCTGGCCGGTGCGGGCCCGCTGGACGTGCTGGTGATGCTGCTGCACGGCGCGTGCGCCGCCGAGGGGGAGGACGACGCCGACGGTCACCTGCTGGCCGCGGCGCGCACGGTCGCCGGGCCCCGGCTGCCGATCGTCGTCGGTCTCGACCATCACGCGAACATCACCGAGCGGATGGTCGACCTCTCGACCGCGATCATCGGTCACCGCACCCAGCCCCACGACCCGTCTGACACCGGGAGACGGGCGGGCGAGCTCGCGCTGCGGGTGGCGACCGGCGCGGTGGCGCCGACGGTCGCGGCACGTACGCTGCGCCTGCTGTCCCACCAGGAGCAGTTCCTTACCGGCCAGGGGCCGATGAAGACCTGGTTCGACGCCGCCCGCGCGATCGAGCAGGAGGACGGGGTGCTGGCGGTCTCGCCGTTCCCGATGCAGCCCTGGCTCGACCTTGCCGAGGGTGGCTGGTCGGTCGTCGTCGTCACTGACGGCGACCGCGAGCTGGCCGCGCGGCACGCGGACGAGATGGCGGACCTGGCCTGGTCCATGCGTGCGCAGTTCCAGGAGACGACGTCGGTCTCGCCGGAGCAGGCCGTGGCGCTGGCATCGCGCAGTTCGGGGCTCGTGATCCTCAGCGACACCGGTGACTCGGTCTTCGGCGGCGCGGGCGGGGACAGCACGGTGCTGCTCGCTGAGCTGCTGAGGGTTGGCGCGCCGACCGCGTTGGTGCCGTTGATCGACCCGGAGGCGGCGCGGACCCTGGCCCGGGCGGGCGTCGGCGAGCGCGTCGAGCTGGCAGTCGGTGGTGGGTTGACGCAGTGGTTTGCCCCGGTGGAGGTCGTCGCTGAGGTGGTCACGGTTGCTGACCCCGTCCTGCGTGACCTGCCGGGGTACACGGAGGCTGAGGTTCGCATGGGAACGACCGTCGTGGCTGTCGTCGCGAACGTCACGCTGGTGATCAGCGAGCGGCCGGGGGTGGCGGGCAACCATCCGGGGATGTACGAGCACCTAGGTCTGCGCCCGGCCGAGTATGGCGTCGTCGTGCTCAAGACGGCGAGCAACTTTCAGTGGTATGAGCACCTGACCATGTCGGTCATCCGTGTCGACACCGCTGGGCCGACGCAGTCCAGCATCACCGAGCTGCCCTGGCGGCGGGTGCCCCGGCCGATCTACCCGATCGATCGGGACCTCGCCGACTGGCGGTGAGGCCAAGAGCCGTTTCGGCGCGCGCCGGCGAAGTCGAGCGCCCGGATGCTGGTCCTCCCAGCGTCTGCATGGTTTCATAGTCTGTAATAGTCATGTCACTAGTTGGAAACAACCCTCCGGTATTTTTCCTCCGTAACGAAGCTGAGGACGGGCTCCGCCCGCCCCGACGGGAGACATCAGATGCACCTCGAGACCAGTTCTGACGCGATGCGATCGTCGTCCCTCGCGGGCAGCGTGGACGCTCATGGTTGAGCCGCTGCTGACGGTCCGCGACCTACGAGTCGCGTTCGGCGACGAGGGCCGAGCGGTCAACGCGGTAGACGGTGTCAGCTTCGACGTGTACCCGGGGGAGACCCTCGGGATCGTCGGAGAGTCGGGCTCTGGCAAGAGCGTCAGCGTGATGTCCATGCTCGGGCTCATCCCACAGCCACCCGGGCGGATCGTCGGCGGCAGCGCGGTCTTCGAGGGCCGTGACCTGCTGACGATGTCCCCGCGCGAGCTGCGCGCCGTCCGCGGCGCATCCATCGGGATGATCTTCCAGGATGCCATGACCGCGCTGAACCCGGTGCTGACGATCGGCTTCCAGCTCGCCGAGTCGATCCGGGTGCACCGGCCGATGTCGCGCGCGGACGCGCGGACGCGCGCCGCCGAGCTGCTCACCGCGGTCGGGGTGTCGAACCCCGAGGCACGCCTCAAGCAGTACCCGCACGAGTACTCCGGCGGGATGCGGCAGCGCGCGATGATCGCGATGGCGGTGGCCAACAGCCCGCAGCTCGTCATCGCCGACGAGCCCACCACTGCCCTGGACGTCACGATCCAGGCACAGGTGCTCGACGTGCTGCGCAAGGCGAAGGACGACGCCGACGCGGCGACGATCCTCATCACCCACGACCTCGGCGTCGTCGCCGAGATGGCCGACCGGGTGGCGGTGATGTATTCCGGTCAGATCGTCGAGTCCGGGACCGTGGAGCAGGTCTTCCGCTCGCCGTCCCATCCCTACACCGTCGGTCTGCTGGGCAGCCTGCCGCGCCTGGACTCGCGCTTCGAACGGCTCATCCCGATCCGCGGCAACCCGCCGAGCGGTCGCCAGCAGCCCACCGGGTGCCGCTTCAGTCCCCGGTGCGACCTCAGCGGCGGGCGGTCCGCCTGTGTCGAGGAGCAGCCCGCGCTGGTCCGGGCCGCCGACGGCACCGAGTCCCGCTGCCACTTCCGCGAGGAGGTCGCGGGGTTCCGCGACACCATCAGGTCCGCCGAGATGTCCCACCAGGCACCGGCCGACACCGAACGGAAGGAGGCACGATGACTCGCTGGGACAACGCACCCGTCGCCCGGGGCGAGACGCTGCTGCGGGTCGAAGGGCTCAAGAAGCACTTTCCGATCAAGACCGGCGTCGCGAAGCGGACCACCGGCTGGGTCCAGGCGGTCGACGGCATCGACCTGGAGGTCGCCGCGGGGGAAACTCTCGGCCTCGTCGGTGAGTCGGGCTGCGGCAAGTCGACCGCCGGTCGGACCATCCTGCGGCTGATGGAGCCGACCGGAGGACGCACGCTCTTCAAGGGGCAGGACATCGCCCGGTTCTCCCGCGCCCAGATGCGTCCGGTGCGCCGGGATATGCAGATCGTGTTCCAAGACCCGTTCGCCTCCCTCAACCCGCGGTTGCGGGTCCACGAGATCCTCGCCGAGCCGCTGCGGCTGCACGGGATGTACGAGGGCTCCACCTCAGCCGACATGATCGACGACCTCATCGTCCGGGTGGGGCTGAACCGCAACCAGCGCTACCGCTACCCGCACGAGTTCTCCGGCGGGCAGCGGCAGCGCATCGGGATCGCCCGGGCGCTGGCCCTCAACCCGCAGCTGCTGGTGCTCGACGAGCCGGTCTCGGCGCTCGACGTCTCGATCCAGGCCCAGGTCGTCAACCTGCTGCAGGAGCTGCAGGAGGAGCTGAGCCTGGCCTATATCTTCATCGCCCACGACCTGTCGGTGGTGCGGCACATCTCCGACCGGGTCGCGGTGATGTACCTCGGCAAGATCGTCGAGACCGGCACCCGCGAGCAGATCTACCAGAACCCGCTGCACCCCTACACCCAGGCGCTGCTGTCCGCCGTGCCGGTGCCCGATCCCAGCCGCAAGCACGGCGAGGGGCGCATCCTGCTTCGCGGCGAGCTGCCGAGCCCGAGCAACCCGCCCAGCGGGTGCCGGTTCCGCACGCGGTGCTTCAAGGTCCAGGACGTCTGCGCCACGGCCGAGCCGGCGTTCGAGACCCGTGACGGCCAGTCGCACCCCACGGCGTGCCACTTCAGCGGGCCGCTCGAGCTGGCGACGCCCACCGTCCGACCCGGCTCCGCAAGCAAGGAAGTGAACCGATGACCGCCACCACACCGTCGGTGAAGCGGCCGTCGCGCCGTTCGCCGTGGCGCGTGCTGCGAGACACGTTCGGCCGCAGCCCAGCCCTGGTCATCGGGTCGGTGATCATCTTCGTGCTCGGCCTGGCCGCCGCCCTCGCGCCCCTGCTGGCCCCGTTCGACCCGTTGGCGCTGGCGCCGGCCAACGCGTTCGCCCCGCCGAACGGGGTCCACTGGTTCGGTACCGACGAGCTGGGACGCGACATCTTCAGCCGCAGTCTCTTCGGGGCGCGGGCCTCGCTGCTCACCGGTCTGCTCGCCACGCTGGGGGCGGCCGCAATCGGTGTGCCGCTCGGTCTGCTGTCCGGCTACTTCGGCCGCTGGACCGACGCGCTGATCATGCGCGCCGTCGACATCCAGATCGCCGTGCCGGCGATCCTGCTCGCCCTCATCATCATCGTGCTGGCCGGCCGCGGGTTCGTCAGCTCGATCGTGGCGGTCGGCATCGCGAGCATCCCGACCTTCGCCCGGATCGTCCGGGCCTCGACACTGTCGCTCAAGGAAGAGGAGTACGTCACGGCTGTCAAGGCGCTGGGCGGGGGCAACGGCTACACGATGCTGCGCACCATCCTGCCAAACGCCATGGGTCCGATCATCGTGCAGATGGTGATCACGGCGTCGGTCGCGATCCTGCTCGAGGCGGCCCTAAGCTTCCTCGGGCTGGGCACCCAGCCGCCGGCACCCACCTGGGGAGACATGCTGCGCACCGGCAAGGGCTTCCTCAACAACGCGCCCTACTACGCGGTGCTGCCCGGGATCCTGCTCACCGTCACCGTGCTCGCCCTGGACCTCATCGGTCGCGGCTTGCAGAAGCTCCGTGAGGGCTCGACCGACACCAACGTCGAGCTGGAGGTCCGGGCATGATCGCCTACGTCCTGCGCCGGCTGCTACAGACGGTGCCGACGCTGATCGTGGCGTCGCTGCTCATCTGGCTGATCGTCTACGCACTGCCAGGGGACCCGGCCGTCGCGCTCGCCGGGGAAAACGCCACGCCGGAGATGGTCGAGTACGAGCGCCAGCGGATGGGCCTGGACCAGCCGCTGGTCAACCAGTACGTCACCTGGATGAGCAACGTGCTGCGGGGAGACTTCGGTCAGTCCTACATCACCGGCCAGGAGGTCAGCGCGGCCATCAGCCGGCGGCTGATGCCGACCTTCCAGCTTGCGTTCGTCTCGTTCGTGTTCGCGCTGCTGCTCTCGATCCCGATCGCGTTCTTCGGTGCGCTCAAGCCGAAGTCGTTCCTCGGCCGACTGACTAGCGCACAGAGCATCCTGTCGCTCAGTGTGCCGACGTTCTGGGTCGGCATCCTGCTGATCCTGGTCTTCGCCGTGCAGCTCCAGGTGCTCCCCGCGGTGTCGGACTACGTGCCGTTCTGGGAGTCGCCGTGGCAAGCCATGCGCAACCTGCTGCTGCCGGGGCTGACCCTGGGCATCTTCATCTCCGGGATCCTCGGGCGGTTCCTGCGGCAGTCGCTGTCCGAGACGCTGGGCCGTGACTACGTGCGCACGGCTCGTGCCAAGGGCCTGGGCGAGACCTTCGTCGTCGGCCGCCACGCGCTGCGCAACGCGCTGCTGCCGTTCGTCACCATCCTGGGGCTGCAGCTCGGGACCTTCCTCGGGGGCACGGTGGTGACCGAGTCCGTCTTCAACTACCCCGGCATCGGCCGGATGCTGCTGACCGCCATCGAGCAGCGCGACTACGCCCTGATCCAGGGCGCGACGTTGATGATCATCGCCGCGGTGACGCTGGTGAACCTGATCGTCGACATCGTCTACGCCTACCTGGACCCACGGATCTCCTACGCATGACCGCATCACCCTGACGCACCGCTCGGTGCGCAGTGGAACGACAAATTCTGGAGGCATCATGACGAGGAAGAAGAATCGCCTGCTCTCAGCGGTCGCCATGATCGTCGCCGTCCCGCTGGCCTTGACGGCCTGCAGCGGCGACGACGGCGGCGGCGACGCTCCAGGCGGCAACGGCGCTGCCGAGACGCTGAACCTCGGGGTTCACGTCGAGCCGACTGACTGGTCACCGAGCCGGGTGCAGACCATCCTGTTCCCGTTCACCCGACAGGTGTACGAGTCCCTCATCGAGTACGACGACGAGCTGGGGACCAGCCCTCAGCTGGCGACCGACTGGACGATCAGCGACGACCAGTCCTCGGTCACGATCAACCTGCGTGACGACGTGACGTTCCACAGCGGTGCCCCGTTCAACGCCGAGGCCGTCGCGGCCAACCTGGAGTTCTTCGCGGACCCGGACACCGGTCAGCAGCTGCTCGCCCCGATGTCGGTCGTCGACAGCTGGGAGGCGGTGGGCGAGTCCACTCTCGAGGTGACCTTCACCCAGCCGATCGCCGAGCTGCAGATCACCGACCTGCTGCAGTCCTGGACCATCGGCGACCCGGCCTCGCTGGACGACTCGACCCGCGGCGTGGGCACCGGTCCCTTCCAGTTCTCCGAGTGGCTGCCCGGCGAGCAGATCGTGCTGGAGCGCTTCGACGACTACTGGGGCGAAGCCCCGGCGTACCAGACCCTGCACTACCGCGTGTTCGGGGACATGGACTCCCTCATCTCCGGCTTCGAGTCGGGCGTGGTGGACGTGGTCGTCGACGTGCCGCCGCTGGAGGCCCAGCGGCTGGAGAGCACCAGCACCGTGCTCGTCGGAAACATGGGTGCGCTGATCGACCAGTGGCGGCTGAACCCCACCGTGCCGCCGTTCGACAACGAGAACGTCCGGCGGGCAATCAACTACGCCACCGACCGTGAGACGCTCGTCGAGGCGATGTACCACGGCTACTCGGAGCCGGTCTCGTTGCCCTACAGCCAGGAGTCGCCGGCGTACGACGCCGAGCTGGCCGCCTCGTTGGAGTACGACCTGGACCGGGCCCGCGAGCTCATCGAGACCTCCGGGCTGTCCAGCGACGAGCTCCAGGCTGCGGTCACCGTCACCAGTGCCAACGCCAGGACCTCGCAGGCCGCGCAGATCCTGCAGGCGTCGCTGGGCGAGATCGGTTTCGACCTCGAGATCGAGGTGCTCGACAACGCCGACTACACCGAGCGGATGCTCGTCGGTGACTTCGGGATCGTGTTCTCCGGGATGGGCAACGGGCAGAAGTACCCGACCCGGTTCACCACCAACAGCATCTACCGGATCTCCGACAACCCGGTGAACGCGGTCGAGATCTTCCCGGAGTACGAGCCGGCGGTGGCCGCCGCCAACGCCGCGGTGACCGAGGAGGAGCAGCAGGCCGCGTTCCGTGAGCTCAACGAGGTCATGATCGAGGCCATGTGGGTCCCGACCGTCGGGTACATGCCGATGCTGTGGGCCATCAGCCCTGACGTCACGGGTGTCGAGCGGAACATCGACAACATGCTCGTGCTCGGTGGGGCGAGCTCCGCCGGCTGACCGGCACGGCCCCACGATCTGACCGTACGACGACAGGAGCAGGCACCGAGATGAACCTCGACACGATCGTGCGTGGGGGGACCGTCGTTGACGGCACCGGCTCGGCCGGCGTGGTGGCCGACGTCGGGTTGCGCGGGCGACGCGTCGAGGTGGTCGGCGACCTCACCGGCGTCCGTGCCGCGCGCGAGCACGACGTCACCGGTCAGGTCGTGACCCCGGGCTTCGTCGACGTGCACACGCACAGCGACCTCACCACCTTCCTGCCCGACGACGCCGAGGACGTCAAGCTGGCCGCCGTCCGTCAAGGCGTGACGTCGGAGGTCGTCGGCAACTGCGGCTGGACCCCGTTCCCGGCCGTCGCGGAACGTCGCGCGCTCATCCGTGACCACGTGACGGCCGTGTTCGGCGGGGCGGCACGGACCTTCGACACCGTCGCGGAGTACCGCACCGCGATGGCCGGCCGGCCGCTGCCCACCAACCTGGCCCCGCTGATCGGGCACGGCACGATCCGTGCCGCGGTGCTGGGTCTGGGCCGGGTGGGCAGCGGCCCGAGCTCGGCCGCGGCGATGGAACGGATGCTCGAGCAGGCCCTCGACGAGGGAGCGTTCGGCATGTCGAGCGGGCTCGTGTACCCGCCCGGCGTGTACAGCCAGGCCGAGGAGCTGCGGGCGCTGGGCGTGGTGCTCGCGCGCCGGGGGAGCATCTATGCCACCCATATGCGCAACGAGATGGAGACGGTCGGCGAGGCCGTCGAGGAGGGCATCGCGGTGGCCCGCCGGACCGGGGCGGCGGTCCAGCTCTCGCACATCAAGGTCGCTGGCCGCGAGCGCTGGGGCACCGTCGGTACGGTGATCGACCAGATCGACCGGGCGGTGGCCGACGGCCTCGACGTCCGCGGCGACGTCTACCCGTACACCGCCGGCAGCACCATGCTCCGCGCGATCCTGCCGCCCTGGGTCAACGAGGGCGGTATCGACGCGATGCTCACCCACCTCGCCGATCCTAGGTCCAGACGGCGGATCGCCGCCGAGTTCGTCTCCGGGCTGCCGGGGTGGCAGAACTTCGCTGCCGCCGCCGGGTGGGACGGCATCGTCATCGCCGGCGCCCCTGCGCGGCGCGAGATCGAGGGGCGGAGCATCGCCGACCTCGCTCGGGCCTGGGGGCAGCAGCCGGCCGACGTCGTCGCCTCGGTGCTGACCGAGCTGCGCGGGGACGTCCTGGTGGTGCTGCACATGATGAGCGAGGACGACATCCGGCTGCTGCTGGCTCAGCCGCAGATGCTCATCGGGTCCGACACGATCCCGCTGCCCGGCAGGCCGCACCCCCGCACGGCGGGCACCTTCGCCCGGGTGCTCGGCCGGTACGTGCGCGACGGCCAGGTGGCCGACCTGCCGTCGATAATCCGCCGGATGACCTCGGTGCCTGCGCAGCGGTTCCGGCTCGGGCGGCGCGGCGTGGTCGCGCCCGGCTACGAGGCGGACCTCGTCGTGCTCGACCCGCTCACCGTGGCCGACCGGGCGACCTTCGACGAGCCGCTGCTGACACCGATCGGGATCCGGCACGTCCTCGTCGCCGGCCGTGCGGTGATCCTCGACGGCGCCGACACCGGCGTCCGCCCCGGCCGGGTGCTCGAGCCGGTCAGCTGAGCACACCGCGCACGACCAGCACCACCAACCCGACAGCGCACTCCAGGAGGCACCTCATGACCACCACGACGCCCGACGCCCGGTTCGCTGCCCTCGAGCCCGACCTCTCCCCAGTCCCCGGGCCGGACGCCGTCGTCCGACCGCTGCGCCGTGAGGGGAACGTGATCATGATGTCGGGGCAGGTAGCCTTCGTCGGCTCGGAGCTGCTGGCGACCGGGGTGCTCGGCGACGACGTCGACATCCCGACCGGCCAGGCCTGTGCCCGGCAGTGCGCGATCAACCTGCTCGGCAGGCTGCAGGAGGAGCTCGGCTCGCTGTCGGCCGTCAAGCAGGTCCTCAAGCTCACCGTGTTCGTCGCCAGCGCACCCGGCTTCCGGGACCAGCCCGCGGTGGCCAACGGCGCGTCCCAGGTGTTCGCCGAGGTACTCGGGGAGGCGGGCAATCACGCCCGGTCGGCGGTCGGCGTCGCCGAGCTGCCGCTGGGGACGCCGGTCGAGGTCGAGGCAGTTGTCGCGGTCTGAGCCGGCTGCCGGTGCCGCCGCCGAGCTGATTGACCCGCGGGACCCCGTCGCGGTCCGCCGCCACGTCCATGCCCGGCCCGAGCTGGGGTTCTGCGAGATTCGCACCGCGGACCTGGTCTGGCGCACCGTCGAGCGGCTGGGATGGTCGGTGACCGGCGGTACGGCACTGACCGACGCCGTCGGCTACGTCGGACTGGCGCCGGTCGACGAGCTCGACCAGGCCTGCGTCGAGGCTCGCGCCGCCGGGGTCGACGCCGTCAGCGTCGACCGGCTCAGCGGCGGTCACACCGCCCTCGTCGCCGAGCTGATGGGGAGCCGGCCGGGCCTCACGGTCGGTATCCGGGTCGACCTGGACGCGTTGCCGATCCACGAGTCCGGTGCCCGCGAGCACCACCCCGCGCGGGCCGGGTTCGCCTCGGCAGTCCCCGGCCGGATGCACGCGTGCGGCCACGACGGTCACGTCGCGGTCGGGCTGGACCTGGCGGCGCGACTCGCCGCCGACCGGGACTTCCCGGGCCGGGTGCGGCTGCTGTTCCAGCCCGCCGAGGAGGGGGTGCGGGGTGCGGCTCTGCTCGCCGCGGCGGGGGCCTGCGACGACCTCGACACGATGCTGGCCTTCCATCTCGGCTTCGGGCTGCGCCCGGGGGAGGTCGCCGAGGCCCGCGACCTGCTGGCCACCACCAAGCTGCGGGCCACGTTCACCGGCCGCCCTGCCCATGCGGCGAACGCCCCGCAGGAGGGCCGTCACGCGCTGCTGGCGGCGGCTGCGGCCACCGTCTCGCTGCACGGCCTGCCGCGCTTCGCGGGGATCTCGACACGGGTCAACGTCGGGTCGCTGCGGGCCGACGGCGCACCCAATATCGTGCCCGCCCAGGCCCGGTTGGAGGCCGAGGTCAGGGCGGGCGACCAGCAGTCGCACGCCGAGCTGGAACGGCGCGCCCGGCTGGTGCTGCAGGGAGCCGCGGTGATGCACGAGGTCGGCCTGGACATCGTCGTCACCGGTGCGGCGACCGCGGCGACCAACGACGAGCGGCTGGTGCGGGCCGTGCTGGCCGGGGCCGCCGCCGCCGGACTGACCGCGGTCGGGCCGCGGTCCCTCGGGGCGAGCGACGACGCGAGCGTGCTGATGAGCGCGACGCAACGCCGCGGCGGCGACGCCGCCTACCTGCTGCTCGGCTCGGGGACGTACGGCCCGCACCACTCGGCCACTTTCGACCTGGACGAGTCGGTGCTGCCGGCTGCCGCCCGGCTGCTGGAGCTGGCGATCCGCAGCGGACGTCGGTGAGGGGGTCAGTAGGTCGCCTCGCGCTCGAAGGGGAACATCGGCCGCCGCCGGTGCTGGTAGCCGAAGGTCGACAGGTCCGCGCTGGTCACCCCCGGTGTGCCGACGAAGAGCAGCTCGGCCGCGATCGGCTCGAAGGTCGCCCGGGGAGAGTTGACGCCCTTGGCGATGATGATCCGCTGCCGGGCGGGGTCCAGCCCGACGGCGCTCAACTGTTGCCGGCTGACGTTCCCATGCGGACGGCTGATCAGCAGCACGTCGTGACCGTCCTCGGTGGCGAGCAGCGCGCCGGGGCCCGTGTTGAAGTACCGGAAGCCGCCGTGGGTCGGGCCGGTCTCCTCCCAACGGCCGTCGTGCAGCAGCCTGACCGTCCCCCGGAGCCGGACCGGGTCACCGTGACGACCGTCGGTCTTGCCGCCGGCCAGCAGCTCGACGCTGGCCCCGACGCCCGCGACGACGCACTGCTGCACCGCGTCGGGGTCGCACAGCGAGCAGAAGACGCCACGGACGCCGCGCGCCTGGGCCGCGGCCAGCAGCACGGTGGAGTCGGCGGGGCTGCCGGCGCCGACGTTGTCGCCGGTGTCGAGCAGGACGACGGGCCCGCGTCCCTCGTCGGCGATCCGGTCGGCCCTGCCCAGCGCGTCGTCGACGGTCAGTGCCTCGGCGTCGAAGCCTTCGCGCCCGTCCCAGGCGGTACGGGCCATGGTCCTTGCGACGTCCTGGGCGAGTGCGGCGTCGCCGTCGGTGATCGCCAGGAAGCTCATGCCCATCTCGGCCACGTCGGCGTAGGGGTATCCCTCGACGACGCTGGTGTCGAGCACGCCGGGGCGCCGGGCCTGCTGGCGGGCGTGGGCGACGAGCTCGCGGACGGGGGAGTCGTCGGTGCCCTGGGCGAGGATGTTGATGGCTACCGGCGGCATCTCCAGGGCCATCGTGGGGCGGATCTCGCCGCGCACCGCCCGGACGATGAGCCGGCCGGCGGTCAGCGCCCGAGACCGGGCGTCCAGGTGCGGGTTGGTCTGGTAGACGGTGACGACGTCGGCGTGGTCGACCAGGAGCGGGGAGAGGTTGGCGTGCATGTCGAGGGTCAGCCCGATCGGGACGTCCGGCCCGACCAGGGCGCGGACGCGGCGGGTCACCTCGCCGTCGGCGTCGGGGTGCTCGTCGCTGACGGCGGCGCCGTGCAGGGCCAGCAGTACGGCGTCCCACGGCCCGTGGTCCCGCAGCGCGGCGAGCAGGCGGTCGACGAGCATCTCGAACGCGTCGGCCGGGATCGAGCCCATGGGGGTGATGCGGCTGAAGACCAACGGGACGATCTTTACGTCGTGCTCGACGGTGGCGAGCTCCAGGAAGCCGCTGATGGTCGCCTGCGCGCCGCCGTACTGGTCGACGATGGCACGACCCTCGAGGATCCCGGCCCGCTGCCACTGCTCGATGCCGGCCGGGACCGTGGAGAACGTGTTGGCCTCGTGGCTGAAGCCCAGCGTGGCGATCCGCATGTGTTCCTCCGGTGGCTCACGGCCCAAACGGTCGTAAGTTCTGTCTAGTGGAAGGGTGATTTCGAGGATTGCAACGCTAGTCACGTCTCCCCGTCACGGTCAACCCGTGCAGCGTCCTTGACCTCCCCTCCTGCGTGCCGGAGACTGAACCGTAAGTTCCATCTAGCGAGAGATTGATGATGACCACCACCTCCAGCCCGCGCTCCATCCCCGGCGCGGACCCGGCGCTCGCCAGTCAGCGGGTACGGCAGTTCAGTTTCGAGGGCGATGCCCTGCGGATGTCGATGGACTGGTCGGTCGCCGACCTGGCCCGCCCGCAGGTCCTCGTGGAGACCGCTGCCGGGGACTCCCACCCCAGCTCCTACCACCTGGCCGACCTCGGTGCCGAAGCTGCCAAGGGCGTGCTGCAGAGCGGCGGCAAGCCCGCCGACTACACCACCACGGACATCTGTGACGGCATCGCCCAGGCCCACGACGGGATGCGATACCCGCTGGCGTCCCGGGAGCTCATCGCGAACATGGTCGAGATCCACGCCAACGCGACCCCGTTCGACGCGATGGTGCTCGCGTCGTCGGGCGACAAGGCCGTCCCCGCCCACCTGCTTGCGATGGCCCGCCTCGACTTGCCCGCGGTCCACGTGCCCGGTGGCGCGATGGCGTCCGGGCCGGCGCTGCGCTCCAACGAGGAACTGTGGAGCATGAAGGTCAGCGTCGACCGCGGCACGATGGAGCTCGACGAGTTCCTCGCGTTCCAGCGCTTCGCTTGCCCCGGCTGCGGGGCATGCCAGTACATGGGCACCGCCGCCACGATGCAGGTGATGTCCGAGGCGCTCGGGCTGGCGCTGCCCTGGGCCGCGCTGATCCCCGCCCCGATGGCCGAGCTGCGGCGGATGGCGCGGGCCGCCGGCGAGCAGGCCGTGCAGCTGCTGCGCGACGGCATCACGTCGCGCCAGATCCTCACCCGTGAAGCCTTCGAGAACGCGATCACCGTGCACGCAGCGATCGGTGGCTCGCTCAACGCCGTGATGCACCTGACGGCGATCGCGCAGGAGGCCGGGATCACGATCACAGCGGAGGACTTCGACGAGATCCACCGCCGGACCCCCGTGCTGGTCGACGCCAAGACCGCCGGACGCTACCCGACCGAGCTCTTCTGGTACGCCGGCGGGGTACCCGCCCTCATGCTCCAGCTCGGCGACCGGCTGCACCTGGATGCGCTGACCGTCAGCGGCGTGACGGTGGGGCAGAACCTCGAGCGGCTCATCGGCGGGCAGCTCCAGCGGCACGCCGCCATGTTCCTCGGCAACTACCAGCTGCAGGCGCAGCAGGTGATCCGGCCCATCGACGACCCCGTCTACGAGTCCGGCTCGACCGCCTTGCTCACCGGGAACCTGGCCGACGGGGCGATCGTCAAGTCCCACGCGGTGGCGGACTCGATGCTCACCCACACCGGCCCCGCCCGTGTCTTCGACCGGGAGGAGGACGCCATCGAGATGGTCGTCAACGGCGCGATCGAGCCCGGGGACGTCGTCGTCGTCCGGTACCAGGGGCCGCGGGCCACCGGCATGCCCGAGATGTTCTTCCTGTCCGAGCTGATCGCGTCCGACCCGACCCTGGCGGCAACCACGGCGCTCGTCACCGACGGACGGTTCTCCGGTGCGAGCCGCGGCCCGTGCATTGGGTACGCCCACCCCGAGGCGATCGACGGTGGCCCGCTGGCCCACCTCCAGGACGGCGACCTCATCGAGATCGACATCCCCCGGCGCAGCCTCGACGTCGTGGGCCTGCGGGGGGCGCGGGTGGCGCCAGGGGACGTCGAGCGCGAGTGGGACCGGCGCCGTGCGGCGTGGACCCGTCCGGCGATCTCGCACACCGGTGCCCTGGGCCAGTACACGGCACTGGCCCGGCCCGCGCTGCTCGGTGGAGGCATGAGCGTGACCAGGTGAGACGTGCCGAGCCGCCGCTCGTGGGCGTCCTCGGGGGGATGGGGCCGGCGGCGACGGTCGACTTCTACGCCAAACTCATCGCCGCCACCGCCGCGCAGCGCGATCAGGACCACCTGCGCGTGATGATCTGGGCGGACCCCACGGTCCCCGACCGGAGCGCGGCGATCGCCGGGGACGGCGAGGACCCGACGCCGCGGCTGGTCGAGGGCGCCCGCCACCTCGCGGCGGCGGGCGCGGCGTTCTACGTGGTCGTGTGCAACGGTGCCCACGCCTTCCTGCCGCGGGTGCGCCAGCAGGTGGACCTCGACTACCTCAGCATCATTGACGCCACCGTCGACCACCTCGCAGCGCTGCCGGGAGTCCGGCGCGCGGGGATCCTCGCCACCGACGCGACCTTGACGGCTCGCCTCTACCAGGACGGCCTCGAGGGTGCGGCGATCGAGCCGGTCGTCCCCGCCGCTGCAGATCAGCGGTCGGTGATGGAGACGATCTTCGCGGTGAAGTCGCGGACGGTCTCGCCCGGCCAGAAGGCTGCGCTGATCGGTGTCGCCGCCGGCCTGGCCGAGCGCGGAGCGGACGTCGTCGTCGCCGCGTGCACCGAGCTGCCGCTGCTGCTCACCTCGCAGGAGCTGCCCACGCGGTTGGTCGATCCGACGGCGATCCTCGCCGGACGGACCGTCGAGGCGGCCCGCGGGTCGAGCTAGGACGCAGCCTCCAGAAGCGCCCGCGTCACGGAGTGAGCGGGCCGCGCCCAGACGTCCTCCACCGGCCCGTGCTCGATGATCCGGCCGCGGTCCATCACCGCGACCGTCGCGCAGACCTTGCGCACCACGGCGAGGTCGTGGGAGATGAGCACGAGCGCGGTGCCGGTGCGTTCCTGGAGGTCGACGAGCAGGTCGAGGATCGCCGCCTGCACGGTGACGTCGAGCGCGGAGACGGGCTCGTCGAGCACGAGCACGGCCGGCTCGGCGGCCAGCGCCCGTGCGATGGCCAGCCGCTGCCGCTGCCCGCCGGACAACGACCGCGGCCGGCGGCGCAGCACCTCCGCCGGCAGCCGCACCATCGCCAGCAGCTCGGCGGGCGTCCGGGCGCTGCCGGCGACCCGCAGCGCCGCCTGCAGGATCCGCCCGGCGCTCCAGCGTGGGTCGAAGGAGCCCAGCGGGTCCTGCGGCACGAGCCGCACCAGCGCGCGGCGCGCCCGGCGGTGCCGCTCGGTCACCTGCGACCACGGCTCGCCGTCGAGCAGCACCGTCCCGGCGTCCGGCTGCTCGGCGGCCACGAGCATCCGGGCGAGGGTCGACTTCCCGCTGCCGGACTCGCCGACGACGCCCAGCGCCTCACCGCGCCGCACGACGAGGTCGACGTCGTCGAGCGCGGCCACCGAGCCTCCGCCCGGCAGCCGGTAGTGGTGCCGCAGCCCGGTGGCGCGCAGGATCTCGCCGTCGGGCACGTGAGTACCGGTCTCCGCCGCGCCCGGCCGGGGCCCGCGCGGCACCGCGGCGAGCAGCGCCCGGGTGACCTCGTGCCGCGGCCGGCGCAGCACCTCGTCGACCGGCCCGTGCTCGACGACCCGGCCGGCGTCGAGCACGGCGACGTCGTCGGCGATCCGCGCGACGGCGGACAGGTCGTGGGTGACCAGCAGCACGGCCCGCCCGGCGTCGCGCAGCCCGGCGAGCAGGTCGAGCACGCCGCGCGCGACGGTGGCGTCCAGCGCCGTCGTCGGCTCGTCGGCGACGAGCAGCGGCGGGTCGGAGACGATCGCCGAGGCGATGAGGGCGCGCTGCCGCATGCCGCCGGACAGCTCACCGGGACGCTGGGCGGCGCGCACCGCGGGCTCGTCCAGCCCGGCGAGGGCGAGCGCCTCCTCGACCCGCCGTGCGCGCTCGACCCGTCCCACGCCGCGCAGCCGCAGCGCCTCGCCGACCTCGGCGCCGACCGTGCGCAACGGGTCGAGTGACTGCAGCGCGTCCTGCAGCACGAAGCCCACGTGCGCCCCGCGCAGTCGGCGCCAGGTGCGTTGCGTGGCGGTGCGCACGTCGTGCCCGGCGACGGTGAACCTCGATGCCGTGACCCGCGCGGGCGCGCCGCCCTCACCCGCGAGGCCGACGATGCTGCGCGCCAGCACCGACTTGCCGGCGCCGGACTCGCCGACGATCGCCAGGCAGCGCCCCGGCAGCAGCCGCAGGTCGACGTCGTCCAGCACGGCGCCGACCCCGGGGAAGCTCACGCTGAGCCCGGCGATGTCGAGGATCGGTTCGGTGTCGTTCATGCCGGTGCCACCGCGCTGATCCGTCGTCCGAGCATGGTCAGCGCCGCGGCCGTCGCGGTGATCGCCAGGCCCGGCGCCACGGTGAGCCACCAGGCGCTGGTGATGTACAGCCTCCCGTCGTTGAGCATCGCGCCCCACTCCGGGGACGGCGGCAGCGCGCCGAGGCCGAGGTAGCTGAGCGCCGACACCCACACGATGGCCTGCCCGATGCCGAGCGTCGCCACCGCCACCAGCGGCCACACCGTGTTGGGCAGCACGTGCCGGGCGAACACCGGCGGCCCGGCGAGGCCCTCGAGCCGAGCGGCCTGCACGTAGGGGCTGCGGGTGACGGCCTGGGCGCGCGAGCGCAGGATGCGGGCATAGCCCGGCGCGGTCGCCAGCCCGACGGCGATCACCGACGCGCGGACGCCGGCGCCCATCACCGAGACCAGCAGCAGCGCGAGCACGAGGCTCGGCAGCGCGAAGAGCACCTCGATGACCCGGCTGAGCACGCCGTCGAGCCAGCGTGGCCCGAGCGCGGCACCGAAGCCGAGCAGCACCCCGAGCGCCATCCCGATGGCGGTCGCCGCGGCGCCGATGCCCAGCGATTGGCCCGCGCCGTGGACCACCCGGGTGAAGACGTCCCGGCCGGAGGTGTCCGTGCCGAACCACGCCGCCGCGCTGGGGGCGGCGAAGGCGTCCGACGGCGCGACCGCGGTGGGGTCGCCGGGCGCGAGCAGCCCCGGCCAGAGCGCAGCGAGCACGACGAGGACGATGACGGCGAGGCTCACCAGCCCGCCGAGCCCCAAGACCCGGCGCATCAGCCCATCACCTCGCTCGTGGGGGTGTCGGTGACGACCCGGACCCGCCCGCGCAGCCGCGGGTCGACGACCCGCTCGAGGACGTCGGCGACCGACATGACGACGACGTAGCCGAGCGCGATGACGAGCACCACGCCGATGACGAGCGGGACGTCGCGGGCGTGGGTCGCCTCGATGAGAAGCCGGCCCAGGCCAGGACGCCCGAAGAGCGTCTCCACCACGACGGCGCCGGACAGCAGCGAGCCGAAGGCCCAGCCGCTCAGCGCGATCGCCGGCAGCGCCGCGTGCCGCAGCGAGTGGCGCCACAGCACCCAGGTCTCCGAGGCGCCCCGGGTCCGCGACGTCGTCGCGAAGGGGGCGAGGTGCGCCTCGTCGAGGCTGTCGCGCATCACCTGGCCGAGGAAGCCCGCGACCGGGACCGCGAGGGTGATCGCCGGCAGCAGCAGGGCGCGCAGGGAGCTGCCGCTGCTCGTCGCCGGCAGCCAGCCCAGCCCGCCGGCGAAGACCGCGATGAGGACCGCGCCGAGCCAGAAGTGGGGCATCACCGAGGCCACCACCTCCGCGCCGCGCAGCACCGCCACCACGGGTCGACTGGCCCGGCCGCGGGAGCGGCCGGCGAGCGTCGCGACCGCCAGTGCGATGAGCCAGGCGAGGACGAGCGCGAGGCCCGCGAGCACGAGGGTGCCGCCGATCTGGTCACCGATGAGCTCGGCGACCGGCCGCCGTCGGGCGTAGGAGTCACCCAGCTGGAAGGTGAGCGTGCGGGCGAGCTGCAGCAGGTACTGGACGACGAGCGGATCGTCGAGCCGGTACTCCTCGCGCACCTGCGCCATCGCCTCCGGGCTCGCCTGGGAGCCCGGCCCGCCGAGGATCGCCTCGGAGGGGTCGCCGCCGGCCGACCGCAGCGCGAAGAACACCACGGTGGCGACGACCCAGGCGACGAGGGCCGCGGCGGCGAGCCGGCCGAGCAGCCAGCGCAGGACGGGCATCGGGCGTCAGGACGTCAGGCGCGTGTCGATGAAGGTCGGCGTCGCCACCGTGCCCAGCGTGGCCACCCCGGTCACCCCGCGGGTGAGGAAGTGGTTCTGCTGGTCGTAGAGCGGCAGCAGGTAGTAGCCCTCGAGGACCTGCTGCTGCACCTGTGCGTAGAGCTCGGCGCGCTGCTCCGGGTCGGTGATCCGGGCGGCTTCCTCGAGGGTCGCGTCGATCTCGTCGTCGGTCACCTGGGCGAGGTTGGCGAAGTAGCCGCTCGGCGCGGGCACCGTGCTGTCGGAGTGGAAGAGGATCCGCAGCACGTCGGGGCCGACCTTGGTGTACGGGGCGCTGACCGCCTCATAGGTGTTCTCGCCGCCGTCCGCGGGCGCGGCCAGGGCGCCGTACCAGCCGGAGAGGTCGAGTGGGGTGAGGACGACCTCGAAGCCGACCCGCTTGGTGTTGGCCTGGACCTGCTCGAACAGTGCCCGCTCGGCGGCTACTGACTGGTTGGTGCTCACCGGGAAGCGGACGGTGAGGCGCTCGCCTTCGCGCACGCGGTAGCCCTCGTCGTCGACCTCGTCCCAGCCGGCCTCGTCGAGCAGGCGCTCGGCCTCCGGGACGTCGGTGCCGAACAGCGAGGGGTCGCTGTAGCCGAGGGGCTCCACGCTCGAGAGCGGGGAGAAGGACCGGGTGGCGACGCCCTGGTAGAGGGCCTCGATCCCCGGGTCGATGTCGGCGGAGCGGACGAAGGCCTCGCGCACGCCGGCGTCGTCGAACGGCGGCTGGGAGGAGTTGAGCTCGATCCGGTTCGCCGCCCCGGGCCGCGGGGCGGCGATGTGGGTGATCTCCTCGCCGGCCTCGGCCGTGACGATCGCGTCAGGCTCGGGGTTGTCGATGACGTGCACCTCGCCGGCCTGCAGCGCCGCCCAGCGGGTGGCCGGGTCGGGGATGAAGCGCCACTCGATGCGCTCGAGGTGCGCGGCGCCGTCGTTCTGGGCCTGCGGGCCGTGGGTGGCGTAGTCCTCGTTGCGGTCGAGGATGACGTGCTGCTGGGGCACCCACTCGGAGACCACGAAGGGCCCGGTGCCGATCGGCGCGGCGCAGTTCTCGTCCATCCCACGGGCGATGCCGGCGGGGGACTGGATCGCCGTCCACTGCATGGTGAAGGACTCGAGCAGCGCGGAGTCCGGCTCGCTCAGGTGGAACCGCACGTGGGTGGCGTCCACCGGCTCCACCTCGGCGATCTTCTGCACCGCGAGGTAGCCGGTGGAGGAGGCAGTCTCGGGGTCCTGCAGGTGCTCGACGTTGACCTTGACGGCCTCGGCGTCCAGCGGGGTGCCGTCGCTGAAGGTGATGCCCTCGGCCAGCGTGAGGTCCCAGGTGAGGCCGTCGTCGCTGACGTCCCACTCGGTGGCCAGCCACGGCTGGATCTCGCCGTCGGCGTCGCGGCCGACGAGCGGCTCGAGGTACTGGGTGCTGATGAGCGCCTGCGGGTAGTTGCCGCCCACGTGGGGATCGAGGCAGGTCGGCTCCGCGTCGCCGGTGGCGTAGACGAGCGTGCCGCCGTCGGCCGGCTCACCGCTGGCGTCGGGCGAGTCGGAGCCGGCGCCGCTGCCGCACGCCGCGAGCAGCAGGCTGAGCGCGACGGCGCCGGCAGCGAGCCTGGCGGGGGTGGGGGCCTGGGCCATGGGAGGGTCCTCGCTACTCGAAACGCATTATTGGTCTGCGTCCAACAATATCGCCTGTCGTGGCCGGGACAACGTTAGGATCTCGGCATGCGGCAGGAGCGGAAAGTGGGCAGGCCCCGGGCCGTTTCCCGCGCGGTCCTCGAGGAAGCGGCGTGCGAGCTGTTCCTCGAGCAGGGGTACGAGGCGACCTCTGTGGCTGACATCACGCAGCGTGCCGGCGTGAGTCGGGCCACCTTCTTCAACTACGTGCCGGCGAAGAGCGACCTGCTGTGGACCTCGGTCGACGACGCGCTCGACGGCCTGCCTGCCGAGCTGGTGTCCTCGCCGACGGACGACGGCGCGGTGACGCAGAGCGCCGCCGCACTGCTGCGCGTGGCCGCCCGGCTGGAACCTGGCACCGTGCTGCTCGCGTTCGCCAACGCCGAGCCGATGGGCGTGGCGGAGGAGCTGGAGGAGTCCGCGGCGCGGCGGCAGCGGCGTGCCGCCCGGATCATCGCCGGCCACCTGCGCGCGCGGGGGCTGGCTGACCTGCACGCGGAGGTCGTGGGGGCGGCGCAGGCGGGCGCGTTCCTCGCTGCGTTGCGGGCCTGGTCGCGGCGGGCGCCGGGACGGACGCCGTTCCCCGAGGTCCTCGGCGATGCGCTGGGGATGATCGCGGACGCGGGTACGCTGGACCGATGACTTCGACCTCCGCGAGCACCCTCGTTCCCCGCGCCGACGGCCGCGCATCCGACGAGCTCCGGAAGATCACCATCACCCGTGGCTGGCTGGACCACGCCGAGGGCAGCGTCCTCGTCGAGTTCGGCGGCACCCGGGTGCTGTGCGCCGCGTCCTTCACGCAGGGCGTGCCGCGCTGGCGCAAGGGCTCGGGCCAGGGCTGGGTGACCGCGGAGTACGCGATGCTGCCCCGCGCGACCAACACCCGCAGCGACCGGGAGTCCATCAAGGGCCGGGTCGGCGGGCGCACCCACGAGATCTCCCGGCTCATCGGCCGCTCGCTGCGCGCCATCATCGACGTCAGCGCGCTGGGCGAGAACACCATCGTGCTCGACTGCGACGTCCTGCAGGCCGACGGCGGCACCCGCACCGCGGCGATCACCGGCGCGTACGTCGCACTCGTCGATGCCATCACGTGGGGCCAGGCGCAGGGCGCGGTGGCCGCGGGCCAGGTGCTCACCGACTCGGTCGCGGCAGTGAGCGTCGGGATCGTCGGCGGGCAGCCGGTGCTCGACCTGCCCTACGTCGAGGACGTCGCGGCGGAGACGGACATGAACGTCGTCGTCACCGGCAGCGGCGGGTTCGTCGAGGTGCAGGGCACCGCCGAGCGCAAGCCGTTCGAGCGCCACGAGCTCGACGAGCTGCTCGACCTCGCCGTCGCGGGCACCGCCAAGCTCACCGAGCTGCAGCGCGCCGCGCTGGCCCTGCCGCTGCCCAACCAGGCGTGAGCAGCGCCAGCCCGCGGCTCGTCCTCGCGACCCGCAACGTCCACAAGATCGGTGAGCTGCGCGCCATCCTCGCGCCCCTGCTGCCGGGGCTGACCGAGGGCGACGTCGTCGGAGCCGCCGACGTCGGGGACCTCGACCCGGTCGAGGACGGCGTCACCTTCGAGGAGAACGCGCTGGTCAAGGCGCGAGCGCTTGCCGCGGCCACCGGCCTGCCGGCCGTCGCGGACGACTCTGGCCTCGCCGTCGACGTGCTTGGCGGCGCCCCGGGGATCTTCTCGGCCCGGTGGGCGGGTCGCCACGGCGACGACCGCGCCAACCTCGAGCTGTTGCTTGCCCAGCTCGGTGACGTCCCAGACGAGCATCGCGCCGCGCAGTTCGTCTGCGCGGCTGCGCTCGTCACGCCCGACGGCCGCGAGGTGGTGGAGGTCGGCGCGATGCCCGGCACGCTGCTGCGCGCGCCTCGCGGTGACGGCGGCTTCGGCTACGACCCGATCCTGCAGCCCGACGGCGAGCGCCGGTCGGCGGCCGAGCTCAGTGCCGAGGAGAAGAACGCCATCAGTCACCGCGGCAAGGCGCTGCGCGCGCTGGCCCCGCGGATCGCGGCGGTGCTGGGCGCCTAGTCCAGCTCGGCGTTGCGCCGGACCTGCCAGCGCACGACGGCGGACAGCAGCCGCCAGCCGAGGAGCAGCAGCCCGAGCATCCCGAGGGACACGAGGACGAACGCCAGCGCCGTCCCGGCCCCGGTGAGGGCACGCAGCCCCATGCCCAGCGCCCAGGTGACGAGCCAGGCGATGACGCCGCCGGGCCACAGCGCCTCCGCGCGGCCGCGGACGGCGGGGAGCGCGACCATCCGTGCCACGAGGAACGGCCACGCGGTGAGCAGCAGGTTGCCGAGGGTCGCCTGCTGGTCGTGGCTGCCGAGGCCGGCGAAGATGAAGACGAGGATCGCCAGCCAGTCGACGAGCATGATGGCGATGGCGGAGCCGAGGCTGGGGCGGGTGGTCGCGGTCAACGTGCGGCCTGCGACAGCGCGAGCCGGAGCACGGCCTCGTGGCCGTCGACCAGCTCGGCGAGGACGTCCGGCTCGAGGGCGGCCTGCGGGCTGAACCAGCTGAGCTCGAGGGTGTCCTGCTGCGGCTGGCAGTCGCCGTCGACCGGAACGACGTAGACCAGCGACACGGCGTGCTGCCGGGAGTCGTGGAAGCCCTGCCCGGGGGTGGGGAAGTACTCGCCGACGGTCAGCGGCTGCAGCGACGGCGCGAGGCGCGGCAGGCACAGCGGCCCGAGGTCCTTCTCCAGGTGGCGCACCACCGCCTGGCGGATCGTCTCGTGGTAGAGCACCCGGCCGGAGACGAGGGCGCGGGTGAGGCTGCCCTGGGACACCCGCAGCAGCAGACCGACCTCCTCCACCGCGCCGGTGGCACCGACCCTGACCGGCAGCAGGTCGAGGTAGAGCATCGGGACCCGGGCGCGGACGAACTCGAGCTCGTCCGGCGGGAGCCACGGGGTGATGTCGTCCGAGGCCAGACCGCTCATGGTGTCTCCGTCGTGGTCGGGGTGGTGCGCGAGCGCGGGATTCGCAGCGTATCAACGGCGCCGGGGAGCGACGAAAGTCGTAGCCGGATTACTGCGCTCGCAGGATTGCCCGGCTGCGGGTGGCCACGCCATGGTTGTGGCACGAGATCACCTCGGCGGCACAGCTCGGGAGGCATCATGCGGGTTGAACAGGTTGGTCACGAGGACGGCACGTCCCGGCCGATCGAGGACTTCTACGAGTACTGGCGCCGAGAGCTCGAGCTCGTCGGCGCACGGACCGAGTCGGTCAGGGCCCGCGAGGAACGGTCGTAGACAGTTCCGGTTGCCGGGCGGCCGGCTCGCCGTATCGTTTGACTTCTGGACGGACAATCGACACGGGGAGTCAATTGCCATGGCCACTATTCGTAGCCTCGCTGCCGAGCTGGGCGCCCAGCCGTACGAGCTCACCGCGTTCATCGACTCCGGGCCCGGGTACGACGAGCTGACGGAGTTCGACGACGCCACCGTGGCCGAGTACCGCGCCGCCTGGGCCGCCGGCCTGCTGGCGACGGCCTGACCCAGCGGCGCGGCTGGTGCGCGAGGCGGGACTCGAACCCGCACGTCCGAAGACACCAGGACCTAAACCTGGCGCGGCTGCCAATTACGCCACTCGCGCGTGCCCGGGATCAGGCTAGTCGACCCCGAGCTCCTTGCGGAGGCGAGCGACATGGCCGGTGGCCTTGACGTTGTACTGAGCCAGCGTGACGGTACCCGCCGGGTCGACGACGACCGTGGAGCGGATGAGGCCCTCGTAGGTGCGCCCGTAGTTCTTCTTCTCGCCCCACGCGCCCCAGGCCTCGATGACCTCGTGCTCCGGGTCCGAGACGAGGGGGAAGGTCAGGCCCTCGTCGGCGGCGAACGAGGCGAGCTTGGCCGGCTCGTCGGGGGAGACCCCGACCACCGTGTAGCCCTTGGCCGCCAGCGCATTGAGGTTGTCGCGGAAGTCGCAGGCCTGCGTGGTGCAGCCCGGGGTCGCGGCGGCGGGATAGAAGTAGACGACGACGCCCTGCTCGGCGGACCCACGCAACGCGGCGAGGCTCACCTCGGACCCGTCGGAGGCGGTAAGCGTGAAGTCGGGGACGGTGTCTCCCACAGCGAGCCGGGCCACGGTTCTCCTTCGGTCGGTTCTGGACGTCGCGCCCAGCATCTCACTTGGCGCCGCCGCCGACATAAACGCCGTGGGACTCGAGGACGTCACGACCGGTGGCGTCGGCCAGGCCGCTGATGTCCACCCCGGTGAGCGAGGGCAGCTCCGCCAGCGGGGCAAGGTCGTCCACCGGGTTCGCGCCCACCCACAGCTCGGTCAGCTCCGGGAATCCGGTGAACAGGGAGGGGGCGGCGATCTCGTTACGGGAGACGTCCAGCATCGTGAGCACCGGGAGCCTGCCCAGCGGCGACGGGTCGCTCAGGTGGTTGTCGGCGATGGTCAACCGGCCGAGCCGGTCAAGCCCGGCGAGCGGACCGACGTCGACGACCCGGTTCCGGGAGAGGTCGAGCTCGCCGAGCAGGTCGAGATCCGCCAGGGGCGTGACGTCGGTGACCTCGTTGTCCGCGAGCCCCAGATGGTGGAGCGTCGTGATGCCGGCGAGCGGCCCGAGGTCGCTGACCCGGTTGCCGGACAGCCCGAGGTCACCGAGCACCGGCAGCTCAGTCAGTGGCGCGAGGTCGCTGACCTCGTTGTGGGTGAGGCCGAGCCGGCCGAGCTTCGCCAGCCCGACGAGCGGGGAGAGGTCGCTCACCTCGTTCTCACGAAGCTCGAGGGACGCGAGGTTCGTCAGCGTGCCGATGCCGGTGAGGTCGCGGATGCCCGAGCCGGAGCAGTCGAGCGACAGGACCTCGGCCAGCTCGCTACGCGTGACGCCGGTGCTGGGCCCGTCGGCGCCGGCCGCGCTCGCGACGCAGGCCGCCAGTGCGCCGTCGGGCAGGATCTCGGCGAAGGCCTCGCGCTGCACGAACGGACGAGCGACCAGCACACCCGCCACTGCGACCACGGCTAGGACGCCGGTAGCGACGGCGAGCCGCAGCCCATGCCGCGCGGGCCGAGCGGGGCCACCGGCACGTGACGGCAAGAACCGTGCCGTGCGGTGAGCGAGCAGCGGGACGACGACGGCGACGGCGGCGCCGAGGGCAGCAGCGGCAACCTGGCCGGCGGTGAGCTCGAGGGCGTCGCTGCGGACGAGGCGATACACCGGCCATGCCAGGACAGCGAGAGCGAGCCCGGCCGCCGTCATCCCGCCCAGCCAGCCGGCGACCACGACGAGGCCCCGCCGTCCGGCCTGGACGGCGACGACCGCCGTCGTCGACCAGGCCACGCCCAGCAGGACCAGCCCGACCGGCGGGTAGGCGGCGTGGGCGTCGACGAGGAGCAGCCGCGACGACGGTGGCAGCCGGAGCGCAGGAACGCCGATCCGGACGAGGACGAGCACGCCCACGACGACCATCGTGAGCCCGCCGACGACCGCGAGCACGCGGCCGGCTCGCCACCGTGAGGTGGCGAGGAAGGCGAGCGGCGTCAGCCCGACGCCGATGGTGAGCAGCCTCGGGACGAGGGGCGGGTCCGCCGCAGCCACGGCGAGCCCCGCGGCCGCCAGCACGGCGACGGCGACGGCGACGGCGACGAGCACGGTCCGGTCGGACGACGGCGGCATGGGCACAGCCAAACCCTAGGATGCGGGAACGACGAAGGCCGCACCCGGATCGGATGCGGCCTCGTCTTGTTGTGCGCCACCAAGGACTCGAACCTTGAACCCACTGATTAAGAGTCAGTTGCTCTACCACTTGAGCTAGTGGCGCATGAACAGTGCAAGACACTACCACCGAGATTCGGCGCGCTGTAACCGAGGAGGCCCCTCGTGATGAGGATCACCGCGCCGGTCGAGCCTGGGCACGAGTGCTGCCGGGGTCGGATAAGTTGGGGTGGTGCCCAAGCCACGTGTCACGTTAGTCAACTCCTCCGACAGCCCCGCGCTGGACCTCGGTGAAGAGGGATTGCCCGACGCTCTCGCCGAGCGTGGGATCGACCCGCAGGTCGTCTCATGGGACGACGAGTCGGTCGACTGGAGCGACGCCGGCGTCGTCGTCATCCGGTCGGTGCACAACTACGCCTCGCGCCGGGACGACTTCGTCGCGTGGGCGAAGGGCATCCGCAAGCTGCTCAACAGCGCGGACGTCGTGGACTGGAACACCGACAAGCACTACCTCCAGGAGCTCGGGCGGCGCGGCATGCCGACCATCGACACGATGTGGCTCGAGCCGGACCGAGGCTTCAGCAAGCACCAGGTCCACACCCGCTTCCCCTCCCAGGGCGACTTCGTGGTCAAGCCCGCGGTGTCGTCGGGCTCGCGTGACACCGGGCGGTACACGGCGCGCGACGCCGTCTCGCGGATGAACGCGATCCAGCACGCCTATGGCCTTCTCCAGGACGGCCGGTCGGTGATGGTGCAGCGGTACGTGAAGTCGGTGGACAAGCGCGGCGAGACCGCGCTCATCTACTTCAACGGCGTGCTGTCCCACGCGGTGGAGAAGCAGGCCATGCTGTTGGGGCCGCTCGCCGCCCCGGACGCCGTCGCCGAGGAGGTCGCCGTCGCCCGGCAGGCGACCGAGGCCGAGCTCAAGCTCGGGGAGAACGCGCGCGCCGCGATCCACGGGCACATCAAGTCGCGGCTGGGCCGCGACGCGCAGCTGCTCTACAGCCGGATCGACATCGTCGAGGGCAACGACGACGGGCCGGTCGTCATGGAGGTCTCGCTCGTCGATGCCGCGCTGTTCCTCGGGACCGTGCCGGGCGCCCTGGAGAACTTCGCCGACGCCATCGCGTCGCGCGCGTTCTGGTGAGGAAGCCGGCTGCCGCGGAGCGCCGGGCCGCTCGCGGGTGAGAGCCTGCTGAGGCACGCATGAGAGTGCTCCCACAATCGGCATTCTGGCGTGCTCACGGCGCCTTGGCGCGAGATGGTTGAGGCATGAAGAAGCACATGCGCACCCGGTCCGTCCTCACCGCCACCGCGGCTCTCGCGCTGGCAGTGCCGCTCGCCAGCTGCGGCGACAGCGACGACGACGGCTCAGAGGCGTCGCCGGCCATCACTGGCGGCACGTCGCAGGAGTCCACGCCCGCTGCCGACGACACCGCGTCGCCGAGCGAGACGACCGCGAGTGCCGACGAGACTGGCGGCACTGATGGTGCCGAGGACGCCCAGGCCGCTGAGGTCGCGGCCGCCATCAGCCTCGCCGAGTCGGACGCGGGCGGCACCGCCTTCGAGATCGACCGCGAGGACGACGGCAGGTGGGAGATCTCCGTGGCAGTGGACCGCGACGAGATCGACGTCATCGTCTCGGCCGACGGCACCGAAGTGCTCGACTCGCGCGCCGACGGCTCGGCGGACGACGACGAGGTTGCCGCCCTCGACGCGGCGACGGTCGGCCTCGCCGAGGCGATCGCGACGGCGCTCACCGAGGTGCCCGGCCGCTTCGACGACGCGAGCCTCGACGAGGAGCACGGCGATTTCGCCTGGGAGGTCTCCATCGACCGCACCGACGGTGACGACGTCGACGTCTACGTGGCGGTGACCTCGGGCGAGGTGCTGCACGTCGACCGCTGACGGTCCGCGGCGCTGACGGTCAGTCGGAGCCGTCCCAGACCACGACGTCGCCGGCCAGCCGCGCGCCGGCGGAGGGTTCGTGCGGTCGCTCGGAGCCGTCGGGCATGAGGTGGTGGACCGGGACGCCGACCGTCAGAGTCGCGACGTCGGCGATGAGACGGCGGTGGCACCGCCACCAGACCGTCTCCGAGCACATCACGGCGACCCGGGCCTGCGACACTTCGGCGAGCAGGTCGGCCAGGCCCTCGCCGAACTCGTCGCTGCGGGTGTACCCGGCGTAGGCGCGGAAGGCGTCGACCCGCCACCAGGTGTCGGGTGAGGCGGCATCCTCGGCCTTGCGCAGGTGACGCCGTCCGCCGAGCCGCTGCTCCCACCGGTAGGAGATCCCGGCTGCCGGCAGCCAGTCGGCCAGTGCCTCTCGCTTGACGTCCGGGTTGCGGCGGCTGCCGGGGAATCGCCGGACGTCGACGATGTGGTCGACGGCGAAGCCGGTGAGCAGGCTGGTGAGGGCGGGTCGGTCGAGCGTGCCGTGCCCGACGGTCAGTAGTGGCATGGGGTCATTGTGTGGTGGGGAGCGGGGCGCCGCAGGTCGTCCTGCGGCGCCTGGCGCCTTACTGGCCGGTGGTTGGTGGTGGTCGGGTGGTGTAGCTGGTGGCGGTGGGGGTGGTGGTGATCACTGCGGGCCAGGTGCCTGAGGATCCGGTGCCGATGGCTCCGGTGGCTCCGATGGGGTGGGGTGTTGGTGGGGCGGTGCCGGGGAGGCGGCCGAGGGCGCCGTCGAGTCTGGCCTGCCAGCCGGGGAGTTCTTTGATGTAGTTGCAGCGTTCGCAGAGTCCTTGCAGGTTGGGGGCGGTGGTGGGGCCGCCGCGGGCGTGGGGTACGACGTGGTCGATGTGTCGGACCGGGGCGTCGCACCAGGCGGTGCGGCAGGTGGCGCCGTCGCGCAGGGTGATGAAGGTGGCTAGGCCTGCGGGTGCGGTGCGTGCGCGCGAGGTCATCGCGACGAGCTGGCCGGTGGTGGGGTGGGTGAAGAGCTGGCGGAGCCAGACGCCGGTGGGCCGGTCGGTGGCCAGTGCGCGGGCGATGAGGTCGCGGGCCCATGGGGCGGGGACGGTGCCGTAGCCCGGTAGCACGGCGGGGTCGTTGCTGTCGTTGAGCAGGGCGTGGTCGGTCATCACGAGCTGGACCTGGACTGGTACGGCGGGGCTGTCGAACTGGCCGGTGACGTACCCGATCAGGGTGTCGGCCATGAGCTGGCCCCGGCCGCGGGGGTCGCCGGTGGCGATGGCGGAGTCGGCGGCCCTGGTGAGGGTGGAGTGGCAGGTCAGTGCTTGGGCGGCGGGCAGTAGCGCGCTGAGGTAGGCCATGCCGTGGGCTGCTGGGCGCAGTGTTACCCGCCGGTCCTTGGCGGCCTTGGTGGTGCGCTCGGCTGCGGCGTCGGGGGAGAGCTCGTAGGCCGCGCGCCGGGCCTCGGCGGTCAGTCGTTTGTCGCCCCAGGTGGCGAATCGTGCCGGGTCGGTGCACACCTGCTCGTCGAGGGTGGTCCGCTCGGTGGCGTCCATTGCCTCGGTCTCGGCCGCGAGGAGTCCGGCGCGCCGTTCGCTGAGTGCGCCGGTGCGCATCGCTGCCAGGGTGCGGGGCATGCCCGCGACGATCTTCCTGGCCAGGGCGAGCTCGCGGCCGGCCCGGTGCGGGGACAGCCGCCGGGCGAGTGCGATCTCGGCGCTGACGCCCTTGCCCCGGCGCGCAGCGCGCACGCCCTCGTCCTTCTCCCGGTCACGTCGGACCCGCTCGAAACTGGTGACGAGCACCGCTTGGGCGGCGGCGGTGGCGGCCTTGACGTCCTCCAGGGCACGAACCACGTCGAGGTGCTCGGCCTCGGTCAGACCGGTCACGACGCCGGTCGGGTCCAGCGCGACCCCGGCGAGCGTCTGCTGCAGCGAGGCGGCGACGCTCACCAGGTCCACCCGCTGGGGGCCCAGGGCAGCCATCTCCAGCTCTCGCAGCTCGGCGAGCTCCTCGGGGGTGGGGCAGGGACCGGCGAACAGCTCCTCGAGGTCGCCCATGGCCTCCAGCCACGCCATCTCTGCCTCGTCCTGGGCCGTGACCAGCGTGTCCGCGCGACGGTCCTCGATGACGGTCACCTGGATCACCTCCCGCGCTGTGCCGACCCTTCTTCGGGCCTGTCTTCACCGTAGACGAGCCCACTGACATCGACCGAGAACCATTGCAATCACGCGGTTCGCGCCGGCCGCGGGTGCGCCGGACCGACCGACGATGGCCGCCGTCAGGTTGTCTCCGTCTCACGCGCGACGGCGGGCGACCTCGCACTCGATCCCGTCGAGCAGGAAGCGCAGCCCCAGCTCGAACGTCTCCGCCCAGTCGGCGCTGAAGACGTCCTCGTCCAGCGAGGCCATGGTCGGGTACTTTCCCGACTCCATGGCCCGGACCAGCATGGGCAGCTGGTTGTTCCAGAACGCGTCCTCGGTCATGCCGCTCTCCACGGCGGCGTTGTCGTAGAGGATCTCCTCCCGGACCGAGCCGGTGACGTAGGCGTCCAGCAGGGAGACCACCATCATCGTCTGCTGGTCGCTGAATGGCAGGTCGGTCAGCCCGGACATGTTCTCCTCCATCTGCGCGACGCTGCCCGGGCCCAGCACCGGCCGTGCCCAGTTGACCTGGAGCAACCACCGGTGGCGCAGGTACAGCTCCCGGCCCCGCCGCGCGGCGGTGGTCAAGGTGTCGCGCCAGCCGCCGTCGTGGTCGATGCGGCCGAGCTGGGTGCCGCTGACGTGGTCGAGCATGAGGTTGAGCAGCTCGGTCTTGCTGGGGATGTAGCGGTACAGGGACATCGTGCCCATTCCGAGCGTCGTGGCCAGCCTGCGCATCGAGAGTGCGTCGATGCCCTCCGTGTCGGCGATCTCGATGCCCGCACTGACGATCTGCTCGAGCGTGAGCGTGGGCTTGGGCCCCTTCGTCGTCGCGGGCAGCCCCTCCCAGAGCAGCTGATGGCTGCGGGCGAGCGGGTTCTCGTCGGACATCTCGATCCCTTGGCAGAAAAGGCGTTGCGTTCTGCGGACAGCGTACGCTAACGTGCTGCGTGCAATGTACTCAGAACCCTGGGAGCTGCCATGCACCCCTCACAGATCGCGGTCCGCACCAGCGGCCTTACCAAGCGGTACGGGCCGAAGCTCGCGCTCGACGGCGTCGATCTCGCGGTCCCGCGAGGCTCCGTCCACGGCCTGCTCGGCCCCAACGGAGCAGGGAAGACGACGACGGTCCGGATCCTGGCCACGCTCACCCGAGCCGACTCCGGCGAGGCGTCGGTCGCCGGTCACGACGTCCGCACCCAGCCGCGAGACGTGCGCGCGAGCATCGGCCTGGTCGGCCAGCAGACCGCCGTCGACGACCTCCTCAGCGCCCGGCAGAACCTCACCATCTTCGGCAGGCTCTTCCGGCTGGACAGGGCGGCCGCCCGCCGTCGTGCCGACGAGCTGCTGGAGCTCTTCGGACTGCGGGACGCCGCAGGGCGTTCGCCCAAGACCTTCTCGGGCGGGATGCGGCGCCGGCTCGACCTCGCCGCCAGCATGATCCTCGCCCCGCAGGTGCTCTTCCTCGACGAGCCGACCACCGGCCTGGACCCCGCCGGCCGGCGCGAGGTGTGGCAGACGGTGCGTGAGCTCGCTGCGCAGGGCACCACGGTGCTGCTGACCACCCACTACCTTGACGAGGCCGACAAGCTCTGCGACCGGATCAGCGTCATCGACGAGGGCCGGAACTTCATCGAGGACACCCCGGCCGGGCTCAAGCGGCGGATCGGTGACGAGCGGCTCGAGGTCGCCGTCGCCGATCCGGGCACCCTGGCCCGGGTTGCCGAGGTCGTGGGCTGGGCGGTCGACGTCGACGTGGTGGTCGCTGACGGCAGGATCAGCGTGCCGGTCCCCGACGGCGTCCGCGCCCTCACCGCGGTGGCGGCCGAGATCAGCCGGCTCGGCCTGGAGGTCGACGACATCGGGCTACGCCGCCCCACCCTCGACGAGGCGTTCCTCCAGCTGACCACCCAGACCGCCAAGGAGGCCATCCGATGAGTGCCACCGCCGCCTACCGACTCACCTGGGCGGTGAAGGACTGCTGGACGATCGTCGTGCAGGAGTTCACCCACCTGGTGCGTCAGCCCTCCACCTTCGCCTGGCAGCTCGGCATGCCGGTGGTCATGGTGCTGATGTTCGTCTACGTCTTCGGTTCGGCCATGGATGTCACCGGGCAGGGTGCCGGTGAGGGCTACGTCGACTACGCCATGCCCGGGATGTTCGCGATGATCATGGCCTTCGGCTTCATGAACACCGCCTTCACCGTCACGCTGAACAAGGAGAAGGGGTTCATGGACCGATTCCGGTCGATGCCGATGTCCCCGTCAGCAGTGGTGACCGGGCGCGGGGTCGCCGACATCATCCAGGCGGCCATCGACCTGGCGGTCATCGCCGGGCTGGCGCTGGTGATCGGCTGGCGCGCGGGCGGGAGCCTGGGGGAGTCGCTGTTCGCCTTCCTCCTCCTGCTGTGGCTGCGGCTCGCGCTGATCTTCGTGGGCATCTACCTCGGCCTGCGGATCAAGAACACAGAGGTGGCCGGTTCCCTGTTCGCCGTCGCCTTCCCGCTGGGATTCATCTCCTCGGTGTTCACGCCCCCGGAGATGATGCCGGACTGGCTCGGCGCCGTCGCGGCATGGAACCCGGTGTCCTCGACGGCGAGCGCGATCCGCGAGCTCTTCGCGACCCCTGGCGCTGGCACCGGGGACGCGAGCTACTGGATCGACGGCCACGCGCTCGCCGGCGCGCTCCTCTGGCCGGTCGTCATCATGGCCGTCTTCGTCCCGCTGGCCGTGCGACAGTTCCGCAACCTCAGCAAGTAGGTGCGGTCGGCGGCGAGCTCGGAACGCCCAGAAAGAGAACGAGGCCCGAACACCGAGCTGGTCGGCGTTCGGGCCTCGTTCGCATGGGGTGAGTGACGGGACTTGAACCCGCGACATCCGCGACCACAACGCGGCGCTCTACCAACTGAGCTACACCCACCATGCCTGGCCGTCCCACCGGGGCGGCGCAGCAATTGTCTAGTGTAGCCGCTCCTGGAGGTGGTCAGAGCCCAGCCTCGGGGGCTGGCGGCGTGGCATGCGTCTCACCTGTGCTCACCGTGGCGCGTCGCGGGCCGGGGGCGACGTCGTCGACCAGGCCGGCGATGATCGAGGCCGTCGGCTGGGTGGCGATCTCGGCCGCCACCGCCTTGACCGTGGGGGAGTCCGGGCCGTCGCCCTCGGGCCACAGCGCCGCGCGGTAGTACCGCAGCTCGTCGATGCTCTCGAGGATGTCTGCCAATGCGCGGTGCCCGCCGTTCTTGGCAGGGGAGTTGAAGTAGGCGCGCGGGTACCAGCGCCGGGCGAGCTCCTTGATCGAGGACACGTCGATGATCCGGTAGTGCAGGTGCTCGACGAGCTCGGGCATGTCCCGGGCGAGGAACGACCGGTCGGTCCCCACCGAGTTGCCCGCCAGTGGCGCCTTGCGCTGCTCCGGCACCCACCGACGAATATAGGTAAGGACCTGCTCCTGGGCCTCGGCCATCGTCAGCCCCGACGGCAGCTCGACGAGCAGGCCCGACGTCGTGTGCATCTCCCGCACGACGTCGCCCATCTGCTCTACCGCACCCTCGGGCGGTGCGATGACGACGTCGATCCCCGCGTCGACGGGGCGGAGCTGGGAGTCGGTGATCACCACCGCCACCTCGATGAGGGCGTCGTTGACGAGGTCGAGGCCCGTCATCTCGCAGTCGATCCAGACGATGGGGTCCCGCAGCGCGTTCTTCTTCACCCTCCCAGAGTAGGCATACCTGCTGACACGGCGGACCGGCAACGCTTCCGGCGGGTGATCCGGAGCATCACCTCTCAGGCGTCGAGGACGTCCCGGCGTCGGACGCCTGCCAGCCCCGCCGCGACGAGGACCGCCGCGATCCCGGTCAGCCACAGCAGCGGCGCGAGGTCGAAGGCTGCTGCCGGCTGCTGCGGCACGTGGGCGTAGGGGGAGACGTCGATGAGCCACTGCGGGAAGTCGAGCAACCCACCGAAGTACATGACGACGACGGCGAACCCCAGCGGCGCCCACGCCCACCCGGCCGCGCGGGGCGCGACCCCGAACAGCAGGGCCGCGACGCCGACGAGCACGGCGGTGGCCGGCAGGTAGGAGAGGGCCGCGCCGACGGCGGCACCGACCCAGCTCATGTCGGACAACGACCACCCGGCGCCGAGCCCCATCCCCAGGCCCAGGGCGAGCAGGACGACGGCGCCACCCACGACGGCGACTGTGAGGTAAGCGCCCACCCAGCGCACCCGGGAGACCGGCGTCGCCAGCAGCGGACCGGCGCGGCCGGCCGTCTCCTCGGCGCGCAGCCGCAGCGCGATCTGCACCGCGGGGACGGCGGCGAGGATCGCCGCTACGGCCAGGACGGTCGCCCCGAACAGCTCGGCGCCGGTGGCGTCGCCGATGTCCGGCAGGAACTCGGCCATGATCGGCAGGTCCTCGAGGAAGGTGTCCGCCTCGGAGAGGACCGGGCCGTACATGATGCCGAAGAGGAACAGTGCCAGGCCCCAGCCGATGACGGTGCCGCGCAGCAGCCGCACCGCCAGCCCGAGCGGGCTGCCGAGGAGCCCGCCGGCGCTCGCGGGCCCGGGCCGCGTGCCGAAGAGACCGGCACCGACGTCGCGTCGCCGGCTCAGCGGCACGGCGACGCCGAGGAGCAGCACCGCGGCCGCCAGCGAGATCCCGAGCGGCGCCCAGCTGTTGCTGTCGTACGTCTCGGTGGCCTGGGACCAGCCGATCGGGGACAGCCACGAGATCCAGCCCTCGCCGACGTCGCCGATCGCACGCAGCACGTAGGCCGCGGCGAGCGTGAGCCCGGCGATGCTCGACGCCGTCCGGGCGTTCTCGGTCAGCTGGACGCTCACTGCTGCGACCCCGGCGAAGACCAGGCCGACGGCCCCGATGGCCGCCCCGAACAGCAGCGAGCCCTCCCAGGTGACGGTGTCGATCCCCAGCGAGCCGAGCCCGACGGCGAGCAGCAGCGCCAGCACGACGTTCGCGCCGACGACGACGGTCACGGCGGCCACGGTGCCCGCGTGCCGGCCGACCACCGAGGCCCGCACCAGCTCGGCCCGGCCGGTCTCCTCCTCCAGCCGGGTGTGGCGCACGAGGGTGAAGATGCTCATGAGGGCGGCGAGGACCGAGATGAGCGCCACCAGCTGGTGGCCGACCATGATGCCGTAGGTGTAGTCGCCGTCGCCGTACACGGCGCCGATGAGGGCCGTGGTGCCCGGGTTGTTGATGGTCAGCAGCGCGGCGGCCCGGTCTGCCGCGGTCGGGTAGATCGACTCGTAGCTGACGGCGGTGGACACCGTGGCGAGCACGGTGCCGAGGATCCACACCGGGAGCCGGACCCGGTCGCGGCGCAGGTTGAAGCGCAGCAACGTGCCGAGCCCGGTGAGGGCGCCGGCACGCTGGGGCGCCCGGTGCGTTTGCGGAGCGGTGGTGGTGGCGGTGCTCATGAGGCGCTCCGGGTGCCCTCGAGCTGGGCGAGGTCCTCGCCGTAGTGGCGCATGAACAGCTGCTCGAGCGTCGCGGGGTGCGAGACGAGCGACCGGATCCCCGCCGCGTGGAGAGCCCCGACGACGCCGTCGAGATGCTCGGAGTCGACGTCGAGGCGGAGCTGGTTGTCGCCGTCGTCGACGACGTCGTGGACGCCCGGCACGTCCGTCAGACGGGCCGGGCGCTCGGTCTGGGTGACGACGGTGATGCGGGTCAGGTGACGCATCGCCGACAGCGAGCCGGACTCGACGATGACGCCCTGGCGGATGATCGAGATCTGCTCGCAGAGCTTCTCCACCTGCGCCAGCGTGTGGCTCGAGAGCAGCACGGTACGGCCTTTGTCGCGCTCCTCGACGATCGCCTCGGCGAAGATCGTCTCCATGAGCGGGTCGAGGCCCGCGGTGGGTTCGTCGAGGACGAGGAGCTCGACGTCGGAGGCGAGCGCGGCGACGATCGCGACCTTCTGCCGGTTCCCCTTGGAGTAGGTGCGGCCCTTCTTCGTCGGGTCGAGGTCGAAGCGCTCGACGAGCTCGTCACGGCGGCGCTGGTCGAAGCCACCGCGCAGCCGGGCGAACAGGTCGATCGTCTCCCCGCCGGTGAGGTTGGGCCACAGCGAGACGTCGCCAGGGACGTAGGCCAGCCGGCGGTGGAGCTCGACGGCGTCGCGCCACGGGTTGCCGCCGAGCACCGTGGCACGGCCGGAGTCCGCTCGCAGCAGGCCGAGCAGCACCCGGATGGTCGTCGACTTCCCGGCACCGTTCGGTCCGAGGAAGCCGTGCACCTCGCCCTGCTCGACGGTGAGGTCGACGCCGTCGAGAGCGCGGGTGGCGCCGAAGGTCTTGACGAGGTCGCGGACCTCGATCGTCGGTGTCATGAGTGATCTCCTCCTGTGGGGCTGGCCCGGTAGGTGTCGAGGAATCGGGAGTCGGTGAACAGGCCCTGGGTGAACAGCTCGAGGGCGGGGGCGACCGTGAGCGTGGTGACCTCGTCGAACAGGGCCGTGATGTCGACGGGGCGTGCCTCCTCAGCGCGCAGCCGGTAGGTGGTGAGCATGAGCCCCAGGGCGGACAGTGCGAGGTAACGGGCGCGGGCGGCGGCGTCGGCGCTGGGCCGGATCGTGCCGGCCGCGACGCCGAGCTCGAGGTACTCGATGGTCGAGGCCGTGATCTGCTCGACCAGCGCGTGTGCGAGGTGGCCGCCGGCGGCGAGGCTGGCGACGGCGTAGGCCGCGACCGGCGCGTACTCCTCGGTCGCCGCGAGCTGGGCGAGCATGTGCTCCGGCCCGCCCGGCCCGACGACGTCGACCTTGCCCTCGTGGATGACCTGGAGCACGTAGGTGTCGCAGGCCTCCCGGAGCCCGGCCTTGGAGCCGAAGTGGTGGAGGACCAGCGCCGGGCTCACCCCGGCGTCGGCCGCGACGGTCCGCAGCCCGGCGTCGAAGCCGTCGGCGCCGAACCGTGCCACGGCGGCATTGCGGATCCTCGCCTTGGCGTGGAGGTCATCGGCTGATCGCATGCACAGCATACTAAACGGTCGTTCAGTCAGGTGGCAAGACCCAGGTCAGTGGCGAGTAGGCTCCGGCAGCGTGACGACAAAGCTCCTGCTGGTGCTCGCGGGCGGCACGCTGGGCACCGCGGTGCGCGCGTGGGCCGGCGAGACCTTCGCACCGGCGGCGGGCGGCTGGCCGTGGCCGACCTTCGCCGTCAACGTCCTCGGCTCGTTCCTGCTCGGCCTGCTGCTCACCTCGCTCGCGGCCGGCCGGTGGGGCAGCACCGGCCGGGAGCGGCTGTGGCTGCTCGCGGGGACCGGCGCGCTCGGCGGGCTGACCACCTACAGCACCTTCGCCGTCGAGGTCGTGCTGCTGCTGCGCGACGGCTCCGCGCTGACCGGGCTGGGCTACGGGACCCTCAGCGTGGCGGCCGGGATCGTCGCCGCGGCCGCCGGCTACCGGCTGGGCGGTCCGGTGGCCCCCGCAGGAGGCGACGCGTGATCGCCGTCCTCGTCGCGGTGGGCGGCGGCGTCGGCGCGGTCCTGCGGTTCCTCGTCGACGGACTGGTCACCCGTTGCGGGCGCGGGCGGCTCGGGGTCCCCGTCGTCAACGTCACCGGGTCGTTCGTGCTGGGTCTGGTGGTCGGCTGGTTCGGCGCCGGCGAGCTCGGCGCCGTGCTCGGCACCGGGCTGCTCGGCGGGTACACCACGTTCAGCGCCGCGAGCCTCGATGCCGTCCGGCTGGTCCGGGACGAGCGGCGGCCGGCCGCGGTGGGGCACGCCGTCGGGATGCTCGTGCTCGGGCTGGGCGCCGCGGCCCTCGGGCTGTGGCTCGCCGGCTAGCTCGGCGGCCTCGGACTGGTCGACACGCACCATCCGGGCGTAGGTCTGGTCCCACCAGCGCGGGTAGACCGGGACGACGACGTCCTCGCGCCGCACCATCCGGCGGAGCACACCGCCGCGCACCGAGAGCAGGGTGACGATCATCGCCACCGTCGACAGCCCGGAGATGACGGCGATCGACGACATCGCCCAGCGGTAGTCGAGCAGCGTGGGCGTGGCGCCGCCGGAGCGGACGTCCAGCACGATGCCGACGACGATCGCCGCCACCATCGCGGCGCTGAACCCGCCGCTGTTGACCACGCCGGTAGCGGTCGAGACCCGCGAGGGGGCGTTGTAGTCCCGGGCGATGTGGAAACCGATCTGCGAACCGGGGCCGCCGACCGCGAGGACGATCATCGCCGCGGAGACCACGCCGGTCGGCGGTACCCCGCCGGGCCAGGCGACGAGCGCGAGCACCGCGAGGACGACGGACACCGAGATGCCGATCGCCATCGGCATCCGCCAGCCCGGCCGGCGACCGGCGACCGGCCCGACGACGAAGCTCGCGCACAGCGTGGCGATGACGTACAGCGACAGCTGGGAAGCGGCCGCTCCGCTGGTGTAGCCCAGCCCCTCGGTGAGGAACGGGAAGCCCCAGACAAGGGAGATGACGGTGGGTCCGGCCATCGTGGCCTGGTGGGTCCAGAAGCCGAGCTGGGTCTCTCGCAGCGACAGCGTCGCGCGGACCTCGGCGAGCACCGGAAGCCGCTGCGGCGCCGGTTGCGAGGCCGGCAGGCCAGGGCTGCGGTAGGGGGCGGCGACCGCCGGCCGCAGCAGCAGCACGGTGTAGACGATCGACGCGAGCCCGCTGATGACGAAGGTGCGCGTCCAGCCGACCGCGTCGAGGACGACGACGAGCGGCACGGTGGCCAGCAGGTTGCCCGCCATCCCCAGCAGGCCGGTGGCCATCGTCAGCACCGCGTAGCGGTGGCGCGGGAACCAGCCGGACGCCAGCCGCAGCACGGCGATGAACACCGCGGCGTCGCCCATGCCGAGCAGCGCGCGGGCGCCGAGGGCCACCGGGTAGCTGGTGGCGAACCCGAAGAGCACCTGCGCGGTGCCCATCGTCAGGGTGGCGAGGACGAGGATCCGGCGCGGACCCCACCGGTCGATCGCCAGGCCCGCGGGCACCTGCATGAGGGCGTACACGCCGAGCTGGACCATGACGAACGACCCGAGCTCGGTCGCGGAGATCTGCAGCCGGTCGATGGCGTCGGGCCCGGCCACCCCCAGGGACGCCCGGTGGACCATCCCGAGGAAGTAGACGCCCGCCCCGATCAGCCACACCAGCCAGGCCGATCGCCGGGCCCACTGGTAGCCGCGGGAGAAGGGTGACGTCACAGCGACCAATTGTCTCATCGCAGCTGCGGTCGTGTTCGCTGGTGTGACGCGATGCTCTATCGTCGGGAGCCAGGGAGCCACCGCGGCGTCCAGGATGGGACGACACGTGCTCACGCTCGGAATCATCGGTACCTCGACGAAGCCGGACGAGCGCCGGGTGCCTCTGCATCCCGGGCACCTCGACCGGATCCCTGCCGAGATGCGGCGGCACATCCTCATCGAAGAGGGGTACGGAGCCGCCTTCGGCGTCTCGGACGCCGAGCTGGCAAGATCCGTGGCTCGCGTCGGGAGCCGGGCCGAGGTGATCGAGGCCGCCGACGTCGTCGTCCTGCCCAAGCCGCAGCACGAGGACGTGCGGGCGATGCGCGACGGTCAGGTGCTGTGGGGCTGGCCGCACTGCGTGCAGGACCGCACGCTCACCCAGCTGGCCGTGGACAAGCGGCTGACGGTCATCGCGTTCGAGGCGATGAACCACTGGGGCGCCGACGGCTCGTTCAAGCTGCACGTCTTCCATGCCAACAATGAGCTGGCCGGCTACTGCTCGGTGCTGCACTCCCTCCAGCTGATGGGCACGACCGGCAACTACGGCAGGCGGCTCACCGCGACCGTCATCGGCTTCGGCGCCACCGCGCGGGGTGCGATCACCGCGCTGACCGCCCACGGCATCTCCGCGATCCGGGTGCTGACCACCCGTGAGGTCGCCGCCGTCGCCTCCCCGATCCACTCGGTGGACATGGTCCGGTTCGACCACGAGGAAGGGCCCTACCTCAGCGAGGTCATCACCGAGGACGGCCGAGTGCCGCTGGTGCCGTTCCTCGCCGAGAGCGACCTCGTGGTCAACTGCACGCTGCAGGACCCCAACGCCCCGCTGCTCTACCTGCACGAGGACGACCTGCCGCGGTTCCACCCCGGGAGCCTCATCGTCGACGTCTCGTGCGACGAGGGCATGGGGTTCTCGTGGGCACGCCCGACGACGTTCGCCGAGCCGATCATCCAGCTCGACCACGGCGTCCACTACTACGCGGTGGACCACAGCCCGTCCTACCTCTGGAACTCCGCCAGCTGGGAGAACAGCGCCGCGATGCTGCCGTTCCTCGCGACGGTCATGGCGGGGCCGGCTGCCTGGGCGCAGGACGCGACCATCGACCACGCCATCGAGATCCGCGACGGCGTGATCAAGAACCCCGCGATCCTGGAGTTCCAGGGGCGGGCGGCGGTGTATCCGCACCGATGACGTGGTGGTGCCCCCGGCAGGACTCGAACCTGCAACCTACGGATTAGAAGGCCGTTGCTCTATCCGTTGAGCTACGGGGGCGGCGGCCCTCCCGGGCCGGGAACAACCGTAGCGTGACCTGGGGTGTTCAGGTCGTCAGTGTTCGCACCACGCGTGCCGGCGAGCCGACGACGACCGCGTTCGCCGGGACGTCCTTGGTGACCACGGACGCGGCAGCCACGACGGCGTTGTCACCGATCGTCACGCCAGGCAGCACGGTGACGTTCGCGCCGAGCCACACGTTGCGTCCGAGGACGATGGGCGCCGGGTGCATGTCCGCGCGGCGGGACGGGGCAAGGTCGTGGTTGAGCGTCGCCAGCACCGTGTTGTGCCCGATGAGGCAGTCGTCGCCGATGACCACACCGCCCTGGTCCTGGAACCGGCACCCAGAGTTGATGAAGACCCGCTTGCCGAGGGTGATGTTCTTGCCGAAGTCGGAGTAGAACGGCGGGAACACCGTCACCGACTCGTCGACCGGCCGGCCGGTCAGCCGGCTGAGCAGCTCCCGCACCCGCGCCGGCTCCTGGTACCCGCCGTTGAGCTCGCCGGTGATGCGCAGGGCGTCCTGGCTGACGCGGTGCATGACCTCGTGCAGCGGTGAGTCACCGGTGATGGTCTGCCCGGTGTTCAGCGCCTGGAGAAGATCGTCGAGCTCCACGGTGCCCCTCAACTCTCCTTGCCGGCGTTGTTCGCCCCAGCCTACGGCTTCAGGCGCCCCGTCACCGGCGCGGAGGCTTGGCGGTGGCGCCCGGACCGGGCAGGCTGGTGCAGTGACCGCCGACTCCTCCTCGCTCCCGCGTGACGGGGCCGCGGCACGCCATCGTCACGTGCGTGGCCGGTCACCCATCCTCGACGTCGTCACCGACCTTCACGACGACGTCGCCGAGGCCGGTTTCCCGCTCGACCTCGCCGGGGCCGAGGAGCTGCGCGAGCTTCGCGAGCGGGTGCAGACCCAGATCGGCGCCCACCTGCTGCCGCGCCTGCGACGCGAGGCGGGCCCCGCCGTCGTCGTCCTCGGCGGTTCCACCGGCGCCGGGAAGTCCACCCTGGTCAACTCGGTCATCGGCCGGGAGGTCACCGCCGCCGGCGTCATCCGGCCCACCACCCGCCGCCCGGTGCTCGCCGTCACCCCCGCGGACGCCTGGCTCGTCGCCGACCACCCGATCACCGAGCTCGCCGGCGTCGTCGAGGACGACGGCGTGCCCAGCGGGCTGGCGCTGCTCGACGCGCCGGACCTCGACTCCGTCGTCGAGGGCAACCGCGCCCTGGGCAACCTGCTCCTCGAGACCGCCGACCTCTGGGTCTTCGTCACCACCGCGTCCCGCTACGGCGACGCCATCCCGTGGCGGGTGCTCGCCCAGGCGCAGGAGCGCGGCATCACCATCGCCGTCGTCCTCAACCGGGTGCCCCGGGACGTCCTCTCCGAGGTGCGCGCCGACCTCATGCGCCGGATGACCGGCCTCGGCCTGGGCTCCGCCCCGCTGTTCGTCATCCGCGACGTCGGGCCGCACGACGGCCCGCTGCCCGCCGCGAGCATCGCCGAGCTCCAGGGCTGGCTGGCGCTGCTCGGCGGGCGCAACACCTCCCGCGGCATCGTCCGGCGCACCACCCAGGGGGTGTGGGGCGGCCTGCGCGACGAGCTGCTCCGGCTCGCTGACGGCATCTCGGCCCAGGCGATGGCCGCCGGCGGCCTGCGCGCCGCCGCCGACCGCGCCGTCACCGCGACCGCGGACGACCTCACCACCCGGCTGCGCGCCGGCGTCGCCTCCCACGGTGCGCCCACCACGCGCTGGCTCGCGGCGGCCAGCACCGGGGGAGCGCTCGCCCCGCTCACCGGCGACCTCAGCCGGGTCCGCCGGGGCTGGCGCGGCGCCGGCCTGCGCGCCCGCAGCGAGGCCGCCGCCGCGATCGGCACCGAGACCCGCGGCGCCCTCGTCGCGCTGCTGCGTGACGCCTGCGTGGCGGCCGACTCCGCCGTCCGCGATGTCTGGTCCGAGCCCGGCCGTGGCGCCGGCCCCCTTCTCGCCGACGACGACGGCGGGGCCACCCGCGACGAGCGCGTCGCCGCCGCCGTCGCGGGCTGGGCCGCGCGCACCGACGAGCTCGCCGAGATGGCGGCGCTCGCCGGTCCGCCGTACCTCGCCAAGGTGATCGACGTCCCCGGCCTCAGCGCACTGCTCCAGGCGGCGGCCGCCGGTCTCGACGGCGCAGCGCGCGCGGCCCGGTCCCTGCTGCCGGAGGGGGCACCGCTGCCGCGCGTCACCGCCGACCTCGAGGAGACCGTCGCCGCCACCGTCCGGGCCGAGGCCCGGCCCTACCTCACCCGGCTCGACGCGCTCGGGCTGCGCAGCGAGGCCGGCGCCGGCCTGCGGCTGCGGGCCAGCGAGCTGAAGGGACACCGATGACCGACGACCAGCGCCGGCCCGGCGCCCACGCCGCGACCCCCACCGGGCAGGAGGCGCGGCTCGCTGAACGGGTGTCGATCCTCGGCGACGCACTGCGCGCCGACGGCGGCGACGTCGACCCCGCCCTCGTCCGGCAGTCCCTCGAGGACCTCGCGAAGGTCGAGGACCGGCTGCGCCTCGGGGTGGACCGCACCGTCGTCGCCCTCGTCGGGGGCACCGGCTCGGGCAAGTCCTCGCTGTTCAACGCCATCTCCGGGCTGAGCTTCGCCGACGTCGGCGCCATCCGACCGACGACCGACCGGGCGGCCGCCTGCGTCTGGGGCGCCGAGGCCACCGAGCTGCTCGACTTCCTCGGCGTCGCCGAGCACCGCCGGATCGGCCGGGAGAGCGCCCTCGACGCCGACGACGAGCGGTCCCTGCACGGCCTCGTGCTGCTCGACATGCCCGACCACGACTCCGTCGCCGAGGCGCACTCCGAGCAGGTCGACCGGCTGCTGCCGCTCGTGGACATCCTCATCTGGGTTGTCGACCCGCAGAAGTACGCCGACAACGCGCTGCACGCCCGCTACCTGCGCGGCCTCGCCGGCCGGCAGGACGCCATGCTCGTGCTCGTCAACCAGGTCGACACCATCCCGGCCGACGCCGTCCCGCGGGTGCGCGACTCGGTCCGCGACCTCCTGCGCGAGGGCGGGCTCGCCGACGTCGAGGTCCTCACCACCTCCGCCCGCACCCACGAAGGCATCGGCGACGTCCGCGAGGTCCTCGCCCGGGCCGTCGCCCGCCGCTCGACGGCTGCCCGCACCGCCGAGGCCGAGGTCGACGCGCTGTCCGCGCGGCTGCGGGTCGCGGTCGGCACCGAGGAGCCCGCCGTCGGCGCGGCCGCCGTGCGCACCGCGACCGACGAGCTCAGCCGCGCCAGCGGCCGCGACGCCGTCGCCGACTCGATCCGGGTGGGCGCCGCGCGCCTGCGGGGCGCGGCGCTCGCCCGCCCCCAGCCACCCACCCCGGCCGCAGTCGAGGCGGTCCGGTCCGGCTGGCTGACCACCGCGACCACCGGCCTGCCGCAGCGGTGGCGCACCGCCGTCGAGCGGGAGACCGAGAGTGCCGAGCAGCTCCGGGAGCATGTCGCCGACGCCGCCGGCCAGGTGACGCTGCCGGTCATCAAGCAGCCGGGCGCGCTCGCCGCGCACGTCGGCGGCCTGGTGCTCGGTGTCCTCGGCCTGGTCGCCGTCGTCCTCGGCGCCGTCGGCCTGCTGGCGTCGCTGAGCTGGCCGACGACCCTGCTGCTGGCCGCCGGCGCAGCTGCGGGCGTGGCCGGCGTCGTGCTCGTGCTCGCCTCCCGCGCCCAGCGCCGGGCGCGCGCCGCCGAGCTGGCCGACGGGTACGAGCGCAGCGTCGACGAGGCGCTCGACCAGGTGGTACGGCGCGACCTCGCCGCGCCCACCACCGCGGTGCTCGACCGGCACCGGCGGCTGCGCCGCGCCCTCGGCTGACGTTCCTCCACAGCGCCGCCCCGCAGCTCCGCCGTCCACCGCCGGGCCCACCCGCTCGGCGGGAGGTCACCGCCGCGCGGCACCGTTGGTCCCCAGGCCGGCAGCCGTCCGGCCGCGAGAAGGGGAACATCATGAGCGACAGCAACCTCATCACGCTGCGGGGCCGGGTCGGGACCGAGCCCAGCATCCACATCACGGCCGCCGGCCGGCAGGTGGTGAACTTCCGGCTGGGGTCTACCAGCGGCTTCATGGACCCGGTCACCCGTCAGTGGCGCGACAAGCCCACCGAGTGGTTCACCGTCAAGGTGTGGGGACCGGCCGGCGACAACGTCACGTCCTCGCTCACCCGGGGGACACCGGTGATCGTCCAGGGCGTGCTCTCCTCGGAGGAGTGGACCTCCGACGACGGGACGCGGCACACCAACGTGGTCACCAGCCGCACCATCGGGGTCGACATCCGGTACGGCCGGGTGACCTACACCAAGGTCACCCGCGAGACCCCGGGCGTCGTCGCCGGCTCCACCGCCTCGGCCGACGCCGCAGCCTCGGCCGACGAGCCCGGTGGCCCGGACGAGGACACCGAGGAGTACCTCGCCCCGGAGCCGGTGGAGCCGCTCGACTGGGAGAAGCTCGCCGGGTAGGTCAACGCGGGACGGGTGACCTACGCTGGAGGGTGCAGCGACCGGCCACCGCCGGCCGCCAACCCTCGAAGCACACAGGAGAGATGTGGCCGAGTACATCTACTCGATGGTCAAGGCACGCAAGGCGCACGGCGAGAAGGTCATCCTCGACGACGTGACCATGGCGTTCTACCCCGGCGCGAAGATCGGCATGCTCGGTCCGAACGGCGCCGGCAAGTCGACGATCCTCAAGATCATGGCCGGGCTCGACCAGCCCTCCAACGGCGAGGCGCACCTGACCCCCGGCTACAGCGTCGGGATCCTGCTGCAGGAGCCGCCGCTGGACGAGACCAAGACCGTCCTGGAGAACGTCCAGGAGGGTGTCGCCGGCATCAAGGGCAAGCTCGACCGCTTCAACGCCATCGGCGAGGAGATGGCGAACCCGGACGCGGACTTCGACGCGCTCATGGCCGAGATGGGCACGCTCCAGACGGAGATCGACGCCGCCAACGCGTGGGACCTCGACTCGCAGCTCGAGCAGGCGATGGACGCGCTGCGCCTCCCGCCGCCCGACGCCGACGTCACCGTGCTCTCCGGTGGTGAGCGCCGCCGGGTCGCGCTGTGCAAGCTGCTCCTCGAGGCACCGGACCTCCTGCTGCTCGACGAGCCCACCAACCACCTCGACGCCGAGTCGGTGATGTGGCTCGAGCAGCACCTGGCCAAGTACGCCGGCGCCGTCATCGCCATCACTCACGACCGGTACTTCCTCGACCACGTCGCCGAGTGGATCGCTGAGGTCGACCGCGGCCGGCTCTACCCCTACGAGGGCAACTACTCCACCTACCTGGAGAAGAAGGGCGCCCGGCTGCAGGTGCAGGGCAAGAAGGACGCCAAGCTGCAGAAGCGCCTCAAGGACGAGCTCGAGTGGGTCCGCTCCAGCGTCAAGGGGCGCCAGGCCAAGTCCAAGGCCCGGCTCGCCCGCTACGAGGAGATGGCCGCAGAGGCCGACCGCACCCGCAAGCTCGACTTCGAGGAGATCCAGATCCCGCCGGGCCCGCGGCTGGGCTCGATCGTCATCGAGGCGAAGGACCTGGAGAAGGGCTTCGGCGACCGGAAGCTCATCGACAACCTCTCGTTCACGCTGCCCCCCAACGGCATCGTCGGCGTCATCGGCCCCAACGGCGTCGGGAAGACCACCCTGTTCAAGACGATCGTCGGCCTCGAGCCGCTCGACGCGGGTGACCTGAAGATCGGCGAGACGGTCAAGATCTCCTACGTCGACCAGAGCCGCGGTGGCCTGGACCCGAAGAAGACGCTGTGGGAGGTCGTCTCCGACGGCCTCGACTTCATCCAGGTCGGCAACGTCGAGATCCCCTCGCGGGCCTACGTCTCACAGTTCGGTTTCAAGGGCCCCGACCAGCAGAAGCCGGCCGGCGTCCTGTCCGGCGGTGAGCGCAACCGCCTCAACCTCGCGCTCACCCTCAAGCAGGGCGGCAACCTGCTGCTGCTGGACGAGCCCACCAACGACCTCGACGTCGAGACCCTCGGCTCGCTGGAGAACGCGCTGCTCAACTTCCCCGGTTGCGCCGTCGTCGTCTCTCACGACCGGTGGTTCCTCGACCGCGTCGCCACCCACATCCTCGCGTGGGAGGGCACCGACGAGAACCCGGCGAGCTGGTACTGGTTCGAGGGCAACTTCGCGGCCTACGAGGAGAACAAGGTCGAGCGCCTCGGCCAGGACGCGGCGCGCCCGCACCGGATGACGTACCGCAAGCTCACCCGCGACTGACGCTCCGTGACCCGACTCACCGTTCCCGTCAAGATCCGCTGGTCCGACATCGACGGTTACGGGCATGTCAACAATGCGGCGATGCTTACCCTCCTCGAGGAGGCGCGCATCGCCGCGTTCTGGGCGGACCCGGCCGACGACGGCGCCGCCGCGGGCGGCCTCCTCGCCGCCGGTGACGGCGCGAGCACCGCGACCCTCATCGCTCACCAGGAGATCGAGTACCTCGCCCCGGTGAAGTACACGACCGCACCGATCGACGTGCAGATGTGGCTGGGACGCCTCGGCGGCGCCAGCCTCGACGTCTGCTACGAGGTCCCCGGGCCGGGCGGTGTCGCCGCCCGCGCCACGACGACACTCGTGCTCGTCGATGCCGCGACCGGCCGGCCCCGCCGGCTCACCGAGGACGAGCGCAGCACCTGGAGCGAGCTGCTCGAGGCGCCGGTGGAGTTCCGCCGGCGCCGATCACGCTGAAGGAGAACCATGTCATCGCCCGTCGGCCCGCCCCGCCTGACACCTGAGCAGCGTCGACGGATCCGGACCGAGGACGTGACCTCGGTGCTCGGTGCGCTGCGCAACCCGCGACGGCTGCGCACCGAGGTGCTCGGCGGACTCGTCGTCGCGCTGGCGCTCATCCCCGAGGCGATCTCGTTCTCCATCATCGCCGGGGTCGACCCGCGGGTAGGACTGTTCGCCTCGTTCACCATGGCGGTGTCGATCGCCTTCCTCGGCGGTCGGCCGGCGATGATCTCGGCGGCCACCGGCGCGGTGGCGCTGGTCATCGCCCCGGTGATGCGCGAGCACGGCATGGACTACCTCATCGCTACCGTCATCCTCGCCGGCATCATCCAGGTCGCGCTCGGCGTGCTCGGCGTCGCGCGGCTCATGCGGTTCATCCCGCGCAGCGTGATGATCGGCTTCGTCAACGCGCTGGCGATCCTCATCGTCCTCGCCCAGCTGCCCTACCTCAGCGACGTGCCGTGGCCGGTGTACGCGATGGTCGCTGCCGGGATCGCGGTGATGGTCTACCTGCCGCGGCTGACCACCGCGGTGCCCGCGCCGCTCGTCGCGATCGTCGTGCTCACCGCGGTGACCCTCGTCTTCTCCATCACGGTCCCCAACGTCGGTGACCAGGGCGAGCTGCCCGACTCGCTGCCGTCGCTGTTCGTGCCCGACGTCCCGCTCACCTGGGAGACGCTGCAGATCATCGGCCCGTTCGCCGCGGGGATGGCGCTCGTCGGGCTCATGGAGTCCCTCATGACGGCCAAGCTCGTCGACGACGTCACCGACACCCGGTCGAACAAGACCCGTGAGGCCTGGGGCCAGGGCACGGCCAACGTGATCACCGGGTTCTTCGGCGGCATGGGCGGCTGCGCGATGATCGGGCAGACGATGATCAACGTCAAGGTCTCCCGCGCCCGGACCCGGATCTCCACGTTCCTCGCCGGGCTGTTCCTGCTCGTGCTCGTCGTCGGCTTCGGCGACATCATCAGCCAGATCCCGATGGCGGCGCTCGTCGCGGTGATGATCATGGTCTCGGTGGGCACCTTCGACTGGCACTCGGTGCACCCGCGCACGCTGCGGCGGATGCCCAAGAGCGAGACCGCCGTCATGCTCGCCACCGTCGCGGTCACCGTGGCCACCGGCAACCTGGCGATCGGGGTCATCACCGGCGTGGTGGTGGCGGCCGTGATGTTCGTCAACCGGGTCGCGCACATGACCGAGGTCGTCGAGGTCGCGCACCCGGACGCCGACACCCGGGTCTACGCCGTGCTCGGCGAGCTGCTGTGGGCGTCGTCCAACGACCTCGTCTACCAGTTCGACTACGCCGGTGATCCCCAGAACGTCGTCATCGACCTCTCCCGGTCCCACATCTGGGACGCGTCGACGGTGGCGACCCTGGACGCCATCACCCACAAGTACCGGCAGCGCGGCAAGAACGTGACCATCACCGGGCTCAACGAGGCGAGCGCGGCCCGGCACGGCCGGCTCGCCGGGCACCTCAGCACGGACTGAGCGCCGCCCGCACTGACTCAGTCCGCGATGCCGTCGATCAGCGGTGCGAGGATGGCGGAGACGGCCGCCGCAGCATCGGCCGGGGCCTCGTCGATGATCGCGTGGACGAGCCGCTCGTGCTCGGCCTGGTGGGGATCGTCGGCGTGGTCGACGTCGTCCGCCAGCACCTCCTCGTAGAGGGGGACGAGGCCGTCGTAGAGCTCGGTGAACAGCTCGTTGTGCGTCGCGGCGATGACCGCACGGTGCAGGGCGAGGTCGGCGGCGACCCGCACGCTCCGGTCCGTCGACTCCCACGCCCGGGTGCGGGCATGGAGCGCGCCGAGCAGTGCGGCGACGTCGGCGTCGTCGCGTCGGCGCGCGGCGATGGCCGACGCGGCGCCGTCGATCGCGTCGCGCAGCTCGAGGACATCGCGGCGAGCGACCCGCGACGCGCGACGCGCGACGGATGTCACGAGCTCCGAGCGTGCGATGACGAACGTGCCGCGTCCCTGCTCGCGGCGGACCAGCCCTGCCTGCACGAGCGACTGGATCGCCTCCCGGACGGTGTTGCGCCCCGCCCCGACCCACGCCATGAGCTCGGCCTCGACCGGGATCCGCTCGCCGACGGGCCACGTGCCCGACGCGATCGCGTCGTGGAACCGCGCCGTCACGGTGTCGGTCATGCTCGGCGCCTTGCGCACGGGGGTGGGGGACCCGCTAGAGTCGAGCCGATTCATCCCATCATCCTACCTTTGGACTATCCGTGACCGACCGAGTCCGCGCGAGTGCGCTTCCCGTGCTTGCCGTCATCCTCACTGCCCTCAATCTACGCACCGCGGTCACCGGGTTCACGCCCCTCCTCGACCTCATCGGCGCGGACCTCGGCTTCGGGCCCTCGCTCTACGGCGTGCTGGGCACGATCGTCACCGCGAGCTTCGCCGTGTTCGGGCTGCTGGCAGCCTCCGTCGCGCGCCGGCTGGGACTCGAGCGCACGATCGCGATCGCGGTCGTGCTCACCACGGCCGGCATCCTGCTGCGCGCGCTCTCGCCGTCGACGCCGGCGCTCGTGGCGTCCACCGTCATCGCGTTCACCGGCGTCGGCGCGTCCAACGTGCTCGTCATCCCGTTGGTGAAGAAGTACTTCGCCGCGCACCTCAAGGCGGTGAGCTCGCTCTACATCGCCCTGCTGCAGGTCGGCCAGTTCGTCGCGCCGCTCGTCGCGATGCCGGTGGCGCTCGCGGTGGGCTGGCGGTGGGCGATCGGGATGTGGGCGCTGCTGACCGGCGTCGCCGCCGTGCTGTTCATCGCCCTCGCAGGGCGATCAGGCGTCGTCGAGCGTCCCACGGACGAGGCCCCGGTGCGCCTCGCGGGCGCCTGGCGCACTCCGCTGCTGTGGTCGTTGGTGCTCATGATGGGGATCACCAGCCTCAACGTCCACGCGGTGTTCACCTGGCTTCCCGCGATCCTCGTCGACGCGGGCGCCGACCCTGCGTCAGGCGGGGCGCTGCTGGCGCTCTTCTCGGTGCTCGGGCTCCCGGCGGCGTTCGTCGTGCCGCCCCTGGCCATCCGGATGCGCAACCCGTTCGTCATCGTCGCGGTGTGCACGGCCTGCATGGTCGCGGGCTACCTGGGCCTGCTGCTCTCGCCCGCCGCCGGAGCAGTCGTGTGGGTGGTGCTCCTCGGGCTCGGCGTCAGCACGTTCCCGCTGTGCCTGACGCTCGTCAACGCGCGCACGAGCACCACCGCCGGCGCCACCGTGCTGTCGGGCGCTATGCAGGGCGTCGGGTACGCCATCGCGTGCCTCGGGCCGTTCGGCATCGGAGCGCTCTACGCGGCCTCTGGGACCTGGACCGGCTCGTTCGTCGTGCTGTTCACCAGCCTCGCCGTGCTCCTCGTCAGCGGGTACGTCGCGTGCCGTCCCGCCACGCTCGAGGACCAGGTGCAGCGCGAACCGGAGCTCGCCCACAGCTGGTGACCGCGCCTCAGCGGCGGCGGCGCCGCAGCAGCAGCGCTGCGGCGAGGAAAAGGCCCAGCAGGCCGGCGGTGGTCACCAGCGCCGGCGTCGCCGCGTTGTCTGCGGCCGTGTCGTCGGCGGCCGCGGCGGCCGGCTGCGCGGTGCCGGCCGGCGGCACCGGCAGCGGGGACTCCAGCGCCGCCAGCGTCATGACGGCGAGCGACGCCGTCCAGCCGAGGGTGGCCACCGCCGCCGGCCGTCCCTGCGGGTCGACCTTCTCCGGGAAGGCGCCGATCGAGGTGCGGTGGTCGTCCAGCCAGTCGACCAGCGCGGCCGCCCGGTCGGTCTGCCCGTCCTGCGCCCAGGCGAGCGCGAAGAACATCGTCTCAGGGGTCCACGTCATGTCGTCGCGCCACGCCTCGCCCGGCTGCACCCCGCCGGTCTCCTGCACCAGCGCCTGCCAGCTGGTGTCGAGCTCGGCGAGGACGACGTCGTCGGCCGGGTTGAAGGGCGGCGCCAACCAGGTGACGGCGGAGTCCTTGCCGCTGCCGGCGACGATCGTGCGCTGGTAGCCGATCGAGCCGAAGGACATGTCGATCCCGCGCTGCAGGTGGTCGGCGGCCGCGAACCACCGCGTGGCGTCGTCGTGCTCCTCGGCCGTCTCGGCGATGGCCGCCGCCGCGCGCAGGCCGGCGAGCAGCGGCGCCGCGGTGCCGAGGTTCGGCGCCGGGTAGCCGCTCTCCCAGTAGTCCGGGCGTGCGGGCGGGATGCCGTTCTCGTCGAGGCTGGCGGCGGCGTGGTCGGCCGCCGCCCGGACCGTCGGGTAGAGCTCGGCGATCGCGGCCTCCCGCTGCTCCTCGGGGGCGGCCTGCAGGTACTGCCAGGTGGCCCACGGAAACCAGCCGTTGGCGTCCAGCTGCCAGCCGCGGGAGTCCGGTGGGCCGGAGCCGTCGAGCCGGGTGCGGGCCTCCCAGGTGCCGTCCGCCCGCTGCGTCTCGGCGATGAACCGCAGGATCCGGTAGGACTCCTCCAGGTGCCCGGTGACGGTGAACGCCACCGAGGTGAACGCCGAGTCCCGCGGCCAGGAGTACTTCCACGCGCCGAACCACGCCGCGGCCACCGCGCCGTTCTCCTGCAGCAGCAGCCGCATGTCCAGCAGCGCGCGCTCGCTCATCTCCCGGTCGTCGTCGGCGCCCGGGACGGTGCCCGAGGCGAGCCAGGCGCGGCTCTCCTCGATCTGCGCGAGGGCCTCGGCGTGCCCGGCCGGGACGACCGTCGGTGCGATCGCGCCGTCGGGCAGGTACAGCCACTGGCCGTCCGGCAGCTCCAGCACGCTGGACGCCCGGACGTACTGCGCCCCGGCCACCTCGAAGGTGGACAGCGCGTAGCGGTTGCCGGGTGTCCCCAGCAGTCCCGCCGGGTTCACCTCCGGGTGGTCCGTCGCGAGCGGCCGCCAGCACTCGTTGACCGCGGCGCAGCCCCCGGGAGCGAGCGAGTCGTTGACGTAGAACGCCAGGTTCCAGCTGGCGAACCGCTCGGCGGGCGGCGCCCCGTACTGCACCCAGCCGCCCCAGTAGGAGAGGTCGTGGTTCCACATCGGTGCGCCGGGAGCCTCGTCGCGGTCTCCCCACCACGTGACCGGGCCGTCGGTGCCGGTGGCCTGCAGGACGAGCGCGTACGGCTCGCCCGGCCGTACCTCGACGTCGTCGAAGCTGAGCCGCAGCCAGCCTTTGCCGGTGCCACCCAGTGCCTCGAGGTCCACCACGGCGTCGGCGACCTCGGTGGCTGGGTCGGTGACGTCGGTGCGGACCGAGGCCACGACCGTGCCCGTCGTCGACTCGCTGACGATCCAGGCGCCGAGGCTGCGCAGCTCGGTGTCGGCGGTGACGAAGACCTGTGCGGCGGCGTTCCCCTCGCCGCGGATGTCGAGGTTGGCGTAGTCGTGGCCGGGCTGGGCGTCGTGGATCGCCTCGGTCGCTGCCCCGGCAGGCTCGGCCGCGGCGGGCCCGGCACCGGTCAGGAGGAGGACGGCCACCGCGAGGAGCGCGCGCAGGCGCAGCGGGGAGACCATGGTCCGTCGAACCTAGTTCGCTGCCAGGGCCCGGGGCAAAGCCGGCCGTCAGGAAAGCAGCTCGATCACCGCGACCTCGGTCTCGTCGGGGGTGGTGGCCGGCGCCGGGACGGTCTGGCCGCGGGCGAAGGCGGCGACCACCTGGGGGTCGATGTAGGAGCCGCGGGCGACGGCGGGGGTGTTGCCCAGCTCCTGGGCGACCCGCGCGACCGCCGCCCGGACCGCCGCCTGCTCCTCGCGCGCGGAGGTGGGCGGGTCCGCCTGGGCGAGGGTGACCGCCGCGAGGACCGTGCCGCGCCAGGTGCGGAAGTCCTTGGCGCTCGCCTCGGGGCCGAGGCGCTCCTTGAGGTAGGTGCTGATGTCGGCCGAGGACACGTCGACCCAGCGGCGCGCACCGTCGCGGTAGGCGAGCAGCTCGTCCCCGCCGCCGCGACGGCGCCGCAGCGTGGTGAGCGGCCCGACGAGCTCGTCGTCGTGCAGCACCAGCGACTGGCGCATGCCGGACTTCGCGACGAACCGGAACTCCAGGGCGCCGTCGCGCGAGATCCGCAGGTGGTCCTTGCGCAGCGTGGCCAGCCCGTACGTCTCGTGGCGGGTCGCGTACACCTCGCCGCCGATGCGGAACGCGCCGCCGTCGAGCAGCCGGAAGGCGACGGCGAGGGCACGGTCGCGCGGGAATCCGGGCAGCGCGAGGTGCTCGGCGACGGTCCGGCGGGCGGCCGGCAGGTCCTTGGCGACCTCCAGCACGTGGTGGTGCTTGGCACGCTCGCGGCGTTCGCGCCACTTCTCGTGGTAGAGGTACTGCCGCCGGCCGGCGTCGTCGGTCCCCACCGCCTGGACGTGGCCGGCCGGGTCCCGGCAGATCCACACCTCTTGCCACGCCGGCGGGATGACCAGCGCCTGGCAGCGCGCGAGGACGTCGGGGTCCGTGACCCGCCGCCCGTCCGCGTCGAGGTAGCTGAACCCGCGCCCGCTGCGCCGGCGCGTGAGGCCGGGAGCATCGACGCTCACCCTGCGCAGCCGCACCGCGGGCTCAGTCCCGGTGCAGCCGGATCATGCCCTCTTGGGCCACGGTGGCCACGAGGGTGCCTGCCCGGTCGAAGACGCGCGCCAGGCCCAGCCCGCGGCCGCCCTGCGCGCTGGGGGCGTCCTGGACGTATAGCAGCCACTCGTCGACGCGGACGTCGCGGTGCCACCACATCGCGTGGTCGAGGCTCGCCACCGACAGCCCAGGAGCCAGCCAGCCCAGCTCGTGACGTCGGAGCACCGGCTCGAGCATGACCTGGTCGCAGGCATAGGCGAGCAGCGCCCGGTGGAGCAGCTGGCCGCCCTCGACGCGGCCGCGCGAGCGCATCCACAGCGCCTGCCGGCTCAACGGGGAGCGACCGCGAGGGGTGTAGATCTGGCCGTCGACGTGCCGGATGTCGAAGGCGCCGTTCTTTGCGTAGAAGCGCGCCGCCGGGTGGTCGTAGCGCGCGAACAGGTCCGCCGAGCTCTCCAGCTGCTCCGGCGGCGGTGCCTGCGGCGGCGCCTCGAAGTGGTCGAGGCCGGCCTGCTCCGCCTGGAAGGAGGTGATCATCGACAGGATCGGCTCGTCGTCCTGGAGGGCGTGGGTGCGCCGGGCGCTGAACGACCCGCCGTCGCGCAGCCGCTCCACCTCGAAGCTGATCGGGCGGTCCAACCGGCCCGGCCGCAGGAAGTAGCCGTGCACCGAGTGCGGCAGCCGGGGCTGCGGCAGCCCGGCGTCGGAGACGGTGAGCGCGGCGGCGACGAGCGACTGCGCGAGGACCTGACCGCCGTAGACGCGGCCGCTGAGGTGCTCGAGGGAGTCGCCGAGGCACCGGTCGGGGGCGATGTGCTCGAGGTCGAGGAGCGCGAGCACGGCGGCCAGCGCCTCGGTCGGCTCGCCCACGTCCACCGTGCTCATGGCTGCTCCATGGTGTTGACCAGCGAGTACGCGGCGCGCACGAGGTAGTCCCACAGCAGGTCCTCGTGCTCGGCCGACAGCCCGAGCTCGTCGACGCCGTCGCGCATGTGCGCCAGCCAGCGGTCGCGGGCGAGCGGCGTCACCGCGTACGGCGCGTGCCGCATCCGCAGCCGCGGGTGGCCCCGGGTCTCGGAGTAGGTCGACGGGCCGCCCCAGTACTGCTCGAGGAACATCGTCAGCCGCTCGACGGCGCCGTCGAAGTCCTCCGGCGGGTACATCGGGGCGAGGACGTCGTCCTCCCGCACGCCGGCGTAGAAGCGGCGGACGAGGCGCTCGAAGGTCGCCCGACCGCCCATCGCCTGGTAGACCGTCACCTCCGGCGATGCCCCGGCGGTCACAGGCCGAGCTCGTCGAGGATCGGCAGCCGGCCGCGGACCATCGCCCGGGCATGCTCGGCCGACTCGGCGCCCAGTGCCAGCTGCGCCAGCTCCTGGCAGCGCTCGAACGAGGTCCGCGACAGCACGGCGTCGACGTCGGCCAGCGCCCGCGGCGACATCGACAGCGAGCTCACCCCCAGGCCGACGAGCACGACGGCGGACGCCGGGTCGGCGGCGGACTCGCCGCACACGCCCACCGGGCGCCCCTGCTGCTCGCCTCCCTGGCAGGCCGCGTGGATCAGCCGCAGCACTGCCGGCTGGAAGGCGTCGGACAGCAGCGCCAGCGAGCCCAGCAGGCGGTCGGCGGCCATCGTGTACTGGGTGAGGTCGTTGGTGCCGATGGAGGCGAACGAGGCCCGGGCGAGGATCGGCCCGGCGAGGAGCGCGGCGCTCGGCACCTCGATCATCACCCCGGCGGTGCTCAACCCGTACTTGCTGCAGGCGGCGACGAACTCCTCGGTCTCGTTGACCGTGGCGATCATCGGCGCCATCACCCACACGTCCGCCCGCTCGGCCTCGGCGGCCCTGGCGATCGCGGACAGCTGGTTGTCGAGGATCTTGGGGTTGCGCCACGACGTGCGCAGGCCGCGGATCCCGAGCGCCGGGTTGGGCTCAGCGGTATCGGTGAGGAACGGCATCGGCTTGTCCGCGCCGGCGTCGAGCGTGCGGATGACGACCTTCTTGCCCGGGAACGCGGAGAGCACGGTGCGGTACTGCTCGACCTGCTCGGCGACGCTCGGTTCCTCGGCCCGGTCGAGGAAGCAGAACTCGGTGCGGAACAGTCCCACGCCCTCGGCGCCGGCGGCCGCCGCCTGCGCCGCCCCGGCGGGCTCGCCCACGTTGGCGAGGAGCTGGACCCGGCGACCGTCGCTGGTGCGTCCGGTGCCGTCGAAGGTGCGGGACTGGGCCGCGATCCGCTCGGCGGCGCGGACCTGCGCCTCGCTCGGGTCGGCGACGACGGTCCCGGCGGCGCCGTCGACCAGCACGGGCAGCCCTTCGGTGAGCAGCTCGATCGCGTGCCGGGCGCCGACGATCGCGGGGATCCCTAGCGAGCGGGCGAGGATCGCGGTGTGCGAGGTCGGGCCGCCCTCGGCGGTGACGATCGCCCGGACCTTGGTGGGGTCGAGCTGCGCGGTGTCGGCCGGCGCGAGGTCGACCGCCACGAGGACGAAGGGCACGTCCCGTCGCGGGATGCCGGGCATCGGCAGGCCCTGCAGGCTGGCGACGATGCGGTCGCGCACGTCCCGGATGTCGCGGGCACGCTCGGCCATGTAGCCACCGAGCGCGAGGAACTGCTCGGCGATGCCCTCGGCGGCCTGCCAGACGGCGAGCACCGGGGTGCGGCGGGTGTCGCGGACGGTCGCCCGGGCCACGTCCAGCAGTGCCGGGTCAACGGCCATCTGGGCGGTGGTCTCCAGCACCTCCCGGCTCTGGCCGACGGTGGCGGCAGCAGCCGCGGTGAGGCTCTCGGACACCAGCCGGGCATGGTGACCGACGGCTGACGCCGCGGCGTCGGCGTCGGCGTCCTCGGGGAGCCGGTCGTAGGGATCGGGGGCCTCGACGGCGCCAACGAACTGTGCCACCCGGGCCGCGGCGCGCCCGGGACTGACTCCCACGCCGGTGACGGCGATGGTCCCCGGCTCGACCTGCTCAGTGGTCACATGCACTCCTGTTTCACGTCGGTGTCCCGTCCGGACAGTGTCCCACTGCACGACGTCGTCCGCGACGAGCAGCGTCGGGTCGGCGACGAGACTACCGGCCCGCCGGGCGCGCCACAGCGCATCGCGTGCGGCGGCATGGGATTCTGTCAGGATCACGTGACCGGCCGGTGGCCGAGTCCGGGCGCACAGCGAGGAGCGAACGAGCCAGTGAACACGACACGCCCACAGGGCAGCGGCGACGTGCCCAGCGACGTGCTGCAGCGCCTGGCGCAGCGCCACGGCGTGGCGACGGAGTTCTGGGACTTCACCGGCAACCACCGGGTGGTCCCGGCGAGCACCATCACCGCGGTGCTCGCGGCGCTGGGTATCACGGCCGGCACCGACGCCGCGGCCGCTGCCGCGCTCCAGGACGCCGATGACGCCCCGTGGCTGACGGTGCTGCCACCGAGCGTGGTCGTGCGGACGGGCGAGGAGCGCGAGGTCGCCAGCCACGTGCCCGACGGCTCGGAGGTCGAGGTCCACGTCTCGCTCGAGGACGGCGGGCGTCGCAGCGCGCGTCAGCTCGACCGGTGGGTCGAGCCGCGTGACGTCGACGGCCGGCGCGTCGGCCGCGCGAGCTTCGTCCTGCCGGCGGACCTGCCGCTGGGCTGGCACGAGCTGGTCGCCGTCGTCGACGGCGTCGAGGCGGGGCGCTGCGCGCTGGCCGTCACCCCGGCGGCGATGGCGCCGCCGAGCGTCCCGGCCACCGGCGGCTGGGGCATGATGGCCCAGCTCTACTCCGTGCGGTCGGCGGACTCCTGGGGGATCGGCGACCTCGCCGACCTCGCCGAGCTCGGCAGCCTCTTCGGTGGTGAGGGCGCCGACTTCCTGCTCATCAACCCGCTGCACGCGGCCGAGCAGACCGGCCACATGACCCCGTCGCCCTACCTGCCGGTGACCCGGCGGTTCGTCAACCCGATCTACATCAGGCCCGAGGACATCCGCGAGTGCGCCTACCTCGGCGGGCCGCAGCGCGCCCTCGTCGAGTGGGCGGCCGAGGAGGTCCGCGGCACCGCCACGGCCCCGGGGCCGATCGACCGCGACGCCGCGTGGGCCGCCAAGCGCCAGGCGCTCGAGGTCATCTACGCCGCCGGCCGCTCCCCGGCACGGCAGCGGCTGCTCGACGAGTTCCGGGCCGGGCAGGGCCAGGGCCTGGAGGACTTCGCGCTGTGGTGCGCGATCCACGAGCGCCACGAGGGCGAGGCATGGCCGGCCGAGCTGCAGGACATCGCCTCCCCGGCCGTCTACCGGGTGCGCCACGAGCTCGCCGACCGCCTCGACTACTACGTCTGGCTGCAGTGGGTCGCCGACCTCCAGCTCGCCGCCGCGCAGTCCCTCGCCCGTGCCTCGGGGATGTCGATCGGGATCATGCACGACCTCGCCGTGGGGGTCCACCCCGGCGGCGCGGACTCCTGGACCGACCAGGACGTCTTCGCGCACGGCATCGGCGTGGGCGCCCCGCCGGACATGTACAACCAGCAGGGGCAGAACTGGTCGCAGCCGCCGTGGCGGCCCGACGCCCTCGCGGCGAGCGGGTACGCCCCCCTGCGCGACATGGTCCGCACCGTGCTGCGCCACGCCGGGGCGGTACGGGTGGACCACATCCTCGGGCTGTTCCGGCTGTGGTGGATCCCCGACGGCCACGGCGCCGCGGACGGCACCTACGTGCGCTACGACCACGAGGCGATGGTCGGTGTCCTCATGCTCGAGGCGCACCGTGCCGGCGCCGTCGTCATCGGTGAGGACCTCGGGACCGTCGAGCCCTGGGTGCGCGACTACCTGGCCGAGCGCGGCGTGCTCGGCACCTCGGTGCTGTGGTTCGAGAAGGACGGCGACGACGCGCCGCTGCGTCCCGAGGAGTACCGCGAGCTGGTGCTCGCCACCGTCAGCACCCACGACCTGCCGCCGACCGCCGGCTACCTCGCGGAGGAGCACGTCGACCTGCGCGAGCGGCTCGGCCTGCTCACCGAGCCGGTCCCCACGGTGCGGCTGGCCGCCCGCCGGGAGCGGGAGCGGATGCTCGACCGGCTGCGCGAGTACGAGCTGCTGCCCGCGGGGGCCACCGAGCGGCAGATCGTCGAGGCGCTGCACGTCTACATCGCGCGGACTCCCGCCCAGCTGGTCGGCGTCGCGCTCGTCGACGCGGTGGGGGAGCGGCGCGCCCAGAACCAGCCCGGCACCGACACCGAGTACCCGAACTGGAAGGTGCCGCTGGCAGACGGGTCTGAGCGTCCGGTGCCGGTGGAGGAGCTCGCCGGCTCCGCCCGGCTGGCGTCGCTGATGAAGGTCGTGCGCGGCGCGATGGCCGAGCGCGCCCGGTAGGACGCGCCCTCACTCCTTCTTCTTGTCCTCCTCGGCGGCCCGCTTGCCGGTGGAGACCGCCGCCGCCTCCTGCGCCTCGTCGAACACCGACGGCGCGGCCACGCCACCGTCGCCCTCGTCCTCACGGCCGGGCGTCTTGAGCTGGAACCTGGTGATGACGAAGCGGAACAGGAAGTAGTAGATGACCGCGTACCCGAGGCCGATGACGATGATCAGCAACGGCCGGGTGGCGATGTTGAAGTTGAGCAGGTAGTCGATGGCGCCGGCGGAGAAGGTGAACCCGCTCTTGATGTCCAGCGCGTTGACCAGCGCCAACGATGTCCCGGTGAGCACCGCGTGCAGCGCGTACAGCGGGAAGGCGACGTAGGCGAAGGCGAACTCGAGCGGCTCGGTGATCCCGGTGAGGAACGCGGTGAGCGCGACCGACACCATGATCCCGCCGGTGATCTTGCGGCGGGCGGGCTTGGCGGTGTGCCAGATCGCCAGCGCCGCGGCGGGCAGCGCGAACATCATGATCGGGAAGAAGCCGGTCATGAAGGTGCCCGCGGTGGGGTCGCCGGCGAGGAAGCGGAAGATGTCGCCTTGGGCGGTCACCCCGGTGTCGGGGTTGGTGAACTCACCGAACTGGAACCACGGCAGGTTGTTGAGCAGGTGGTGCAGCCCGAACGGGATGAGCAGCCGGTTGACGGTACCGAACACGAAGCCACCGACGACGGAGTTGCCCGGGTTGGTCACCCAGTCGCCGAAGCCGGTGATGACGGTGTCGAAGACCGGGTAGAGGAAGGCGAAGACCACCGCGACGACGACGGCGGTGAAGGCCGTGATGATCGGCACGAAGCGCCGGCCCCCGAAGAACGCCAGGTAGGGCGGCAGCTTGATGCGGTAGTACCGCTGGTAGAGCACCGCCGCCACGATGCCGATGGTGATCCCGCCGAGGACGCCGTAGTTGATCGAGTGCTCGATGATCGCCTCACCGCTCTCGGCGTCCAACGTCCCGGTGTCCGCCTCGGTGCCGAAGGTCCCGCCCCACGGCGCGGTCATCGGGGCCAGCGCGCCGAGCACGTTGGTGAGCACGAGGTAGCCGATGACCGCCGCGAGCGCCGTCGAGCCGTCGGACTTGCGGGCGAAGCCGACGGCGACGCCGACCGCGAAGAGCATCGGCAGGTTGTCCATGAGCGCGCCACCGGCGGCGGCGAACACGTCGGCGACCGGCTGCACCCAGCCCATGGCGGACCAGCTCGCGACGCCGTCGGCGCCGAGCATGTCCGGCTGCCCCAGCCGCAGCAGGATGCCGGCGGCGGGTAGCGAGGCGATCGGCAGCATGAGGGACCGGCCCACACGCTGCAGCTGGGCGAAGCCCGGGATCGGCCGGCGCTCCTTCTTGGCGGGTGCGGAGCCGGCGGTTGCTGCTGACACGGTCATCTCCTCATCGAGTGCAGATGCGCGGGTGGTGCCCCACTAGACCGTCGGCGGATCGACCTGTCAACACCGTGGCGGGCGAGTCGCCGGGGTGTCCGCTGCCGCTGAGCCGGTTACTGTGGGGATGTATGCGGCGGCGCAGTCGGCGACCGCACCAGACAGCGGCACAGGCCGTGGATGTGGAGTAACGATGAGCAAGGCAGAGTCCATCCTCGCGGCCCTCGGCGGCGACAAGAACATCGTCGACCTCGAGGCGTGCATCACCCGGATCCGGGTGGAGGTCGAGGACGCGAGCAAGGTGGACGAGTCGGGTCTGCGCGCCGCGGGTGCGTTCGGCGTCGTCCAGCAGGGCAGCGCTGTGCAGGTCGTCGTCGGCCCCGAGGCGGACAACATCGTCGAGGACATCGAGGACCTTCGGTGACGACCCGGGTGCTGGCGCCGGTCGCCGGTACCGCCGTGGCGATGACCGACGTCCCGGACCCGGTGTTCGCGCAGTCGATCGTCGGACCGGGCATCGCCATCGACCCGGACCGTGGCGGTGAGGTCGACGCTGTGTCACCGGTCGACGGCACCATCCTCAAGCTCCACCCGCACGCCTTCGTCGTCGTCGACGGCGACGGCCGCGGGGTGCTCGTCCACCTCGGGCTGGACACCGTCCAGCTCGGGGGCAAGGGCTTCACGCTCCATGCCGCCGAGCAGGACACCGTCAGCGCCGGTCAGGTGCTCATCTCCTGGAACCCCGGCGAGGTGGCGGCCGGTGGCCGGTCGCCGGTGAGCCCGGTCGTTGCGCTCGAGGGCGACGGTGCCGCGCTGACCTTCGCGGTGGCGCCGGGCGACGCCGTGGCGGCGGGGGACACCATCTTCGAGTGGGCGTGACGCTGCGCCGACGGCTGCACGAGACGCTGTCGGCGCCGGGCGCGGGCCTGCTGCTCGACCTCGACGGCACGCTGCTCGACTCCGAGCCGATGCAGCGCGCCGCGTTCCGCTCCTACTTCGTCGCGCGCGGCTGGGACGTGCCCGACGACGTCGTGCGGCAGTTCATGGGACGGCGGGGCCACGAGTCGTTCGCCGCCGTCGACGGGCCGTGGCGCGGTGAGGACCCGGTCGCGCTCACCGACGCGGTGCTCGCGCTCGTCGACCCGGTGGCCCACCCGCCACGCCCGGTCCCCGGCGCCGGGGAGGCGATCGCCGGCTGGCGCGAGCGCGGGCTGCCGGTGTCCCTCGTGACCTCCGCGATGCGGTCGTGGGCGACCGAGGCGCTGGTGCTGCTCGGCGTCGCCGGCGCCGGCGTGGGGCTGGTGACGGCCGAGGACACCCCGGTGGGCAAGCCGGCCGCCGCCCCGTTCCTGCTCGGTGCCCGCCGGCTGGGGGTCGAGCCGGCCGCCTGCGTGGCCGCCGAGGACTCGCTCGCCGGGCTCGCCTCGGCGCGCGCCGCCGGCGTCGGGCTGGTGCTCGGCGTGACGACCAGCCTCGGCCTGGACGCGCTGGCCCAGGCCGGCGCGGACGCCGTCGTGCCCGACCTCCGCCCGCTGGTGCCCTACCCCTCGCGCTCGTAGCGCAGGAAGAGCATCCGCTCGCCCGCGATCGCGTGGCCGAGGCGCATCGGGCGCGTCGTCTGCGCGTCGCCACGGCTGATGCGCGTCGCGCTGCCGCCCTCGAGCTGCGGCGAGAGGGTCAGGCACAGCTCGTCGAGGACGTCGGCCGCGACGAACGAGCCGAACAGCCGCGGGCCGCCCTCGCACAGCACCTGGGTCATCCCCCGGGCGGCGAGCGTGTCGAGCAGGACGTGCAGGTCGACGACGTCGTCGCCGCAGACGAGCACCTCGGCGACCGGCGCCAGCGCGGCACGCCGGTCGGCCGGTGCCCGCCCGTGGGTGACTACCAGCGGCCGTGGCCCCGGCGCGGTGAACACCGCGGCCGTCGGGTCGAGGTCCAGGGACGCCGACACGATGGCCAGCGGCGGCGGGTCCTCGACCCCCAGACCGCCGTAGCCCTCGGCGCGCACCGTGCCGGCCCCGACGACGACGACGTCGGCGAGACTGCGCAGCAGCAGGAGCACCTGCTGGTCCTCCGGGTCGCCGAGCCCGCCGGCGTGACCGTCGTGGGTGGCGGCGCCGTCGAGGCTGGCGACGAAGTTCGCCCGCACCCACCGCCGCGAGCGGTCGGTGCGGCCGTAGGTTGTGAGCAGCTGGTCGTGCGCGAGCATCGTCGTCTCCCGGTCAGGTGTTGTGGCGCAGGTACGCGGGCTCGCGCAGACCGAGGACCGCCTCGGTCATCCGGACCGCGTCGACGGTCTGCGGCACGTGGTGGGTGCGCACCACCCGGGCGCCGGCGGCCACCGCCAGCGTCGTCGCCGCCAGCGAGCCGGCCAGCCGTTCGTCGCGCTCGCGGTCCAGCGACTCACCGACGAAGTCCTTGTTCGACACTGCCACCAGCGTCGGCAGCCCGATCGCGGTGATCTCCCCGAACCGGCGCAGCAGCGCGAGGGTGTGCCGGGTGTTCTTGTTGAGGTCCGGCCCGGGGTCGATGAACAGCCGCTGCGGCCCGATGCCGCCGTCGACCAGCGCCGCGACGCGGTCCCGCAGGAACGTGACGACCTCGGTCACGACGTCGTCGTAGCGAGGTCGCGGGTGGTGCACGTGCGGTGCGGCGAGCGAGTGCGTGACGATCACCGACGCGTCGGAGCCGGCGAGCAGCTCGAGCATCGCCGGGTCGCGCACCCCGTTGGTGTCGTTGACGACGCTGGCGCCGGCGGCCAGCCCGGCCGCGGCGACCTCCGCGCGGGCGGTGTCGATCGAGATGACGACGTCGCTGCGGGCCGCGACCGCCTCGACGATCGGCACCACCCGGTCGATCTCCTCCGCGACCGAGACCTCGGGGGTGTCGGGCGAGAAGGGCACCCCGCCGACGTCGACCCAGTCGGCGCCCGCGGCGACGGCGTCCAGCGCCGCGGTCACCGCCGCGTCGAGCGCGAAGGTGGCGCCACGGTCGAAGAACGAGTCGGGGGTGCGGTTGACGATGGCCATCACCGCGGCGCGGCGGGCGAAGTCGAAGTCCCGCGCCCCGATCGTGCGGCGTGGCGCGATCAGCTCAGCGGTCACCGGCCGCCCGATCGACCTGCTGGGCGGCGATCGCCCGCCGGACGGCGTCGCGGTCCTCGACGACGAGACGTCGCAGCGCGGCGGGCGCCTCGGGGTGGCGTGCCAACCAGTGGTCGCTGCGGGCGAGGACGTCGACGCCGAGCTCGTCGGCCAGCCCGGCGAGCGCGAACGGGTACAGCCCGGTGACGATCCCCTGCGCGATCTCGTTGGTGCGCTCGCGCCACACCCGCTCGAGGGCGTCGAAGTAGCGGTCGACGAACGGCACCAGCAGCGACCTGTCGTGGACGTCGGTGAACCCGGAGATGACCGCGCCCTGGAGTGCGTTGGGCAGCTCGTCGGAGTCGACCGCCGCAGCCCACACCTCCGCCTTCGCCGCGGCGGTGGGTCGCACGGCGCGGGCGCGGGCGGCGGCCTGGCGACCGGTGGCGGTGGGGTCCCGGCGCTCCTCGGCGTCGATCGCGGCCCCGTCGACCCGGCCACCGGCCGACAGCGAGGTCACCAGCGCCCAGCGCAGGTCGGTGTCGATCTCCAGGCCGGCCAGCGCGGTGGTGCCCTCGAGCAACCCGGCGACGGTCGCCAGCTGGTCCGCGGACCTGGCCCGGCCGACGAACGACCGCACGAGCTGGAGCTGGCGGTCCGAGCCCGGCGGCGCGTCCACCGCGAGCTGCCACAGCCGGCCGACGACGTCGTGGGTGCGTTCCTCCCGGTCCGCGGGGTCGGTGTAGGCCGACACCGCGAGGGTGAGCTGGCGCAGCAGCACGAGGACGAGCGTCGAGTCGGTCTCCGCCCCGATGTTGCTGAGCACCAGGTCGATGAACCGGCGGGCGGCGATCTCGCCGTCGCGCGTCATGTCCCACGCCGCCGCCCACACGAGGGCGCGGGTGAGGGAGTCGTCGAAGCTCGCGAGGTGGTCGACGGCGGTGCGCAGCGACTGCTCGTCCAGCCGCACCTTGGCGTAGGCGAGGTCCTCGTCGTTGACGAGGACGAGGTCCGGGCGACGGCGCCCGACGAGCTCGGGGACGTCGGTCCGCGCGCCGTCGACGTCCAGCTCCACGCGGCCGGTCCGCTCGAGGCGCGCGTCCTCGCCGTCGCCCACGAGGTCGTAGGTCCCGACGACGAGGCGGTGCGGGCGCAGCACCGGGTGCTCCGCCGGGGCCTCCTGGAGGACCGCGAAGGCGGTGATGACGCCGTCGTCGTCGGTGGTGACCTGCGGCCGTAGCAAGGTGACGCCGGCGCGCTCGAGCCACTGCTCGGACCAGGCGGTGAGGTCGCGCCCGCTCGTGGCCTCGAGCTCGACGAGCAGGTCGCGCAGCTCGGTGCTGCCCCACTGGTGCCTGGTGAAGTAGGCCCGCACGCCGGCGAGGAAGGCGTCCTGCCCCACCCAGGCGACGAGCTGCTTGAGCACCGAGGCACCCTTGGCGTAGGTGATGCCGTCGAAGTTCACCTCGACGTCCTCGAGGTCGGTGATCTCCGCGACGATCGGGTGGGTCGAGGGCAGCTGGTCCTGGCGGTAGGCCCAGGACTTCTCCAGCGAGGAGAACGTCGTCCAGGCGCTGCGCCACTGCGTGGCCTCGGCCGCCGCCCAGGTGGACATGTACTCGGCGAAGGACTCGTTGAGCCACAGGTCGTTCCACCACCGCATGGTCACGAGGTTGCCGAACCACATGTGGGCGAGCTCGTGGAGGATGGTGACCGCGCGCCGCTCGACGGTCGCCTGCGGCACCTTGGAGCGGAAGATGTAGTTCTCCAGGAAGGTGACCGCGCCCGCGTTCTCCATCGCGCCGGCGTTGAACTCCGGCACGAACAGCTGGTCGTACTTCTCGAACGGGTACGGCCGGTCGAAGGCCTCCTCGTAGAACGCGAAGCCCTGCCGGGTGATCTCCAGGATGTTCTCGGTGTCCAGGTGCGGCGCCAGCGACGCCCGGCAGAACACCCCGAGCGGGATCGTGCGGCCGTCGCTGCTCGTCAGCTCGCCGGTCTCGCGGTGGTACGGCCCGGCGATGATCGCGGTGATATAGCTGGCGATCCGCGGGGTCGGCGTGAAGTGCCACACCGCCGCCTCGGAGTCGTCGTCGGTCGGCTGCGGCTCAGGGGTGGCGGAGTTGGACACCACCGTCCAGTGCTCCGGCGCGGTGACGGTGAAGCCGAACGACGCCTTGAGGTCTGGCTGCTCGAACACCGCGAACACCCGGCGGGAGTCGGCGACCTCGAACTGGCTGTAGAGGTAGACCTCGTCGTCGACCGGGTCGACGAACCGGTGCAGCCCCTCGCCGGTGTTCATGTACCGGCCGTCGGCCACCACCCGCAGCTCGTTCTCGGCGGCGAGGCCGGGCAGCGTCAGCCGGGCACCGTCCCACAGGTGGACGTCGAGCTGGCGCCCGTTGAGGCGGACCTCGTGGACGGCGTCGGCGATGAGGTCGATGAAGGTCTCGGCGCCCGGGGTGCCGCGGAACCGGACCGTCGTGCGGGAGGCGAAGATGCGATCGCCGCGGGTGAGGTCGAGGGCGACGTCGTAGGACTCGACGTCGACGACCGCGGCGCGTGCGGCCGCCTCCTCACGGGTGAGGTTCTCTCCGGGCACGGGTGCTCCTTGGCTCAGCGGGCGGGCTCGGTCGATCCTTTCACGGGGGTGTCGAGGGCGGCATGTCGATTGCCGCGTCCCGATTAGGCTGGCGGTGATGGCGGACGCGGCCGTGCGACCGTGCGATCGATAGGAGCTTTTCGTGAGTGATGTCGTCGACTTCTGGTTCGATCCGGTGTGCCCCTGGGCATGGATGACCTCCCGGTGGATGAGTGAGGTCGAGCAGATCCGGCCCGTGACGGTGCGCTGGCACATCATGTCGCTGGCCGTCCTCAACGAGGGCCGGGACCTGCCGGAGGACTACCAGCAGGTCATGCGTGACGCGTGGGGCCCGGCCCGGGTCGTCAACGCCGCGCGCGAGCGGCACGGCGTGGAGTACGTCAAGCCGCTCTACGACGCGCTCGGCACCCGCTACCACCCCGGCGGCCGCGCCACCGCTGACGTGGCGGTGCTCGAGGAGGCGCTCGCGGAGGCGGGGCTGCCTGCCGAGCTCGCCCGCTACGCGACCTCCGACGAGCTCGACGACTCGCTGCGCGCCTCGCACCAGGAGGGCATCTCGATCGTCGGCGAGGACGTCGGCACCCCCGTCGTCGCGTTCAACGGCACCGGGTTCTTCGGCCCGGTCATCACTCCTGCTCCCAAGGGCGAGGAAGCGGGCCGGCTGTGGGACGGGCTGGTCCTCGTCGCCGGCGTGCCGGGCTTCTTCGAGCTCAAGCGCACCCGCACCCAGGGCCCGGTCTTCGACTGAGTTTCGCTCGGGTCACCTCGTCACGTACCGTGCCTGGTTGTCTTCCAGTGACGAGGTGACCATGTCCGCTCCACCCGACCGTCGGAGCCCACGACTGACGGCGCCGCAGATCCTGCTCATCGCGGTGGTCTCGGTGCTCGTCCTGCTGCTCGTCGTCATGCTTGTGCAGCGCGCGACCAGCGGCGGCTCACCGGCCGCCGACGCGACCACGCCGTCGGCCGTCGTGACCACCGCGCCCGACGACGACGCGTCGGCCGACGATGTCGCGCCACCCGACGACGACGGCGCGACGCCGTCGAAGGACGAGACGCCGGACGACAAGCCCACCTATTTCGCGTCGCCGTCGGGCAACATCGCCTGCTCGATCACCGTCGACAGCGCCGACTGCGTCATCGCGGCCTTCACGTACGAGCCCGAGGACGCGCAGCAGTGCGACGACGACGCCGCCGGCGGCCACCTGCGGGTGGAGCCGGCCGGCGCCTCGATGCCTTGCGACCCGCTCGTCGTCGCCGGGGACGTCCCCGCCCTCGCCTACGGTGAGACGATCACCGCGCACGGCTTCACCTGCGAGAGCGAGGAGTCCGGCGTCAGCTGCCGCCACGACGAGTCCGGCTCCGGGTTCGACGTCGCCCGCGCCGACTACGAGCTGCTCTGACCTACCAGATGCTCACGCGCTCCTCGGGCGGCAGGTAGAGGGCGTCGCCGGGCTGGACGTCGAACGCCTCGACGAAGCTGTCGAGGTTGCGCACCACCCCGTTGCACCGGAACTCGTTGGGGGAGTGCGGGTCGATCGACAGCAGCCGGATCGCCTCCGCGTCGCGGGCCTTCTGCTGCCAGACCCGGCCCCAGGAGTAGAAGATCCGCTGCAGCCCGGTGACGCCGTCGATCACCGGCGCCTCGTCCAGGCCGGCGAGGCCGGCGTTGCGCAGCGCGATCTCGTAGGCCGTGATCGCGATGGTCAGGCCGCCGAGGTCGCCGATGTTCTCCCCGATGGTCAGCGCGCCGTTGACCCGGTGGGAGTCCGCCAGCTGTGCCGGGGAGAAGGCGTCGTACTGGGCGATGAGGGTGGCGGTCCGGGCCTCGAACTCGGCCCGGTCGGTGTCGGTCCACCAGTCCTCGAGCTTGCCGGTGCCGTCGTACTTGCTGCCCTGGTCGTCGAAGCCGTGACCGATCTCGTGGCCGATGACCGCGCCGATCCCGCCGTAGTTCCAGGCGTCGTCGGCCTGCGGGTCGAAGAACGGCGGCTGCAGGATTGCGGCCGGGAAGACGATCTCGTTCATCGTGGGGTTGTAGTACGCGTTGACCGTCTGCGGCGGCATGAACCACTCGTCGCGGTCCATCGGCCGGCCGAGCTTGGCGAGGTTGCGGTTGGTCTCGAAGACGTTCGCGGACCGCACGTTGCCGAGCAGGTCGGTGGGGTCGGTGTGCAGCGCGCTGTAGTCGCGCCACGCGTCCGGGTAGCCGATCTTGGGGGTGAAGGCCTCGAGCTTGGCCAGCGCGCGGCGCTTGGTCTCCTCGCTCATCCAGTCCAGCTCGGTGATCGACCGGCGGTAGGCCTCGATGAGGTTCCCGACGAGCTCCTGCATGCCAGCCTTGTGCGACGGCGGGAAGTGGCGCTCGACGTAGAGCTTGCCGACCGCCTCGCCCATCGCGCCCTCGACGAGCGCGACGCCGCGCTTCCACCGGTCACGCAGCTCGGTGGCGCCGGTGAGGGTGCGGCCGTAGAAGTCGAACCGCTCCTCGACGAAGGCGGCGGGCAGGTAGGGCGCGCGGGCGGAGACGACGTGCCACAGCAGCCACAGCCGCAGCGCGGCGACGTCGAGCTCCTGCCAGGCCGCCGCGAGGTGCGTCAGGTAGGAGGGCTGGCCGACGATCGAGCTGTCGAGCGCGCCGTCGGGCAGCGCGAGCGTCTCGCGCCAGGCGTCCCACGGGAAGCCGGGGGCGGAGTCGACGATCTCCGCCCAGCTGCGCGGGTTGTTGAGGAGGTCCGCCTCGCGGCTCTTGACCCGGTCCCAGTGACCGGCCGCCAGCCGCGTCTCCACCGCCATCACCTGCTGCGCGGCGCCGGCCGCCTCGTCGGCGGAGACGAGCCCGGACAGCTCGAGCATGACGGCGACGTGCGCGACGTAGGCCGCGCGGGTCTCGGCATGGGTGTCCTCGCGGTAGTAGGACTCGTCGGGCAGGCCCAGGCCCCCCTGCCACAGGAAGCAGGTGTAGCGGTCGGGGTCGTTGAAGTCGGTGTCGACGAACATCTCGACGATGCCGCCCACCCCGGTGGGCGCCAGCGACGCGAGCGCACGTGCGAGGGCGTCCTTGTCCATCGCCGCGGTCACCAGCTCGAGGTCCGGTGCGAGCGGCTCGGTGCCGAGCGCCTCGATGCGCTCCTGCGCCATGAACGAGCCGTAGAGGTTGCCGATCTGCTCGGCCTCCCCGGAGACGTCGTCCGCCTCGGCGGCCGCGGTGATGATGTCACGCACCCGCTCCTCGGACAGGTCGCGCAGCACCATGAAGGCGCCGTCGCGGGCCCGGTCGGCCGGGATGACGTGGTCGCGGACGTAGCTGCCGTTGATGAAGCGGTAGAGGTCGTCCTGCGGGCGCACGGAGCGGTCCATCGCGGCCGTGAAGGCCTCGGTCGTCGGCGGCGTGAGGGGAGCGGTGTCGTTCGTCATGCCTCGACGATACGGGAGGGCGCCGCCGGCTCACCATGTGTCGTGCTCCCCGCCCGGCGGCCGGAACGGGGCAGGATAGAGGCATGCGCATCCACATCGCCGCCGACCATGCCGGGTTCGAGCTCAAGGCCGCCCTCGTCGAGCACCTCACCACCGCGGGGCACGACGTCGTCGACCACGGGGCCGACACCTACGACGCCCTCGACGACTACCCGGCGTTCTGCTTCGACGCCGGTGAGGCCGTCGTGGCAGATCCCGGCAGCCTGGGCATCGTGCTGGGCGGCTCGGGCAACGGGGAGCAGATCGCCGCGAACAAGGTGCGCGGGGTCCGCGCGGCCCTCGCCTGGGACCTCGACACCGCCACGCTGGCGCGGACGCACAACGACGCCAACGTCATCTCGCTGGGCGCTCGCAAGCACACCGTCGACGAGGCGATCTCGTTCGTCGACGCCTTCCTCGCCGAGCCGTTCTCCGGCAACGAGCGCCACCAGCGCCGGATCGACCAGCTGGCGGCCTACGAGCAGCGCTGAGCGAGCCGACTCTAGAACCCCCAGCCGGTGCTCGGGGCGACCGGCCAGCCGAACGCGGTGCTCAGCGCGGTGAGCGAGCCCGGGACCAGCTCCGTCGCCCGGCCGGCGGCGGCCAGCGCCGCCAGCGAGGTGCCGCCGAGGTAGGCGGCGGCCAGGTCCGCGACGTCGATCGCCAGCTGCGCCGGCGCATCGGTCCGGGTGACCGTCACTTCAGTGTCGGCGGCGCGCAGCTGCCAGCGGCCGGCGTTGCTCGCGACGAGCGGGTCGGTCACCTCGAGAACGGCGTCCACCGGCGCCGGGTAGGTGCGCGCCCGCAGCGCGGCGGGCAGGTCGAGGATCCGCAGCCAGACGTCGTCGTGCACCCGGAGCTTGGTGCCGCGCAGGTCGGTGAGCAGGCCCAGCGCCGCGTCGTCGGGCGGGAGGTTGCCGACCTCCACCGACGTCATGAGGTCCATGTCGGTGAGGGCGCCCCACAGCGCGCGCGCCGCGGTGGCGTCCAGCGCGACGGTGTCGTGCACCCGGACGGCGCCGTCGGGGTGGCCCTCGTCGGCCCACTTGCCCTTGCGTCGGAAGGTGCCGTAGGCGCGCGGGGCGCCGTCGGCGTCGCGCACGATCGCGATGCGTCGGGCCTCCGCCCCGCGACGGGCGGAGGGCCAGTCGACCAGGTGGTCGGCGCGCAGTGCCGCGGTGTCGCGGGTGATCCAGCCCGGCCGCACGACCGCGCCGTGGAGCGCCTCGATCAGGTCGCCGTGGGCGGCCGGGTCGAGCGTCGCGAACTCCACGACGAGGTCGTCGCTGCCGGGGACCGGATGCAGCGCCGCGCCGCGACCGAGCGTCGCAGAGGCACGGTGGCTGGCGATCCCGTAGCCGTAGCGGCCGTAGATGCCGCTCTCGGCGGCGTTGAGCACCGAGACCACCTCGCCGCGCTCGATCGAGCGGCGCAGGTGCGCGTGGAGCATGGCGCGGGCCAGCCCGCGACGCCGCTCACCGGGGTGGACCGCCACCCAGGTGAGCCCGGCGGCCGGCACCTGCGCCCCGCCGGGGACCTGCACCCGGAACGCGAAGGAGGAGTGGACCGCGACCAGCCGCCGGCCGGCCGCGACCTCGCGCCACACCCCGACGGTGCGGCCGGGCTCGAGGGTCCACACCAGGTGCGGGACGTCCTCGGGGGCGAACTCGAAGGCGAAGCCCCACCGGTCGACCTCAATCATCGCGTCACGGTCGGCGACGTCGTCGAGCTCGGCCAGCAGATAGCCGGCGGGCAGCGGGACGTCGGGCGGAACGGTGGGTGCGTCGGTGGTCACCGCAGCACGATGACAGACCGGTGGCCCGCGGCGCGAGGGAATTGCGCGGTGTGACAATGGCCGGGTGACCGAGTGGAGCGAAACCGTGCTCGACGTCGTCGACCAGGTGCCCGCCGGCCGCGCGACGACCTACGGCCTGGTGGCCGAGGCGGTGCGGGCGCGGCTGGGCCGCGGCGGCGCGCGGCAGGTCGGTAGGCTCATGGCGACCGAGGGCGCGGCAGTGCCCTGGTGGCGGGTGGTGCGGGCCGACGGCACGCTGCCGGAGCCGCTGCGCGACCGCGCGGCGGTGCACTACGACGCGGAGGGCACCGCTCGGCGCCCGGCCGGCGGCGTCGACCTCGACCGCGCGATGTGGGACCCCCTGGAGGAGATGGATGCCTGAAGGTCACTCGATCCGGCGCCTCGCGCTGGCCTTCGACGAGCTCATGGTGGGCGAGCGCCTCGCCGTCAGCTCCCCGCAGGGCCGGTTCGCGGCCGGCGCCGAGCTGCTCGACGGCCACCGCCTCGTGCGCACCGACGCCCACGGCAAGCACCTGTTCCTCGGCTTCGCCGGCGACGACGCAGCCGCCGACGACGAGCTGCGCTGGCTGCGCGTACACCTCGGCCTCTACGGCTCGTGGACCTTCGACGGCGACAGCGACTTCCACGGCACCCACTCCATCGGCGCGCCCCGGCGCCGCGTGGCCGAGCAGGAGACGGCGCTGGCACCGGTCGTCGTCGAGCAGGGCAGCTGGCAGCTGCCCGAGCCGCGCGGCGCGGTCCGGGCGCGGCTGGTCTCCCGCCACGGCGTCGCCGACCTCACCGGCCCGATGGCCTGCGAGGTCATCACCCCGCAGGAGAAGGCCGCCGCGCAGCGCCGGCTGGGACCCGACCCGCTGCGCGAGGACGGCGACGCGGCCGCCTTCGTCACCGAGGTGCGGCGGCGCTCGCGACCGGTGGGGGAGCTGCTCATGGACCAGGCGGTCATCGCCGGCGTCGGGAACATCTATCGCGCCGAGGTGCTGTTCCGGGCCCGGGTCCACCCACGCCGGCTCGGCCGCAACGTGCCAGCGGCGACGCTGCGCGCGATGTGGGCCGACCTCGAGCTGCTCATGGGTGACGGCGTGGCCACCGGCCGGATCGTCACCACCGAGCCGGCGGACCGCCAGGAGGAGGACGACACCTGGTACGTCTACCACCGCACCGGCCGCCCCTGCCTGCGCTGCGGCAGCACGGTGGTCGAGGAGCAGATGGCCGCGCGCCGGGTGTTCTGGTGCCCGCGCGAGCAGCGGCGGCCGGCGGTCACCGCCTGACGGTGGCTGCCCGGCGGGTCACCGTACCGACGCGGTCGCGAGGAGCAGCAGCGCCGCGGCGCTGGCCGCGGCGCGCGCGGCGTTCCAGCGGTTCCAGCGCACCTCGAAGGCGCGGCGTGCCGTCGCGAGCTGGGTGGCCGTCTCCGCCGGCGCGGCGTCGAGGCGACGGTTGAGCGGGACGTTGACGAGCGCCGTGACGAGGAACGTCGCCGCACTGCACGCGAGTGCCACGAGCAGCCACGGTGTGCGGCCCGAGGAGCCGGCACCGACCAGGCTGGCAGCGGCTGTCACCGGTGGGGTGCCCAGGAACACCACGAGGAACCACGGGTTGAGGATCGCGGCGTTCACCGCGCGGAACGTCGCGACGTAGCTGCCGTCGTCGACGCGCCGCAGCCCGCGGGTGACGGCGACGGCGAAGGTGAAGAACAGTCCGGCGAGCAGCCCGTTGCCGACGGTCGCGGTGACCAGCAGTGCCGACGTCATGCCGCCACCAGCCTCGCGATGGTGGTCTCGATGCTCGTCGCGACGTGGACCGTCCGGTCACCGCGGGGCGCGAGCATCCCTGCCTCGTCGGCGCGATAGAGCTCTGCCAGGCTCGGGGCGACGTGCGGCGGCACGCCGGCGTCGGCCAGGGACGCGCCCCACGCCGGCTCGGGCAGCGTGACGACCTCGAGCTGGCGGCCGAGCGCGTCGCCGAGTACACGCGCGACCTCGCGCTCGGAGTAGCGGGGACCGAGGACATCTACCGCCTCGCTCACCGACGTGGGGGACCGGAGCACGCGAGCAGCCACCGCGCCGACGTCACCGGTGGCGCCCATGGGGTGCAGGGCGTCCGCCGAGGTGGCGAAGACCGGGTAGGTCCCGCTGGACCGGGCGGGGCCGACGACGTCACCGACCTTCTCCTGGAAATGGCCCGACCGCAGGGCTGTCACCACGGCCCCGGTGGCCAGCAGCGCCTGCTCGAGACGGTGGAGCCCGGCGATGGGACCGGTGCCGTGCGTCAGGTCGGCGCCGCCCGAGGAGAGCGCGACGACGTGAGGGACCGCCTGGTCGGTCACCGCTCCCGCGAGGGCGGCGACGACCGCACCTTCGTGGGCGGCAGGGTCGGAGGCGGTGAGGTCGAAGGGCAGGAGGGCGAAGAAGCCCACGCAGCCAGCGAGAGCACCACCCAGCGCTGCGCGGTCGCGCAGGTCGACGACCCGGCACTCGGCGCCCTGTCGGGACCAGTCATCCGCGGCGGCCTGACTGCGGACGAGCACTCGGACCTGCTCCCCGGCGTCCAGCAGGTTCCTCGCGGTCGCGGATCCGACCCGTCCGGTTGCTCCGGCGACGACGTACATGGTGCTGCTCCCTCGGTCGTGATGGCCTGATGCTCCAACGCTATGGCGGAGATGTCGGAGGATCTATGGCCGAACTGCCAGGATCCTTGATCGTTCGTCCGGAAGGGTGCGACAATCGGGAGATGGCCGTCTTGACGCCTTGGCAGAGCGAGGACCGGCTGAGCCGGGCGCTCCACACGCTGCGGATGCGTGGCACGTTCTACTGCCACGCCGAGCTGAGTGAGCCGTGGGCGTTGGCGATGCCCGCTGTCGCGGACTCGGTGAGCTTCCACGTGCCGACCGTCGGCTCCTGCTGGTTACGGCTGGCCGGTCGGGCACCGGTCGAGCTGCGGCCGGGCGACCTTGCCGTCGTCCCGCACGGCCGGGGCCACGAGCTGCTGAGCTCGCCGGCGGCGGGACCGGCCGAGCGCGTGGACCTGCTGCCGCAGCGTTACCTGAGCGAGCACTACTCGGTGCTGCACCACGGCGGGGGCGGACGGACCGCGCAGCTGGTGTGCGGCGTCGTCGCCTTCGACGAGCCCGCCGCCCGCGAGCTCCTCCGCCTGCTGCCGAGCGTGCTCCTTCTGGGCGAGGGGACAGCGGCGGTGCCGTCGTCGGTCCGGGACATGCTCCGGCTCATGGCCGACGAGCTGTCCAGGCCGCAGCCCGGCGGCGAGGCCGTCGCCACCCGGTTGGCCGACATCCTCGTCGTCCAGGCCATCCGCGCCTGGCTGACGCACGACCCGGAGGCTCGCGAGGGCTGGCTCCGGGCGCTGCAGGACGACCGGATCGGCAGGGCGCTCGAGGCGATGCACACCGACCCCGGCCGGGGGTGGAGCCTCGAGCTCCTCGCGAGCACGGCGACGATGTCGCGGTCCTCGTTCGCCTCGCGCTTCACGGAGCTCGTCGGTGAGCCACCGCTGAGCTACCTCACCCGCTGGCGGATGGGCATCGCGCAGCGCCGGTTGACCGACGGCAGCGACACCGTCGCGGCGCTCGCCGCCGAGCTCGGCTACCAGTCCGAGGCCGCCTTCAGCCGGGCCTTCACCCGCACGGTCGGTCGGACGCCGGGCGCGGTGCGCCGCGAGGCTCGGCGATCCGACCTTCGCAGCGTCAGATGAACAGCGCCGGATCGGCGTAGGGGTCGATCTCCGCGGGGCGCTCGATGAGCTTGCCGGGCACGCCCACCGAGACCGCCCCGGCCGGCACGTCCTTGACCACGACGGCGTTCGCGCCGATCTGGGCGTCGTCACCGATGCTGATCGGGCCGAGGACCTTTGCCCCGGCCCCGATGGTCACCCGGTCCCCGACCGTGGGGTGGCGCTTGCCGCGGGTCATCGAGCGGCCGCCGAGGGTGGTGCCGTGGAAGATGACGACGTCGTCACCCACCTCGGCGGTCTCCCCGATGACGACCCCCATGCCGTGGTCGATGAACATCCGGCGGCCCAGCGAGGCGCCGGGGTGGATCTCCACCCCGGTCAGCGCTCGCACGAGCTGGGACAGCAGCCGCGCAGGCAGCTTGCCGAGCGGCCCGGCGTGCCACATCCGGTGGGACAGCCGGTGCACCCACAGGGCATGGACGCCGGGGTAGCCCAGCGCCACCTCGACCTGGCTGCGCGCCGCGGGGTCGCCGCGGCGCGCAGCCTCCAGGTCCTCGCGGATGAGGACCCAGAACGGAACGGGGGAGTTGTGCACGTCAGTCCACGAGGTGGGCGTACAGCGGGGTGGAGAGGTAGCGCTCGCCGAAGTCCGGGACGACGACGACGATCGTCTTGCCCGCCGCCTCGGGCCGGGCGGCGACCTGGAGGGCGGCGGCGACCGCGGCACCGGAGGAGATGCCGGCGAAGATGCCCTCCTCGGTGGCGAGCTTGCGGGCCGTCTCGATGGACTGCTCGACGTTGACGTCGATGACCTCGTCGTAGACCTCGGTGTCGAGGATCTCGGGGACGAAGTTGGCGCCCAGGCCCTGGATCTTGTGCGGTCCGGGCTGGCCGCCGTTGAGGATGGCGGACTCCTCGGGCTCGACGGCGATGATCTTCACGTCCGGCTTGCGCTCCCGCAGCACCTGGCCGACGCCGGTGATGGTGCCGCCGGTGCCGATACCGGCGATGAAGTAGTCGACCTCGCCGTCGGTGTCGTTCCACACCTCCTCGGCGGTGGTCTGGCGGTGGATCGCGGGGTTGGCCTCGTTGGCGAACTGGCGGGCGAGGATCGCGCCGTCGCGCTCGGCGACGATCTCCGCGGCCTTGTCGACAGCGCCCTTCATGCCGCCGGCGCCCGGGGTGAGGATGAGCTCGGCGCCGAAGGCGCGCAGCAGCGCGCGGCGTTCCTTGCTCATCGTCTCCGGCATGGTGAGGACGACGTTGTAGCCGCGGGCCGCGCCGACCATCGCCAGCGCGATGCCGGTGTTGCCGGACGTGGCCTCGACGATGGTGCCGCCGGGGGGCAGCTGGCCGGACTTCGCCGCAGCGTCGATGATCGAGACGCCGATGCGGTCCTTGACGGAGTTGGCGGGGTTGTAGAACTCGAGCTTGGCGAGCACCGTGGCGCCCAGCCCCTCGGTCAGCCGGTTGAGGCGCACGAGCGGGGTGCGCCCGATGAGGGCGGTGACGTCATCGTAGATCTGTGCCATGAGGTGACTCCTTCGGGTGTGAGGAACGTGGGTACGTCGAAGACGGGGGGAGTGGTCCTCGACCGGAGCGCCTGGCATGCGGCATCACCGCACGCTTGAGCCGGGCGCTCTACAGACAGCGGCAACACGCCGGGGCGAGGAGACAGGACGGCGCAGCGCAGAGAGAGGTCGATGCACGCGTCACTGCGGCGGTCTCCTCTCGCGTCGGTGGCGCCCGGTCCTACGTTGAACAGTAAACCAGCCGTGCGGGCCGGGCAATCCACCATGACGTCACGAACGTGCGCGCGCCGCGTAGGTGTTGAGCAGCGCGGCCCCGGTGGCGGCGTCGTCAACGGTGACCACGAAGCGGCGCTCGCCGCTGCGGCAGACGCGGATCGCCTCACCGCTGCGGACGACGACGCCGACCGTGCCGTGAAGGTCCGGCGCGATGCGTAGCCCCCAGCCGCCGAACTCGCTCAACGGGCTCACCTCCACGACCTCCGCGTGGTCGACCTCCTCGGCGGGCACGTGCTGCCGGGGACGTCCGAGCGTCGATTGCACCGTGAGGCCGGTGGCGTCGACCCGCACCCGCCAGGAGAGGAAGAGGAGCACGAGCGGGACCGGCACCAGCATGATCGCGCCCAGCCACCAACTGCTCGTCACCGCACCGAGGCCGACGGCGAGCACGACCAGTCCCGCCGCACCTGTCCAGCTCGCCACCCGGCCCGCCCGGGACACCGTGGCGCGGACCTCCCAGATCGGTGCGTCGTCGTGGTCGAGGGCCGCGTGGGTGCCGTCAGCGGGCAGCGGCGAGCTGCTCGGTAGCGGAGGGTCGCCGCCGGCGAGCGCTGCGGCGAGGACGCCGATGACGACGGCGAGCAGCATGGCCAGGGCGATCCGGCTCATCGGGTCGGCGACCTCGGCGGGCAGCGCGGCGTCGAGCTGGACGTGCACGGCGCCGAGGACCAGACCCGCGTTGAGGGCGGCCATCCCGGTCGCGATGCCTGCCGTCATGCGCCGGACCATCGAGGTGCGGCCGGTGAGAACGGCGAAGAGCCCGCACACCACGAGGCTGACCCCGCCGTAGACCGCGAAGGGGAGGACGAGCGACGCGAGCGACCCGGTGGCGTCCGGCCCGTCACCGCCCCAGTGGACGACGACGAGGTCCGGCAGTCGCGGCGCCCAAGTGACGAGCAGCGCGACGGCCACCAGGGTGATCGCGGTGGGGACGACCACCCCCAGCAGCCAGGCGCGGCGGCGGTGCGGCAGACCCGGGCGGGTGCCCAGCGCCGTCACCGGTCGAGCCCCTGGCGGCTGCGTGCCGCGTAGGTGTTGAGCAGCGCGGCCCCGGTGGCGGCGTCGTCGACCGTCACGACGAGCCGTCGCCCGCCGCTGCGCTCCACGGCGATCGCCTCGCCAGCGCGGATGACCACGCCCACGGTGCCGGCGGTGCTCGTGCGCAGCCCCCAGCCGCCGAACTCCCTCAGCGGGCTCACCCGGGTGACGTCGGCGCGCTCGACCTCACCGGCGGGGACGCTGAGCCGCGGCCAGCCGAAGCTGCTGCGCGCGGTCAGGCCCCGGTGGTCGACCTGCACCTGCCAGGTGGTCATCACCAGCAGGACGAGGAGCAGTGGCACCAGCACGACGAGCGGGACGAGGCTCTGGGTCAGCAGCCACAGACCCACGGCGACGACCACGCCGCCGGCGAGCAGCAGCCCGGTGGTGCGCTCGCCAAGCCCGGCCACGCTGGTGATCCACACCGCCCGCTGCCCCTCGGGCGGGTCGGCGGTGGTGGCGCCGCCCGCCGCCGCGCCGGTGGCGGGCATCGCAGGATCAGCGCCGGCGAGCGTGCCCGCGACCGCGCCGAGGACGACGGCGAGCACGAGAGCGCCGACGATCCAGCCCTCCGGCGAGCCCGCGGCGGCCGCCGTCGGCGCATCGAGCTGGACGACGACGGTCCCCAGGGTGGCCCCCGCGAACAGTGTGGCCAGCGCGACGGCGAGCGCGAGCGTCGTCCGGCGGGTCAGGGCCTGCCGACCGGTGCGGACGGCCAGCACCGCCATGACCACGAGCGACAGGCCGCTGGTCGCGCCCATCGTCACCAGCAGCTCAGCGGTGCTGCCGGCGCGGTCGACGCCGGAGAGGCCCCAGTGCACGGCCGCCGGGTCCGGGACGCGGGGGAGGAGGGCAAGGATCGCCAGCCACGCCGCCGCGGTGATGAGGGCCGGCACGACGACGCCGAGCAGCCAGGCCCGGGGGCGGTGGGGCAGTGGTGGTCGGGAGGTCATCGGTTCTCCTCGGTGGTGGTGAGCATGGCGGCGACCGCAGACATCGGCAGCCCGAGCGCGGCGGCCTCCTGGCGGACGGTGGTGAGGGCGTCGAGCAGCGCCTCGTAGTGCTCCACGGCGTGCGCGGTGACGGTGGCGCCGCGGCCGCGACGCAGCTCGATGAGGCCCTCGTCCCGGAGCAGCTGGTAGGCGTGCAGCACGGTGTGGACGTTGATCTCCAGCGACTCGGCGAGGCCGCGCGCGGTGGGTAGCCGCTGGCCGCTCACGACGTCCCCGGCGACGACGGCGACCCGCACCTGGGTGGCCAGCTGTTCGAAGATCGGCACGGCCGACGCGGGATCGATTCGCCAGAGCATGGCCAGAGTCTAATGCTCTAGTTCATCTATAACAACTTTGCCTAGCGGTCCGGATGCTCGGTGACCTGCGACCCGGCGGGGCGCAGCTGCGCCTCCGCGCCGGTGAGGCTGGCGACGGCGGAGGCGAGCGCGCCGTCGTCGTCGGTGGCCAGCGTGAGCGTGACGTGTGCGCCGTAGTCGACGTCGGCCACCGCGAAGCCCGCCGCCCGCAGCTCGGACTCCACCCGGCCGGCGGAGTCGTGCGGCAGGTCGACGGCGAACAGGGTGGTCTCGCGCTCGACGACGATGGCGGCGACCTCCAGTGCGGACCGGACCGCGTCGGAGTAGGCGCGCACGAGGCCGCCGGTCCCGAGCTTGACCCCGCCGAAGTAGCGCACGACGACGGCGACGACGTCGACCAGCCCGCTGCCGCGGAGCACCTCGAGCATCGGCATGCCCGCGGTGCCGGCCGGCTCGCCGTCGTCGGAGGAGCGTTCGACGAGGTTGGCGCCGGGGACCCGCACGATGAACGCCGAGCAGTGATGGCGGGCGTCGGGGAAGGCCCGTCGCGCCTCGTCGACCAGCGCGCGGGCTGCCGCCTCGTCCTCGGCGCGGGCGAGCCAGGTGATGAAGCGGGAGCGGCGGATCTCCAGCTCGGTGGTGACCGTCGCGGCGCGGGCAAGGGTGCGGGCGTCCATGGTCAGGCCATTGTGCGCCACCGGCCCCGGACGGCGGCCGGAGCGGCGAATGTCACACCGGAGCGGAGGGGGACGGTTGGTCAGAACCGGCCCGGACGTGGCAAACTAGCCGACGGCAAACGTCTCGACCACGAAAGGAGCGGCGGACACATGGCAGTTCCGAAGCGCAAGATGTCCCGCAGCAACACCCGCTCTCGCCGGTCCCAGTGGAAGGCGGAGCCCACCACGCTCCAGGCCGTCCGCGTTGAGGGCCGCGAGATCCAGGTGCCCCGGCGCCTGGCCAAGGCTTACCAGCAGGGCCTCATCCTCGAGGGCTGACTCTCAGGGCGAGCCTGCCACGAACGGCCGTCACCCCTCGGGGTGGCGGCCGTTCGTTGTTGATCGAGAGAAGACATGAGCTCAGGGCGCGGCGACGGTGCCGGCGACGAGCTGGAGCGGGTGACCAGAATCGAACTGGCACCATCTGCTTGGAAGGCAGAGGCTCTACCATTGAGCTACACCCGCAAGAGGCCCACCGGCTCGACCTCGCTGGACGAGTGTAACGCGACCCGCGCCGTCACCTACAATCGGCAGGCGGCCTCGGCCGACGGGATGTGGCGCAGCTTGGTAGCGCGTCCGCTTTGGGAGCGGAAGGTCGTGGGTTCGAATCCCGCCATCCCGACACACGTGTGAGCGAGACGACACCGATGTCGTCGCAGGAAGTCACCGCTGACGTCGCCTCCGGCGCCGGCCGTGCACTACGATGGACTGCGCCTGTGCGCACGGCCACGCGTCGCCCGCCGGCCCATGAATTTCCGAAGAGTGGAGAGCATCGCAGTGAAGAGCGTCGTCGAGAACCTCGAGCCCACCCGGGCCAAGCTCACCGTGGAGGTGTCGTACGAGGAGCTCAAGCCGACCATCGACCACGCCTACTCCCACATCGGCGAACAGGTCAACGTTCCCGGCTTCCGCAAGGGCAAGATTCCCGCGCGGATCATCGACCAGCGGGTCGGTCGCGGTGCGGTCATCGAGCACGCCGTCAACGACGCGCTGCCGAACCTCTACCGCGACGCCGTCGTCGAGACGAAGATCAAGCCGATCGGCCAGCCCGAGGTCGACGTCACCGAGGTGCCCGCCGTCACCGGCGCACCCGGCGGCAAGCTGGTGTTCACCGCCGAGGTCGACGTCCGTCCCGAGATCACGCTGCCCGAGCTGTCCGGCTACGAGCTGGCCGTGGACTCCCTCGAGGTCTCCGACGAGGACGTCGACTCGCGTCTCGACGCGCTGCGTGAGCGCTTCGGCTCGCTCGTGGGTGTCGACCGCGCCGCCGAGGATGGCGACTTCGTCTCCATCGACCTGCGCGCCGCGATCGGCGACGAGGAGATCGACTCCGTCACCGGCACGTCCTACCAGATCGGCTCGGGCAACATGCTCGACGGGCTCGACGAGGCCGTCACCGGTCTGACCGCCGACGAGTCCACCACCTTCACCTCGACGCTCGTCGGTGGCGAGCGCGCCGGGGAGGACGCCGAGGTGTCCGTCACCGTCGGCAGCGTCAAGGTCCGTGAGCTGCCCGCCGCCGACGACGAGTTCGCCGAGCTCGCCAGCGAGTTCGACACCCTCGAGGAGCTCAAGGCCGACCTGCGCACCCAGGTGGGCAAGGACAAGGCCGGCAACCAGGCCGTCCAGGCGCGCAACCTGCTCCTCGAGAAGCTTCGCGAGGACCTCGACTTCCCGCTGCCGGCCAACGCGGTCGACGCCGAGATCAAGGCCCACCTCGAGCAGGAGGGCAAGGAGCCCGACGACCCGCACGGCGAGGAGGTCCGTGAGGACACCGAGCGCCTCATGCGCGACCAGTTCATCCTCGACGAGCTCGCCGAGTCCCTCGAGGTCAAGGTCGGCCAGGAGGAGCTCATCGAGTTCCTGCTGACCCAGGCCCGCCAGTCCGGGATGGACCCCAACGAGTTCTTCCAGGCGATCGGCGAGGCCGGCCAGATCCCGCTGTTCAGCGCGGAGCTGGCCCGGAACAAGTCGCTGGCGGTGGCGCTGCGCCAGGTCAAGGTCGTCGACGAGTCGGGTAACGCCGTCGACCTGTCGGCCTTCGTCGGCTCCGACGAGGACGACGCCGAGGCCGCCGTGCAGGCCGCCGCGGCCGTCGCTGACGCCGCCGAGCGTGACGACTCGGCCGACAGTGCCGACTCCGCCGACAGCGGCGACTCTGCCGACTCGGCTGACAGCGGCGACTCTGCTGACAGCGCCGACAGCGCGAAGTCGGCCGAGAGCGCCGAGTGACACACTGACGCAAGGGGACGGGGCGGTGCCGACAGGCGCCGCCCCGTCCGTCTACCGGCGGGAGTGCGCCAACAGCGAAACCGCCGGTTCCCCGGCAGGAAACGCGATCGGTCGGCGTTACTGTCGCTGAACACCGGACCACGAAGATTCAGGAGCATGCCACGTGAGCCAGATGCCCCACACCGCCAAGACCGACGGCGGCGCCCTCGGTCTCAACGACAACATCTACAACCGTCTCCTCAAGGAGCGCATCATCTGGCTGGGCTCGGAGGTGCGTGACGACAACGCCAACGCGATCTGCGCCCAGCTGCTGCTGCTCGCCGCCGAGGACCCCGAGCGCGACATCTTCCTTTACATCAACTCGCCGGGCGGCTCGGTGACCGCAGGCATGGCGATCTACGACACCATGCAGTACGTCCAGCCGGACGTCGCCACCGTGGGGATGGGGATGGCCGCCTCGATGGGCCAGTTCCTGCTCTCCTCCGGCACCAAGGGCAAGCGGTACGCCACCCCCCACGCCCGGGTGATGATGCACCAGCCGTCCGGCGGCATCGGCGGTACGGCCACCGACATCCGGATCAACGCCGAGCTCATCCTCCACATGAAGCGGGTGCTGGCGGAGATCACCGCCGAGCAGACCGGCAAGAGCGTCGAGCAGATCAACGCCGACGCCGACCGGGACCGCTGGTTCACCGCGCCCGAGGCCCTCGAGTACGGCTTCATCGACCGCGTCGTCGAGAACGCCTCCGCCGTCTCCGGTGGCGGCGGAACCGACAGCACCGACTAGTACCCGGCCCGACCACCCCCTCGACGACCCAGGAGCATCTGTGAGCACCGAATCCCAGTTCATCGCCCGGGCCGGGCACCTCGCCGGCTCGGCCTTCCCCGGGGGCATGGCCCCCGCCGGCCCGTCCTCGCGGTACGTGCTGCCCCAGTACGAGGAGCGCACCGCCTACGGCTTCAAGCGCCAGGACCCGTACACCAAGCTGTTCGAGGACCGCATCATCTTCCTCGGCGTCCAGATCGACGACGCGTCGGCCGACGACGTCATGGCCCAGCTGCTCGTCCTCGAGAGCGGCGACCCGGACGGCATGATCACGCTGTACATCAACTCCCCGGGCGGTTCCTTCACGGCGCTGACCGCGATCTACGACACCATGCAGTTCATCAAGCCGCAGATCCAGACCGTCTGCCTCGGGCAGGCGGCCTCCGCGGCCGCGGTGCTGCTGGCTGCCGGTGCGCCCGGCAAGCGCCTCGCGCTGCCGAACTCCCGCGTGATGATCCACCAGCCGGCGCTCGAGGGCGGTGGCTACGGCCAGGCCTCGGACATCGAGATCCACGCCCGTGAGGTGCTGCGGATGCGCGAGTGGCTCGAGGAGACCATCGCGTTCCACTCCACCAAGGATGTCGCCCAGGTGCGGCAGGACATCGAGCGCGACAAGATCCTCACCGCCGCCGAGGCCCTCGAGTACGGCCTCGTCGACCAGGTGCTGGAGTCGCGCAAGCCGCAGGTCATCGAGGCCTGATCTCGCCTCGACGACGGCGCGGACCCGCGGCACGCGCGGTGTCCGCGCCGTCGTTTAGCATGGAGAAGCGGGGCGGCGCACCGCGCCGGGCCAAGGGCAGGACATTCGGCAGGCTGTGGTGTCCAATGGACAGCGACGGTGCGAGGACGACGAAGGAGTAGGCATGGCGCGGAGTGTTGAAGGTGCGGACCTGCTCAAGTGTTCCTTCTGCGGCAAGAGCCAGAAGCAGGTGAAGAAGCTCATCGCCGGCCCCGGCGTGTACATCTGCGACGAGTGCATCGACCTGTGCAACGAGATCATCGACGAGGAGTTCGCCGAGGCCAGCGAGCTCGGCCTGGTGGACCTGCCCAAGCCCAAGGACATCTTCGAGTTCCTCGACGAGTACGTCATCGGCCAGGAGCCCGCCAAGCGTTCGCTCGCGGTGGCGGTCTACAACCACTACAAGCGGGTGCAGGCGGCGGAGAAGGCGCCCAGCACCGAGGAGGGCGTCGAGCTCTCCAAGTCCAACATCCTCCTCGTCGGCCCCACCGGTACCGGCAAGACCTACCTCGCCCAGACCCTCGCGCGGATGCTCAACGTGCCGTTCGCGATCGCCGACGCCACCGCGCTGACGGAGGCCGGCTACGTCGGCGAGGACGTCGAGAACATCCTCCTCAAGCTCATCCAGGCCGCTGACTTCGACGTCAAGAAGGCCGAGAAGGGCATCATCTACATCGACGAGATCGACAAGATCGCGCGCAAGAGCGAGAACCCGTCGATCACCCGTGACGTCTCCGGCGAGGGCGTGCAGCAGGCGCTGCTGAAGATCATCGAGGGCACCCAGGCCTCCGTGCCGCCGCAGGGCGGTCGTAAGCACCCCCACCAGGAGTTCCTCCAGATCGACACCACGAACGTGCTGTTCATCGTCGCCGGCGCGTTCGCCGGGCTCGAGGACATCGTCACCTCGCGGGTGGGCCGCAGCGGGATCGGTTTCGGCGCCACGCTCCGCTCCACGGACGACACCGTGGACCAGCTCAAGGACGTCCGGCCCGCCGACCTCCACAAGTTCGGTCTCATCCCCGAGTTCGTCGGCCGGCTGCCGGTGGTCGCCAGCGTGTCGCCCCTCGACCAGGAGGCGCTGGTCCGGATCCTCACCGAGCCGCGCAACGCGCTCGTGCGCCAGTACCAGCGGATGTTCGAGATCGACGGCGTGGAGCTGGAGTTCTCCGACGACGCGCTCGAGGCGATCGCTGACCTCGCGCTGCTGCGCGGCACCGGCGCACGGGGCCTGCGGGCGATCCTCGAGGAGATCCTGCGCGAGCCGATGTTCGACGTGCCCAGCCGCGACGACGTCGCCAAGGTCCTCATCACCCGTGAGGTCGTCGACGAGAACGTCAACCCCACGCTCGTGCCTCGCGAGAAGAAGCGTCGCCCTCCTCGCGAGAAGAGCGCCTGACCTCGCCCCTCCCCGGCGACAGCCCGGCCGACCTCCCGTAGTGTCGACGGTGAGCGACGCCGGACGCTCCGCACCGTCGTCGCTCACCCGATTCACTCGAGACGAGCGAGGTGCCCACCATGCAGATCGACTGGCTCACGAACCTCATCCCCGACGACGACGACGTCGTGACCATCGCCTTCGACGCGACGACCGAGAGCGAGCTCGGCGCGCAGACCGTGCTCACCCGGTGGCGCGACCTGCGCCGTACCCTCGAGGCCCGGGGCGCCTCGGCCCAGGCCCTCGACCGGGTCGGTGAGCAGGTGCGGGTCCCCACCCACGTGGCAGGACGGCACGGCAGGGTGATCGTCGGCGGGCGTGACGGGGTCGTGATCGACCGGGTCATCGACGTCCCACCGCCGCTGGACGTCGCGGTCGTCGGGGTGTGCGTGACCTCGCTCGCGCGGATCGCCGACCGGACGGTGCGCTACCTGCTCGTCGAGGTCGACCGCCACGGCGCGGACCTCACGCTGCAGCACAGCGCCGCCGTCGAGTACGGCGGCGACGACGACAGCACGTCGAGCGTCGAGGGTGGCCACGACGTCATCAACAAGGTCCGTCGGGCCGGGATGGCCTCGCGGCGGCTGCAGGCGCGCGCGGAGGACTCCTGGGAGCGCAACGCCGAGGCCGTGGCCGAGGAGGTCGACCGCATCGTCACGAGCCGCCACGCGGAGATCGTGCTGCTCACCGGCGACGTCCGGGCGGTGGCCCTGGTCCGTGACCGCCTCGGTGCCCAGGCCGGCCCGCTCGTCACGGTCATCGAGGGCGGTTCCCGGGCGTCGGGCGTCCACGAGGATGCCTTCGAGCGCAAGGTCGAGGAGGCGCTGGCGACCTTCCGGGCGCGACGCCGGGAGGACGTGCTCGACCGGTTCCGCCAGGAGGAGGGGCGCGACGGCGCCGCGACCCAGGGCCTGGCGGACGTCGTCGACGCCCTGCGGCGGGGACAGGTCGCCGAGCTCATCCTGCGCGAGGACACCACCGGACCGAACTCGCCGCTGCTGGGGCGCACGCTGTGGGTGGGGGACGACCCGTTGCAGATCGCGGCGGACGCGACCGACCTCGCCTCGTTGGGCGTCACCGAGCCTCGGGAGGTGCCGGTCGGTCTCGCCACCGGGCGCGCCGCCGCGGAGCAGGGCGCCGGCGTGACGATCGTCGACGAGGCCAGCGTGGAGATCGCCGACGGCGTCGGTGCCCTGCTGCGCTGGCGCGACGCCTCGACGCCGGGGGAGTCGGTCCACACCCAGAGCGCTGACACCTCGCGGGTGTAGCGCGACCACCGGTGGACGCCCGGGCCGGGCGAGTGCGTCGGCGTCCTAGGATCGACCCATGAGCGACGAACCGACGCCGCAGGCGATCCCCGACGAGCTCGCCCGTGCCCGGGGGACCATCGACAACATCGACGCGGCCCTCATCCACCTGCTGGCCGAACGTTTCAAGTGCACGCAGCGCGTCGGGCACCTCAAGGCCGACCTGGGGCTGCCGGCCTCCGACCCCGGTCGTGAGGCGCGGCAGATCCAGCGGCTGCGCGCGCTGGCCGAGGAGGCCGGCCTCGACCCGGTGTTCGCGGAGAAGTTCCTCGCGTTCATCGTCTCGGAGGTCATCCGTCACCACGAGGCGACCGCCGAGTCCCGTCAGGCGCGCTGAGCCGGCTCAGCTGCCGTAGATCGCGTCGATCTCCGACGAGAAGTCCCGCAGCACCTTGGCCCGCTTGACCTTCTGCGACGGCGTCAGGTAGCCGTTCTCCATCGTGAAGTCGGTGGTGAGCACCGAGACCTTACGGATCGACTCGGCCCGTGAGACCGCCTCGTTGGCCCGGGTGGTGGCGCGGTCGAGGGCGGCGAGCACCCGCTCGTCGGTGGCGGCCTGCTCGACCGTCATCGCCGGCAGGGCGTGGTTGGCGAGCCAGCTCGGGAGCATGTCCTCGTCGAGGGTGACGAGTGCGCCGATGAACGGGCGACCGTCGCCGACGACGACCACCTGGCTGACGAGCGGGTGGCCCCGCAACCGGTCCTCGAGCACCGCCGGAGCGACGTTCTTGCCGCCCGCGGTCACGATGATCTCCTTCTTGCGCCCGGTGAGCCGCAGGTAGCCGTCGGCGTCGAGGGTGCCGAGGTCGCCGGTGATGAACCAGCCGTCTTCGGTGAAGGCCGCCCCCGTCGCTTCCGGGTCGTCGTGGTAGCCGCGGAACACGTGGTCGCCGCGCACGAGCACCTGACCGTCGTCGGCGATGGCGATCTCGGTGCCGGGGTAGGGCGGACCGACGGTGCCGATCTTGACCAGCCCAGGGCGGTTGACGGTCGTGGGGGCACCGACCTCGGTGAGGCCGTAGCCCTCGAGCACGCCGACCCCGATGCCGCGGAAGTAGTGGCCCAGCCGCTCGCCGAGGGGGCCGCCGCCGGAGATCGCCCAGTCGAGGGAGCCGCCCATCGCCTGCTTGATCTTGGCGTAGACGAGCCGGTCGGCCAGCGCCCGCTGCGCGCGCAGCCCGGCCGGCGGCCCGGCGGTGGTCTCCAGCGCGCGGGAGTACTCGATGGCGACCTTCGCCGCCCAGCGGAAGAGCCTCTGCTTGGTGCCGGTACCGGCCTTCGCGTCGGCGGAGTTGTACACCTTCTCGAACACCCGCGGCACCGCGAGGAGGAAGGTCGGGCGGAACACGCCGAGGTCCGCCACGAGGTTCTTGGCGTCCGGGACGTGGCCCATGGCGGCGCCGGAGTATACGCACAGCACCTGGACGAACCGGGCGAAGACGTGGGCCAGGGGCATGAACAGCAGTGTGCGTCTGTCGGCGCCGCGCACGACGTCGGAGAAGTTCGGGTCGTCGGTGCCGTTGACGACCAGCGTGACGAAGTTGCCGTGCGTCAGCTCCACACCCTTGGGACGGCCGGTGGTCCCCGAGGTGTAGATGATGGTCGCGAGGCTGTCGGTGGTCAGCGCCGCCTGCCGGGCGGCGACCTCCTCGGCCGCGACGGCGGCGCCGCGCTCGATGACCCCGGAGATGGCGTCCTCACCGATGATGAGGACGTCCTCGAGGTCGTCGAGCGTCGCGAGCAGCGGGTCGACCATCCCTGCCATGGCGCGGGTCTCGGTGAACACCAGCCGGGCCCTGGAGTCCGAGACGATCCACTCGACCTGCTCGGCCGAGGACGTCTCGTACACCGGCACCGGGACGGCGCCGGCCGACCAGGCCGCGAAGTCCAGCAGCGACCACTCGTAGCTCGTGTGGGACATGATCGCGACCCGGTCGCCGGGCTCGACGCCCATCGCGATGAGCCCCTTGGCCACCGCGGTGACCTCGTCGGCGAAGGTCGTCGTCGAGACCGGGACGAACTCGGTGCCCAGCGCGGACTTCCGCTCGAAGATGGTGCCGGCGGGGTCGCGGGAGACCCGGTCGGTCAGTAGCCACGGGATGGACATCTGAGGCTCGACCCGGCCGAGGCCGGGGGTGCGCGCGTGCGGTCGCTGCTCGGTCATCGGTGCTCCTAGCGCTTGGCGGGCGGGTCGTCGAGCTCGTGGTCGGTGACCTCGGCGCCGTCCAGCGCGCTGCGGCCGAGCATCTCGAGGTCGCCCCGGACCCGGCCGGCGGCCCGCAGGTCGGTCAGCGCCCGCGAGACGTGCTCGACGTGGTCGCTGGGCAGCTCGAGGCGGGCGCGGGCGAAGGTGGTGCGCTGGGAGACCTTGGCCTCCGACTTCACCTTGCGCAGCGCGGCCAGCGCCTCACCGGTCGCGGTCAGCAGCGCCGGCTCGCCGTCGGGCACCGCGGCCCGCAGCGCCGATGACGTCGGCCACGGTGCGGCGTGCACCGAGCCGGTGCGCCACCAGCTCCACACCTCCTCGGCCGCGAACGGCAGGTACGGCGCGAGCAGCCGCAGCATCGAGTCGATCGTCACCGCGAGCGCGACCCGGGCGGAGGTCGCCGCAGCGCCGTGGCTGCCCTCGGAGTCGTAGGCGCGGTCCTTGACCAGCTCGAGGTAGTCGTCGCAGAACGTCCAGAAGAACGTCTCGGTGACCTCCAGCGCCCGGGTGTGGTCGTAGCGCTCGAGCGCGATGGTGGCGGTCTCGATGACGTCGGCCAGGCCCGCGAGCAGCGCGCGGTCGATCGGCTCAGTGACCGCCGTGAGTTCCATGCTCACCGGGGCGTCGCCGCCCATGGTCAGCGCGAACTTCGAGGCGTTGAGCAGCTTGATCGCCAGCCGGCGCCCGATCTTCATCTGGCCGACCTCGAAGGCGGCGTCGGTGCCCAGCCGGGCGGAGGCCGCCCAGTAGCGCACCGCGTCCGAGCCGTGCTCCTCGAGCAGACCCATCGGGGTGACGACGTTGCCCTTCGACTTCGACATCTTCTTGCGGTCCGGGTCGAGGATCCAGCCGGAGATCGCGGCGTGCTGCCAGGGCAGCGAGTCGAACTCCAGGTGGGAGCGGACCACCGTGGAGAACAGCCAGGTGCGGATGATGTCCTGCCCCTGGGGGCGCAGGTCCATCGGGAACACCCGGGCGAACAGGTCCTCGTCGCGCAGCCAGCCGCCGGCGATCTGCGGGGTGAGCGAGGAGGTGGCCCAGGTGTCCATGATGTCGACCTCACCGACGAACCCGCCGGGGACGCCACGCTGGTCCTCGGTGTAGCCGGGCGGCACGTCGATGCTCGGGTCGACCGGCAGGCTCGCCTCGTCCGCGCTGAGCACTCGCTGGTAGTCCGGCTCGCCGTCGTCGTCCAGCCCGTACCAGACCGGGATCGGGACGCCGAAGAACCGCTGGCGGGAGATGAGCCAGTCGCTGTTGAGGCCCTCGACCCAGTTGTTGTACCGCACCCGCATGAACTCGGGGTGGAAGCCGAGCTCGCGGCCGCGGGCGAGCAGCGCCTCGCGGAGGTCGCGGCCCTGCGCGTCGGTGCCGGGGCGGCCACTGTTGCGGATGTACCACTGCCGGGAGGTGACGATCTCCAGCGGCTTGTCGCCCTTCTCGAAGAAGTTGACCTTGCGCTGGGTGGCGACCGGCTCGCCGTCGAGGTCGCCACTGGTGCGCAGCGCGTCGACGATCTCCTTGCGGGCGGTGAAGGTGGTGCGGCCGGCGATCGACTCGTGCCACAGCGCCTGGCCCTGCTCGGTGGCGACCCACTCGGGTGCCTCGGCCAGCAGCCGGCCGTCGCGGCGGACCACCGGGCGGGTGGGCAGGTCGAGCTCGCGCCACCACTGGACGTCGGTGAGGTCGCCGAAGGTGCAGCACATCGCGATGCCGGCGCCCTTGTCCATCTCCGCGGCGGGGTGCGCGAGGACCGGGACCTCGACGTCGAACAGCGGGGAGCGGACCGTGGTGCCGAACAGCGGCTGGTAGCGCTCGTCGTCGGGGTGGGCGATGAGGGCGACGACGGCGGGCAGCAGCTCGGGACGGGTCGTCTCGATGTAGACCTTGCCGTCGGTGACCTGCTCGAGGTCGGCGCCGAGAGCCGGGTCGGACAGCGCGAAGGCCACCCGGTGGTAGTGGCCGGGGTGGTCGCGGGCCTCCAGCTCGGCCTGGGCGACGGCGGTCTGGAAGGTGACGTCCCACAGCCCTGGCGCGGCGGCCTGGTAGGCCTCGCCGCGGGCGAGGTTGCGCAGGAACGCCGCCTGCGCGACGAGCTGGGCGTCGTTGCCGATGGTCTGGTAGTGGTGGGCCCAGTCGACGCTCAGCCCGAGGTAGCGCCACAGGTCCTCGAACTGCTTCTCGTCCTCGACGGTGAGGCGCTCGCACAGCTCGACGAAGTTGCGGCGGGAGATCGGCTGCTGGTCGGCGGCCTTGACGCTCTTGCCGTCCCCGCCGTCGTGCGGGGGAACGAAGTCCGCGACGTAGGGCAGCGAGGGGTCGACCCGGACGCCGTAGTAGTTCTGCACCCGGCGCTCGGTGGGCAGGCCGTTGTCGTCCCAGCCCATCGGGTAGAACACCTGCTTGCCACGCATCCGCTGGTAGCGGGCGACGACGTCGGTGTGGGTGTAGGAGAACACGTGGCCGACGTGCAGCGACCCGGAGACGGTCGGCGGCGGGGTGTCGATGGAGAACACCTGCTCGCGGGTGGCGGTGCGGTCGAAGGCGTAGGTGCCGTTCTCCTGCCACGCCGCGGCCCACGTGAGCTCGAGGCCGTCGAGGCTCACCTTGTCCGGGACCGCGGGGGCGGGCAGCGGGGCGGACTGGTCCGGGGAGTGCGCGTCGGTCATGAGGCCCGATTCTTTCATGGTTGTCGACTGCCATACTCCGGGGGTGGAACTCGACGACGTCGTGCACCAACGGCGGATGGTGCGCAGGTACTCCGACGAGCCGGTGGACCCCGCCGTGGTGGACCGGCTGGTCCGCGCCGCGGTGCGCGCCCCGAGCGCCGGCTTCAGCCAGGGCTGGGCGTTCCTCGTGCTTGACCGGCCGGCCGACGTCGAGCGCTTCTGGACGGCGACGACGCCGCCGGCGCGCGCAGCGGAGCCGGACGGCTGGCTCCGGGGGATGCGGGCGGCGCCCGTGGTGATCGTGCCGCTGTCGAGCAAGGCCGCCTACCTCGACCGGTACGCGGAGCCGGACAAGGGGTGGACCGACCGGCGGGAGGACCGCTGGCCGGTGCCCTACTGGCACGTCGACGCCGGCATGGCGTCGCTGCTCATCCTGCTGACGGCCACCGACGAGGGGCTGGGGGCGTGCTTCTTCGGCATCCCCGGCGGCCGGCTCGAGGTGTTCCGCGAGGAGTTCGGGGTGCCGTCGGCCTACGCGCCGGTCGGCGCCATCACCGTGGGGCACCCGGCGCCGCAGGAGCGCGCCGGTGGCTCGGCGGTCAGCCGGCCGCGGACGCCGGTCGAGGACGTCGTCCGCCGCGGTCACTGGACGCACTGAGCGTCTCGCGCGTGGCCGCCGGCAGCCGCGCCCAGTCGGCCGGGGTGTCGAGGTCCGTCGCGGTCCCCGGCCGGTGCACGACGGCGGTGCGCAGCCCGAGCGCGGCGCCGTGCACGGCGTGCGCGGCCCGGCTGCCGGGGCCGAACCGGAAGGCGAAGCCGCGCACCGACGCGTCGAGCACGAGCGCGTTGGTGCCCTCACCGGCGTCGTCGGGCGCCAGCACGAGCGGGGCGTCCGGCGCGAGCAGGGCACGCACATCGGCGGCATCGAGCAGCGGCAGGTCGGCGTGGATCATCAGCAGCCGGCCGGCGCCCCCGACGACCGCGAGCCGGCGGCCGAGGTCCACGGCGGCGTTGAGGCCGGGCCGGTCCACGGGCTGGCTGACGACGGTCAGCCGCGGGTCGGCCGGCAGGGCGGCAGCAGCGAAGCCGGGGTCGCGGGTGACGACGAGCACGTCGCGGACCACGCCGGCGTCGAGCAGCGCGGCCACCACGTGCCGGGCGAGCACCGCGACGAGGTCGCTGCGCTGCTGGGCGCCGAACCGGTCGGCCAGCCTGGTCTTGCCGGAGCCGTCGCGAAGCGGGACGACGGCGGTGGTCACCGGGCGGGTCACGCCGCCGCCGCGAGGAGCTCGCCGGCGAGCAGCTCCCGGTCGCTCGCGGTGGCCATCACCGTCCGGGTGACGAGCACGGACATCCCCAGGTCCTCGACGGCCGGGGCGAGCTGCGCGTCCAGCTCGTCGAGGACGAAGGTGTCCACCAGGCCGCCGTACAGCCGCGCGACGCCCAGCGGGGAGACCTCGTGGCCGAGAGAGGCGAGCATCGCCGCGGCCGGCCCCTTGAGCGCGCCGCCGCCGACGATCGGGCTGACCGCCACGCGGTGCGCCGAGCTGGCAGCCAGCGCCGCCCGGACGCCGGGGACGGCGAGGATCGGCCCGATGCTCACGAACGGGTTGGACGGGCCGAGCACGACGACGTCGGCGTCGGTGAGCGCGGGCAGCACGCCCGGGGCCGGGCGGGCGCCGTCGATCCCGGCGAAGGAGATGCCGTGCACCTCGTCGCGGTGCTGGCGGCCGACGAAGTACTCCTGGAAGCTCATCGTCCCGGCGGCGGTGGCCACCCGGGTGACCACCGGGTCGTTGGTCATCGGCAGCACGCGTGGCGCGACGCCCAGCGCGGTGCACAGCTGTGCCGTCACCTCGCTCAGCGTGGCGCCGTCGCGCAACCGCTGGGTGCGCAGGATGTGGGTGGCGAGGTCGCGGTCGCCGAGCCGGAACCAGATGTCCTCGCCGAGGGCGGCCATCGTCGTCAGCGTCGTGAACGTCTCGTCGACGACGCCCCACCCGGTCTGCGGGTTGACCCGGCCGGCGAGCGTGTACATGACGGTGTCGACGTCGGGGCTGACCGAGAGCCCGTAGAGCACGGCGTCGTCGGCGGTGTTGACCACGACGGTCAGCCCCGCCGTGGCCCGGGCCAGACCATCGGCGAGCTTCGCGCCACCGCCGCCGCCGGACAGCAGCGTGACGGCCCGGTCGGTGCGGCCGACCGGTGTCACGGTGCGGTGGGCGTGGACGCGAGAGCCGCCTGCCAGCCCTCGGCGTAGGCCTCGGCGGCGCCGAGCCGGAACAGGTCCTCGTCGGACGGCCGCTGGACGCTGCGGCAGCCCGGCCCGTCCTCGTCGGTGACGAGGTGCGACAGCCCGCGCACGACCGCGACCGGGCGGTTGGTGGTCTTGCCGGTGACCAGCTCCACCGCGGAGGCGATCTCGTCCGCCACCGCCGCCACCGTCGACGTCAGCGCGTTGCCGTGGGAGTCGAGCTGCCCGCGCAGGTCCTCCAGCACCCGCACGCCGGCGCTGCCGATCGCCAGGTCCATCAGCCCCGAGCGCCACGGCCGGCCCGCGGTGTCGGTGACGACGACGCCGAGCCGGGTGCCGGTACGCTCCTGCAGCTCGGACCGCAGCTGCGCGGCCGACCGGTCGGGGTCGACCGGCAGCAGCAGCACGGTGCCCGGTTCGGTGTTGCTGGCATCGACGCCGGCGGCGGCCATCACCAGGCCCTGGCGGTTCTCCACGATGCTCGTCGTGACGTCACCGCGCCGGACGCTGGCGACCACCCGGACGGTCTCGGCGGCGATCGCCTGCTCGCGGTCGGTGCGCACCAGCCGGCCCTCGACCTTGCTCACCACCTTGCTGGTGACGACGACGATGTCGTCGGGGCGCAGCCCGGTGGTGCCGTCGGGCCAGCGCAGCCCGGTGAGTCCGGGCAGCAGGACGTCGACCAGCTCGTCGCCGTGCTGCAGCTGCGGGAGACCGTCGACGGCCGCGATCATCAGGGCGCCGCTCATCATGGACGCCAGGCTATCGCCACCGCGTGGCCCTGAGAGACTTGCCCCATGGACCTGACGATCGGTTACGTCGCTGCCCTCGAGCAGCTCCACCCCACCGAGGCGGTGGACCTCGCCGCGTACGCGGAGTCGCAGGGCTTCTCCGGCGTCATGGCGGCCGACCACTTCCAGCCGTGGACCCCTTCGCAGGGGCAGGCGCCGTTCGTGTGGAACGTGCTGGCCGCCCTCGGGGAGCGCACCCGCGGCGACCTCGGTCCCGGCGTCACCGCCCCGACCTTCCGTTACCACCCGGCGATGGTCGCGCAGGCCTCGGCGACGCTCGCGGCGATGAACCCCGGCCGGCACTGGCTCGGCGTCGGCTCCGGCGAGGCTCTCAACGAGCACGTCACCGGCAGCTACTGGCCCGAGGCGCCGGAGCGGATCAACCGGATGTTCGAGGCGGTGGACATCATCAGCAAGCTGTTCACCAGCTCGCTCGCCGGCAAGGACACTCGGCACTCCGGGAGCTTCTACCGCCACGAGTCCACCCGGCTGTGGACCATGCCGGAGGTCGCGCCGCCGATCTACGTCGCCACCGGTGGCCCGGTGACCGCGCGCCGCGCCGGCAAGCACGCCGACGGCCTCATCACGATGGGGGCGCCGGTGGAGAAGGTCGACGGGCTGCTGGCCCGGTTCGCCGCGGGCGCCCGCGAGGCCGGCAAGGACCCGGCGACCATGCCGAAGCTGCTCCAGCTGCACCTGTCGTGGGCGCGCACCGACGAGGAGGCCGTGGCGAACGCACTCGAGCAGTGGCCCAACGGCGCGATGCGGTTCGCCAAGTCCGACGTCCGCTCGCCGTTCGACTTCGCCGCGATGGCCAAGCAGGTGCGGGCCGAGGACTTCGAGGGCCGGATGGTCATCTCCGCCGACCCCGACGTCCACCGTGCCGAGATCGAGAAGTACGTCGACCTCGGGTTCGACCGGATCTATCTGCACAACGTCGGGCGCAACCAGCGCGAGTGGGCCGAGGTCTTCGGCCGCGAGGTGCTGCCGAAGGTGGTGCGCTGATGCTGCTCGTCCAGGCCGTCGAGGGGCTGCCCCCGGTCACCGGCGGGGACGACCTCCCCGCGATCATCGCCCCGGCGCTGCGCGCGCTGGTGTGGCCCGACGGCTCGACCGGGATGGCCGACGGCGACGTCGTCGTCGTGGCCAGCAAGGTGATCGCCAAGGCGGAGCGGCGGCTGGTGGCCGGCCGTGACCGCGCCGAGGTGGCGGCGGCGATCGCCTCGCAGACGGTGCGGGTGGTCGCCGAGCGGGCGCGGCCCGACGGCTCGACGCTGCAGATCGTGCAGACCCCGCAGGGCCTGGTGCTGGCGGCGGCCGGCGTCGACACCTCCGACGTGCCGCTGGGCACCGCGCTGCTGCTGCCGGAGGACCCTGACGCCTCGGCCCGGGCGCTGCGGCGCGGCCTCGACGCGCGGCTGGGCGTGCGGCCCGGCGTCGTCGTCACCGACACCGTCGGACGGCCGTGGCGCGAAGGCGTGGCCGACATTGCGATCGGCGCGGCCGGCGTCGTCGTGCTCGTCGACCACCGCGGCCGGCGCGACGGCTACGGCCGGCAGCTGCAGATGACGACGATCGCCGCTGCCGACGAGATCGCGGCCGCCGCCGAGCTGGTCAAGGGCAAGGCCGAGGGCCGGCCGGTCGCCGTCGTGCGGGGGCTCGGGCACCTGGTGACCGTCGAGGACGGTGCCGGCGCCGGTCTGCTCGCCCGGCCGGCGGGCGACGACCTGTTCCGGGAGGGCGCGGCCGAGGCCTACGCCCGCGGGCTGGCCGACGGGCGGCTGACGGACGACCGGGCGTAACGACGTCAGCCGCGCTCGAAGACCAGCATCTCCCGGCCGCGGACCTGCACCCGCTCGGCGCGCACGCCGTAGACGCGGGACACCAGCTCCTCGGTGAGCACCTCGGTGGGCGCGCCGGCGGCGACCACCCGGCCGCCGTCGAGCACGACGACGTGGTCGCAGTAACGCAGCGCGTGATTGAGGTCGTGCAGCGCGGTGAGTACGGTGACGCCGCCGGCGGCCAGCTCGCCGGCGAGGTGCAGCACGTCCAGCTGCGCGGCGACGTCGAGGTGGTTGGTCGGCTCGTCGAGCATGAGCAGCCGCGGCGCCTGCGCCAGCGCGCGAGCGAGGTGGACCCGCTGCCGCTCACCGCCGGACAGCGTCGCGACGTCGCGGCCGACGAGCCCGTCCGCGCCGGTGCGGCGCAGCGTGTCGTGCGCGACGGCGAGGTCGTGCTCGGAGTCCGCGCCCCACGCCGCACGGTGCGGGGTCCGGCCGAGGAGGACGACGTCGAGCACGTCCATCGCGACGGCCGCCGCCGAGTCTTGCTCGACCAGCGCGAGCTCACGGGCCCGGGTCCGCCGGGAGAGCGCCGCCAGCTCGCGGCCGTCGAGCAGCACTGCGCCGCGATCCGCGGCGAGCGCGCCGACGAGGACGCGCAGCAGGGTGGACTTGCCCGAGCCGTTGGGGCCCACCACCGCGCTCACCGCGCCCGACGGCAGCTCTGCGGCGACCGAGCGCAGGATGGCGGTCCGGTCGATGGTCGCGTCGAGGCCGGCGACGGTGAGCGCAGCACCGGTACGCGCCGTCGTCGTGCTCACAGCCGGCTCCGTCGCAGCAGGACGGCGAACACCGGCGCCCCGATGGCGGCGGTGAGGATGCCGACCGGCAGCTCGCGCGGGTCGAACAGGGTGCGGGCGCCGGTATCGGCGAGCAGCAGGAACAGTGCGCCGACGAGGGCGGCGACCGGCAGCACCCGGTGGTTGCGCGCGCCGATCACCAGCCGTACCGCGTGCGGCACGACGAGCCCGACGAAGCCGATCGCGCCGGACACCGACACGAGGACGGCGGTCAGCAGCGTGACCGCCACGAGCAGCAGCCAGCGGGCTCGCCGGACGTCTATGCCCAGTGACGACGCGGAGACGTCACCGAAGGCGAAGGCGTCCAGCACCCGGCCGCGCGAGGCGAGCAGCCCGCCGAGCACCACGGTGGCGCCGAGCGCGAGCAGCGCCTCCGGCCAGCTGATCCCGCCGAACGAGCCGAGCAGCCAGGAGAGGATCTCGCGGTAGGAGTCGCCGGTCGCCGACCAGAAGATCACGAAGCTCACCATCGCGGAGAACGCCTGGCCGACTGCCACCCCGGCGAGCACCGTGCGCACCGGCGGCAGCCCGCCGCCGCGGCCCGCCGCGAGCAGCAGGGTGAGGAAAAGTGCGCCCATCGCGCCGACGAAGGCGGCCACGGGCAGCAGCACGGTCATCCCCAGCACGAGCACGCTGACCGCTCCGAGAGACGCGCCCGAGGACACGCCGAGCAGGTACGGGTCGGCCAGCGGGTTGCGCACCACGGCCTGCATCACCGTCCCGGCCACCGCCAGCCCCGCCCCGACGGCCACCGCCGCCACCACCCGGGCGCCGCGGCCCTGCCACACGATGGCGTCCTGGATCGCGGTGAGGGAGTCGGCCGAGCAGCTGATCGAGCCAGGGGTCAGCGCGGTGCACACGTGGTGCCAGGCCGAGGCCCACACCTGGGTCACCGTGATCGACGCGGGACCGACGGTCAGCGCCCAGCTCATCGCGGCGAGCAGCGCGGCCAGCATCACGGCGACCACCACGCCCAGCCGCAGCCGGCCGGGCCGGCGCGGGGGCGCCGTGGACAATCCCGCTGTCGGCGATAAGTCGGCTGTCGGTGACAAGTCTGCTGTCGGGGACAATCCCGCTGTCGGTGACAAGTCGGCTGTGGGTGACAATCCTGCTGTGGGGGACAAGTCGGCTGTGGGGGACCGGGGGCGGTCGAGGTCGGTCATGGCGTCACGCTCAGCTCGGCGAGCTGACGGGTGAGGTCCTCGACGGCGGCGACGTTGCGGACGCCGGCCTCGGTCGCCGGGAACGGGATCACCACGTAGCGCTGCTCCTGCACGGCAGGCAGGGCCGCGGTCACCGGGTTGGACTCGAGCAGGTCGATCTTGTACTCCGCGGTGTTCCAGGCGGAGTCGACGAGCACGAGCACGTCGGGGTTGCGGTCGGCGACCGCCTCCCAGGACAGCGACGTCCAGGTGTCGGCGACGTCGTCGGCGATGTTCGTCAGCCCGGCGGCCGACATGATCATCTGCGGGGCACCGATGCCGGCGCCGACGAACGGGGTGTCGGATCCCGAGGAGTACCACAGCGCGGTCAGCCCCTCGCCGGTCGGGGTGACCGCCGCCAGCGCCTCGCGCTGCTCCGCGACGAGCGCGGCGGCCTCGTCCGGCGTGCCGAGCATCCGGCCCACCTCCTCGATCTCGGCGAACACGTCCTCGAAGCCGAGCGCGTCGGGCGCCAGCTGCGGGTCCTCGCAGGCAGAGGGGGAGACATAGGTCGAGATCCCCAGCTCCTCGTACCCGGCGCGCTCGCCGGCGCCGTCGTCGGAGAGGTTGGACTCCCAGCCGGCGTAGACGAGGTCGGGCTCCAGGTCGAGGACGGCCTCGCGCGACGGGTTCTGCTCGGCGAGGACCGGCGGCTCGGGGACGCCGTCGGGCAGCGGCCCGTCGGAGAACGCGGTGCCGACGAGCCGGTCGCCGGCGCCCAGCGCGAGGACCATCTCGGTCGCCGAGGACTTGATCGTCACGATCCGCTCCGGGGGCGCGTCGAGCGTCGTCGTGGTGCCGCAGCTGCTCGCGGTGACCGGGAAGCCGGCCGTCGCGGTGGTGGCCGGTGCGCCGGGCTCCTCGGTCGCGGCCGAGCCGCAGCCGGCGAGCAGGAGGGCCAGGCCGCCGAGCGAGGCGGCGACGGAAAGCGGGCGACGGTGCACAGGGACTCCAGGCAGGTTCGGATGAGGAACTCTGCGCAGTCACAGCGCCGCGCGCGGATCGCCGGCCCAGATCGAGGCCGGCCACCGGGCACCGCCCGGGATCCGCCGCCCAGACTACATGCCGGTCCCCTCAGCCGTCGTGGCGGGGCCGCGCTGGTGGCTCTCGTCGCTCATGTCCTCCAGCTCGCGGCCCTTGGTCTCCGGCACCTTCCACAGCACGAAGAAGAACGAGACCAGCGCGAAGAACGCGTACAGGCCGTAGGCCAGCGTGAGCCCGATCTCCGAGAGCGTCGGGAAGGTCGTGGAGACCACGAAGTTCGCCACCCAGTTCGCCGCCGACGCCACCGAGATCGCGGTCGCCCGGATCTTGTTGGGGAACATCTCGCCGAGCAGCACCCACATCACCGGCCCCCACGTGGCGCCGAACGCGACGACGAAGCCGTTGGCAGCGATGAGCGCGACCGTCCCCCACGGCTGCGGCAGGGTGGCCACGCCGTCGACGACATCCGCCTGGGAGAACGCGACCGCCATCGTTCCCAGCGTGACCGCCATGCCGATCGAGCCGAACAGCAGCATCGGCCGGCGGCCGACCTTGTCCACTAGCAGGATCGCGACGATGGTCACGAGGACGTTGGTGACCGAGGTGATCACCGAGGTGGTCAGCGCCTGGCTCTCGTCGAAGCCGACCGAGCGCCACAGCGTCGTCGAGTAGTAGAAGATGACGTTGATCCCGACGAACTGCTGGAACACCGCCAGCGCGATGCCGACCCACACGATGGGCTTGAGGCCCATCGCACCGCCCTTGAGGTCGCCCAGGCCCTCGCGGGCCTCGCGCTGCAGCGACTTGCGGATCTCGTTGATCTTCGCCGCGGTGTCCTTGACCCCGGTGTACTTCCGCAGGACCTCGGCGGCCTCGTCGTCGCGGTCCTGGTCGACGAGGTACCGCGGCGACTCCGGGATGGTCAGCGCGAACAGGCCGTAGAGCACCGCGGGCACCGCCTCGGCCAGGAACATCCACCGCCAGGCCTCCTGGCCCAGCCACAGCACCTCGGCCGAGCCGCCGGCGACGTCGGCGAGGAACGCGTCGGTGAGCAGCGCGGCGAAGATCCCCAGCACGATCGCCAGCTGCTGCAGCGAGCCGAGCCGGCCGCGGACGTCGGCGGGTGAGACCTCGGCGATGTACGCCGGCGCGATCACCGAGGCGGCGCCGACTCCCAGGCCGCCCAGCGCCCGCCAGGCGATGAGGTCCCAGGTGCCGAAGGCCAGGCCCGAGCCGATCGCCGAGGCGGCGAACAGCACCGCCGCGACGACCATCACTCGGACCCTGCCCTGGCGGGAGGCGAGCGGCCCGGCGAACCAGGCACCGGCGACGCAGCCGAGCAGCGCCGAGGACACCGCGAAGCCCTTGAGGAACCCGCTGAGGCCGAAGTCGGCGCTCATCGCCTCGATCGCACCATTGATCACCGCGGTGTCGAAGCCGAAGAGGAACCCGCCCATCGCGGCGGCCAGGCTGATGCCCAGGATCCGCCCGTTCATCGTGGCGGTCGGTGCTGTGTCGGTCATGTCGCGTTCCCCCCGTCGAGTGGTCTGCCGACCGTAGCGACGGCGGTGGGGTTCGGCGCGCCGAACGTCTTCAGCCGGCGAGCTCGTCGCCGCGCGCGACAGTGGCCTGGACGGCGCGGACCACGGCAGGGGAGAAGCCGGCCTGCTCCATGGCGACCAGCCCGGCGACCGTGGTGCCCGCCGGCGAGCTGACCATGTCGACGAGATCGGCCGGGGTGTGGCCGTCCTCCGCGCTGTCGAGGACGAGCTGCGCGCTGCCGAGCACGGTCTGCGCCGCGATGAGCGTGGCGAGCTTCTTCGGCATGCCACTCATCACCCCGCCGCGGGCCAGCGCGTCGATGAAGGTGAAGACGAACGCGGGTCCGGAGCCGGCGAGCGCGGTGAACGTCGAGAAGTCCTTCTCCGGCAGCTCGACGACCTCGCCCACCGCGGCGAAGATCTCCTGCACCCGGGCGAGGTCCGCGGCGGTGGCCGCCTCGTTGCCGCAGACGGCGGCCACACCGGCGCCGATCATCGCGTTGACGTTGGGCATCACCCGCACGACCGGCACGTCCTTGCCCGCCGGCAGGTGGCCGGCGAGGGTGGCCAGCGTGGTGCCCGCCGCGATCGAGACGATCAGTGGCCGGTGGCCGGCGATGGTCTCCCCGGTCTCCCGCAGCACCGCCGCCACCACCTGCGGCTTGACCGCGAGCACGACCACCTCGCTGCCGGCCACCAGGGAGGACGCCGAGCTCGCGACCGAGGCGCCGGTCTCCCGGGCCAGGTCCTGCGCGGCCTGCGGACTGACGTCGTGGACGAGGATGTCGCGGCCGGTGACGACCTCGGCGGCCACGAGGCCGCGGATGATGGCGCCGGCCATGTTGCCGGCCCCGATGAATCCGATCGTCATGATCTCTCCTGCGATAAGTAGGGGCGGTGCCCAGTATGACGCGAGCGACGCCGAACTCCGGTGGCCGAAGGGGGTTGTCTTTGCCGCCCGGTCCGATACCGTTCCCAGACCCCCTCGCCGCCGAGGGAGCAGTCGATGAACGGGAGGCGACAGTGACCACCGTCAGGGCAGCGATCACGCAGACGACCTGGACCGGCGACAAGGCGTCGATGCTCGACAAGCACGAGCAGTTCGCGCGTGATGCCGCCGCGCAGGGCGCGCAGATCATCTGTTTCCAGGAGCTGTTCTACGGCCCCTACTTCGGCATCACCCAGGACCAGAAGTACTACCGGCTCGCCGAGCCGGCCGACGGGCCGATCGTGCAGCGGTTCGCGGCGCTGGCCAAGGAGCTGTCGATGGTGATGGTGCTGCCGATCTACGAGGAGGAGCAGCCCGGGATCTACTACAACACCGCCGTCGTCGTCGACGCCGACGGCACCGTTCTGGGCAAGTACCGCAAGAACCACATCCCGCACCTGGAGAAGTTCTGGGAGAAGTTCTACTTCCGTCCCGGGAACCTCGGCTACCCGGTGTTCGACACCGCCGTCGGCAAGGTCGGCGCCTACATCTGCTACGACCGGCACTTCCCCGAGGGCTGGCGCGAGCTCGGCCTGGGCGGGGCGCACATCGTGTTCAACCCCAACGCCACCAAGCCGGGGCTGTCGAACCGGCTGTGGGAGGTCGAGGGGCCGTCCGCCGCGGTCGCCAACGGCTACTTTGTGCTCCAGCCCAACCGGGTGGGGCTGGAGGACAACGAGTACGGCGACGAGGCGGTGACGTTCTACGGCACCAGCCAGGTCATCGACCCGCGCGGCAACCATGTCGGCGAGCTCGGCTCCGCCGAGCAGGAGGAGCTGATCGTCCGGGACCTCGACCTGGACCTGGTGCAGCAGATGCGCGACGACTGGCAGTTCTACCGCGACCGCCGCCCCGACACCTACACCGCGATACCCCAGCCGTAACCAGCGAAGGAGCTGCGCATGAGCACCACCCTGATCACCGGTGGGACCGTCGTGAGCGCCACCGGGCGCGGGGCCGCCGACGTCCTCGTCGACGGCGAGCGGATCGTTGCCGTCCTCGCCCCCGGCAGCGTGCTGCTGGGCACCGACCTGGCCGCCTCGGTGGACCGGGTGATCGACGCCGCGGGCAAGTACGTCATCCCCGGCGGCATCGACGCCCACACCCACATGGAGATGCCCTTCGGCGGGACGAACGCCTCCGACACCTTCGAGACCGGCACCCGGGCCGCAGCGCACGGCGGCACCACGACCATCATCGACTTCGCCGTCCAGCGCCACGGGGAGCGGGTCCAGGACGGCCTGGCCACGTGGCACGAGAAGGCGGCCGGGAACTGCGCGATCGACTACGGGTTCCACCAGATCATCGGCGGCGTGGACGAGGACTCGCTGGCCGCGATGGGCTCCCTCGTCGACGAGGGCGTGACCAGCTACAAGCTGTTCATGGCCTACCCGGGCGTCTTCTACGCCGACGACGCCCAGGTGCTGCGCGCGATGCAGACGTCCCGCGACACCGGGCTGCTGACGATGATGCATGCGGAGAACGGACCGGCGATCGACGTCCTCGCCGAGCAGCTGGTCGCCGCCGGCAAGACCGGGCCGTACTACCACGGCATCGCGCGGGCCTGGCAGCTCGAGGAGGAGGCCACCCACCGCGCGATCATGCTCGCCGACGTCACCGGGGCACCGCTGTACGTCGTCCACGTGAGCGCCAAGCAGGCCGTCGCCCAGCTCGCTGCCGCCCGCGACGCCGGCAAGAACGTCTTCGGCGAGACCTGCCCGCAGTACCTCTACCTGTCGCTCGAGGAACAGCTCGCCGCCGGCGGGCAGGACGGCTTCGAGGGCGCCAAGTGGGTGTGCTCGACGCCGTTGCGGTCCCGCGAGGAGGGCCACCAGGACGCGATGTGGCAGGCGCTGCGCACCAACGACCTCCAGATGGTCTCCACCGACCACTGCCCGTTCTGCTTCAAGGACCAGAAGGAGCTGGGCCGCGGCGACTTCCGGGCCATCCCCAACGGGATCGGCGGGCTCGAGCACCGGATGGACCTCATGTACCAGGGCGTGGTGACCGGCCGGCTCACCCTCGAGCGCTGGGTCGAGCTCACCTCGACCACCCCGGCGCGGATGTTCGGCCTGTACGGCCGCAAGGGCGTCATCGTGCCCGGCGCGGACGCGGACATCGTCGTCTACGACCCGAACGGGCACACGTCGATCGGGTACGGCAAGACGCACCACATGAACATGGACTACTCCGCGTGGGAGGGCTTCGAGATCGACGGGCACGTGGACACCGTGCTCTCCCGTGGCAAGGTCGTCGTCGACGACGGCGCCTACCTGGGGCGCAAGGGCGACGGCCGCTACCTCAAGCGCGACCTGACCCAGTACCTCAGCTGAGGAGCGAGCATGGACTTCGGTGTCGTCCTGCAGACCAACCCGCCGGCTGCGCGCACCGTGCAGCTGGCGGCCCTCGCCGAGCAGCACGGCTTCAGCCACGTGTGGACCTTCGACTCCCACCTGCTGTGGCAAGAGCCCTACGTCATCCACTCGGCGATCCTCGAGCGCACCCGCACCATCAAGGTCGGGCCGTTCGTGACCAACCCGGCCACCCGGGACTGGACCGTCACCGCGTCGGTCTTCGCCACCCTCAACGAGATGTACGGCAACCGTACGGTCTGCGGGATCGGCCGCGGCGACTCCGCGGTGCGGGTGCTGGGGGCCAAGCCGACAACGCTGCAGACGCTGCGCGAGGCGGTGCACGTCATCCGGGAGCTGGCCAACTCCCGGCCGGTGGAGCACCAGGGGGTACAGGTGCAGTTCCCCTGGTCCCGCGGCTCCGAGCTGGAGCTGTGGGTCGCGGCGTACGGGCCCAAGGCGCTCCAGCTCGCCGGTGAGGTCGCCGACGGGTTCATCCTGCAGCTGGCGGACCTGGACATCGCCGAGTGGATGATCGCCACGGTGCGCCAGGCCGCCGCCGACGCCGGGCGCGACCCCGCGGAGATCACCGTCTGCGTCGCCGCCCCGATGTACATCGGCACCGACACCGCCCACATGCGTGAGCAGTGCCGCTGGTTCGGCGGCATGGTCGGCAACCACGTCGCCGACATCGTCGCCCGTTACGGCACCGGCGGCGCCGTGCCGGCCGCACTGACCGACTACATCGCCGGGCGGCAGGGGTACGACTACAACGAGCACGGCCGCGCCGGCAACACCCACACCGAGTTCGTGCCGGACGAGATCGTCGACCGGTTCTGCGTCATGGGCACGGCCGCCGAGCACATCGACAAGCTCCGGGCGCTGCAGGCGCTGGGCGTGGACCAGTTCGCCGGCTACCTGCAGCACGACAACAAGGAAGAGACGCTGCGGGTCTACGGCGAGACGGTCATCCCGGCCCTCGGCGAGCACGTGACGGCCCGCGCGTGAGCACCGACCCTCGAGAAAGGCGGCAACCGATGTCCCAGCACCCCATGACCGACCAGGAGGTCCGCGACCTGGACCGCGCCCACGTCTTCCACTCGTGGTCCGCCCAGGGCGCGCTCGACCCGATGGTCATCGCCGGCGGTCGTGCCAGCACCGTGTGGGACGGCGCCGGCCGGGAGTACCTGGACCTCTCCAGCCAGCTGGTGAACGTCAACATCGGCCACCAGCACCCCGCGGTGGTCGCCGCTGTCCGGGAGCAGGCCGAGATCCTCACCACCGTCGCCCCGGCGTACGCCAACGCCGCCCGGAGCGAGGCGGCCCGCCTCATCACCGAGCGTGCGCCGTCGGGCATGTCCAAGGTCTTCTTCACCAACGCCGGGGCCGACGCGATCGAGAACGCGGTCCGGATGGCCCGGCTGCACACCGGCCGGGACAAGGTGCTCTCCACCTACCGCTCGTACCACGGCAACACGGGGGCGGCGATCGTCGCCACCGGTGACTGGCGCCGGGTGCCCAACGAGTACGCCCGGGGGCACGTGCACTTCTTCGGCCCCTACCTGTACCGCAGCGAGTTCTGGGCGACGACACCCGAGGAGGAGTGCGAGCGGGCGCTGCACCACCTGGAACGGATGATCATCTCCGAGGGGCCGCAGTCGATCGCCGCCGTCCTGCTGGAGACCGTGCCCGGGACCGCCGGGGTGCTCGTCCCGCCCCCCGGCTACCTCAGCGGGGTGCGCGAGCTGACCGAGCGCCACGGCATCGTGCTCATCCTCGACGAGGTGATGGCCGGCTTCGGCCGCACCGGCCGGTGGTTCGCGCTCGACGGGTACGACGTCGTTCCGGACCTCATCACCTTCGCCAAGGGGGTGAACTCGGGCTACGTCCCGGCTGGCGGGGTGATCATCTCCGACGAGATCGCCGCTACCTTCGACGACCGGGTCTACCCCGGGGGGCTCACCTACTCCGGCCACCCGCTGGCGATGGCCAGCATCGTCGGCTCGATCACGGCGATGGCCGCCGAGGGCATCGTCGAGCACGCCGCCCGGATCGGCGCCGAGGTCCTCGGTCCCGCGCTGGCGGACCTGGCGCAGCGCCACGCCGTCGTCGGCGAGGCCCGCGGCGAGGGCGTGTTCTGGGTGCTGGAGCTGGTCGCCGACCCCACCACCCGCGAGCCGGCGAGCGGGGTGGTGATGGGCCGGGTGAAGACCGAGCTGCTCGCGCGCGGGGTGCTGCCGATGATCGTGGACAACCGGATCCACGTGGTGCCGCCGTGCGTCATCACCGCCGAGGAGGTCGCCCGGGGCGTCGCCGCGCTCGACGAGGTCCTCACGATCGACCTGCTCGGCTGACCGCAACAACCTGGAGGAGACGACATGACCACCGACGTGCTCGACCACTGGATCGCCGGCGCCACCCACGCCGGCACGGGGAACCGGACCGGGCCGGTCTACGACCCCGCGACGGGCGTGGTGAGCAAGCAGGTCCGCCTCGCCTCCGCGGCCGACGTGGCCACCGCGGTCGATGCCGCGAAGGACGCGTTCGGCGCGTGGAGCCAAGTGTCGCTGGCCAAGCGCCAGGGGGTGATGTTCGCCTTCCGGGAGCTGCTCGCCGCCCGCCGGGACGAGCTGGCGCACATCCTCACCGCGGAGCACGGCAAGGTGCTCTCCGACGCCGGCGGCGAGATCGCCCGGGGGCTCGAGGTCGTCGAGTTCGCCTGCGGCGCGGCGGCCCACCTCAAGGGGGAGTACTCGGTCAACGTCTCCACCGGGGTGGACGTGTACTCGGTGATCCAGCCGCTGGGCGTGGTCGGGTTGATCAGCCCGTTCAACTTCCCGGCGATGGTGCCGCTGTGGTTCTTCCCGCTGGCGATCGCCGCGGGGAACACCGTGGTGCTCAAGCCCTCGGAGAAGGACCCCAGCGCCGCGAGCTGGCTCGCCGGGCTGCTGCAGGAGGCCGGGCTGCCCGACGGCGTCTTCAACGTGGTCCACGGCGACAAGGAGGCGGTGGACGCGCTGCTCGTCCACCCGGACGTCGCCGCCATCTCCTTCGTCGGGTCCACCCCGATCGCGAGGCACGTCTACGAGACGGCGACCTCGCACGGCAAGCGCGTGCAGGCGCTCGGCGGGGCGAAGAACCACATGCTCGTGCTGCCCGACGCCGACCTCGACCTCGTCGCCGACGCCGCGATCAACGCCGGCTTCGGCTCCGCCGGGGAACGGTGCATGGCGATCTCGGTGGTGCTGGCGGTCGACTCCGTCGCCGACGAGCTGGTCGCCAAGATCACCGAGCGGATGTCCGGGCTGCGCACCGGGGACGGGCGGCGCGGCACCGACATGGGTCCGCTGATCACCGCCGCGCACCGGGACAAGGTCGCCTCCTACGTGGACGTCGCGGTGACCGACGGCGCCGAGCTCGTCGTCGACGGGCGCGACGTGCAGCCCGACGGGGACCCCGGCGGGTTCTGGCTCGGCCCCACGCTGCTGGACCAGGTGCCCACCTCCTCGACGGTGTACACCGACGAGGTGTTCGGGCCGGTGCTCTCGGTGATCCGGGTCGCCGGCTTCGACGAGGGCCTGGCGCTGGTCAACGCGAGCCCCTACGGCAACGGCGCCGCGATCTTCACCAACGACGGCGGTGCGGTGCGCCGCTTCCAGCTCGAGGTGACCGCGGGCATGATCGGGGTGAACGTGCCGATCCCGGTGCCGGTGGCTTACCACTCCTTCGGCGGCTGGAAGGCCTCGTTGTTCGGCGACGCGAAGGCCTACGGACGCCACGGGCTGGCGTTCTACACCCAGGAGAAGGCCGTCACCAGCCGGTGGCTGGACCCCAGCCACGGCGGGCTCAACCTGGGCTTCCCCGAGCACGACTGACTGCTCGGGCAAGATGGCCGCCATGACCGATCCTGCCGTGCCCACCGCCCAGCCCCGCCGCGCCCTCGTCACCGGCGCCTCGACCGGGATCGGCGCCGCGACCGTCCGGCGGCTGCGGGCCGACGGCTGGGACGTCGTCGCCACCGCCCGGCGCGCCGACCGGCTCGAGGCGCTCGCCGCGCAGACCGGCTGCACGTTCTTCCCGGCCGACCTCACCCGCGCCGACGACGTCGCCGCGCTCGTCGCGCACGTCCGCGGCGGTGGCGTGCTGCACAGCCTGGTCAACAACGCCGGCGGCGCGGTCGGTGCCGACAGCGTCGAGCACGGCAGGGCCGAGGACTGGCTGGCGATGTACGAGCGCAACGTGCTCGCCACGCTGCGGCTGACCCAGCAGCTGCTGCCGGACCTGCGCGACAGCGGCGCCGGCGACGTCCTCGTGCTCACCTCGACGGCCGCGCTGGACACCTACCCCGGCGGTGGCGGCTACGTCGCGGCGAAGCACGCCGAGCGGGTGGTCGCCACGACGCTACGCCTGGAGCTCGTCGGCCAGCCGGTCCGGGTGCTGGAGATCGCCCCGGGCATGGTCCAGACCGAGGAGTTCTCCCTCAACCGGCTCGGCGGCGACGCCGATGCCGCCGAGGCCGTCTACCGAGGCGTCGCCGAGCCGCTCGTCGCGGAGGACGTCGCCGACGCCGTCGCGTGGGCGCTGAGCCGCCCGCACCACGTGAACGTCGACCTCATGGTGCTGCGGCCCCGCGCGCAGGCGTCGAACACGGTGGTCGCCCGGACGGAGTAGAGGCTAGAATCGCCCGACAGGCGACGACCCGGCCATCACCGGTGAGCTGCCGGAAGAACGGGGCGCCAGCTCCCAGTAGACCCGGCCGGACGCGGACCGTCATCCCCGCACGAGAGTGGCCCCGGAACGCGGCACCCAGCCACGCGCCGGCGGCAAGCGAGGTGGTACCGCGGCAGCGGCCCCGTCCAGGGCGGGAGCGTCGTCGTCCTCGCATCGACGCGAACGACGACGAGGAGCACCACCACCATGCCCAGCGCCCCGCGCTACCCCGAGGTCCCCGCCTCCCCGAGCTTCCCCGCCCTCGAGGAGCAGGTGCTCGCCTACTGGAAGGCCGACGACACCTTCCAGGCATCGATCGACAACCGCGACGCCGGCGAGGACGGCGGCAACGAGTTCGTCTTCTACGACGGCCCGCCGTTCGCCAACGGACTGCCGCACTACGGCCACCTGCTCACCGGGTACGTCAAGGACGTCGTCGGCCGGTTCCAGACCCAGCTCGGCCGCCGCGTCGAGCGCCGCTTCGGCTGGGACACCCACGGGCTGCCCGCCGAGCTCGAGGCAGAGCGTGAGCTCGGCATCACCGACAAGTCGCAGATCGAGGAGATGGGGATCGAGGCCTTCAACAAGGCCTGCGAGGACTCGGTGCTGCGCTACACCGATGAGTGGCGCGAGCACGTCACGCGCCAGGCACGGTGGGTGGACTTCGCCAACGACTACAAGACCCTCGACCCCTCCTACATGGAGTCGGTGATCTGGTCCTTCAAGCAGCTGTACGACAAGGGGCTGGCCTACGAGGGCTACCGGGTGCTGCCCTACTGCTGGAACGACCAGACCCCGCTGTCCAACCACGAGCTGCGGATGGACGACGACGTCTACCAGATGCGGCAGGACCCCTCGGTCACCGTCGGCGTGCGGCTGTCGACGGGTGAGCTGGCGCTGCTGTGGACGACGACGCCGTGGACGCTGCCGTCGAACCTGTCGGTCGCCGTCGGCCCGGACGTCCAGTACGTCACCGTGGTGCCCACCGACGGCGCGCTCGCCGGCGAGCGGGTGCTGCTCGCCGAGGCGCGGCTGGCCGCCTACGCCCGCGAGCTGGGCGAGGAGCCGCAGGTCGTCGCCCGCACCACCGGCACCGAGCTCGCCGGCCGCGGCTACTCCCCGGTGTTCGACTACTTCGTCGGCCGCGACGACCTCGGCGACCGGGCGTGGACCATCCTCACCGCCGACTACGTCTCCACCGAGGACGGCACCGGCCTGGTCCACCAGGCACCGGCCTTCGGTGAGGAGGACATGACGGTCTCGGCGGCCGCCGGGATCGCCACGGTGGTCCCGGTGGACGCCGGCGGGCGCTTCACCGACGAGGTGCCCGACTACGCGGGTACGCACGTCTTCGACGCCAACAAGGACATCATCGCCGACCTCAAGGCGGGCACCGGCTCGCTCGCGCGCCGCCCCGAGGCGCAGCGGCCGGTGCTCGTGCGCCAGGAGACCTACGACCACTCCTACCCGCACTGCTGGCGCTGCCGCCAGCCGCTCATCTACAAGGCCGTCACCAGCTGGTTCGTGCGCGTCACCGAGTTCCGCGACCGGATGGTCGAGCTCAACCAGCAGATCAGCTGGGTGCCGGACCACATCAAGGACGGCCAGTTCGGCAACTGGCTCGCCGGCGCCCGGGACTGGTCGATCTCCCGCAACCGGTACTGGGGCACCCCCATCCCGGTGTGGGTGTCGGACGACCCCGCCTACCCCCGGACCGATGTCTACGGCTCGTTCGCCGAGCTCGAGGCCGACTTCGGGCGGCTGCCCACCGGCCCGGACGGCAAGCCGAACCTCCACCGCCCCTACATCGACGAGCTCACCCGGCCCAACCCGGACGACCCGACCGGCCGCTCGACGATGCGACGCATCACCGACATCCTCGACGTGTGGTTCGACTCCGGGTCGATGCCCTACGCCCAGGTGCACTACCCGTTCGAGAACGCCGACTGGTTTGAGCACCACTACCCGGGTGACTTCATCGTCGAGTACATCGGCCAGACCCGCGGCTGGTTCTACACGCTGCACGTGCTCGCCACCGCGCTGTTCGACCGTCCCGCGTTCACCACGGCGGTCTCCCACGGGATCGTGCTCGGCTCCGACGGCCGCAAGATGAGCAAGTCGCTGCGCAACTACCCCGACGTCAACGAGGTCTTCGACCGCGACGGCTCGGACGCGATGCGCTGGTTCCTCATGGCCTCCCCGGTGGTGCGCGGCGGGAACCTCGTCGTCACCGAGGAGGGCATCCGGGAGAACGTGCGCCAGGTACTGCTGCCGGTGTGGAACACCTGGCACTTCCTCTCGCTGTACGCGGGCGTCACGAACGACGGCGACGGGATGGTCGGGCGCGAGGTCACCGCCGAGGAGGTCCCCGGCCTGCCGGTGATGGACCGCTACCTGCTCGCCCGCACCCGGACGCTCGCGGGGCAGGTCCGCGAGCTGCTCGAGGGCTACGACGTCCCGGGCGCCTGCCAGGCGGTGCGTGAGCACCTCGACATGCTCACCAACTGGTACGTCCGCACCTCGCGGGACCGTTTCTGGGCGGAGGACGCCGACGCGTTCAACACCCTGCACACCGCGCTCGAGGTGCTCATGCGGGTGATGGCGCCGCTCGCCCCGCTCATCTCCGAGCAGGTCTGGCGCGGCCTCACCGGCGGTCGCAGCGTCCACCTGACCGACTGGCCGATGCTGCCGGACGCGTTCGGCGACGACGAGCTCGTCGCCACCATGGACCGGGTGCGCGACGTCGTCTCCACGACGCTCGGGCTGCGCAAGGCGAACTCGCTGCGGGTGCGCCAGCCGCTGAGCGCGCTGCGGGTCGTCACCGACGACGCCGCCGCCCTCGAGCCGTTCACCGACCTCGTCGCCGACGAGGTCAACGTCAAGGCCGTCGAGCTGCGCTCGTTGGCCGACGGCGCCGCCGCGGAGTACGGCGTCTACACCAAGCTCACCGTCAACGCCCGCGCCGCCGGGCCGCGGCTGGGCAAGGACGTCCAGCGCGTCATCAAGGCCGCCCGCTCGGGCGCCTGGGAGCAGACCGCCGACGGCGTCGTCGTCGTCGACGGCATCGCGCTGGAGGAGCCGGAGTACACACTGACCACCGAGGTCGAGGACCGGGCCGGCGACGAGATCGCCGCCGGCGTGCTCGCCGCCGGCGGGTTCGTCGTCCTGGAGACCGGCCTGGACGACGAGCTGCTCGCCGAGGGCTTCGCCCGCGACGTCGTGCGCCGGGTGCAGGATGAGCGCAAGGCCGCCGGCCTGCACGTCACCGACCGCATCGCGCTCCAGCTCGAGGTGCCCGCCACCTACGCCCGCTGGATCGAGACCAACTCCCACGTCGTCACCGACGAGACGCTCGCCGTCTCGCTCACCGTCGACGTCAGCCACACCGACGAGCTCGGTGTCCGACTCACCGTGGTGACCTCATGAGCGACACGCCCGATACCCCCGACCTGCCCCCCGCCACCCGCGACAGCAGACTTCCCGACGAGGAGGTCCCCGAGGCGCCGGCGCCCGACCCGCACGACGCGGCCGCCCGCGAGCTGCTCGCCTCGGGCCTGTTCACCGGGCCGGACCCGAGCATCGTCGATGACGTCCTCGCCGCGCCCGACGTCACCGAGGAGCCGCTGCCCCCGGACGCGACCGAGCGGGCGCTGGCGGAGACCGAGGTGCACCGCATCTATACCGAGATCCTCGCCCGCGCGCCGGAGCACGACGTGCAGCCGAGCCTCGAGCGGGTGGCACGGGCGTGCGAGTTCCTCGGGGACCCGCACCGTGCCTACCCGGTCATCCACATCGCCGGCACCAACGGCAAGACCTCCACCGCCCGGATCGTCGAGCGGCTGCTGCGGGAGAAGGGGCTGCGCACCGGGCGCTTCACCTCCCCGCACCTGCTCTCGGTGCGCGAGCGCATCGCGATCGACGGCGAGCCGATCAGCCCGGAGGAGTTCGTCGCCACCTGGCAGGAGATCGAGCCGGTCGTCGCGATGGTCGACGAGCAGTCGCTCGCCGCGGGCGGGCCGCGGCTGAGCTTCTTCGAGGTGTTCACCGTCATGGCGTTCGCCGCCTTCGCCGGCGCACCGGTGGACGTCGCCGTCGTCGAGACCGGGATGGGTGGGCGCTGGGACGCGACGAACGTCGTGGACGCCGCCGTGGAGATCCTCACTCCCATCTCCCGCGACCACGAGCGCTGGCTCGGCCACGAGCTCAGCCAGATCGCCGCGGAGAAGGTCGGCATCATCACCCGCGGCTCCACCGTGGTCAGCGCGGCCCAGGAGGAGGAGGTCACGGCGGTCGTCCAGGACGCCAGCCACGCGCTCGACGCGCGGTTGCTCGTCGACGGCAGTGACCTCGACGTCGTCGACCGCCAGCTCGGCGTCGGCGGCCAGATGCTCGTGCTGCGGACCCCCGCCGGCACCTACACCGACGTCTTCCTGCCGCTGCACGGCGCCCACCAGGCGCACAACGCGGCGCTCGCGCTCACCGCCGTCGAGACCTTCTTCGGCGGCGGCGTGCTCGACGGCGGCGTCGTCGAGCAGGCGCTGGCCGCCGTCGACTCGCCCGGCCGCCTCGAGCTGGTGCGCACCAGCCCCACCGTGCTCGTCGACGCCGCGCACAACCCCGCGGGCGTCGACGCGCTGCGCGAGGCGATGAACGAGGCCTTCGACCTCACCCGTCTCATTGGTGTCGTCGGCGTCATGTCCGACAAGGACGCCGAGTCGATCCTCGCTGGGCTCGAGCCGCTGCTCGCCGAGGTCGTCATCACCCGGGCGGGTACCGACCGGGCCCACGACGTCGAGGACCTCGCCGAGATCGCGCGGGACGTGTTCGACGAGGACCGTGTGCACGTGCGCGAGCGCCTCGACGAGGCCATCGACCTCGCCGCTGCCCGCGCCGAGTACGGCGGGGCGACCGGTGGTGCGGTGCTCGTCGCCGGCTCGGTCATCCTCGCGGGCGAAGCGCGGATGCTCCTCGGCCGCGGCTGAGCAGACCCCGCTCGCGCCCACCCCCTTCCGCGAGAGCGGGATTGTCTGCACGAGCGCCCGTGCGGACGATCCCGCTGTCGCGGACAATTCGGCTGTCGCGGACAATCCCGCTGTCGCGGAGGGGTCGGCTGTCGCGGGGAGAGCGGCCGCCTTCCGCGGGGCGGGGGGAGCGGGCAGGATGGGGGAGCGAGGGACCGCCACCTGACCGAGGGAGCACCATGCACAAGCTCATCAACGACCCTGCCGACCTCGTCGCGGAGTCCGTCGCCGGCCTCGTCGCGGCGCACGAGGACCTCCTCGAGCTGCACACCGACCCGCTGTTCGTCTCCCGCCGCGAGGCAGTGCCGGGCAAGGTCGGCCTCGTCTCCGGCGGTGGCAGCGGCCACGAGCCGCTGCACGCCGGCTTCGTCGGCGTCGGCATGCTCGACGCCGCGGTGCCGGGACCGGTCTTCACCTCGCCCACGCCCGACCCGATCCTCGCTGCCACGCAGGCCGCCGACGGCGGGAACGGCGTCGTGCACATCGTGAAGAACTACACCGGGGACGTCCTCAACTTCGAGATGGCCGCCGAGCTGGCCGAGGCCGAGGGGCTGGCGGTGCGCACCGTGCTCGTCGCCGACGACGTCGCGGTGCAGGACTCGACCTACACCGCGGGCCGCCGCGGGGTCGCCGGCACCCTCGTCGTCGAGAAGGTCGGCGGCGCGGCCGCCGAACGGGGCGATGACCTGGACGCCGTGGCGGCCGTCGCGCAGCGGGCCGCGGACGCCGTGCGCACCATGGGCATCGCGCTCACCGCACCGACCTCGCCCGCCTCGGGACGGCCGTCCTTCGACCTCGACGCCGGTGAGGCAGAGCTCGGCGTCGGGATCCACGGCGAGCCCGGCCGGGAGCGGATCACCGCCCCGGCGGCCGACGAGGTCACCGCGCTGCTGCTCGAGGCGATCATCGCGGACCTCGGCGACGTCGCCGGCCGAGACGTGCTGCTGCTCGTCAACGGCATGGGCGCCACGCCCAGCATGGAGCTGCACGTCGTCTACGGCCGGGCGCGGCGGTGGCTCGAGGAGCACGGCGCCACGGTGACGCGCTCGCTGGTCGGCAGCTACGTCACGTCGCTAGACATGTCCGGCGTGAGCATCAGCGTCATGCCGCTCGACCACGAGCTCACCGAGCTGTGGGATGCTCCCGTCCGTACGCCCGCCCTACGACACGGACTGTGAGGACGAGATGACCGATCCGACGCTGGGGACCGAGTGGGTGCTGCGGTGGGCCGAGCTCGCCCAGCAGGTCGTGGCCGAGCACCGCATCGAGCTCATGGAGCTCGACCGTGCCATCGGTGACGGCGACCACGGCGACAACCTCGACCGCGGCTTCACCGCGGTGCAGGCCAAGCTGCCCGACGCCGCGCCGCAGAGCGCCGCGGACGCCCTCAAGATCATCGCCACCACGCTGATGTCCAGCGTCGGTGGCGCCGCCGGCCCGCTGTACGGCACCGCGTTCCTGCGCGCCGCCACCGCGGCCGGCAACGCCCGGCTCGACGGCGCGGGCGTCGCCGCGCTGCTCACTGCCGCAGTCGAGGGCGTCATGGCGCGCGGCAAGGCGACCACCGGGGAGAAGACCATGGTCGACGCGTGGGCGCCGGCCGCCCAGGCCGCCCGGGAAGCCGCCGAGGTCGGCGGTGACGCGGCCGCCGCGCTGACCGCGGCAGCCGAGGCCGCGGCCGCCGGTGCGGCCGCCACCGAGCCGATGGTGGCGACCAAGGGCCGGGCGAGCTACCTCGGCGAGCGCTCGACGGGGCACCGCGACCCCGGCGCGCAGTCCAGCGCGCTGCTGCTGCGCGCCGCGGCCGACGCGACCGGCGGCCGGTGACCGTGGGCACCGCCCCGACGACCGCGATCGTCGTCGTCTCCCACTCCCAGCAGCTGGCGGCCGGCGTCGTGGAGCTGGCCGCCCAGATGGCGCCCGACGTCGAGCTCCGGGCGGCCGGCGGCACCGACGACGGCGGGATCGGCACCAGCTTCGACACCGTGATGACCGCGGTCAGCGAGCTCGCCGAGCGCGCGCAGAGCGTCGTCGTCCTCACCGACATCGGCTCGGCGACGATGACCGCCGAGGCGGTGCTCGAGGCGCTGGACGACCCGGGCCGCCTCGCGCTCGCCGACGGGCCGCTCGTCGAGGGCGCCGTCGCCGCAGCGGTCGAGTCGCAGATCGGCGGCGACCTCGCCGCGGTCCACCGCGCCGCGCAGGACGCCGCGCTGTTCTTCACCGCCGCCCGTGCGCCGGAGGTCGCCGCGCCGGACCCCGCCGAGGTCATCGACCGGGCGGTCGAGCTGCGCAACCACCTCGGCCTGCACGCCCGTGCCGCGGCGATGCTCGCCAGCGTCGTCGCCGGCTTCGACGCCCGGGTCGAGATCAACGGCGTCGACGGCACCAGCACGTCCGCGCTCACCGCGCTGGAGCTGCCGATGGGCGCGCTGCTGCGGCTGCGGGCGGCCGGCCCGCAGGCCGAGCACGTCCTCGACGCCGTCGGCCGGGTCGTCGCTGACAGGTTCGGTGAGGAGTAGGGCACGATAGTGCCATGACCGAGAGACGACCCGTCGAGACCTGGCTGACCGACATGGACGGGGTTCTCGTCCACGAGAACCGCGCGATCCCGGGGGCGGCGGAGTTCATCGCGGCGCTCACCGCCAGCGGCCGCCGCTTCCTCGTGCTGACCAACAACTCGATCTACACCCCGCGCGACCTGCGTGCCCGGTTGCAGGCCAGCGGCATCGACATCCCGGAGTCGGCGCTGTGGACCTCCGCGCTGGCCGCCGCCCAGTTCCTCGACAGCCAGCGCGCCGGCGGCAGCGCGTACGTCGTCGGCGAGACCGGGCTCACCACCGCGCTGCACGACATCGGCTACACGATGACCGACGCGCGCCCGGACTACGTCGTGCTCGGCGAGACCCGCACCTACTCCTTCGAGGCGATCACCCGGGCGATCCGGCTGATCGAGGGCGGCGCCCGGTTCATCGCGACCAACCCCGACCCGTCCGGGCCGTCGCAGGAGGGCACGCTGCCGGCCACCGGTGCGGTCGCCGCGCTCATCACCCGGGCCACCGGCGTCGAGCCGTACTTCGTCGGCAAGCCCAACCCGCTGATGATGCGCAGCGCGCTCAACCAGATCGACGCCCACTCCGAGACCACCGTGATGGTCGGCGACCGGATGGACACCGACGTCATCTCCGGGCTCGAGGCCGGCATGCGGACCATCCTCGTGCTCACCGGCTCCACCCGCGCCGACCAGGTCGACCGGTTCCCGTTCGTGCCTACCCGGGTGATGGACTCGATCGCCGACGTCGTGCCGCTGGTGACCGAGTTTGGCCCCACCACCTCATGACGCGTACCGCCACCGCCCGGCCCAGGCGCAGTGCCCGGGCGATGTTCGCCAGCTCGGTCCTCGTCACCGAGGCGCTCGTCGTGCTGTTCGCCGGGCTGGTCGCCCACGGCCTGGAGCTCGCCTCGACCGCAGCGATCCTCTGGGGCGGAGGCGCGCTCATGGTGTGGGCGATCGTCGCGGCCGGACTGCTGCGCCGCGGGATCGCCGGCTACGTGCTCGGCTCGATGCTCCAGCTGGCCATCGTCGCCACCGGGCTCGTGGTGCCGATGATGTTTGGCATCGGCGGCGTGTTCGCGGTGCTGTGGCTGGTGAGCCTGCGGGTCGGTGGCCAGATCGATGCCGAGCGCGTCGTCCGGGAGCGTGAGGAACGCGAGTACCTCGAGCGCGCCGACGGGTAGGGTCGGGCCGTGACTTCCTCAACGCAGACCGAACGCACCCTCGTCCTCGTCAAGCCCGACGGCGTCCAGCGCAACCTCGTCGGCGAGATCCTGCGCCGGATCGAGGCGAAGGGCTACCGCATCGTCGCGCTGGAGCTGCGCGAGGCGCCCGACGCGCTGCTCGCCGAGCACTACGCCGAGCATGAGGGCCGTCCCCACTTCGCGCCGCTGGTGGAGTTCATGGGCTCCGGGCCGCTGGTCGCGGCGGTCGTCGAGGGCGTTCGCGTCATCGAGGGCTTCCGCTCGCTCGCCGGTGCCACCGAGCCGACGACCGCGGCGCCCGGCACCATCCGCGGCGACCTCGCCCGCGCCTGGGAGACCCAGGTGATCCAGAACCTCGTCCACGGCTCGGACTCGCCCGAGTCCGCCGCGAGAGAGATCGCCCTCTGGTTCCCAACTCACTAACCCCTCCCGTTCGTGCGCCGAGATACGTGATCTCGGCCTCCGGGCACGCCCAGACCCTCGGTCTCGGTATCGAACCTTCGGTCTCGGCGAGAGGGCGGCGCGAGAGGGCGGCGTCGGGTGTGACGCGAGGGGGTCCCCGCCGCCGGTTAGGCTGCCGCCTGTGTACCTGAAGACGTTGACGCTGCGAGGGTTCAAGTCCTTCGCGTCGGCGACGACCCTCCACCTCGAGCCGGGGATCACCTGCGTGGTGGGCCCCAACGGCTCGGGGAAGTCGAACGTCGTCGACGCGCTCGCCTGGGTGATGGGGGAGCAGGGGGCCAAGTCGCTGCGCGGCGGCACGATGGCCGACGTCATCTTCGCCGGCACCTCCTCGCGCGCCCCGTTGGGTCGCGCCGAGGTGTCGCTGACCATCGACAACACCGACGGCCTGCTGCCGATCGAGTACTCCGAGGTGACGATCTCCCGCACGCTGTTCCGCGGCGGCGGCTCGGAGTACGCGATCAACGGCGAGGGGGTACGGCTGCTGGACATCCAGGAGCTGCTCTCCGACACCGGCATGGGCCGCGAGATGCACGTCATCGTGGGGCAGGGGCAGCTCGACGCCGTGCTGTCGGCCGGCCCGGACGAGCGCCGTGGCTTCATCGAGGAGGCCGCCGGGGTGCTCAAGCACCGGCGGCGCAAGGAGAAGTCGCTGCGCAAGCTCGAGGCGATGCGCGCCAACGTCGACCGCGTCACCGACCTCACCACCGAGATCCGCCGCCAGCTCGGCCCGCTCGCCCGGCAGGCCGACGTCGCCCGCCGCGCACAGGTCATCCAGGCCGACGTCCGCGACTCCCGGGCGCGGCTGCTCGCCGACGACCTCGTCCAGCTGACCGCCACCGTCGAGCAGGAGGTCGCCGACGAGACCGCGCTGCGTGAGCGCCGGGCCGCCGTCGAGGCCGCCGCGGACGTCGCCCGCTCCCGGCTGGCTGCCCTCGAGGCGGCGGCCGCCACCGCTGCGCCGCAGCTGCGCGAGGCCACCGACACCTGGCACGCCCTCTCCGGGCTCCGCGAGCGGCTGCGCGGCCTGCACTCGCTGGCCGCCGAGCGTGCCCGGCTGCTCGCCACCCCCACGACCGAGCAGCACGGCAGCGACCCCGACGAGCTCGACGCCCGGGCGGCCACCGCGAGGGCGGAGGAGGAGGCCCTGGGGGAGGAGCTCGACCAGGCGCGGGCCGCGCTCGCCGAGCTGGTGACCGCCCGCGGCGCGCAGGAGGACGCCGAGCGGGAGGCGGAGCGGGCGCTGGCCGCCGTCCACCGCGGGGTCGCCGACCGCCGCGAGGGGCTGGCCCGGCTCACCGGACAGGTCGCTGCCCGGCGCAGCGCCGCCGAGGGCGCCCAGGCCGAGCTCGGCCGGCTGCGCGCCAACCTCACCGCCGCCGAGCAGCGCGCCGCCGAGGCGTCCGCCGAGTTCGTCGCGCTCGAGCAGCAGGCCGCCGGTGCCGAGGAGGGCGAGGAGGGGCTGGACGACGCCCACGAGGCCGCCCTCGCCGAGCTCGACGCCGCCGACGCCGCCGTCGCCGGGCTGGTCGAGGACGAGCGGGCCGCCGACGGCGAGCGCCGCACCTGGCAGACCCGCCGCGACACCCTCGAGCTCTCCCTCGCCCGCAAGGACGGCACCGGCGCGCTGCTCGACGCCGCGGAGCCGCTCGCCGGGCTGCGCGGCGCGCTGCCGGACTCGGTGCACGTCGAGCCCGGCTTCGAGACCGCGGTCGCCGCCGCCCTCGGCCCGCTCGCCGACGCCGCGGTCGCCGAGTCCACCGACGTCGCCGTGGACGCCGTGCGCCGCGCCCGCGACAACGACCTCGGCCAGGTGCGCCTCGTCGTGGCCGGCGCGGCCGCGTCGCCGGCCAGCGGCACCGCCTCGGCCGGCGGCCGGTGGGCGACCGACGTCGCCACCGCCCGCGACGGCCTGGGGGACGTCCTGTCGACGTTGCTCGCCGGCGTCGTCGTCGTCGATGACCTCGCTGCCGCCCGCACCGCGGTGGCGCAGGCCGACGTCACCGCGGTCACCCTCGCCGGGGACGTGCTGTCCCGGTCGAGCGCCAGCGGCGGCACCAGCGCCGGCCCCAGCGTCCTCGAGCTGTACGCCGCCCACGAGGAGGCTGTCGCCGAGCTGGCCGACGCCACCGCCCGGGCCGAGCAGGCACGGTTCGCCCTCGTCGGGGCTCGGGACCGGGCGGCCCGTGCCCGGGAGGCGGCCGAGGCGACGCTGACCGACCTCCACGCGTCGGACGCGCGGCTGGCCGGGGTGGCCGACCGGCTCGGCCGGCTCGGCTCCGCCGCCCGCTCGGCGGAGGCCGAGGCCGAGCGGGTCCGCCCCGCCATCACCGAGCTGGTCGCTGCCGGCGAGCAGCACGAGGCCGAGCTGGCGGCGCTGCTCGAGCGCCTCGAGGTCGCCCAGCGGGAGCCGGAGCGCACCGAGGACGACCTGGCCGCGGCCGCCGAGCAGCGTGACCATGCCGCCGAGGCCGCCCGCGCCGCCCGCGGGCACGAGACCGAGGCGCGGCTCGCGCTGCGGACGGTCGAGGAGCGGGCGACGGCGCTCGCCGGCCGGGCCACCTCCCTCGAGCGGGCCGCGCAGGCCGAGCGGGCGGCCCGCCGCAAGGCCGCCGAGCGCGAAGCGCGGCGGGCCCGGCAGGCCGGCACCGCCCGCGCCGTGCAGGCCGGTGCCGAGCAGGCACTGACCGCCCTCGAACGGTCGCTGGCCCAGGCGGCCGACGCCCGTGAGGACGCCGAGGAGGCACGCGCGGCCCGCGAGGCCGAGATCACGGCGGTGCGCGCCGAGCAGGAGAGCACCACCGCCGAGCTCGCCCGGCTCACCGACGCCGTCCACCGCGACGAGGTCGCCCGCACCGAGCAGCGGCTGCGGATCGGCCAGCTCGAGGAGCGCGCGATCAGCGAGCTCGGCACCGACCCGCAGGTGCTCGTCGAGGAGTACGGGCCCCACCAGCTGGTGCCGGTCGTCGTCCCGGACGGCGAGGAGCCGCGCGAGCCGGTCCCGTACGTGCGCGAGGAGCAGGAGAAGCGGCTGCGCCGCGCCGAGCGCGACCTCGCCCGGCTCGGCAAGGTCAACCCGCTGGCGCTCGAGGAGCACGCCGCGCTGGACGAGCGCCACCGGTTCCTCACCGAGCAGCTCGCGGACCTGAAGAAGTCCCGCGCGGACCTCATGGAGATCATCCGGGAGATCGACGAGCGGGTCGAGCGCGTGTTCACCGAGGCGTACGCCGACACCGCCGAGGCATTCGTCGACGTGTTCGGTCGGCTCTTCCCCGGCGGCGAGGGTCGCCTCGTGCTCACCGACCCCGACAACATGCTGACCACCGGCATCGAGATCGAGGCCCGGCCGGCCGGCAAGAAGGTCAAGCGGCTGTCGCTGCTCTCCGGCGGGGAACGGTCGCTCACCGCGGTCGCGCTGCTGGTGGCGATCTTCAAGGCCCGGCCCAGCCCGTTCTACGTCATGGACGAGGTCGAGGCGGCGCTGGACGACACCAACCTGGGCCGGCTGCTGGAGATCTTCACCGAGCTGCGGGAGGACTCCCAGCTCATCGTCGTCACCCACCAGAAGCGCACCATGGAGATCGCCGACGCGCTCTACGGCGTGACGATGCGCGGCGACGGCGTCACCACGGTGATCAGCCAACGGCTGAGCGAGGAGGACCGCGCCGAGGCCGCCCCGGTCCGGTGAGAGAGATCACCGGCAGACGGTGGCAACACGGGGAATCTCACTGCTCATCGCCGGCGTGATGAGTGATAATAGGCCTATGCCGGCAGCGATAGCGATCACCATCCTGGCGGCGCTGTGCGTCGCGGGCGTGTTTGCCGTGCTTCTCGTCACCCGCCGCCCTGCTGAGGGCTGGGGCGGCTGGCTGCGCGGCGCCTACGCCGCGTGGCGGGGCCGCGAGCTGACCTGGGTCGACGCCGACGGCGGCGTCGATGACTCGGCGGTCGGCGACCTCGGCACGCTGTTCCTCATGAGTGAGCCCGGCAACGGCTACACCCTGCCGCCGGAGGACCTCGAGGAGCGCATCGGCATCGTGGCCCGTTCCCGGCACCACGCGTCGGACCGGGTGTCCGCGCCGCGCGCCCGGCCGCGGCGCGCCTCGCACGCCGGCTGACCCGAGGTTCGCCTCACCCGCCGCGGTGCGTCACACTTGGTTGTTGTGACCGAACAGCTGTGGGCGATCTTCGCCGCCGTCGTCCTTGTCCTCATCGCCGGGGGCGCTGCCCTCACCACCGGGGTGCGCCGCCGCCGCGGCCCGTCGCTGCCGCCGGAGGAGGTCGACCTCACCGGTCCCTCGCCGACGGTCACCCTCCCCGACGCCGCCCCGGAGACCGAGCCCGACGCACCTGAGCACGGCGAGCCCGTCGACGAGCCGGCCGCGCCAGCGGCCACGATCGAGCGCCCCGCGCCGGTCGCGGGGCGGATGGTTCGGTTGCGCGACCGGCTGGCCCGCTCCGGGACGCTGGGCCGCTCGCTGCTCGCGATCCTCTCCCGCGGCTCGCTCGGCGAGGAGGACTGGGAGGAGATCGAGGAGACCCTGCTGCTCGCCGACATCGGCATCGGCCCCACCACCGAGCTGATGGACAAGCTCCGCACCCGCGTCCAGGTGCTCGGCACCGACGACGCCGCCGCGGTGCGCGAGGTGCTGCGCGCCGAGCTGCTCGAGCTCGTCGACCCGACGATGGACCGCTCGCTGCGCACCACCAAGGGCGTGGGCGACGACGGCGAGCCCCACCCCGCCACCGTGCTCGTCGTCGGCGTCAACGGCACCGGCAAGACGACGACGGTCGGCAAGCTCGCCCGGGTGCTCGTCGCCGAAGAGCTCGACGTCGTGCTCGGCGCGGCCGACACCTTCCGGGCTGCTGCCGCGGACCAGCTGCAGACCTGGGGCGAGCGCGTCGGGGTGCGCACCGTGCGCGCGGACCGCGACGGCGCCGACCCGGCCGCGGTGGCCTTCGACGCCGTGAGGTCCGGCCGGGAGACCGGCGCGGACGTCGTCCTCGTCGACACCGCCGGACGGCTGCAGAACAAGGCCGACCTCATGGGTGAGCTCGGCAAGATCAAAAGGGTGATCTCCCGGCAGGCGCCGGTGAGCGAGGTGCTGCTCGTGCTCGACGCCACCACCGGCCAGAACGGGCTGCGGCAGGCGCAGGTGTTCGCCGAGGTCGTGGACGTCACCGGGATCGTGCTCACCAAGCTTGACGGCACCGCCAAGGGCGGGATCGTCGTGGCCGTCCAGCGCGAGCTCGGCGTCCCGGTCAAGCTCGTGGGCCTGGGGGAGGGCGCCGACGACCTCGCGCCGTTCGTCGCCGAGGAGTTCGTGGACGCGCTCCTCGCCTAACCCGCCCCGCCCCCCACCTTTCGCCGAGATCGGGTATCTCGGCGGAAACGGGCGCCGAAACCAGCCACCTGGGTATGAGCTGTCCGGTCTCGCGCGGCCGTGGTGACCGCTCGGCCGAGCACCGCCGGTACAGCGCGTAACACTCCCGTCACACGACGCGCCAAGTTGTCACGTGACGGCAACATTGCTGCCCCGTGACCGAAACGCGGCGCGAGCAGGGTGGTCCTCGTCCGGCCGACAGAGCCGGGAGCGAGAGGACCACCCATGGAGCTCGACAGCGGTATCACCGCGTGGATGCTGATCTCGGCATCCCTGGTGCTGCTCATGACACCGGGGCTGGCGCTGTTCTACGGCGGCATGACCCGGTCCAGGTCAGTACTGAACATGATGATGATGTCCTTCGGGGCGATGGGCGTCATCGGCGTCGTCTACGTGCTGTGGGGCTGGTCGATGTCCTACGGCTCGCAGAGCCTCGGCGGCGTCGTTGCCAACCCCCTCGAGATGTTCGGCCTGCAGGGCGCGATCTACGACGACGCCGGGCAGTTCGTCGTCGACGGCGGGCTTCCGGTCGTCGTCGACGTCGGCTTCCAGGTGACGTTCGCGATCATCACGACCGCGCTCATCAGCGGCGCGCTCGCCGAGCGGGTGAAGTTCGGCACCTGGCTGGTGTTCACCGGGGTGTGGGTGACGCTGGCCTACTTCCCGATGGCCCACATGGTGTGGGGCGGCGGGCTGCTCAGTGGAGACGGCCCCTTCGCGGCCATCGCCGAGCCCATCGACTTCGCCGGCGGGACCGTCGTCCACATCAACGCCGGCGTCGCCGCCCTCGTGCTGGCGCTCGTCGTCGGCAAGCGCCGCGGCTTCGGCAGGGAGCCGAGCCGGCCGCACAACCTGCCGTTCGTCATGCTCGGCGCCGCGCTCCTGTGGTTCGGCTGGTTCGGCTTCAACGCCGGTTCCGCCTACGGCGCCGACGGTCTCGCCGGGCTCGCCTGGGTCAACACCACCACCTGCACCGCCGCGGCGGTGCTCGGCTGGCTGGCCGTGGAGAAGCTCCGCGACGGCCACGCCACCTCGCTGGGCGCCGCCTCCGGGATCGTCGCCGGCCTCGTGGCCATCACCCCCGCGGCGGGCTCCCTCAGCCCGGTCGGCTCGATCGTGCTCGGGCTGCTCGCCGGTGGGCTGTGCGCGCTGGCCGTCTCGCTCAAGCACCACTTCGGCTTCGACGACTCGCTCGACGTCGTCGGCGTCCATCTCGTCGGCGGGCTCGTCGGGACCGTGCTCATCGGCTTCCTCGCCACCGACGGTGGCCTGCTCTACGGCGGCGGGCCGAGCCTGCTGGCCGTCCAGGTGATCATCGCGGTGGTGGCCATGGTGTTCTCCGCGGTCGTCACGCTGGTCATCGCGCTGGCGCTCAAGGCCACCCTCGGCTGGCGGGTGCCCGACGACGTCGAGGCCGCCGGGGTCGACTCCGCGGTCCACGGCGAGTCGGCCTACGAGGGCATCGGCGGTGGCGTCGGCGCTGCCCGGCCGGCCACGGTGCCGGCCGCCACGAGCGCCCGTCCCGTCGTCATGAACCAGGAGGTCTCGTCATGAGGCTCATCACCGCAGTCATCCAGCCGCACCGGCTGAGCGAGGTCCGGCAGGCGCTCACCGACGTCGGTGTGCGCGGCATGACGGTGTCCGAGGCCAGCGGCTACGGCCGCCAGCTCGGCCACACCGAGGTCTACCGCGGCGCCGAGTACGCCGTCGACCTCGTCCCGAAGGTACGTCTTGAGGTCCTCGTCGAGGACGACGACGTCGCGCTCGTCACCGGCGCGCTGGTCAAGGCCGCGCAGACCGGCCGGATCGGCGACGGCAAGGTGTGGACCGTGCCGGTCGACGACGTCGTCCGGGTCCGCACCGGCGAGCGCGGCCCCGCCGCGGTGTGAGGACGGGTGGTGCGCCGGGAGCTCGCGCGGATGGCCAGGGCGAGCTCCCGACGTCGCCGCTCGTCGGCCACGGCGGATACCCTGGGAGTCTGACCGGACCCATCGAGCATGAGGACCACCTTGTTCGCCAGCCTTTCTGATCGCCTGACAGCCACCTTCCGCAACCTTCGCGGCAAGGGCGGGCTCTCCGAGCAGGACGTCGCCGCCACCGTCGCCGAGATCCGCCGCGCGCTGCTCGAGGCCGACGTCGCGCTGCCGGTCGTGCGCCAGTTCACCGCCGCGGTGCGGGAGCGGGCCAGCGGCGCAGAGGTCTCCGCCGCGCTCAACCCCGGCCAGCAGGTCGTGAAGATCGTCAACGAGGAGCTCGTCGAGATCCTCGGCGGCCAGGCCCGTGACTTGCACTTCGCCAAGCGCCCGCCGACGGTGATCATGCTCGCCGGCCTCCAGGGCGCCGGGAAGACCACCCTGGCGGGCAAGCTCGGCAAGTGGCTCAAGGACCAGGGGCACACCCCGCTGCTGGTCGCCTCGGACCTCCAGCGGCCCAACGCCGTCGGACAGCTGCAGATCGTCGGGCAGCGCGCCGGGGTGGCGGTGTGGGCGCCGGAGCCCGGCAACGGGGTCGGCGACCCGGTCGCCGTCGCCCGCTCCGGGCTCGCGCACGCGCAGGACAAGCTCTACTCCGTCGTCGTCGTCGACACCGCCGGTCGGCTGGGTGTGGACGCCGAGATGATGGCGCAGGCCGCCGCGATCCGCGACGCCGTCGAGCCGGACGAGACGCTGTTCGTGCTCGACGCGATGATCGGCCAGGACGCCGTCACCACCGCCCAGGCCTTCCTCGAGGGCGTCGACTTCACCGGTGTCGTGCTGTCCAAGCTCGACGGCGACGCCCGCGGTGGCGCCGCGCTGTCGGTCGCCAAGGTCACCGGCCGGCCGGTGCTGTTCGCCTCCACCGGTGAGCAGCTCACCGACTTCGAGCGGTTCCACGCCGACCGGATGGCCTCGCGCATCCTCGACATGGGCGACGTCCTCAGCCTCATCGAGCAGGCCGAGCGGGCCTTCGACTCCGACGAGGCCGAGCGGATGGCCGCCAAGGTCGCGGGCGGTGAGGACTTCACGCTGCAGGACTTCCTCGACCAGATGCAGCAGCTGAAGAAGATGGGCTCGATGAAGAAGATGCTCGGGATGCTCCCGGGCGCGGGCCAGATGCGCGAGGCGCTGGAGAACTTCGACGAGCGCGAGGTGGACCGCATCGAGGCGATGGTCCGCTCGATGACCCCGGCCGAGCGGGACAACCCGAAGCTCATCAGCGGCTCGCGGCGCTCGCGGATCGCCCGCGGCTCGGGCACCACGGTCAACGAGATCAATCAGCTCATGGAGCGCTTCGAGCAGGCCAAGACGATGATGCGGCAGATGTCCCGCACCGGCGGGAAGATGATGCCCGGCATGGGGGGCCTGCCCGGCGGCGGCAAGAAGTCCCGCGGCCGGATGGCGCCGCCGCCCAAGCGCGGCAAGAAGGGCAAGTCCGCCAACCCCGCCAAGCGGGCGCAGCAGGAGGCGCAGGCCACCAGCCGGGGCGACGAGCAGCCGGCCGCACCCGCGGGCTCCGCCTTCGGGCTGCGTGGCAAGGAGGGCGAGCCCGGGGGAACGCCGCTGCCCGACCTCGACGAGCTGCAGAAGTTCCTGCGCTGAGATGACCGGGCCGCTGCACCTGACCGGGACGATCGTCCTCGGGGACGACGCCGAGCTCGACGAGCTCTGGGTTGCTGACGGCCGCCTCACGCTCGACCCGCCGCCCGGCGCGACCGGTGCCACGCGGCTCGAGGGCTGGGTGCTGCCCGGGCTCGTCGATGTCCACTGCCACATCGGGCTCGGTCTCGCCGGTGGGGTGAGCGACGCGGAGGCCGAGGTCCAGGGCAAGGCCGACCGTGACGCCGGGACGCTGCTCGTGCGTGACGCCGGCTCGCCGGTCGACACCCGCTGGGTGCAGCAGCGCGAGGACCTGCCGCGGCTCATCCGTGCCGGGCGGCACCTGGCGCGGCCCAAGCGGTACCTGCGCGACTACGGCCGCGACCTCGACGACGTCGCCCAGCTGCCCGAGGCGATGGCGCAGGAGGCGCGCGCCGGCGACGGCTGGGTGAAGATCGTCGCCGACTGGATCGACCGCGCCGACGGCGCCGACTCCGACCTCCGCCCGCTGTGGCCCGCCGCGCTGCTGGCCGAGGGGATTGCCGCCGCTCACGAGAACGGCGCCAAGGTCACCGCGCACGCCTTCTCCCGCGAGGTGATCGACGACCTCCTCGACGCCGGCATCGACGGCATCGAGCACGGCACCGGGATGACGGCCGACCACATCGCCGAGGCGGCCCGGCGGCGCATCCCGGTGACGCCCACCCTGCTGCAGGTCGGCAGCTTCGCCGACTTCGCCGAGCAGGCCGGCACCCGGTACCCGGTGTACGCCGCCCGGATGCGCGCCATGCACGAGAACCGCTACGCCCAGGTGCTGGCCCTCCACGAGGCCGGCGTGCCGCTGCTCATGGGCTCGGACGCCGGTGGCACCATCGCCCACGGCTCGCTGCCCGCCGAGCTGGCCGAGGTGGCCAGGGCAGGCGTGCCGCTGGGCGACGTCGTCGCCGCGGCCTCCTGGCGCGCCCGCGAGACCCTCGGCGTGCCGGGCATCGCCGAGAACGCCTCCGCCGACGTCGTCGTCTACGCCGAGGACCCCCGCGAGGACATCACCGTGCTCGCCAGCCCGCTCGCCGTCATCCTCCGCGGCACCCGCTACTGACCCCAGGTCCTGTCCCTCGACAGCACACTTGCCCGCGACAGCGGGATTGTCCCCGACAGCAGACTTGTCCTCGACAGCAGACTTCTCGCCGACAGCAGACTTCTCGCCGACAGCAGACTTCTCGCCGACAGCGGGATTGTCCACGCGGGCAGGGTTTGGCATCGAGGACCGACGTGGCCCACGAGCCTGCTGTGGGCTCCGAAGGTGCGGACAACCCCGCTGTCGGTGATGGGGGTGCGGACAACCCCGCTGTCGGTGATGGGGGTGCGGACAGCCCCGCTGTCGGTGATGGGGGGGTGCGGACAATCCTGCTGTCGGCGGGGTGGTGACGGGGCGGGTGGGGGAGTGCTTGACACTCGAGGAGGCTCTGTGGTTCATTAGTCAAGTAATGAACCAACGAGCCGAGGTGGGAGATGTTCGACGGTCCTGAATCGATCTACCTGCAGATCGCCGAGCACCTGCGCAGCCAGGTCCTCACCGGCACGCTCAACGAGGGCGACCAGGTGATGAGCACCACGCAGTTCGCCACGACGTATCGGATCAACCCCGCCACCGCGGCCAAGGCGTTCACGCTGCTGGTCGACGAGGGCGTCATCTACAAGCAACGAGGAGTGGGGATGTTCGTCGCCGACGGCGCCCGGGAGCGGCTGCGCGAGCGGCGCCGGGGTGCGTTCTTCACGGACCACGTGGACGCGGTCCTCGACGAGGCCAGGATGCTCGGCATCGGCCCCGCCGAGCTCGTCCGCTACATCGAGCAGAAGGGAGCCGGCGCATGACCGGCCTCGACATCGAGCTGCGCGACCTCGGCGTGCACTTCGGCGACACGAAGGCCGTCGACGGCGTCACGGCGAGCTTCCCCGCCGGCACCATCACCGGCCTGCTCGGGCGCAACGGCTCGGGCAAGACGACGATGCTCTCCGCGATCGCGTCGCTGCGGCGTCCCACCCGCGGCACCGTCCTCGTCGACGGCCGCGACCCGTACGAGGACGAGCACCTCATGGGGCAGGTCGCCCTCATCCGCGAGAGCGGTGACGTGCTCGGTGAGGAGAAGATGAAGGCCACCCTGGGCTTCGTCGCCGCCGCCCGGCCCCACTGGGACCAGGCCTACGCCGAGGAGCTGCTCGACGCCTTCGAGCTCGACGTCCGCAAGAAGCCGAGCAGGCTGTCGCGCGGCCAGCGCTCGGCACTGGGCGCCGTCATCGGGCTCGCCTCCCGGGCGCCGGTGACCATGTTCGACGAGGTCTACCTCGGCATGGACGCCCCGTCGCGGCAGCGGTTCTATGACCTGCTCCTCGTCGACTACGTCGAGCACCCGCGCACGATCATCCTCTCCAGCCACCTCATCAGCGAGGTCGAGCAGCTCTTCGAGCGCGTCGTCGTCCTCGACCGCGGCCGGGTGCTGCTCGCCGCGGACGCCGAGGACCTCCGCGGCCAGGGCGCGACGATCACCGGCCCGGCTGGCCGGGTCGACGACGCGGTCCGGCACCTGCGGGTGCTGAGCGAGCGGGCGCTGGGCCCCACCAAGCAGGTGACTGTCGTCGGTGATCTCGACGGCGCGACCCGGGCGGCGCTCGCCGCCGCGGGGCTGGAGGTCGGCGCGGTGCCGATCCAGGACATGTTCATCGCTCTCACCGAGAAGGAGGCCCGCTCATGAGTCCCGCGACGACCCCGCGGCTGGGTGGCCGCATCAGCTCCACCGCCCCGCAGTGGGCCCGGAGCAGCAAGTGGTACCTGCAGGTCTACGCCTTCCTCGGGGTGTGGATGTGGGCGATCGTGCTGCCCGCGACCGTCGTCATCCTGCTGATCACCGACCGCGTCGGCACCGTCGACGTCTCGATCCTGCAGTTCGTCCGCAACGGGCCGGGCATCTGGATGCTGTTCGCGGTGGCGGTCATCGTCACGACCGGCTACCTGCCGTTCCACGTCGCCAACGGGTTGACCCGTCGGTCCGCCATCCGCGGCGCGCTGCTGGCGGCGCTGCTCGGCTCGTTGCTCTTCTCCGTGCCGATGAGCCTCGCGGTGCTCGCCGAGGGCGCCGTCTACGACGCCATGGGGTGGGCGCACGACGCCACCTCGGGTGCCGACGCGGCAGCGGGGGTGTGGCAGCAAGGATTCGGACCGATGCTGCTCGACTACACCCTCGCCTGCCTCAGCGGCGCCGTCGCCGGCCTGCTCGTCGGGATGGCCTACTACCGAGCCGGCGGCTGGTGGGGCACGTTGGCGCTCCCGCTGACGGTGCTGCCGGCGCTCGCCGTGACGTTCCTCGGGGGCGACACCCAGCTGACGTTCGGCTCCTGGGTCCTCACGCCGACCTTCGGGACCGTCGTCACGGTCGTCCTCATCCTCGCCGGCGGGTTCGCCTTCGTCCTGCTGGCCCGCAACGTCCCCATCGCCCGGAAGGAGTCATGACATGCAACCCATCATCGAGGTTCGCAACCTCCGCAAGACCTACGGCACCACGGTCGCCGTCGACGACGTCAGCTTCGACGTCCACCCCGGCGAGATCGTCGGCATCCTCGGCCGCAACGGCGCCGGGAAGACGACGACCGTCGAGGCGCTCACCGGCCTGCGCGCCATCGACTCTGGCACCATCCGGGTGCTCGGCGTCGACCCGCAGCGGCATCCCGAGCGCATCCGCGAGCACGTCGGGATCCAGCTGCAGCAGGCCAAGCTGCCGGCCAAGATCACAGTGGCCGAAGCCGTCGCGCTGTACGCGTCGTTCTACGCCGCCCCGGCCGACGGCGACGAGCTGCTCGAGTCGCTCGGGCTCGCCGACCACCGGGACAAGCGTTTCGAGAAGCTCTCCGGCGGCCAGCAGCAGCGGCTGTCGATCGCGTTGGCGCTCGTCGGCAACCCGCGGATCGCGGTGCTGGACGAGCTCACCACTGGGCTCGACCCGCAGGCGCGCCGCGAGACCTGGGCGCTCATCGACCAGGTCCGCCAGCGCGGGGTGACCGTCCTGCTCGTCACCCACTTCATGGACGAGGCCGAGCACCTCGCCGACCGCGTCATCATCATCGACAACGGCCGGGTGGTCGCCGAGGGCGCCCCGGCGACGCTCGCCGCCCGCTCGGGCGAGGAGCGCACCTTCAGGATGACCACCGACCGGCAGATCGACCTCGACGTCATCCGGGCGCTGCCGGAGGTCAGCCGGGCCGTCGCCCACGGCGGGTCGGTGGAGGTCACCGGCAGCCGCACCGTGCTGCCCGCCGTCGTCCTGGAGCTGGCCCGCCACGACATCGTCCCCGACGAGATCAACACCGTCAGCCACAACCTCGAGGACGTGTTCCTCGACCTCACCGGAGAACTCACCACGCAAGGAGCCGGATCATGACCACGACGACCAGCCCCCTCGCCACCGCGTCGCGCCCCGGCCGCCGTGGCCTGGGCACCCTCATCCGCACCGAGGCCACGCTGTTCCGGCGCGATGCCGGCGCGGTGTTCTTCGCGCTGTTCTTCCCGGTCGTGCTGCTGCTCGGGATGGGCCTGATCATCCCGGGGATGACCGAGCCGGTCACCGATATGGGCACCGGTCTGGACGGGATGCCGCTCATCCACCTGTGGGCACCGGTGGTCGTCGCGGTGGCCGTCGCCACGGTGGGGCTGTCCACTCTGCCCGCGTACGTGGCCGGCTACCGCGAGCACGGCGTGTTCCGCCGGATGTCGACGACGCCGATGCGCCCCGCGGGCGTATTGCTCGCGCACGTGGTGGTCAGCGGCGTCGTCACCGTGCTGGCGATCGTCCTCGCGGTGGGGGCCGGGGCCCTCCTGCTCGACATCCCGATGCCGCAGCAGCCGCTGCTCGCCGTCGCCGGCTTCGTGCTGGCCACGCTCGCCCTGTTCGCCGTCGGGCTGCTCATCGCCGGCGTCTCGCCCAAGGCCAGCACCGCATCGGCGATCGGCATGGGCGTCTACTTCCCGATGCTGTTCTTCGCCGGGCTGTGGCTGCCGATCGCGCTCATGCCGGACGTGCTCGAGACCATCGCGACCTTCACCCCGCTCGGAGCCGCGAGCCAGGTCCTCACCACGGCCTGGTTCGGCGGTGCGACGCCGTGGCTGGAGCTGGCGGTGATGGCGGGCTACGCCGTCGTCGTCTACCCGTTGACCGCCAAGGTGTTCCGCTGGTCCTAGCGCGGTGTGAGGTACGTCGCGGGGGCGCCGCCGGAGGCAGGTGTCACCGCCGCCGGATCTCTGGCAGAATGATCCGCTGTACTCGGACCTGAGGGACCCTCTCTCCTGACGGTGCCGTGTCAAGGCCTCATCACGTGACCGACCCACCGGGACCGTGCAAGGGCCATACCCATCTGAACCAGGAGCGTCCACCACAGTGGCAGTTAAGATCCGTCTCAAGCGCATGGGCAAGATCCGCGCGCCGTACTACCGCGTCGTCATCATGGACTCGCGCGCCAAGCGCGACGGCCGGGCGATCGAGGAGATCGGCAAGTACCACCCCACCGAGGAGCCGTCGCTCATCGACATCGACTCCGAGCGGGCCCAGTACTGGCTCTCTGTGGGCGCACAGCCCTCCGAGCAGGTCGCCGCGCTGCTCAAGATCACCGGCGACTGGCAGAAGCACAAGGGCCTGCCGGGCGCCGAGGGCACCCTGCGCACCAAGGCGGGTTCGGCCGAGGCCGCCGCCGAGGCGAAGGCTGCCGCGGTCAAGGCTGCCGAGGACGACGCCGAGAAGCGCAAGGCGAAGGCCGCCGAGGCCAAGGCCGCGGCCGAGGCCGCCGCTGCAGCACCGGTCGAGGAGGCCGCGGCCGAGGGCGCCGACGAGAGCGCCGACGAGACCAATGCTGGCTGACGCACTCGAGCACCTGGTGCGCGGCGTCGTCGACAGTCCTGACGACGTCACCGTCACCTCCCGGTCGCTGCGTCGCGGTGAGCTGCTCGAGGTCCGGGTCAACCCCGACGACCTCGGCCGTGTCATCGGCCGTCAGGGACGCACGGCCCGCGCGCTGCGCACCGTTGTCTCCGCGCTGTCGACGCGCGGCCCGGTCCGGGTCGACGTCGTCGACACCGACCGCGACTGACGCACCACGCGTACGTGAGCCCTGGGCCGCCCCGGCGACCCAGGGCTCACGTGTCCCCACCCACCGCCGTCCTCGCCCAGCCGGGCGGGAAGAGGGAGCCTGAGATGGAACTCGTTGTCGCTCGTATCGGGGCGCCGCGCGGGCTGCGTGGGGACGTGCGGCTAGAGATCCGCACCGACGACCCCGCCGGCCGGCTCGCCCCCGGCGCCGTGCTCACCACCGACCCCGCCGACGCCGGACCGCTCACCGTCGCGACCTGCACCGAGCAGGGCGGCACCTGGCACGTCCGGTTCGTCGAGGCGGCCGACCGGACCGCCGTCGAGGAGCTGCGCGGGGTTCTGCTGCTCGCCGAGGCGGAGCCCGAGGACGACGCCTGGTACCGCCACGAGCTCGTCGGCCTCGCCGTCCAGGACACCGCCGGGCGAGCGATCGGCACTGTGGCAGCGCTGGAGCACTACCCGGCGCAAGACGTCCTCGTCGTCACCGAGACCGGCGGGCAGCGGACCCTCGTGCCGTTCGTCGCCGAGATCGTGCCGGTCGTCGACGTCGCGGGCGGCCGCGTCGTCCTCGACCCGCCCCGGGGACTGCTCGCCGCCGACGAGGACTGAGCCGTGCGTATCGACGTCGTCTCGATCTTCCCGGACTACCTCGCCGCGCTCGAGCTGTCGCTCGTGGGCAAGGCGCGCCGCTCCGGCGTCCTCGACCTCGCCGTCCATGACCTGCGGGACTGGACGACCGACCGGCACCGCACCGTGGACGACACCCCGTTCGGCGGTGGCGCCGGCATGGTCATGCGCCCCGACGTGTGGGGCACCGCGCTCGACGCGGTCCTCGACGACGGCGGCCTCGACGACGGCAGTCTCGACGACGACAGCCTCGGCGCCGACGACGACGACGGCCGGCAGGCGCGCGAGGCGCGCACCGTCCTCGTCGTGCCCACCCCGGCAGGGGAGGTCTTCAGCCAGCGGATGGCCGAGGAGCTCGCCGGGGCTGACCGGCTGGTGTTCGCCTGCGGCCGCTACGAGGGCATCGACGCCCGGGTGGCCGAGGAGTATGCCGCCCGGCCTGGCATCGTCGTCCGTGAGCTGTCGATCGGTGACTACGTGCTCAACGGCGGCGAGGTCGCCGCGCTCGTCGTCGTCGAGGCCGTCGCCCGGCTGCTGCCCGGCGTCGTCGGCAACCCCGAGTCGCTCGTCGAGGAGTCCCACGGTGCCGCCGGGCTGCTGGAGTACCCCGTCTACACCAAGCCGCCGAGCTGGCGCGGCCACGAGGTCCCCGGCGTCCTCACCTCCGGCCACCACGGCAACGTCACCCGGTGGCGCCGCGACCGCGCCCTCGAGCGCACCGCGACACGCCGGCCCGACCTGCTGGCGGCGCTCGCCCCCGTCGACCTCGACCGCGCCGACCGGCGGGTGCTCGCCGGGCTCGGCTGGTACGTCGCACCGACCGGCCCCCGGCGCGCGACGCTCCGTCCGGCGGCCGACGACGACGCCGCCGCGCTGGCCGCGCTGGCCGCCGTCACCTTCCCCCTCGCCTGCCCGCCGACGCTCGGCGCCGACGCGATCGCCGACTTCATCGCCGCCAACCTCGACGCGCCGAGCTTTCGCCGGTACCTCGCCGACCCGCGGCGGATCGTCACGGTCGCGGCCGACGAGGCCACCGGTGAGCTGCTCGGCTACACCATGGTGGTGCTCGACTCCCCGCCGCCGACCGGAGCCGCGGCCGGCGCGGTCGCCGAGCTGAGCAAGTGCTACGTCCTCGCCGAGGTGCAGGGCAGCGGGCTGGCCGGCCGCCTGGTGGCGGCGTCGCTCGCCGCCGCGGCGGAGCACGCGATGGTGAGCATGTGGCTCGGCACCAACGTCGCCAACCGGCCGGCCCGGCGGTTCTACGAGCGGCAGGGGTTCAGCTTTGCCGGCCGACGAGAGTTCGTCGTCGGGGGAGAGCCGCAAGACGACGTCGTGATGTCCCGCACAGTGCCCGCTGCGACGCCGCGATAGTTCCGGGCCCCGGGCGCGGTGTGGCAGAATGGGCAGGTCATTCGTCCGTGAGCCGTGTCTGCCTCAGGGGATCCGGTACCGCAAGGGCAATGACCATCATCCAATGACCTCGGCAGCCCCCGCGCTGCCACAATGAAGCGCCGGTGACCTGTGGCACCGGTGGAAGGACACCAACTATGCAGACCCTTGACCACGTCGACGCAGCATCGCTGCGCGACGACATCCCCGCCTTCCGGGCCGGCGACACCCTCAAGGTGCACGTCAAGGTCGTCGAGGGCAGCCGGTCGCGTATCCAGGTGTTCCAGGGCCACGTGATCGCCCGCAACGGCGCCGGCGTCCGCGAGACCTTCTGCATCCGCAAGGTGAGCTTCGGCGTCGGCGTCGAGCGCACCTTCCCGGTGCACTCCCCGTCGATCGACCACATCGAGGTCGTCGCGCAGGGTGACGTGCGCCGCGCCAAGCTGTACTACCTGCGCGGCCTGCACGGCAAGAAGGCCAAGATCCGCGAGAAGCGCTTCACCGCGAAGTGACGCCCCTCCCGTAACATGGACCACTGCCCGGCTCGTTCGAGCCGGGCAGTGGTGTTTCCGAGCAGCAGAACGGCGGTCGTGTTGGACGAGGACGAGCACGCACAGGCCGACGGCGTTCCTTCTGCCATCCCGCGACGCGACCGGGACCGGTTGCGCGGCGAGGACGACGCGACGTCGGCCGCCGCCGCCGGCGAGGCCCGCACCACCAAGCCGGCCCGCCGCAAGGGAGGGATGCTGCGCGAGACGGCGATCGTCGTCGTCAGCGCGCTGGTGCTGTCAATCCTCATCAAGACCTTCCTCGTCCAGGCGTTCTTCATCCCGTCCGGCTCGATGGAGGACACCCTCGCCGTCGGTGACCGGGTGCTGGTGAGCAAGCTGACCCCCGGGCCGCTGGACGTCAACCGCGGCGACGTCGTCGTGTTCGTCGACCCGGGCGGCTGGCTGGACCACCAGCCGGTGGACCGCGGACCGGTACGGGAGACGGTCGAGGAGGTCCTCACCTTCATCGGGCTGCTGCCGCAGAATGCCGGGGAGCACCTGATCAAGCGGGTCATCGGCGTCGGCGGGGACACCGTCGCGTGCTGCGACGACGACGGCCGCCTCACCGTCAACGGCGTGGGCATCGACGAGCCCTACCTCAAGCCGGGCGTCGAGCCCAGCAACAGCGAGTTCTCCCGGACCGTGCCCGACGAGCACCTGTGGCTGATGGGCGACAACCGCTCCAACTCCCAGGACTCCCGCTCCCACACCGGCGACCCGGGCGGCGGCGCCGTGCCGCTGCGCAACGTCGTCGGCAACGCCTTCCTCATCATGTGGCCGGCCGACCACTGGACGATCCTGCGCAACCCCGGCGACACCTTCGCCACCGTCCCGGCACCCTAGGCGCCGGTCCCGGCGGGGCAGGTTTGACCCGGCGCCGCGGCTTCCTACGATGGGGGAGTGCCACCCGTCGCTCCGCCACCCACCCGCCGCCTCGAGCGTGAGCTGCTCGACGCCGGGCACCGCCTCGTCGCCGGGATGGACGAGGTCGGCCGCGGCTCGCTGGCCGGGCCGGTGAGCGTCGGTGTCGTCGTCGTCGACGCGACCACCGGGCGGCTGCCGCGGGGGCTGCGCGACTCCAAGCTGCTCACCGCCCAGGCCCGCGAGGCGCTGTGCGAGCCGGTGCGGCGGTGGTCGGTCGGCAGCGCCGTCGGACACGCGGCCGCCGCCGAGATCGACACCATCGGCATCATCGCGGCGCTCCGCCTCGCCGGCACCCGGGCGCTGGCGACCCTCGCCACCGCCGGCCTGGTGCCCGACATCGTGCTGCTCGACGGCAACCACGACTGGCTCACCCCGCCGGTCGACCTGTTCGCCGGGCTCGGTGAGCCGGCAGCGACGCCGCCGGTCCGCACCGAGATCAAGGGCGACCTGCGCTGCGCGGTCATCGCCGGGGCCAGCGTGCTGGCCAAGTGCGAGCGCGACAGGCTCATGGTCGACCTCGCGCCGCAGCACGCGGCATACGGCTGGGAATCCAACAAGGGCTACTCCGCGCCGGGGCACCTCGCCGCGCTACGGACGATGGGCCCCACGCCGTGGCACCGGCAGTCCTGGCGGCTGCCCGTCCGGGAGGCGGCGCCCGCGGTGCTCGCTGGCCGTGCGCTGGCCGTCGAAGGGGCATGATGGACCGGTGAGTGCTGAAGATCTGGAGAACTACGAGGCCGGCCTGGAGCTGGGCCTCTACCGCGAGTACCGCGACGTCGTGGGGCTGTTCTCCTACGTGGTCGAGACCGAGCGCCGCTTCTACCTCGCCAACGAGGTCGACCTGCAGGTGCGGTCCGCGGGCGGCGAGGTGTTCTTCGAGCTGACGCTCGGCGACGCTTGGGTGTGGGACGTGTACCGCTCGGCGCGGTTCGTCCGGTCGGTGCGGGTGGTGACGTTCAAGGACGTCAACGTCGAGGAGCTGCCCAAGGCGGAGCTCAACCTGCCCTCCTAACCGCTTGGCCGGGGCGGGTTGCTGCACCGCACCGCCCGACGACGTGCCCGTCCACCGGTGGCACCCGCCGCCGGTCGCCATGACGGGCGCCTGCGCGACGCTGGTCGCGGAGGTGATGGCCGGTGGCCGCCAAGGACGAGGTCGGTGCCGCGGGGGAGCGGATCGCCGCCGCCATGCTCGAGGCGGACGGCTTCGAGATCCTCACCCGCAACTGGCGCTGCCGCGAGGGCGAGATCGACATCGTCGCCCGCGACCCGCAGGACGGCGCGATCGCCTTCGTCGAGGTCAAGACCCGCAGCGGCATGCGCTTCGGGCACCCCGCCGAGGCGGTGACGCCCGCCAAGCTCGGCCGGCTGCGACGGCTGGCCGGCCGGTGGCTGACCGAGCACGCCACGCATGCCGGGCAGGTCCGCATCGACGTCGTCGCGGTGTGGCCGCGACCGGGTCGGCCGGCGCTCGTCGAGCACCTGCGGGCGGTGGGCTGAGTGGGGCTCGGGCGCACCTGGTCGGTGGCACTGGTCGGCGTGGCGGGCCACCTCGTCCAGGTCGAGGCGCACGTGGCCAACGGGCTGCCGGCGTTCATCATCGTCGGGCTGCCCGACGCGTCGCTGTCGGAAGCCAAGGAGCGGGTGCGCGCCGCGGTGACCTCCAGCGAGCTGCCGTGGGAGGCCCGGCGCCGCACCGTCAACCTCTCCCCGGCATCGCTGCCGAAGGCTGGCTCGGGCTTCGACCTCGCCGTCGCGGTCGCCTGCCTGCTGGCGTCCGGGCTGCCCGCGGCAGCGGTGGCCGGCCGCTCGGTCCACCTGGGCGAGCTCGGCCTCGACGGCCGCATCCACCCGGTCCGCGGCGTGCTGCCGGCGGTCGCCGCGGCAGTGGCCGCCGGCCGGCGCGACGTCGTCGTCCCGGCCGGGAACCTGGCCGAGGCGCGGCTCGTTCCCGGCGCCCGTGTGCGAGGCGTCCACCACCTCGCCGAGCTGGCGCGCGACTACGGCCTCGACGTCGCTGCGCCCGCGCCGCCCGCCCCGGTGCCGGCCGCGCCGCCGCCCCCGCAACTCGACGCCGACCTCGCCGACGTCCTCGGCCAGCCCGACGCCCGGTTCGCGCTCGAGGTCGCGGCGGCCGGCGGGCACCACCTCTTCCTCGTCGGGCCGCCCGGGGCGGGCAAGACCATGCTCGCCGCCCGGCTGCCCGGCATCCTGCCTGACCTCGACGACGACGCCGCGCTGGAGGTCACCTCGATCCACTCAGTGGCCGGCACCTTCGACCCCGCCGCCGGCCTCCTGCGCCGACCACCGTTCGAGGACCCGCACCACACCGCGACGGCGGCGGCCGTCGTCGGCGGCGGCTCGGGCGTCCCGCGGCCGGGAGCGGCCTCCCGTGCGCACCGCGGGGTGCTGCTGCTCGACGAGGCGCCGGAGTTCCAGCGGCGCGTCCTCGACTCGCTGCGCCAGCCCCTGGAGAATGGCGAGCTCGTCATCCACCGCGCCCGCGGCGCCGCCCGGTATCCCGCCCGGTTCCAGCTGGTGCTCGCCGCCAATCCCTGCCCGTGCGGCCAGGCCTCCGGCAAGGGGTTGCGGTGCACGTGCTCGCCGTTGGTGCGCCGCCGCTACCTCGCGAGGCTGTCCGGACCACTGTTGGACAGGGTCGACATCCAGCTCGACGTCCCCGCCGTCACCCGCGCGGAGCTCTCGACGACGGCGGAGAGCAGCGCCGACGTCGCCGCCCGGGTACGGCGCGCGCGGCAGGTCCAGCAGGACCGGTGGGCACAGACCCCGTGGCGCACCAACGCCGAGGTGCCCGGTGGCTGGTTGCGGTCCTCCGAGCACGGCCTCGGCGACGGTCCGCGGGTGGCGCTCGAACGGGCGTTGGACGCCGGCACCCTCAGCCTGCGCGGCATGGACCGGGTGCTGCGCCTGGCGTGGACGCTGGCCGACCTGGCCGGCGTCGCCCAGCCCGGGCTCGACGAGATCGGCGGCGCGATGAGCCTGCGGACGCGAGGAGCGAGCTATGGCTGACCTGCCGTTCGACGTCACCGATGAGCGTCTCGCGGCGGCGGCGTGGACGCGGCTCGCCGAGGCGGGCGACCTGGCGGCCGGGCTGCTGCGAGCCGCCCTCGGGGCGTCCGGCGCGCTCGACTGGCTGTGCCACGCGGCGCGTCAGGGCCCGGCCGCCGCGGCTGCCCGGCCGTCCTGGATGAGCGCTGGCGAGGCCTCTCAGGCGCGCTGGTCGCAGTCGGTGGCCCGCTGGCTGCCCCGGTTGCCCGACCTCGACATCCGCCGTGAGCTCGACGTCCTCGCCTCTCTCGGTGGGCGGTTGGTCGTCCCGGCCGAGCCTCAGTGGCCGGCAGCGCTCGACGATCTCGGGGCCGCCGCACCCGCGGCGCTGTGGTTGCGCGGGCACGGCCGGCTGACCGACCTGCGCCGGACGGCGGCGGTCGTCGGTGCCCGGGCCAGCACCGGCTACGGCGAGCACGTCGCGGCCGAGCTGGCGAGCGGGCTGGCCGGCAGTGGCGTCGTCGTCGTCTCGGGTGGCGCCTACGGCATCGACGCCGCCGCCCACCGCGGCGCGCTCAGCCGGGACGCACCGACCTGTGCGGTGCTCGCCGGGGGCGTGGACCGGCTCTACCCGGCGGGCAACACCGCGCTGCTCGAGCGGATCCTCGACGACGGGCTCGTCGTCGCGGAATTCCCGCCGGGCAGTGCTCCTACCCGCTGGCGCTTCCTCCAGCGCAACCGGCTCATCGCCGCCCTCGGGCAGGTCTGCGTCGTCGTCGAGGCCGCGTGGCGCTCGGGGGCGCTGAACACCGCCAACCACGCGGCCGGCCTGCTGCGACCGGTGGCCGCGGTGCCCGGTCCGGTCACCTCGATGGCGTCGGCCGGCTGCCACCGGCTGCTGCGCGAGAGCGACGCGGTGTGCGTCACCGATGCCGCGGAGGTCCTCGAGCTGCTCGCCCCGATCGGCGACCACCTGCCTACCGAGCCGGCGGTCGCGCCGGGCCTGCTCGACGGCCTCGACCCGGTGGCCGGCCGGCTGCTCGACGCGATGCCGGCGCGTGGTGCGGCGACGCCGCAGAGCCTGGCGCGCGCCGGTGGGCTCAGCCCGGAGGAGGTGCGGTCCGGCCTCGGTCGGCTCGAGCTGGCGGGCGAGGTGCAACGGCACGGCAGCGGCTGGCGGCGGGCCCGTGACGACCGGTGAGCCGCAGCCGGCTACGCCCGCCACCGGCGTGGGGGCCGACGTCGCGGGCATGCGCGCGGCACGGTGGGGGGATGGCGCACCTCGACGGACTCCTCGACGCCTTCGGGCGCCATCTCGCGCTGCAGCGGAGCCTGTCCGAGCACACCGTGCGCGCCTACCTCGGCGACACCCGGTCGTTGCTGGCGACCATCGCCCGTGAGGACGACGACGGCGGTCAGCCCACCGTGGACCTCGCCGAGCTCGACCTCACCGCGCTGCGCCGCTGGCTCGCCGAGCAGTCCCGCGCCGGCCGGTCGCGCGCCACCATCGCGCGCCGCGCCGCGGCAGCCCGCGCGTTCAGCACGTGGGCCCACCGGCAGGGCCATCTCACCGAGGACGTCGGCGCCCGGCTGCAGAGCCCCCGGCCGGACAAGCGGGTCCCCGAGGTGCTCGACGTCGGGGAGGCCACGACCCTCCTCGAGGTCGCGGCACGGCTGGCCGATGACGGCGACCCGGCAGCACTGCGCGACTGGGCGGCGCTCGAGATGCTCTACGCCACCGGAGTGAGGGTGAGCGAGCTCGTCGGGATCGACCTCGGAGCGGTCGACCGGCCCGAACGCACCGTGCGGGTGCTCGGCAAGGGGGGCGGCGAACGGGTGGTGCCCTACGGGATCCCGGCCGACGGCGCGCTCGGGCAGTGGCTCGACCACGGCCGGCCAGCGCTGGCCACCGCCGCTTCGCCGCCGGCGGTGTTCCTCGGCGCCCGCGGCGGGCGGCTCGGCGTCCGGGCGGTGCGCGAGCGGGTCCACGCGCTCACCGCGCTCGCCGGCGTGCGCGACCTCGCCCCGCACGGGCTGCGGCACAGCGCCGCGACCCACCTGCTCGCCGGCGGCTCCGACCTGCGCACCGTCCAGGAGGTCCTCGGCCACTCCTCGCTCGCGACGACGCAGCGCTACACCCACGTCACCCCCGAGCGGCTGCGCGCCGCCTACCGCCAAGCCCACCCCCGCGCCTGACTTCCCCACCGTCCGCGACAGCAGACCTCTCGCCGACAGCAGACTTGTCTGCGAGAGCAGACTTCTCGCCGAGAGCAGACTTGTCCGCGAGAGCAGACTTCTCGCCGACAGCAGACTTGTCTGCGAGAGCAGGCTTCTCGCCGAGAGCAGAGTTGTCGACGCGCGCAGAGTGATCCCGGAAACGTTCTTGGGAGGCTCGGCTCGACGTAGTCAGGGACGTCCGTGCCCCGGCAGCAGCCGGATCACTACCTCGTCGCGGAGCAGCGCCATCGGGTCGATGTAGTCGTCCTTGCCGAGGCGGGCCCCCCAGTGGAGGCACGACGTCGGAGCGCAGTGGCTCCGGCCCGCCAGCCGACCCACGACGTCGCCCCGCGACACGTGCTGGCCCCGGACCACCTCCGCCTCGACGGGCTCGTACGTTGTTCGTACGCCGTCGTCGTGATCGATGGAGACGACGCCCCGGTCAACCACCCGCCCGGCGAACGCGACGACGCCGTCCGCCGCTGCCAGCACCGGCGCGCCGTCATCGAGCTCGAGATCGACGCCTCGGTGGCCCGCTGCCCACGGGACGTCCGGGCCGTCGAAGCCCCGGACGAGCGGTACAGCGCCGCCTGTCGGCCAGTCGTAGATCGACCGGCCACGGCTGTCAGGTGCGGTGGCGGGGACGGTAGCCCGCGCCAGCTCGACCGTCGACGACGTCGCGAGGTCGCGGTCGCCTTGGTGCCCCAGCAGCAGCGCGCCGCCCACCGCGAGCAGGGCCGTCCCGGTCGCGACTGCCGTCCACATACCCATCGGACGATCATCGTGCTGCCACATCGAGCCCGCTTGCGGCGTCGGTGCTCGGGTGGGCGCCGTGACTGCCCGGGCAGCTGTGGAGCAACGTGCGGGAGCACGCGTGGAGAATCCCGCTGTCGGCGACGATCCCGCTGTCGGGGACAAGTCTGCTCTCGCGGACAATCCCGCTGTCGGGGACAAGTCTGCTCTCGCGGACAATCCCGCTGTCGGCGCCAGGTGTGGTGTGGGGGACAACTCTGCTGTCGGCGCGAGGGGGCGGGGCGGGGGTGCGGTAGGATTGCCGCGCAGCCGGAGTCATCCGGCTGACATCGCGTGCCCACATGTCGTCGCGCAGTCGGTTCATCCCGACCCAGCTCGACGAGGCTCGCCGGCAAGGTCCCGCTTCACCGCGGGTGCCGGTGGTCGTGAGCACCAGGCGCAGCGGTCACCTGACCGGATGCGAACAACCGAACTGCGTGCCGACCGAGACGGGCCTCCCGCCGGTACGGCGCGCCCGACGTGCGAGGACACCTCGCACCGAGAAAGGACGAGCCATGGCCGTCGTCACCATGCGCCAGCTCCTCGAGAGCGGCGTCCACTTCGGGCACCAGACCCGCCGCTGGAACCCGAAGATGAAGCGCTTCATCTTCACCGAGCGCAACGGTATCTACATCATCGACCTCCAGCAGTCGCTGACCGACATCGACCGTGCCTACGAGTACGTCAAGGAGACGGTCGCCCACGGCGGCACCATCCTGTTCGTCGGGACCAAGAAGCAGGCGCAGGAGGCCGTGGCCGAGCAGGCCGCACGCGTGGGCATGCCCTACGTCAACCAGCGCTGGCTCGGTGGCATGCTCACCAACTTCGCGACCGTCAACAAGCGTCTGCAGCGCCTCAAGGAGCTCGAGCAGGTCGACTTCGACGACGTCGCCGCCAGCTCCTTCACCAAGAAGGAGCTGCTCATGCAGCGCCGCGAGAAGGACAAGCTCACGCGCACGCTCGGCGGGATCCGCGACATGGTCAAGGTGCCGTCGGCGGTGTGGATCGTCGACACCAAGAAGGAGCACCTCGCGGTTGCCGAGGCGCGCAAGCTCAACATCCCGGTCGTCGCGATCCTCGACACCAACTGCGACCCGGACGAGGTCGACTACGGCATCCCCGGCAACGACGACGCGATCCGCGCGGTCGGCCTGCTCACCCGCGTGATCGCCGACGCCGCGGCCGAGGGCCTCGTCGTCCGTCACGGTGGCAGCGGCGGCGCCGCTCCGACCGAGGCCGAGCCGCTCGCCGAGTGGGAGCGCGAGCTCCTCGCCACCCACGAGGCCACGCAGAGCGACCAGGCCTCGCCGGCCGCCGCCGAGCAGCCTGACGCCGCGGTCGAGGCCGCGCAGCACGTCGCCGGCACCACCAACGAGGCCGTCGACGTCGCGGAGGCCGCCGACACCGCCGAGGTTCCTGCCCCGGTGCTCGACGCCCAGAGCGCCGACGCCACGCAGACCGCGGACAACGCGCCGGCCGCCGAGGCCGCAGCGGAGGCCGCCGAGGCACCCGCCGAGGCCGCTGAAGCACCCGCGGAAGCCGCTGAGGCACCCGCCGACGCGGACAAGCCCGCAGCCGACCAGGCCTGAGCCACCCTCAACACTCCGGAGAGATTGCACATGGCGAACTACACAGCCGCTGACATCAAGGCCCTGCGCGAGAAGACCGGCGCCGGCATGCTCGACGTCAAGAAGGCCCTCGACGAGGCCGACGGCGACTCGCAGAAGGCGCTGGAGATCATCCGCGTCAAGGGGCTCAAGGGCGTGGCCAAGCGTGAGGACCGGGCCGCTTCCGACGGCCTCGTCGCGGTCGAGGTCGTCGCCGACGGCGACGGCGAGACCGGCGTCCTCGTCGAGGTGAACTCCGAGACGGACTTCGTCGCAAAGAACGAGATCTTCGTCGCGCTCGCCGACAAGGTGCTCGCCGCCGCGGTCGCCACCGGCGCCGCAGACGTCGAGGCACTGCTTGCCGCCCCCACCGGTGACACCACCGTGGGCGAGCTGGTCTCGGAGACCGCCGCGACCCTCGGCGAGAAGCTCGTCGTGCGCCGGGTCGTCCGTGTCTCGGGCGAGAAGGTGACGAGCTACCTGCACCGCACCGCCAAGGACCTGCCCCCGCAGGTCGGCGTGCTCGTGGCCACCGATGCCGCCGCGGCAGAGGTCGCCCGGGACGTCGCGATGCACATCGCGGCGTTCTCCCCGAGCTTCCTCACCCGTGAGGACGTCCCGGAGGAGACTGTCGCCGGCGAGCGTCGGATCGCCGAGGAGACCTCGCGCAACGAGGGCAAGCCGGAGGCCGCGCTGCCGAAGATCATCGAGGGTCGTGTCGGTGGCTTCTTCAAGGAGGTCGTCCTGCTGGACCAGCCCTTCGCGCGTGACCCGAAGTCGACGGTCGGCAAGATCGTCGAGGCTCGGCCCGCACGGGCCGGGGCCACCGGTGCATGACCATCCGGAGGCACCCATGACCGATCACCTCGTCCCTGCGGGGACCACCGACACGCCGGCTGCCCGCCGCGTCCTGCTCAAGCTGTCCGGCGAGGTCTTCGGTGGTGGCGCCATCGGTCTGGACGCCGACATCGTCGCCGGGGTCGCCCGGGAGATCGCTGAGGCCTCGCGCACCGGCGTCGAGATCGCGATCGTCGTCGGCGGCGGCAACTTCTTCCGCGGCGCCGAGCTCTCCGAGCGCGGCATCGACCGGTCCCGCGCCGACTACATGGGCATGCTCGGCACCGTGATGAACGCCCTCGCGCTGCAGGACTTCCTCGAGCAGGCCGGGGTGCGCACCCGGGTGCAGACCGCCATCACCATGGGCCAGGTCGCCGAGCCCTACATCCCGCTGCGTGCCATCCGGCACCTGGAGAAGGGGCGCGTCGTCGTGTTCGCCGCCGGCGCCGGGATGCCGTACTTCTCCACCGACACGGTCGCCGCGCAGCGCGCGCTGGAGACCCACTGCGTCGAGGTGCTCGTCGGCAAGAACGGTGTCGACGGCGTCTACACCGCCGACCCGCGCCTCGAGCCCGACGCCCGGCTGCTTCGCCACGTGACCTACGGCGACGCGCTGCAGCGTGGCCTGCGCGTGGTGGACGCCGCGGCGTTCTCGCTGTGCATGGACAACGGTCTCAACATGAGAGTGTTCGGCATGACCACCCCGGGCCACGTCACGCGCGCGCTGCTGGGTGACAAGATTGGCACACTGGTCACGGTCGACGGCGGACCCGCCGTCGAGGCCGGACCGACCGACGCCGACCAGGCGGACGTGGACGAGACGAAGGAGCAGCGGTGATCGACGAGATCCTCCTCGAGGCCGAGGAGAAGATGGACAAGGCTGTCGAGGTGGCGCGCGAGGACTTCTCGAACATCCGCTCCGGCCGCGCGAACGCGGGGATGTTCACGAACATCCTCGTCGACTACTACGGCGCCCCGACCCCGCTCCAGCAGCTCGGGTCGCTCACCATCCCCGAGGCCCGCACCGTGCTCATCACCCCGTACGACCGCGGCGCCACCGCCGCGATCGTCAAGGGCATCCGGGAGTCGAACCTCGGGGTGAACCCGACCGACGACGGCAACGTCATCCGCATCACGCTGCCGGTCCTCACCGAGGAGCGGCGCCGGGACTACGTCAAGCTCGCCCGGACCAAGGCCGAGGACGCACGGATCTCCATCCGCAGCGTCCGGCGCCGCGCCAAGGAGGACCTCGACCGGCTGAAGAAGGATGGCGAGGCCGGCGAGGACGAGGTCGACCGCGCCGAGAAGGAGCTGGAGTCGCTGACCAAGCAGCACGTCGAGACCGTCGACGAGCTGCTCGGCGGCAAGGAGCGAGAGCTGCTCGAGGTCTGAGCGGTCGGTGTGAGCATCAGTGAGGGAGGGCCGTCCCCGACGCGACGCCAGCTGCGAGAGGCGGCCGAGCTCGCGCGGCAGCCACTCGTGCCCCCGGTGGCGCCCAAGCCCGCGCCCGAGGTGACCAGCCGCGCCGGGCGCAACCTGCCCGCGGCGATCGGCGTCGGGCTCGGGCTGCTCGCCGTCCTCGGCCTGAGCCTGTTCGTCCGCGCGGAGGCGTTCGTCGTCCTCGCACTGGTCGCCACCAGCGGCGGGCTGTGGGAGTTTGCCCGGGCCGTCGCGGCCCGCGGCATCACGGTCCCGCTGCTGCCGCTGTGGGTGGGCAACGCCGGCATCATCGTCTCGGCCTACGCCGCCGGCACCGACGCGATGCTCGTCGCGTTCTTCCTGACCGCCGGCGGCGTGTTCGTGTGGCGGGTGCTCGACGGCGGTGGGCCTGACGCGCTGCGTGACGCCTGTGCCGGGGTGCTCGGCGCCTGCTACGTCTCGGTGCTCGCCGGCTTCGCGGTCCTGCTCCTCAGCCACGACCGTGGGCCGTGGCTGGTCCTGACCTTCATCCTCTGCGCGGTCGCCAACGACACCGGCGGCTACATCGCCGGGGTGCTGCTCGGCCGTCACCCGCTGGCACCGTCGATCAGCCCCAAGAAGTCGTGGGAGGGCCTGGCGGGGTCCTTCGTCCTCGCCTGCGCCGTCGGATCGGCGATGGCCGTGCTCGCGCTCGACGCACCGTGGTGGGTCGGGCTGCTCGTCGGCGCGGTGGCGGTGGTCACCGCGACCCTCGGCGACCTCGCCGAGTCCCTGCTCAAGCGGGACCTCGGCCTCAAGGACATGGGTAGCCTGCTGCCCGGTCACGGCGGGGTGCTCGACCGCCTCGACTCGCTGCTGATGACCGCCCCCGCCAGCTACCTCCTGCTCACCACGCTCGTCGGCTGACCTGCCGATCAGCAGATCCTCAGCAACATCTGGAAGAATCGCATCCCTATGGCCACCACCACTCCCCCGCCCCTCTCCCCTCCAAGCCGCCGCGTCACCTCGCGGACCTCACCCGCGCTGAGCGCGCCCAGGCACTGGTCGACAAGGACCTGCCCGGGTACCGCGCGGACCAGCTGTCGCGCCACTACTTCACCCACCTGACCCGCGACGAGCTCGAGATGAGCGACCTGCCGGCCGACGGCCGCCCGGAGCTGGTCTCCGAGCTGTTGCCGGAGCTGCTCACCGACGTCCACACGATGGCCGCCGACGGCGGTGCGACCCGTAAGACGCTGTGGAGCCTGCACGACGCCGCCAAGGTCGAGTCGGTGCTCATGCGCTACTCGTCGCGGGCGACGCTGTGCGTCTCCTCCCAGGCCGGCTGCGGGATGGCCTGCCCGTTCTGCGCCACCGGCCAGCAGGGACTGACCCGCAACCTCTCGACCGCCGAGATCGTCGAGCAGGTCCGGCTGGCCTCGGCCGCGTGCCGTGACGGGCTCCTCGCCGGCGGCGAGACCCGGCTGACGAACATCGTGTTCATGGGGATGGGCGAGCCGCTGGCCAACTACAAGGCGGTCGTCGGCGCGGTGCGCCGGATGGTCGAGCCGTCGCCGGCCGGATTCGGGCTGTCCGCCCGCAACGTCACGGTCTCCACGGTCGGTCTCGTGCCGGCGATAGACAAGCTCGCCGCGGAGGGCATGCCGGTCACCCTCGCGGTCTCGCTCCACGCCCCGGACGACGAGCTGCGCGACGACCTCATCCCGATCAACTCCCGCTGGAAGGTCGGTGAGCTGCTCGACGCGGCCCGCCGCTACTTCGAGGCCACCGGCCGCCGGGTGAGCATCGAGTACGCCCTCATCCGCAACATCAACGACCACGCGTGGCGGGCCCAGCTGCTCGCCGACGAGCTCACCAAGCGTGGCAAGGGCTGGGTGCACGTCAACCCGATCCCGCTCAACCCGACGCCGGGCTCGAAGTGGACCGCCTCGGACCCGGAGGTCGAGGACACCTTCGTGCGCACGCTGCGCCGCGCCGGTATCCCGACGACGGTGCGCGACACCCGCGGCAGCGACATCGACGGCGCGTGCGGCCAGCTCGCCGCCGAGTCGCTCGCCCGCTCGGCCCCGAAGGGGGAGGAGCCGCCGCGATGACCACGCTGTTCCCGGCCGCGGGCCGGATGTCGACCGGGTACGACCGCGAGCAGGTCGACGCCTTCTTCGCCCGCGCCCGCGCCGACTACGAGGGGGGCACCGCCGAGCCGCTGACCGAGCACGACGTTCGCTCGGTGGCCTTCGACCTCGTCCGCGCCGGGTACAGCACGGTCGCCGTCGACGCCGCGCTCGACCGCCTCGAGGCGGCGCTCGTGCAGCGCCGCCGGGACAGCTTCATCGGCGGCCAGGGGCAGCAGGCCTGGATGGACAAGGTCGCTGACCTCGCCACCACGCTCTACCCCCGGCTGGTGCGGCCGGCCGGTGAGCGGTTCGCGCCGCCGGAGTCCGGCAAGGGCTACCAGCGGGAGGCCGTCGACGCCGTCATGGACCGGCTCATCGGCTACTTCGACGCCGACGCCGACCTCAGCGCCGCCGAGCTGCGCGCCGCCATCTTCCCGTCGGCCCGGGCCGCCAACGCCTATGCCGAGGGGCCGGTCGACGCCTACCTCGACCGTGCCGTCGAGGTCCTGCTGGCCGTCGAATGACCACCCTCACGCTGCTGGGTGCCACCGGTTCGATCGGCACCCAGGCGCTCGACGTCGTCGCGCAGCAGGGCGTGGCGGTCGCCGCGCTCGGCGCCGGGGGGCACCAGCTGCGGACGCTGGCCGAGCAGGTGCTCGACCACGACGTCCCGGTCGTCGCCGTCGCCACCGGTGACGCCCAGGACGTGCGGGACGCCGTCGCCGCGGTGGCCGCCGAGCGCGGCCGGCCGGCCCCCGCCGTCGACGTCCTCGTCGGCCCGGCGGCGATGACCGAGCTCGCCGGCGCCGGCAGCGACGTGGTGCTCAACGCGATCACCGGGTCCGTCGGCCTCGAGCCGACGCTCGCCGCGCTGCGGGCCGGGTCGCGGCTGGCGCTGGCGAACAAGGAGTCGCTCGTCGTCGGCGGCGCGCTCGTCCGGGCCGCCCGGCGCGACGCGGACCAGATCGTGCCGGTGGACTCCGAGCACTCCGCGATGGCGCAGGCGCTGCGCTCGGGCGCCTCCCACGAGGTCGCCCGGCTGGTCCTCACCGCCTCCGGCGGGCCGTTCCGGGGCCGTACCCGCGCCGAGCTGCGCGACATCACCGCCGCGTCTGCGCTGGCCCACCCGACCTGGCAGATGGGCCCGGTCATCACCATCAACTCCGCCACCCTGGTGAACAAGGGCCTCGAGCTCATCGAGGCGCACCTGCTGTTCGACGTTCCCACCGACGACATCGTCGTCGTCGTCCACCCGCAGTCGGTCGTCCACTCGATGGTCGAGTTCACCGACGGGTCGACCATCGCCCAGGCCTCACCGCCGGACATGCGGCTGCCGATCGCGCTCGCGCTGTCCTGGCCGCAGCGACCGTCGCAGCAGGCGGTCGCTCCGTGCCGCTGGGACGAGCCCACCGCGTGGACCTTCGAGCCGCTCGACGAGGACACCTTCCCGGCCGTCCGGCTCGCCCGGCAGGCCGCGGCAGCCTCGGCCACCCACCCGGCGGTGCTCAACGCCGCCAACGAGGAGTGCGTCGCCGCCTTCCGGGCCGGCGCGCTGTCCTTCCTCGGCATCACCGAGGTCATCGAGCAGGTGCTCGCCGAGCACGACGGCGTGCCCGCCGACCGTCTCGACCTCGCCGGGCTGCACGAGGCCCAGCGCGAGGCACGCGCCCGCGCCCGGCAGCTGGTGTCGGCACGATGAGCTTCCTGGTCGGGGTACTCGTCCTCGTCGTCGGCCTCATGCTCTCGATCGCGCTGCACGAGGTCGGGCACCTGCTGCCCGCCAAGCGCTTCGGGGTCAAGGTCAGCCAGTACTTCGTCGGCTTCGGCAAGACCCTGTGGTCGGTGCGCCGCGGGGAGACCGAGTACGGCGTCAAGGCCGTGCCGCTCGGCGGCTACGTCCGGATGGTCGGCATGTACGCGCCGGCGCGCGCCGGCACCCCGGTGCGCCGCAAGCCGTCGGGCCGGGCCACGCTCGTCGAGGAGGCCCGCGAGTACTCCCAGGCAGAGGTCCTGCCGGGGGAGGAGGACCGCACCTTCTACGCGTTGAGCGTGCCGAAGAAGCTCGTCGTCATGCTCGGCGGGCCGGTGATGAACCTGCTCATCGCCGTCGTCCTCATCGCCGTCATCCTCGTCGGCTTCGGCACGCCCGCGTTCACCCGCACTCTCGGCAACGTGCAGGAGTGCCTCGAGACCGAGGACGGGACCGGGCTCGAGGCCGGCTGCCCGGCCGGCTCGTCGGCCCCGGGAGCCGGGGCCGGACTGCTGGCCGGCGACACCGTGCTGTCGTGGAACGGGGTGCCCACCCAGGACTGGGACGACGTCCGGGCCGCCATCGCCGACGCCGGGACCGGCGCGGTGCCGGTGGTCGTCGAGCGGGACGGTCAGCGGGTGCCGCTCACCGTCAGCGCCGCGATGGTGGAACGGCCCGTCGTCGACGACGGCGAGGTCCGGCTGGACTCCGCCGGCGAGCCGGTGACAGCGCCCGCGCCGTTCGTCGGCATCGGCCCGACGGCAGCGCTCGTGCGTCAGTCGCCGGCCGAGGTGCCCGGCTACGCCTGGGACGCCGTCGTGGCGACCGGCCGGGTCGTCCTCACCCTGCCGCAACGGCTCGTCGACGTCGCCCAGGCTGCCTTCGGCGAGGAGGAGAGGGACCCCGGGGTGGTCGGCCTCGTCGGGGTGGGCCGGTTCGCCGGGGAGATCGCCTCCCTCGAGGGCGCCGACTACGGGCTCGCCGAGCGCACCGCGGACATGCTCGGGCTGCTCGCCTCGCTCAACCTCGCGCTGTTCATGTTCAACCTCATCCCGCTGCTCCCGCTCGACGGCGGTCACGTCGCCGGCGCGCTGTGGGAGGGGCTGCGGCGGCGGCTCGCCCGGCTGCGCGGCCGGCCCGACCCCGGCCCGGTGGACGTCGCGCGGGCGCTGCCGCTGACGTACGTCGTCGTCGTCGCGATGCTCGGCATGAGCCTGCTGCTCGCCTACGCCGACATCGTCCGTCCCGTCACCCTCACCGGATGAGCCGTGCGTCGTGTGCCGCGCAGCGATCTGGGTGATACTGGCGTGGTGAGCACACCGATCTCCCTGGGCATCCCGACCGTCAAGGAGGCGCCGCCGGTCCTGGCGCCCCGCAGGGCCACCCGCCGGATCCGGGTCGGTGACGTGGAGGTCGGCGGCGGGGCGCCGGTGACGGTGCAGTCGATGACGACCACCAAGACCCACGACATCAACGCCACGCTGCAGCAGATCGCCGAGCTCACCGCGTCCGGCTGCGACATCGTCCGGGTGGCCTGCCCGACCGACAAGGACGCCGAGGCGCTGAAGATCATCGCGATGAAGTCGCAGATCCCGGTGATCGCCGACATCCACTTCCAGCCGAAGTACGTCTTCGCGGCGATCGACGCCGGTTGCGGCGCGGTCCGCGTCAACCCGGGCAACATCCGCAAGTTCGACGACCAGGTCAAGCAGATCGCCCAGGCGGCCTCGGACGCCGGCGTGTCGCTGCGGATCGGCGTCAACGCGGGGTCCCTCGACCCGCGGCTGCTGAAGAAGTACGGCAAGGCCACTCCCGAGGCACTCGTGGAGTCCGCGGTGTGGGAGGCCTCGCTGTTCGAGGAGCACGGCTTCCACGACTTCAAGATCTCGGTCAAGCACAACGACCCGGTCGTCATGGTCCGGGCCTACGAGATGCTCGCCGAGCGCGGCGACTGGCCGCTGCACCTCGGCGTCACCGAGGCGGGCCCCGCCTTCCAGGGCACCATCAAGTCGGCCACCGCGTTCGGGGCGCTGCTGTCGCAGGGCATCGGGGACACCATCAGGGTCTCGCTGTCCGCGCCGCCGGTCGAGGAGGTCAAGGTCGGCAACCAGATCCTCGAGTCCCTCAACCTGCGGCCCCGCAAGCTGGAGATCGTGTCCTGCCCCTCCTGCGGGCGCGCCCAGGTGGATGTCTACACGCTCGCCGACGAGGTCACCGCCGGGCTCGAGGGTATGACGGTGCCGCTGCGGGTCGCGGTGATGGGCTGCGTCGTCAACGGCCCGGGCGAGGCGCGCGAGGCGGACCTCGGCGTGGCCTCGGGCAACGGCAAGGGCCAGATCTTCGTCAAGGGTGAGGTCATCAAGACCGTCCCGGAGGACGAGATCGTCCAGACGCTCATCGCCGAGGCGAACCGGATCGCCGCCGAGATGGGGCTCGAGACGGACGCCGCCGGGCCGGTCGTCACCGTCGGCTGAGACGATAGTGATCGGGCGGTGGCGCCAGCACGGCACCCGGGTGCGCGCGCTGCGCGGCGAGGACAAGGACGCCGCGCTGGCGTTGTGCGCCCTCGACCCGGTCGGCAGCGTGCTCGCCGCCGTGCAGGCCGAGCAGCTCGGCAAGCGACGGCTGCCCGGCATGGAGGTCCTCGGCCTCTGGGAGGACAGCGAGCTGCGGGCGCTGTGCTGGGCGGGCGCCAACCTCGTGCCCGTCGGCGTCACCACCCCCGGGCTGCTCGACCTGCTCGCGGAGCACGTCGCGGAGCGTGGCCGGCGTGCGTCCTCGATCGTCGGCCCGGCGGACCAGGTACTGGCGCTGTGGCAGCGGCTCGGCGGGCGCTGGTCGCGGCCCCGGGAGATCCGCGCGGCGCAGCCGTCGATGGTCATCGACGGCGAGCCGGCCGTGGCGCCGGACCCGCGGGTCCGGCTGTCGCGGGTGAACGAGCTCGGGCTCGTCGTGCCCGCGTGCGTGGCGATGTTCACCGAGGAGGTGGGCTACTCACCGGTGTCCGCCGGGGGCGGCTACGCCCAGCGGGTCCAGGAGCTCGTCACGGGCGGGCGCTCCTACGTGCGGATCGACGACGGCCCCGACGGCCGCCACGTCGTGTTCAAGGCCGAGGTCGGCGCGCTGGCGCTCGGCGTGGCGCAGATCCAGGGCGTCTGGGTGAACCCGGCCTACCGCGGGCAGGGCGTCGCGGCCCCGGCGATGGCCGCCGTCGTCGCCGACGTCCAGGCGCGGCTGGCGCCCACCGTGTCGCTCTACGTCAACGACTTCAATACCGCCGCCATCGCGACGTACCGCCGGGCCGGCTTCCGGCAGGTCGGGACGTACGCCACCGTGTTGTTCTAGTCGCGATACGCTGGCCCGCGTGCTGAATCGGATGTCCACCCTGTTCCTGCGGACGCTGCGCGAAGACCCGGTCGATGCCGAGCTTCCCAGCCACCGCCTCCTCGTGCGTGCCGGCTACATCCGGCGCGCCGCCCCCGGGATCTACACCTGGCTGCCGCTCGGGCTGCGGGTGCTCGGCAAGATCGAGCAGGTGGTGCGCGAGGAGATGGCTGCCGCCGGCGCCCAGGAGGTGCACTTCCCGGCGCTCCTGCCGCGCGAGCCCTACGAGGCGACCGGCCGGTGGACCGACTACGGCCCCAACCTGTTCACCCTCAAGGACCGGCGCGGCAACGACTACCTGCTCGCGCCCACCCACGAGGAGATGTTCACGCTGCTGGTCAAGGACCTGTACTCCTCGTACAAGGACCTGCCGCTCACCCTCTTCCAGATCCAGACCAAGTACCGCGACGAGGCCCGGCCGCGCGCCGGCCTGCTGCGCGGGCGCGAGTTCATCATGAAGGACGCCTACTCCTTCGACATCGACGACGCCGGGCTGGAGCGCTCCTACCAGGCGCAGCGCGACGCCTACGAGCGCATCTTCACCCGGCTCGGCCTGGAGTACGTCGTCGTCGCCGCGACCAGCGGCGCGATGGGCGGCTCCCGCTCGGAGGAGTTCCTCTTCCCGACGCCGTCCGGCGAGGACACCTTCGTCCGCTCGCCCGGTGGCTACGCGGCGAACGTCGAGGCCGCGCTCAGCGCGGTGCCCGAGAGCATCGACGCCACCGGCCTGCCGGCCGCCGAGGTCCGCGACACCCCCGGCTCCGCGACCATCGAGACGCTCGTCGACCTCGCCAACGAGCGTCACCCCCGCGACGGCCGGCCGTGGACCGCGGCCGACACCCTGAAGAACGTCGTGCTCGCCCTCGCCCACCCCGACGGCACCGAGGAGCTCGTCGTCGTCGGCCTGCCCGGCGACCGCGAGGTCGACCTCGGCCGCCTAGAGGGAGCGCTCGAGCCCACCGTCGTCACGCCGGCCACCGACGAGCAGATCGCCGGCCGTCCGGAGATCGTCACGGGCTACCTCGGGCCCCAGGTCCTCGGCCCCAACACGCCCGCCGGTGACGGCGAGGACCGCACCGCGCTGCGCTACCTCCTCGACCCCCGAGTGGTCCCCGGCACCAGCTGGATCACCGGCGCGAACGAGGAGGGCACGCACGTCTTCGGTCTCGTCGCGGGCCGCGACTTCGCCGCCGACGGCACCATCGAGGCCGCCGAGGTGCGCGCCGGGGACCCGGCGCCGGACGGCTCGGGACCTCTCGAGCTGGCTCGCGGTATTGAGATCGGCCACGTCTTCGCGCTCGGCCGCAAGTACGCCGAGGCGCTCGGGCTCAAGGTGCTCGACGAGAACGGCAAGGCTGTGACGGTCACCATGGGCTCCTACGGGATCGGCGTCAGCCGCGCGCTGGCGGCGGTCGCGGAGAACACCTGCGACGACCTCGGGCTCGCCTGGCCGATCGACCTCGCGCCCTACCAGGTGCACCTGCTGGCCACCGGCAAGGACCCCGAGGTGTTCGCGGCGGCGGAGCGGATCGGCGCCGAGCTGTCCGCGCGGGGCATCGAGGTGCTGCTCGACGACCGGCCCAAGATGTCCGCCGGCGTGAAGTTCGCCGACTCCGAGCTGCTCGGCATGCCGTTCGTGCTCGTCGTGGGCCGCGGGCTCGCCGACGGCACCGTCGAGCTGCGCTCCCGGGCCACCGGTGAGCGGCTACAGGTTGCCGTCGCCGACGCGGTCGAGACGGTTGCGGCGGCCGTCCGCGACGGTCTCGCCCGCTAGCGAGCAGCCGGCCCTGGCCCGTCAGCCGGTCAGCCCCGGCAGGGCCGGCAGCTCGGCGTCCCACGAGCGGGCCTGCCCCGCGGCGTGGGTGGCGGCCGCGACCAGCGCTGCGGCGTCGGGGAGCGGCGCGGCGTCGGCCGACGCGAGACGGGCGAGGAACGCCGTCATGACGTCGAGCTCGGCCTGCGCCGCCAGGTGGCGCTGCGGGGTCGTGCCCTCCGGCGCGGCCGCCAGCACCGTGCTGACGTCGTAGGCGACCTCACGCAGATCCTCCCCGGGGACCTCGCTGGCGGCCAGCGCGCCGAGCTCGGTGGCGCGCTCGACGGCGGTCTCGCGCGCCCCGCCGGAGCTCTGCGCCGCGACCACCTCGAAGGCATAGCGGGCGGCGTCCAGCGCCTGCACGGTGGGGGCGTCGAGACCGGCCGCCGGGGCGGGCAGCGGCGCGCCGGCCGACGGCGGCGGCTCGACGCCGAGTGCAGCGGCGAGGTCCGCCGCGGCGAAGGTCCGGGAGACCGAGACCGCGGCCAGCAGCCGGCCGAGCTCACCGGGGGCCGCGGCGGCGGCCTCGCCGGCGGAGCCTGCGCCGTCGACGAGGGTGGTGAGGGCCTGCTCGGCGGTCAGCGGCGGCGCCGCCGACGGGGCCGGGGGAGCCGTCGGGTAGGCGGTCGCCCCGGGGCCGGCACCCGGCCACGGCTCCCAGACCCCGCCGAGCGCCGCAAGGTGGGCCTCGGCGTCGACGGCGACGTCGGCGAGCACGGCCGCCGCGGCGTCGTCCCCGTCCGGGACGGCGAGGCCGGCCAGCGTGGCGGACTGCGTGGCCGCGGCCTGCCGGGCGACCTCCGCGGCGTCGGGCGCCTGGACCTCCGGTGGCGGGGTGTCCCAGCGCAGCGAGCAGCCCGCGAGGAGGAGGAGGGTGACAAGCGCCACGACGACGCGGGCGGTTCGGGAGAGCATCGCCACGATCCTGCCACGGCGCCCCGGCCGCACCCGCCAGGAACGGCCCGGAACGGTGCCTTGACGTGTCCTGGGCGGCGGGCGCGGGCGGGGCGGTTGCGTGGGGCGCGGGTAGGGTGTGGGGTCTTCACATCAGCACAAGGAGTTGAGCCAATGAGCCGCCCGTCCCAGGTCGCCACCGCGGTGCGCGCCCTCCTCGAGCCCGTCGTCGCCGACGCCGGGCTCTACCTCGAGGACGTGAGCAGCTCCGCCGGTCGGCCCACCGTCGTGCGGATCGTCGTCGACCTGCCCGACGGCCCCGGGGGCGTCGGCTCGGACGCGCTCACCGACGTCTCGCGGGCGATCTCCGCCGCGCTCGACGACGCCGACGTCGTGCGCGGTGCCTACACCCTCGAGGTCTCCACGCCGGGTGTCGGACGTCCGCTGACCGACGAGCGTCACTACCGCCGCGCGGTCGGCCGGCTGCTGCGGCTGACCACCGGTGACGGCCCGCTCCGCGGCCGCCTCACCACGGTCGAGGGCGAGGTGCTGCACCTCGAGATCGACGGCACGACACGGACGGTGCCGCTGGCACACGTGACGTCGGGCACGGTGGAGCCCGAGCTCAACCGGCCGACGACCGAGGACGAGGGCTGAGGAAGACCTATGGACATCGACATGACTGCGCTGCGGATGATCGAGCGCGAACGAGAGATCAGCCTGGACGTCCTCGTGGGCGCGATCGAGGAGGCGCTGCTGCTCGCCTACCAGCGCACCCCCGGCTCGGCCGAGAAGGCCCGGGTCGAGCTGGACCGCCGCACCGGCCGGGTGACCGTGATGGCCACCGAGGTCGACGAGGAGGGCAACGCCGTCGGCGAGTTCGAGGACACGCCCAGCGGCTTCGGCAGGATCGCGACAGCGACGGCGCGCAGCGTCATCGTGCAGCGGCTGCGGGACGCCGAGGACGACCAGGTGATGGGCAGCCTTCGCGACCGCGCCGGCCAGCTCATCGCCGGCGTCGTCCAGCAGGGCCGTGACCCGCGCACCGTGCTCGTGGACATCGGCGACCTCGAGGCGGTGCTGCCGGCCCACGAGCAGGTCCCCACCGAGACCTACCGCCACGGCGACCGGCTGCGGGCCTACGTGCTCGAGGTCACCCGCGGCATGCGAGGTCCGTCGGTCACCCTCTCCCGCACCCACCCGAACCTCGTGCGCGAGCTGTTCGCGCTCGAGGTGCCCGAGGTCGCCGACGGCACCGTGGAGATCATGGGGCTCGCCCGCGAGGCTGGCCACCGCACCAAGATGGCAGTGCGGACGTCGGTCGCCGGCCTCAACGCCAAGGGCGCCTGCATCGGACCGATGGGCCAGCGGGTGCGTGCGGTGATGAGCGAGCTCGGCGGGGAGAAGATCGACATCGTCGACTACTCCGACGACCCCGCAGCCTTCGTCGCCAGCGCGCTGTCGCCCTCGCGCGTGACGAGCGTGGAGGTCGTCGACCTCGAGGAGCGCTCGGCGCGCGTCGTCGTCCCGGACTTCCAGCTGTCGCTGGCGATCGGCAAGGAGGGCCAGAACGCCCGCCTCGCGGCCCGTCTCACCGGCTGGCGGATCGACATCCACTCCGACACCGAGGACCAGGCGGCGGCCGAGGTGGCCGATGACGCCGCCGCGGACGACGAGCGGTAGCACCGATGAGCCGGCCGCTGTGAGCAAGCACACCCGGCTCTGGCAGGCGGGCGTGGCGCTCGTCATGGTGCCTGTTCTGGTACCAGGGGGGTAGACTCGACGGCGGGCCACCGCCCGGAATCCTATGCAGACACCAACTCAGCCCCCACCTCCCGGTGCGGGACCGGTTCGTACCTGTGTCGGTTGCCGTGCCACGGCCCCGCGATCCGTCCTCGTGCGGCTCGTCCTCGCTCCAGACCCGGCCCGCGCCGTGGTGGACGAGCAGGCGGCCGCTCACGGGCGGGGTGCCTGGTTGCACAACGACCGGGCATGCCTGGACCTGGCCGAGCGCCGTCGAGCAGTACCTCGGGCCCTGCGAGCAGCAGGGCCGGTGGACCTCGCCGCCGTGCGTGACTGGTTCACACCTCACACCGGAACCCCGGCGTGACGATCATTCGAGTCATCGAAGAAGAAAGCGGGTTGGAAGCCGATGGGCACCCGATGAGTACCCAGCGATGAGCACCCAGCACTAGCACGGCCCCACCCTGTCCCGGGCGGGCCGAGACAGGAGAGATGTGGCAAGGCTCCGCGTCCACGAGCTCGCAAAAGAGCTCGGTACAGACAGCAAGACGGTCCTGGCGAAACTGACCGAGCTCGGTGAGTTCGTCAAGTCAGCGTCATCCACGGTCGAAGCACCCGTGGTTCGTAAGCTCCGCGAGGCGATCCCCGCCGCGCCGGAATCCGCGCCGAAGGCGAAGGCCCCCGCGGCCAAGCCCGCGCCGAAGAAGCCGGCACCGGCAGCCCCCGAGGCTCCCGCGCCGGCGGCGCCCGCCCCGGCCGCCCCGCAGCAGCCGGCGGCACCCGCAGCAGCCGCTGCGCCCGCAGCACCGGCCGCCCCGCAGGAACCGGCGGCGCCCGCAGCGGCCGCGCCAGCTCCGGCACCGGGCCCCAAGGCGCCCGCCCCGAAGGCTCCCGAGCCGCAGGCCCCTGCGGCCGAGGCTCCGACGCCGGCGGCTCCCAAGCCCGCCGCGGCGCCGGGCCCCCGCCCGGGTGCACCGCGCCCGGGCAACAACCCGTTCGCACCGAGCCAGGGCATGCCCCGGTCCGGTGGCAGCGGCGGTGGCCCGCGTCCCGGTGGCCCGCGTTCGGGCGCACCGCGTCCGGGCAACAACCCGTTCGCCACGAGCCAGGGCATGCCCCGGCCCGGTGGCTCCGGTGGTCCTCGCCCCGGCGCTCCGCGTCCGGGCGCGCCGGCTGCCGGCGGTCCCCGTCCCCCGGCCGGCGGCTCGCGGCCGACCGGTCCGGGCGGCGCACGCCCGTCGCCGGGCATGATGCCCGGCAAGAGCTCGGTCGGTACTCCCGGTGCACCCGCGCGTGGTGGCGGCCGTGGTCGTCCCGGTGGCGGCGGTCCCGGTGGTGCCGGCGGCGGTGGCGCACGGCCCGGCGGCGGCGGCGGTTTCGCCGGTCGTGGTCGTCCCGGTGCCCGCGGTGGCACGCAGGGTGCCTTCGGGCGTCCCGGCGGTCGTCCGGTCCGTGGCCGTAAGTCGCGGCGCGCCAAGCGCCAGGAGTTCGAGCAGCAGTCGGCTCCGTCGCTGGGCGGCGTCTCCGTCCCGCGCGGCGACGGCAAGACCGTCGTGCGGATCCGCGCCGGCGGCAGCCTCGCGGACTTCGCCGACCGGATCGACGCGAACCCCGCGGCGCTGGTCACCGTGCTGTTCCACCTCGGTGAGATGGCCACGGCCACCCAGTCGCTGGACGAGGACACCTTCGCGGCACTGGGAACCGAGCTCGGCTACATCGTCGAGATCGTCTCCCCGGAGGACGAGGAGCGCGAGCTCTTCGGTGGCTTCGACATCGACCTGGCAGCCGAGGAGGCTGCCGAGACGGACGAGGACCTCATGCCCCGTCCGCCGGTCGTCACCGTCATGGGTCACGTCGACCACGGAAAGACCAAGCTGCTCGACGCGATCCGGCGCACCGACGTCGTCGCCGGCGAGGCCGGTGGGATCACCCAGCACATCGGTGCCTACCAGATCCGTACCGAGCACGAGGGCCAGGACCGTGCGCTGACCTTCATCGACACCCCTGGTCACGAGGCGTTCACCGCCATGCGTGCCCGTGGTGCCAACGTCACCGACATCGCGATCCTCGTGGTCGCCGCGGACGACGGCGTGATGCCGCAGACCGTGGAGGCGCTCAACCACGCGCAGTCGGCCGGCGTGCCGATCGTCGTCGCGGTCAACAAGGTCGACAAGGAGGCTGCGAATCCGGCGAAGATCCGCCAGCAGCTCACCGAGTACAACCTGGTGGCCGAGGAGTACGGCGGCGAGACCATGTTCGTCGACGTCTCCGCCCTGCAGCGGATGGGCATCGACCAGCTGCTCGAGGCGGTGCTCCTCACCGCCGACGCCGCGCTCGACCTGCGGGCCAACCCCGACAAGGACGCGCGAGGCGTGGCCATCGAGGCCAACCTCGACAGGGGCCGTGGCACCGTGGCGACCGTGCTCGTCCAGTCCGGAACGCTGAACGTCGGTGACTCGATCGTCGCCGGTACCGCTCACGGGCGGGTCCGGGCGATGTTCGACGAGCACGGCGCGCAGGTCGAGGAGGCCGGCCCGGCACGCCCGGTGCAGGTCCTCGGGCTGCAGTCCGTGCCGCGCGCCGGTGACACGTTCATCGTCGCCGGTGACGACCGCACCGCCCGGCAGATCGCCGACAAGCGGTCCGCGGCCGACCGTGCCGCGTCGCTGGCGAAGCGTCGCAAGCGGATCTCGCTGGAGGACTTCAACGAGGCCGTCCAGCAGGGCAAGGTCGAGACCCTCAACCTCGTCCTCAAGGGCGACGTGTCCGGTGCCGTCGAGGCGCTGGAGGACTCGCTGCTCAAGATCGACGTGGGCGACGACGTCGAGCTGCGGATCATCCACCGCGGCGTGGGTGCCGTCACCCAGAACGACGTCAACCTGGCCACGGTGGACAACGCCATCATCATCGGCTTCAACGTGAAGCCCGCGGAGCGGGTCACCGAGATGGCCGACCGCGAGGGCGTCGACATCCGCTACTACTCGGTCATCTACGCGGCGATCGAGGACGTCGAGCAGGCCCTCAAGGGCATGCTCAAGCCGGAGTACGAAGAGGTCCAGCTGGGCACGGCGGAGATCCGCCAGGTGTTCCGCTCCTCCAAGTTCGGCAACATCGCAGGCTCGATCGTGCGCTCCGGGACCATCCGGCGTGGCACCAAGGCCCGCGTGCTGCGCGATGGCGTGGTCGTCGGCGACAACCTGTCGGTCGACTCGCTGCGCCGGGAGAAGGACGACGTCACCGAGGTCCGCGAGGGCTTCGAGTGCGGTATCGGGCTCGGGTCGTTCAACAACGTCACCGAGGGCGACACCATCTCGACGTACGAGATGCGCGAGATCCCGCGGGGCTGAACGCTCTAGTCGTGTGGCGCCGGTCCACCAGGGCCGGCNCCGGTCCACCAGGGCCGGCGCCACACGGCGTCCCACAGACAGGAGAGACCGATGGCTGAGACCGAACGCATGCGCCGGGTGAGTGACCGGATCAAGCAGATCGTGGCCCGCATGCTCGAGTCGCGGATCAAGGACCCGCGGCTGGGGTTCGTCACCGTCACCGAGGTCCGGGTGACCGGTGACCTCCAGAACGCCACCGTCTTCTACACCGTCCTCGGTGACGAGGAGGCCGAGCGGGAGACCGCCGCGGCACTCAGCTCGGCCCGCGGACTCATCCGCTCCGAGGTGGGCAAGCAGCTCGGGCTGCGGCTGACGCCGACGCTCGCGTTCGCGCCCGACGTCGTCCCGCAGACCGCCGCGGACCTCGACGAGGTGCTGCGCATCGCCGCGGCACGTGACGCCGAGCTCGCCCAGATCGCCGCCGGCGCGACCCCGGCCGGCGACGCCGACCCCTACCGGCAGCCCGCCGGTGAGGTCCTGCTCGAGGAGCCGGACGACGACGAGCTTGCCGACGACGACGGAGGCCCGCTGGCCGACGACGTGCGGTGAGACCCCTCGGGGTCTTCGCCGCCGGCGTCGGCGTCGGAGCGCTGTCCGGGCTGCTCGGCATCGGCGGCGGCATCGTCCTGGTGCCGCTGCTGGTCTTCCTCTTCCACCACGCCCAGAAGCAGGCTCAGGCGACGTCGCTGGCCGCCATCACGCTGGTCTCGGTGGCCGGCGCCGTCACGTACGGAGCCGCCGGCGACGTCCGGCTGCTGCCGGCCGCCTTCATCGTCGCCGGGGGACTGGTCGGCACCGTGCTCGGGGCCGAGCTGGTGCACCGGCTGTCCGAGCGACAGCTCCGCTGGATGTTCGCCGCCCTGATGGTCGTCGTGGCGCTGCGGATGGCCCTGGTGCCGGCGACCGACGGCGGCTCCGCCGTCGTCGGGCTCACCGGCTGGGTCGCACTGGCCTACGGCGGCGTCGGGCTGGCCATGGGCGTGCTCTCCGCACTCGTCGGTATCGGCGGCGGCATCGTCGTCGTCCCGGTCCTGGTCATCGCCTTCGGCTTCAGCCCGCACGAGGCGCAGGGCACCTCGCTCGCGGTGATGGCGCCGGTCTCGTTGCTCGGAGCCTGGCGCCATGCCCGCCACGGCTACACCGACTGGCGCGCCGGCGCGCTCCTCGGTGCCGGCGGCGTGCTCGGCGCACCGCTCGGCGCACTCCTCGCGCTGAGCCTCCCGGGCACCGGCCTGCAGCGGATCTTCGCCGTCGTGCTCGTCTACTCGGCGATCCAGCTGATCCGCCGCGCCCGCCGCCCCTGACCCCCCACTTGTCCCCGACAGCCGACTTGTCCCCGACAGCAGACTTGTCCGCGACAGCCGACTTGTCCGCGAGAGCGGGATTGTCCGCGACAGCCGACTTGTCCGCGACAGCGGGATTGTCCGCGACAGCCGACTTGTCCGCGACAGCGGGATTGTCCCCGTACCGACGCTGCTAGCGTCGCCGTCGTGACTTCCCCTCGCGCCCGTTCCGGCTCCACCGTGCCCGCTGACGGGATCCTCGTCCTCGACAAGCCGGCCGGCTGGACCAGCCACGACGTCGTCGCCCGGACCCGGCGGCTCGCCGGCACCCGCAAGGTCGGCCACGCCGGCACGCTCGACCCGATGGCCACCGGGGTGCTCGTCCTCGGCGTCAACCGCGCGACCCGGCTGCTCACCTACCTCGTCGGTGCCGACAAGGAGTACACCGCCACGATCCGGCTCGGGCAGACGACCGTCACCGACGACGCCGAGGGGGAGGTCACCGCGGCCGCCGGTGCCCCCGCGACTGCGCCGGACGCCGTCGAGGCCGCACTGACCGCGCTCCGCGGCCCGATCGAGCAGGTCCCCAGCTCGGTGAGCGCGATCAAGGTCGACGGCCAACGGTCATACGCACGTGTCCGCGGCGGCGAGACGGTCGAGCTGGCCGCCCGGCCGGTCGTCATCCACCGCTTCGACCTCCTCGCGCAGCGGACCACGACCGCCGCCGACGGCACCCCGGTCACCGACCTCGACGTCATCGTCGGCTGCTCCTCGGGAACCTACATCCGTGCCCTGGCCCGCGACCTCGGTGGGGCGCTGGGGACCGGCGGGCACCTGACCGCGCTGCGGCGCACCCGGGTCGGCCCGTTCGGCAGTGACGACGCCGCAGACCTCACTGCGCTCGGAGCCGCCCACGAGGCCGGCGAACCGGTCGCCCTGATCACCCTCACCGACGCCTGCCGCGCGACCTTCCCGCTGCGCCAGCTCGACGAGAAGGAGACGACGGCGGTGCGGTACGGCCAGCGGGTCGCCCCCAGCGGGCAGCCGGGGCCGGTGGCGGTGCTCGCCCCGGCGGGCCACGTCGTCGCCGTCCTCGAGGACCGGGACGACCGCGCGAAGCCGGTCCTCGTGCTCGACCCGGCCTGACGCGCCGCCGCTCCCGGTCGAGGGCTCGGCGGCCGGCCACGGGCTCGGCGGGCGGGGGGCCAGGGGCTGTGCCACGCTGCCACCACGGCACGGTGGCCGCCGCGCCGGACGCGAGCCCCGAGGGGGACACGTGCAAGTGCTGTGGGGGATCGGCGGGATGACGCTCGTCCTGCTCATCGCCTGGCTGCTGTCGGTGGACCGGCGCAAGATCCGGCTGCGCACCGTGAGCCTGGCGCTCCTCATCCAGGTCACCTTCGCCGTCCTCGTGCTGTACGTCCCCGTCGGTCAGCAGGTGCTCACCACGGTTGCCAGCGGCGTTCAGGGGGTCATCGACTCCTCGGCGGCCGGGATCGACTTTCTCTTCGGCCCGGTGCTGCCCGACGAGGGCTCGGTGTTCGCCTTCCAGGTGCTGCCGGTCATCGTCTTCTTCGCCGCGCTCACCGCGGTGCTCTACCACCTGGGGATACTCCAGCTCATCACCCGGTGGATCGGCGGCGGCCTCGCCAAGGCGCTGGGCACCACCGGGCCGGAGTCGATGAACGCCGCGGCGAACATCTTCGTCGGCCAGACCGAGGCACCGCTCGTCATCCGGCCCTACATCAAGGCGATGACGCCGTCGGAGGTGTTCGCCGTCATGTGCGGCGGCCTGACGACCGTCGCCGGGTCGGTGCTCGTCGGGTACGCGCTCCTCGGTGCGAACCTCGACTACCTCATCGCCGCCAGCTTCATGGCCGCGCCCGCCGGCCTGCTCATGGCCAAGATCCTCGTGCCGGCCGGCGCGATGGCCGGCATCGGCCCGAACGCCGAGGTCGTCGCGCCACCGCCGTCGCCACCGGCCGCCGCGGGGGACGCCGGCACCGAGGCGCGCGGTGGCCTCGTGGCGCGACTGGCCGGCGCGCTGCGGCGGGGCTCACGGCGGGGCAACACGCAGGCCGGCCGCGACGAGCTGGTGCGGCGGGCGAGCGGTGGGACGGTGGCCGCCGCAGGAGCTTCGGACGAGCAGAACGAGAACGACGACAACGAGAACGACGACGAGCAGAACGAGAACGACGACGACGCCCCGGTCAACGTCATCGACGCCGCCTCCCGCGGCGCATCGGACGGGCTCGACCTCGCGCTCAACGTCGGCGCCATGCTGCTGGCCTTCGTCTCGCTCATCGCGCTGGGCAACCTCATCCTTGGCGGCATCGGGGGACTGTTCGGCTACGGGGACCTCAGCATCGAGCAAGTCCTCGGCTACGTGTTCGCGCCGGTGATGGCGGCGGTCGGGGTGCCGCTGACCGAGGCGGTCGACGCCGGCAGCTTCCTCGGGCAGAAGGTGATCCTCAACGAGTTCGTCGCCTTCTCCGACTTCGCGCCGCGCGCCGAGGAGTTCTCCGCCAAGGCGCAGGCGGTCATCACCTTCGCGCTCACCGGGTTCGCCAACCTCGGCTCGCTGGCCATCCTGCTGGGCGGGCTCGGCGGCATCGCCCCCACCCAGCGCAGCGTCATCGCCCGGCTCGGGCTGCGCGCTGTGGCAGCCGGCACACTGGGCAATCTGCTCTCTGCCGCGGTCGCGGGCATCCTCATCGGCTGACCGCCGGTAAGGTCGGCACCGGCCGTGTCCGCGGCCGGCAACGAAGGAGGCCCGCAGGGTGCAGGTGTGGCACGGATTCGACGAGGTCCCCGCCGACCTCGTCGCGAGCGTCGTCACCATCGGCAACTTCGACGGCGTCCACCGCGGCCACCGGGCGGTGCTCACTGCCGCCGTCGCGCGGGCCCGCGAGCTCGGGCTACCGGCGGTCGCGATGACCTTCGACCCGCACCCGGCCCAGGTCCACCGCCCGGAGTCGACCCCGCCGTTGCTCACCGGTCTCGTCGACCGCCTCGAGCTGCTCGCCGAGATCGGCCTCGACGCCGCCGTCGTCGTCACCTACACCCTCGATTTCGCACAGGCGCTGCCCGAGGAGTTCGTCCGCCGCTGCCTCGTCGAGTCGCTGCGGGCGCGCGCCGTCGTCGTCGGGCAGGACACCCGGTTCGGGCGCGACAACCGCGGCGACACCGGCACCATGGCAGAGCTGGGGGAGCGCTACGGCTTCGCGGTGGAGGTGGTGCCCGACCTCGGCGGGGCCGGCGTGCGGCGCTGGTCCTCCAGCTGGGCACGTGAGCTCATCGAGGTCGGCGCCGTCGCGGAGGCGGCCGAGATCCTCGGCAGGGCGCACCGGATGCGCGGCATCGTGGTGCGCGGGCACGCCCGCGGTCGTGACCTCGGCTTCCCGACCGCCAACCTCGAGCCCGCCGCCAGCGGCGCGGTGCCCGCCGACGGCGTCTACGCCGGCTGGCTGAGCCGGCACGGCGGTACTGGCAGGCCGATGCCCGCGGCGATCTCGGTCGGCACCAACCCGACCTTCGACGACGTCGCCCGTCGCACCGTCGAGGCGCACGTCCTCGGACGCGACGATCTGGAGCTCTACGACGAGGAGGTCGTGGTGGAGTTCGTCACGCTGCTGCGCCCCACGCTGCGCTTCGACGGTGTCGGGCCGCTGATCACCCAGATGCAGCAGGACGTGCTCGACGCGGCCGCCGCGCTCGACCAACGGTAGTTCTGCTAGGATCGTCGCTGCCGTCAGATCGGCCGCGGATGCCGCATGCCCGGGTGGAAATGCCCCGGTGCGCCGCGCAACGACCATCAAGGAGAACTGTGCCCCTCGCTGCAGACGTCAAGAAGTCCATCATCACCGAGTACGCCATCCACGAGGGCGACACCGGTTCACCCGAGGTCCAGATCGCGATGCTCACGCGCCGCATCCTCGACCTCACGGAGCACGGCCTCACTCACAAGCACGACCACCACAGCCGCCGTGGGCTGCTGCTGCTGGTCGGCCAGCGCCGTCGGCTGCTGAGCTACCTGCAGCGCGAGGACATCGAGCGCTACCGAAGCCTCATCGCGCGCCTCGGCCTGCGCCGCTGACTCTCGACCGGTCCGGATCCCGCTGGGGTCCGGGCCGGTTGTGCATGTCCGCCTGGTGGCGGACAACAACTGAAGCACCCATCACACCGCGCCGGGGACTCGCCCCGGTCCTCGGTAGTGGCCTCCGGAACCCCGGCTCGACGCCGGCTCGTCCGTGGGCCTCGATCGAAGGCCGACGAGCACCGGACGCGGACGAACACGAAGGAGGGCACCCATGGAGGGACCCGAGATCACGTCCGCCGAAGCTGTCATCGACAACGGCAAGTTCGGCACCCGCACCGTCCGCTTCGAGACCGGGCGTCTGGCCCGGCAGGCCGCCGGCACCGCCGTCGCCTACCTCGACGAGGACACCATGCTGCTGTCGGCGACGACCTACGGCAAGCACCCGAAGGAGCACTTCGACTTCTTCCCGCTGACGGTCGACGTCGAGGAGCGCTCGTACGCCGCCGGCAAGATTCCCGGCTCGTTCTTCCGTCGTGAGGGACGCCCCTCGACCGACGCGATCCTCGCTTGCCGGCTCATCGACCGCCCGCTGCGCCCGTCCTTCGCCAAGGGCTTGCGCAACGAGGTCCAGGTCGTCGAGACCGTCCTCGCGCTGCACCCCGATGACAGCTACGACGTACTGGCCATCAACGCCGCGTCGCTGTCCACCCAGATCTCCGGCCTGCCGTTCTCCGGCCCGATCGGCGCCACCCGCATCGCGCTCATCGACGACCAGTGGGTCGCCTTCCCGCGCTACTCCGAGCTGGAGCGGGCCGTCTTCGCGATGGTCGTCGCCGGCCGCGTCGTCACCGACGCGCAGGGCAACGAGGACGTCGCGGTGATGATGGTCGAGGCCGAGGCCACCGACCACGCCTGGACGCTCATCAAGGAGCAGGGCGCCACCGCCCCGACCGAGGACGTCGTCGCTCAGGGCCTCGAGGCCGTCAAGCCGTTCCTGCTCCAGCTGTGCCAGGCGCAGGCCGAGGTTGCCGCGACCACCACCAAGCCGGCCCACGACCTGCCGCGCTACCTCGACCACACCGACGAGCAGTACGAGGCCGTCGCCGCGCACGCCGCGAAGGACCTCGGCAAGGCCATCGCGATTCCCGCCAAGCAGGAGCGCGAGACCCGCCTGGACGAGATCCGCGACGCCACCGTCGAGGCGCTCGCCGGGCAGTTCCCGGACGCCGAGAAGAGCCTCAAGGCCGCTTTCCGGGCCGCCACCAAGCACTTCGTGCGCCAGCGGGTCCTCAAGGACGGCGTCCGGATCGACGGCCGTGGGCTGCGCGACATCCGCACGCTGTCCGCCGAGGTCGAGGTGCTGCCCCGGGTCCACGGCTCGGCGATCTTCGAGCGCGGCGAGACCCAGATCATGGGCGTCACCACGCTGAACATGCTCCGCATGGAGCAGCAGCTCGACACCCTCTCCCCGGTGACCCGCAAGCGCTTCATGCACAACTACAACTTCCCGCCGTACTCGGTCGGTGAGACCGGCCGCGTGGGCTCGCCCAAGCGTCGCGAGATCGGCCACGGCGCCCTCGCCGAGCGCGCCGTGCAGCCCGTGCTGCCGACGCGTGAGGAGTTCCCCTACGCGATCCGCCAGGTCTCCGAGGCGCTGGGCTCCAACGGCTCGACGTCGATGGGCTCGGTCTGCGCCGCGACCCTCTCGCTGCTCAACGCCGGTGTGCCGCTGCGCGCCCCGGTCGCGGGCATCGCGATGGGCCTGATGTCCGACGAGGTCGACGGTGAGACCCGCTTCGCGGCGCTCACCGACATCCTCGGCGCCGAGGACGCCTTCGGCGACATGGACTTCAAGGTCGCCGGGACGCGGGAGTTCATCACCGCGATCCAGCTCGACACCAAGCTCGACGGCCTGCCGGCCTCGGTGCTCACCGGTGCGCTGACCCAGGCCCGCGACGCCCGCCTGCACATCCTCGACGTCATGGCCCAGGTCATCGACACCCCCGACGAGATGGCAGCGACCGCACCGCGGGTCATCACCGTCAAGGTCCCGGTAGACAAGATCGGTGAGGTCATCGGCCCGAAGGGCAAGATGATCAACCAGATCCAGGAGGACACCGGCGCGGACATCTCCATCGAGGACGACGGCACCGTGTACATCGGCGCCGTCGACGGCCCGTCCGCCGAGGCGGCACGGCAGGCGGTCAACGCCATCGCCAACCCGCAGATGCCGGAGGTCGGCGAGCGCTTCGTCGGCACCGTTGTCAAGACGACGTCGTTCGGCGCCTTCGTCTCGCTCTCCCCGGGCAAGGACGGCCTGCTGCACATCTCGCAGATCCGCCGCCTCGTCGGTGGCAAGCGCGTGGAGAACGTCGAGGACGTCCTCGGGGTCGGCCAGCAGGTCCAGGTCGAGCTCGCCGAGGTCGACGCGCGTGGCAAGCTCTCGCTGCACGCCGTCGTCGAGGACGAGGAGGGCGCCGAGGAGGCGTCCACCGACGCGCCGGCCCCGGCCGCCGCCGAGGACGCCCCGGCCCAGACGGAGGACGAGAAGGCCCGCGAGGCCGGCCGTCGCCGTGGTGACCGGAGCCGTGAGCGTCGCAACCGCACCCGTGAGGGTGGCGACGCCTGAGGTGCCAGTAGTACTCAACCTCGGCCCGGCCGCCGCGCCGGGCACCGAGGTCCGCCTGGAGCAGGACGGCAGCGTCATCCGGCGCTCCGTCCTGCCCGGCGGGATCCGGGTGCTGAGCGAGGCGATGCCCGCTCAGCACTCGGCGACGATCGGCGCCTGGGTGGCCGTCGGCTCGCGTGACGAGACCGACGGCCACCACGGCTCCACCCACTTCCTCGAGCACCTGCTGTTCAAGGGCACCGGGCGGCGCGACGCGATGGACATCGCGGTCGCTTTCGACGCCGTCGGTGGCGAGGCCAACGCCGCCACCGGCAAGGAGCACACCTGCTACTACGCCCGGGTGCTCGACGCTGACGTCCCGATGGCGGTCGACGTCATCACCGACATGATCACCTCCGCGCTGCTCGATCCGGAGGAGCTCGAGGTTGAGCGCGGCGTCATCCTCGAGGAGCTCGCGATGGCCGGGGACGACCCCATCGACGTCGTCCACGAGCAGTTCGCCGCCGCGGTCCTCGGGCCGCACCCGCTCGGCCGGCCGATCGGCGGCACCCCGGCGAGCATCCGGGCGGTGCCGCACGGCGCCGTCGTCGAGCACTACCGCCGCACCTACGTCCCCGACGAGCTCGTCATCACCGCCGCCGGCGCCATCGATCATGACGCACTGTGCCAGCAGGTGCTGGACGCAGTGCGGGCGGCCGGCTGGCAGCTCGACGACGGCGCCGCCCCGGTGGCGCGCCGCGGAGCGGTCGGGGCCCTCGGCCGGGCCGGCGACCTGCCGACGGCGGGCCGGGCGCTGACCATCGAGCGCCCCACCGAGCAGGCCAACGTCATCCTCGGCTGCCAGGGCCTCAGCGCTGCCGACGAGCGCCGCTGGGTGCTGTCGGTGCTCATGACCGCCCTCGGTGGCGGGATGAGCTCGCGGCTGTTCCAGGAGGTCAGGGAGCGCCGTGGGCTGGCCTACTCGACCTACGCCTTCGCGTCCTCCTACGCCGAGGCCGGCACCATCGGCCTCTACGCCGGCTGCAGCCCGGAGAACACCGGGCAGGTCGTCGAGCTGCTCGGTGAGGAGCTCGACAAGGTCGCTGCAGCACCGCTGCCGGCGGACGAGCTCAGCCGCGCGATCGGTCAGCTGAGCGGCAACCTCGTGCTGGGGCTGGAGGACACCGGTTCACGGATGTCGCGGCTCGGCCGGGCGGAGATCGTCCACGGCGAGCTCACCACCGTCGACGACGCGCTCGAGCGGATCCGCGCGGTCACCGCGCAGGAGGTCCAGGACCTCGCCGCCGAGCTCGCCGGCCGGGTTCGCTCCCTGGTCGTTGTCGGCCCCTTCACCCACGACATCGCCGCCGACATCCTCGCCCGCTGATCTCCCCCTCCCTTGCTCGCGAGAGCGGGATCGTCCGCGACAGCAGACTTGTCGCCGACAGCTGACTTGTCGTCGACAGCAGACTTGTCCGCGAGAGCTGAGTTGTCTGCGCAAGCGGCCCACGCGCTCCAACGAGCGCGTCGCGTGGACAATCCCGCTGTCGGCAGTGGGGGCGGGGCGTGGACAATCCCGCTGTCGGCGGTGGGGGCGTGGACAATCCTGCTGTGGGCGGCGGAGGTGGGGGTGGGGCGTCTGCGCCAGTAGGCTCGTGCTCATGGCTGACTCGATCAAGGTTGCAGTGCTCGGCGCGCAGGGACGGATGGGGGCCACCGTCTGTCAGGCGGTGACCGACGCTCCCGGGCTCGAGCTTGTCGCCCGCCTCGACCTGGACGACGACGTCGCCTCGCTCGCCGGCCGGGCCGACGTCGCCGTCGACTTCACCGTCCCGTCGGCGACCGAGGCCAACGTGCACGCGCTGCTCGACGCCGGGGTGCACGCCGTCGTGGGCACCACCGGTTGGGACGATGCCGCGATCAACCGGGTCCAGGAGCATGCTGCCCGCACCGACGGCCTCGGCGTGCTCATCGCGCCGAACTTCGCGCTCTCCGCGGTGCTGGCGATGCGGTTTGCCGCCCAGGCGGCCCGCTTCTTCGAGTCGGCGGAGATCATCGAGCTGCACCACCCGAACAAGGTCGACGCGCCGTCAGGCACTGCGGTGGCCACCGCCCAGCACATCGCCGCCGCCCGGGCCGCCGCCGGCCTCGGGGTGATGCCCGACGCCACCGAGACGGAGCTGGACGGCGCCCGCGGGGCCGACGTCGAGGGCGTGCCGGTGCACGCGGTACGGCTGCGCGGCCTCGTCGCGCACGAGGAGATCCTCTTCGGCAACCCCGGCGAGCAGCTGACCATCCGCACCGACTCGTTCGACCGGGTGAGCTTCATGCCCGGCGTGCTCCTCGCCGTGCGGGAGGTCGGCGGCCGGCCGGGGCTGACCGTGGGACTGGACCAGCTGCTCGACCTCGGCTAGCTCGCCCGGCCCAGCCGCTCGACGGCCCCGATGAGCATCGCCCAGAGCGCGTCACGGTCCAGCGAGACCGCCACCGAGGTGTTCGCCTCCCGGCCGAACCGGCCGTCGAAATCGGTCACCGTCATCCCGGTGGTCCAGCGCCCGGTCAGCTCCACGGCGACGAAGGCCTCCCGGTACGTCATGATTTCCGGCGCGACGACCGCAGCGACCGCGCAGAGGTCGTGCACCGCCGGTACCGGGTTCCCCAGCTCTCCGTTGCCTGCGGCGACGTACGCGAGCAGCTCCTCGACGAACCGCGGCACCGGCCCGTCGATTGAGCGGATCCGCCCCCGGACGCCGTCGTCGGCCCGCACCTGGTAGGTGAGGTCGAGGCCGACCATGGTCACCGGGCACGGCGCGGAGAGCACCGCGTCGGCCGCCTCCGGGTCGACGAGGATGTTGAACTCGGCCGCCGGGGTGCGGTTGCCGCGGGTGTAGGTGCCGCCCATCAGGCAGATCTGCCTGAGGTGGCCGGCGAGCGCCGGCTCGAGGGCCAGCGCGAGCGCGACGTTCGTCAACGGGCCGGTGGGCACGAGGCTGACCGCGCCGGGCGCGTGGGCCAGCACGGTGTCGACGATGAACTGCGGCGCGCTGCGGCTGTCGGGCTCGCGCTGCGGCTCTGGCAGCAGCGGCCCGTCGGGCGTGGAGCCGCTCGGGTACCCAGGCGCGACGATCGGCTCACGCACGAGCGGACGGGCGGCGCCGCGTGCGATCGGGACGTCGATGCCGGCGACCGCGCACACCGCGCCGGCATTGCGGGTGACCTGGTCGAGGACGTGGTTGCCGGCCACGGTGGTGATGCCGAGCAGCTCGCAGCGCGGATCACCGGCGGCGAGCAGGATCGCGAGCGCACCGTCGTGCCCCGGGTCGCAGTCGAGGATGACCTTGTGGCGCACCGCTGGCTCCCGTCATTGGGCTCAGCGCACAGAGTACCGGCGGTGGCCGGCGCGCGCCCTGGGCGCGACCGTTCGCCCGGCGATTAGACCCGGGTGTACCAGCAGTGCTCGACGATGGTGCCGCCGGGGGTGGGCAGCTCGCGGCGCAGACCGCCTGGGGCGAAGCCGGCGGAGTGGAGGAAGCGGGTGCGTGGGTCGTCGTCGTCGGTGGCCCAGGTGAGCAGGGTGCCGGCGCCGGCGTCGGTGGCGAGGTCGACGCAGGCGGCCAGCAGGCGTGATCCGTGGCCGTGGCGGGTGTGGTCGGCGACCACCTCGAGCGCGAGGATCTCGACGGCGTCGGTCACGGGGCCCGCGGCGGGCAGCTCGACGGCGGCCGCCGGGGCGTAGGCCGCGAACCCGACGACGAGGGAGCCGTCACAGGCGGCGAGCACCCGGTGCTGCGCCGACGGCGGTTTGCTGATGCCCTCGAGCCAGCGGGCCCGCACCGCGGCGGTGTCGATCGCAGCGAGCTGCGCGGCCGCGACGAGGCCGCGCCGCTGCCAGGCCTGCAGCTGCACGCTGGTGACGAGCGCGGCGTCCTCGGGGATCGCCGGCCGCACCGAGACGTCGGCCGTCGGGCCGTGGTCGTGGCCGGCGTGCGGATCGGGCTCCTCGGCGCGGTCGGATACCGGCGCCGCGACCAGCGGATCACCGGCGAACGCACCCACCTCGGCGGCCAGCTCGCCGAGGACGTCGTCCCCGCCGAAGTCGTCGTGGCCGGGGCGTGGGGTGGCAGTTGTCACGGGCCCAGGCTACGCCAGGAGGCGGACACGTCCCCGCCCCGGTCGCCGGCAGCGGTACCGTCATCCCATGAGTGTCTCTGCCACGCCGTCGCGGACCTTCGGTTCGGTCAGCACCGCGATCGTCACGCCGTTCCACGCGGACGGCACGGTCGACCTCGGCACCGCCCAGCGGCTGGCCGTCGACCTGGTCGACGCCGGCTGCGACAGCCTCGTCGTCAATGGCACCACGGGGGAGTCCTCGACCACCCACCAGCCGGAGAAGGACGCGCTCATGCGCGCCGTCGTCGAGGCGGTGGGGGACCGCGCGATGATCATCGGCGGGGCGGGGTCGAACGACACCGCGCACGCCGTGCGGATCGCCAAGGGCGCCGAGCGCAGCGGAGCGCACGGCATCCTCATCGTCACCCCGTACTACAACCGGCCGTCGCAGGCCGGGCTGTACACCCACATGGTCGCCGTCGCCGAGGCCACCGACCTGCCGGCGATGCTCTACGACATCCCCGGCCGCACCGGCCTCGCGATCGCCGACGACACCCTCGACCTGCTCGCCGAGCACCCGCAGATCATCGCCGTCAAGGACGCCACCGGTGACGTCCCCAGCGGCTTCGAGCGGATGGCGCGCACCGGCCTGGAGTACTACTCCGGTGACGACAACCTCAACTTCGCCTGGCTCGCCCACGGCGCCTCCGGCGTCGTCAGCGTCGTCGGCCACCTGGCCGCCAGGCAGTACGCAGACATGGTCCAGGAGGTCGACGACGGCGACCTCGTCGCCGCCCGCGGCGTCGCCACCAGGACGAGGACGCTCGTCAATGCGATCATGGGCGGCGGGCAGGGTGCCGTCATGGTCAAGGAAGCACTGCATCTGCAGGGACGCCTCCCCAACCCCACCGTGAGGTTGCCGCTCGTGCGCGCCTCCGAAACAGAGATCGCGGCACTGGAGACGGTGCTGCGCCAGGAAGGACTTGTGTGAGTCATCCCCATCCCGACCTCACCCCGCCGCCCCCGTTGGGCGACGGTGCACTGCGCATCGTCGCCCTCGGCGGCCTGGGTGAGGTCGGCCGTAACATGGCCGTGCTCGAGTACGGCGGCAAGCTGCTCATCATCGACTGCGGGGTGCTGTTCCCCGAGGACCACCAGCCCGGCGTCGACGTCATCCTGCCGGACTTCGACTACATCGCCGACCGGCTCGGCGACATCGAGGCCGTCGTCCTCACCCACGGCCACGAGGATCACATCGGCGCCGTGCCGTACCTGCTGCGCATGCGCAAGGACATCCCGCTCATCGGCTCGCGGCTGACGCTGGCGTTCATCGAGGCCAAGCTCAAGGAGCACCGCATCAAGCCGGTGACCCGCGAGGTCAAGGAGGGCCAGACCATCAAGCTCGGGCCCTTCGGCCTCGAGTTCGTCGCCGTCAACCACTCCATCCCGGACGCACTGGCCGTCATGGTGCGTACCGGCGCCGGCAACGTGCTGCACACCGGTGACTTCAAGATGGACCAGCTGCCCCTCGACGGCCGCATCACCGACCTGCGCGCCTTCGCCCGCCTCGGTGAGGAGGGCGTCGACCTGTTCATGACCGACTCGACGAACGCCGAGGTCCCCGGCTTCACCACCTCCGAGGGTGAGATCGGCCCGGTGCTGGACTCGGTGTTCGCCGACGCCACGCACAAGATCGTCGTCGCGTCCTTCGCCTCGCACGTCCACCGGGTGCAGCAGGTGCTCGACGCCGCCTACGCCCACCGCCGCAAGGTCGCCCTCGTCGGGCGGTCGATGGTGCGCAACATGAAGATCGCCGGCGACCTCGGTTACCTGAAGGTCCCGGCGGACACGCTCGTCGACATCAAGGCCGTCGACAACCTGCCCGACGACGAGGTCGTCCTCATGGCGACCGGCTCCCAGGGCGAGCCGATGGCCGCGCTGAGCCGCATCGCCAACCGTGACCACCGCGTCGAGGTCGGCCCCGGCGACACCGTGATCTTCGCCTCCTCGCTCATCCCGGGCAACGAGAACTCGGTCTACCGGGTGATCAACGGGCTGACCCGGCTCGGCGCGAAGGTTGTGCACCAGGCCAACGCCAAGGTGCACGTCTCCGGTCACGCCAGCGCCGGTGAGCTGCTCTACTGCTACAACATCGTCAAGCCGCGCAACGTCATGCCGGTGCACGGCGAGATCCGCCACCTCGTGGCCAACGGAGCGCTCGCGGTCAAGACCGGCATCCCCGCCGAGCGGGTGGTGCTCGCCGAGGACGGCGTCGTCGTCGACCTCATCGACGGCAAGGCCCGCATCGTCGGGGCCGTGCCGAGCCGGTACGTCTACGTCGACGGCTCGTCCGTCGGGGAGATCACCGACGCCGAGCTCAAGGACCGTCGGATCATGGGCGAGGAGGGCTTCATCTCGATCTTCGCCGCGGTGGACCCCGCCACCGGCGCGGTCGTCGCCGGCCCGCACATCCAGGCCCGCGGCATGGCCGAGGACGACTCCGTCTTCAACCCGGTCCGCAAGCAGCTGGCCGAGGAGCTGACCAAGGCGATCCAGGGCGGCAGCACCGACACCCACCAGCTGCAGCAGATCATGCGACGGACCGTGGGGCGCTGGGCGTCCTCGCGGCTGCGTCGTCGCCCGATGATCGTCCCCGTGGTCATCGAGGCCTAACCACCCCAGCCCCTCGTGCGCCGAGACACTCGATCTCGGCGCACGAGGGCGCCGAGACACTCGGTCTCGGTGGTAGATGTTCGGCCTCGGTCACCAGTTCAGCCCCGAGCGGCCCGCAGCGTCTCGACATAGCGTCGAGCGCGTTCGTCAGGCGGCCCGGGGAGCAGGCCGGCCAGCTCGAGGCTCACCAGGCCGTGGACGAGTGCCCACAGCCCCAGCGCGACGTCGGTCGGGTCGCTGCCGGCGCCGGCCCCCTCGCGAGGGAGCCGCGCGACAGCGTCGCGCAGCACGCCGAACGTCGGCCGGGCGACCGGCGGTACCCCCGGCTCGTCCGCGGAGTCGCCCGGGTGCCCGCCGGCGAACATCACACGGTAGAAGTGCGGGTTCGCCAGTGCGTTCTGCCGGTAGGCGACCCCCAGGGCGAGCAGGTCGGCACCCGGGTCCGTGCTGAGCGGAACGGTGTCGAGATAGCTCGCGAAGCGCCGGAAGCCCTCATCGACGACGGCGCGCAGCAGCCCGTCGCGGCCGCCGAAGAGCGTGTAGATCGCGGCCGTTGTCGTCCCGGCCGCCGCCGCTAGCGTTCGTAGCGACAGTGCCTGAACGCCCCCATCGACGACCGCCTGGGAAGCGAGCTCGACGAGCGTGATGCGCAGGGCGTCGTCGTGGGGGAGGGGCCGTGCCATGGGCAGAAGTCTATTGGTCTTGACCCCGCACGTCTAACGCTGTTAGATAACAGTGTTAGAAGAGGAGGTCATCATGCTCGAACTTTCCCAGCCAGCCCAGCTCACCGCGGGCATCGCTGTCCTTGCCGCGATCACCGTCACCACCGGTGGCTACTTCATGACCCGCGTCGTCGCGGGGAAGGTCCCGGCGACACCGTTCCAGACGTCGTTCTTCCGCGCTGGCCACGCGCACGCCGGGGTGTTCATCATCCTCGGCCTCGTCTGCCTGCTGCTCACCGAGGCCACCGACCTCAGCGGTGGCTGGGCCTGGCTGGCGCGCACCGGCGCCCTCGTCGCCGCGATCGTCATGCCGGCCGGGTTCTTCTTCTCGGCGATGGGCCGCGGGCGCGAGCGGCCCAACCGGCTCGTCGTCCTGCTCTACCTCGGTGCCGGGTTCCTCATCGCCGGGCTCGCTACCCTGGGCATCGGGCTGCTCGCCGCAGCCTGACCGGGCGCGCCGCATCTGGCGCCCTCGTGCGTGTCCCGCGGGCCATCGGCGCCAACGTCTGGTTCAGTGGGGGCACAGGCGTGTCCTGCACCCGCCTGCTGGTTGGAGGACCACTCACACATGGCGACCCGTACGACTTCCCCCGGACGGTCCGCCCGGGCGAGCAAGCCGAGTCCGAGCTCGGCGGCCCGCACCGGAGGTCGGAAGAGCCCTGCCCCACCGCCGCCCCGGCCCCCGTGGCCGGTCCGGTTCGTGCGCGGCGTCTGGCTCGGGTTCGCCCACGTCATCGGAGGGACGCTGCGGCGGATGGGACACGGAGCGCGCGGGCTGGACCCGGCACTGCGCAAGGACGGCGTCGCGCTGCTGCTGATGGCGCTCGCCGTCATCGTCGCCGCGCGCGAGTGGTTCGGCCTGTCCGGCAGTGCCGGGAACGTCATCCACGCCGTCGCCGCCGGGAGCATCGGTGTGCTCGGCGTGCTGCTGCCGCTCGTGCTCGTCCTCACCGCGGTCCGCCTCATGCTGCACCCCGAGCGCAACGAGGCCAACGGCCGGGTGACGATCGGGATCGCGGTCGCCGTCGTCGCGGTCACCGGGACCATCCACGTCGCCCGCGGCGTCCCCAGCCCCACCGAGGACTTCGCCGGGGTGCAAGCCGCCGGCGGCCTCGTGGGCTGGCTCATCGGCACCCCGCTGACCACGCTCCTCAGCCCGTGGGTGAGTATCCCGGTGCTCGTCATCCTCGGCTTCTTCGCCGTGCTCATCATCACCGCGACGCCGGTCGCCTCGATCCCGCGACGCCTGGCCTCGCTCGGGCAGCGGGCCTACGAGGACGACGACCAGCACGACGACGTCGCCCAGGACCCGGACCGCCCCGCCAAGCCACGGCGCCGCAGCAAGAAGGCGGACACCGAGCCGCTGCCCGGCTACCACGCCGACGAGGCGTTCGCCCGGGCCGCCGAGGTCGCCGCCGCCGAGGAGGGCACCACGGTGCTGCCCGGCAGCCGCGGCAAGGCCAAGGCCGCCAAGGCCCGCACCACACCCGCCGCCGCCGCGGCAGTCGCGACCGCCGCGACTGCCGACGCCGCGCCCGAGCCCGAGCCCAGCGAGCTGCACGCGCCGCCGACCCAGCCGCTGCCGGCACGCGCCGAGCAGCTCGAGCTGGCGCCCGACATCGTCTACACGCTGCCGACCGACGACGTCCTCGTCCAGGGAGCGCCGCACAAGGTCCGCTCCGCGGCCAACGATCGCGTCGTCGAGTCGCTGTCCAACGTCCTCGAGCAGTTCGACATCAACGCGAAGGTCACCGGGTTCTCCCGCGGCCCGACGGTCACCCGCTACGAGGTCGAGCTGGGCTCGGGGACGAAGGTCGAGCGGGTCACCGCGCTGAGCAAGAACATCGCCTACGCCGTCGCCAGCGCCGACGTGCGGATCCTGTCCCCGATCCCCGGCAAGTCCGCGATCGGCATCGAGATCCCCAACGCCGACCGGGAGACCGTCGCCCTGGGCGACGTCCTGCGCTCGGCGGCCGCGCGGCGCGTCGAGCACCCGCTGATGATCGGCGTCGGCAAGGACGTCGAGGGCGGCTACGTCGTCGCCAACCTCGCCAAGATGCCCCACCTGCTGGTGGCCGGCGCCACCGGCGCGGGGAAGTCGAGCTTCGTCAACTCGATGATCACCTCGATCATGATGCGCGCCACCCCGGAGGAGGTGCGGATGGTGCTCGTCGACCCCAAGCGGGTCGAGCTGACGATCTACGAGGGCATCCCGCACCTCATCACCCCGATCATCACCAACCCGAAGAAGGCCGCCGAGGCCCTGGAGTGGGTGGTGCGGGAGATGGACGCCCGCTACGACGACCTCGCCGCGTACGGCTACAAGCACATCGACGACTTCAACGCCGGGGTGCGCTCCGGAAAGGTCAAGCCGCTGCCCGGCAGCGAGCGGAAGATCACCACCTACCCCTACCTGCTGGTGGTCGTCGACGAGCTCGCCGACCTCATGATGGTCGCCCCGCGCGACGTCGAGGCCTCGGTGCAGCGCATCACCCAGCTCGCGCGGGCCGCCGGCATCCACCTCGTGCTCGCCACCCAGCGACCCAGCGTCGACGTCGTCACCGGCCTCATCAAGGCCAATGTGCCCTCCCGGCTGGCGTTCGCGACGTCCTCGCTCACCGACTCCCGCGTGGTGCTCGACCAGCCCGGCGCCGAGAAGCTCATCGGGCAGGGTGACGCGCTGTTCCTCCCGATGGGCGCGCCGAAGTCGATGCGCGTCCAGGGCGCGTGGGTGACCGAGTCCGAGATCCACGCCGTCGTCGAGCACGTCAAGGCCCAGCTGACGCCGACCTACCGGGAGGACGTCGTCCCCACGGTGAAGAAGAAGCAGGTCGACGAGGACATCGGTGATGACCTCGACCTGCTGCTGCAGGCCGCTGAGCTCGTCGTCACCACCCAGTTCGGCTCCACCTCCATGCTGCAGCGCAAGCTGCGGGTCGGCTTCGCCAAGGCCGGCCGGCTGATGGACCTGCTCGAGTCCCGCGAGATCGTCGGCCCCTCCGAGGGCTCCAAGGCCCGCGACGTCCTCGTCCAGCCGGACGACCTGCCGGGCACTCTCGCGATGCTCCGCGGGGAGGACCCGCCGCCGGCCGGCGACGACGAGCCCTACGACGTCGAGACCGACGACGAGCCCGACGGCGGTGCGCCGGCCACCACCGTGCTGCCCCAGCACGATCCCACGATCACCGAGGCCGTCGACTACTACGACGACGACGAGGCCAGCGACGACGACGCCTGGAACCTCACCCCCCGCTGAGCCCTCCCTCTTTCGCCGAGATCGGGTATCTCGGCGAATGCGTGAGACCCGGGGCGCAGCGGTCAGGCGACCCCAGGACCACCATGGAACGCCAGGGTCCGCTGGCGGACCCTGGCGTCGAGACCGGATATCTCATGCCGAGACCGGATGTTCCGGCGCTCTGCTGCGCCGAGATCGGGTATTTCGGCGCAGCTGTCAGCTGGTGGGGGAACGGGGGATGACGGTCGGCTCGGGGCCGGTGGGCTCGGGCGGTTGGGTGCGCTCGGTGGCGTCCTCGCCGACGACCTCGAGCACCTGCTCGTAGCGGCTGGAGATCTGGGTATCGCTGAGGGTGAGGCCGTCGGGGCGGTCGCCGGCGACGAGGTCGGACAGCACGTGGAGCCGCTGGTCGCCGACCCGGTCGACGGTCACCGCCGTCCACTCCATCGACTCGACCCGGGCCGGCTCGCCGTCGGGCTTGACGACGGTCGCCAGCGCGAGGAGGCCGGTGGCGGTCTGCGGCACGCAGCACCGCTCGTCCTGGTTGGAGATGAAGTTGCCGAGGCCGTAGGCCACCCACATACCGTCGCCGTGCGGCCCGCCGGGGAGCTTCTCGATCGGCTGGGGGACGTGGGCGTGGTGACCGATGATGAGGTCGACCTCGCCGGACTCGGCGAGCGTCTCGGCGAGCGCGACCTGGTCGGGGTGCGGGGTGCCGCTGTACTCGCTGCAGCAGTGGACGCTCGCGACGACGAGGTCGGCGCCGTCTTCCCGGGCCTCGGCGGCCATCTCAACGAGGCGGTCGGGGTCGATGAGGTCGACCGCCCACGGGCTGTCGGCCGGGATCGGGATGCCGTTGGTGCCGTACGTTGCGCCGAGCTGGGCGACCCGGATGGTCTGCCCCTCCCGCTCGAGCTCGTACCACTGCGCGCTGTCCGCCTCGGCCTGGCTGCGGGCGCTGCCGACGTGCCCCAGGCCCACCTCGTCCATCGTGTCCAGCGTGTGCACCAGCCCGTCCATGCCACGGTCGAGGGTGTGGTTGGTGCCGGTGGAGCAGCCGTCCCAGCCGAGCCGGACGAGGTCGCCCGCCAGCTCGGTGGGGGCACCGAACATCGGGTAGCCGCTGGGAGCGGTCCCCGACGGGGCGAGCGGCACCTCGAAGTTGCACAGCGCGAGGTCCGCGCCCCGGGTGAAGTCGGCGGTGGCCGCCATCATGGGCTCGAAGTCGTAGCCGTCCCCGCCGGCGTCCGTGGCGGCGGTGTTGATGACGGTGGTGTGTGGCAGGACGTCCCCGCCGGCGATGATCGTGAACGTCGCATCCGGCAACGGCTCCGGCTCCGGCGTCGGTTCGGTGCTGGGGGTCTCCTCCGCGGCCGGCGACGTCGTCGCGACCGGCGTCGGAGCCTGCGCGCCGGGCGCCGGCTCCCACGGGCGCCACAGCGCGGCCACCGCCACCAGGACGACGACGGCGGCGACGAGCAGCAGGGCGGCGGCCGGCACCGGCCGCCGAGGAAGGGCATGACGAGCCATGGCTGGGAGGTTACCGCCCGGTGGCGCCTCGACCGGACGGCGGGCCGTACCCTGGGCTCATGTCGACTGTCGCCCCGGTGCCCCTCTGGAACCTGGCCAACATCCTCACCATGGTGCGGGTTCTCCTCGTGCCGGTGTTCGTGGTCTTCTTCCTGGGCGACTCCACCGCGTCGCGGATCATCGCGACCGCCGTCTTCATCATCGCCGCGATCACCGACCGGCTCGACGGCCAGATCGCCCGCAGCCGCGGCCTGGTGACCAACTTCGGCAAGATCGCCGACCCCATCGCCGACAAAGCGCTGGTCATCAGCGCCCTCGTGCTGCTGTCCCTCGACGGGCTGGTGCCGTGGTGGGTGACGGTGGTGATCATCGTGCGCGAGCTGGGTATCACCGTGCTGCGCTTCGTGATGATCCGGCGGTCGGTCATCGCGGCGTCCAGCGGCGGCAAGCTCAAGACCGTGCTGCAGCTGGCCTTCATCATCTCCTACCTCGTCCCGTGGGCCGCGCTGCTGCCTGGCGGCGTCGCGGACGTCATCCTCACCATCACCTGGTGGATCATGATCATCGCGGTGGCCGTCACCGTGCTCACCGGGCTCGACTACATCGTCCGCGCCGCCCGGTTCTCCGAGGGGCCCGCGGACCGCGCGTCGGCCTGAGCCCGTGACCGCCCCCGTTGCCGCCGCCGTCGTCGCTCGGCTGACCGCCGGCGGGCTCACCGTGGCGACCGCCGAGTCGCTCACCGGTGGTCTCGTCACGGCGGCGCTGACCGCGGTGCCCGGGGCTTCGGCCGTCGTCCGTGGCGGGGTCGTCGCCTATGCCACCGAGGTCAAGGCCGGTGTGCTCGGCGTCGACGGGTCGTTGCTGGCCGCCGGTGGCCCCGTCCAGGCTGAGGTCGCCCGCCAGCTCGCGCGCAGCGCGGCCGGGGTGATGGCGGCCGACTGCGCCGTGGCGACGACAGGGGTGGCGGGCCCGGGGCAAGCCGACGGCCACGAGGCGGGCACCGTGTTCGTCGCGGCGTGCCTCGATGACCGCGTGGCGGTGCGCCGGCTGCAGCTCGCCGGTACCCGTGCCCTGGTCCGCCGGGCCACCGTCGACTCGGCCCTGGCGCTCCTCCTCGGCCTGCTGATCGACCGGGAACATTCTCCGGCCGGTCGGAGTTGAGACAGGTAATGAACACGAACAAGAACCTCGGCCTCCGCCCGGGGCGGGCGTCGAGTCGCCCTGCCGGCCGGGACAACCGGCGCAGCACCCCCCGACCGGGGTACGGTAGCGCCATGACTGTGACGCATGAGGAGGTGGTCCCGGTGATCGTCCTGCGACGAGAGATCGGTGACGTCCTTCGTTCCGTCCGCCAGCACCAGGGTCGTACCCTGCGTGAGGTCTCCTCCGCCGCCCGGGTCTCGCTCGGCTACCTCAGCGAGGTCGAACGCGGTCAGAAGGAGGCATCCTCCGAGCTGCTCGCCGCGATCTGCGGCGCGCTCGACGTCCCGTTGTCCTTCATCCTGCGTCAGGTGAGCGACCGGATCGCGGTCGCCGAGGGCGTCCACGTCCCCGACACCGTGCCGGAGGAGCTGGCCGTCTCGATGCGGCGCGAGCTCGTCGGCGTCGCCTAGACCCACCAGCTGTCCACCTGAGCCCCGACCGGGAACGGTCGGGGCTCTTGTGCGTCCTGGGCCGCACCGCCGCTGTGTCCGGGCCGGCTCAGTCCGGGCGGCTCAGTCGGGCTGGCACGCCGGGCAGAAGTACGCCGGCCGGCGCTTGTCCGGCGGCCCGACCTCCACCACCCGGATCGGCGTGCCGCAGCGGCGGCAGGGCAGCCGCCCGCGGCCGTGGACGTGGGAGGTGCGGCCGTGGCCGTTCTCCCCGGTGGCCGTCGGCAGCGTCGCCGCGGCCGAGCGGAGCATGAGCTTGCGGGCGGTGGCGCACACCTCGGCGGCGGTGGTGACGTCCCGGGCCGGGCGCAGCGGGTGGATCCGGTGCGCCCACAGCGACTCGGCGAGGTAGATGGTGCCGATGCCGCACACGACGGTCTGGTCGAGCAGGACAGCGCCGACGGCCCGGTCTCCGGCCGCCTGCACCCGACGGCCGCAGTCGGCGAGGTCGACGCCGTCGGCCAGCAGGTCCGGGCCGAGGTGCCCGACCACCCGGTGCTCGTCCCTCGTGCGCAGGAGGTCGACCATGCCGAGCTGGCGGCCCAGGCACGTCCAGCGGGCGGTGCCGAGCACCGCGCGGACGCGGTGGGAGCGGTCGGCGCCGCGCTCCTGGCCGGCCCGGGTGATCCACCAGCTGCCCTCCATCCGCAGGTGGGTGTGCACGGTGCGGCCGTCGTCCAGCCGGGTGAGCAGGTGCTTGCCGACCGGGACGTTGGCGAGGACGACGGCGCCGGCGAGGTCGATGCCGCCGAGCCCGCCCCAGCGCAGCTCGCCGCGCACGAGCGTCTCGCCGGCGAGCGCGGCGTCCAGCCGCCGGGCCACCCGCAGCACGATGTCACCCTCGGGCACCGGCGCTCCTGGCCTCGGGCAGCGACCGGTTCTCGCGCAGCCGCAGACCCCGGGGGGTGGCGAAGAACCCGGCGGCCTCCAGCGACTGCCGCACCGGCCCGGTGGCCCCGAGCGCCGGCTCGCCGTCCACCCGCTGCAGCGTGATGCGGCCCAGCCGACCGCTCGCCGCGACATCTGCGAGCGCGCCGGCGGCGGCGGCCAACGGCTCGGGGTCCGCGGTGAAGGACAGCAGGGTGCGGCCGCCGCGCTCGACGTACAGCACCAGCTCGCCGCCCACGAGCACGACGACGGCGCCCGCCGCCCGCCGCGGCCGGGCCCCCTCGGCGGTGGGCTCGGGCCAGGGCAGCGCCGCGCCGTAGGCGTTGGCCGGGTCGGTCGCCGCGAGCAGCAGCGGTGCGGCGTCGTTGCGACGGGCGGTGTCTCGCAGCAGGTCCACCACCTCGGGCAGCGCGAACTGGGCGGCGCCGAGCCCCTCGACGAGGTACCCGCGGCGTACCCGGCCGGCGTCCTCCAGGCGGGTGAGCACCGGGTAGGCGGTGGCGAAGCCGCCGGGCACGTCCTCCAGGCCGGCGGCGCCACGGGTGAGCACGCCGTGCCGCTCGATGAGGGCCGCCACCCTGCCGAGCGCCGTGTGGGAGGACCCCTCGGCTGCGCCGCGGGGGACGAGGGACCACCGGCCGGCGGCGGCCGGCGGCAGCGGGCCGTCGGGCCGGGCACCGGCCGACGCGACGAGCGAGCGACGCCGCGAGAGGGCGCCGTGGGCTCGCGGGCCACGGCGTGGTGCCGCGTGCGCGGGCCTGCCGCCGGCGAGCCGGGCGCGCACCGGTGCCAGCGTGTCGTTGGTGACGTGCCCGCCCCACACCAGCTCCCACAGCGTCTCGACCAGCTCGGTCCCGGTGACCTGCGCGGTCTGCTCCGAGTGCTGGCGGCAGGCGACGAGGAGGTCGCGGAAGAAGTAGGCGCCGCCGGCCAGCGACTCGACGACGGCGCGGGGCAGCGGCCCGTCGGGCAGCTCCTGGGGCTCGGGCAGCAGCTCGGGGGAGTCTGCCGGGACGACGGCGAGGTAGCCGTCGACGCCAGGGAGCGCACCGGCACCGCACCACACCACCTCCCCGGCGACGGTGAGCTCGTCGAGCTGGACCGGGCGGTAGTCCGGCACCCGAGCCGGCAGCACGAGCGGCTCGAGAGCGGAGGCAGGCACCCGGGCCCCGGCGAGCTGGTCGATCACCGAGGCGAGGGCACCCGGCCCGGTGGCGCCGGCACCGACCTGCTGCCAGCGGGGCAGGAACGCGCCGAGCACCGCCGCCGGCACCGCCTCGACCTCGGAGCGGAGCACCGCGAGGCTACGGCGTCGAACCCGTCGCAGGACGTCGGCGTCGCAGTACTGCTCACCCTCGCTGCCGGGCCGCAGCCGGCCGCTGACCAGCGTGCCGGCGGCGGTGAGCCGGCGCAGCACCGGGTCGAGCGCCGCCGTGCCGAGCCCGAGGTGGCCGGCGAGGTCGGCGACCGGGAACGGCCCGTGGCTGCGGGCGTAGCGGCGGACGAGGTCGCCGAGCGGGTCGGCGACGGACTCGAGGACGTCCTCCGGCAGCCCGACCGGCAGTGCCACCCCGAGCGCGTCACGCAGCCGCGCGGCGTCCTCGACGACCGCCCACCGGTCCTCGCCGGCGACCGTCACCCGGATGACCCGCCGGCTCCCGGTGAGCTCGGCGAGCCACTCGTCGGCCCGCTCGGCGGGTTCGCAGCGACCGGCGAGCTCTGCCGTCGTCGCCGGGCCGAGCCGTCGGACCAGGTCCGCCAGCGCCTCGACATCGCCGGCCGGGTACTTGCGCAGCGAGACCTCGGCCTCGACCTCCGCCAGCGCGAGCGGGTCGAGCAGCTCGGCCAGCTCCGCCGCGCCGGGCCCGATGAGCTCGGCGAGCAGCCGGGGGTCCAGTGCCAGCGCGGCAGCCTGGCGCTCGGCCACGGGCGCGTCACCGTCGTAGAGGAACTGGCCGACGTACCCGAGCAGCAGGGTGCGCGCGAACGGTGACGGCGTGGGGGTGGCCAGCTCCAGCACCCGGACCTCGCGGCGCACGACCTGTGCCATGAGCTCGGTGAGCGCGGGGGTGTCGAAGTCGTCCTGCAGGCACTCGCGCACCGCCTCGAGGACGATCGGGAAGTCGGGATGGTCGGCAGCGACGCCGAGCAGCTGGGCGGCGCGGTGGCGCTGCTGCCACAGCGGCTGGCGGCGGTCGGGCCGACGCCGGGGCAGCAGCAGCGCCCGTGCGGCGGCCTCCCGGAACCGCGAGGCGAAGTGGGCCGAGCCGGTCAGCGCCTCGACCACCAGGCCGGTGACCTCGCTCGGCTCGAGCAGGAGGTCCTCGGCGCCGATCGGCAGCTCGCCGCTCTCGCCGCCGACGTCGGGCAGCCGCAGCACGATGCCGTCGTCGGCGGGCATCGCCGCGACGTCCATGCCGAGGCGCTCACGCAGCCGCGCCGCGAGCACCAGCGCCCACGGCGTGTGCACCCGGGCACCGAACGGGGAGTGGATGACGAGGCGCCAGTCACCGATCTCGTCGCGGAACCGCTCGAGCACGATGGTGCGGTCGTCGCTCAGCTGGGCGTGCTCCCGCTGCTCGGTGAGGTAGCCGAGGAGGTTGTCGCGCGACCACTCGTCCAGCCCGTGCGCGGCGAGCTGCTCGTGGGCGAGGGCGGCCGGCAGCGCGGCGGTGGTACGGACGAAGGCGCCGAGCGCCCGGCCGAGCTCGGCCGGCCGGCCCGGCGAGTCGCCCTTCCAGAACGGCAGCCGGCCGGGCTGCCCGGCGGCGGGGGAGACGAGCACCCGGTCGGGCGTGATGTCCTCGATCCGCCAGGTACTCGAGCCGAGGGTGAAGGTGTCGCCCACCCGTGACTCGAAGACCATCTCCTCGTCGAGCTCCCCGACCCGCCGCCCGCCGCGACCGGCCGCGGTGACCGCACCCGCGCCGTCGCCGCCACCCTCGCCGCCGGCGGCGAGGAACACGCCGTAGAGGCCGCGGTCGGGGATGGTACCGCCGCTGGTGGTGGCCAGCCGCAGCGCGCCAGGCCGGGCGGTGAGGGTGCCGGCGGAGCGGTCCCACACGACACGTGGCCGCAGCTCGGCGAAGTCCTCGCTCGGGTAGCGGCCGGCGAGCATGTCGAGCACCGCGTGCAGCGAGGCGTCCCCGAGGGTCTCGAACGGTGCGCTGCGGCGCACGAGCTCGGCGAGCTCGGCGACCGACCAGTCGTCGACGGCGAGCATCGCCACCACCTGCTGGGCGAGGACGTCCAGGGGGTTGGCCACGCCCCGCAGCTCCTCGATGGCGCCGTCCTGGGCGCGGATCGAGGCGACCGAGGCGGCGAGGAGGTCCCCGCGGTGGGTGGGCAGCACCACCCCGCGCGACAGCGCGCCGACCTGGTGCCCGGCGCGGCCGATGCGCTGCAGGGCCGAGGCCACCGACGGCGGGGCGCCGACCTGGACCACGAGGTCCACCGCGCCCATGTCGATCCCCAGCTCCAGGGTGGAGGTGGCGACGACGGCCGGCAGCCGACCGGACTTCAGCTCGGTCTCGATCGCGGTGCGCTCCTCGCGGCTCATCGACCCGTGGTGGGCCCGGGCGATCTCGCCGTGGTCCGAGGCAGGCAGCGCCGTACCGGACTGCCCGGGGACCTGCGCCGCCCAGGAGGCGCCAGGATCAGGGCGGGAGGCGCCGTCGGTGCCGGCCTGCCGCTGCGCCCACACCTCGTTCACCCGCGCCGCCAGCCGCTCCGCCCCGCGGCGTGAGTTGGCGAACACGATGGTGGACCGGTGGGCGGTGATGAGGTCGACCAGCCGCTCCTCCACGTGCGGCCAGATCGAGGCGCGCTGGGAGCCGGGCAGGGCGCCGGCGGCCGAGCCGGAGAGGTCCGGGCCGGCGTCGGCGCCGGGCTGCGCCGCGGGCTCGGGCAGCTCGGTGAGGTCGGGCACCGGGACGACGACGTCGATCTGCAGCTCCTTGACCGTCGCCGGCCGGACCACGCGCACCGGCCGGCCGCCGTCCGCCGGGGTGCGGGCGCCGGCGAGGAACCGGGCGACGGCGTCGACCGGCCGGACGGTCGCCGACAGCCCGATCCGCTGCACCGGTCTGGCCAGCATGGCGTCGAGGCGCTCGAGAGTGACCGCGAGGTGGGCGCCGCGCTTGGTGCCGGCGACGGCGTGGACCTCGTCGACGATGACCGTCTCCACGCCGCGCAGGCCCTCGCGGGCCGCCGAGGTGAGGACGAGGTAGAGCGACTCGGGGGTGGTGATGAGGATGTCCGGCGGCCGGGTGGCCAGCGACCGGCGCTCGGCCGCCGGGGTGTCCCCGGTGCGCACCCCGACGGTGACGTCGCGCAGCACGGTGCCGGTGGCCTCGGCGGCCCGGCGGATCCCCACCAGCGGCGACCGCAGGTTGCGCTCGATGTCGGCCGCCAGCGCCTTGAGCGGCGAGACGTAGATGACCCGGGCGCGCTGCTCGCGCGCCGGCTCGGGGCTGGTGAGGAGCCGGTCGACGGCCCACAGGAAGGCCGACAGGGTCTTGCCGGAGCCGGTCGGCGCGACGACGAGCGCGTGGTCCCCGGCCCCGATCGCCTCCCAGGCACCCAGCTGGGCGGGGGTGGGGGCGGCGAAGGCACCGCTGAACCAGGCGCGGGTGGGCGCGGAGAAGTCCACCGGCGTGGCACGGTCCTCGGTCATCGCCCCATTGTGGGGGCAGCCACCGACACCGGCGCGGCTGCTGGGCGGGGTGGTACAGGTGGGGTGCGCGACGTGGCACCCTGGTGCGGTGAAGTACTCGGAGTTCCGGCGCGCCCTGGACGAGACGTTCGGCGCCGCCTACGGCCGGACGCTGTCCACCGAGCTCGTGCTGCTGCCGCTGGGCAACCGGACCGCGGAGCAGGCGCTCGCCGACGGCGTGGCGCCGCAGGAGGTCTGGGACGCGGTGTGCCGGGAGATGGAGCTCGACGAGCGGGTGCGCTGGCGCCACCGCGGCACGCTGGACCCCAAGCGCCGCTGACCGCTCGTGGCGGCGGCCCGCCCGTTCCGGCGACGGCGACAAAACTGCCTCGCGTGTCGCCACTCCATTCGAACAGCCGTTCGGGCTAGGCTTCTGCACAGGGGCAGGACGGTGCCCGGATCCCCACAGCCCGTGGGGCACCTGGACCGGATGTCGGTGGTCGGACATAGCCTCCCCACAGGTAGCCGCTCGGCGAGGGCGGGCCCTGACAGACCAGCCCTACACACGACCGGCACGTCGCGCAGCGCGGCGGCCGCCAAGCACCAAGGAGAACGCAGATGGCTGCACCAGTAGCAGACCGCAGCAAGGCACTCGAGGCGGCGCTGAGCCAGATCGACCGGCAGTTCGGCAAGGGGTCGATCATGCGCCTGGGCGATGACACCCGCCCGCCGGTCGCCACCATCCCGACGGGCTCGGTCGCGCTGGACGTCGCCCTCGGCATCGGTGGCCTGCCCCGCGGCCGCGTCGTGGAGATCTACGGCCCGGAGTCCTCGGGAAAGACCACCGTCGCGCTCCACGCCGTTGCCAACGCGCAGAAGGGCGGCGGCATCGCCGCCTTCATCGACGCGGAGCACGCGCTGGACCCGGAGTACGCCAAGCGGCTCGGCGTCGACACCGACGCGCTCCTCGTCTCCCAGCCGGACACCGGTGAGCAGGCGCTGGAGATCATGGACATGCTGATCCGCTCCGGCGCGATCGACATCGTCGTCATCGACTCGGTCGCGGCGCTCGTGCCCAAGGCCGAGATCGAGGGCGAGATGGGCGACTCCCACGTCGGCCTCCAGGCCCGGCTGATGTCCCAGGCGCTGCGCAAGATCACTGGCGCGCTGTCCGCCTCGGGCACCACCGCGATCTTCATCAACCAGCTGCGCGAGAAGATCGGTGTCTTCTTCGGCTCCCCGGAGACCACCACCGGTGGCAAGGCGCTGAAGTTCTACGCCTCGGTGCGGATCGACGTCCGCCGCATCGAGACCCTCAAGGAGGGCACGGTGCCGGTCGGGAACCGCACCCGGGCCAAGATCGTCAAGAACAAGATGGCCCCGCCCTTCAAGCAGGCCGAGTTCGACATCGTCTACGGCCAGGGCATCTCGCGCGAGGGCGGTCTCATCGACCTCGGCGTGGAGAACGGCATCGTGCGCAAGTCCGGCGCCTGGTACACCTACGAGGGCGACCAGCTGGGCCAGGGCAAGGAGAACTCGCGCAGCTTCCTCAAGGACAACCCCGAGCTGGCTCTCGAGATCGAGACGAAGATCCTCGACAAGCTCGGCATCAGCCCTGCTGCCAAGGCCAAGGCCGCGGCGGAGGCCGCCAAGGCAGCCGAGCCCGAGGTCGAGTTCTGAGCATGACGACCGGCGGGTCCGCTCGCGGCGGCGGGGGCAACTTCGGTCAACGCCGCCGCCGCGAGCAACCGGCAGACGGCGGGCGGACGCCAGACGCCGAGCCGCCGACCGAGGAGGCGGCACGGACCATCGCGCTGCGGCTGCTCGCCGCCGCACCGCGCAGCCGCGGGGAGCTGGCGGCCAAGCTCGCTGACCGCGACGTGCCCGACGACATCGTCCAGCCGCTCCTCGACCGCTTCGAGGAGGTCCAGCTGCTCGACGACGCCGCGTACGCCGAGATGCTGGTACGCACCCGTCACCGCGAGCGTGGGCTGGCACGCCGGGCGCTGGCGCAGGAGCTGCGCCGCAAGGGCATCGACGGAGAGGTCGCCGAGCAGGCGCTGGAGCAGGTCGACGACGACGCCGAGCTGGCCGCCGCCCGTGATCTCGCGATGCGCCGGGTGCGCTCCAGCCGCGGCCTGGACCGCGACAAGCGCCGTCGGCGGCTCGGCGGGATGCTCGCCCGCAAGGGCTACCCCGCAGGGGTGGCGATGCGCGCCGTCGACGAGGCGCTAGCGGCCGACGGCGAGGATGTCGCCGACGACGGCGAGCCGATGCACGACGGCGTCTGAGTCACACGCTCGACCCCGTGGTGAACGGGTGCGAGGCGCCCGTCAGTGGGCCGGGGAGGTCGGCCTTCTGGCCGCGCTGCCGCAGCCGTCTCTCGACGAAGATCGCCACCCGGGTCAGCGTGAAGTTCAATGTCAGGTAGATCGCCAGCGTGGCGAGGAACAGCGGGAGCCGGCTCTCGTTACCGAAGAAGTTGTAGTTGAGCTGGAAGGCCCGCAGCAGCTCGGAGTAGGCGATGATGAAGCCGATCGAGGTGTCCTTGAGCAGCACCACCAGCTGCGCGATGAGGCTCGGCAACATCACCCGGATCGCCTGCGGCAGCATGATGATGAAGAAGTTCTGGAACCACGACAGCCCGATCGCCTGACCTGCCTCGCCCTGCCCCTTCGCCAGTGAGGCGAGGCCGGCGCGGAGGATCTCGGCGACGATGGCGGCGTTGTAGATCACCAGGCCAAAGACCACCGAGGCAAAAGAGCTGAAGCCGAAGACGAAGTACCCGAACATCATCAGCACGAGCACCGGCAGACCTCGGAAGATCTCGATGACACCTTGTGCCGGAACCCTGACGATCCTCGTCGGCGTGGTGCGCACCATGACCAGGACGAGGGCGAGCAGCCCGGCCAGTGGCATGGCGAGGGCGGCGGCCCGCAGTGTGCCCTGGATCAGCCCGCCGTAGAGGAGGGAGTCCCACCACACGTTCTTCGCCGTCTGGCCGCGGGGCGGGTCGATGAGCACCAGCCAGCGGTCGTTGAAGATGTCGTTCTGGTACATCGCGTAGATGCCCCACGCGAAGATGGCGAGGATGATCAGCCCGGCCAGGGCGGAGAGCAGTCGCTGCCGGCGCCGGGTGACCGGGCCGGGCGCGTCGTACAGGACGGTGCTGGTGCTCATCGTGCGAAGGCCACCTTCCGTTCGATCCGGTTGGCAAGCATGCCCGCGGGCACGGTGATGAGGAGGTAGAAGATGGCGATGCCGCCGAAGATCCAGATCGACTCGCCCGGGTTGGATATCGAGACCCGGCGGGCGGTCGACACCAGCTCGACGGTGGCGAAGCCGGCGGCGATCGAGGTGTTCTTGATCATGGCGATGAGCACGTTGATGATCGGCGGCACGACGGTCCGCACCGCCTGCGGCAGCACGATGAGGTTGAGCGACTGCCCACCGGTCAGGCCGATCGCCCGCGCTGCTTCGGCCTGACCGATACCCACGCTGTTGATGCCCGAGCGCACCGCCTCACAGACGAAGGCCGAGGTGTAGACCGACAGGGCGACGATCGCCTGGGTGCGGCCGATCGGGATGAGGATGTCCATCGTCAGCAGTACGCCGGAGACGAAGATGAAGAGCAGGGTCAGCGGCGTGTTGCGCATCACCTCGACCCACGCGGTGGAGACCCAGCGCAGCGTGGACAGCGGGGAGACGCGCATGGCGGCCAGCAGCATCCCAACCACCAGGGAGATGGCCCCGGCGACCACCGCGAGGTACAGGGTGGTGAGGAAGCCGTTCCAGAAGGCCGGCAGGTTGTCGAGGACGACGTTCATTGAGAGTGCTCCCGATCAGCGACTCGGTGGTCCGGGGCGGTGGGCCCCGGACCACCGAGGTTCGTCAGCTCAGTACCGGTCGATTTCCGGCTGCTCAGGGACCTCGAGCACGGCGCCGGCGGTGTTGTTCCAGGCCTCCTCCCAGGCACCGCTCACGTAAGCGTCCTCGATGACGTCGTTGATGAAGTCGCGGAACTCGTCATCGCCCTTGGCCAGTCCGATGCCGTAGGGCTCCTCGGTGAAGAGGTCACCCACCAGCTTGAAGTCGTCCGGGGACTCGTCCACGTAGCCGGCGAGGATCACGTTGTCAGTGGTGACCGCGTCCACCTGTCCGCTGAGGAGCGGGTCCAGGCAGTCGGTGTAGGCACCGTAGGTGACCAGCTCGGCCTCGGGGTAGTTCTCGATGATGTTCTGCGCCGGGGTCGACCCGTCGGCGGAGCACACCGTGTGGCCGGCGAGGTCGTCCGGGCCGTTGATGTCGGTGTTGTCCTGAAGCACCATGAGCGACTGGCCGGCGATGTAGTACGGGCCGGCGAAGTCGACGACCTCCTTGCGGGTGTCGTTGATGGTGTAGGTGGCCACGACGATGTCGACCGACCCGTTGTCGATGAGGGTCTCCCGCTGGGCCGACTGCGCCTCGACGAACTCGGCCTCCACACCGAGCGTGTCGGCGATGAGCTGGCCGATCTCCACGTCGAAGCCGACCGGCACGCCATCGGGACCCTGCAGTCCGAACAGCGGCTGGTCGAACTTCGTGCCGATGGTGATGGTGCCCTCCTCGACGATGCGCGCCATCGTGCTGCCTTCCGGGAACTCCGAAGGGTCCGCGGGGTCGGCGCCGTTGCCGCCGCCGTCGTCGTCACCGCAGGCCGACAGCACCAGAACTCCTGCTGCTGCCAAGGCGATCATGGTCTTCCGGGTCTTTCGCATGTTTGTCTCCTTCGGTTGCGACACTTCAGCGGGTCGAGCGGTCAGGCGGGTCAGTAGGTGAGGATCTTGCCGAGGAAGTCCTTGGCCCGGTCCGTCTCTGCGTGGGTGAAGAACTCCTCGGGGGTCTTCTCCTCGACGATCTCGCCCTCGTCCATGAACACGACGCGGTCGCCGGCCTTGCGGGCGAAGCCCATCTCGTGGGTGACCACGACCATCGTCATGCCGGAGCTCGCGAGGGAGGTCATGACGTCGAGGACCTCGTTGATCATCTCCGGGTCCAGCGCGGAGGTGGGCTCGTCGAAGAGCATGACCTTCGGCTGCATCGCCAGCGCCCGGGCAATCGCCACCCGCTGCTGCTGACCGCCGGAGAGCTGAGCGGGGAGCTTGGCAGCCTGGTTGGCCACGCCTACCCGCTCGAGCAGCTCCATGGCCTGCTCCTTGGCCTCCTTCGACTTCAGGCCCTTGACCTTCACCGGTCCCAGGGTGACGTTGTCCAGGACCGTCTTGTGGGCGAAGAGGTTGAACGACTGGAACACCATCCCGACGTCGGCCCGCAGCTGGGCGAGTGCCTTGCCCTCGGCGGGCAGCGGGGTGCCGTCGACGACGATCTCGCCCGAGTCGATGGTTTCCAGGCGGTTGATCGTGCGGCACAGGGTCGACTTGCCGGAGCCCGACGGGCCGATGACCACGACGACCTCGCCGCGGTGCACGGTGAGGTTGATGCCCTTGAGGACGTGGAGCTGGCCGAAGTACTTGTCGACGTCTCGCATCTCCACCAGCGGTTCGGTGGACGGCGCGGGCATCGCGTCGAGGGGAACAGCGTCTGTCATGTGAGACAACCTAACCTCCGATGTGGCGCGGGTCACGCACATCCGGGTCACGATGCGGCCACAGCAGCATCCCGAGGTCCCAGCACCCGGGGCGCGGACGGCCGACCTAGACTGGCGCACGATGACCGACACACCGATCACCGCCCCGCGCTCCTACCTCGTGCGCACCATGGGCTGCCAGATGAACGTCCATGACTCCGAGCGGCTCGCCGGGATGCTCGAGGGCGCCGGCTACGTCCCGGTCGCCCAGGACCCGACGGCGTCCGGGCGCGCTGCGGCCGACGGCGACGGGCTCGCCGAGGGGGCCGACGTCATCGTCATCAACACCTGCTCGGTGCGCGAGAACGCGGCCAGCCGGCTGTTCGGCAACCTCGGGCAGCTGGCGTCGGTCAAGCGGGTCCGCCCCGGCATGCAGATCGCCGTCGGCGGCTGCCTGGCCCAGCAGATGCGCGACGGCATCGTCGACAAGGCGCCGTGGGTCGACGTCGTCTTCGGCACCCACAACCTCGACGTGCTCCCCACGCTCCTCGAGCGGGCCCGGCACAACGCCGAGGCGCAGGTGGAGATCGAGGAGTCGCTCAAGGTCTTCCCCTCCACGCTGCCGACCAAGCGGGAGTCCGCCTACGCCGGCTGGGTCTCCATCTCGGTGGGGTGCAACAACACCTGCACCTTCTGCATCGTGCCGCACCTGCGCGGCAAGGAGCGCGACCGGCGGCCGGGCGACGTCCTCGCCGAGGTCGAGGCCGTCGTCGCGCAGGGCGCCATCGAGGTCACGCTGCTAGGGCAGAACGTCAACTCCTACGGCGTCGGCTTCGGCGACCGTGGCGCGTTCGCCAAGCTGCTGCGGGCCACCGGCGACATCGACGGCCTGGAACGGGTGCGCTTCACCTCCCCGCACCCGGCAGCCTTCACCGACGACGTCATCGAGGCGATGGCGCACACCCCGAACGTCATGCCGCAGCTGCACATGCCGCTGCAGTCCGGCTCGGACCGGGTGCTGCGCGCGATGCGCCGCTCCTACCGGTCGGCGAAGTTCCTCGGCATTCTCGACCGCGTCCGGGCCGCGATGCCCGACGCCGCGATCAGCACCGACATCATCGTCGGCTTCCCGGGGGAGACCGAGGAGGACTTCACGCGGACGCTCGAGGTCGTCGAGGCTTCCCGGTTCGCCACCGCCTACACCTTCAAGTACTCCCCGCGTCCCGGCACGCCGGCCGCCGACCTGCCCGACCAGGTCCCGGACGACGTCGTCGCCGAGCGCTACGGCCGGCTGATGAAGCTCCAGGAACGGATCGGTACCGCGGAGAACGTGGCGCAGGTCGGTCGCACCGTCGAGGTGCTCATCGCCGACGGCGAGGGCCGCAAGGACGGCGCGACGGCGCGGATCAGCGGCCGCGCCGCGGACAACCGGCTGGTCCACGTCGCGCTACCGGAGGGGGCGGTGGCCGCCGACCTGCCCCGGCCCGGCGACATGGTCACCGCGACCGTCAGCCACGGTGCACCGCACCACCTGGTGGCGGACTCCGCGCTGCAGGGCGGGCGCTACGAGCTGCGCCGCACCCGTGCCGGCGACGCCTGGCAGCGCGCCCGCGAGGGCGGCCACGACCACGGCGGTGGCGCGGGGGTGGCCGCGGCCGGCTCGGTGAGCCTCGGGATGCCGTCGCTGCGACGGGCCTGACCGCGGTGCCGCTGCCCGTCATCGCCGTCGTCGGTCCTACCGCGACCGGCAAGTCCGACCTTGCCCTCGACGTCGCCGAGCTGCTCGGTGGCCCCGCCGCGGCGGAGGTCGTCAACGCCGACGCGATGCAGCTCTACCGGGGGATGGACGTCGGCACCGCCAAGCTGGCGCCCGCCGAGCGGCGCGGCATCGCCCACCACCGGCTCGACGTCCTCGACGTCACTGACGAGGCCAACGTCGCCGCCTACCAGGTCGAGGCGCGGGCCGACATCGACGCGATCATGGCCCGCGGCCGGCGGGCGCTGCTCGTCGGCGGCTCCGGCCTCTATATCCGGGCGGCGATCGACGTCCTCGAGTTCCCCGGCACCGACGCCGACGTCCGGGCTCGCCTCGAGCAGCGGGCCGAGGAGCACGGCGCGCGGCCGCTCCACGACGAGCTCGCCCGGCGCGACCCGGTGGCCGCCGGGCGGATCCTGCCGGCCAACGTGCGCCGCGTCGTGCGGGCACTGGAGGTCATCGAGCTCACCGGCCGGCCGTACTCGGCCGCGATGCCCGACCACACCTACCACCTGCCAGCCGTCCAGGTGGCGATCGACGTGCCCCGCGACCAGCTCGACAAGCGCATCGCCGCGCGCGCCAGGACGATGCTCGACGGCGGACTGCTGGCGGAGACCGAGCGGCTGCTGGCCGCCGGCCTGGCGCGTGGCCGCACCGCCTCCCGCGCCGTCGGCTACGCCCAGGCGATCGCCGTCGTCGAGGGCCGGATGGGTCTTGACGAGGCGCACGAGGTGATCGCCATCGCCACCAGACAGCTCGCCCGGCGGCAGGAGAAGTGGTTCCGGCGCGACCCGCGCCTCGTCTGGCTGGCGCCGGAGGAGGCGACGGCCGAGCGGGTCGTCTCGCTCATCCCCGCCGGACGGTGAGCACCCGGAAGCCCTTGGCGGTGGCGATCCGCGCGGTCGTCATGCCCAGCTCGGTCTCCAGCCATCGCTGCAGGGAGTCGGCGCCGAGGTTCTTGCTCACCACCAGCTGGGCGCGGCCGTCGGGCGACAGCCGGCCGAGCCAGGTGCGCAGCAGCTCGTGGAGCGCGGGCTTGCCGATCCGGATCGGCGGGTTGGACCACAGCTCGTCGATGCCGTCGGCCACCAGGGGCGCCGCTTCCTCGGGGGCGACGACGCTCACCCCGGTGAGCCCGAGCCGCTCGGCGTTGGCGGCGGTCAGCTGCCGGGCACGCTCGTTGACGTCGACGGCGACGACGCGCGCCCCCGGTGACGCCTGCGCCAGTGCGACGGTCACCGGTCCCCAGCCGCAGCCGAGGTCGACGAGGGTGCCGGTGATCGGCGGGTCCGGCACGGCATCGAGCAGCACCCGGGTTCCCGGGTCGAGGCGGTCGCCGGAGAAGACCCCGGCCGCCGTCGTCATCGAGGCCGAGCGTCCCCGAAGGGTCACGTCGATCTGGCGCTTCTCGGCAGGGGTCGCCGGCTGGGCGGTGAAGTAGTGCTCGTCCACCAGGAGAACCTACCGCGGAGCCTGTGGATATCTACTCGCCGATCACGGCCCGCCGTGGGATCCTGGGGGGAGTGATCAACAACGACAGGCAGGTTATGACACCAGACGACCACGAGCTCGGCACGACGGCTGGCACCGGGGACCCGGCCCGCGACGTCGTCGCCAGGATTCTTGCCCGAGCCAGCACTGCGGTGCAGGTGGGGCAGGACGACGGCTCCGAGCTCGACGGCGACCAGCTCGACCGCGAGGAACGCTCGGCGCTGCGCCGGGTGGACAGCATGTCCACCGAGCTGGAGGACGTCACCGAGGTCGAGTACCGCCAGCTGCGGCTCGAGCGGGTCGTCCTCGTCGGGCTGTGGTCCGGAGGCACCGCGGAGATCGCCGAGGTGTCGCTGCAGGAGCTCGCCGCGCTCGCCGAGACCGCCGGGTCCGTCGTCCTCGACGCGCTGCTCCAGCGCCGCTCCACCCCCGACCCCGCGACCTTCCTCGGCTCCGGCAAGGCCGCCGAGCTCGCCGAGATCGTCGAGCGGGTCGGGGCGGACACCGTCGTCGTCGACAGTGAGCTTGCCCCGTCCCAGCGCCGGGGCCTCGAGGACGTCGTCCAGGTGAAGGTGGTCGACCGGACCGCGCTCATCCTCGACATCTTTGCCCAGCACGCCAAGTCCCGGGAGGGCAAGGCACAGGTCGAGCTCGCTCAGCTCGAGTACCTCCTGCCGCGGCTGCGCGGCTGGGGCGAGTCGATGTCCCGGCAAGCCGGTGGCCGGGTGGCCGCTGGCGCCGGGATCGGCTCGCGCGGGCCCGGTGAGACGAAGATCGAGCTGGACCGACGTCGGATCCGCACCCGGATGGCGCGGCTGCGCCGCCAGATCGCCGCGATGGCGCCGTCGCGGGAGACCAAGCGCTCCGCGCGGCGCCGCTCGCAGGTGCCCGCGGTGGCGATCGCCGGCTACACCAACGCCGGCAAGTCCTCGCTGCTCAACCGGCTCACCGGTGCCGGCGTGCTCGTGGAGAACTCGCTGTTCGCCACGCTCGACCCCACCGTCCGTCGCGCCGAGACCCCGGACGGCCGCGCCTACACGCTGACCGACACCGTCGGCTTCGTCCGGTCGCTGCCGCACGAGCTGGTCGAGGCGTTCCGCTCCACCCTCGAGGAGGTGGGGCAGGCCGACCTCATCCTTCACGTCGTCGACGCGGCCCACCCGGACCCGCAGGGCCAGGTCGCCGCGGTGCGCACCGTGCTGGCCGACATTCCCGGCACCGAGGACATCCCCGAGCTCATCGTGCTCAACAAGGCCGACCTCGCCTCATCCGAGGAGATCGCCGTGCTGCGCTCGCGGTACCCCGGTGCGGTGGCGGTCTCTGCCCGTGACGGCAGCGGTATCGAGGAGCTGCAGGAGGTGGTCGCCGAGATGCTGCCGCGGCCGTCGGTCCTCATTGACGTCCTCGTGCCGTACTCGCGCGGCGACCTCGTCTCGCGGGCGCACCAGACCGGGGAGATCGTCACCGAGGAGCACACCGCGGACGGCACCCAGCTGAGCGCGCGCGTCGACGCAGACCTCGCGGCCGAGCTGCACGCCGCCCAGCAGCCGGCCTGACTCCCGGTTCGAGCCCGGTCCGTGGAAGGCTGGTGCCAGTGACCACCTCCTTGACCCCGGCTGAGTCGATCGACCCCCTGCTCGCGGCGGCCGTCGAACGGCTCGGCGGGCATCAGCGCGAGGGGCAGCAGGACATGGCCCGCGCCGTCGCCTCGGTGCTGGACCAGCCGCGCACGCTGCTCGTCCAGGCGGGCACCGGCACCGGCAAGTCCCTCGGCTACCTGGTGCCGGTCCTTCACCACGCGGTACGCAAGAACCAGCGCGCGATCGTCTCCACGGCCACCCTCGCCCTGCAGCGGCAGGTCCTGAGCCACGACGTCCCGCTGGTCGCGGACGTCGTCGCCGCGTCCGGAGCGCCCAGGCCGGTCGCCGCGCTGCTCAAGGGCTGGCACAACTACGTGTGCAAGCACAAGCTCGGCGGCGGCTACCCGGCGGAGGACGAGCCGGGACTGTTCGCGCTCGACGCCGGGACCGGCGACCCGGCCGCCGCCTCCGGTCGCGGGCCGCTGGCCGAGCAGGTCGTCCGGGTGCGGGAGTGGGCGCAGGAGACCCGCACCGGCGACCGCGACGACCTCGACCCGGGCGTGACCGACCGCGCCTGGCGCCAGGTCTCGGTCACCAAGCTCGAGTGTCTCGGGGCGAAGTGCCCGATGATCAACGAGTGCTTCCCGGAGGGTGCCCGCCGGGCTGCTCACGACGCCGACGTCGTCGTCACCAACCACGCGATGCTCGGCATCGCCGCCGGCGGGTCGTCGAAGGTGCTGCCCGAGCACGACATCCTCGTCGTCGACGAGGCGCACGAGCTGGCCGACCGGGTCACCGCGCAGTCCACCCTCGAGCTGTCCCCGGCCGTGGTCGAGCGGACGGCTCGGCTGGTCCGCAAGCACGCCGGGGTGCCGGCCGAGAGCCTCACCGCGGCCACCTCCGCGCTCCAGGGGTTCCTCGAGGTCGCCCCGGCCGGGCGGATGCGGTCGGTGCCGGCCGAGCTGACCGACGCCTGCACCATCCTCGAGGCGGCCGCCCGCGAGGTGATGAGCGCGATCAAGGACGGCACCGACGCCGAGCCTGGTGGCCGCGCGATGGCGCGTTCCGCCGTCGTCGTCCTCCACGAGATCGCCACTCGACTGCTCGACGACGGCGTGGCCACCCGCCGCGACGTGCTGTGGTGCGAGCGGGGCCGCGACGGCATGGACCCGCCGCGCCTCCACCTCGCGCCGCTCGACGTCTCCGGGTCGGTCGCCACCGAGCTGTTCGCCGGCCGCGCGGTGGTGCTCACCAGCGCGACGCTCACCCTCGGTGGGTCCTTCGAGGCGACCGCCCGCAACCTCGGCGTCACGCTGCTCGACCACCTCGACCGGGTCGCGGTCCCGTCGGGCCCGCTCGGGACCGCGGCGGCCGCCACGGGCGACGACGAGGCCGACGACGGCGCGCCCCGGCAGGCCGTCGCGCCGCGCGGCAGGGGGACGGACGGACCGCGTCCCGGCTGGGAGGGGATGGACGTCGGCTCGCCGTTCGACTACGGCCGGCAGGGCATCCTCTACGTCGCCCGTCACCTGCCCACCCCGCACCGCGAAGGCCCGTCCGAGGCGTTCCGGCGCGAGCTCGTCGAGCTGGTGCGGGCCGCCGGGGGAGCGACGCTGGGGCTGTTCTCCTCCCGGCGCGGCGCCGACGAGGCTGCCGAGCTGCTCCGTGAGGAGCTGGACACCCCGGTGCTGTGCCAGGGCGACGACCAGCTGCCGACGCTCGTGCGGCGGTTCGCGGAGGACGAGCCGACCTCGCTCATGGGCACGCTGTCGCTGTGGCAGGGAGTGGACGTCCCCGGCCCGTCGTGCCGGCTGGTGATCATCGACAAGATCCCGTTCCCGCGGCCCGACGACCCGGTGCGCTCGGCGCGCTCGGAGGCGGTCGCGGCCGCCGGCGGCAACGGCTTCATGCAGGTGGCTGCCTCGCACGCCGCGCTGCTGCTCGCCCAGGGCGCCGGCCGCCTGATCCGCTCGACCGGCGACCGCGGGGTGGTGGCCGTCCTCGACTCGCGGCTGGCCACCGCTCGCTACGGCAGCTTCCTCACCACGTCGCTGCCGCCGCTGTGGCGCACCACCGACCGCGAGGTCGCCCTCGGCGCGCTCCGCCGCCTCGCCGGGGGGTGACGCGGCTCGCGGGGCGCCAGCTGCCCGGCGGCCAGCGCCGTCAGGGCGAGCGCGAACCCGACGAGCTGGACCGGTGCCAGCGTCTGGCCCAGCACCAGTGCTCCGAGAGTGGCGGCGACCAGCGGGGACAGCAGGCCGAGCAGGGCGGTCGCGGTGACCGGCAGCCGGCGCAGCCCGGTGAACCACAGCGTGTAGGCGAGGAGGCCACCGAGGACCCCGAGCCACAGGTAGCCGGCGACCGCGGGCGCGTCGATCCGCTGGGGGACGCCCTCGATCAGCAGAGTGGGGGCCAGCAGCACCAGGCCACCGGCGGTCAGCTGCCAGCCGGCGTACGCGACCGGCCCCACGCCGTCGGGCCGGCCCCAGCGCTTGGTGAGGATGACGCCCAGCCCCATCGACGCGGCGCCGGTGAGGCCGGCGACCGTGCCGACGACGTCGACGGCCGCGCCGGGGCCGAGCACGACGAGGGCGACGCCGATGACACCGACGACGCCCCAGCCCAGGCGCCAGCGCGAGAGCCGCTCGTCGAGGACCGCCACCGCGAGGAGTGCGACGATGATCGGCTGGGTAGCACCGAGAGTGGCCGCGACACCGCCGGGCAGCCGCTCGGCAGTGATGAACAGCAGCGGGAAGAAGATCCCGATGTTCAGCGTGCCGAGGACCGCCGCCCGCCACCACCAGGCGCCGCGCGGCAGCGTCCGGGAGATCGCCACCGCCAGCAGCCCGGCCGGCAGCGCGCGTACGAGCGCGGCGAACATCGGGTGGCCGGTGGGCAGCAGCTCGGTGGTGACGATGTAGGTCGAGCCCCAGACCGCCGGCGCGACGGCGGTCAGCAGGGTCGACCGCAGGCGACTGGGCACCCGCGCCGACGCGTCGGGGAGAGTCGTGGTGGTCACCCGACCACTGTCCGCCGGCACGACTGATGAGTCCAACACATCCTTCTCACCGCACCGATCGTCAGGCATGATTGATCGATGGAGCTGCAGCAGCTGCGTTACGTCCTCGCGGTGGCCGAGACCCGCAACTTCACCCGGGCGGCACGGCAGTGCTTCGTCGTGCAGTCGGCGCTGAGCCACCAGGTGAAGGCGCTGGAACGCGAGCTCGGCGTCACGCTGTTCGCCCGCACGAGCAGACGCGTGGAGCTGACCGAGGCCGGCGCAGCGTTCCTGCCGGCGGCGCGCACGGCCCTGGAGGCCGCCGAGCGGGCCGCGGTCGACGCGGCTGCCGCCGTCGGTGAGATCCGTGGCCGGCTGACCATCGGTGTCATCCCCACCGTCACCGCCGTCGACCTCGCGGCGTCGCTCAGCGACTTCCATCGTGCTCATCCGGCGGTGCGCGTCCTCGTGCGCGGCGGCAGCAGCGACGAGCTCACCGCGGCGATCGACGCCGGCACGGTCGACGTCGCCGTCCTCGGCCTGCCCGAGGGGGTCCGTCCGCAGCGCGTCCGTAGCCGCGAGGTGGGCCGGGACCGTCACGTGGCGATGCTCGCCGGCGACCACCGGCTCGCGGGCCGGGAGCAGCTGCAGCTGCGGGACCTCGCGGACGAGACCTTCGCCGACTTCCCGTCAGGTACGCCCGGTCGGAGCCAGAGCGACCTCGCCTTCGGGGCGGCCGGCATCCGTCGCGAGGTGGCGTTCGAGGTGGTGGCCGCCGACCTCATCCTCGATCTCGTCGAGCAGGGGCTGGCGGTGTCGCTGCTGCCGCCGGGCATCGCCGGGTCGCACCCCGGACTGGTAGCGGTTCCGCTGACCGACGGACCGACGCGTGTCCAGCACCTCGCCTGGAGCGACTTCAACCCTAGCCCCGCCGCCACCGCGTTCATCGGCACCGTCCGGGGGCGGTCCGAGCCGCGGGCGGACCGGTGAGTCCCGCCGGACCACTGACGGCGGAGGGCAGCGACCGGGCATCATCACGGGATGACTCCTGCCGACACGCTCGTCCGGCGGCACGTGGCCGCGTTCAACGACGGCGACGCCGAACGTCTCCTTGCCGGCTCGGCCGACGCCTAGCGTGACCGTCGCCGAGGTGACCGGCCCGCTCAGCCCTCCTGGACCCGCGCGTACTGCGAGCCGGACCGGGTGCGCTCGAGGATCTCGTCGTCGACCATCGCGCGCCGCAGCCCGGCGGTGTCGGCGCTGAACGCGAGCAGCCGCTCGTTGAGCTCGGCCTCGGGGAGCACCTCTGCCGGTGCGAGCGATCGCTCCGCGACGAGCTGCAGCAGCGCCCGGCGTTCGGTGGCGTCGGACGGTAGCCGGTCGATCTGACCCCGGCCGTCGAGGAAACGCTCGGGCCCGACCCGGCGGGGGCCCGACCCGGCCGCCAGCACCTGACCGAAGGCCTCGGGCACCACGTCGAACCCGCCGTCGTGCTCGCGGACGATCCCCGCGCCGAGCAGCGCGTCCAACGCGTGGCGTCGCCGCGCGCCGCCCAGCTCGCGGCCCACCGCCTCCGGGTCGTGCCCCAGGACGATCTGGGCAAACACCCGACGGGCATGGGGATTGCCGAGCGCGGCGACGACTGGTCGCCAGCCCGGTTGGCCACGGCCGAGCGTCATGCCGTCATGCTAGCGACCGTGCTGCTCAGAGGCTGCGCAGCACCGTGACGATCCGGCCGAGCACCTGGGCGTGGTCGCCGTCGATGGGGGAGTAGGCGGGGTTGGCGGGCAGCAGCCACACGTGCCCGTCCTTGCGCTGCAGCGTCTTGACGGTTGCCTCGCCGTCGAGCATCGCGGCGACGATCTCGCCGTTCTCCGCCACCGGCTGACGGCGCACGACGACCCAGTCGCCGTCGCAGATCGCGGCCTCGATCATCGAGTCGCCCTGGACCCGGAGCAGGAACAGATCGCCGTCGCCGACGAGCTGGCGGGGTAGCGGGAAGACGTCCTCGACCGCCTGCTCGGCGAGGATGGGGCCGCCGGCGGCGATCTGACCGACGACCGGCACCATGATCGGTGGCGGCGCGTCGGAGCCGTCCTCCGGGCTGCCGAACGTACTCATCGCCGGGCTCTCGACCTCGGTCCCGACGATCTCGATCGCGCGGGGACGCTTCGGGTCGCGACGCAGGTAGCCCTTGCGCTCGAGCGAGGTCAGCTGGTGCTTGACCGACGACGGGCTGGCGAGACCCACGATCGAGCCGATCTCGCGCATCGTCGGCGGGTAGCCACGGTCGGCAACGCTGCTGGCGATGGTCTTGAGGATGAGGCGCTGCCGGTAGGTCAGCGGCCCCAGCGCGTCCTCGGCCGACGGCAGCTCGTGGACGGTCGGCTCGACCGTGACGGGGTCGTCCTTCGGTGCGCTCACGGGTCCGTCTCCTCGCCGCTCCGCTGCTGCGGGCTGGATGTCAGTGCTCGGTGGTGGGCTGTCCCCGACAGCGTAGAAGCGATCACGTCCGAGATCAAACATCTGTTCGACGGCGTGTCGACATCTGTCGGGTCAGTGCGGTACGTTGCCGTACAGACGTTCGACGGACATATGTTCGAGGAGGCATCATGAGTGCACTGGCAGTCCCGGTCCCGCTGACCGCCCCGACCCGTCGGGCCCTACCCGTCCGCCCCGTGCGGCGCGGCCACCTGGAGCTCGTCGGTCCCGACTTCGTCCCGACCGCTGGGCCTGTCGTGCCGGCAGCCGCGCCGGCGCAACCCCGGCTGCGGCTGACGGCGCGTGGCCGGATGGTCCGGTCGTTGGCGGCTCTCGTGCTCGCGACCACGGTCGCGGTGGCGGCCGGCGGCTGGCTGGGCGGCGCCGTCGCCGGTGCCTCCCAGTACGACGGCCCCACCGCGACGGTCAGCGTCGGTGCCGGCCAGACGCTCTGGGAGATCGCGGCTGCCTCGGCCGGCGGCGGCCAGGACGTCCGCGAGGTCGTCAGCCAGATCCAGGAGCTCAACGCGCTGCCCACCGGCGACCTCGCCGCCGGCCAGCAGCTCGTCGTCCCGGCAGGCTGACCGGCACACGTTCCTCGGTGAGGCGCGGATTCTTGCACGGCGAGGCCCCGCAGTCGTACGGTGCACGTCTGCAGGACCGACCGACGGTCCGCACGGACCGAGGAGGGCGTGGCGTGCACTGTCCGTTCTGCCGCCACGTGGACTCCCGGGTCATCGACTCACGCACCGCGGAGGACGGCTCCTCGATCCGTCGTCGCCGTGAGTGCCCGAACTGCCACCGGCGCTTCACCACGATGGAGACCTCGAGCCTCTCGGTGGTCAAGCGCTCGGGTGTGGTCGAGCCGTTCAGCCGGGCGAAGGTGGTCTCCGGGGTGCGTAAGGCCTGCCAGGGGCGGCCGGTGTCCGACGACGACCTCGCGGTCCTCGCCCAGCAGGTGGAGGAGGCCGTCCGGGCGTCCGGCGCGGCCCAGATCGACGCCAACGACGTGGGCCGGGCGATCCTTGGACCGCTGCGCGAGCTCGATGAAGTCGCCTACCTCCGGTTTGCCAGCGTGTACTCCGCCTTCTCCTCGCTGGAGGACTTCGAGACCGCGATCGCGACGCTGCGCCGCGAGCAGCCGCGGGTGGTGCCGTCGACCGACGTCGACGAGGGCGCCGCTGCCGGGCAGCACGCCACCGAAGTGCACGACTCGGCCGTCGGCGAGGACATCACCGCCGAGGACGCCGACACCGTGCAGGACGCCGGCAGCGTGGGCACGCCGGCCCCCAACCCCTCGTAGCGTCGGCCCCTCCCGCTCCCGGCACCGGCAGTCTCTGAGACGGCGAAGGTGATCTCGGCTACGATCGTCGGCAGGCGCTTCGTGCGCTGTGCGAGTCACCGGCGTCGGTGACGGAGGGGAAGCCGTCACCGACGCCGGTCTCGTTCTAGTTGCTGCGCCGCGCCCAGATGTTGATCCCGGCCTCGACCGCGTGGTCGTCGATCTCGGCGATCTCCGCCGCGCTGAGCTCGAGGTTGTCCAGCGCCCCCAGCGAGTTGTCGAGCTGTGCCACGCTCGACGCCCCGACGAGCGCCGTGGTGACCCGCTCGTCTCGCAGCACCCACGCGATCGCCAGCTGGGCCAGCGTCTGGTCCCGACGTCGTGCGATCTCGTTGAGCGCACGGATGTGGGCGAGGTTCTGCGCGGACAGGAACTCCTGGCGCAGCGAGCCGCCGCGGGCCGCGCGGGAGTCCTCCGGGATCCCGTCGAGGTACTTGTCGGTAAGCATCCCCTGCGCGAGCGGTGAGAACACCACGTTGCCCATCCCGGCCTGCTGCGTCACGTCGAGCGCGCTCGGCTCGCCGTCCTCGATCCACCGGTTGAGCATCGAGTAGGACGGCTGGTGGACCACCAGGGTCAGTCCGATCTCCTCGGCCACCGCGACCGCCTGTGCGGCACGGTCGGCGGTGTAGGAGGAGATCCCGGCGTACAGCGCGCGGCCGGAGTCCACCGCGGTCTTCAGCGCCCCCATCGTCTCGTGCAGCGGCGTGCTCGGGTCGTCACGGTGGGAGTAGAAGATGTCGACGTAGTCCAGGTCGAGCCGGCGCAGCGAGGCGTCCAGCGAGGCGAGGAGGTACTTGCGAGAGCCCCACTCACCGTACGGGCCGGGCCACATCCGGTAGCCGGCCTTGGAGGAGATGATCAGCTCGTCGCGGTAGGGCGCCAGGTCGGTGGCCAGGAGCCGGCCGAAGAAGCTCTCCGCGGCACCTGGCGGCGGACCGTAGTTGTTGGCGAGGTCGATGTGGGTGACCCCCCGGTCGACGGCGTGCAGCACCACCTCGCGCTGGGTGGCGGCGGGGTGCTCCTCACCGAAGTTCTGCCACAGCCCGAGGGCGATGGCGGGCAGGTCCAGACCGCTGCGCCCGCAGCGGCGGTAGGTCATCGAGTCGTAGCGGTCCTCACGTGCGTGGTAGGTCATGACCTCACCGTATCGGCCGCCAGCGGCGTCGCCGACCGGTCGGCAGCCCACCGGTCAGCAGGCGCGCGCTCAGCGGTCGGCGGCGAGCAGCACCCGCAGCCGGATGGCGTCCGGCACCTGCGCGAGGGCCTCGCGCGACTCGGGTGCGAGCTCGCCGCCGATGTCGGTGATGACGTAGCCGAGCTCGCCCGCCGTGCCGAGGATCTGACCCTCGATGTTCGCCCCGCCCTCGGCCAGCGCCTGGTTGACCAGCGCCAGCGCACCGGGGGTGTTGCGGTGCAGGTACGTCACCCGGTAGTGCGCGGCCGGTGCTTGGTCGAGCACCAGCGGGGGCACGTTGACGCTCATCGTCGTCGTGCCGGCGAGCAGGTAGCGGGCGAGCTTGCCCGAGACGAAGCTGCCGATACCTTCCTGCGCCTCCTCCGTGGAGCCGCCGACGTGCGGGGTGAGGATGACGTTGGGCAGGCCGCGCAGCTCGGAGTCGAACGGGTCGCCGGTGCGCTTGGGCTCGTCGGGGAACACGTCGACGGCGGCGCCGACGATGGTGCCCGCGAGCACCTTCTCGCGCAGCGCGGCGTAGTCGACGAGGAAGCCGCGGGAGAGGTTGAGGAACATCGAGCCCGGCCGCATCCGGTCGAACTGCGCCCGGCCGAACATGCCGGCGTTGCCGGCGCGGCCGTCGACGTGCAGCGTGACGATGTCGGCGATCTCGAGGAGCTCGTCGAGGCTGCCCATCCGGCGGGCGTTGCCCAGGGCCAGCTTCTCGGCGCTGTCGTAGAACACGACGCGCAGCCCGAGCGCCTCGGCGAGCACCGACAGCTGGGTGCCGATGTTGCCGTAGCCGACGATGCCGAGCGTGCGGCCCCGGACCTCGTGCGAGCCGGCCGCGGACTTGTCCCACACGCCGGCGTGCATCTTGCTGTCGCGCTCGGTGAGCCGCCGGCTGAGCGAGATGATCTCGGCGACCGCCAGCTCCACCACCGACCGGGTGTTGGAGAACGGCGCGTTGAACACGACGACGCCGCGGTGCGCAGCGGCAGCCAGGTCGATCTGGTTGGTGCCGATCGCGAACGTACCGATCGCGAGCAGGTCGGGCGCGGCCGCCAGCACCCGCTCGGTCACCTGGGTCTTGGACCGGATCCCGAGGATCTGGACGCCGTCGAGCGCCGCGATGAGCTCGTCCTCGTCCATCGCGCCGGGGTGTCGCACGACTTCCAGGCCGGCCGCCTCGAGGGTGGCGTCGGCGTTGGCGTGGGGGTTCTCCAGTAACAGTGCTCGCACCGCTCCATGGTGGACCACGATGGCCCTCACCGGAAAACACATCCGCCCTGCGGACGCTCGCCCCACCCGGCGCCCCCGCGACTTGGGTCGCTCTGCTGGGCCATAGGTCGCTCATTCGAACGCGCCATATGTACCCAGAAGAGCGACCCAACCGGCTAGCGGTGGTGGTTACTCGGTGATGCCTGCCGGTAGCGGCTCCTGGTGGACGACGTGGAGGCGCGTGGTGGGACGGGTCATCGCCACGTAGAGGTCGCCGGGGCCACCCTCGAGCACCCGGGCGGGCTCGACGAGGACGACGACGTCGAACTCCAGCCCCTTGCTCGCGACGGCGTCGAGCACGACCACGGGCGCCGCGAGGAAGTCCCCGCCGGGCGCGGTGAGTGCCTCGCCGAGACGCGGCTGCAGGGTGCGGCGCACCGCGGCGACGTCGCGGTCGGCGGTGACGACGGCGAGCCTGCCGCCGTCGAGCGCGGCGAGCTCGGCGGCGACGACGTCGGCCAGGGCGACCTCGGTGCCGTCAGCGGGTAGCGGTGTGACCTGCAGCGCGTCGGGGACGTCTCGAGCCGAGCTCGCCGGCGCGGCGTGGGCACCGCCGGCTGCTCGCAGCGTACGCACCGCGGCTGCCATCACCGTCGCCGGGGTTCGGTAGTTGATGGTCAGCGCCTCGGTGCGGACCTGGTCCCGGGCGGCCGTCCCCAGCAGGCCCGTCCAGCTCGTCACCGGGCGATGGCCGGACCGCTGGTCGAGGTCGCCGACGAGCGTCATCGAGCGGCTCGGGTTGCGGCGGAGCAGCGCGCGCCACGCCATCGGCGACAGCTCCTGCGCCTCGTCGACGACGATGTGCCCGTAGGTCCACTCCCGGTCGGCGGCGGCGCGCTCGGCCAGGGACGCGCGCGGCGCCGGTGCGGCGAACCTCGCGGCGAGGGTGGCGGCGTCGACGATCCCGCCGCCGATGCCGTCCTCGGAGATGGCGTGCTCGGCGTAGGCCTCGGCCGCGGTGCGCTCGGCCGCCTGCGCCCGCCTGGTGCGCTCGGCGTCGGCGCTCTCCAGCGTGCCGAGCAGCACTGCGAGCTCGTCGAGCAGCGGGAGGTCGGCGGTCGTCCACGGGGCGTCGACCGGCCGGTACAGCAGCCCGCGCTGCCGGTCGTCGAGGCCCCGGCCGTGGCGGGCGAGCAGTGCGGGATCGGCGTAGATCCGGCGCAGCAGCTGCTCCGGCGTGGTCGGCATCCAGCCGAGGTTGATCTCGCGCCGGGCGTCCCGAGACTCGCGCAGCGACTGCAGGAGGTAGTCGTACTCGGAGTCGAGGTCCAGCCCCTTGAGCTCCGACCAGCGGCGCACGAGGGTCTTGAGCACGGCGGTGGCATAGGTCTTGCGCGCGACGTTGTGGGGCCGCGTGGTCCGCCGGGCGCGGTCCTGGGCGGCCTGGACGTCCTGCGGCTCCAGGGTGAGCTTCTCGCCGTCGACGTCGAGGACTCGCGGCTCGGCGAGCCGGCGGGGGATCGCCCGCACCGCCCGCCGCAGCACCTCGGCCATCGCGACCCTGCCCTTGATCGCGGCGACCTCCTCCGGCTCGGTGCCGTCGACCGTCACCCCACCGAGCAGCTCGGGCATCGTCGCGGCGACGACGCCGCTCTCGCCCAGCGACGGCAGCACCTGCTCGATGTACCGCAGGAACACCGGGCTGGGACCGACGATGAGCACCCCGGAGCGCTCGAGGCGCGCCCGGTGGGTGTAGAGCAGGTATGCGGCGCGATGGAGCGCGACGGCCGTCTTGCCCGTCCCCGGCCCGCCCTCGACGACGAGGATGCCGCTGAGGTCGGAGCGGATCACCCGGTCCTGCTCGGCCTGGATGGTGGCGACGATGTCGCCCATCCGGCCTTCGCGCTTGGCTGCCATCGCGGCGAACAGCGCGCCCTCGCCGGTGAGCCCGTCGAGGTCGGCGTCGGCATCGAGCAGCTCGTCCTCGACACCGGTGACCACGCGGCCGCGGGTGACGAGGTGGCGACGGCGCAGCACGTCCCCGCGCTGGACAGCGGTGGCCTGGTAGAAGGGCTGGGCGGCCGGCGCCCGCCAGTCGATGAGCAGCGACTCCTGGTCCTCGTCGGCGATGCCGATCCGGCCGATGTAGCGGCTGGTGCCGTCGGTGAGGTCGAGCCGGCCGAAGACGAGCCGGTTCTCGACCTGGTCGAGGCGCGCGAGCGTGTCCTCGTAGTGCGTGGCGAAGGCGTCACGCTCCGAGCGGTTCTGCGGCGAGCCGCTCGGCCCTTCCCGGCGGACCTCGGCCAGCCGGTCCCGGTAGCGCCCGCGCAGCTCGTCCAGCCGCAGGTAGGCGGCGTCGACGAACTCCTGGTCCGCCGCCCAAACCGCACCGGGCCTCGCGCCCGCGATGTCACTGCTCGACTGCACTGAACCCCCACTCCTGCGTCCGACCGATCGGCCGGCAGACCATTATCAACGACGCCGGGGCGATATGTGCCCGGCGCCCGGTAGCCGGGCCAGCCGGGTGCGGTGCGGTGCGGTGCGGTGCGTACGATATGGCCATCGAAGGAAGGGCAGTGCGTGAACACCGATGGCGGGGAGCCGTTCCACCTGCTCCTGGTAGAGGACGACGACGGCGATGCCTTCCTCGTCGAGGAGCTGCTCGCCGAGGCCGGGCTGCGTCCGGACCTCACGCGGGCGTGGAGCGTGCAGGCCGCCCTCGACGCGCTCACCGTGCCGGTCGACTGCGTGCTGCTCGACCTCGGTCTGCCCGACGCCACCGGGCTTGACGCGCTCATCCAGCTCCGGGCGGCGTCCGACGCCGCCTTCGTCGTGCTCACCGGTTTCGACGGTATCGACGGCGGGGTCGAGGCCGTCGCCGCCGGTGCCGAGGACTACCTCGTCAAGGGCCGCGTCGACGGCGAGTCGCTGGGCCGGGCGCTGCGGTACGCCGTCGAACGCCGGCGGGGGGAGCGCGAGCGCAGCAGCCGCGCCGACGCGGACGCCGGTGCCCGCACCGAGCAGCTCGCAACGGCGATGCCCCAGCTGTGGCACGACGCACCGCCGGCCGGCGTGCGGGTGACGGTCCGTGACGGGTGGTCCGACCGTGCCGGCACCGAGCTCTTCGAGCTCGTCGCCCGGCCCGACGAGACGATCCTCACGCTGTTCGGCCACGTGGTGGGCGAGGACCCGACCACAGCCGCGCAAGCCGCTCTGCTGCGTGCCTCGTTCCGTGCGCTCGCACTCGCCGGCCTCCCGCTGCCCGCGGTGCTCGAGGCGCTCGGCCGGGTCGCGCGCAGCAGCGCCGTGACGGCGCAGGTCGTGGTGCTCGACCTCGACCCCGGCAGCCGCCGCGCCTCGGTCGCCCAGGCAGGGCATGGCGGGCCGGTGCTCGTCACCGCGTCCGACGTGCGCCGGCTGGGCGGCAGCGCCGTCGGCGCACCGCTGGGCGCCGCGGGCGACCTCGCCCGGCAGGTCGTCGACGTCGTGCTCGAGGAGCCGGACCGGCTGCTGCTGCTCGACGAGCCGTTCGTCGCCTCGCCGGCGGAGCCCGCCCCGAGTGCCGGCGTCGACCTGCGTGACGTGCTCGCGGGCGGCGGCACGATGGACGACGACGCGCTCGGTGACGCCGTCGCCCAGGTGCTGCGGTCCGCCCCTGCCCAGCCGGCCGGCGGGCACCTCGTCCTGCTCGGCTGGACCGCCGGGTGAGCGCGCCGGCCCGTGCCTGGACGCTGCGCAACCGGCTGCGGACCGGCCTGCTGGTCTCCGGCACTGCCCTGGGGCTCGTGCTGGTGCTGGCCGCGATCGCGCTCGGCCAGGTGACCCGCTACCAGGAGGAGGTCACTGCCAGCATCTTCGAGACGGTGATCGTGCTCGAACGCCTCGAGCGCGACGTGCTCGCCGCCGACACCGCGGTGCGGGACTTCGCGGTCACCGGTGACGAGGCGTTCCTCGCACCGTACGAGGCGGTCGGTCCCGACCGGCTCGCCGAGCTGCACCAGCGCGCGGAACAGCAGCTGCCCGGGGCCGACGGCCTCGCCGGCGCGATCGACGAGCTGGCGAGCGCGATCACCGGGTGGCGCGAGCAGCGAGCCGAGCCGCTCATCGACCGCACCCGGCAGCTCGGCGCGGCGGCGGACACCGGCGTCGCCGTCCCGGTCGCCGCCGGTCACCTCGGCGAGGTCCGTCAGGCGGCCGCGGTGACGCTGGACGAGCTCCTCGACCACCGGGAGGTGGTCTCCGCCCAGCTGCGGATGTGGCGGACCTCGCTCGGGTTCGCGGTGGCCGCGATCGCGGTGGCCGCCGTCGCGATCGGCACCGGCTTGTGGTTCTACCTGCGCCGCTGGGTGACCGACCCGCTGGACCGGCTCGCCGAGGCGAGCCGGGCGGTGAGCGAGGGAGACCTCGAGCGCGAGGTCCACGTCACCGGTCCTCACGAGGTCGTGTCACTGGCGACCGACGTCGAGCAGATGCGGCGCCGGCTCGTCAGCCAGCTGGACCAGGTCGAAACAGCGCGGGTGGAGCTCGAGGCGTCCAACCGGGACCTCGAGCAGTTCGCCTACGTCGCCTCCCACGACCTCCAGGAGCCGCTGCGCAAGGTGGCGTCCTTCACTCAGCTGCTCCAACGCCGGTACGGCGACCAGCTCGACGAGCGGGCCGAGCAGTACATCGAGTTCGCCGCCGACGGTGCCAGACGGATGCAGCGCCTCATCCAGGACCTGCTGGCATTCTCCCGGCTGGGGCGCGGCGGCCAGGAACCGGAGCCGGTCGCCCTCGAGGACTGCCTCGCCGCGGCGTTGGACAACCTGCAGGACACCGTCGAGGAGAGCGCGGCGACGGTGACCGTGGAGGGAGCTGTGCCGACGGTTCTCGGGCACCCGGTCGCGCTGACCCAGCTGTTGCAGAACCTCGTGGGCAACGCGATCAAGTTCCGCCAGCCCGGCCGGCCGCCGGTGGTGACGATCGGGGCCCGCCGGGTGGGCGCGGAGTGGGTGCTGTGGTGCACCGACAACGGCATCGGCGTGGAGCCGCGCCACGCCGACCGGGTGTTCGCGATCTTCCAGCGGCTCCACGCCAAGGATGCTTACCCGGGCACCGGCATCGGGCTGGCGATGTGCCAGCGGATCGTCGAGCTGCACGGCGGACAGATCTGGATCGACGAACGCCCCGACGTCGCCGGCACCGGGACCACGGTGCGCTGGACGCTGCCGGTGCACGACGACATCCCCGCCGAGGAGCGCAGCTCGACGGGCGCCGTGGGGCACAATGACGATTCCGAGCCGACCGAGGTGAGCCATGAGCACGATGATTGAGGTCCTGCTGGTCGAGGACGACCCGGGTGACGTCCTCATGACCCAGGAGGCGTTCGCCGACTACAAGGTCGCCAACCACCTGACCGTGATGACCGACGGTGAGTCCGCGATGGCCTACATCCGCCGCGAGGGCGAGCACGCCGACGCCCCGCGCCCCGACCTCGTGCTGCTCGACCTCAACCTGCCGCGGATGGACGGCCGCGAGGTGCTCGCCGCGCTCAAGGCGGACCCGGACCTGCGCAGCATCCCCGTCGTCGTCCTCACCACCTCCGAGGCCGAGGAGGACATCATGCGCAGCTACGACCTCCATGCCAACGCCTATGTCACCAAGCCGGTGGACTTCGACCGCTTCATCTCGGTGGTCCGCAAGATCGACGACTTCTTCGTCTCCGTGGTCCGGCTGCCCGGGCACTGAGCCGGGCGGGGCCCGGCGCCCGACGGCCCGGGAATGCGTCCGCTGCCACCGGCGTTGACACCCGCAGTGGCACATTTGCGGCGCGTGCGCCCACACGCGCAGGACGGAGGAGGTTACGTGGACCTGTACGAGACGGCACCCGACGCGGACGACGTGCGTGCTGGTGTGCTCATCAACGCGCTCACCGGCACGATGGATGCGGGTCGCGCGGCTGCGCTCGTGGCGCGCCACCTGACCAGCAGCCTCGACACCCACCGGGTGATGACCTTCAACGTCGACGAGCTCGTCGACTACCGCAGCCACCGCCCGGCGATGACCTTCGAGAACTGGCAGTGGACCGACTATGACGAGCCCGAGATCGTCATCGACCTGCTGCGGGACGACGAGGGACGCCCGGTGCTGCTGCTCCACGGCCAGGAGCCGGACATGCGCTGGGGTGCGTTCACCGACGCGGTGCTGGCCGCCGTCGACCGGTTCGGCGTCGACCGCACCATCAGCGTGCACGGCATCCCGATGGGCGTCCCGCACACCCGGCCCACCACCGTCAGCGCCCACGCCAGCTCGCCGGACCTCATCGCCTCGCAGCCCGACATCCTCGGCACCATCGAGGTTCCCGGCAGCGTCACCGGGCTGGTCGAGTACCGGCTCGGGCTGGCCGGCCGCGAGGCCGTCGGGTTCTCCGCGAACGTGCCGCACTACCTCGCGCAGAGCGAGTTCCCGCAGGCGGCCGCCGAGCTCGTCCGGCAGATCGCCCGCAACGGCGATCTCGCGCTGCCCGTCGGTGATCTCGAGGCGGCGGCGAGCGAGGCCGCGCTGGAAATCGGCCGACAGGTCGCCGGCTCGCAGGAGGTGCTCGCCGTCGTCCAGGCGCTGGAGAACCAGTACGACGCCTTCATGCGCGGCGCCACGCAGGAGACTCGCGCCACACTGCTCGCCCAGCCGGTGGAGCTGCCGACCGCCGACGAGCTCGGAGCCACGCTCGAGGCGTTCCTCGCCGAGCAGGACCCGGCTGCCGACCCTCGACCCGACGACGCGCGGCGGGCCGAGCCCGACGCCGTGGAGCAGGTCGATCCCGGCGAGTCGACTGCTCCGGGTGAGGACGAGCCGATGGGTCCCACCGGCGGTCCCGAGCGCGCTGGCTGACGTTTCGTCTCGCGTTTGCGCTAGATATCGACGGCTGGACGTGCCAGACTTGCGCCGTTGCAGTTGCAGTTCGCTTACGGATGACCCTGGCTCCGGCCAGGCTGTGCAAGACGTGGGACGAAGCATTGCGGCACGACGACGCCGGCAAACGGCCGGCGTCACAACGTCCCCGGAAGGACACAGCACATGGCACAGGGAACCGTGAAGTGGTTCAACGCTGAGAAGGGCTACGGGTTCATCGCCCAGGACGGCGGCGGCGCCGACGTCTTTGTCCACTACTCGGCCATCGCCTCCGACGGCTACCGCTCCCTCGAGGAGGCGCAGCGCGTCGAGTTCGAGATCACGCAGGGCCCCAAGGGTCCGCAGGCGGAGAGCGTTCGCGCGGTCTGATCCTCGCTGATCGACCTCGGGCCCGCACCGGCAACGGTGCGGGCCCGAGGTCTTTCGCTACCCGGGGAAGCCGGTCAGGCGCCGGCGTCGTCCGCTGCCGGCTGGAGCAGCTCGTCGCGCAGCGGCTGGTAGGTGCCGGCGAACGCGGTGAGCTCGGCCCCGGTCATCAGCCGCACCGGCAGCGGCAGCCCGCGCAGGTCCCGGTCGAGCCGCGACGTCTCGACCGGCCGGGAGCTGCCGACGAGGACGACGTTGCCGTAGCGCCGGCCGCGCAGGATCGCCGGGTCGGCGATGAGGGCGACGTGCTCGAACACCTCGGCCATCGTCGCCACCTCCGCCCGGGCGAGCGGCAGCGGCGGCCGGTCGGTGAGGTTGACCAGGTACAGGCCGTCGTCGCTGATCGCGGCGCGGGCGGCGCGGGCCGCCTCCACGGTGCGCACGTGCGACGGGACCTGGATGCCGGCGAACACGTCGCGGACGACGACGTCCCACGAGCCGGGCGTCAGTGACTCCAGCGCCTCGCGGGCATCGGCCACCCGGATGCGCAGCCGCGGGGAGCGGGGCAGCGTGAACCAGCTGCGGGCCAGCCGGGCGAGCTCGCCGTCGAGCTCCACCGCCAGCTGCGCCGACCCGGGCCGTTCCGCGTCCCACGCGCGTGCCAGTGCGCAGCCGGCGCCACCGAGGTGGACAGCTCGGACCGGGGCCGGCGAGGGGGCGAGGAGTGCCTCGATCACCACGGACATCTGCTGCATGTACTCGAACTCGAGGTGACGTGGGTCGGCGAGGTCGACGTACGAGCTCTCGGCGTCGTTGATGAAGACCGTGACGGCCGACGGGCGGGCGGGGTCGCGCAGCAGCTCGACGACGCCGGTGCTGGTGCGGACCGGCCCGGTGGGCAGGTCCACGGGGGATCGGTGGGTGGTGCGGCCGGACCGGCGGCCGGCGGGTCGGAGGGACATGCCCTCCAGGCTAGCCTTGAGCCGAGATGAGCAGGGGCGAGCGCAGTCCGGCGGCCCGCCGCGACTGGGGCAGCGACGACACGGGCAGCACGATCCTGCACGTCGACATGGACGCCTTCTTCGCGGCCGTGGAGCTGCTGGAGCGTCCCGACCTCGTTGGCCGCCCGGTGATCGTCGGTGGCGACCAGCGTGGTGTGGTGCTCTCGGCGACGTACGAGGCCAGGGCCTTCGGGGTGCACTCGGCGATGCCGGTGTCGCGGGCCCGCGCGCTGTGCCCGCAGGCGGTGGTGCTGCCGCCGCACCACGAGCGCTACTCCCAGGCGTCACGGCACGTCATGCGGATCCTCGGTGACGTCACCCCCGTCGTCGAGCAGGTGAGCATCGACGAGGCGTTCCTCGACGTGTCCGGTGCCCGGCGCCGGCTCGGCACGCCGGTGCGCATCGCGCAGCAGGTCCGCGAGCGGGTGCACCGTGAGCTCGGCATCCCGGCATCGGTCGGGGTGGCGGCGACGAAGTTCGTCGCCAAGCTCGCCTCCGGCCATGCCAAGCCCGACGGGCTGCTCCTCGTCCCGCGCGAGGCGACCGTGCCGTTCCTCCACTCGCTGCCGGTCGGCGCACTGTGGGGGGTGGGTGACAAGACCCGTGACCGGCTGCGCGGCTTCGGGGTGGACACGGTGGCCGAGCTGGCGGCGCTGCCGGTGCGCTCGCTGCACCGGATGGTCGGGGTGGCGTCCGGTCAGCGGCTGCACGAGCTCGCCAACGGCATCGACCCCCGCCGGGTCGAGGTCACCCGCGTGGAGAAGTCGGTCGGGCACGAGACGACCTTCGCCGTCGACCTCACCGAGCGCACCGGCCTCGAGTCCGTGCTCCTCGACCAGTCGCACCGGGTCGCGGCCCGGTTGCGCAGCCGCAGCATGCTCACCCGGACGGTGGCCATCAAGGTGCGGTTCGCCGACTTCCGGACCATCAGCCGCTCTCGCGGCGTCGACGCGACCGACGTCGCCCACGACGTGTTCACCGTCGCCCGCGAGCTGCTCGACCGGGTGGACATCCCGCCGAGCGGGGTGCGGCTGCTCGGGGTGCGGGCCGAGAACCTTGTGGCCGGCAGCGACGGCGTCCAGCTGCAGCTCGGCGGTGGCGACCAGCGACGCGAGGCGGAGTCGGCGATGGACGCCGTGCGGCAGCGGTTCGGGACCGGCGCGCTGCGGCCGGCGGCACTGCTCGACGGCACTGCCGAGGGTCCGGCAGCGACCGCGCGCGACGAGGGTGACGGTCGGCTTTCGCCCGGGCCAAGAGCGAACTAGACTGCTGGTACGTGCCTCGTCGGCACTCACCGGAACATTGAATGCGGAGGACCGATGCCTCTCTCTGAGTATGAGCAGCGCGTACTCCACCAGATGGAGCAGCAGCTTCGCACCGACGACCCTCGGTTCGCCAGCTCGTTGGCCTCGGAGTCCCGCTACTCGGTGCGGCGGCTGACGATCGGTACCCTGCTGGTCGCCCTCGGGCTGACGTTGCTCGTCGCCGGGGTCGCCACCTCGCTGGTGTGGCTGGGTGTCCTCGGGTTCGTCGCCATGCTCGGTGGGGTCATGCTCGCGATCTCCAAGCAGAAGTCGGCCACGGCGGCCGCGCCGCCGGCTGCGCAGCCGGCCAAGGCCAGGTCCAAGAGCAGCAACGGCGGATCGGCCGGCTTCATGCAGCGTCTCGAGGACCGCTGGGACAAGCGGCGCGACAACCGCGGTCACTGAGCCGCTGGTTCGACCCCGCACCGCCAACGACGCCCGCCCCCCATCCCCGAGAGCAGACTTGTCCCCGACAGCCGACTTGTCCGCGACAGCAGACTTGTCAGCGAGAGCGGGCTTGTCCGCGAGAGCAGACTTGTCCGCGACAGCAGACTTGTCCGCGGAGGCTCCCGGCGCTGAAGCCGGGTGCGTGCGCACGACGGACGACTGCCCACGGCCGTGGGCTGCCACGGAGGGTCTTGATGGGTCGGGTCGAAGGCCCCGGGAGGACGTCGGGCGTCGGGACGGTTCCGCTGGGCACCTGAACAAGCGACCGGCTGCCGGCCCGAGTGCAGCTGAGACATCAGCCCGCACGTTGCGCACAGCGTGACGCCGGAAGAGGCATTCTCGATGTTGCCGCAGGTGACGGTGCGATCGTCGCCGACGAGCACCGGCGTGCCTGCCGGGTAGCGGGTCGGGCGCGCTCGGTTCTCTGGTCGCCCGCTCACGCCAGGTGCTCATGGCATCTTCCGACGTCTGGAGACAGATCTGTCGTCGGGGACAAGCCTGCTGTCGCTGACAAGTCTGCTGTCGCTGACAAGTCTGCTGTGGGGGACAAGGCTGCTGTCGGGGACAAGTCTGCTGTCGGGGACAAGTCTGCTGTCGCTGACATGGGCTGGTCGCTCCTCCACTTCGCTCCACGAGGTCGTGGAGCGGCGGCATTCCCGGGGGGCGCGTGCCGTCGAGCGGCCCGCCACGCCCGGACAGACACGCCCAGCGGACCTTTCTGTGAACTTCTGCTCCACTCCCACCCACCATGCTGACCTGCGGCGATGGTCAGGAATGACGCGATCACGCACCAGTTTCGCGTTGACGGGGGAGGGAAGTGGAGTAATGTGGAGGTCGTTGGAGGTCGGTGGGTGATGCGAAGGGGGTGGGGCCGTGTTCCTCGGCACCTACTCGCCGCGCCTGGACGACAAGGGGCGCGTCATCCTGCCCGCCAAGTTCCGCGACCAGCTCGCCGGCGGCCTGGTGCTGACCAAGGGCCAGGAGCGCTGCCTGACGATCTACCCGATGCGCGAGTTCGAGGAGGTCCACGACAAGCTCCGCCAGGCGCCGATGACCGACCGCCGAGCCCGGGACTTCTCCCGCATCCTGCTCTCCGGCGCCACCGACGAGGTCCCCGACAAGCAGGGCCGGATCACCATCCCGCCGGCACTGCGGACCTACGCCGGGCTCGAGCGGGACCTGGCCGTCATCGGCCACGGCAGCCGCGCAGAGATCTGGGACGCGGCGGCCTGGGACGCCTACATCACCGCGTCCGAGGACGCCTTCGCCGAGATCGCCGAGGAGGTGGTCCCCGGAATCCTCTGAGGAACGCCCGGGCCGGACGCACCGTCCCCCGCACGGCGAGGTCTCCCACCGCGACTCTGACGCACTTCCCCGGCGCCAGAGTCAGACGGGGGGAGTCCTGGTCGGGTGGTGGAGGGCCCCCGACCAGCTACCTCGCAGCCCACCGGGCCCAGAGCGACGACCGAACGAACCGTAGGCGAGGAGGTGAGGACCATGACGGCAGGACCGTCGACGCATGACGAGGCACCCGACGACGCGAGCCGTGGCGACGCCGCGGCCCGCCATGTCCCGGTCCTCGCCGAGCGTTGTCTCGACCTGCTCGCGCCGGCGCTCGACGAGGACGGCGCCGTCCTCATCGACGCCACGCTCGGCATGGGAGGTCACACCGAGCTTGCGCTGCGTCGTTTCCCCGGCCTGCGGGTGGTCGGCATCGACCGCGACCCCCAGGCGATCGCGCTGGCGTCGCGCCGGCTTGCCCCGTTCGGTGACCGGTTCACCGCGGTGCAGGCGGTGTACGACGCCATCGACCTCGTCGTCGCCGAGCACGCCGGCGGCGCGGTCGCCGGCATCCTCATGGACCTCGGGGTGTCCTCGCTGCAGCTCGACGAGGCCGACCGGGGCTTCGCCTACGCCCACGACGCCGAGCTCGACATGCGGATGGATGCCACGACCGGCACCAGTGCCGCCGAGCTGCTCGCCACCGCCTCGACCGGCGAGCTGCGCCGCATCCTGCGCGAGTACGGCGAGGAGCGGTTCGCCGGCCGGGTCGCCGACGCGATCGTCCGGCGCCGCGCCGAGCGGCCGGTCACCCGCACCGGGGACCTCGTCGAGATCGTGCGCGCGGCGATCCCCGCGGCCACCCGCCGCACCGGCGGCAACCCGGCCAAGCGCACCTTCCAGGCACTGCGGATCGCGGTCAACGACGAGCTCACCGTGCTCCACGACGCGCTGCCCCGGGCGATCGAGTCGCTCGCCGTGACGGGGCGGATCGTGGTGATGTCCTACCACTCGCTGGAGGACCGGGCCGTCAAGCGGGCGCTGGCTCGCGGCGCCACCTCCTCCGCGCCGCACGGCTTGCCGGTGGAGCCGGTCAGCCACCGGCCCTACCTGCGCCAGCTCACCCGTGGCGCGGAAGAGGCTGACGACGCCGAGCGCGCCGCCAACCCGCGAGCCACGTCGGTGCGGCTGAGAGCCGCCGAACGGCTCCGCCCGACCCCCGACCACATGCGAACCGAGACGAGGAGAGCCGCATGAGTGCACTGCCCACCCGCACCGCCGTACCGGAGCCGCAGCGCTCCTGGCGCCCTCGGCTGCGCATCGTGCGCAACCCAGCCCCGGCACGCTCGCTGGTGCCCTACCTCGTGCTGTGCGCTGCGATCCTCCTCGGCTCCCTCGTCGGGGCGCTGATCATCAACACCCACATGGCGGTCACCGCCTACGAGATCCACGACTCGCAGCGCGAGCTCAACCGGATCACGGAGGCCGGCGTCTCGCTCGTCCAGCAGGTGGAGGAGGCCGGCTCGCCGGCACACCTGCAGCGTCGTGCCGCTGCGCTGGGCATGGCGCCGGCGGAGGGCATCGGGTACATCTCGTTGGCCGACGGCGAGATCGTCGGTGGCAGCGAGGAGACGGAGTGACCCCGCGGTTGCCGGTCCGCCGGCAGGGGGCCGTGCTCACGGTGATCCTCACCGTCGTCCTCGTCTTCGCCGGCCGGCTCGTCTACGTCCAGGCGCTCGAAGGGCCGCGGCTGGCCGAGGACGCGCTCAGCAGCAGGCTCTCGCACTCGACCATCGAGGCACCGCGCGGTGAGATCCTCGACGCCAACGGCGAGGTGCTCGCCACCTCGGTGCAGCGCTACAACGTCGGCGTCAACCAGGTGAAGGTGCGGGACTTCACCGCCGAGATCGACGGCGAGGAGAAGCAGGGCGCGGTCGCGGCGGCGGCGCTGCTCGCCCCCGTGCTCGGCCGCGACGCCGCCGAGCTGGGCGCCGAGATGATCGGCGACTCCACCTTCGTCTACATCGCCCGGGGCCTGACCCCGCAGGAGTGGCGCGAGGTCGACGCGCTCGGGCTGCGCGGCATCATCGAGCCCGAGGTCACCGCCGAGCGGATCTACCCCAACGGCACCACCGCGGGCAACGTCCTCGGCTACGTCGGGCGCGACAGTGAGGGGCTGGCCGGCCTCGAGCTGCGCTACGACGAGCAGCTCCACGGGATCCCCGGCAGCAGCGTCGTGGAGATCGGCCGCACCGGGCAGTCCATCCCCACCGGGCTGCGCGAGACCACCCCCGCGGAGCCGGGCGACACCGTGCACACGACGATCGACCGCGACATCAACTTCCGCGCGCTGGAGATCATCGAGGAGACCGTCGCCGAGTACGGCGCCGAGTGGGGCGCCATCGTCGTCGAGGAGATCGGCACCGGTCGGCTGCTCGCCGTCGCCGACAGCGGGTCGGTCGACCCGGGCAGCTACCAGGAGACGCCGCCCGAGGCGCGCGGCTCGCGCGCGGTCCAGGCCGCCTACGAGCCCGGTTCCACCGGCAAGCTGGCGACCTTGGCGGCGGCCCTCGACGCCGGGGCGGTCACCCCGACGACGATGTTCACCACCCCCGACCGGTTCACCACGCCGTCGGGCCAGACCTTCTCCGACGCCGACCCGCACGCCACCGAGGAGCGGACCGTCACCGGCATCCTCGCCACCTCCTCCAACACCGGCACCGTGATGATCGGCGACCTCATCTCCGACGAGGAGCGCTACGAGTACTTCCGGGCCTTCGGCCTGGGGCAGCGCACCGGGGTCGAGCTGGCCGGTGAGACCGCCGGCATCCTCGAGCCGCCCGAGGAGTGGGACGGCCGGCAGCGCTACACCACGATGTTCGGCCAGGGCATGGCCGTCAACCTGCTGCAGAACACCGGCGTGGCCGCCACCCTCGGCAACGACGGCGTCCGGGTGCCGCCACGGCTGATCGACGGCGTCACCGACTCCGGTGGCCGGTTCCACGAGGCGGAGCGGCCCGAGGGCGTCCGGGTGGTCTCCGAGGACACCGCCGACCAGATGGTGCGGATGATGGAGAGCGTCGTCTCCGACGACGGCAACGGTGTGCTGGGCCAGCTCGACGGCTACCGGCTCGCCGGCAAGACCGGTACCGCCCAGGTGCCGGACGAGAACGGCCGCCTCACCGAGACGGTGGCGAACTTCGTCGGCGTCGCACCGGCGGACGACCCGCAGGTCGCCATCGGCATCGTCGTCTACCACCCCAGCCGTCAAGTGTCCTCGGGGATCATGGTCGCCCCGGTGTTCCGTGACATCGCCGGCTTCACCATGCAGCACCTGGGCATCCCGCCGTCGGGCACCGAGGCCTCGCACTACCCGCTGGGGGCGGAGTGACCGGGGTGGCGATAGATTGTCCAGCCGTGACCACTGACCACCCCCGACCGCGAGGCGAGCGATGATCGAGCTGAGTATCGCTGAGATCGCTGCGGCCGTCGGCGGCCGTCCCGCCGGCATCGACGCGGGCCTGCGGGTCGGCGGCGACGTCGTCACCGACTCCCGTCTCGTCACCCCGGGCGCCGTGTTCGTCGCCGTGCGCGGGGAGCGCACCGACGGGCACGACCACGCTGTCGCCGCGCACGAGGCCGGCGCCACCGTGGTGCTGGCCTCACGCCCGGTCGACGCGCCGCACGTCCTCGTCGCCGACACGGTGTCCGCGCTGGGCGAGCTGGCCCGCACCGTGCTCGCGCGGCTCCGCGAGGGCGGCCGGCTGCAGGTCGTCGGGATCACCGGCTCCGTGGGCAAGACGACCACCAAGGACCTGCTTGCGCAGGTGCTCGCCGGCGCCGGCCCCACGGTGGCGCCCCGCGAGTCCTTCAACAACGAGATCGGCCTGCCGCTGACGGTGCTCGCGGCAACCTCCCAGACCCGGTTCCTCGTCCTCGAGATGGGGGCCAGCGGGCCGGGTCACATCGACTACCTCACCCGGATCGCGCCGCTCGACGTCGCTGTCGTGCTCGTCGTCGGCCACGCCCACATGGGCGGGTTCGGGTCGATCGCCGCGGTCGCGGCGGCCAAGGCCGAGATCGTCGCCGGGCTGACCTCCGGCGGCACCGCGGTCCTCAACGCCGACGACGCCCGGGTGGCCACGATGGCGACCGCCGCCCCCGGTCCGGTGCTGCGGTTCGGCCGGTCCCGGCCGGCCGAGGTACGCGCCGCCGACATCACGCTCGACGAGGCCGCCCGGGCCTCGTTCACGCTCGTCACCGACGTCGCCGGCGCCCGCAGCGAGCACCCGGTGACCCTCGCGCTGCACGGTGAGCACCAGGTGACCAACGCGCTGGCCGTCACCGCCGCGGCTGTCGCGCTCGGCCTCGACCCCGGAGCGGTCGCCGGCCGGCTCGCCGGCGCGGCGCGGGTCAGCGGCCACCGGATGGCGCTGCACCACCGCGCCGACGGCGTCACCGTGCTCGACGACTCCTACAACGCGAACCCCGACTCGATGGCGGCGGCGCTGCGGGCGACCGCCGCGATGCCGGCCCGCCGGCGGGTCGCCGTGCTCGGCGAGATGCTCGAGCTCGGCCAGGACGCCGACGTCGAGCACACCGCGCTGGGCCGGCTCGCTGGGGAGCTGGGGATCGACGTCGTCGTCACGCTCGGACCGATCGGTGAGCACGTGGGCGCCGGCGCCGCGGAAGCCGGGGACAATGCTCCGGTGATCCACCGATCCGGCGACGCGACCGCCGCGCAGCAGCTGCTCGACGGCCTCCTCACCGACGGCGACCTCGTGCTCCTCAAGGGCTCCAACGGGTCTGGGGTGTGGCGGCTGGCCGACCACCTCCTCGCCACCGCGGCGGGGGAGGACCGATGATCAGCGTCCTGATCGCCGGTGCCACCGCCCTCATCATCAGCCTGCTCGGCACCCCGCTGTTCATCCGCTTCCTCACCAAGCGCAACTACGGCCAGTTCATCCGCCAGGACGGTCCCACCGCCCACTACACCAAGCGCGGCACGCCGACGATGGGCGGGGTGGTCATCATCCTGGCCACCCTCCTCGGCTACGCGGTGGCGAACATCTTCGCCGGCCGGCTGCCGGGTGCGTCCGGGCTGCTGCTGCTGTTCCTCGTCGTCGGGCTGGGCGTCATCGGGTTCGCCGACGACTACATCAAGATCAGCCGGCAGCGGTCGCTCGGGCTCAGCGCCAAGTGGAAGATCATCGGCCAGGCAGCCGTCGGGGTCACCTTCGCGGTGCTGTCCCTGCAGTTCGCCAACGAGAACTTCCGCACCCCCGCGTCCACGCAGATCTCGTTGGTGCGCGACACGCTGTTCGACCTCGCCTTCGCCGGGCCGGTGCTCGGGCTCATCCTCTTCGTCATCTGGGCGAACTTCCTCATCACCGCCTGGTCCAACGCGGTCAACCTCACCGACGGCCTCGACGGCCTGGCCACCGGTGCGTCGGCGATGGTGTTCGCCGCCTACACGGTCATCACGATGTGGCAGTCCAACCAGAACTGCCAGTACCTCAGCGAGACCAGCGACGCCTGGTCGGCCTGCTACGAGGTCCGCGACCCCCGCGACCTCTCACTCATCGGTGCCGCGCTCATCGGAGCCTGCCTCGGCTTCCTGTGGTGGAACGCCTCGCCGGCGCAGATCTTCATGGGCGACACCGGCTCGCTGGCCCTCGGTGGCGCCATCGCCGGGTTCTCGATCTTCACCCACACCCAGTTCCTCGCGATCATCCTCGGTGGGCTGTTCGTCATCATCGTCATGAGCGACGTCATCCAGATCGGCTTCTTCAAGGCCACCGGTAGACGGGTGTTCCGGATGGCGCCGCTGCACCATCACTTCGAGCTGGGCGGCTGGGGCGAGGTGACGATCGTCATCCGGTTCTGGCTGATCGCCGCGCTGTGCGTCGCCCTCGGCCTGGGTGTGTTCTACGCCGAGTGGGTCACCGCGTGAGCTCGCTGCGCGACGCACGGCTCGTCGTCGTCGGTCTCGGAACCTCGGGGCGTGCGGCGCTCGACGTCCTCACCACGCTCGGTGCCACGGTGCTCGGGCTGGACCGTTCGGAGGCGGCGGTGGCCGCCGCCCACGAGGCGGTCGGCGCGCGCGCCCGGCTGCGAGCCGTTCCCGACGACGACGCGCTCGCCGACGCGGTCCTCGCGGCCGGCGCTGACGTCGTCGTCGTCTCGCCCGGGGTACCAGCGGTGTCGCCGCTGCTGCGCCGGGCGGCGGCGGCCGGCCTGCCGTGCTGGAGCGAGGTCGAGCTCGCCTGGCAGCTGCAGCAGGAGATCCTCGACGAGGGCGCCTGGCCGGACTGGCTCACCCTCACCGGCACCAACGGCAAGACGACGACCGTCGGCATGCTCGGCGCGATCCTTGCCGCCGGCGGCCGGCGGGCCGCGACGGTCGGCAACGTCGGGACCCCGGTCGTGCAGGTGGTCGCCGACGGCGGGCACGACGCGCTGGCCGTCGAGCTGTCGAGCTTCCAGCTCCACCTCACCCACAGCGTGGCCCCGCTGGCCAGCGCCTGCCTCAACCTCGCCGCCGACCACCTCGACTGGCACGGCTCGTTCGAGGCGTACCGCGACGCCAAGGCCCGGGTCTACGAACGCACCCGGGTCGCGTGCATCTACAGCACCGCCGACGCCGCCACCCGGGCGATGGTCGAGCAGGCCGATGTCGCCGAGGGTGCCCGTGCGGTCGGCACCCGGATCGGGCCACCCGGGGCGGGGGAGCTGGGCATCGTCGAGGACGTGCTGTGCGACCGCGCGTTCGGTCCCCGGCGCCAGACGCACGCCGAGCCGCTCGCCGAGCTGAGCGACCTCGCCCACCTGGCGGCAGTGCCCGGTGGTGAGGTTCCCGCGCACGTGCTGAGCAACGCGCTGAGCGCCGCCGCCCTCGCCCGTGCCGCCGGCGTCCCCGGGGCGGCCGTTCGTGACGGGCTGCGTGACTACCGCGGCGGGGCGCACCGCATCGAGGTCGTCGCGGTGCGTGACGGCGTCACCTGGGTCGACGACTCCAAGGCCACCAACGCCCACGCCGCCGCCGCCAGCCTCGGCGCGCTGCCCCCGGGGCGCGGCGTCTGGGTTGCCGGCGGGCTGGCCAAGGGCGCCCGCTTCGACGACCTCGTCCGGCGGGTCGCCGACCGGCTGCACGCCGTCGTCCTCATCGGGGTGGACCGCGGGCCGCTGCGTGACGCGCTCGCGCGACACGCCCCGCAGATCCCGCTCACCGAGGTCACCGCTGGTGAGACTGGCTCCGTGATGGACCATGCCGTGACCGAGGCCGCGCGCCTCGCCCGCCCGGGCGACACCGTGCTGCTCGCCCCGGCCTGCGCATCGATGGACCAGTTCACCAGCTACGGCGAGCGCGGCGACGCGTTCGCCGCCGCCGTGCGGCGGCTGTGAGAGGGGCGCGATGACCACCGTCCAGCCCGGCAGCCGCCGGGCCACCGGCATCGACCGCACCGTACGCCGTCCCCGCGGGGTGACGACCGCCCGCGCCGCCCGCGTCACCACCGAGGGCGCCGCGGAGCGGCAGAGCGTGCTCGCCCGCGGACCGGTCACCCTCAGCTACTACCTCGTCGGCGGGGCCGCGCTGCTCCTCCTGGCGATCGGCGTGGTCATGGTGCTCTCGGCGTCGTCCATCAGCTCGATCCGGGAGAACGACGGTAACCCCTACGGGTACTTCCTCGACCAGGCGAAGTTCGCGCTCCTCGGGCTGCCGCTGATGTTCGTCGCCAGCCGGGTCCCGGTCGCCTGGTACCGGAAGATCGCCTGGCCGGCGCTCGCCGTCGGGCTGGCCCTGCAGGCGTTGATCTTCACGCCGCTCGCCCGCGGCGAGAAGGGCAACACCAACTGGATCATGCTGCCGGGTGTCGGCCAGACCATCCAGCCCTCGGAGTTCCTCAAGCTGGCGCTGGCGCTGTGGCTCGGCCTGGTGCTCGCCCGCAAGTCCGCGCTGCTGCACAAGTGGCAGCACGTCCTCGTGCCCGGGCTCGTCGTGTCCGCCCTCGCCCTCGGCCTGGTGCTCGCCGGCCACGACCTCGGCACCGTGCTCGTCATGGCCGCGCTGGTCGCGGGGACGATGTTCGTCGCCGGGGTGCCGCTCAAGTGGTTCGGCCTCGCCGCCGTCATGGGTGCCGGCGCCGCGGCCTTCCTCGTCGTCACGTCCCGGAACCGGATGGACCGGATCATGGCGGTGTTCGGCAGCGACTGCGACACCTCGGCCGCCTGCTACCAGACCCAGCACGGGCTGTGGGGGCTGGGCACCGGCGGGATCTCCGGCGTGGGGCTCGGCGCGTCCCGGGAGAAGTGGTCCTACCTGCCCGAGGCGCACAACGACTACATCTTCGCGATCCTTGGCGAGGAGCTCGGCCTGCTCGGCACGCTGCTCGTCCTCGCGCTGTTCGCCGCGCTCGCCTTCGGCCTCATCCGCATCGTGCGCCGTCACGAGGACCCGTTCGTCAAGATCGCCACCGGCGGCATCGCGGCGTGGATCCTCGGCCAGGCGCTCATCAACATCGGCGTGGTCATCGGCCTGCTGCCGGTGATCGGGGTGCCGCTGCCACTGGTCTCCGCCGGCGGCTCGGCACTCATCGCGACCCTGCTGGCGATGGGGATCGTGCTGTCCTTCGCGCGCAGCGAGCCAGGAGCGCCCGAGGCGCTGCGGGCCCGCCGCGGCACCGTGCGCCGCTCGCTCGCGGTGGTCACCGGGCGGCGCCGTGGCTGAGCTGCGGGTGCTGCTCGCCGGCGGTGGCACCGCCGGCCACGTCAACCCCCTTCTCGCCACCGCCGCCGAGCTCGCCGGCCGGCCCGACGGGGCGACCGTCACCGTGCTCGGCACGGCTGCCGGCCTGGAGTCCCGCCTGGTGCCCGCGGCCGGCTGGCCGCTCGAGGTGGTGCCCCGGGTGCCGCTGCCCCGCCGTCCGTCGCCCGACCTGCTCCGGCTGCCGGGCCGCTTGCGGGCGGCGGTGCGCACCGCAGGCGAGGCCATCGGCCGCTCCGGCGCGGAGGTGGTCGTCGGCTTCGGCGGGTACGTCGCCACCCCCGCCTACCTCGCCGCCCGGCGGCTCGGGGTGCCGGTCGTCGTTCACGAGCAGAACGCCCGACCGGGCCTGGCCAACCGGCTCGGCGCCCGCTGGGCGAGCGCGGTGGCTGTCTCGTTCGCCGGCACGCCGCTGCCCGGTGCCACCCTCACCGGGCTGCCGCTGCGACCGGAGATCGCCGCCCTCGTCGCCGAGCGCGCCACCCCGGAGCTCGCCGCGCAGCGCCGGCAGGCCGCGGCGGCCGCTCTCGGCCTCGACCCCGGCCGCACCACCCTGCTGGCCACCGGCGGCTCGCTCGGCGCCCAGCGGATCAACGACGCCCTCGCCGGCAGCGCCCAGCAGCTGCACGACGCCGGCACCCAGGTCCTGCACCTCACCGGCGCCGGGAAGGCTGACGACGTCCGTGCGGCGACGGCGGCGCTGCCGGGGCACCACGTGCTCGAGTACCTCGACGACATGGCCAGCGGCTACGCCGCCGCCGACCTCGTGCTGTGCCGGTCGGGCGCCGGCACGGTGAGCGAGCTCGCCGCGCTCGGCATCCCGGCGGTCTACGTCCCGCTGCCCATCGGCAACGGCGAGCAGCGCCGCAACGCCGCCGACGTCGTTGCCGCCGGCGGCGGGGTGATCGTGCCCGACGCCGAGCTCACCCCCGCTGCGGTGGTCCGCGACGTCCTGCCGCTCCTGGCCGACCGCGACCGGCTCGCCGCGATGGCCGCCGCCGCCGCCGGCGCCGGCGTGCGCGACGGCGCCGCACGGCTGGCGGACCTCGTGCTGCGTGCGGCGGGGCGGGAGCCGGCGCGATGACCGCTGAGCACTTCCACCTCATCGGGGTCGGCGGCGCCGGCATGGCGCCGGTGGCCGAGCTGCTCGCCGCCCGGGGGCTGCGGGTCTCCGGCAGCGACGCACGCGACAGCGACACCCTCGCCCGGCTGCGGGCCCTGGGCGTCGACGCCCGCGCGGGCCACGACGCCGCCCGGGTGGGTCCCGGGGCGACGGTCGTGGTCTCCACCGCGGTCCGCGAGGACAACCCCGAGCTGCGGAGCGCGCGTGAGCTCGGGCTGCCGGTCGTCCACCGCAGCCAGGCCCTGGTACGCGCGGCCGAGGGGCGCGACTTCGTCGCCGTCGCCGGCGCCCACGGCAAGACGACGACGTCGGCGATGCTCGCCGTCGCCCTCACCGAGCTCGGGCTCGACCCGAGCTACGCCATCGGCGGTACGGTGCTCGCGCTCGGCAGCGGGGCGCACCTGGGCCGGGGGCGCGCCTTCGTCGCCGAGGCCGACGAGTCCGACGGCTCGTTCCTCAACTATCGCCCCGCCGTCGCGATCATCACCAACATCGAGGCCGACCACCTCGACCACTACGGCTCCCACGAGGCCTTCGACCAGGCGTTCGTGTCTTTCGCCGAGCGGGTCACCGGCCTCCTCGTCGTCTGCGCCGACGACCCCGGCGCGCTGCGGCTGGCACGTGCCGTCGCCGGCAGCCGCCCGCTGCTCACCTACGGCACCGGCAGCTCGCCTGGGCTGGGTCGTGGGCACGTCCGCCTCGCCGACGTCCAGCTGCGGGCCGACGGCGCCCGCGCCACCCTGCACCACGAGCCAACCGGGGACGCGCCGGCCGCCGCCGGGGTCGTCCTCGACCTCGCGGTCGCCGGCGCCCACAGCCTCCTCAACGCCGCCGGCGCCTGGTGCGCCGGGGTCGAGGTCGGCGCCGCGCCGGCGGCGATGGCGCAGGCGCTCGGGCACTTCACCGGGACCGGGCGACGCTTCGAGCCGCGCGGGCAGGCCGCCGGCGTGCGGGTGGTCGACGACTACGCCCACCACCCCACCGAGGTGGCCGCCACGCTGCGCACCGCCCGGCTGGCCGCCGCCGGCGGACGGGTGCTCGTGCTGTTCCAGCCCCACCTCTACTCCCGCACGCAGGCCTTCGCCGCGGAGTTCGCGCAGGCGCTGTCCCTCGCCGACGTCGTCGTCGTCACGGCCGTCTACGGCGCCCGGGAGGACCCGGTCGACGGCGTCGACGGCACGCTCATCACCGACCGGCTGCCCGGCGCCCGCTACGTCGCCCCCCGCGAGGAGGCGGCGCACGTCGTGGCAGCCGCCGCTGAGCCGGGTGACCTCGTCCTGACCGTCGGCGCCGGGGACGTCACCGAGCTCGGCCCGCTCGTCCTGCAGCGGCTGGCGGGCGAGCAGTGAGGCCACCCGCGCGCCCGCGGCCGCCGCGACGGGACCCGGAGCCCGACGACGGCCGGCCCGACGACGGCCGGCCCGACGACGACGCGCGGCCTGCCGCCGCACCGCCGGCAGCGCCCGAGCCGCGGCGGCTCGCCCGCCGGCGCCCAGCGGACAGCGCCACGGACCGGCCGGCGGGGACGTTCACCCAGCGGCTGACCGAGCGCTACCGGGCGCAGCGGCGGCTGCGCTGGCGCGCGGTCCTCATCACGCTGGGCATCGTCGCGGCGGTCGGCGTCGTCGGCTGGGCGGTGCTCCTCTCCCCGCTGCTGGCCCTCGACACCGAGCAGGTGACCATCACCGGCACCGGCGAGGGCACCACGGTGGCCACCGCCGACGTGGCCGCCGTCGTCGACCGGCACGCCGGGACACCGCTGCCACGCCTCGACGCGCCGGGGATGCGCAGCGAGGTCGAGCAGCTGGCCACCGTACGCAGCGCCGAGGTGCACCGGGAGTGGCCGCGCGGGCTGACGATCGACGTCGTCGCCCGCGAACCGGTGGCGGCGTTGCGCACCGAGGAGGCCATCGAGCTGCTCGACGCGGACGGCGTCACCGTCGCCACCGTCGAGGAGGTCCCCGAGGGCATGGCGCAGGTCGACGTGCCACGGTCGGGGGAGCGGGCGCCGCAGACGCTGACGGCGGTGCTCGCCGTGCTGGCGGAGCTGCCCCCGGCGGTGCGCGCGGACGTGGCGGTCGCGGTGGCCACCGGCCCCGGGGCGATCGTCCTCGAGCTGCACGACGGCGCCGAGGTGCGGTGGGGCGGCGCGGAGGAGTCCGAGCTCAAGGCGGCGGTGCTCGAGGTGCTGCGGTCCGAGCCGGCAGCCGTCTACGACGTCACCGTGCCGCGCTCGCCCACGACCTCTGACTGAGCGCGACACACCCGGTGATGTCGTTGCTCCGCAGGGCAACGCAACCTACCGTTCCGGATGCCAGAAACTGACATAAGTCTAAGCCTCAGGTAGAGGTTGAAGCTTGAGGGAGTTTCCGCTGGCACCGACCGAGAACAACAATCAAGACTGAGGGGGGCCGACGTGGCGGCACCGCAGAACTACCTGGCAGTGATCAAGGTGGTGGGCGTTGGCGGGGGCGGCGTCAACGCCGTCAACCGGATGATCGAGGTCGGGCTGAAGGGTGTTGAGTTCATCGCCGTCAACACCGACGCCCAGGCGCTGCTGATGAGCGACGCCGACGTCAAGCTCGACGTCGGGCGCGAGCTCACCCGTGGCCTGGGCGCCGGCGCCGACCCCGAGGTCGGCAAGCGGGCGGCCGAGGACCACGAGGAGGAGATCGAGGAGGTCCTGCGAGGGGCCGACATGGTCTTCGTCACCGCCGGTGAGGGTGGTGGTACCGGTACCGGAGGCGCACCGGTCGTGGCGCGAATCGCGCGCTCGCTGGGCGCGCTGACCATCGGCGTGGTCACCCGTCCCTTCACCTTCGAGGGGCGGCGCCGCTCCACGCAGGCGGATTCGGGCATCGACGCGCTGCGCGCCGAGGTCGACACCCTCATCGTCATCCCCAACGACCGGCTGCTGTCGATCTCCGACCGCAACGTGTCGGTGCTCGACGCCTTCAAGAGCGCCGACCAGGTGCTGCTCTCCGGTGTGCAGGGCATTACCGACCTCATCACCACGCCCGGCCTGATCAACCTCGACTTCGCCGACGTCAAGTCCGTGATGCAGGGGGCCGGCAGCGCACTCATGGGGATCGGCTCCGCCCGCGGCGAGGATCGCGCGATCCAGGCCTCCGAGCTGGCAATATCCTCGCCGCTGCTCGAGGCGAGCATCGACGGGGCGCTCGGCGTGCTGCTGTCCATCCAGGGTGGCAGCGACCTCGGTCTGCTCGAGATCCACGAGGCCGCCCGGCTGGTCCAGGAGGCCGCCCACCCGGAGGCGAACATCATCTTCGGTGCGGTCATCGACGACGCCCTGGGCGACGAGGTGCGGGTCACCGTCATCGCCGCCGGCTTCGACCACAGCAACGCCGCACCGGCGCCTGCCGAGCCGCAGCGGGTGCCGGCCGCCGTCGAGCGCCCGCAGGTCGCCAGCCCGGCGGTCGCCAGCCCGGCGGTCGCCGCCAGCGCACCCGAGGCGCCGGTCGCGGTGAGCCCCGAGCCGGTGGCACAGCCGGCCCCGCCGGTCCCCGCGTACGCCGGTGGCAACCAGGAGCGGTCCTTCGAGGTGCCCCGGGTGTTCGACGAGGAGCCGGTGCGGCCCCGCCGCGACGACGACCTCGACATCCCCGACTTCTTGCGCTGAGCGGGGACGCAGGAGAACGGCCGGCCCGTGACCGTCCTCGACCTGCTCCCCGCCGATCTCGGTCCCGGCGGTGGTGGCTTCACCACGCGCGCCGGCGGCGTCTCCTGGGGGCGTTACGGCTCGGCCGACGGCACCGGCGGGCTCAACCTCGGCCTGCACGTCGATGACGACGTCGACCGTGTCCTCGCCAACCGCGACCTCCTCGACCGGTGGGCCGGCGGCCGCGTCGCCTGGATGAGCCAGGGCCACGGCCGGTCGGTCCGCGTCGTGGCCCGGCCACCGGGCGCGGGCCGCACGACGATGGGGGCGCACGACTCGCTGGTCGGCTCGTCTCCCGCGGGCCCGGCCGGGGTGGTCCCGGTGGCGGTGGCGGTGATGGTGGCGGACTGCGTGCCGCTGCTGCTCGCCACCCCCGACGGCGGCCTCGTCGCCGCGGTGCACGTCGGCCGGCAGGGCCTGGTGGCCGGCGTCGTCGGGGCCACGCTGGAGCGGCTCGCCGACGCGGGGGCCGCGCTGCCGCGGCTGTACGCCAGCCTTGGGCCGAGCATCTGCGGACACTGCTACGAGGTGCCCGCCGAGCTGCGCGCCGAGGTGGCCGCCGTCGTCCCCGCGGCGCACGCGACGACCTCGTGGCAGACGCCCGCGCTCGACGTCGCCGCCGGCGTGCGTGGTCAGCTCGCGGCCGCCGGGGTGCGCCGCGTCGAGCAGCACGCGGCGTGCACGTACGAGGACCCCGCCCTCTACTCCTACCGCCGCGACGGCGTCACCGGACGGTTCGCCGGGATCGTCCAGCGTCGGCGGTGAGTGCTCCCCGGGCGGCCCGAGGAGGCCGGCGCGCGACACGCCGTGCGGTGGTGCGCCATCTGGTGCGGTGCTGGTCTAGCGTCACACATGGAAGCGGCACGAGTGTGATCGCGCGAACCCACGATGAGGAGCAGCCATGGCCGGAGCACTGCGCAAGACGATGGCCTACCTCGGGCTTGCCGAGGACGAGGCCGGTGAGTACCACGAGGTCGAGGGCCACTACGCCGAGGACCACCGCGAGCCGGAGCGCACCGAGCGTCCCGAGCCCGTCGAGCGGACCGCGCAGGTGACGCCGATGCGCGTCGTGCCCGCGCCGGAGCCGGCCGAGCCGGACCTGCGCCGGATCAGCACCGTCCACCCCACCACGTACAACGAGGCACGGGTCATCGGCGAGTCGTTCCGTGACGGCACGCCGGTGATCATGAACCTCACCGGGATGAGCGAGACCGAGGCCAAGCGGATGGTGGACTTCTCCGCCGGACTGGTCTTCGGGCTCCACGGCGCCATCGAGCGCGTCACCAACCGGGTCTTCCTGCTCTCCCCGGCCAGCGTCGAGGTCGCCACCGACACCGGTGAGCCCGATGGTGGGCCGGGACGCCTGTTCAACCAGAGCTGACGGTGTCCGCAGTCTTCGCAGTCCTCTACTTCCTGCTCCTGCTCTACCTGCTGGTTCTCATCGGCCGGCTGGTGCTCGACTGGATCCAGGTGTTCTCCAGGGACTGGCGACCTCGTGGCCCGCTGCTGCTGGTGGCTGAGCTCGTCTACACCCTGACCGACCCGCCGCTGAGCTGGCTGCGGCGCTACATCCCGCCGCTGCGGCTCGGTCCGGTAGCACTTGACCTGGGCTTCATCATCCTTTTCCTTGCGGTAAGCATCGCGATGCAGTTCGCGGCACGACTGTCCTGAGGCGTGTTTCACCTCGTGGCGCGATTCGTGCCATAGTGACGTTCCGCTAACGTGGAGCCGTGAGTCGCGCAACGATGAGCTCACAACCGAATGACCGGACAACCGAGGTGACGACTGATGGCGCTGCTCACTGCAGACGACGTGCTGAACAAGAAGTTTCAGCCAACGAAGTTCCGTGAAGGCTACGATCAGGACGAGGTCGATGACTTCCTGGACGAGGTCGTCAACACCCTGAGCTCGTTGCAGAACGAGAACGAGGAGCTCAAGGCCAAGCTCGCCGCCGCCGAGCGTCGCGTCAGTGAGCTGAGCAGCGGCGAGGCCGTCGCCGCGCCGGTCGAGACCGCTCCCGAGCCGGTCGTCGAGGCGGAGCCCGAGCCGCAGGCCGCACCGGAGCCCGAGCCCGAGGTTGAGCCCGAGGTTGCCGCCAGCTTCGCCCCTGCCGCCGCCGTGCAGGCGGACGCCGGCGACGCGCCGACGTCAGCCGCCGGGATGCTCGCGCTGGCACAGAAGGTCCACGACGAGTACGTCTCCAACGGCAAGGCGGAGGGCGACCGTGTCCTCCACGAGGCCAAGACCGAGGCCGACCGCATCGTCCGTGAGGCCGAGGACACCCACAACCGCACGCTCGCCCAGCTCGAGCAGGAGCGTTCGCTCCTCGAGCGCAAGATCGACGAGCTGCGCGTCTTCGAGCGGGACTACCGCACCCGCCTCAAGAGCTACCTCGAGTCGCTGCTGAGCGACGTCGAGGGTCGCGGCAACGTCTCGGGCCGCGGCGAGCAGAACGCACCGCAGTTCGGTCACTGAGTGAGCATCGGCGGCGGCGGTCCCTCGGGACTGCCGCCGCTGAGTTGCGTCGAGGGGAAACAACGATGACAGCGACCGAGCCGACGCGCGGCAAGCCCAGGCTGGTCGGGGCGCTGATCGTCATCGCGCTGGTGGTCTTCGCGATCGACCAGCTGAGCAAGTTCTACGCCGTCGAGCGGCTCACACCCCGCGTGGTCGTGCCGATCATCGGGGACTACCTCGGCTGGCAGCTGATCTTCAACCCGGGCGCCGCGTTCTCGATGGCAACCGGGATGACCTGGGTGCTGACCATCGTCGCCGCCGTGGTGGTCGTCGTCGTCCTGCGGGTGGCGCGCAAGCTGCGCTCGAAGTCGTGGGCGGTCGCCCTCGGGCTGCTGCTCGGCGGGGCCCTCGGCAACCTCACGGACCGGCTGGTCCGCGACCCCGGCTTCGCCCAGGGGCACGTCGTCGACTTCATCAACTACAACGGCTGGTTCGTCGGCAACGTCGCTGACATCGCGATCGTCGGCGCGGCGGTCCTCGTGGCGGTCCTCGCGCTCATCGGGCTGGAGATCGATGGTCGGCGGGTCTCGAGCACCGACTCCGCCGAGCCGGTGGCCGTGGACGGCGACGACACGCTGCTGAGCGAGGAGCCGGACGTCGACGACGACGAGTTCACCCCGCTGGTGGCACCCGCAGCCGGCGGGGACGACGACGTCGACCTCGCCCGCTGGGTCTCCGACGGCCGGCCCGCCGCTCAGCACGAGACCTCGCTCGACGACGCCACCGAGGTGAGCCCGGAGCGCCCCGCGGACCCGCTGCCGCCAGAGCCGCTGCCTGCCGGCCCGGCCACGCCGGACGGTGCCGCCGACGAGCCGACGCACCCGCCGATGGAGCGGCCCCGCTGGCGCAGCCGCCGTGACATGCGCACCGCCACCTCCGACGATGGCTGACATCCGCGCGCTGCCGGTGCCCGAGGGCCTGGCCGGGGAACGGGTCGACGCCGCGCTGGCACGGCTGCTCGGCTTCTCCCGCACCCGGGCCGCCGAGATCGCCCAGGCCGGCGCCGTCCTGCTCGACGGCCGAGAGCTCGGTAAGTCCGACCGGCTCGTCGCCGGCGGCTGGCTCGAGGTGACCATGCCGGAGACCGCCACGCCGCCGCCGGAGCCGGTCGTCGGGCTGGCCATCGCTTACGAGGACGAGGACCTCGTCGTCGTCGACAAGCCGGTGGGGGTGGCTGCCCACCCGAGCCCGGGCTGGACCGGACCGACCGTCGTCGGCGGGTTGCGCGCCGCCGGCTTCCAGGTGTCCTCGTTCGGCCCAGCGGAGCGGCAGGGGATCGTCCACCGGCTCGACGCCGGCACCTCCGGGCTGATGGCGGTGGCCAAGAGCGACCTCGCCTACACCGGCCTCAAGCGGGCGTTCAAGGAACGCACCGTGCACAAGATCTACCACGCCCTCGTCCAGGGGCACATGGACCCGCTCAACGGCACCATCGACGCCCCGGTCGGGCGCCACCCGAGCCACGACTACCGGTTCGCCGTCGTCGCCGACGGCAAGCACGCGGTCACCCACTACCGGACCCTCGAGGCGATGCCCGGCGCGTCGCTGCTGGAGATCGACCTCGAGACCGGCCGCACCCACCAGATCCGCGTCCACACCTCAGCGGTGCGCCACCCGTGCGTGGGCGACACCACCTACGGCTCCGACCCGCTCCTCGCCGAGCGGCTCGGGCTCACCCGGCAGTGGCTGCACGCGATGCGGCTCGCCTTCGACCACCCCCGCGACGGCCGCCCCGTCGTCGTCACCAGCGAGTACCCGGCGGATCTCGCCGCCGCGCTCGAGGAGATGCGCGGGTGAGCGTGGCGGTGGTGCGGGTGACTACCCGGGCCCAGCTCGAGGAGGCGTGGCGGGTCCGCTTCGAGGTGTTCGTCCACGAGCAGGGCGTCCCGCAGGACGTCGAGGTCGACGAGCACGACACCGAGGCGACGACCAGCCACGTGCTCGCTCTGGACGCCGATGGCACTGCGCTCGGTACCGGCCGGCTGCTGCGCGACGGCCCGGGTGAGGTGCACCTCGGCCGGCTGGCGGTTCGCCGGGCGGCCAGGGGGCGGGGGATCGGGGCGATGCTTGTCACCGAGCTGAGCGCGATCGCGCTCGCCGCGCACGCCGCCGGCCAGCCCCCCGCGGTCCGCGTGGCGCTCAGCGCCCAGGAGACCGCGATCGGCTTCTACGAGCGGCTCGGCTTCGCCGTCGTCGACGAGCAGCGCTACCTCGACGCCGGCATCTGGCACCGCGCCATGGCCCGCACCCTGCCCTCCTGACCGCCCCCACCCCACCCCACCCCCACCCACCCACCCACCCCACCCACCCCCACCCGCCGACAGCGGGATTGTCACCGACAGCAGACTTGTCCGCGACAGCCGGGTTGTCCGCGAGAGCGGGGTTGTCCGCGAGAGCGGGATTGTCCACGCGCGACACGCCGCGGCACGTGGGCTGACGGGCCGGTTGTCCGGGAGCTCGCGTCACCGACCTAGACTTGCAGGCATGGCTGCCGGTGGATCTGACGACTTTGTTCACCTTCACGTCCACACCGAGTACTCGATGCTCGACGGGGCCTCGAAGGTCGACGACCTCGTCGCCGAGGCGGCCCGGATCGGGCAGCAGGCGATCGCGATCACCGACCACGGCTACCTCTTCGGCGCCTACGACTTCTGGTCCGCCGGGCAGCGGCACGGCGTCAAGCCGATCATCGGCATGGAGGCGTACGTCACGCCCGGCACCTCACGCTTCGACAAGACCCGGGTGCTGTGGGGCGAGGAGCACCAGCGCCGCGACGACGTCTCCGCCCGCGGCTCCTACACCCACATGACGCTGCTGGCGCGCAACAACACCGGGATGAACAACCTGTTCCGGCTCGGCTCGCGCGCCTCGCTCGAGGGCCAGATGGGCAAGTGGCCGCGGATGGACCGCGAGCTCATCACCACCTACGCCGAGGGCCTCACCGCCACCACCGGGTGCCCCTCCGGGGAGGTGCAGACCCGGCTGCGGCTCGGTCAGTACGACGAGGCGCTCCGGGCCGCCCGCGACTACCAGGACATCTTCGGTCGCGAGAACTACTACGTCGAGCTCATGGACCACGGCCTGGACATCGAGCGGCGCACCATCAAGGACCTCCTCTCGCTCGCCAAGGACATCGGCGCCCCGCTGCTGGCGACCAACGACTCCCACTACACCCGGCCCGGCGACGCCAAGACCCACGAGGTCATGCTCGCGCTGCAGTCCGGTGCCAAGCTCACCGACCCGAGCTATGACCAGGGCGGCAACCGGTTCGCGTTCACCGGCGACACGTACTACCTGCGTCCGGCCGTCGAGATGCGTGAGCTGTGGCGCGAGCTTCCCGAGTCATGCGACAACACCCTGCTCGTCGCCGAGCAGAGTGAGGTCACCTTCCGCACCGCCGCCGACGGCGCGAACTTCATGCCGCGCTTCCCGGTGCCCGCCGGGGAGGACGAGCACTCGTGGTTCGTCAAGGAGGTCGAGCGGGGACTGGCCTACCGCTACCCCGCGGGCGTACCCGCCGACGTCGAGAAGCAGGCTCGCTACGAGGTCGAGGTCATCACCTCGATGGGCTTCCCGGGCTACTTCCTCGTCGTCGCCGACTTCATCCAGTGGGCCAAGGACCACGGCATCCGGGTGGGTCCCGGACGTGGCTCGGGCGCCGGGTCGATGGTCGCCTTCGCCCTGCGGATCACCGATCTCGACCCGCTCGTGCACGGCCTGTACTTCGAACGGTTCCTCAACCCCGACCGCGTCTCTATGCCCGACTTCGACGTCGACTTCGACGAGCGCCGGCGCGGGGAGGTCATCCGGTACGTCACCGACAAGTACGGCGAGGACCGGGTCGCGCAGGTCATCACCTACGGCACCATCAAGGCCAAGCAGGCGCTCAAGGACTCCGCCCGGGTGCTGGACTTCCCGTTCCAGATGGGGGAGAAGCTCACCAAGGCGATGCCGCCGACGATCATGGGCAAGGACATCACGCTCGCCGGCATCTTCGACCCGCGCGACAAGCGCTACAGCGAGGCCGAGGAGTTCCGCCAGATGCACGCGGCGGACCCGGACGCGCAGGCCGTCGTCGAGACCGCGCAGGGGCTCGAGGGCATCAAGCGGCAGTGGGGCGTGCACGCCTGCGCCGTCATCATGTCCAGCGAGCCGCTGCAGGACATCATCCCGGTGATGCTGCGCCCCCAGGACGGCGCGACGATCACCCAGTTCGACTACCCGCAGTGCGAGGCGCTCGGGCTGCTGAAGATGGACTTCCTCGGGCTGCGCAACCTCACCGTGCTCGACGACGCGCTGGAGAACCTCGAGCGCAACGGCAAGGAGGTGCCGGACCTCGAGAACCTCACCCTCGACGACCCGGCTACCTACGAGCTGCTCGGCCGCGGCGATACCCTCGGGGTGTTCCAGCTCGACGGCAGCGGCATGCGGACCCTGCTGCGGCTGATGCGCCCCGACAACTTCGAGGACATCTCCGCGGTCGGTGCGCTGTACCGGCCCGGGCCGATGGGAGCGAACTCCCACACCAACTACGCGCTGCGCAAGAACGGCCAGCAGCCGATCGACGCGATCCACCCCGAGCTCGCCGAGCCGCTCGCCGAGATCCTCGGCACCACCTACGGCCTCATCGTGTACCAGGAGCAGGTGATGGCCATCGCGCAGAAGGTCGCCGGCTACACGCTGGGACAGGCCGACCTGCTGCGCCGGGCGATGGGCAAGAAGAAGAAGTCCGAGCTGGACGAGCAGTACGTCAGCTTCGAGGCCGGCATGCTCGAGCGCGGCTACTCCGCCTCCGCCGTCAAGACGCTGTGGGACATCCTGCTGCCGTTCTCCGACTACGCCTTCAACAAGGCGCACTCGGCGGCGTATGGGATGATCTCGTACTGGACGGCCTACCTCAAGGCCAACCACCCGACCGAGTACATGGCTGCGCTCCTCACCTCCACCCAGGTGAACAAGGAACGCCTCGGGCTCTACCTCGGCGAGGCCCGGCACATGGGCATCACCGTGCTGCCGCCGGACGTCAACACCTCCGCCGGGAGCTTCACCGCCGTCGGCGACGAGATCCGCTTCGGGCTCGCGGCGATCCGCAACGTCGGAGCCAACGTCGTCGAGGCGATCATCGCCACTCGCGAGGCGAAGGGCGAGTACACGTCCTTCCAGGACTTCCTCGACAAGGTGCCGGCGGTGGTGTGCAACAAGCGCACCATCGAGTCGCTGATCAAGGCCGGTGCCTTCGACACCATGGGTCACACCCGTCGCTCGCTCGTCGCGCGCCACGAGGAGGCGATCGACATGGTCATCGACGTCAAGCGCAACGAGGCCGTCGGCCAGTTCGACCTGTTCGCCGGGCTCGGCGGCGACGACGGCGCGGCCGGTTCGGGCTTCACCGTGGAGATCCCGCCGCTGCCGGAGTGGGAGAAGCGCGAGAAGCTCACCTTCGAGCGGCAGATGCTCGGGCTGTACGTCTCGGACCACCCGTTGTTCGGCCTCGAGCACGTCCTGCAGCGGGCCTCCGACACCTCCGTCGCGGCGCTGCTGATCGACGAGAGCCGTTCCGACGGCTCAACGGTGACCATCGCCGGCCTGGTGACGTCGCTGCAGCGCAAGATGACCAAGAACGGCAACCCGTGGGCGATCGCCACCGTCGAGGACCTCGAGGGCGCGATCGAGGTGCTGTTCTTCCCGCAGAGCTACGCCACGGTGTCCACGATGCTCACCGAGGACTCGATCATCACGGTCAAGGGTCGACTCAACCGGCGTGACGACATCCCGACGATCTACGCGGCGGAGATGACGCTGCCGGACGTGTCCCAGGTGACCGACGGCCCGGTGCAGCTGACGCTGGCGGCCAGCCGGTGCACCGCACCGCTCGTCGAGCGGCTCAAGGGCATCCTCACCGACCACCCCGGCCGCTCCGAGGTGCGGCTGCGGCTCACCAGCCCCGGCCGGGCGACGACGATGCGTCTGGAGGACAGCTTCCGGGTGCTGCCGTCGACGGCGCTGTTCGGTGACCTCAAGGCGTTGCTCGGCCCCAGCTGCCTGGTCTAGGACTTCGGGCTGGCTCGCCGCGCGCCCGGCTCAGGGAGCGCCTAGGTGGGTGGTTATGGCTCTCTGGCGGCCATAACCACCCACGGAGGACCTGCGGTGCAGCCGATCACAGCAGCCCGCGGGCGCCGGGTGGGGTCAGCGGCTGCGGGTGAGCAGGCGCCAGGCGGCGGGGAGCAGCCCGGCCGCGGCGACGGCCTTGATCGCGTCACCTACGAGGAAGGGCACCACGCCGAGCAGCAGCGCCTGGCCGAGCCCGACCTCGAGGTGGACCATGAGCCACGGCACGCCACCGACGTACACGGCAGCGGCAGCGACGAGCGACGCGCCGAGCATCGAGACCGGTCGGCGATCGGCGCGACGGCGGGCCATCATCCCGATGAGCCCGGCGGCCAGCACGTAGCCGAGCACGTAGCCGAAGGACGCCTCGTGCCACCCGGAGGACTGCCCGGCGAACCACGGCACCCCTGCCATCCCGGCGACCAGGTACAGCACCATCGCCAGCACGCCGCGCAGCGGACCGAGCGCGGCACCGGTGAGCAGCACCGCGAAGGTTCCCAGCGACAGCGGCACCGGGGTGAACGGCAGCGGGACGAGCACCTGCGACAGCACTCCGGTGAAGGCTGCGCCACCGGCGACGAGGGCGGCGTCGCGGACGAGACCAACCGGCAGGACGTCGCTGAGGACGCGGGCAGGAACGGGGCTGACGGTCATGGGTTCACCTTCGGGTTGTCGAACTGGAGCTGCCACCACGCTATCGGCCCACTCCGCGGCCGAGGCGCTGTGTCCATGGACAACCTGGCGGTCGCGACACTGTGGGGACCGGCAACGCCGGCCCTGGGCGTCTCAGCCGACCTGGGCGCGGACCACCCCGGTGGGCAGCGAGACCTCGACGACCGCACCGGTGCTCAGCTGGCGTCCGCGGCGCTCCTCGACGACGCCGTCGACGCTCACCTCGCCGTCGGCGATGAGCTCGCGGGCCTGGGCGCCGGACTCGGCGAGGTTGGCAAGCTTGAGGAACTGACCGAGGCGGATCTCGCCGTCGACCGGGATGACGTTGTCCGCACTCATGGCTCGATCATGCCTCATCGCCCGCGTGGACAACCCTGCTGTCGGTGACAAGTCGGCTGTGGGTGACAATCCTGCTGTCGGTGACAAGTCTGCTGTGGGTGACAATCCTGCTGTCGGTGACAAGTCTGCTGTGGGTGACAAGTCGGCTGTGGGTGACAACCCTGCTGTCGGTGACAAGTCTGCTGTGGGTGACAACCCTGCTGTGGGTGACAAGTCGGCTGTGGGTGACAAGTCGGCTGTCGCGGACAGGGGGGCCGGCGGGGGTGGCGGGGCTCTACCATCGGGGCATGCTTCGTCGTATCGATCTTCGCGGCACCGCGCCGTCGGCCGCCGACCTCGCCGCTGCCCTGCCCCGGGCCACGCTCGACGTCGAGGCGGCCACCGCTCAGGTGGTGCCGATCATCGCCGACGTCCGGCAGCGTGGGGCCGCCGCGCTGCGCGACCTCGCCGAGCGGTTCGACGGCGTGCGCCCCGACCACCTGCGCGTCCCCGTTGGCGCGATCACCGAAGCCCTTGCCACGCTCGACCCGCAGGTGCGCGAGGCGCTGGAGCTGGCGATCGCGCACAACCGCGCGGGCCACACCGCCCAGCTGCCCACCGAGCGGGACACCGAGATCATCCCCGGCGGGCACGTCCGGCAGCGGTGGGTGCCGGTCTCCCGGGTCGGGCTGTACGTACCCGGCGGGCTCGCGGTCTACCCGTCGAGCGTCGTCATGAACGTCGTCGCGGCGCAGGTGGCCGGGGTCGGCGCGCTCGCCGTCACCAGCCCGCCGCAGCGCGAGTTCGACGGGCTGCCGCACCCGGTCATCCTCGCCGCCTGCGCCCTCTTGGGCGTCGAGGAGGTCTACGCGGCCGGTGGCGCGCAGGCGGTGGCGATGCTCGCCTACGGCGCCGCGGGGGAGCCCGGCACCGACGACGCCGCTCAGCTGTGCGCGCCGGTCGACGTCGTCACCGGGCCGGGCAACATCTTCGTCGCCGCCGCCAAGCGGGCGGTGATGGGCCGGGTGGGGATCGACGCCGAGGCCGGCACCACCGAGATCGCGGTGCTCGCCGACGGCACCGCCCAGCCGCGCAACGTCGCCGCCGACCTCATCTCGCAGGCCGAGCACGACCCGGCGGCCGCCTCGGTCCTCGTCACCGCCTCGGTCGCGCTCGCCGACGCCGTCGACGTCGAGATCGCGCGGCAGGCCGCGACCACCAAGCACGCGGAACGGGTCCGCACCGCGCTGGGCGGCTCGCAGTCCGCCACCGTGCTCGTCGACGACCTCGAGCAGGGCATCGCGGTGTGCGACGCCTACGGTGCGGAGCACCTGGAGATCCAGACCGCCGACGCCGCCGCGGTCGCCGACCGGATCAGCAACGCCGGCGCGATCTTTGTCGGCGACCACAGCCCGGTGCCGCTGGGGGACTACCTCGCCGGCTCCAACCATGTGCTGCCTACCGGTGGAACGGCGCGGTTCGCCGCTGGTCTCAGCGTCATGGCGTTCCTCAAGCCGGTGCAGGTGGTCAGCTACGACCGGGCGGCGCTGCGCAAGATGGCCCGGCCGCTGCGTGCGCTGGCGGTGGCCGAGGACCTACCGGCCCACGCCGACGCCGTCGATGTCCGGTTCGCCGACGACTGAGTCCTGCGCCACGAGCGAACCGGGTTGCGTCATTACCGGTGAGCCGCGCACGCTGAGGGGAAGAGCGGCAGGGGCATCCCTGACCGTGTCCAGGTACTCGGCGCCCNCCCCCCCCCCCCGGGCCGCCGGTGCTGCGGTGCCGGTTCCGTCACTCGAGAGGAACCCCTGTGCGAACCACCACCCGGCTGGCTGCCGCCGCCGCCGTCGCCCTGCTCGCCCTCGGCGGCTGTGCCACCGACGACGACGAGCCCACCGACGACGCCACGACCACCGAGGCGCCCGACGCCGAGGCCCCCGAGGGCGAGGCACCCGAGGGCGAGGCGCCGGAGATGCCCGAGCCGGACCTCGAGGGGCTGCCCGAGGTCATCGCCGATGTCAACGGCGTGGAGATCTCCCGCGACGAGTTCGTCACGACCTACGAGGGGCAGTTCCAGCAGCTCGTCATGCAGGCGCAGATGAGCGGTGAGGAGCTCGACCAGGACACGCTCAAGGCGGACACCGCCGACGTGCTGGTGGACACCCAGCTGCTCATCCAGGAGGCCGAGGCCCGTGACTTCGCCGCCTCGGACGAGGACGTCGACGCGACCCTCACCGAGCTGGCCGAGGCCAACGGGATGGCCACCGGCGACGAGTTCCTCGCGGCGCTGGAGGCCCAGGGGATGACTGCGGACACGGTGATGGCCCAGCTGACCGAGCAGGTGAAGATCGACCAGCTGTACACCGACGAGGGCGGCGACTACACCCCGAACGAGGATGAGGTTCGCGCGCTGTACGACGAGGCCATCGCCCAGCAGCCGCCGGCCGCGGAGGGCCAGGAGGCCCCCGAGCCGCCCGCCTTCGACGAGGTCCGGCCGCAGCTCGAGGAGCAGCTGACCCAGCAGCACCAGGGCGAGGTCATCGGCGAGCTGCTGACGCAGCTGCGTGAGTCGGCGGAGATCAACATCCACCTGTGACCAGTATCCACCTGTGACCGGCTGCGGTCGCGGCGGGCGGCACCGACGAGCTCGGTGCCGCCCGCCGCTGCCCGGCCGGCCGGCTACCGGGCGATGACGGCGTCGTACAGTGCGGCGGCCTCACCGGCGCGCCGCTCGTAGTAGGCCCGGCGCCCGGGGACGGGCTCNCCCCCCCCCCCCCCCCCCCCCCCCCCCCCCCCCGCTGCCCGGCCGGCCGGCTACCGGGCGATGACGGCGTCGTACAGTGCGGCGGCCTCACCGGCGCGCCGCTCGTAGTAGGCCCGGCGCCCGGGGACGGGCTCGCGGGTCTCGTCGCTCGTGGGCTCGGTGCGGGCGATGCCCGGCGCGACGGTCTCCAGCGCCAGCAGCGCGGTGCCGTGCAGCGTGGACCGCTTGATCGTCACCGGGACCACCGGCGCCGCGACGGCGTCGGCCAGCAGCTGGACGAGGTTCGGCAGGTCCTGGCTCACCCGGCCGCTGGCCCGCACCTGCCGGGGCGTCCCGGCCACCTTGGCCATCTCGGCGGTCACCCGCGCATAGGCCAGTGCCACGCCCTCGAGGGTGCCACGGGCCAGCGCCGCCGGGCCGGTGCCGGCCGACACCCCGGCGAACACCGCCCGGGCGTCGCTCGCCCACCCGGTGCTGCGCTCGCCGGTGAGGAACGGCAGCACCAGCGGGGTCCGCTCGTCGGGCTCCGCGTCGAGCACGGCGTCGAGGTCGACGTCGTCGAGCCGGAGGGTGTCGCGCAGCCAGCTGACGGTGCGGCCGACGTCGTTGAGCGCGCCACCGAGGAGGCTGTGCCCGGCGTCGACGCGATAGCACCACAGGCCGCTGGGCAGCTCGTCGAAGTCGGCCGGCACCCGTACTCTCACCGCGCCGCTGGTGGCGGCCGAGGCGACCATGGTGTGCTGGTCGACGGCGCCGGAACCGATGTTCGCGGCGTAGCCGTCGGCGACGGCGGCGAACCACGTCGCCCCGGCCAGCGCCCGCCAGCGCGACTCGGCACCGACCAGCGGCTGGTCGGGGTGATGGACGGCCGACAGCTGCTCCGGCCCGATCCCTGCCGCGTCGAGCATCGCCGGGTCCCAGGTCGCGCTGCGACGGTCGAGCAGCCCGGTCCAGGCGGCGGTCGACGTCCCGGCGCCTGTGGTGCCCACGAGGTGCAGGTGGAGGAACTCGCCCAGCGAGAGCCACCGGCGCACCGCGGCGAAGGTCGCCGGGTCGCTCTGCCGCAGCCAGCGCAGCCGGGCCGGCAGGTAGCTCGGGTGCAGCCGGGCGCCGGTGCGCTGGTGCACCGCGGCCTCGTCGAGCGACGCGCGCAGCTCTTCGGCCTGCGGCGCGCTCCGGGAGTCGGCGTAGGTGAAGCACGTCGTCAGCGGACGCCCGGCGTCGTCCACCCCGACGAGCGAGGACGCGAAGGTGTCCAGCCCCACGGCGGCGATCCGGCCCTCCACCCGGCGCTGGGCCAGCACGGTGAGGATCTCCTCGACCTCACCGAGCACCGCGAGCGGATCGATGGTGGCGGCGGCATCGGTGGTGGAGTCGAAGGCGTGCGGCACCTTGTGGCGCAGGCCCTGCACCGGGCGGCCGGCGGCGTCGTACACGCCACCACGGCTCGCGGTGGACCCGACGTCCAGCGCGAGGACCAACGGGTCCAGCGCTTCGTCGATCTCGACGGTGAAACGGCTCATCGCGCACCTCGCGGGTTCGGCTGCGCCCGATGGTATCCGTGCCGGCCCCACCGCGGCACGGTCAACGCTGGCCGAGGACGAACGGGTGCACCGCGCCGGCTCCCGCCTCTCGCAGCAGGCGGGCCGCCACAGCCAGCGTCCACCCGGAGTCGGTGAGGTCGTCGACGAGCAGGACGGTGCGGCCGGGCAGCCCGGCACGGGCAGCCTCGCCGAGCTCCAGCCGCAGCCGTTGGTGGATGGCGGCGAGCCGCATCGCCGAGTTGAGGTCGTGGCGGCCGGGCGCCAGCTGCGGGTCGGGCGTCACGGCACCGACGACCGGCACCCCCGCGAGGTGCGCGACGCCGCGCGCGAGGTGGTCGAGCAGCCGCGGCCGGGTGGCCGACGAGACGACGACGACGCCGTCGACCCCTGGCTCGCCGTCCGCCCGGCGCAGCCGGGGCAGCCAGTCCGCCAGCACCTGGGACACCGCGCCACGCAGCGCGGTGGGCAGCTCGCCGTCGTGGCCGCCGCGGGCCTCGGCGCCCGGCGGCCGGTCCGGCGCCGGCTCGAGCATCTCGCGCAGCGCGCCGGACCAGCCCAGGCCGTCGAGCCGGGCCACCCCGCGGCCCGGCTCCGCCTGCTCCTCGGCGGCGATCCGGCCGCGCAGCGGGACGCCGAGGTCGGCCATCCCGGTGGGCCACTGGCGTCGCGGCGCGACGTCGACGCCCGGCCGGGCGAGCGACTCGCGGACCTGCGCGACGCCGTCCGCGGCGACCGACGGGTCGAGCGTCAGGCCGCCGCAGAGGTCGCAGCGGCCGCAGCGCCAGCCCGGTTCCAGGTCCGGGTCGGAGAGCTGCTCGCGCAGGAAGGCCATCCGGCAGCCGCCGGCGGGCAGCGCGACGTAGTCGAGCATCGCCTGCTGCTCGCGCTCGCGGGTCTGCGCCACCCGGGCGTAGCGCTGCTCGTCGTAGCACCACGGCTGCCCGGTCGACTCCCAGCCGCCGGTCACCCGGCGGACGGCGCCGTCGACGTCGAGCACCTTGAGCATCGTCTCGAGCCGGGTGCGACGCAGGTCGACGGCGGTCTCGAGGCGGGCCGTGGAGAGCGTGACGCCGTCGAGCGCGGCGAGCGTCTCGCGCACGGTGGCCTCCGGCGGGAAGGCGAGGGAACCGAAGTACGCCCAGATGTCGCGGTCCTCCCGGCCCGGCAGCAGGACGACCTCGGCCCGGTCGACCCCACGGCCCGCGCGGCCCACCTGCTGGTAGTACGCGATCGGTGAGGCGGGCGCGCCGAGGTGGACGACGAAGGCGAGGTCGGGCTTGTCGAACCCCATGCCGAGCGCGGACGTCGCGACCAGCGCGGTGAGCCGGTTCTCGCGCAGCTCGGCCTCGAGCGCCTCGCGCCGGGCGGGCTCGGTGCGCCCGGTGTAGGACTCCACGGCGAGCCCCGCGGCCCGCAGCTGCTCGGTCACCTGCTCGGCCTGCGCGACGGTGAGCGTGTAGACGATGCCGGACCCGTCGTACGAGGCGAGGCGCTGCGCCAGCCAGGCGAGCCGGGCGGCCGGGTCCGGCAGGTCGACGACGCCCAGGTGCAGCGACTCGCGGTCGAGGGCGCCGCGCAGCACGAGGACGTCCTCGTCCGCGGTGCCCACGCCGAGCTGCTCGGCGACGTCGGTGCTCACCCGGTCGTTGGCGGTGGCGGTGGTCGCCAGCACCGGAACCCCCGCCGGCAGCTCCGTCAGCAGGGTGCGGATGCGGCGGTAGTCGGGCCGGAAGTCGTGGCCCCAGTCGGAGATGCAGTGCGCCTCGTCGACGACGACGAGCCCCGCCGACGCCGCCAGCCGGGGCAGCACGGTCTCGCGGAAGCCCGGGTTGTTCAGCCGCTCGGGGGAGCAGAGGAGCACGTCGACCTCGTCGCGGGCGATGGCCGCGTGGATCTCGTCCCACTCGGTGACGTTCGCCGAGTTGACGGTCACGGCGCGGATCCCGGCGCGGGTAGCGGCCTGGATCTGGTCGCGCATGAGCGCCAGCAGCGGGGAGATGATGACGGTGGGCCCGGCCGGCGGGCCCGCGGCGCCTGACCGCAGCAGCGCGGTGGCCACGAAGTACACCGCGGACTTGCCCCACCCGGTGCGCTGCACCACCAGCGCGCGGCGGCGCCCGACCACCAGCGCCTCGATGGCACGCCACTGGTCCGGGCGCAGCCGGGCGTCCTCACGGCCTACGAGCGCCTGAAGGGTCTGCTGGGCGCGTTCCTCGAGCACATCGGTCGCTGTCACCGCCCTACCGTGCCACGGCCGGCCGACATCGCGCCCACGGACGTTCGGCCCGCTGTGAGGTCCCTCACCCGTCCGTGGCCGGTGGGGCAGTGCCGGCCACCGCCACCGCACCGGGTGCCCGAGCGTGCTGCCGCGAGATGCCGCGGGTCCCCGCACCGCCGACCGGCGGCGGCGCGAGGGCCGGCACGACCAATGCTGCCCAATTTACGCAACGTCGCCGTGTCAGATATCGGACGAGGGCTTGTAGGTAAGCCTTACCTAAGCACTATGTTGGGTGAGACAGCCCGGTCAGGCGCCGCCGGGAGGACAGCTCGGCCCCGGTCGAGCACCGGTTCGACAGACAGAGGATCATCATGCAGATCACTTCCCCCCAGCGGTTGCGACGCGGCGCGTCGCTCACCGCCGCTGGTCTGGCCGCGGCCCTCACCCTCGCGGCGTGCGGCGCAGCCGCTGACGCCACCGACGACGACGCGGCCGAGGCGAGCACCACGACGATCGAGGTCGAGGACAACAACGGCACGCAGACCGTCGTGACGCCGCCGCGGTCCGTCGTCGCCACCGACAACCGGACCTTCGAGACGCTCGCCTCGTGGGACGTCGAGCTGAGCGCCGCAGCAGTGGCCCTCATGCCCGACACCATCTCCTACACGCAGGACGACTCGATCATCGACCTCGGCAACCACCGCGAGCCGGACCTCGAGGCCGTCGTCGCCGCCGAGCCGGACCTCATCCTCAACGGCCAGCGTTTCTCCGAGTACCACGACGACTTCCTCTCGCTCGCTCCCGACGCCGTCGTCCTCGCGCTCGACCCTCGCGACGGCGAGGCCTTCGACGCCGAGCTCAAGCGACAGACCACCATCCTGGGCGAGGTCTTCGGCAAGCAGGCCGAGGCCGAGCAGCTGAACGCCGACCTCGACGCCGCGATCGAGCGGGCGCGCGCCGCCTACGACCCGGCCGACACCGTGATGGCCGTCATCACCTCCGGCGGCGAGATCGGCTACTCCGCCCCCGGGAACGGACGCACCTTCGGCCCGGTCTTCGACATCCTCGGGCTGACCCCGGCGCTCGAGGTTCCCGAGGCCAGTGAGGGCGACCGGGGCGACGACATCTCGGTCGAGGCGATCGCCGACTCCGACCCGGACTGGATCCTGGTGATGGACCGTGACGCCGCCGTCGCCGCCGACGACGCGGAGTACTCGCCCGCTGCCGCCGTCCTCGAGGACTCCGAGGCGCTCACCGGCGTCACCGCGATCCAGCAGGACAACCTCGTCTACATGCCCGCGGACACCTACACCAACGAGGGCATCCAGACCTACACGGAGTTCTTCAACGCCGTGGCGGACGCTTTCGAGGCGTCCAACTGACCGTCAGCCGACCGCACGGCAGTGGTGGGTGCCGCTCCGAGGAGCAGCACCCACCACTGCCGTGCCACGACGACCGATGAACTGAGCGCCGCACCATGACGACCATCGCCCCCGCCCGCCCGCCGACCCGGTCCGCCGGCCGGCTCTTCGACTGGAAGCTCCTCATCGGGGTGCTCGTCGTCGGCGCGCTGCTCGTCGTGTCGCTGTTCACCGGCGTCTACGACATCTTCGGTGCCGACGACGGCGCCGAGATGTTCGCCATCACCCGCATCCCGCGGACCATCGCCCTCGTGCTCGCCGGTGCCGCGATGGCGATGTCCGGGCTGGTCATGCAGCTGCTCACGCAGAACCGCTTCGTCGAGCCGACCACCACGGGCACCACCGAGTGGGCCGGGCTCGGGCTGCTCACCGTGATGATCCTGTTCCCGACGGCGAGCATCGGCTCGCGGATGGTCGGCGCGATCGTCGCGGCGTTCGTCGGCACCATGCTCTTCTTCCTGTTCCTGCGCCGGGTGACGCTGCGGTCCTCGCTCATCGTGCCGATCGTGGGGATCATGCTCGGCGCCGTGGTCGGGTCGGTCTCCACCTTCGTCGCGCTGCAGACCGACATGCTGCAGAACCTCGGGATCTGGTTCGCCGGCAGCTTCACCTCGGCGCTGCGCGGCCAGTACGAGCCGCTGTGGATCGTCGCGCTCGTCGGCATCGTGGTGTTCGTCGTCGCCGACCGGCTCACCGTGGCCGGGCTCGGCGAGGAGATCGCCACCAACGTCGGCGTCAGCTACAACCGGATCATCCTGCTCGGCACCGGCCTCATCGCGGTGGCCACCGGGGTGGTGACGGTCGTCGTCGGGAACCTGCCGTTCCTCGGCCTCATCGTGCCGAACATCGTCTCGATGTTCCGCGGTGACGACCTGCGCAGCAACCTGCCGTGGGTGTGCCTCCTCGGCGTCGGCATCACCGCGGCCTGCGACCTCATCGGCCGCACGATCATCATGCCCTTCGAGGTGCCGGTGTCGCTCATCCTCGGCATCGTCGGCGCGGCCGTGTTCATCCTGCTCCTGCTGAAGCAGCGCCGCCGTGGCTAGCGCCGTCACCACCGCGCGGGCCACGCCCCGCCCGTCGAGCCCGGCCCGCCGGTCCGGCCCGCTGCCGACGGCTCGTGCGCGCCGCCGCTACTGGATCATCCTCGCCGGCCTCGTGCTGCTCGCGGTCACCTTCGCCGCCGGGCTCATCGCGTGGGACAACCCGATGCCCGTCGGCTCTGACGGCTTCTGGCGGATCGCGCAGCTGCGGGTCAAGAACGTCGTCGTCATGCTCATCGTCGCGTTCTGCCAGGCGATCGCCACGGTGAGCTTCCAGACGGTGACGAACAACCGCATCATCACCCCGTCGATCATGGGCTTCGAGTCGCTGTACATCGCCGTCCAGACGTCGGCGGTCTACTTCCTCGGTGCGGCCGGCCTCGTCTCGCTCACCGGCGTGCCGCAGTTCCTCACCCAGATCGGCATCATGGTGGGGCTGGCGGTCGCGCTGTACGGCTGGCTGCTCTCGGGCCGGCACGGCAACCTCCACGTGATGCTGCTCATCGGCATCATCATCGGCGGCGGGCTCGGCTCGGTCTCCACGTTCATGCAGCGGCTGCTCACCCCGAGCGAGTTCGACATCCTCACCGCCCGGCTGTTCGGCTCGGTGTCCAACGCCGATGCCGACTACCTGCCGGTCGCCATCCCGCTGTGCGTGGTGGCCGCCGGCCTGCTGTGGGCCAGGGCCCGGCGGCTCAACGTGCTCGCGCTGGGCCGTGACGCCACCACCAGCCTGGGCCTCAACCACCGCGCCGAGCTCGTCAAGGTGCTCGTGCTCGTCGCCGTCCTCATGGCGGTGTCGACCGCGCTCGTCGGCCCGATGACCTTCTTCGGCTTCCTCGTCGCCACCCTCGCCTACCAGTTCACCGACACCCACGACCACCGGTACGTGTTCCCGGTCGCCGTGCTCGTCGGGTTCGTCGTCCTGGCCGGGGCGTACTTCGTGATGAACAACCTGTTCTACGCGCAAGGCGTCGTCTCGATCATCATCGAGCTCGTCGGCGGCACCATCTTCCTCATCGTCATCCTGCGAAAGGGACGCCTGTGATCACGCTGCGCGACGTACGCAAGGACTACAGCAGCGAGGTGGTCATCGGCCCCGTCGACCTGCAGATCCCGGCCGGCGGCATCACCGCGCTCATCGGCCCCAACGGCGCCGGCAAGTCGACGCTGCTGACGATGATCGGGCGGCTCCTGGGCCTTGACGCCGGGACCGTCGAGATCGCCGGCTACGACATCACGACCACCGCCTCCAAGGACCTCGCCAAGATCGTCTCGGTGCTGCGCCAGGAGAACCACTTCATCACCCGGCTGACGGTGCGCCAGCTCGTCGCCTTCGGCCGGTTCCCGTACTCCAAGGGCCGGCTGACGAAGGTCGACGAGGAGATGATCAGCCAGGCGATCGACTTCCTCGAGCTGGCCGACCTCGAGGACCGCTACCTCGACCAGCTCTCCGGCGGGCAGCGCCAGCGCGCGTACGTCGCCATGGTGCTGTGCCAGGACACCGAGTTCGTGCTGCTCGACGAGCCGCTGAACAACCTCGACATGCGCCACTCGGTGCAGATGATGAAGCACCTGCACCGAGCGGCGACCGAGCTGGGCCGCACCATCCTCATCGTGCTGCACGACATCAACTTCGCCAGCCACTACGCCGACTACATCTGCGCGGTCAAGGACGGCAAGGTCGTCGAGTTCGGCACCTGCGCGCAGATCATGACCGAGCCGGTCCTCACCCGGGTCTTCGACACCCCGGTCCAGGTGATCGACGGCCCGAACGGCGCGCTGGCGGTCTACTACTAGGCCTCCTGCTGCTAGCCGAGCCCGATCGTGGCGGCCAGCTCGGCGCGGATCGTCTCGAGCCGAGCTGAGGCGGCGCGCCGGGCGGCGGGCACCTGCGCCCGGTCGGCGGCCGGCACGATCACCTCGAGGTAGCACTTGAGCTTCGGCTCGGTGCCGCTGGGACGGACGACGACGCGGTCCTCGGCGGCGGTGACGAACACCAGGCCGTCGGTCGGGGGCAGGTCCCCCTCGCCGAGGGACAGGTCCACGGTGTGCACCACGGGTGAGCCGGCCAGCGAGGCCGGCCCCCGCTCGCGCAGCCGCGCCATCACCGGCGCGATGACCGAGACGTCCGATACCCGCAGCGTCAGCGGAGCGGTGGCGTGCAGGCCATGGCGCGCCGCGATGGCGTCCAGCGCGTCGCCCAGCGTCCAGCCGCGGTCGGTCAGCTGGGAGGCGAGCAGCGCCACCCGCACCGCGGCGCTGATGCCGTCCTTGTCACGCACCGCGGCCGGGTCCACGCAGTAGCCCTGGGCCTCCTCGTAGCCGAACACCAGCCCCGGTACCCGGCTGATCCACTTGAAGCCGGTGAGGGTGGTGCGGTGCTGCAGCCCGTGGGAGGCAGCGATCTTGGCGAGCAGCCGGGAGGACACCACCGAGCTGGCGAGCACCCCGCCGCCGACCACCGCACCGGTGATCGCGGCCTGCTCGCCGAGCAGCGAGCCGACCTCGTCGCCGGTGAGCTGGCGCCAGCCGCCGGCGGCGTCGCGGTCGGGCACCGCCACCGAGCAACGGTCGGCGTCCGGGTCGTTGGCGATGATGAGGTCGGCCGACTCGTGCACGGCCAGGTGCAGCGCGAGGTCGAGCGCACCGGGCTCCTCGGGGTTGGGGAACGCCACCGTGGGGAAGTCAGGGTCCGGCTCGGCCTGCTGCGGCACGACGAGGACGTCGGAGAAGCCGGCCCGGGCCAGCGCGGCGACGGCGGTGGCGCCCCCGACCCCGTGCATCGGGGTGTAGACGATCCGCAGGTCGCGGGCATACCCGGTGGGCACCTGGGCGGCCACCCGGGCCAGGTAGCGCTCGGCGACCGCGCCGTCGAGCAGCTGCCAGCCCGAGCCGGGCCGGGGCACCTCGGTCGCGCCGGGGACCGTGGCGATCTGCGCGGCGATCGCCGCGTCGGCGGGTGCGACGAGCTGGGCACCCTGGCCGGCGTCGGTGACCACCCGGCCACCGAGGTAGACCTTGTAGCCGTTGTCCTCCCGCGGGTTGTGGCTGGCGGTGACCATGATGCCGGCGTCGGCGCCGAGGTCCCGGACCGCGAAGGCGAGCACCGGGGTCGGGCCCGCCTCGGGCAGCAGCAGCGCCTCGGCGCCCGCTCCGGTGAGGACTGCCGCGGCGTCCTCGGCGAAGGTCGCCGAGCCGTGCCGGGCGTCGTACCCGACGACGACGCGCGGCGCCTGCCCGTCGAGCTGCGCGGTGAGGTAGACGGCGAGGCCGGCCGTGGTGCGGATGACGACGGCGCGGTTCATCCGGTTGGGGCCCGCGCCCAGCGCCCCCCGCAGCCCGGCGGTGCCGAACTCCAGCGGGCCACGGAAGCGGTCGGTGAGCTCGGCAACGGCCTCGGTGGCCTCAGCCCCGGTGCCGCCGGCGACGGCCAGCAGCTCCGACAGCTCGGCGGCGGTCTGCGGGTCGGGGTCCTGCGCGATCCAGGTCCGGACGTCCTCGAAGTGCATGGTCTCGTGCCTTGCCTCTCTCCCGGTAGGCCGGGTCCCTCAGATACGACGGACGATGGTGCTGAGCAGCTGGGAGATGCGCGGGCCGGCGTCACGGCCCGCGGCGAGCACGTCCTCGTGGGCGAGCGGGACGGGGCTGATGCCGGCCGCCGGGTTGGTCACCAGCGACAGGCCGAGCACCTCCAGGCCGGCCTGGCGGGCGGCGATCGCCTCGAGCGCGGTTGACATCCCGACGAGGTCCGCGCCGAGCCGCTGCAGCATGCGGACCTCGGCGGGGGTCTCGTAGTGGGGGCCGGGCAGCTGGGCGTAGACGCCCTGCGGCAGCTCCGGGTCGACGCCGAGGGCGATGTCGCGCAGCCGCGGGGAGTAGAGGTCGGTGAGGTCGACGAAGGTGGCGCCCTCGAGCGGTGAGGCGGCGGTGAGGTTGAGGTGGTCGGCGATGAGCACGGGGGTGCCGGCGGGCCACTCCTGGCGCAGGCCGCCGCAGCCGTTGGTGAGCACGAGGCTGGTGACGCCGGCCGCCGCGGCGGTGCGGACGCCGTGCGCCACGGCCCGCACCCCGTGGCCCTCGTAGTAGTGGGTGCGGGCGCCGAGCACGAGCGCGTGACGGGTGGCGCCGTCGTCGGCGGTGATCCGGATCGAGCGGATCGTCCCGCCGTGGCCGGCGACCGCCGCCGCGTGGAAGCCGGGGACCGCCGTCGCCGGCAGCTCCGCGACGGTCTCGCCGAGGAGGTCGGCGGCCCCGCCCCAGCCGGAGCCGAGGACGAGCGCGACGTCGTGCCGCGCCACCCCGGTGAGCTCGGCGACCACCTCGGCGGCGTGCCGCGCCACCGTGAACGGGTCGTCGGGAGCGGGGGAGGACGGGGCGGAGGTCATGGTGCGACGGTATCGCGCGGCGCCAGAACAGGCAGCCACCACGGCGAACGGGGCACAATGCCTCACGTGAGTATCCTGCAGCCGTCACCGTCAGAGCCGCCCACCAGCGCCGGGCCGCCGGCGCGCCCCGCCCCCGTCGAGGGGACCCGCAGCCACGAGGTGGCCGGCAGGTCCCCGGTGCGCGAGGGGAGCCGGGTCGTCATCATCGGCGGCGGTCCCGGGGGCTACGAGGCGGCGCTCGTCGCCGCCCAGCTCGGCGCCCGGGTGTGCATCGTCGAGCGGCAGGGGATGGGCGGCGCCGCGGTGCTCACCGACGTCGTGCCCTCCAAGACGCTCATCGCCACCGCGGAGTGGGCGACCGTGGCCGAGTCCGCCGAGGAGCTCGGCATCCGGTCGCACGACGGCGGCGCGCACACCGTGGACATGGGGGTGGTCAACCGGCGGGTGCTCGACCTCGCCCGGCGCCAGTCGGAGGACATCCGGGCCCGCCTCGAGCGGGATGGCGTCACCCTCGTCGACGGCAGCGGCCGGCTCACCGGTGGCCTGCGCAGCGACGGCACCCGGCTCGTCGCCGTCGAGACGCCCGACGGGCCCGCCGAGCTCGTCGCCGACGTCGTGCTCCTCGCCCCCGGCGCCAGCCCGCGCGTGCTGCCCGACGCCCGGCCCGACGGCGAGCGGATCCTCACCTGGGTGCAGATGTACAACCTCGACGCGCCGCCGGAGCACCTCGTCGTCGTCGGTTCCGGGGTCACCGGCGCCGAGTTCGCCGGCGCCTACATCGGTCTGGGCGTGCCCGTCACCCTCGTCTCCAGCCGTGAGCAGGTGCTGCCGGGAGAGGACGAGGACGCTGCCGAGCTCATCGAGAACGTCTTCCGGCGCCGTGGCATGACCGTGCTGTCGCGCTCGCGCGCCGCCGCGGTGCGGCGCACCGAGGACGGGGTCGTCGTCGAGCTCACCGACGGCCGCACGGTGGCCGCCTCGCACTGCCTCGTCGCGGTCGGCGGCGTGCCGAACACCGACGACCTCGGGCTGGCGGAGGCCGGTGTCGCGGTCACCGGCAGCGGTCACATCCAGGTCGACCGGGTCTCGCGGACGACGGCGGTGCGGGTCTACGCCGCCGGCGACGCCACCGGTGTGCTGCCGCTGGCCTCGGTCGCCGCGATGCAGGGCCGGGTGGCGATGTGGCACGCGCTGGGCGACGCGGTCTCGCCGCTGGACACCGCGGCGGTCGCCGCGAACATCTTCACCTCCCCGGAGATCGCGACCATCGGGATGTCGGAGAAGGACATCGCCGAGGGCACCGTGGACGCCGCCGTCACCCGGATCCCGCTCGCCCGCAACCCGCGGGCGAAGATGCTCGGCATCCACGACGGGTTCGTCAAGGTCATCGCCGACCGGCACTCCGGGGCGGTGCTCGGCGGGGTGGTCGTCGCGCCCCGCGCCAGTGAGCTGATCTTCCCGCTCGCGGTCGCCGTGACGCAGCGGATCACCGCCGACCAGCTCGCCAACGTCTACACCATCTACCCTTCCCTCAGTGGCTCGATCGCCGAGGCGGCCCGCACGCTGCACTGAGCCGGCCGCGACCACCACGACCACGATCACGAGGAGAGGCATGAGCCGCAGCTATGACAACCGGAGCAACGGCCGGCGCGCCACTGTCCCCGACAGCCGGGACGACGACGTCTACCGCAAGGGCCCGGTGATCCTGCGCGGGGACCAGATCCCGGCGCAGACGACCGACGAGCGGCTGCTCGCCCACGGCCAGTCGGCCCACTGGCTGCACGAGGACCCCTGGCGCGTGATGCGCATCCAGAGCGAGTTCGTCGAGGGCTTCGGTGCGCTGGCCGAGCTCGGCCCCGCCGTCAGCGTCTTCGGCTCGGCCCGCAGCAAGCGCGACAGCCCCGAGTACGCGCTCGGTGAGGAGATCGCCCGCCGGCTCGTCGACGCGGACTACGCCGTCATCACCGGCGGCGGCCCGGGGGTCATGGAGGCCGCGAACAAGGGCGCCTCCGAGGCCGGCGGGGTGTCGGTGGGGCTGGGCATCGAGCTGCCCTTCGAGCAGGGCATGAACGAGTGGGTCGACCTCGGGGTCAACTTCCGCTACTTCTTCGCCCGCAAGACGATGTTCGTCAAGTACGCGCTGGGCTTCATCGTGCTGCCCGGCGGCTTCGGCACGATGGACGAGCTCTTCGAGGCGCTCACCCTCGTGCAGACCCAGAAGGTGCGCTCCTTCCCGATCGTCCTCGTCGGCACCGAGTACTGGGGCGGTCTCGTCGACTGGCTGCGCAGCACCATGGCGGAAGCCGGCATGATCGCCCCCGCCGACCTCGACCTCATGCCGGTGGTCGACACCGCCGCCGAGGCCGTCGCGCGGCTGCAGGACGGGCTGGCGACGATGCACGCGGAGGAGCGGGCGCAGACCGCCGTGGCCGAGGAGACCGCGACCTCCTGACCCGTAGCCACGACCCTGCAGGCCAGGTGCCCTAAGATGGGGGTGGTTAAGCCGCCGTCGCAGGCCTTGGGACAGCGGCGATCACACGAAGGGTAGGGATGGCAGATGGCCGCGATGAAGCCGAGGACTGGGGACGGCCCGATGGAGGTCACCAAGGAGGGACGCGGCATCGTCATGCGCGTGCCGCTCGAGGGCGGCGGGCGCCTGGTGGTCGAGCTGACACCGGGAGAGGCCGGCGAGCTCGGCGACGCACTCAACGCCGTCGTCTCCTGAGCCCCGCCGCATGACGACCCTGCGCGACCTCGGCCTCACCGACCTACCCGCCGTCACGGGGCAGGACGCCACCTTCGGTACCGACGGGTGGTGGTCCGACGGCTCCCGAGTGGCTGCCGTCGTCGTCCCCGTGGCGCCCGGTGAGGCCGAGGACGCGGGGGTCGAGCCGCGGCCCGGCGCCGCTGATGCCGCCGCGCGGTACGGCATCGACATCGTCGACCTGGCGTCGCGCTCGCGGCTGACCGGCAAGGCCGGCCAGACCGCGGTCCTCGACCTTCCCCGCCCCGTCGCCGGCCGCGACTTCGGCTGGGCGGATCTGCCCGCCAGGCTCGTCGTCGTCGGGATCGGTGACGGCGGGCCACGGGCGATGCGCACCGTCGGCTCGGCCATCTGCCGGGCCACCGCGGGCCTGGGCACCGTGGTGACCACCGTCGGCAGCGCCACCGACGATGCCGGCCTCGCCGCGCTCGCCGAAGGCTTCTGGCTCACCGCCTACCGTGGGCCGCGCCGCGCCCAGGGCGACCGTCCGGGGCAGCCGCCCGCCGAGCAGCTGGTGCTGCTCGGCAACGGCTCACCGGCCGACGCCGACGTCCTCGCTCGCGCCCGCGCCGGCGCTACCGCGACCTGCCGCGCGCGGTTCCTCGCCGCGACGCCGTCGAACATCAAGGACCCCCAGTGGCTGGTCGACCAGGCCCACGCGCTGGCTGCCGGCATGCCCGGCGTCAGCGTCGAGAGCCACGACGAGGAGTGGCTGCGGCGCCACGGCATGGGCGCGCTGCTGGCCGTCGGCGCCGGCTCCGCCAGCCCGCCGCGCCTCGTCACCGTCCGGTGGACCCCGCCGGCCGCCGACCGGTCGGGACGCACGGTCGTGCTCGTCGGCAAGGGCATCACCTTCGACACCGGCGGCATCTCACTCAAGCCGCGCGACGCGATGGTCGGCATGAAGACGGACATGGCCGGGGCGGCCGCGGTGCTCGCTGCCACGCTGGCGGCCGCCGAGCAGCGCTCGCCGCACACCGTGGTCGGGGTGCTCGCGCTCGCCGAGAACGCTGTCGGCGCCGCCTCCTACCGTCCCGGTGACGTCGTGCGCGGTTACGACGGCACCACCATCGAGGTCTCCAACACTGACGCCGAGGGGCGCATGGTGCTCGCCGACGCCATCGCGTGGGCGCGGGCCGAGCTCGCCCCGGACGTCATCGTCGACCTCGCGACCCTCACCGGCGCCGCGACCCTCGGCCTGGGGCGTACCCACGCCGCGCTCTACAGCGATGACGACGCCCTCGCGGCGGCGCTCGTGGCGGCGGGGGAGCGCAGCGGCGAGCGGGCGTGGCGGATGCCGCTGGCAGCGTCCTACCGCCCCGCGCTGGACTCCACGGTGGCCGACATCAGCCACCAGGCGCTCGACCCCACCATCGCCGGCGGGTCGATCACCGCGGCGCTGTTCCTCCAGCACTTCGCGGCAGGCACCCGCTGGGCGCACCTGGACATCGCCGGCGCCGGCCGGGCGACCAAGGCGACGGACGAGATTCCCGAGGGCCCCACGGGCTACGGCGCGCGGCTGCTGCTGCGCTGGCTCGCCGACCTCTGACGACCCGCCGGGACACTCTGTAGAGACCGTGAAGGGTTCGTCAGCGCAATGCTGACGAACCCTTCACGATAGTCCGCGGCCTGAGGCGGGGCGGGATGCCCCGGTCTGGCGGGGCGCCCGGTCAGTCGTCCTCGACGACGAGCGGGTAGACGCCGTTCTCGTCGTGCACCTCGCGGCCGGTCACCGGCGGGTTGAACACGCAGATGGTGCGCACCTCGGTGCGCGGGCGCACGACGTGCTTGTCGTGGTCGTTGAGCAGGTACATCGAGCCGGGCCGCAGCTCGTGGACCTCACCGGTGCCGAGGTCGGTGATGGTGCCCTCGCCCTCGATGATGACGACGGCCTCGATGTGGTTGGCGTACCAGAACTCGTTCACCGTGCCGGCGTACAGGGTGGTCTCGTGGAGCGAGAAGCCGACCTTGTCGCGGGCGAGGATGAGGCGCTTGGAGCGCCAGTTCGGGGTCTTGATGTCCTGGTCGGTGTCGGTGATGTCGTCGAAGCTGCGCACGATCATGGGGAAGTCTCCTCGGGTGGGTCGGTCGGTGGGTCAGGCGTTCTCGAGCACGGTGACGACCGCTCGCTCGAGGATCCGCATGCCCTTCTCGAACTCGGCGTCGGTGATCGTCAGCGGCGGCAGCAGCTTGACCACCTCGTCGCTGGGCCCGGAGGTCTCGACCAGCAGGCCGTTCTCGAACGCGTTGTGGGTCACCCGGCCGGCGAGCTCGCCGGAGGCGAACTGGAGCCCGCGGGCCATGCCGCGGCCCTTGGCTACCAGGCCGTGCGCCTCGTAGCGGGCGACGAGGGTGTTGAACCGGGACTCGATGGTCAGGCCACGGGCGATGGTGGCGCGCTCGAGGGAGTCGTCCGACCAGTAGCGGCGGATCGCCTCGGTGGCGGTGACGAAGGCCGGGTTGATGCCGCGGAATGTGCCGTTGTGCTCACCCGGCTCCCAGATGTCGAGCTCGGGGCGCACGAGGGTCAGCGCCATCGGCAGGCCGTAGCCGCTGATCGACTTCGACAGCGTGATGATGTCCGGCACGATCCCGGCTTCCTCGAAGCTGAAGAACTTGCCGGTGCGGCCGCAGCCCATCTGGATGTCATCGAGGATGAGCAGGATCCCGTGACGCTGGCACAGGTCGGAGAGCTTGCGCAGCCACTCGGCGCGGGCGGCGTTGATGCCACCCTCGCCCTGGACGGACTCGACGATGACCGCGGCCGGCTCGTTGAGGCCGCCGCCGGAGTCCGACAGCAGGCGCTCGAGGAAGAGGAAGTCCGGGACGTCGCCGTCGAAGTAGTCGTCGTACGGCATCGGGGTGGCGTGCACGAGCGGGATACCGGCCCCGCCGCGCTTCATCGAGTTCCCGGTGACCGAGAGGGCGCCGAGCGTCATGCCGTGGAAGGCGTTGGTGAAGTTGATGACCGACTCGCGGCCGGTGACCTTGCGGGCCAGCTTGAGGGCCGCCTCGACGGCGTTGGCGCCGCCGGGGCCGGGGAAGACGACCTTGTGGTCGAGCCCGCGCGGCCGCAGGATGGTCTCGGCGAAGGTCGTGAGGAACTCGTCGCGAGCGACGGTGAACATGTCCAGCGAGTGCACGATGCGGTCGTCGGACAGGTAGTCGATGAGCACCTTCTTCAGCGCCGGGTTGTTGTGCCCGTAGTTGAGCGAGCCGGCGCCGGCGAAGAAGTCGATGTACTCGTTGCCGTCGCTGTCGACCATGGTGGCGCCGACGGCGCGGTCGAAGGTGACGGGCCAGGACCGCGAGTAGCTGCGGACCTGCGACTCGAGCTCTGTCGTGGGGGGCGAGGTGATCGTCATCGGAAAAGTGTGCCTTTCGGGTGGGGCGGTGGCGCGAGCGCCGAGACGTACGTCGAGTCAGTGGTCGGTTGGCCGCAGCGGGCCGATCCTCACCAACCCTTCGGCGTCGTGCCCGTCAGGAAAGTGGTCCGCGGCGAACAGCTCGGCCCGGGCCAGGTCGGTGCCGCGGCGCCGGGCGAACCCGGCGAAGAGCCGCTGCGAGGCGGTGTTGTCCGCGGTGATGGTGGCCTCGACGTAGCTGACGCCGAGGGAGTCGCTCAGCGCGTCGAGCAGCCGGGCGGCGAGCCCGTGGCCGCGCTGGGCGGGGTCGACGGCGATCTGCCAGACGAAGAGCGTGTCGGGCTGCGTGGGTCGCCGGTAGCCGAGGGCGAAGGCGCTGACCTCACCGTCGACGACGGCGACCTGGCAGGTGTCGGCGAAGTCGCGCGCGAACAGCAGGTAGGCGTAGGAGGTGTTGAGGTCCAGCGCACCGGAGTCGCGAGCCAGGCGCCACATCTGGGCACCGTCCTCGAGCGACGGGTGACGGGTGGTGATGTTCTGGGCTCGGGGCACTGCGGGGGGAGTCTGGGGCATACGACATACGACCGTAACGAGATCCGGCCGGGTCCGGTACCCCGGGCGGCTCTGCTCTGGCCCCGCGGGGCGGCTGACGGCGTCCCCGGCGACCACCTGCTTCGGTTGCCACCGTGCGGGAAGGTCACCGTTGTCCCGCGGCCCGTGGCGGGCCCAGGAATTGCGTCCGTATGTTGAGACGATCCGGCCGGTTGTGACCTGGCGCACTGCCCGCCACGACGGCGGCGGGCTCACCCCGCGGCGCCGGCCGGCGTCCGCTCGGCCCGCTCCTTCGCCCGCTCCAGCGCGCGGGTGCGCTGGGTGCGGGCGTCCTCCTCGAGCTGCTCGGCACGCTCCTCGTCCCGGGTGAGGTTGTCACCGGTCTCCGGGTCGAACACGTGCAGCGAGGCCGGGTCGAGCCACAGCTCGGCGGTGTCGCCGGGCCGGACCCTGCTCATCGCGTCGAGCGCGACGATGAGCTGGGTACGCATCCCCTCGCCGTCGAGGTCACGGTCGAGCTCCTCGAGCTTGTCGCGCACCGCCTCGTGGGTCTCGTAGGGGATGTAGGCGTAGAGCACCTCACCGAGCCACTCGGTGACGTCGATGTCGACGTCGAAGGTCACCCCGCCGTCGACCTTGTCCTCGTCGATGGTGTCGGTGTCCTCGACGGCGTCCGGCCGCATGCCGACGATGACGATCTCGCGGTCGCCGACGGCGGCCCGCAGCCGGTCGTCGAGCGGGATGTCGACGATCGGCAGCCTGAGCACGTCGCCCTCGACGATCCCCGGCAGGAAGTTCATCGGCGGCGAGCCGATGAAGCCCGCCACGAACAGGCCCCGCGGCTGGTCGTACAGCCCGCGCGGACTGGCGACCTGCTGCAGCTCGCCGCGGCGCAGCACGGCGACCCGGTCGCCGAGGGTCATCGCCTCGGTCTGGTCGTGCGTGACGTAGACGGTGGTGGTGGCCAGGTCTCGCTGCAGCCGCGCGATCTCGGTGCGCATCTGGCCACGGAGCTTGGCATCGAGGTTGGACAGCGGCTCGTCGAACAGGAAGGCCTGCGCCTGGCGCACGATCGCCCGGCCCATCGCCACCCGTTGGCGCTGGCCGCCGGAGAGGTTGGCCGGCTTGCGCTGGAGGTGCTCGTCCAGCTCGAGGAGCGTCGAGGCGCGGCGGACCCGCTCGTCGACCTCGTCGTCGGTGAACTGCCCCCTGGTCAACCGGAGCGGGAAGGCGATGTTCTCGTAGACGGTCAGGTGCGGGTAGAGCGCGTAGTTCTGGAACACCATCGCGAGGTCGCGGTCGCGGGGTGCCTTGTCGTTCACCACCTCGTCGCCGATGAGCAGCTCGCCGTCGGTGATGTCCTCCAGGCCGACGATCATCCGCAGCAGGGTGGACTTCCCGCAGCCCGACGGGCCGACGAGGATGACGAACTCGCCGTCGGCGATGTCCAGACTGACGCCCTTGACCGCCGTGAAGCCGTCCGGGTAGGTCTTGACGACGTTCTTCAGGCTGATCGATGCCATGAGGACTCCTTCGATCCGTAACGGGCCTCAGCCCTTGACTGCGCCCTGGGTGAGACCGGAGACGATGCGGCGCTGGAAGATGAGCACGACGATGACGACCGGCACGGTGACGACGATCGCCGCCGCCGCGATGGAGCCGGTGGGCTCCTCGAACTGGGACGCGCCGGTGAAGAACGACAGCGCCGCGGGCACCGGCCGGGCGGCGCTCGTCGAGGTGAGCGAGATGCCGTAGACGAAGTCGTTCCAGGCGATGAAGAACGCGATGATCGCGGTGGTGAACACGCCGGGCGCCGCGAGGGGCACCACCGCCTTGCGGAACGCCTGGAACGGGGTGGCGCCGTCGACCTGGGCGGCCTGCTCCAGCTCCCACGGGATCTGCCGGAAGAACGCCGACAGCGTCCAGATGGAGATCGGCAGGGTGAGGGACAGGTAGGGGATGATCAGCCCGGGCCAGGTGTCGTACAGGCCGATGGAGCGCCACAGGTTGAACAGCGGCGTGACGATCGAGACCACCGGGAACACCGAGACCGCCAGCGCGGTGGTGAGGATGAGCTTCTTGCCGCGGAAGTCGAGCCGCGCGATCGCGTAGGCGCAGAACGTGGCGAGCACGACGGCGATGAACGTCGAGATGAGCGAGATCCCGATCGAGTTGCGCAGCGAGGGCAGGAACAGGTCCTGCGCGCCGCCACCCGGGGCGAGGATCTGCTCGTAGTTGTCCAGCGTCCACTCCTGCGGCAGGAAGGTGCCGGAGAACAGGCCGGACTGCGTCTTGAACGAGGTCATGAGGATCGAGGCGACCGGGAACAGCGACCACACGAGCACGATGACGGTGATCACCGCCCAACCGACCTTCTGCCGGGCCGACAGCGCGCCCATCAGCTCTCCCCCTTCGTCCCCGCGAGGTCCACCTTGAAGCCCTTGATGGCGATCCCCGCGATGATGAGCACGCACAGGAACAGCAGCACGGAGATCGCCGAGCCGAGCCCGATCTCCAGCCGGCTGATCGAGGTGTTGTAGGCCAGCAGCGACAGCACCTCGGTGTTGTTGGCGCCGTTCGTCATGATGTAGACGTTGTCGAAGATCCGGAACGCCTCCAGCGCACGGAACAGCACCGCCACCATGATCGCGGCCTTCATGTTGGGCAGGATGACTTTGCGCAGCACCTGCCAGCCGGTGGCGCCGTCGACCTTGGCGGCCTCCTCGAGCTCACCGGGCACCTGCGCCAGCCCGGAGAGCAGCAGGAGTGAGATGAACGGGGTCGTCTTCCAGATCTCCGAGGCGATGATGACGAACAGGGACGTACCCTGGGAGGCGAACCAGTTGAGGTTCTCGTTGATCCCGGGGACCCAGTCGAACCAGTTGTTCACGTAGCCGCCGGAGTTGATGTCGAAGGCATAGAACCAGGCGAAGGCCGAGACGACGGTGATGATGCCGTAGGGCACGAGGATCGCGGTGCGGGTGATGCCCCGCAGCTGCTTGATGGCGCGGTGCATGACCATCGCCAGCAGGAAGCCGATGACCAGCTCGATGGCCACCGTGACCACCGTGATGAAGACCGTCACCCCCAGCGACTCCCAGAACGCCGGGTCGCTGAGGACGACCCGGTAGTTGCGGAACCAGATGAGCTCGGTCTCGTCCGGTGCGGTGAGCCGCAGGCTGAACAGCGAGTCCCACACGGCCTGGAGGATCGGGTAGAGGGTGACCGCGAGCATGATGACGAACGCCGGACCGGCGAGGTACCAGCCCAGCCGCGCCTCGGAACGAGACCGGTCCGAGCCGCGCTTCTTCTTCGGCGGCGCGGTGCCGGCGGGGTGGGCGGCCTGCCCGGCCGCGGGAACGGTGGACGTCATAGCAGCCTCTCGTCTCGCAGCACGGCCGTGATGAACTCCGCGGACTCGCGCGGCGTGCTGTCCGGGTCGATCGAGGCCGGTGGGTGCCAGGTCTCCTGGAGCCCGACGGAGACCTCGTTGTAGTAGGGCGTCTGTGGCCGGGGCGCACCCTGGTCGAGGGACTCGCGGATGGTCTCGGCCATCGGGAACTCGTCGGTCACCGCAGCGTCGTCGTAGGCGGTGATGGACGACGGCGGGTTGCCGTTGGTGACGAAGTACTCGGCCTGGTGCTCGGGCGCGACGATGCACGCGACGGCGTCGTAGGCGAGGTCGACGTGCTCGGAGAACGCGCCGACCCCGAGGTTGATGCCACCGACCGGGGGAGCGGCGTCGGTGCCCTCGACCACCTGCGGGTAGATGGCCCAGCCGATGTCGTCGATGAGCTCTGGGTCGGACGCGGAGATCGCCGGGTAGACGAAGGGCCAGTTGACCATGAAGGAGCCGTCATCGCCCTTGAAGAGGTTCATCGAGGCGTTCTCGTCGGCGGTGGGGAAGCCGGAGCCTGCCAAGCCCTCCTGGCCGATGCGCGACATGATCTCGGCGGCTGCCCGACCGGCGTCGGAGTCGAGGTCGAGCTCGACCTCGTCGGCGGGTGCCTCGGGGTCGGCGACGATGTCCCCGCCGGCGGAGGTGACGAGCGCGTTGATCCACACGGTGAGCGACTCGGCCTTGGCGCCCTGGACGCCGAGCAGCTTGTCCTGGTCGGCGGCCGCCTCGATGATCTGGTCCCAGGTCACCGGCTCGTCCATGTCGAGGCCGGCCTCCTCGGCGACCGACACCCGGTACCAGAGCAGCTGGGTGTTGGCCCAGAACGGCACCGTGACGAGCTCGTCGGCCCACGACGCGGACTCGACGGCGCCCTGGACGACGTCCTCGGTGTCCTGGAGCTCGTCGGGGACCGGTGCGAGGAACTTCGCCGCCGCCATCTCCGGGATGAACGGCGGGTCGAGGCTCATGATGTCGATCGAGCTGTCGCTGGCGGCCAGCCGTCGGGCGAGCTGCTCGCGCTGCGAGGACGCGTCCCGCGGCAGCAGCGAGGTCTCGATCCGGTACTCGCCGTCGGCTACATCGGTGCAGGTGGCGGCGATGGCCTCCTGGCCACCGTCGTCGGGGTTGATGTACCAGGTGAGGACCGGAGGCCCACCCTCTGAGCTGCACGCCGCGAGTCCGGTGGCCACGGTCAGCGCCAGTCCGGCGGCGGCTGCTCGACGTCGTCGCACATCCACTCCTTCGCGCGTCAGCCGGTCTGCGGCGACCGGATGACGTCAGCAAACACCACCAGCAACGCTCCCGCATCCGGAAGCGCTCGGCGGTCAGCGAGGAGTCAGGGCGTGACGGCCGACGCCGGTGAGCCGACCCGAGGGATCGGCTGGGTCTCCTGGGCGTCCGGGGGAGCGGCGTCGTCGTGGTCGTCCGCCGCGAGCTCCTCGGCCGGCAGCTCGTCGGCCGACAGCTCCTCGTCGGGCAGCTCGTCGTCGGGCGGGTCCTGCTCGGCGGCGTCCCAGTCCTCGGGGCGGCCGGGGACGACGATCGGTTCGCGGTGGCCGATCGGTTCGCTGCCCTCGACCTGGGCGGCGAGGTCCTCGAGCATCTCGACGGCGTCGGCGACGACGTGGTCGTCGCCGGCGTTGACGCCGTGCATGAGCCATCGCGCCAGCGCGAGCTCGCTCACCAGCAGGGCGCGGTCGGCCAGATGGGAGTCAGCGTTCTCCGGGCGGCCGAGGGCGTAGGCCTCGAAGATCGCGTCGAGGCAGTCCTCCGGGGCGGAGGTGAGCAGCCAGGCGAGGTCGACGGCTGGGTCGCCGACGTGCGCCTCGGAGAAGCTGATGAGGGCGCTGACCTCGCCGTCGAGCACGAGCACGTGGTCCTCGGCGAGGTCACCGTGCACCGGGGTAGTGCGGAACCGCCAGAGGGCGACGTCCTCGAGCGCGCGCTCCCAGCGGGCGAGGACGACCGGCGGCACGTGCCCGGTGCGCGCCGCGGCGTCCACCTCGGCCAGGCACCGCTTGCGGTAGGCGTCGGCGTCGTAGGAGGGCAGCCCGGTCTCCTCGACGATCCGCGGCGACAGCTCGTGCAGGGCAGCGAGGCACCGGCCGAGGTCGGCGGCGAGCCCGGGCCCCGGGGCCAGCCGGCCGAGGTCGAGCGGGCGTCCGGGCAGCTGGCGGTAGACCATCGCCCGGCCACCCTCGGGCAGCTGGGCGAAGCCGGCGGGCTCCGGCACCGCGAACGGCAGCACCCCGCTGGCCACCTGCGGTGCAAGGTTCGCCAGCAGGGCCACCTCGGCCTCGAGCGCTGCGCCGGCGGCGGCGTGCAGCGGGCTGCGCACCACCCAGTGGCGCCCGCCGGAGTCGAGCACGCCGGTGACCTGGAAGTCGGCGGTGGTGCTCTGCGGCGACCGGGTACCGACGACGTCGAGCCCGGGCACCGCAGCGGTGGCGAGGGCCGCGAGGGTCAGCGGGGTTCGGCGAGGCACGACCACACCGTAGGACGTGCGGGGGACCGTTGCGCGCCAGTGCCACGGCGCGCCCCAACTTCGCGCCCGGATACGGTGGTGACGTGATCCTTGCCCACCTGCCGCTCGCCCGCACGACCATCGACGCCGATGCCGTCGCCCGGCCGCGTCCGGCGCTCTTCGACGAGCTGTCCGCCGACCCGCGCACCCGGGTGGTGCTCGTCCACCACGGCCTCCTCGGCGTGGCCGACGGCGCGCTCCTCCTCCTCGACCGGGCCCGGCTGCCCGACGGCGCGTGGCACCGGGAGCGGCTGCTGTACCTCGGCCGGGACGAGGACGCCCGGTACGTCGCGCTCGTCCTGCCCGAGCAGCTCGGCACCGAGCGCGACCTCGACGGCGTGCCGATCGACACCGGCGCCGTCGAGCTCGCCGGCGTCACCGACTTCGCACACCTGCGCGACCTCGGGGACCGGCTGAGCGACCGTGACGCGGGTCTGGGCGCCACCGCGGTCGCGCTCGCCGCCTGGCACGAGCGGCACCCGCGCTGCCCGCGGTGCGGTGAGCCGACCGAGGTCATCGACGGCGGCTGGGTGCGTCGCTGCGTCGCCGACCGCTCGCTGCACCACCCGCGCACGGACGCGGCGGTGATCATGGCGGTCACCGACGCCGACGACCGCCTGCTCCTCGGTCATGCCGCCCACTGGCCGGCGAACCGGTTCTCCACGCTCGCCGGCTACGTCGAGCCGGGGGAGTCGCTCGAGTCCGCGGTGCGCCGCGAGGTCGCGGAGGAGACGAGCATCGACGTCGACGAGCTCAGCTACCGGGGCAGCCAGCCCTGGCCGTTCCCCTGCTCGCTGATGATGGCCTACCGGGCACGGGTGCGCGCCGGGGCAGGCACCGACGTCGTCGTCGACGGCGACGAGATCACCGAGGCCCGGTTCTTCAGCCGCGAGGAGCTGCTCGCGGACGTGCGTGCCGGGCAGGTGCACCTGCCGATGCGGTCGTCCATCGCCCGCGCCCTCATCGAGGAGTGGTTCGGCGGTCCGCTGCCGGCATGACGCCGGCAGCGGACCGCCGTGGCTCGTCTCAGGTGAGCATCCGCGCGGGGTTGTCCCGCACGAGCCTGCTGGTGACCGCCGTCGGCACGCCGCGGTGCTCGAGCATGGCGAGGAAGATCGTCGGGACGAAGGTCAGCCCGTTGCCGCCGTGCTGCGTCCACATCTGCTTGAGGAACATGTCGTGGCTGAGCAGCAGCTGTGACTCGTACCCGCCGGAGACGAGTGCGGTGAGCGCGTCGGCGGTCTGGGTGGGCGTCGGCGACACCCCTTCCTTGGGGAAGGTGACGTCGAGCCCGATCATGTCGAACTCCAGCCACACCCCGCGGTCGAGCAGCGCGCGCTGGTAGTCCGGCTCGTGACCGGTGGGGTCCGCGTGCGCGAGCGACACCTTGGTCGGGGCCACCCCCATCTCGTCCACGACGATGTCGAGGATCTCTTGCCCGTACCGCTCCCAGCCGGGCAGGTGCACGTTGAGTGCGACGTGGGGGCGGGCGGTCTGCGCGAGCGCCGCGGCGCGCAGCGAACCGCGCTCGGCGTCGGTGAACGCCGGCGAGATCCCGATCTCGCCGATGAGGCCGGGCCGGATGCCGGTCCCTGCCACCCCCCGGTCGAGCTCGTCGATGATCGCCTGTGCCTGGTCGTCCACGCTGCGGGCGGTGATCGACTCCTGCTCGAAGCGCTCCAGGTAGGGACCGGTCGACATCACGATGTTGAGCCCGGTGCGGCGGGCGACCTCTGCCAGCCGCTGCGGGTTGCGGCCGATCGCCGGGGTGCCGGTGGTGTCGACGATGGTCCGCCCGCCGACCGAGGCGAAGCGCTCCACCTCCGCCACGACGGCGTCCACCGGCTTGTCCGCCATGTTGTCGGCGTTGCAGTAGGGGTCCTGCCGCAGCGCCCACATGAGCCCGGCGCTCACCGGCTGGTCGACGAGCACCGAGGAGAACTCGTAGTACGGGCTGTCGACGACCCCGGAGAGGTCGTTGAACAGGTGCTCGTGGGGCAGCACCATGCCGAGGTCCTCCCGCGCGACCGGCCCGGTGACCGTCTGGACGTACCCGGCGCTCATGCGTCGCTCGCCGCCGCGGACCGCGGCGGGACCATCGCGATACCGGCCGCGACGAGGGCGACGAGCGTGCCCACGATCGTCACGGCGTGCACCGTGTTGCCCAGCGCCGGCACCAGGCCGTCGATCGCGACGGCGCCGATGAGCTGGCCGGCGGTGGACGCCAGCCCGAGCAGCAGCAGCCCGAGGCCGCGGACGAGCAGCGCCATCAGGGCGATGGAGGCCAGCCCCAGCGGGCCGCCGAGGTACATCCACCAGGTGTCCGGCAGCGAGAAGTCCACCCCGCCGAGCGCGGCGCGCACCAGGTAGGCGATGAGCAACGCGGTGAAGCCGACGAGGAAGTTCCAGCCGATCGCGACGTACATCGACCCGGTTGCCTTGGCGACGTTGGAGTTACCGGCGGGCTGCCAGCCCGCGAGCAGCCCGCCGGCGAACGGCAGCAGCGCGAGCGCGATGACGTCCGGCGCGCGGAAGTTCGGCGACATGACGATGACGGTGGAGGCGATCGCCAGCACGGCGCCGGCGACCCGCGGGAGGGACAGCGGGACCTTGAACGGCACGCCCACCCCGAACCGGTCGCACACGACGCCGGAGATGACCAGGCCGGAGATGAGCGAGATCTGGAACGTCGCCACGCCGAGGGTGCCGACCGAGACGCCCTCGGAGAGCACGATGACCGCGCCACAGAGACCGGCGAGGAAGTTCGGCCAGGGGATCCGGCGCTCCTTGATGATGCGCGGGATCGCCAGCGCCTGCCGGCGGGTCCGGGAGCGCGCGAGGATGACGATGATCATGAGGATCAGGCCGGTCCCGAAGGAGATGAGGGCGGCCGCGTGACCGTCGGCGAGCCAGCTGCCGAGCTCGCCGTTGACGGCGGCCTGCATCGGGCCGAGGGTTCCGGCGAGGACGGTCGCCAGCACGAGCAGTGCGGTGGCGGTGGTCTTACGGGCGTCCGTCAGCACGGGCGCCGTTTCTGGAGTGTCGGTGTGCGTCATTGCCTGGCAATCTCTTCGTGGTTGGTGGTGGAGGAGACAAGTGCGTGGACGGCCTCGCGCCGCGGCAGCGAGTCCATCGCGCCGTGGCGGGTGGTGGTCGCGGCGGCGACCGCGGTGGCCCACCGGGTGGCGGCGACGAGGTCCTGGCCGTCGAGCAGCCCGTCGAGGAGGCCGGCGCAGAAGGAGTCGCCGGCGCCGGTGGTGTCGACGGCCGAGACCTGGAGCGCCGGGACGTGGACCCACTCCGCGGAGCCCCGGGGGAAGACCATCGCACCGTCGCTGCCGAGCGTGACGACCCAGTCGACCGGGACGTCGATGGCACGGACGGCGGCAGCGACCTCCGCCGGCGAGGTCGGCTCGGCGTCGAGCCCGGCGAGGTTGCCGAGCTCGAAGCGGTTGGGCACCACGACGTCGAAACCGGCGAGCAGCTCGCGGTCGAGCGGCCCGATGGCGGGCGCCGGGTTGAGCAGGGTGAGGCCGGTGGCCGCGGCGAGCACCGCGGGCAGCGCGCTCGTCGGCGTCTCCAGCTGGCACATCACGCTGCGCGCGCCGGCGATGAGCTCGCGGTGCTCGGCGACGAGGGTGTCGGTGACGGTGTCGTTGGCGCCGCCGTGGACGATGATCGTCGACTCGGGCCGTTCCCACAGCACGATGGCGGTGCCGGTGGGCGCCTCGCGCCGGCTCACCGCGGTGGTGACGATGCGTTCCTCCTGCAGCCGGCGCAGGACGCCGTCGGCGGCGTCGTCACTGCCGATGGCGCCGACCATGGCGACCCGGCGTCCGAGCCGAGCGGCGGTGACGGCCTGGTTGGCGCCCTTGCCGCCGGCGGCGGTCTGCATCCCGGCGGCCGAGACCGTCTCTCCGCTGCGCGGGATCGCGTCCACCTCGAGGCGGATGTCGATGTTGATGCTCCCGACGACGACGACGTCAAGGCGCGTGGCGGAGGTCATCTCACACGTCGCTCGGGCCGGTGATCGACGGCTCGCCCGCCAGCCAGCGCACCGACCGGTCGAAGAGCTGGGCGTAGCCCGGCCAGTCCATGAACTCGTCCGGCGCCCAGTGCGGGGACACGTCCGAGGCGAAGGCCAGCGTGCGGCCGCGGCCGACCTCGCGGACGGCCAGCAGCGGGGCGTCCTCGATGGTGGCGAGCACGACGGCGTCGTCCTTGGCCTCGAGCCGCTGGTAGCCGAGGAGGATCGGCCACTCCTGCGCGAGCCCGTCGGTGATCGGGTGCGCCACCGCGGTGCGGGCGCCGCCGATGCCCTCGGGCGTCTCGACCCGGTCGTCGTAGGGGGAGATGCTCACCGGCAGCACGGCCTCGACCGCGGTGCGGTGGTAGTTCGCCTTGGCCTGGAAGCCCTGGAAGCTGAGGTACCCGCCGAACATCGCCAGGCCGCCGCCCTGCTCGACCCACTCGGCCAGCAGCTTGAGACGGTTGGGGGCGGGGCGGCCACGGGTGAAGACATCGGGCGAGAGCAGCAGCGAGTTCGCGCCGATGTCGGAGAGCAGGACGACGTCGTAGGCCGACAGCTCCTCCAGCGTCTGGGGGAAGAGCTCGGCGACGTCGTGCGACCGCAGGTGGTGGACCTCGTGGCCGGCCTCACCGAGCACCTCGAGGAGCTTGGCGCAGCCGATCTCCACCTGGGTGTGGGGGAAGGGGTCGAACCCCTTGTGGTCGGTCACCGCACTGATCCATGACTCGCCCGCTAGCAGGACCTTCATCGTCACTCCTCGTCTCGACCGTGCGCAACCGTTGCGCAATGAGTTGTGAGGACGCTAGTTCCAGCCGGTAGGGTGAGTCAAACGTGGCCGGTGGCCGCATCGAGCGACGGCCGCGAAGGGGCAGAGGCGTGACACTGAGCGAGGTGGCCAAGGAGGCCGGCGTCGCGGCGTCGACCGTCTCGCGGTACCTGCGCGGCCAGCTCAAGGTGCAGGACGCCACCCGGGACCGGATCGACGAGGCGGTGCGGCGCACCGGGTACCGGCCGCCGTCGTCGGACACCTCCGACGACTTCTTCGCGCTCATCGTGCCCGAGCTCGCCAACCCGTTCTACGCCGCGCTCGCCGAGGCCTGCGTCTCGCTGGCGGCGGAGGCGGGGATGTCGCTGCTCGTCTCGCTGTCGGGCAAGCAGGCGGCCCGGGAGAGCCGGCTGACGCGCCAGGTCGCCGCGGCACCGAACATCACCGGACTGATCTACGCCGGGATGAACCGCACCAACCGGGAGCTGCGGCAGGCGATCGCCGGCGGCCTGCCGACCGTCATCCTCGACGAGGACATCGAGCTCGGCGACGACGTCGCGGTCAGTACCGTCACCGTGGACAACTACGCCGGGGCCTACCAGGCGACCCGCTACCTCACGACGCTCGGCCACCGCCGGATCGCGCACATCGGTGGGCCCGCGGGGCTGCCGACGTCGCTCGAGCGCACCCGCGGCTACCGTGACGCGATGGGCGCCGCCGGCCTGGAGGTCGACCCCGGCCTCACCTTCCACGGCCCGTACACCGAGCGGTTCGGCGCCAGCGTGCTCTCGCACCTGATGACGTCCGCGCCGGCGCCGACGGCGGTCTTCGTGGCGAGTGACATCGTCGCGGTCGGGCTGCTGGGCGGCGCCGACCTCCAGGGCGTGAGCATCCCGCGGGACCTGTCGGTCGTCGGCTGCGACGGCATCCGGACCGGCGAGTGGGTCAACCCCCGGCTGACCACGCTGGTGCAGCCGGTGCGCGAGCTGGCCACCGAGGCGATGGCGGCGCTGGAGTCCGCCACCCGGCGACCGGGCAGCGTCACCCACCAGGTGCTGCCGCTGCAGCTCGTGGTGCGCGACTCCGCGATCCCGCTCGCCGGGGACGCGCTCAGCCCAGGCGCGTCCTGACGTCCCCGACCGACGGGTTGGTCGCCGCCGAGCCGTCCGGGAAGACCACGGTGGGCACCGTCTGGTTGCCGCCGTTGACCTCCTCGACGTAGGCGGCGGCCGCCGGGTCCTCCTCGATGTTGACCTCGGTGTACCCGATGCCCTCGCCGTCGAGCTGCTTCTTCAGGCGGCGGCAGTAGCCGCACCACGTCGTCGTGTACATCGTGATGGTGCCGGCCTCGGGCAGTGTCGTGGTCATCGAGAACCTCTCCTCGGATCGTTGGCGGGGCGGGCCGCCGGCCCGCACCTGTGGCCAACGAACCCGTCGCGGGGGATATTTCCACCGGTGCGGGCACCGGCGGCCGGTGGTGTCGGTGGCGACTGCGAGACTGGGAGCGATGAACCTCCACGACCCCAGCGCCGCCGGCCCGCCCGAGGTCGAGCAGCTGCTCGCCGCCCTCGACGACGACCAGCGCACCGTCGCGCAGACCCTCACCGGGCCGTTGTGCGTGCTCGCCGGCGCCGGCACCGGCAAGACCCGGGCGATCACCTACCGCATCGCCCACGGGGTCCGTACCGGGGTGTACTCCCCGTCGACCGTCCTCGCGGTGACCTTCACCGCCCGCGCGGCCGGCGAGATGCGCTCGCGGCTGCGTGACCTCGGCGTCGGCGGGGTGCAGGCGCGGACCTTCCACGCCGCGGCGCTGCGCCAGCTCTCCTACTTCTGGCCGGCCGCCATCGGCGGCGGCGTGCCACGGATCCAGGAGCACAAGGCACCGCTGGTGGCCGAGGCTGCCTCGCGCCTCGCGCTGGGCGTGGACCGGGTGGCGATCCGGGACCTCGCTGCCGAGATCGAGTGGTCCAAGGTCAGCCTGGTGACCCCGGAGGACTACGTCACCGAGGCCGCGGCTGCCGGCCGGGACGGCGCCGCCGGCCACGACCGTGCCACGATTGCCCGGCTGCTCGAGGTCTACGAGGACGCCAAGACCGAGCGCGGCGTCATCGACTTCGAGGACGTCCTGCTCCTCATGGTCGGCATCCTCGAGGAGCGCGGCGACATCGCCGACCAGGTCCGGCGGCAGTACCGGCACTTCGTCGTCGACGAGTACCAGGACGTCTCGCCGCTCCAGCAGCGGCTGCTCGACCTGTGGCTGGGCGGCCGGCGCGAGCTGTGCGTCGTCGGTGACGTCTCGCAGACCATCTACTCCTTCACCGGTGCCACCCCGTCGTTCCTCACCGACTTCCCTCGCCGCCACACCGACGCCCAGGTGGTGCGGCTGGTGCGTGACTACCGCTCGACCCCCCAGGTGGTCTCGCTCGCCAACCAGGTGCTGGCCCGCGCCGGGCGCCACCGGTCCAGCGCCGCCGTCGAGCTCGTCGCCCAGCGGCCCTCGGGCCCGGCCCCGAGCTTCGCGGCGTACGACGACGACGTCGCCGAGGCCGAGGGCGTCGCCGCCCGGGTCGCCGCGCTGGAGAAGTCCGGCGTGCCGCGCAGCGAGATCGCCGTCCTCTACCGCACCAACGGCCAGGCCGAGGCGCTCGAGCAGGCGCTGGCGCAGGCCGACATCGGCTATCTCGTGCGCGGCGGCGAGCGGTTCTTCTCCCGGCGGGAGGTCCGTGAGGCGCTCGTCCTGCTGCGCGGCGCGGTGCGGTCGATGGCCGGCGTGGCGATGCCAGACGCGGTGCGTGACGTCCTCACCGGTGCCGGGTGGAGCGCCGAGCCGCCGGCGGCGCGCGGGGCGGTGCGCGAGCGGTGGGAGTCCCTGCAGTCGCTCGTCGCGCTCGCGGACGACCTCGCCACCAGCCGCGGCGCGGACCTCGCGGGGCTCGTCGCCGAGCTCGAGGAGCGCGCCACCGCGCAGCACGCGCCGCCCGTCGAGGGGGTCACGCTGGCGTCGCTGCACGCGGCCAAGGGCCTGGAGTGGGACGCCGTCTTCCTCGTCGGGGTCTGCGAGGGGCTGCTGCCGATCTCGCTCGCCGAGGGGGACGACGCGATCGCCGAGGAGCGCCGGCTGCTGTACGTCGGCATCACCCGTGCCCGCGAGCACCTCATGCTGTCCTACGCCAAGGCGCGCAACGTCGGCGGCCGGGCGAGCCGCAAGCCGTCGCGCTTCCTCGACGGGCTGTGGCCGCAGGAGGGCGCCGCCCGCCGCTCGGCGCCGCGACCCCGGCCGACCGCCGAGGAGCGTGGCACCACGCTCGCCGAGACCGACCCGGTGGCCAGCGAGCTGTTCGAGCGGCTGCGGAGCTGGCGCGGTGAGGTCGCGACGGCGCTGGGCAAGCCGCCCTACACCGTGCTGCACGACACCACGCTGGCGGCGATCGCCTCGGCGCGTCCCAAGGACCTGCGCCAGCTCGGCATCCTGCGCGGGATCGGCGCCGCCAAGCTCGAGGCCTACGGACGTGCGGTGCTGGCGATCGTGCGCGGCGAGGACGTCGTCGTGCCGCCGCCCGGAGCCTGAGAAAGACGCCGAGAAAAGTTCGTCCCGATATTCCCTTGCCTGCCCGACCGGCAGAGCCGTAAGGTCTTTCCTGTCCGTGAAGACCGGTCCGGTGCCTAGCCAGCACGGGAGGACCCAGAGCACCGAGGAGGTGGCCCAGTGATGATCAAGATCAGCCGTCAGGCAGTCGGTACCACCGCGGTGCGCCTCCTTGATATGAGGCCCACCGGCGGTGGGCGTGACGTTGCGGCCATGCGCCGTCGTCCTGTCGCCAGCCTTCCGTGCAGCTCGCTCCGGAGCAGGTAGAACCACACCCGTTCTCCTCCAGGACCGCGCTGCCCCCGGCCGCGGTCCGTGCCATCTGATGGCGTGATCGCTGGTCTGTCCAGACCCGGTTCGCTCCCACGGAGAACTTCACGTGCAACTCACCAACCTTCTCGATCGACTGACCCAGGGCTCGTCGCAGTCGTGGCCGGTGCCGGACGAGACCGCCGACCTGCTGACGGTGCTGGCCACGACGGCACCGTGCCAGGAGGCCACCGACGCCGACCTGTGGTTCGCCGAGCAGCAGTCCGACGTCGAGCACGCCAAGTCGCTATGCCGACGCTGCCCGGTCCGCGAGGCCTGCCTGCGCGGCGCCATCGCTCGTGAGGAGCCGTGGGGCGTCTGGGGCGGCGAGGTCTTCGTCGGCGGCGAGGTCGTGGCGACCAAGCGCGGCCGAGGCCGGCCCCGGAAGAACCCCGCCGTCGCCTGATGCCGTCGCCGGCCGCCGCACCGCTGGCCCACGATCCGGCTCGTCCCGCGGCAGGAGGCCGGTGCACCCGCACTGCGGGTGCACCGGCCACTGCTGCGTCCGGGGGACCGGCCGGCGCGGGTCCACCAGCAGGGACGTGCTCGCGGTGGACACCGGCCGCCCGTCGAGGTGCGCGAGCACCTGCCCGGCGGCGAGCCCCGCCGCCACCACCGCCGACGTCGTCTCCACGCCGCGGCGCGCCGCCCCCAGCAGCTGGGTGGCCAGCGCCGGCCACCGGTCGTCGGCGTCCGTCCGGTGCAGGTCGACGCACCGCCCGCAGCTGCCCCGGCCCGGGGTCACCAGCGGCCCGACGACGACGTCCACCTCGCGGCTGACGACGAGCAGGTGGTCGACGTCCTCGCGCATGAGCGGGCGCTGCCGGACCGGGTCGCTGACGTCCTGCTCCACGAGGACCACGAGGTCCGGCCGGGTCCCCGGCGCCGCCGACAGCCGCAGGTGGGGGTGGGCCGAGCGCAGCGCCGCCCGGGCACGGTCGGCCCGCCGGTGGCCGACGTCCGCGGCCAGGTAGCCGGTGCCGAGCTCGTCGCGCCGCACCCGGCGCGGGTCCTCGACGAGGATGGTGCCCACGCCGGCGGCCGCGAGGATGCCCGCCAGCGCGAGGCCCACCCGGTCGAGGCCGAGGACACCGACCGTCGTCGTCGTGCGGTGAGCCAGCGTGGGTGCCACGTCGGCCCCGGTGGCCCGGCTCCAGTGATCGACCTCGGCGCCCAGCCCGCGGTGGGACAGGGCCGGGTCGGGCTCGGTGGCGGCCAGCGCCCCGCAGGCCACGAGCCGCTCGAGGAGCCGGCGCACCCGCGCGGCGGGCAGGCCCATCGCCCGGCCCCGCCGCAGGATCTCCGGCTCGTCCGCCGGTCTCTCCAGCGTGTCGAGCAGCGCCTGCTCCGCCGGCCGCAGCCCGTCGAGGACGACGGCGCTGCCCGGGTCGACGCCGACCTGGCTGACGCCCTCCTGCCGCCACAGCACATGGACTCCCGGACGCAACCTCATCGTCCACCCCCTCGGTGTGGTTCCCGACGATGACAGGTCCCGGCCCGGGGTGCAGCGGCGTCACCTTGGGCTGTGGACAACCGTCGCGGTCCCCAGCAGCGGTCGCCGCTCGTGGCCGGTGGCAGCGGCGGACCGTAGATTGGGGTGGTGAGCCAGATCGAGGTACGCCGCAGCACCCGGCGACGCAAGACCGTCACCGCGTTCTACGAGGACGGCCGGGCGGTCGTCGCCATCCCGGCGCGGTTCACCGCCGAGGAGGAGCAGCAGTGGGTCGCCCGGATGGTGCAGCGGCTCGAGCGCAAGCACCGCCGGCCGTCCGACACCGAGCTGGCGGCCCGCTGCGCGCAGCTGTCGGCCGAGTTCCTCGGCGGTCGGGCGGTGGCGCAGTCGGTGTCCTGGGTGAGCAACCAGCGCAGCCGGTGGGGCTCGTGCACGCCGGCCACGGGGACCATCCGGATCTCCGACCAGCTCAAGGGCATGCCCCGGTGGGTGGTCGACTACGTCCTCGTCCACGAGCTCGCGCACCTGCTCGTGCCCCGGCACGGCGCCGACTTCTGGGCGCTGGTCGAGAGCTACCCGCACACCGAGCGCGCTCGCGGCTTCCTCAGCGGCGTGGCCTACGCCGGTCGGATGCCGGTGACCGACGACGACGACGTCGACGACGCGCCGGCCGGCCAGGGGGTGCTCACCCTCGACGGGGTCCCGGCCGGCCAGTGATCGCGGCTCAGCTGCCTGACGGAGGAGCCTCGGGGGCCTCGTCGCTGTCGCTGCGGCTCTCGCCGTCGTGAGTGTCGCCGTTGTCGTCGTCGCCCGCCGCGGCGGCGTCGCCCAGCAGGCTGGCGAGGGCGGCGTCGACCTCCTCGTCGGCCACCGCGTCGGCGTCGCGGGAGGCGACGAACCCGGTGGGGTCGCTGAGCTCCTCGGCGGTGGGCATGAGGTCGGGGTGGGACCAGAGGTCGTCCCGGGCGGCGGTGCCACGCTGCTCGCCGAGGCTCGTCCACAGTGCGGCGGCCTCCCGCAGCCGACGGGGCCGCAGCTCGAGGCCGACCAGCGAGGCGAAGGTCTGCTCCGCGGGCCCGCCCGCGGCGCGCCGGCGCCGGATCATCTCGCGCAGCGGCACCGCGTGGGGCAGGTGCGGGGCGACGGCCTGCCCCGCGACGACCTCGACCCAGCCCTCGACCAGTGCCAGCGCGGTCTCCAGCCGGACCAGCGCGGCGCGCTGGGCGTCGCTCTGCTCCATCGCGAACACCCCGCCGGCGAAGGCCTCGCGCAGCGCCTCGGGGTCGCTCGGGTCGAGCGAGCGCACCGCCTCCTCCATCGCGGAGGTGTCGATGGTGATCTCCCGGGCGTAGGCCTCGACGGTGCCGAGGAGGTGGGACCGCAGCCAGGGCACGTGGGCGAACAGCCGGGCGTGGGCGACCTCGCGGGTGGCGAGGAACAGCCGGACCTCGTCGGCGGGGGCATCGAGCCCCTCGGCGAAGGCGGCGACGTTCGTCGGCACCAGGGTGGTGTCTGGACCCTCGACGAGCGGCAGGCCGGTGTCGGAGGTGCCGAACGCCTCGCCGGCGAGCTCGCCGACCGCCTGGCCGACCTGCATGCCGAAGACGGCCCCGCCGAGCTGGCGGATCATCCCGCCAGCGCCAGCGCCAGCGCCAGCGCCAGCGCCACCGAGCGCGGCGAACGGGTGCGGCTCGTCGAGCTCGCGGGTCTGCTCCTCGAGGACCTCCTCGAGGGCGCGTGCCACCGAGGTCGCGATCGGCTCGGCCAGCCGCTTCCAGGTCGGCATCGTCTGGTCGACCCAGTCCTTGCGGGACCAGGCACGCTTGTAACCGCCGCTGGGGCCGAGCTCGGTGGCGGCGTCGAGCCAGAGGTCGGCGACCTGCAGCGCCGAGGTGACCTCACCGGCCTGCGCGGCGGTGATGACGGGGTCGGGCGCCTGACGGATCGTCTGCGTGGCGATGTCGCCGGCCAGCGCCCAGTTGACCGGTCCGTCGCCGCCGGCGGCGAGGACCTGCTGCATCTGGGTGAGCATCTGCGACAGCTGGGCGCGGTCCTGCGGCAGCCCGGCGGCCTGCGCCATCGCGTCGGGGTCGAGCCCGGCCGCCCGCATCGCGGCGACGGCCTCCTCGGCCCCCTCCGACCCAAGCATCGAGCGCAGCAGCGCCTCCCAGCTCTCGTCGCCGGGCAGGCTCGGTTCCTGGCTCATGTCTGCGCTCCAGATGGGTCGACGGGAAGGAATCCACGGTAACCCCGCCCGGGCCACGGGTCACCCGGCCACGGAAGGGTTTCGCCCACGGCGTGACGGCGGCCGCGGTTGGGTGCACGGCGGCGGCCGGTGGATGATGGGCGGGTGCGCACGCCGAACCTCCGGTCCTCCGGACCCAGCTCCGGGCTCTCCGACGACGACCGTCCCACCTGGTCCGCCGCGCAGGAGCTCGGCCCGGCCGCCGACGACGTGCCACCGCTGCTCACCGCACGGACCGTCACCGGGGTGGTCGCCGGAGCGGTGGCCTTCGTGCTCGCGCTGACGATGCTGCTCATCAGCCCGCCCTACGCCGTCCACAGCCCAGGGCCGACCGTCGACACCATCGGCAACATCGAGACCATCGGCGACAGCGACGACGAGCCGCTCATCACCGTCGACGGCGCACCGACGTACCCGACCGACGGCCAGCTGCTCCTCACCACCGTCTCCACCCGTGGCGGCCCGGGCTACCCGGTGACGACCGGCCAGGTCATCACCGGCTGGCTGTCCTCCGACGTCACCGTGGTGCCGCGGGAGGTCGCCTACGACCCCGGGCGCACCTCCGACGAGATCAGCGAGGAGTCGAGCATGCAGATGGCGTCCTCGCAGACGAACGCGAGCGTCGCGGCGCTCGTCGAGGCCGGGTTCGACGTGCCGACCGAGCTGTCGGTCATCGGTACGGTCGATGACGGTCCCGTCGTCGGCCTGCTCGAGCCCGAGGACCGCGTCGAGTGGATCGAGACGGACGGCGCCGGCCGTACCGAGATCACCACGTTCGAGGTCCTCACCGGCGTGCTGGCGCGGACGCCGCCGGGGAGTACCGTCACCGTCGGGGTGCGGCGCGACGGGCAGCAGGAGCCGGTGCCGGTCAGCACGGGCGACGACGGCGCCGGCGGCAGCGTCCTTGGCGTCTACCTCCAGCCGGAGGCGCAGCTTCCGGTGGACGTCGAGTTCGCCATCGAGAACATCGGTGGGCCCAGTGGCGGTCTCATGCTCGCCCTCGGCATCGTCGACGTCCTCACGCCGGGGGCGATCACCGGCGGTGAGGTCGTCGCGGGGACCGGGACGATCACCATCGACGGCGACGTCGGGCCGATCGGTGGCATCGCGCAGAAGCTCGTCGGGGCCCGGGACGCCGGCGCGACGTGGTTCCTGGCACCGGTGGAGAACTGCGCCGAGGTGGTCGGCCGGGTGCCCGACGGGCTCGGTGTCGTCGCGGTCGACACGCTGGACGACGCGGTCACCGCGCTCGAGGCGATCGCCGCCGGTGACACCGGCGGGCTGGCGAGCTGCGCCGCCTCCTAGGAGAAGGTCGCGCGCAGCGCGGCCACCAGCCCGGGCACGGCGTCGGGGGAGCCGGCGACGGCGTCGTCCGCGTCATTCGCCCGGGTGCGCAGCGTGCACCAGGACTCCCCGGTGCGAAGGACGCCCACGGCGAGGCGGACGTCCTGCCGGTCGGGGTGGGCCTCGAGGTAGGCCAGCGCCTCGTCGGCGTCGTCCGGCAGGTCGATCTCGGCCTCCGGCGGCACGACGACGCGCTCGACGACGATCGCCGCGCCGTCGACCTCGGCCGGCCAGGCGAGCTGCGCGAGGAGGTCCTCGAGGCTGTCGGCGTCGGGCAGGCCGTCCTGCTCGACCGACAGCAGGTGCTCGGGGTCGTCCTCGGCGGCCTCTGCGGCGCCGTCGGGCAGCTCGGTGCTCAGCGACGGGTTCACCGCGAGGGCGGCGGCGGTGTTGACGAGCGCGAACACCGTCACCGGCCGGTCCCAGCCGATCTCGTTGACGTGCCGCTCGATGTCGCGCACCGCTGTCGTGAGGGCGACGGTGCGGGGTTCGAAGGTCTCGGCGAAAGTACTCATGGCGGCAATGATCCATCACCGTCGCCCCCCGGTGACAACCGGAGATCACGTTCCCGTCACGGTTGCGTCATGTGGGAACCTAGGGGAGGGCCGCGTCGTTACCCGAACAGTAGGGCGGCGCCCGCCGGCCGAGTACGTGTTCAGCCCACAACCTAGAGGTGCCATCCCGTGACGACCGCTTCCGTGCCGAGACCGCCCCGACCAGCAGGGCGCCGCCGTCGTGGGGCGCTGATACCAACGATCGTCGTGCTCGCGGTGCTCGGCGTGGCACTGATGATCATGGCCCAGCTGTGGACCGAGGTGCTGTGGTTCTCGCACCTGGAGTTCGAGCGGGTGCTGTGGATCGAGTGGGGCACCCGGGCGGCGCTGTTCGCCGTCGGTGGCCTCGTCATGGGGCTGGCGGTGTTCTTCGCGCTGCGGATGGCCTACCGGTCGCGGCCGGTCTACGCACCGGTGACCCCCGAGCAGCAGAACCTCGACCGGTACCGCGAGAGCGTCGAGCCGCTGCGCCGGCTGGTGATGATCGGCGCGCCGATCGTGCTCGCGCTCTTCGCCGGTGCCTCGCTCAGCGGCTCGTGGACCCAGGTCCTCATGTGGATCAACCGCGAGCCCTTCGGCGCCGTCGACCCGGAGTTCCAGCTGGACATCGGGTTCTTCGTGTTCACCCTGCCGATCCTGCGCACCGCGGTGTCGTTCCTCATGACGGTGGTGTTCATCAGCGCCATCGCGATGGTCGTCACCCACTACCTCTACGGCGGCATCCAGCTCAGCGGGCGGACGCAGAAGCTCACCCGGGCGGCGCGCGTCCAGCTGTCCATCGTCGCGGCGATCTTCGTCCTGCTCATCGCCGGCAACTACTGGCTCGACCGGTACTCGCTGATGGTCGGGGAGAACGAGCGGTTCGCCGGGGCATCCTTCGCCGACGTCAACGCCAACCTGCCCGCGCGCACCATCCTGGCGATCATCGCCGTCATCATCGCGGTGCTGTTCATCGTCGCGGCGTTCCGCGGCAACTGGCTGCTGCCCGCGGCCGGCGTCGGCGTCATGGTGATCTCCGGCGTCGTCATCGGCGGCATCTACCCGGCGATCGTGCAGCGGTTCCAGGTGGCGCCCAACGCCATCGAGGCAGAGTCGCCGTTCATCCAGCGCAACATCGACGCCACGTTGGCGGCCTACGGCCTGGAGGACCTCGAGACCCAGACCTACGCGGCCACCACCGAGACCGAGCCCGGTCAGCTGCGCGACGACACCGAGTCGACCGCGAGCATCCGGCTGCTCGACCCGAACATCGTCAGCCCGACGTTCCGCCAGCTGCAGCAGAACCGGCAGTACTACGACTTCAACTCCACGCTGTCGGTGGACCGCTACGAGATCGACGGCGAGATGCGCGACACCGTCATCGCGGTGCGCGAGCTCAACCAGGACGGCCTCGGGCCCGACCAGCGCACCTGGATCAACGACCACACCGTCTACACCCACGGGTTCGGCGCGGTGGCCGCCTACGGCAACACCGTCTCCGGCGACGGACAGCCCGCGTTCTTCGAGTACGGCATCCCCAGCGTCGGCGAGATCGGCGAGTACGAGGAGCGGGTCTACTTCGGTCAGGACAGCCCCAGCTACTCCATCGTCGGGTCTCCCGAGGACGGCCCGGACTGGGAGCTGGACTATCCGGACGACTCCGCCGAGCAGGGCCAGGTCAACACCACCTACGCCGGCGACGGCGGACCCAGCCTGGGCAACCTGTGGCACCAGGTCCTCTACGCGATCCGGATGGGCTCGGAGCAGATCCTGTTCTCCGACCGCGTCAACGCCGAGTCCCAGATCCTCTACGACCGCGACCCGCACGTGCGGGTCGGCAAGGTCGCCCCGTACCTCACGCTCGACGCCCGCGCCTACCCGGCGATCGTCGACATGGACGGCGACGAGTCCACACCGAAGGACCTGGTGTGGATCGTCGACGGCTACACGACGACCAACGAGTACCCGTACTCGGCCCGTGAGTCGCTGGAGGAGGCGACGACCGATGCACTGACCGACGAGCTCGGCGGCGTCGCCGTCGGTGCCGCCCCGGCGGAGGTCAACTACATCCGCAACTCGGTCAAGGCCGTGGTCAACGCCTACGACGGCGAGGTCACGCTCTTCGAGTGGGACGAGGAGGACCCGATCCTCCAGACCTGGAAGAACGTCTTCCCCGACCACCTGACGCCCAAGAGCGAGATCAGCGGGGACCTCATGAGCCACCTGCGCTACCCCGAGGACCTGTTCAAGGTCCAGCGTCAGCTGCTGAGCAGCTACCACGTCACCGACGCGGCCTCGTTCTACTCCGGCGGTAACTTCTGGAACATCCCGAACGAGCCGACCGCCGGCTCGGCGAACGTGCCGCAGCCGCCGTACTACCTGACGATGCAGATGCCCGGCCAGGAGTCCGCGGAGTTCTCGCTGACGACGAGCTTCATCCCCGGTGGCCAGACGGAGCGGAACATCCTCACCGGGTTCCTCGCCGTCGACTCCGAGACCGGGGACACTCCCGGGGAGGTGCGGCAGGACTACGGTCAGCTCCGGCTGCTCGAGCTGCCCTCCGACGTCACGGTGCCCGGCCCCGGCCAGGTGCAGAACACCTTCAACTCCAACCCGACAATCTCCACCGAGCTCAACCTGCTCGAGGGCAGCGGGTCGCAGGTGCTGCGAGGCAACCTGCTCACGCTGCCGGTCGGCGGTGGCCTGCTCTACGTGCAGCCGGTGTACGTCCAGGCGTCCTCCGGGACGCAGTACCCGCTGCTGCAGTACGTGCTCGTGGCCTTCGGGGACGAGATCGGCTTCGCGCCGACGCTCACCGAGGCGCTCGACCAGGTGTTCGGCGGCGACTCCGGTGCCGAGGGCGGGGACGCCGACGTCGTGGACGAGACTCCCGACGGCGCCGACCCGGACGCACCCGAGGGCACGACCGAGGTCGACGCCGCTGCCCAGCAGCGGCTGACCGACGCGCTGGCCGACGCCAGCGCGGCGCTGCAGGCCGGCCAGGAAGCGATGGCCGCCGGTGACTGGGCGGCCTACGGCACGGCCCAGGAGCAGCTCGACGCGGCACTGACCGAGGCCATCGCGGCCGAGGCGGAGATCGCTGCCGAGGAGGTGCCGGCCCCGGTCACCGAGGACGGCGCCGCGGACGACGCGGCCACCGACGACGCCGACGGGTAGGTCGGCTGACCGGTGGTGAGCAGGGCCGTGGCGCCCTGCTCACCACCGGCGCCGGCTCCGGTGAGGGGGGTCACAGCTCCGCGGATTGCTTCCCGGTGGGCCGGCGACGTAGGCTGTACTTACCGACGCGGGGTGGAGCAGTTCGGTAGCTCGCCGGGCTCATAACCCGGAGGTCGGAGGTTCAAATCCTCCCCCCGCTACCAAGGAAAGACCCCCTCACTTGCAGCAATGCAGGTGAGGGGGTCTTTCTCATTCCTGCTCAGTCCTGGTGGCTACGTCGCCTCTCGGCGACACCCCCTCCCTCGCCACCCCACCCCACCCCTCGCCGAGAGCGGGATTGTCCACCGTTGATAATCCTGCTCTCGGCGACAAGTCTGCTGTGGGAACCGCCGTTTCACGGCAGGCCGGCGCGATCGAGCTCCTGCTGGAGGCGCGGACGTCGCCGGTGAGCCTCGCGGATCTCTGCGACGAGGGTGTCGATCTCGTCCGACCTGGCCGTTCCGTGGACGAGCCTGCGCATGTGGGCGAGCCGGCGTGCGGCGCTCCGGTAGTTCCTCGCGTCTGCCACGGTGAGGTCGTTCTCGACCAGCTCGGTGAGCACGGGGAGGACAGCGAGCGGGTCGATCTTCTCGTAGGCGGCGGTGAGATCAGCCCAGGTGCGGTCGTCCTGCAGATCGAGCGAGTGGGCGAGCTCCCAGGCGTGCTGGACGTTCTCGAGGGTCCGCAGGGTGAAGCCGACGGCTTCCCGGGGGCTGTCGGCAAGGGCGGTGAGTACCTCGTCGTGAAGTTCCGGCCACGTGACGCCGGCCGCGCGATGGAGGGATGCGGCGGTGGCCGAGGTTGGCCAGCGACGGAAGATCAGCAGGCGGGCGTCGAGGACGTGCTCGGGACGGTGCTCCTGCAACAGCGTGCACCAGTAGTCGGCAGCCGCGAGGGACTGGTGCTGCGGCCCGGTGTCGAGAGCCTGCCGGGCCCAGTCGATCGCGTGCCCGGGCTCGCCGATCTCCGCGAAGGCCCTGGCTGCGTCGTGCAGCCAGGCAGCGACCCGCCGATCCTTCGCGTGGGTCCGCACGATGGCATCGACGTCGTGGTCCAGCACCGCGAGCCGCTTGGCGTTCCAGTCCAGGACGAACCACTCGTGGCTGTGCTCCGACGTCCAGCGACCGGCCGTCGACGGGCGGGACCCCAGGCCTGCTTCGACCGCCGCCAGCCTGGCGCGGTAGGAGACCATTCCGGTCGCACCCAAGGCCGGCGCGTAGGCGACCGGGTCGAGCTCGAAGTAGTCGACGTCGCCGTCGAACTGGAACTTGATCATCCAGTCCACGAGCCTGGCCGGCGCAACGTCCGCGGCTGCCGCTGCCTGAGGATGGAGCCCGAGGAGGCGGCGGCAGGCGTCGCCGATGATCCCGCTGGAGTCGTCGGACCGTGCGATGACCTTGATCGCAGACGCGAGCGCGCGATGGGTCACGGTGTAGAGCTCCGCCGGATCGGCGGTGGCCGCGGCATCCACCAGAGTGTCGACGGCCTCGTGCATCCGCGCCCCGTGCCGGTTCGCGGTGCTCCAGCGATGCAGGTCCTCGCGGGTGCGGATCAGGGGCAGGACGGCGTCGGCCAAGGCGGTCATCCAACGGATTCTCGCCTATTCGCTTGCCTGCCGGCGAGCGACTCACCGAGACTAGGGGCGTCCCCGCGGGTCCTCCCGCGTGTGAGGGGACGGATGCGAAGGATTGAGGAATGACAGGTCTGCGGAGCGGTACCTCCACGCTCGTGCGCTGACGCCTGCTTCCGGGCGCGGCGCAGCAACCGCCACCGGGAAGGCTCCATGTCGACCTCGTCCACCCCCGTCGTCCTGCACGACCTCTCCTTCAGCTGGCCGGACGGCTCAGCCGCCCTCGAGCACGTCTCGGGCACCTTCGGCCGCGGCCGCACCGGCCTCGTCGGCGCGAACGGCACCGGCAAGTCCACCCTGCTGCGGCTCGTCGCCGGGCGGCTCGAACCCACCGGCGGATCGGTGACGGCCGCCGGCATTGTCGACCACCTCCCGCAGCGGCTCACCGCACGCCACGGGGCCACCATCGCCGACCTCCTCGGCATCACCCCCGCCCGGGAGGCGCTCCGCGCGATCGAGGCCGGTTCCGCCGACCCCGCTCACTTCGACGCCGTCGGTACCGACTGGGACGTCGACGAGCGGGCCGCCGCCGGGCTCGGCGCCCTCGGCCTGCCCAACGACGTCGACCGGCCCGTGACGACATTATCGGGCGGGGAAGCGGTGCTCACCGCCGTCGTCGGCGTGCGCCTGCGGCGGGCGGACATCGCGCTGCTCGACGAGCCGACGAACAACCTCGACCTCGGCTCGCGCGAGCGGCTCTACGACCTCGTGCGGCAGTGGCGCGGCACGCTGGTGGTCGTGAGCCACGACCTCGCGCTCCTCGAGCTGATGGACGCCACCGCCGAGCTGCGCGGCGGGAGCCTGGTCACCTTCGGGGGTCCCTACAGCGAGTACCGCGGCTGGCTCGACGCGCAGCAGGAGGCAGCCCGGCAAGTGCTGAGCACCGCCGAGCAGACGCTGCGAAAGGAGCGACGTGCGCGCACCAGGGCCGAGGAGCGCATCGCCCACAGCGAGCGGCAGGGCCGCAAGGACAGGGCGAACCGCAAGTACATCCCGGTGGTGGTCAACGACCGGCGCAACTCGGCGGAGAAGTCGCAAGGCTCGCGTCGGGGAGCTGCCGACGCCAAGGTCGACGCCGCCCGCGCGGCCGTCGAGCTCGCCGAGGCCGGCGTCCGGGACGACGACGCTATCCGGGTCGACGTCCCCGACCCGCGCGTGCCTCGAGGCCGGCGGTTGGCCGAACTGCCGAGCAGCGACGGTCGCGCCGTCGTCATCCAGGGGCCCGAGCGCGTCGCGCTCGTCGGCGCGAACGGCGTCGGGAAGACGACGCTGCTGCGGACCCTGCTGCCGCAGCTGGCGGTCCGGGTGGGCTACCTGCCGCAGCGCCACGACCTTGACGACGACGCCACTGTGCTCGACGTCGTCCGCGAGGCCTCTCCGCAGCTGACGCCGGGCGAGGTGCGGGGCCGGCTGGCCCGGCTGCTGGTCCGCGGCGAGATGGTCGAACGGCCCGTGGGCTCGCTCTCCGGCGGGGAACGCTTCCGGGTTGCGCTGGCCCGGCTGCTGCTGGCCGACCCGCCGCCCGAGCTGCTCGTCCTCGACGAGCCGACCAACGACCTCGACATCCCGAGCGTCGACCAGCTCGTCGAGGCGCTGACCGCCTACCGCGGAGGTCTGCTCGTCGTCAGCCACGACCGGGCGTTCCTCGAGCGTCTCGATCTCGATACGGTCCTGCGGCTGGAGCCGGACGGGCGCCTGGTCCGTGCTGTGCTCGGTCCTGGTGGATAAGTCTGCTGTCGACGACAAGTCGGCTGTCGGCGACACCCCCACCCCCTCGCCGACAGCGGGATTGTCCACCGTTGATAATCCTGCTGTCGGTGACAAGTCGGCTGTCGGCGACACCCCCACCCCCTCGCCGACAGCGGGATTGTCCACCGTTGATAATCCTGCTGTCGGTGACAAGTCTGCTGTCACGGGAAGTAGCGGCGGCGGTCGCGCTCGAGGGCGGCGGACCTCGACGTCGGCGGCGGGCGGCGGGTGAGCTGCCTGGTGAGCAGCCAGCTGATCCCGCCGAGGGCAGCCACCGCGACGACGACCAGCCACGGCACCTCGCCCGCTCCCTGGAGGACCCGGGCGCCGAGCCCGGCGGCCTGGGCCACGAGCTGCACGCCGAGGAACGACGGCAGCAGGTCGCGCAGCACGGCCAGCTCGACCCTGCCGCGCCAGGACGTGGCCGTCGCGACCGGCGCCAGCGCGACCACCGCGTGGCTGCCCAGCAGCAACGCCGGCAGCTGCCACCCGGCCCCGGTAGCGGAGAGTGCCAGCATGGCGGCGAGCACGGCGACGCCGACCGGCACCAGCGCGCCGTGGGGGTTCACCGCCAGGAGGACGGCGACCGCCGCGACCACTGCCCACTGCGGCTCGGTGCTCGCCACCCCGGTGCCCGCGACCGCCGCGAAGAGCATGATGAGGAGGCGGATGACCCAGCCGGGTATCGCCGTCGCGGTCCGTAATGTCGTGCGGGCGGGCCCCGCCTGCCGCCGCGAGCCGATGGCTCGCCGGACCGCCGCCACCAGCTGCCGCGCCGTCATCGTGGCGCTCCGTGGCGGCCGCGGCCGAGGGCGGCCAGCTCCACCCGGCCGCCCGAGGGCGGCGGGCTGTCGCCGGCCCAGCGCACGACCTCTACCCCGCCGCGGCGCAGCACCGTCAGCCGGTCGGCGCGCTGCGCCTCGACCATCCGGTGGGCGAGGCGCATCCGGGTGCGCAGCTGGGAGGTCCGCACCGGGGGCAGCACGTCGACCGCGACCACGCGGTGGCCGGAGTGGCGCCAGGTGAGCGCGAGCGTCATCGCGTCGTCGTCGAGGAACGTCGAGAGCACGACGACGAGCGCCCCGGACGGCAGCAGCGGCGCCCGCACCCGCGCCCGCACCGTCGACTCCGGTGCGGAGAGCGCCAGCCGGCGCACGATCCGCTCGAGGTGGCGGCGCCCCGCGGCCGGCCGCACCGGTCGCTGCCGGCGGCCGAGGTCCTCCAGCCCCACCCGGTCGCCCTGCGCGAGGTAGGCGCGGGTGAGCGAGGCGGCGGCCTCGCGGGCGATGTCGAGCGAGGTGGCGTCGCTGCGCAGCACCTGGAAGGCGCCGGCCCAGGTCGCGACGTCCGGGCCGACCTCGTCGCGGGAGTCGATGACGAGCATGACGGTGGCGTCCGCGGTGGCCTGGGTGCGTCGCACGTAGAGCTCCTGGAGCCGGTCGCCCTGCATGCCCCGCCGGGCGCTGGTGCGCCAGTCGATCCGGCGCAGCCGGTCACCGGGGGCGAACGGCGCGACGTCGTGCAGCTCGGTGCCGTCGCCGATCCGGCGCGACGAGTGCGGCCCGACGAGGCCCTGCAGCCGCAGGGGCAGCGGCAGCTCGGCGAGCGGCTGCCAGCCGGGCATGACGAGGACCGACGCCGGTCCCACGGTCACCACGGAGCTGGCGGTCGTGGCGCCCGGACCGAGGCCCACGGCGTCCACGCGGAACAGCGCGTTCTCCCCGGTGCGCACGCTCGTGGTGGCGACGACCATCTCCCGGGCCCCGTCGGGTGGCAGCCGGACGAGCGCGTCGTCGGGCTCGGTGCCGGGGCTGGAGACCCGCAGCCGGGCGGCCCGCGCGCCGGGCGGTGCGTCGATCCGCACCGGGGCGGTCAGCGTGCGGTCGGTCGACAACTGCTGGGCCGCCCGGAGCTCCACGGTGAGGTCCTCGTCCGGGCGGTTGCTCCACGCCCACGCAGCCGCGAGGAGGGGCGCGACACCGATCGCCGCGACGTCGGCGCGGCCGAGCAGCGCACCGGCGACCAGCAGCCCCGCTCCCAGCAGCAGGCTGCCGCTGAGGTGGGTCAGCGGGAACCACCGGCTGGTCCGGCCGGTGCGGGGCGGCGCGGTCAACGGGACGCGGCCGGCTGCCGGGTACTGACGGGACCGGGGACGACGTCGAGGAGGCCGGTGACGATCCGCTCCGGCTGGGTGCCGCCGGCCCACGCCGCCGCGGTGAGCGAGAGCCGGTGGGCCAGCGCCGGCACCGCGACCAGCTTGACGTCCTCCGGCGTGACGTAGTCGCGCCCGTCGAGGACGGCCAGCGCCCGCCCGACGAGCAGCAGCGCCTGCGAGCCGCGCGGGGAGGCGCCGACCTCCACGGCGCTCTGGGCGCGGGTGGCGCCGGCCAGCGCCACGCAGTAGGCGACGATGTCGAGGTCGACGTCGACCGCCTCGACGCCGGCCTGCATCGCGAGCAGCTGCTCGGGCCCGACCACCTGCTCGACGTCGGCGCGCTCCCGGCGCCGGGCCAGCCGCCGGCCGAGCACCTCCGCCTCGGCCGCGGCGCTCGGGTAGCCGACGGCGAGGCGCACCATGAAACGGTCGAGCTGTGCCTCGGGCAGCGGGTAGGTGCCCTCGTACTCCACCGGGTTGGAGGTGGCCATCACGTGGAAGGGGGACGGCAACGGGTAGCTGGTGCCCTCGACCGAGACCTGCCGCTCGGCCATCGCCTCGAGCAGCGCGGACTGCGTCTTGGGGGCGGTCCGGTTGATCTCGTCGGCGAGGAACAGGCCGGTGAACACCGGGCCGGGCCGGAAGGAGAACGTCGACGTCGCCGGGTCGTAGACCGAGGAGCCGGTGATGTCGGCCGGCAGCAGGTCCGGCGTGCACTGCAGCCGCCGGAAGTCGAGGCCCAGCGCGGACGCGAGGCTGCGCGCCGCCAGTGTCTTGCCCAGCCCCGGAACGTCCTCGAAGAGCACGTGGCCCCCGGCGAGGATGGCGGCGAGCGCGAGCCGGAGCGGCTGCGCCATCCCGACGACGGCGGTGCCGACCTCCGCCAGCACGGCGCCGCCCAGCCGGGCGACCTCCGCGACGGGCAGCGGCTCGGCCGCGGCAGTGGGCTCAGGACTCATGCGGGGCTCCTTGAAGGTCATCCAGTGCGGTGAGGCAGGCGTCCAGCGCCCGCACGGTCGGTCGGTTGTCGCGGGTGATGCGCAGGGTGCGCCAGGCGTGCTCGCCGATGGCGGCGCGGACGGCGTCGTCGTCGTCGGGGTCGATGCCGGCGAGGCGTAAGCGGCCGGCGGCGACGTCGCGCAGCCGGCGCAGCCCGCGCTCGCCGACCCGGCCGTCCCGGTCGGTCAGTGACCAGGAGAGCTGGGAGACCTCGTGGCGGTGGCCGCCGCGCTCGTCGGCGGGCAGCGCCGGCCAGCCGAGGTCGCCGCCGATCTCACGGTGCCCGGTGAGCGTGCTGAGCGCGACGGTGGCGACTGCGCCGAGGGCGATGTTGACGCCGTCGAAGTTCAGCAGGGTCATCACGGTGACCACGCCTGCGGTGAGGAGTGCGCTGCCGAGCAGCCGCCAGCGGCTCATGTGTCTTGCCACGACTCGGCGATGCGCTCCAGGCAGCCCACCGCCCGTGCGACGTCAGCGGCGTCGAGGACGGCGTGCGGTGCGAACCGGGCGCGGTGGTACAGGTGCAGCAGGGTACGGGTGGCGCCGGCGTCGGCGCGGGTGGCGCCGAGCACGGCGGTGGTGAGCTCGGTCGGGGTGTCGGAGGGGGCACGGTCGACGCCCGAGCTGGCCGCGGCGGCCTCGAGCTCGAGCCAGGCGGCGATGACGGCGTCGTCGGGCTCGGCGTGGCCGGCGAGCGCCGCCCGCGCGGCCGCCACCCCGCGTCGTAGCGCGGGCAGGTCCGGCTCGAGCGGGACGTCGGCGACCGGCAGCACCCCGCCGGTCGTCGTCTCGACAACGCCGCCGTCGGTGCCGCGGGTGAAGCTCGCTCGGGCGAGGAACGCCCGCAGCGCGAGGATGAGGAGGACGAGACCGGCGATGACTGCCCAGAGCATCAGCGGCACGCCGGAGTCGGTGGACTCCTCCGGCGGCTCGGCGGGCTCGGCGGCTGGCTGCTCCGGGAGGGTGATCTGCGGCGCCGGCTGGTCGATCGCCGTGCCGCCCGGATCGGCGTGCCAGGGGGCGGACACGGCAGAGCCGATCACGACCGCGAGCGCGATGACGGCGGTCAGCAGCGGGAGGAGGAGGCGCGAGCGCGGCGTGACCGAGGTGCGTCCAGCTCCGGTGCCCATGGCCCCACGCTAGTGCGCTCGCCTATCAAGAGCCCCCCCTTCCCATCGCCGAGAGCAGGATTGTCAACGCGTCGGTCTCCCAACCAGCCCCGCCCGCCAGCCCAGGCCCACGTCGCCGAGAGCAGGATTGTCGACGCGTCGACAATCCTGCTGTCGGTGAGAAGTCTGCTGTCGGTGACAATCCTGCTGTCGGTGAGAAGTCTGCTGTCGGTGACAATCCTGCTGTCGGTGAGAAGTCTGCTGTCGGTGACAAGTCTGCTGTCGGTGACAATCCCGCTGTCGGTGACAAGTCTGCTGTCAGCGGGGGGGGGGGGGGGAGGTNGGGGGGGGGGGCGGTAGGTGAGGATGCGAAAGCGCATGCCGTTCTCGGCGACCTGCCAACCGCCGTCGGCCGGGTCCTGCTCGGTGAGGCGCCACTCCCCGGCGATGATCGGTGCGTGGCAGTCGCCGTCGACGGCGTGGTCGATCTCGGTGACGACGAGCAGGTCGGCGTGGGCGATGGCCTGCTCGTACACCTGGGCACCGCCGCAGATCCAGGCGTCCTCGCCGGCGACCAGCGCCAGCGCCGCCGGGAGGCTGTCGACAACCTCGGCGCCGGGGGCCTCGTAGTCGCGGTTGCGGGTGAGCACGACGTTGCGCCGCCCGGGCAGCGGCCGGATCCGCTCCGGGAGCGACTCCCACTGGCGCCGGCCCATGACGACGGCGTCACCGGCGGTCGTCTGCCGGAAGTGGCGCAGGTCTTCGGGCAGGTGCCACGGCAGGTCGTTGTCCTTGCCGATGACACGGTCGTGGGCCTGCGCCCAGATCATCCCGAGGGTCATACCGCCACCGGTGCCTTGATCGAGGGGTGGTGGCGGTAGTCGTGCACGACGACGTCCTGCGCGGAGTAGTCGAACAGCGACGCCGCGGGCCGCAGCTCGAGGCGGGGCAGCGGGTAGGGCTCGCGGGAGAGCTGCTCGCGCACCTGGTCGACATGGTTGTCGTAGATGTGGCAGTCCCCGCCGGTCCAGACGAGCTCGCCGACGTCCAGGCCCACCTGCTGGGCGACCATGTGGGCGAGCAGGGCGTAGGAGGCGATGTTGAACGGCACGCCGAGGAAGAGGTCGGCGCTGCGCTGGTACAGCTGCAGGGAGAGCCGGCCGTCGGCGACGTAGAACTGGAAGAACGCGTGGCACGGCACCAGCGCCATCTCGTCGAGGTCGGCGACGTTCCATGCCGAGACGATCATCCGCCGCGAGTCGGGGTTGTTGCGCAGCGTGTCGAGCACGCCGCTGAGCTGGTCGATGTGACGGCCGTCCGGCGTGGGCCAGGAGCGCCACTGGTAGCCGTAGATCGGTCCGAGGTCACCGTCGGGGCCGGCCCACTCGTCCCAGATCTTCACGCCCTTGTCCTGCAGCGCGCGGGCGTTGGTCTCCCCGCGCAGGAACCACAGCAACTCCTCGACGACGCCGCGCAGGAACACCCGCTTGGTGGTCACGAGCGGGAAGCCGGCCTGCAGGTCGAAGCGCATCTGGTGACCGAAGACGCTGCGGGTCCCGGTGCCGGTGCGGTCCGACTTCGGGGTGCCCTGCGCCAGCACCAGCCGGAGCAGGTCCTCGTAGGGAGTGGTCGCGGGGACGGGCTGTGGGCTCACCGGGCCATGGTAGGCCGACGTGGCGGGAACGGCGACGAGGCCGCCGCCCGGTGGGCGACGGCCCCGTCGAGGGTCCGCGATCGACGGCCGTCAGGCGCCGGTGGCGACCTTCTCGCCGTCGCGCGACTCGAGGGCTCGCGGCGTGTGGGCCACCTCGATCTTGCGCGGCCGGGCCTCCTCGGCGACCGGGATGGTCAGCGTGAGGACGCCGTCGGCGTAGTCGGCGTTGATCTTGTCCAGTGCCAGGCCGGTGCCCAGCGTCAGCTGGCGCGCGAACGTCCCGGCGGGACGCTCGTGGGACAGCCACTGGACGTCGTCGCCCGCAACGCTGGTGCGTTCGGCGCGGACGGTCAGCGTGCGGTCCTCGACGTCGATGTCGATCGTCGAGGGGTCGACGCCGGGCAGGTCGATCAGCGCGACGAAGGCCTCACCCTTGCGGAAGAGGTCGAGCGGCATCGCGGTGGTCGCCGGCGCCTGGCGCAGCGCGGAACCGAAGATGCGCTCCATGTCGCGGAACGGGTCGGTCAACAGAGTCATGGCATACCTCCGTGGGACGGGCGCCCGGCTCGGCCGGGGGCGGCACCCTCCGGTGCCGCCAGCGCCAATTCTGGCACTCGGCATGGGTGAGTGCTAAGCCGGTTCGCTAGGCGAGAAAAGTTGAGTCACCTCGGCTCAACCTGAGCAGCGGCGTCATCGGGTGGGTGGCAGATTGTGCGTGCGACACGGTCCGCTGGTGGAACTGCAAGCGCACCTTGATCCGACGCCGCGTTGCATGTCAAGATCGCAATATTCAATCTCTCTCGGTGCGGCGTGCGCCGACGCTTCGTTCTCCCGCTAAAGCCAGTTTCCCTGCCGGAAGGCACTGTCGTTCCATCAATGAATCGTCCTCGCGCCGGCGCGCAGCCAGTGAATCGCCGCGTATTCGTCGCAGTCATGGCGTGCGGCATGCTGCTCGGATCCTGCGGCCAGGACGCGCCGACGCAGGTGGATCAGATTCCGCCGGCGTCAATCGCATCAACCTTCATCGAGCTCATCGCCAGCGAGGAGCTCGATGAAGCCTGCGCCCTTGTCCTCACCGAAGCCTCATCCCGGAATGACGAAGGTGTGAGCACCGGAGGGGATGAGGACTGCCTCGCACTGGCTGGGCGAACACATGACGCATGGACGTCAGACGGAGTCCTTTCGTCGGCCGAAGCACTGACGACCGAGGATTTCGACGTCATCGAGGAATCCACGGGGAGATGGCGAGTTACTGCCGGCCCGCGGTCCGAACCGGAAGAGCTCAGGATCGACTTGGTTGTCGTCGACGCGTCAGGCTGGTGGCGGATCGACGCAAGTTCGTTCTGGGAGCAGTGAGTTCGTCGACTCAAGGCGCGGTCCGACCTGCGACGACAGCGTCCCTATCGGCCGGCGGCGTCGTCGTCGGGCGGCGGCCCGAAGGCGTCGCGGGCGCCGGTCACCACCTGCGTGGCGAGCCGGCCGCCGACGTACCAGCCGACGACGGCCCCGATGCCGAACGGCGCCAGCCGTCCGAGCATCATCGCCCCGCCCTTGGTGCCGGCGAGCCGTACGAGGCGTCGCGCCAGGCCCCGGTTGACGGTGCGCACGGTGCCCAGCGGGAGTCGGGTGAGGATGCCGCGGCCCCAGTAGAGGCTGCTCACGCCGAGGCGTCCGCTGACCGCCCGGGCGCCGTCCTCGCCGAGCAGTGCGGCCAGCAGCAGGGTGCGGCGGCGGGCGACGTCGTCGATCGCGATGCCGTGGACGTGCCCGACGGCGCCGATGTAGGTGGTGCTCGACCGGAAGAAGAAGACGAGGTTGGCGGAGGTGAGGAGCGCGGCCACCGCGGTCCCGACCCCGGGCACCGCTGCGGTGAGGCCGACGGCGGCGCTGACGACGCGCACCTGGCGCCGGTACCGGTGCTCGAGGAGCGCGATGACGTCCGCGGGGGAACCGTCCGGCCGAGCCCGCCGCGCCGCCTCGGCGCGTGCCGCTGCTCGCCCGCCGCCCTTGGCCAGCGCCCGCTCGACCAGCCGCTCGAGCCGGTTGGTGGCGGCGCCAGGGGCAGCGGCGTCCAGGTCAGCGGCAGCGTCCAGAGCGGTGCCGAGACCGGCATCGGCCTGCCGGGGCCGGCTCATCGCTCTGCCCGCAGCGGCTCGTCGGTCACTGTCACCTCGTAGGTGGCGCCGGCCTTGATCGTGCGTCCCACGGTGCACTGCCGGCTGGAGGTGCGGTCGATCCGCTCGGCGAGCTTGGCGCGTTGGCCCTCGTCCAGCTCGGCAAGGTCGAGGACGAGCTCGACGTCGAGCGACCCGTACCGGTTCTCGTCCGGCACCCCCGTCGACGAGACGCCGACGGCGGCCGGGAAGTCCTCGCCGAGCCGGCTGCGCAGGATGTGGTCGGTCGACAGCGCGGTGCACGCCGCCAGCGCGATCTTGAGCAGCTCGCCGGGGGAGAACACTCCTTCGGCATCGCCCTTGCCGATCCGTACCTCCGCCCCGCGGGAGTTGTAGCCGATGTACTCCGGCCGCCCCTGCCGCTCGGCCCACAGCGCGCGGACGTCCGGCGAGGTCTCCGTCGGGGATGTCTCGTTCTGGCTCATGCCCCGATCGTGGCACGAGCCGCGCGCGACGGCGCGACGTTGCCTGCCCACGGCACGGGACCGGATGCCCGTGCGGCTGGCCTGCCGTAGCGTGCCGCGCATGACCCAGGACCCTGCCGGTCGGTCGGCCGACCCAGCCCCCGTCGTCATCGTGCTGTTCGGTGCGACCGGGGACCTGAGCCGCCGGATGGTGCTGCCGGCGATCTTCGCGCTGCACGCACGCGGCAGCCTGCCCGACGACTGGTACCTGGTCGCAAGCGGCCGAAAGACCCACGACGACGACTGGTTCCGTGACCACGTCGCCGAGTCGCTGCGCGAGTTCGGCCAGCTGCCTGACGACTGGGACGAGGTGTGCCGCCGGGTGCGGTTCGCCGGCGGCGGGTTCACCGAGGAGGACCCGGGCGAGCTGCTCGACGTCCTCGCCGAGGTCCGCGGCAGGATCGACGGCGACCCGCGCCTCGTGCACTACCTCGCCGTCCCGCCGGTCGCCTTCGCGCCGATCACCGAGGCGCTGGGCGTGCACCAGCTCGCCGAGCGGTCCCGGGTGGTGTTCGAGAAGCCGTACGGTACGTCGCTGGCGAGCTTCGAGGAGCTCGACCGCCGGGTCAAGGCGGTGCTCGAGGAGGAGCAGGTCTACCGGATCGACCACTTCCTGGGCAAGGAGGCGGTGCAGAGCCTGTACGCGCTGCGGTTCGCCAACGAGCTCGTCGGTGGGGTGTGGAGCCGCCAGCACGTGTCCCAGGTGCAGATCGACGTCCCGGAGGACCTCGACGTCGCCGACCGCGCGGAGTTCTACGACTCGACCGGCGCGGCGCTGGACATGCTCGTCACCCACCTCTTCCAGGTCGCTGCCCAGGTGGCGATGGAGCCGCCCACCGACGTCCGGGACGCCGCCTGCCTCCTCGACGAGCGCGAGGGAGTCATCGCCCGTTTCCGGCCGGTGGACCCCGCGGAGGTGGTGCTCGGCCAGGTCGAGGGCTACCGCGACCTGGACGGGGTGGCCGACGACTCGGCCACCGACACCTTCATCGCTGCCCGGCTGTGGATCGACAACGACCGCTGGCGCGACGTGCCGTTCCTGCTGCGCACCGGCAAGCGGATGGCGGCCAGCGCGCAGCAGGTGACGCTCGTGCTGCGCCCGCCCCGCGGCCCGCTCATCGGCGAGGTCGACGTGCCCGACACCATCCAGGTCTCCCTCGCCGGCACCGGGTCGGTGTCGATCGGGATGACCGTCAAGACCCCTGGGCCCGACGACTTCTCGCTCAGCCCCGCCACCGCGACCCTGCAGCTCGAGGACGTCGCCGGCGCCGAGGCGCTGGCGCCCTACACCGCCCTGCTGCTCGACGTGCTCACCGGTGACCGGTCGATGTTCACCACCGCGGCTGGGCTGCGCGCGGCCTTCGTCGCCTTCGCGCCGCTGCAGGGCGATGGCCGGCCGGCGCCGCTGCCCTACGAGCCGGGCTCGTGGGGCCCGGCCGCGGCGGCCGAGCTCGTCGCTCCCCACCGCTGGTTCCTCGGCCAGTAGGGCTGGCCGGGACCTGCCGACCGGCGCCCGGCGGCCAGGCCCAGCCGGCGCCGGCCGCTGAGCGGGAACAGCGCGGCAGCGACCCGGCTCCGCCGCGGCAGCGACCCGCGCCGCCAGGCGACCACCCGTCGGGCGTCCTCGGCCATCGTGCCCACCGGCGCACCGGCCGCGGTGTAGCGGGCGGACTCCAGCCGGCCGACGGCGCGGTGCAGGGCGTCACGGGCCGCGGTGTCGGGCGCCAGCTCGGCGTCGTAGTAGGCAGCCTGACCACGCGGGGTCAGCTCGGGACGCGGGGTGACGCCGAGGTCCTCGAGCGAGCGGACGAGGGCCGTCCACTCGCGCTCCACCGGCATGCCGCTGCGGCGCCGCAGGAGACGGTCCAGCCGGGCCGCCAGGGGCGCCGCGGCCAGCAGCACCGCCAGCCCGACGACGGCGAGCAGGCCGGTGCGCAGCGCGGGGCCGTGCTGCGCCAGCCATCCGGCGTCGTCGCGACGCCCCTGCTCGGCGGCGGAGTCCGGCACCACGGTGCCGGGGGTCGGGTCGGCCTCCTCCGGGACCTCCGGAGCAGGCTCCACCGGGATCTCACCGCCCGGTGTCTGGTAGACCGGGGCGGCCCCGGACCGGCTGCCGGGGGTCGGCTCGAACCGGGTCCAGCCGAGCCCGGTGATGAACAGCTCGGGCCAGGCGTGGGCGTCGGCCGCGACGACCGTCCGGGTGCCGTCCAGCCCGGGGTCGCCCGGCAAGAAGCCGACCGCGAGCCGGGCGGGGATGTCCTGCGAGCGGGCCATCATCACCATCGCGGAGGCGAACTGCGTGCAGTAGCCCTGCTTGGTGGCCATGAAGTGGGAGACCGCGTCGAGCGGCTCGCCGTCGGAGCCCTCGACGGGGTCGGCGAGGGTGAGGGAGTAGCTGAAGTCCGGGCCGCGCAGGTAGCTCTGGAGCGCGAGCGCGATGTCGATCTGGTTGGTGAGGCCGCCCGCGAGCTCGTCGGCGAGCGGGCCGACCACGTCGGCGGACGCCGGGTCGACGGCGAGCACGCCACCGAGATCGGTGCGCAGGCTCCGTCTGGTGGAGCCGTCCGGCTCGACCACCAGTGCGGAACCGTCGGTCATGAACTCGTCGCGCTGCCCGCCGGGATGGACGACCTCGAGCAGCTGCGAGTCCGGCCCCCACCGGTACAGCAGGCCGTCGATGGACTCTTCCGAGGCCACCTGGAACTGGTCGAGCAGCCGCTCGGGCGGCGCGCCGATCTCCGCCGGCAGGGTGCCGACCGTGCCGACCTCCTGGTGGCTGACCTCGTAGGACTCCGGTGCGGTGGTGACCACGACCGTCTCGTCGACGACGTTCCAGCTCCAGCTGATCTCGCCGAGGTCGAGCCGGCTCGGCGGGTAGGGCACCGCGAGCTGTGGGGCGCGCAGGCCGTTCTGGATGACCGTCGTCTCGACGGTGCGTGGCTCGAGCCCGGCCGTCTGCTGCACCATCGAGCTGACCGTGGTGATCTCGCTGGAGCCCGGGACGGCGAAGCCCTGATCGTTGGGCAGCCACTGGCCGTCGGCGTAGTCCGAGGTCACGGTGACCCGTAGCGGGCCGGGTGAGGTGTCGTCGGTGCGGTAGCGGATCACCGGGGCACGGGACCGGTCGGCGAGGTCCTGGGCGAGGTCGAGGGTCTCGGTGAAGCTCACCGTGCCCGTCGTGTCCGAGCCGCTGCGGCTGAGCCCGTCGATGAGGACCGTCGGGGGCAGGTGGGGCAGCAGGCTCGGGACGACGACGGCGACGCCGAGCGCGCTGACCCCCAGTGCACGGGCCAGCGTGCCGTACCGCCGGGTGGCGCCGGCGGTGGCGGCCCGGGCGTCGACCGTCGTCACCTCGGTCGTCTGCCCCGACCACTGACCGACCTCGGTGCGCCCATGCCGCGCCAGCAGCACCAGCCAGGCGGCTGCGGCGGCGAGGAAGTAGCGGGGGTGCAGCGGCTCGCCGGTGCTCGAGGCGGTCAGCGAGCACATGAGCAGCAGCGGCACCCCGGCCATCGCGGGGGCGGCGAAGGTGACGGCGACGGCGTCGACGACGAGCATGAGCAGCACCATCGCGCCGAGCACGATGAACACCAGGCCGTCGGTCGCCGGGGCGGGCACGGCGTACGTGGCGATGGTGCGGCTGCCCTCCTCGACGAGCCGGAGCGCCGCCATGACGGCAGACTCGTCCGGGCTCCCGCCGCTGCCGCGCTGCACCGTCCACGCCAGCACGCTGAGCGCGGTGACGAGCTGGGCCACCAGCACCACCCAGCGGGGGCTGCCCAGCCCCCGGGCGAGGCCGCCGGCGACGACGACGAGCAGCATGATCCACACCAGCGGCCACACCCACGGCTGGTTGGCGACGAGGTCACCGACCGGCCAGCCGGCGACGAGGACGGCCACCGCCGCGAGCAGCGACTCGACCCACCGCCCGCGGGCGATCATCGGGGGCTCCACGACGTGGCCGCGCCGGCGCGGTCGGACACCCAGGTCTCCTGGACGGTGTCGCCCTCGGTGACGGTCCGGCACCGCCAACCGGCGTCGACGAGGGCGTCGGTGAGGCCGTCGGTGCGCTCGCGGGCCGGCGCCGGCCGCCCGGACCGGGTCGCGAAGCTCGCGGTGTCCAGGACGAGCGCGAGTGCGGGGCTGCCCGGGGTACGGACCGCTGCCAGCCGCAGCGTGTCGGTGGGATCGTGATCGGCGACCGCCGCGACGACGACGGCGCCCTCGCCGGTGAGCGACTGTGCCTGCCGCAGCGCGGCGGCGACGGAGGTGGCGTGGGGCTCGACGAGCGCCAGCGCCCGCAGCAGCCCGGGCAGCCCGGCGGCGGCGGGGACCGGGTCGATCCCGACGACATGGACCGCGTACCCCCGCCCCGTGAGGTGGACGGCGGCCGACGCGACGGCGCTCACCGCCCACTCGAAAGCCTCCGGGCAGCCGGCGAAGGCCGCCTCGCGGGTGTCGAGCACGAGGACCGCGCGCCGCCGGGCGGGACGCTCCTCCTGGCGGACCATGAGCTCGCCGCGGTGGGCGGTCGTGGGCCAGTGCACCCGGCGCAGGTCGTCGCCGTCGCGGTACTCACGGATGCTCATGTCGTCCTCGCCGTGCAGCGCGACCATGTGGGGCACCTGGCCGTCGCGGCCGAGCCCGGCGCCGTGGTGACCTGCCTGGTCGAGCGGCTCGATGCGGGGCAGCACGATGTACTCGTGCTCGTCGGGGAGCGCGCGGCGGCTGCCGGTGAGGCCGAACGGGTCGCGGTGCTCGAGCACGAGCGGGCCGAGCGGGTGGCTGCCGCGGGTCTCGGCCGGCACCTCGTAGTCGACCGCGTGGTGCTCGCCGGGGTCCATCACCGGTACCAGGAAGCGGGGGGAGCGACGCCGCTCGTCTGGCAGCTCTTCGTGCGCCAGCCAGGGGGCGGACCGACGCCGGCCGCTGTTGCGCAGCACCAGCCGCACCCGGACCGTGGTGCCGGGTGCCGCGAGGGCGGGCGCCACCCCGCGGTGCACGTCCAGCGGGGGTTGCGGCCGGGCGCCGGAGAGCAGGGCGAGGAACGGCAGGCAGGTGAGCAGCACCCCGATGCGGGTGATGTCGGGGAAGCCGAGCAGCATCCCGACGGCGGCCGTCGCCACCCCCAGCCCGAGGAAGCACTGGCCCCGGGGCGTCAGGCGCGGCCGCCTGCTCATCCGACCGCGGCCGGGACGGCGACCTCGGCGAGGAGGTCGGTGATGATCGACTCCGGCGTGTCACGAGCGAGCTGGGCGTCGCTGCTGAGGATGACCCGGTGGGCGAGGACGGGCACCGCCAGCTGCTGGATGTCGTCGGGCAGCACGTAGTCGCGGCCCTCGAGCGCGGCGTGGGCGCGGGCGGCCCGCACCAGGTGGAGGGCGGCCCGCGGCGAGCAGCCGAGCCGTAGCCGCGAGTGGCGGCGGGAGGCCGCGGCCAGGTCGACGACGTACTGCAGCACCGCCGGGCTCGCGTAGACACCGCGGACCGCCATGACGAGGCGGGCCACCGTCCCGGCGTCGGTGACCGGCCGCAGCGCGGCGAGCGGGTCGCTGGCCGAGTGCGCGCCGATCATCTCCAGCTCCGCGGCGGCATCCGGGTATCCCATGGAGATCCGGGCCATGAACCGGTCACGCTGCGCCTCCGGCAGCGGGTAGGTGCCCTCCATCTCGATCGGGTTCTGCGTCGCCATCACCATGAACGGGACCTCGAGCCGGTAGGTGTGGCCGTCGACGGTCACCTGGCTCTCGGCCATCGCCTCGAGCAGCGCCGACTGCGTCTTGGGCGAGGCACGGTTGATCTCGTCGCCGACGACGACGTTGGCGAACACCGCCCCCGGCCGGAACTCGAAGTGGTGGGTGTCCTGGTTGAACACGCTGACCCCGGTGATGTCGCTGGGCAGCAGGTCCGGGGTGAACTGGATGCGCTGCACCGAGCAGTCGACGGTGCGGCCCAGCGCCCGGGCGAGCATCGTCTTGCCGACGCCGGGCACGTCCTCGATGAGCAGGTGCCCCTCGGCGAGCAGCACGGTCACCACGGTGCGCAGCACCTCGTCCTTGCCCTGGATGACGCCAGACATGGCGGCATGGACCTTCCCGGCGACGTCGCGCAGCTCCGCAAGACTCTCCACGGGACGATCCTGCCTCATCGAGCCGCGGTCGGGGCAATCATGGAAGATGGCAGTCATGACGACGCCGTCGCAGCGACCGGCGCCCGGGCCGGCGAGCCTCGTCGACGAGGCAGTGGCCCTGGGCCGCCGCTGGCTGGCCACTGCCCGGACGGGCGAGACCAGCCAGGAACGGGCCACCAGCGGTCGGCTTGCTGCCCTTGTCGCCGACGCCGCCGGGCTCGACCTGGCTGTGCGTTTCATCGACCGGGTGGTGCGCCCCGAGGAGGACGCCGTCGCCGCCGCGGAGCTGTTCCGGCTGCGGCACCGGGCCCCGCGGTTCCTCGGCCCCGCCGACCGGCTGCTGTTCGCGGTGGGCGCGCGGCTCGCGCCGGCGGCACCGGGGATGGTCGTCCCGCTGGCCCGCCGCCGGCTGCGGCAGATCGTCGGCCACCTGGTCGTCGACGCCCACGACCCGGCCCTGGGCCGCCACCTCGCGCGGGCCCGGGCCGACGGCGTCCGCCTCAACCTCAACCTCCTCGGCGAGGCGGTGCTCGGGGAGGCCGAGGCGGCGTCCCGTACCCGGCGCACGATCGCGCTGCTCGCCCGCGACGACGTCGACTACGTCTCGGTCAAGGTCTCCTCGCTGGTGAGCCAGCTGAGCACCTGGGACCTCCCGGGCTCGCGCGACCGGGTGCTCGAGCGGCTGCGCCCGGTGTGCCGGGCGGCGCTCGCCCGCGAGCCGCACGCCTTCGTCAACCTCGACATGGAGGAGTACCGCGACCTCGACCTCACGCTCGAGGTGCTGGCGGCCGTCCTCGCGGAGACGGAGTTCGCCGAGCTCGAGGTCGGCGTGGTCCTGCAGGCCTACCTGCCCGACTCGGTGGCCGCGCTGGAGCGGCTCGTCGACCTCGCCGTCGCCCGCCGCGAGGCCGGCCACGCCGGCATCAAGGTCCGACTGGTCAAGGGCGCGAACCTCGCCATGGAGCAGGTCGAGGCGGCGCTGCACGGCTGGGCCCAGGCGCCGTACGACCGGAAGGAGGACGTCGACGCCAACTACGTCCGGCTGCTCGAGCGGATGCTGCGCCCCGAGCTCGCCGGGGCGCTACGGGTGGGCGTCGCCAGCCACCACGTGTTCCACGTGGCGCTGGCGCACCTGCTGGCCCAGGCTCGCGGCGTCGGCGCGATGCTCGACGTCGAGATGCTCCAGGGGATGTCGCCGGCCCAGGCCCGGGTGGTGCGGGAGGAGGTGGGGTCGGTGCTCCTGTACACCCCGGTGGTAGCGCCCGAGGACTTCGACGTCGCGGTGTCCTACCTCGTGCGGCGCCTGGAGGAGAACGCGGCGCCGCAGAACTTCCTCCACGCGGTGGCCGGTGACCGGCCCGGCGACCTCGACGCCCAGGTCCGGCGGTTCCGTGACTCGGTGGCCGGTGCGGCCACCGCGCCGACGCAGCGACGTCGGGGCACCGAGCGATCGCCGGCAGCGGACCGGTTCGCCAGCACCACCGACTCCGACCCCGCGCTGCCCGAGGTCCGGCGGTGGGCCCGGTCCCGGGTGACGGCGCTGCCGCGGGCCGCGGCCTCCCCGGTGCTCGCCACCGCGGCGGACGTCGAGGACGTCGTGCGGCGCGGGCGGGCCGCGGCGCCGGGCTGGGCCGGGCTCGGCGGTGCGCGCCGCGCGGCGGTGCTGCGCCGGGCGGCGGACGCCATCGAGGAGCGTCGCGGCGAGCTCGTCACCGCGATGGCGCACGAGGGCGGCAAGACGGTGGCGCAGGCCGACCCCGAGGTCTCCGAGGCCGTCGACTTCGCGCGGTACTACGCGGACCGTGCCGAGGAGCTGAGCAGCGGGAGCCTGAGCACCGACGGTGCCCGGTTCGAGCCCGACGTGCTCACCCTGGTGACGCCGCCGTGGAACTTCCCGGTGGCCATCCCCACCGGCGGGACGACGGCGGCGCTCGCGGCGGGCAGCGCCGTCGTCGTCAAGCCCGCCCACCCGGTGCCGGCGTGCACCGAGATCGTCGTCGAGGCGCTCCACGCTGCCGGCGTGCCTGGCGACGTCCTCCAGTTCGTGCGGGCCGACGAGGGCGACGTGGGGCGGGCGCTGGTGAGCCACCCGGGGATCGGCACCGTGCTGCTCACCGGTGCGGCCGAGACCGCCCGCCGGTTCGCCGGGTGGCGGGCCGGGCACCCGGGCGGGCCGCGGGTACTGGCCGAGACCTCCGGCAAGAACGCGCTCGTCGTCACCGCCGCCGCGGACGTCGACCTCGCGGTGGCGGACCTGCTGAGCTCCGCCTTCGGGCACGCCGGCCAGAAGTGCTCGGCGGCCTCGCTCGCCATCCTCGTCGGCCCGCTCGGCGAGTCGCCACGGTTCGCCCGCCAGCTCGCCGACGCCGTCCGGTCACTGCGAGTGGGCTGGCCCACAGACCTCGGGGTCACGATGGGGCCGGTCATCGAACCCCCGCGGGGCAAGCTGCGCCGGGCGCTGACCACGCTCGAGCCGGGGGAGTCGTGGGTGGTGGCGCCCCGCCAGCTCGACGGCACCGGCCGGCTCTGGTCGCCCGGCCTCAAGGACGGCGTCGCCCCGGGCTCGTTCTTCCACCTCACCGAGTGCTTCGGACCCGTGCTCGGCCTCATGCGCGCCCGCACGCTCGACGACGCGATCCGGCTGCAGAACGCCACCGCCTTCGGGCTCACCGGAGGGCTGCACTCGCTGGACGAGGCGGAGGTCGCCCACTGGCTGGCACGCGCGGCGGTGGGCAACGCCTACGTCAACCGGCACATCACCGGGGCGATCGTGCGGCGCCAGCCGTTCGGCGGCTGGAAGGGCTCCGCCGTCGGCCCCGGGGCGAAGGCCGGCGGCCCGAACTACGTCGCGCAGCTGGGACGCTGGCTGCCGGCCGGTGAGCCCGTCCGCCGGACCCGGCCCGCCGCGGAGGTCCGGGAGCTGCTCGCGGCGCTCCAACCGGTCCTGGCGATGCCTGCCCGGGGCCGCGGGGAGCAGGGCACGCTCGCCGTCCGACGGCGTCGGCTGGCGGTCGCCGCGGAGTCCGACGCCTACGCCTGGGCGCACGAGCTCGGCCGGGAGCATGACGTCACCGGCCTCGCCGCCGAGCGCAACGCGCTGCGGTACCGGCCGGCGGCGTTCCTGTGGGTGAGGGCGGGCGCGGACGCCGCCATCGACGACGTCGTCCGGCTGCTGCTCGCCGCACGGTGCGTGGCCGCGCCGGTCCGGGTCAGCCTCGCCGGCGGGCTCAGCGACCGGCTGCACGCCGCGGTGGCCGGCAGCGACGTCGTCGCGGCGGCGGTGCGACGGCTGGCCGACGTCGTCGACCGGGCCGAGACCACCGCCCAGCTCGTGGCCCGGGTGCGGGGCGGTGAGGTCACCGGCCGGCTGCGGGTGGTCGGTGAGGAGATTGCCGAGCTGCAGCGGGCGCTGGCCGACGAGACCCACGTGACGCTGCTCGGCGGCCCGGTGCTCGCCACCGGCCGGCGGGAGCTGCTCGGGGCGCTGCGGGAGCAGGCGGTGAGCGAGTCACGCCACCGCTACGGGCACGTGTCGCGGTGAGTCAGTCCGGGTGCGCGGCGAGGTACTCCAGGCCGATGCGACGCTCGACGGCGGTGACCTTGCCGACCGCCCCCGCGGCCGCCTTCTCGATCGGCCCGCCGAAGAGCGGGATGGACGCCGTGATATCCCCCGAGATGGTCTGCACGCTGCCCTGGGCGCCGGGGACGAGGGTCATCCTGCCCGCGACCCGCACCGGGACCCCGACGATGTCGATGGCCAGCGTGCCGTTGCGGGCGCCGTCCGGGCCGGGCGCCTGCCACGCCTCGACGAGACGGACGTCGAGGCACTGCCCGACGAAGGAGCGGAACTTCGCCGGTACCTGGTCGGTGGGCAGCTGGCGACGGGTGGTGACCGTGAACGCGTCGCCGTCGCGGCTCACCTCGAGGGTGGAGTCCAACGCACCGGTCGCGGCGATCTTCGCGCGGACGAACTCCTCGTCGGAGAGCATCCGGGCGACCCGGTCGATGTCGGCGGGGTAGTCGATCGTGGCGTCGAAGCGCACTGCCACTCCTCTCGGGCCGGCCGGGTTGCCGGGTGATCCACCCTACTCGTGGCCCGGCGTCTCGCCCGGCAGCCACGGCCGTAGGCTGTGCGGGTGTCGACCCTCAGTGAACTCATCGCGGACCGCTCGCGCCTCGAAGCGCACGCCATCGAGTGGATCCACCTCGTCGTCGGCGACTGGCAGGTCATCTCCGACCTGTCCTTCGCCGACCTGCTGCTGTGCATCCCGATGGGCGACGGGGAGGACTTCCTCATCGTGGCTCACTGCCGGCCCGCGACGGGTGCCACGGTGCACTACGAAGACATCGTCGGGCGGTTGATCCCAGCGGGGCGGCGCCGGCTGCTGCGCGACGCGATGGAGCGCAAGGTCCCGGTGCGGGCCACCGAGCCGCGCTGGATCGGGTCCCACGCGGTGCGGGAGGACGCCATCCCGGTCGTGCACGACGGTGAGGCGATCGCGGTCATCGCCCGCCAAGCGAACCTCGGGATCGCCCGGAGCTCGAGCCGGATGGAGCTCAACTACGTCGAGGCCGCCGACGCCGTCGCCGCGATGGTCGCCCGCGGCGAGTTCCCGCAGAACAGCTCCCCGAGCGGTTCGCGTCGTGGCGCGCCCCGCGTGGGGGACGGGTTCTTCCGGCTCAACCGCGAGGGTGAGGTGCTCTACGCCAGCCCCAACGCGATGTCGGCCTTCCACCGGCTGGGGATCATCGGTGACCTCGCCGGGCAGGTGCTCGTCGAGGTCGTCACCGGGGTGCTGGAGGACCGCAGTCCCGTCGAGGAGTCGTTGCCGCTGGTGATGATGGGCCGCGCGGCCTGGCGCTGCGAGGTCGAGGCGCACGGCGTCGTGCTGTCCTTCCGTGCCATCCCGATCATGGACAACGGCCAGCGCCGCGGCGCCGTCGTGCTCTGCCGCGACGTCACCGAGGTGCGCCGCCAGGAGATGGAGCTGCTCACCAAGGACGCGACGATCCGCGAGATCCACCACCGGGTGAAGAACAACCTGCAGACGGTGGCGGCGGTGCTGCGGCTGCAGGCCCGGCGCTCGAGCAGCCAGGAGGTGCGGACCGCGCTGGACGACGCGATGCGCCGGGTCTCCACGATCGCGCTCGTCCACGACATGCTGTCCCAGATCATCGACGAGATCGTCGACTTCGACGCGCTGTTCGTCCGGGTGCTGCGGCTGGCCGCGGACGTCGCCGCCGGGGAGCGGCAGGTTCGCACCGAGGTCGACGGGACCTTCGGACAGGTCGCCGCCGACGACGCGACGGCGCTCGCCGTCGTCCTCACCGAGCTGGTGACGAACGCGGTCGAGCACGGGCTGGCCGCGGCCGGCGGCACGGTACGGGTGACCGCGCAGCGCGACGGCCGGCTGCTCGACGTCGTCGTGCACGACAACGGCGTGGGCATGGCCGACGGCAGCGAGTCCAACGGGCTGGGGACGCAGATCGTCTCCACGCTCGTGCGCGGCGAGCTGAACGGCTCCATCGAGTGGCGGGCGGCCGAGGGCGGCGGCACCGACGTCGTCGTGCGGGCCAAGCTCGCCGACGCCCGGTAGGCCGGCGCGGCGACTAGTCGGTCGCGGCGTCCTCGTCGGTGGCGGCGTCCTCGTCGGTGCGGCGGCCCGGCCCGAGCCGGCGCCACAGGAACCACCCGACGAGCACGAGCACGCCGACGATGACGACCCACTGCAGGATCCCGGTGTACTGCTCGACGATGTGCCACCGCTCGCCGAGGAAGTAGCCGGCGAGCACGAGCACGGTGTTCCAGATCGTCGAGCCGGCGGTGGTGAGACCGAGGAAGAGCGGCAGCGGCATCCGTTCGATGCCGGCCGGGATGGAGATGAGGCTGCGGAAGATCGGCAGCATCCGCCCGAAGAAGACGGCCTTGGTGCCGTGCTTTGCGAACCACGCCTCGGTGGCGTCGATGTCGCTGCCGTTGACCAGCGGCAGCCGGACGGCGATCGCGCGCAGCCGGCGGATCCCCAGCCAGGCGCCCAGGCCGTAGAGCAGCATGGCGCCGACGACGGAGCCGAGGATCGTCCACAGGATGACGCCGACGAGGGAGAGCTCGCCCTGGCTGGCGGTGAACCCTGCCAGGGGCAGGATGACCTCGCTGGGGATCGGCGGGAAGAGGTTCTCCAGGGCGATGGCGATGGCGGCGCCCGGACCACCCATGGTCTCCATGAGGGAGACCGCGTAGTCGGTGATCGTCGTGAAGATCGAGCCGCCGCCGTCGGTGCTGACGCCAGCGACCCCCGGGACCTCGAGAGGTGCCGGGGGTCGGCTCATGCTGGCGGTGGCGATGTCAGCCGCCGGGTGGTCAGGAGGCGCGACGGGCGCGCGCGGTGCGGCGCTTGAGGGCGCGACGCTCGTCCTCGGACAAGCCACCCCACACGCCGGCGTCCTGACCGTTCTCCAGCGCCCACTTGAGGCAGACGTCGACGACCGGGCAACGCTGGCAGACGGTCTTGGCCTCCTCGATCTGGGTGAGGGCCGGCCCGGTGTTGCCGATGGGGAAGAACAGCTCGGGGTCTTCGGTCAGGCATGCGGCAGTGTGGCGCCAGTCCATGGCAACTCCTCTGGGACAGTGATCGGCCCACACCGATGAAACGTTGACGTGGCAGGGCCGAGACGAAGGCTGGATGCTGTGGACTAGCCTCACACGGACGACTACGCCCGACAAGGGGTGGACACGTCACACCTGCGCTCGGAGGCCGGTGGTATTGGTCACAACGACCATCGCTTGACACCACGTAGGCTCGGCAGGTGACCACTTCCCGCCCCTCCCTGCCGGCCGCGATGGCCGTCGCACTGCTGCTGGTCCTCGTCGAGCTCGGCGCGGTCGTCGCGCTCGCCGTCGGGATGATCGTCGAGGCCGTCGGCGGCACGGCGCAGACCCCGGGCAGCACCGTGGTGCTGGCTGTGATCTTCCTGCTGCTGACCGTGCTGCTCGCGCTCGCCTGCCGGGCACTGTGGCTGGGCCAGCGGTGGGGCCGCGGTCCGGTGATCACCTGGCAGCTGCTGCTGCTGGCGATCGGCGTGTCACAGTCGGCGACGCTCGTGGGGTGGCTGGTGGCGCTGCTCGTCGTGCTCCCGGTGGTGGTGGCTGTCGGGCTGCTCGTGCCGCCGTCGGTGGCGTGGACCGCCCCGGCAGGCCCGCCGCGCCGCTGACCGCGACGTCGACGGGCCTGCGTGAGGGTCACTCGGCGGCCAGCGCCGCGACCGGGGGCGTGCGCGCCGCGCTGCGGGCCGGCAGCACCGAGGCCGCCAGTCCCGCGAGCACCGCGACGACGACGATGATCCCGAGGTGGGCCCACGGCACCGCGAGGCTCAGTGAACCGGTACCGATGAGGATCACCGCGGCGCCCGCCCACCCGTAGAGCAGCCCGAGCACGGTGCCGATGACGACGCCGACGGCGGCGAGGAAGACCCCCTCGACGGCGAGCATCCCGCGCAGCTGGCGCCGGGTGAGCCCGATGGCGCGCAGTACCGCGGACTCGCGACGGCGCTCGAGGACCGACAGCGACAGCGTGTTGGCGACGCCGATGAGCGCGATGACCACGGCCACGCCGAGCAGTCCGACGACGATCGCCAGCAGCGTGTTGATGACCTGCTCGAACATCGCACGCTCGGCGGCCGGGCCGGCGACCGACGGCGGGGAGACGAACTCGTCGGCGGCGCCCGGCTGGGCGGCGGCCTCGGTGAGCCGGTCCTGGGCGGTGGTGATGGTCTGCGCCGCGTCGACCGACTCGTCGAGCCGCACCCACAGCGAGGCCATCGTCGCGGCCGGGTCGATCTCGGCGAGCACCTCGGGGGTGACGATCAGGCGCCACTGGGTGAAGCCCTCAGTGACCGCGACGGTGAGCTCGACGCCGCCGGTCGCCGGCACGTCCGGGTCGTCGCCCAGGCCGAGGGTGAGCTGGTCGCCGGTGGTGAGGTCGAGGTCGCGGGCGACCACGGCAGGGACGACGACGGTGGTGCCCGACAGGTCGGCGACCATGGTCGGGTCGAGCGCGACGTCCCGCACCGCGCCGGCGTCGAGGCCGAGGATCGGGACCTGGCCGTACTCCGTCGCTGCCGCCGGTCCGGCGATGATCGACGCCAGGCCCTCCTCGACGTCGGCCGTCCTCTCGACGCCCGCGGTTCCGGTGATGGCCGCGACCTGCTCGGCGGTCAGCGCCGTCGGACGGTCGTCCTCCCACTCGGTCGAGGTGACCGTCATGTCGACGGGGTACTCCGCGCGCAGCAGCGCGTCCAGGCTGGCGCGGGCGCTGACTGCGCCGGTGGACATCAGCGTGACGAGGGTGACGCCGATGACCAGGGCAGTGGCGGTGGCCGCCGTGCGACGGGGGTTGCGGGTGGCGTTGGCGGTGGCCAGCCGCACGGTGCTGCCGCCGCCGAGCCGGCCGACCACTGCGCCCATGAGCCGGACGAGGGCGGGGGCGATGAACACCACGCCGAGCATCACGCCGGCGAAGGACACGACGCCGCCACCGATGCTGAGCGCGAGCCCCAGATAGACCGCGGAGTCCTCGGGGATGGCGGTGCTGCCGGCGAGCGCCGGGCCGCCGGCGAGCATCGCGCCGCCGACGACGATGAGCACCACCGAGACGACCAGCCGGAGCCGGGAGGCGCCACGCGGGTCGGGCGGCTGTGGCGGCCGCAGCGCGGCGAGCGGGGAGACCGCGGTGGCGGCCCGGGCCGGGGCGAGCGCCGCCAGGAAGGTGACGACCGCACCGGTGAGGACCGGCACGAGGATGACGGCCGGTGAGATCGACACCGAGTCCGGCAGCGGGACGCCGACGTCCTGCGAGCCGAGGATCCACAGCGCGAGCTGGGCGAGCCCGAGCCCGGCGAGCAGCCCGGCGATACCGGCGAGGGTGCCGAGCAGCAGGGCCTCGATCAGCACCGAGCGTCGGACCTGCGCCTTGGTGGCGCCCACCGCCCGCAGCAGCGCGAGGGTGTGGGTGCGCTGGGCGACGATCACCTGGAAGGTGTTGGTGATGACGATGGCCGCGACGAACATCGCGATCGCGCCGAACGCGAGGATCAGCGTGGTGAAGATGGCGTTCTGGCCGGTGAGCTCGGCGGTGCGCTGCTCGGCCAGCTGCTGGCCGGTGAGCACGCTGTCGCCGGGCAGCAGCGCCGCGACGTCGGCCGCCAGGGCGTCGGGAGAGACGCCGTCGTCGGCGCCGACGAGGAGCCGGGAGTACCCGAGCACCAGGCCCGCCTCGTCCACCCAGGCGTCGCGCTGCGCGGCGGACACCATGGCGGTGCTGCCGTAGGAGGTGATCGCCAGCGGTGCCTCGGTGATGCCGACGACGGTGAGCTCGGCGGTCACCTGCTCCGCCACTTGGTCGCCGTCCTCGGTGCTGTCGGTCCCGGTGCCGTCGGCGGCGGGCAGCCAGAGCTCGGTCTCCAGCGTCACCGTGTCACCGACGCCGGCGTCGAGCCGCTCGGCCATGGAGTCGGAGAGCGCGACCTCGCCGAGCGCTCGCGGCAGCTCGCCGTCGACGAGCACGGGGGCGGTGAGGCCAGCCGCGGGGACCGCGTCGACCTGCGCCCAGTCCTGCCGGCCGCCGGTCGTCACCGTGCCGTAGCTGGTGAGCTGGCCGTCGGCGACGCGGACCCCGGGAAGGGCACGCACCTCGGCGAGCTTGGCAGCGCTCAGCGGCGTCACGGAGTGGTTCTCGGCGACGACGTCGGCGTCGCCGAGCTCGGCGGTCATCGCCGCGTAGGTGGTGTCGCGGATCATCGACGAACCGACGAGGGTTGCCGCGATGAACGCGGTGCCGACGACGATCGCGAGCCCGGCGGCGAGCAGGCGCCCGGTGCTGTGGCGCATCTGGGAGAGCGTGAGGCGCAGCATCAGGCCTCCACGGTGCGCAGCGCGTCGAGGCCGGCGAGGACGGACTCCGGCGTCGGCCGCTCGATGTGGCCGGCGATGCGGCCGTCGGCCAGCAGGATGACGCGGTCGGCGTAGGACGCGGCGACCGGGTCGTGGGTGACCATGACGATCGTCTGCCCCAGCTCGCGGACGCTGGTGCGCAGGAAGGACAGCACCTCGGCGCCGGAACGGGAGTCGAGGTTTCCGGTGGGCTCGTCGGCGAACAGCACGTCGGGCCGGGTGATGAGTGCACGGGCGATGGCGACGCGCTGCTGCTGCCCGCCGGACAGCTCGCTGGGGCGGTGGGTGAGGCGGTCGCTCAGCCCGAGGGTGTCGACGAGGACGTCGAGCCACTCCTGGTCGACCTTCGTGCTCGCCAGCTCGCAGGGCAGCGTGATGTTCTGCAGCGCGGTGAACATCGGCAGCAGGTTGAAGGCCTGGAAGACGAAGCCGACCCGCTCGCGACGCAGCAGCGTGAGCTGGGTGTCGCCGAGCGTGGTGAGCTCGGTGTCGCCGAGGTGCACCTGACCGCCGGTGGCGGTGTCCAGCCCGGCGAGCAGGTGCATGAGGGTGGACTTGCCCGAGCCCGAGGGGCCCATGATCGCGGTGAGCTCGCCGGCGGCGAAGTCGACGTCGACGCCGCGCAGGGCGTGCACCGCGACCTCACCGCTGCCGTAGATCTTGGTCAGGCCGCGGGCGCGTACTGCCGGGGTCCTGGTCGTGGTGGGGGCGATGCTCACAGCTGTCCTCCTGGGGGTGGCCGGCGGGCCACGGTGGCCGGTCCGGCGCCGGCGGTGTGCCGACGTGGTCGACGCTATTTCGGCAGCGGGCACCACCGCGTCCGGCCCCGGCATCGTTCCTGGGTCATCCCGTGGTCGTACGCCGTCGGCCGCGTGTCCACCCGACGGGTCGCGGAGCCTACCGGCCGGGGGCGACCAGGCCGGTCTCGTAGGCGACGACGACCGCCTGCACCCGGTCGCGGGCGCCGAGCTTGGACAGCACACGCCCGACATGGGTCTTGACCGTTGCCTCCGCGACGAAGAGGTCGGCGGCAATCTCGGTGTTGCTGCGGCCACGGGCCATGAGGACGAGCACCTCGCGCTCGCGGTCGGTCAGCCCGTCGAGCACCGCAGGGGAGGCCTTCTGCTCGTCGGGCAGGATGTCGGCGAGATGCTCGATGAGGCGCTTGGTCGAGGACGGTGCGATGACGCCGTCACCGGCGTGCACGGTGCGGATGGCGGCGAGCATGTCTTCCGGCGGGGTGTCCTTGAGGAGGAAGCCGCTCGAGCCGGCCTTGATGGCGCGCATGACGTACTCGTCCAGGTCGAAGGTGGTGAGGATGACGACCTTCGGAGAGGCGCCGGTGACCGACGGCCGCGAGGTCAGCTGCTCGGTGGCGGTGAGCCCGTCCATGCCGGGCATCCGGATGTCCATGAGCACGACGTCGGTCTCGTAGGACTCGAGCAGCCGCAGCGCCTGGGCGCCGTCGCCCGCCTCGACGACGACCGTCATGTCCGGCTGGGAGTTGATGACCAGCGCGAAGCCGGCCCGGACGAGCTGCTGGTCGTCGACGATCGCGACCCTGATGGGCGCGACGCCGTCGCCGGTGTCCTGGGGCGTGTCGTGGCGAAGTGTCACTGTGGTCCTTCTTGTGGGGTGGGCGCCGGCCAGCTCGTGGGGGTCAGCGGTACGCCGCCGGGCTCGGCCCCGGGGACTACCTGGCGCGGCAGCGGGATGACCGCCCGCACCCGGAACCCGCCGCCAGGCCTGGGGCCGGCCTCGATGGTGCCGGCGAACAGCTCGACCCGCTCCCGCATGCCGAGGATGCCATGTCCCAGGCCGTCGCTCGTCGCCGCCGCACCACGACCGGTGTCGTCGACCTGGATGGTCAGCTGCTGGGGGCCCCACTGCAGCATGACCGTGGCGGTGGCCGAGGGACCGCCGTGCTTGAGCACGTTGGTCAGCGCCTCCTGACAGATCCGGTGGACCGTGAGGCCGGTCCCCGGCGGGAGCGGGCGGGCGTGGCCCATGCGCACCACGGAGCACGGCAGGCCGGCGGAGCGGACCTGCTCGACGAGGGTGTCGAGGTCGGCGTCGATCGGTTGCGGGGTGATGGCCGAGGCGGAGGCGTCGTCGTCGGCGGGAGCGCGCAGCACGCCGAGGATCTTGCGCATGTCGGACAGTGCGGCCCGGCCGGTCTCGCTGATCGTCGTCAGCGCCCGGACGGCGGCGTCCGGGTCGGCGGGGGCGGCGTACCGGCCGCCGTCGGCCTGCGCGATGACGACGGACAGCGAGTGGGCGACGACGTCGTGCATCTCCCGGGCGATCCTCGACCGCTCCGCGGCGGTGGCGATCTGCGCCTGCTGGTCGCGCTCGATCTCCAGCCGACGGGCACGCTCGGCGAGCGTCTCGGTGTGGGCGAGGCGGCTGCGTCGGAGCAGCCCGAGGGCCCAGGCCAGGAGGCACAGGACGCCGATGAGGCCGGCGGTGTACACCACGGTGCCGGGGTTCGCGGCGACCAGCCGGGCGTCGATCGGCTCACCGCCCAACCCGGGGCCGGACGTACCGGCGAAGACGGAGCCTTGGAGCAGGGCACCGATGAACCCGCCGCCCAGCGCCAGCCGGCCGGCCCAGACCGGGCCGTGGGCGGTGACCGAGTACAGCGCGACGAAGATGAGCAGGTCGGTGAACAGCACCGGGGCACCGAGCGCGAAGTGGCCGAGGGCGGCCGTGTAGACGACGACGGCGGATGCCACCGGGTTGGTCCGACGCCAGTAGAGCGCGACCGGCATCACGATCGAGGCCAGCACGCTCGCCACGGCGGCCACCCCGCCGTAGGCGCTGCCGACGGCGAACGAGAGCAGCCCGACCGTCAGGAACATCACCGTGACGAACAGCAGGTCGAGGATCCGGCTGTCCTCGCGCAGCCGCGGTACTGCGGATGGATAGGGGCCGGAGGGGCCGCTCACCGGTCAGTCCACGGGCTCGAGGAGCGCCGGGTTGTCGACGCGGACGTTGCCCACCTCGGGCCCTACGCGGTGAAAACCGAGGCGCGGTCGGCTCGGCAGCGGAACTCCGAGGGCCTCCTCGGCGTCCTGCAGCGTGGGGTCCAGCCACCGGGCGATGTCCTTGCGGCGCAGGACGACCGGTTCGCGATCGTGGATGCCGGCGAGGTCGGCCCGGGCCGGACGGGTGAGGATCGTCGTCGAGAGCAGCCAGCGGGTGGGGTCGTCGTCCTCCTTCGCGGGGTCGCGCCAGAAGGCGTACAGACCGGCGAAGGCGAGCGGGGCGGCGTCGGCGCGGTGGATGAAGAAGGGGGTCTTCTTCTTCGGGTCCGCGCTGTCCTTGCGCCACTCGAAGTAGCCGTCACCGGGCACGATGCAGCGCCGGGTGACCAACGAGCTCGCGAAGGAACGCTTCTCGGCGACCGTCTCGATCCGCGCGTTGATGAGTGGTGGACCGCTGCGCGGGTCGCTCACGAACCCGGGCACCAGGCCCCAGCGGGCGGCGTGCATCTCGCGCCGTAGCGGCCCGTCCTTGCGATCGGTGGTGCGCTCGAGCACGACGCGCACCGAGTCCGTCGGGGCGACGTTGAACGATGGGTGGACCGACTCGGCCTCCTCGGTGATCTCGATGACGTCGAACTCTCGAGCGATGTCCTGGGCCTGACGGAACGATGCATAGCGACCGCACATGTCCTCAGCGTGCCAGGTGGCGGTGACATCTGGCGTCAACCGTTGGGCTGATTGCCGGTGTCCACCCCAGGGTGGAGACGGCGCCTGTGCTGGCCGCTGATGCGGGGCGGTCAGAACGGCAGCGGCCCGGTGTCCGGTGGCCGTGACGGGACGACGCCGCGCAGTGTGACCCGTCCGCCGCGGTCCCGGCGGTAGACGTGGCCGCTGGGCGTTGTCCACTCGAAGGCGCCGCCGCCGAGGTGCTTGAGCTGGAAGGCACCGCTGGTCTTGATGAGGTGGTCACGGACGCACAGGTTGCCGAGGTTGATCAGCGCGGTGGTCCCGTTGTTGCTCCATGCGACGGTGTGGTCGAGCTCGCAGATCCTGGCGGGGCTGGAGCAGCCCGGGCGCACGCAGGTCCCGTCCCGGAGGCGGACCAGCTCGGCGAGGTCGGCCGGCGGCCGGTATCGGGTGCGGCCGTGGTCCAGCACGATGCCGGACAGCGGATCGGTGACGATCCGGCGCCAGGTGCCACCGATCGCTGCCGCGCGGGCGACGGCCGGCGAGATCGGGCCGTAGCCCTCGAGCTCGGCGACCTCCACCGGGTCCCGCTCGAGGAAGGCGAGGAGCTCGTCCTCCTCGGGCAGCGGCACGAGCTCGGCGGGGGAGTCGTGCTCATCGGTCAGTGGTGGCGAGCCGGGCGGTGGCGAGCCGGTGGCTGGCGAGCCGGGCGGTGGCGAGCCGGGCGGTGGCGAGGCGGTGGCTGGTGGGTCCGTGGTGCTTGCGGAAGGTGAGGATCGGCCGACGGCGGTTGCCGGCAGGCCGAGCTGCCGGGCGATGTCCGGGGGGAGCAGTACCGAGAGCGGCACCGTGACGTTGATCCGGGCCCGGCTGCCGCCGATACGGCCCAGCGGCATGAACGTCGAGGCCAGATGACAGCCGCCGGACCGGTCGGGTGGCCGACCGGGCTCGTCGATCGGGTCGGCCTGCGTCGACGGTGGCTCCTCGGTGCTGGTGCTGGTGCTGGGCGCGGCGGTCCCCGTCGGACCGATGCCGGGCACAGCTGTCCCCTGGGCGTCGGTCGCGGCGAGATCTGCGGGGCTCTCGTGGCTGGCAGGGCCCCCGGTGCCGTCGACAATCCTGCTCTCGGGAGGGGGAGTGGGAGCCGGAGCAGCAGCGGGAGGGGGAGTCGGAGCGGGAGCGGGAGTGCGAGTGGGAACCGGAGTGGGAGCGGCAGCGGGAGTGGGAGCCGGAGCGGCAGCGGCAGCGGGAGCGGGAGTCGGCGTCGGGGAGGCAGCCGGCGGCGGCGCTGTCGGCGTCAGACCGACGTAGCCGTTCGCGAGCGCCGCGTGGCCCATGAGCGCGAGGGTGTCGGCACGGAGCTGGTCGAGGGTGCGCTGGTCTCCCCTTTGACGTGCGGTGCGGGCCGCGGTCTCCAGCGCGAGGTCGAGGGTGGCGGCCTCGGTGGCGGGCAGGATCGCCAGGATCGAGGCCATCCCGTCGGGTAGCTGGCGGGGATGGTCGACCCGGCGCTTGGCACGCGCCTTGGCGTGCAGGTGGTCGGCGTCGTCGTGCGCGAGCGCGATGACAGCCCGCCGGATCGCGGCGACGAGCTGGGAGTGGGTCTGCAGGCCGGCGTCGGGCAGGACCTCCTGCTGGACCCGGAAGGCCATCTCTGCCGAGTAGTCCTCGAGCATCGACACGATGGTCGAAGCCTTCTGCACGTCGATGTCCCCGGTCACGAGCGCCTGACCGGTGTCGGCGAAGGTTCCCCGGAAACCTCGACCGTTGCGAACCATTCGCCGCGCCGCCCAGCGCGAGATCCCGAGCCGAGGAGCGAGCTCGTCGGCCGCCATGTTGCCGGCGTCGACGGGGTGCGGGAGCGCACCCCGGCTGTTGACGAGCGGCCGGATCGCGAGCTCGCCGGCCATCCTGGTGAGCCCGGCGTTCGCCCATGCCGCTAGCCGCTGGTAGGCGGCCGCCATCTCGACGAGGGTGTCATCGTCCGCCTCTCTGGCGTTCATTGCCTCGAGCTCACCGGCGAGCTCGGCGTCCGGCGCCCGGGCAGCGAGGTCGTCAGCCGTCATCATCGGCGCAGGTGCAGCACCGGACTGACCGGGGCCGTCGGTCTCCTCCGGCACGGCTGCGTCGTCACCGGCGAGATCGCCGTCGAGGTATGCGGCGTCGAGGAGGGCGTCCATCATGCGGTGGTACGTGGCCTGCTCGTCGCGGCTCAGGCCCTCGACGGGGCGGGGCAGGACCATCCAGCGGAGGTACTGCTCGGGAACGTCATCGAGGAGGGTCATCGTCCCTCCCTCCCGGCAGCGGCGCCGTTGAACCTGTTTCCACGCTATCGGTGAGCACTGACATCGACGGTGGTGCCTGCGTTCCTGCTGATCAAGACGCTATCGCTGAGCACTGACATCGCCGCCCGCGCGGCCCTTCACCTTGACGATGACCCGACGCTGGGCCGCCTACTTACTTCGTGCGCGGCTTGTCCGGCCGGACCACCCACCACAGGACGGACAGACCGGCAGCGGCGCCGGCCGCGCCGAGGCCGGCGCCGATCGCCGCGCTCGAGAGCAGGTGCTCGGCTCCTGCACCTGCCTCGTGACGCACGGAGGCAACGGCGATCATGCCGGCGACGGCTGAGGCGAGGACGACCGCCATCACTCGTAAGAACCGAACGCGGCGCGCGGTGTCCGAGGAGGTGAGCCAGGTGCCACGGTGCCGCCAGGCGACGACCAGGAGCACGATCAGGCCGACGGCGGTGCTCAGGTGCTGGAGAAGACGATCCCAGCTGAGGGACCCGACGGCGTCGGCACGCAGCGTGGCGAGGTTCTGCACGACCCAGCCGTCGCCGTGGGTGAACGAGTCCCAGACCACGTGGGTCAGCAGGCCGAGCACGAGCGAGAGCACCACCCACCCGAGCCACAACGGCCTGGGTGCCCGCCGGGTGGCCTCGGCGCTGGAGCCGGCTGGCAGCGCCCACTGGGCAGGTCTCGCGCAGAATGCCAGGGCGAGGTAGAGGACGAGAGCCAGAGGTAGTCCTACGGTCACTGCTCCAGGCCAGTCATGCGTCGTCGTGGGGTTGAGGAAGGGCTCCCACCAGGACTGCGCGCTGACGGGGATGCGCAGAGCTCGCAGGAAGTACGGCATGTCGGGCGCGAGGGCTCCGGCCACGAGGGCGGTGGGCACGAGCGGTGCGCGCATGAGCGGCAGGACGGCGGCAGGGTGGGCAAAGGTCAAGGGCATGGGGGTCTACCTCGAAGACGGGAGCCAGCGGTCGTCTGAAGACCGCGCCGGGTCCGTGGGGCACGGGGCAGGGGTGGTCGTCGGGGGACAGCGTAGGGGCTCGCTCGTACTGGTCACATCCACCCAGGGGATCACTCCAGCGCGGCGGGACCCTGCTCGACGAGTACACGGAACTGCGCGGCGTCAAGGATGGGAATGCCGAGGTCCTCTGCCTTGGCGAGCTTGGAGCCGGCGCCGGGACCGGCGGCGACGTAGTCGGTCTTCTTGCTCACGCTGCCGGCAGCCTTGCCGCCGGCAGCGAGGACGGCTTCCTTGGCGCCGTCGCGGGAGTAGCCCTCGAGCGCGCCGGTGACCACGACGGTGAGCCCGTCCAACACTCCACCGGTGCTGGTCGCAGCTCCGGGGCCGGTGTGACCAGGGATGGCGAAGCGCACCCCGGCTGCCGTCCAGCGCTCGACGATCTCCTGGTGCCAGTCGACGTCGAACCAGTCCTTGACGGCGTCGGCGATGATGCCGGCGACGCCGTCGACCGCGGCCAGCTCGGCGTGCTCAGCTGCGCGGATGGCGGGGAGCGAGCCGAAGTGCTGAGCCAGCGCCCTGGCCGCGACCGGGCCGACGTGCCGGATGTTGAGCGCGACGAGCTGGCGCCAGAGCTCCTTCGTCTTGGCCTTCTCCAGCTCCTCCAGCAGCGTCAGAGCCTGCTTCGACGGGTGGATCTTGCGGAAGTCCTTCTTCACGCCCGCCTTGCGACGCTCGGCCATGGTGGCGTCCTCGTACCCCGGTGGGTACGTCAGCTCGACGCGCTGGAACGGCGCGCGGCGCACCGGCTGACCGTCCTTGTCGACACGAGGCTCGCCGGTCTCGGCGTCACGCACGACCACCTCGATCGGCACGAGCTGCTCGAGCTCGAGCTCGAACAGCCCTGCCTCGGTGGTCAGCGGTGGCTCGGCGGGGTTGGAGGGCTGGGTGAGTGCCGCCGCCGTGACCTCGCCGAGGGCATCGACGTCGAGCCCGCCACGGGAGCCGGCGTGCTCCACCCGGCCGCGCACCTGTGCCGGGCAGGAACGGGCGTTCGGGCACCGCAGGTCGATGTCGCCCTCCTTCATCGGACGCAGGGGAGTACCGCACTCGGGGCAGTTCGCGGGCATGACGAACTCGCGCTCGGTGCCGTCCCGGCGACCGTCCACCGGCCCGAGAACCTCGGGGATGACGTCCCCTGCCTTGCGCAGCACGATGGTGTCGCCGATGAGTACCCCCTTCGCCTTGACGACGTCCTGGTTGTGCAGGGTCGCCTGGCGCACCGTGGTGCCGGCCACGTGCACGGGCTCCATCACCGCGTAGGGCGTGGCCCGGCCGGTGCGACCGACGCCGATCCGGATGTCGAGCAGCCGGGTGTGCACCTCCTCGGGCGGGTACTTGTAGGCGATCGCCCAGCGCGGCGCGCGGCTCGTCTGGCCGAGCTCGGCGTGCAGGGCGAACTCGTCGACCTTGACCACCACGCCGTCGAGCTGGAACTCGACCTCGTTGCGTTCACGCCCGTATTGCTCGACGAAGTCACGCACCGCCTCGATGCCGTCGAGCACCTTGGTCCTCGGGTTGGTCGGCAGTCCCCAGCCGGCGAGCAGCTCGTACACCTCGCTCTGCGCCGACACCGGCGGGTCGTCCCAGGCGCCGAACCCGTGGACGAACAAGGCCAGGGAACGGAGCCTGGCGATGCCGGCCTCGAGCTCGAGCCCCTCCTTCTTGTCGAGCTGTTGCCGCAACCCGCCGCTGGCGGCGTTCCGCGGGTTGGCGAAGGCCGGGAACCGGCGTTCTGCGCTGGTGCGTGCCCGGTCCTCGTCGAAGGGGCCACGAGTGCCCGCTGGCCGTGCCTCCCACCGGGTGCGAGCCTCGTCGACGGCACGCTCGCGCAGGTCGGCCTGGAGGGCGTTGAGCTCCTCGAAGGCGGCGACGGGGATGAACAGCTCACCGCGCACCTCCACCAGAGGGGGGTGGCCCTCGCCCGAGAGCCGCTCCGGGATGATGCCGAGCCGCTTCGCGTTGCTCGTGACGTCCTCGCCGACACGGCCGTCACCACGGGTGGCGGCCGAGGTGAGCGCGCCCCGCTCGTAGCGCAGCGAGACCGCCAGCCCATCGATCTTCAGCTCGGTGAGCCAGGCAACCGGGCGCCCGGCCGCCGCCTGCGTCTTCGCGCACCACTCGGCCAGCTCTTCCGGCGAGAAGGCATTGTCCAGGCTGAGCATCGGTTGGGCATGCTCGATGGTCGGTAGCGCGGTCGCCCCGGGCGCCCCCACGCGCTGGGTGGGGGAGTCCTGTGTCTGCAGCTCCGGGTGCTGCCGCTCGACCTCCTCGAGCCGCTGCATCCAGCCGTCGAAGGTCGCGTCGTCGACGAGCGAGGTGTCCTGGCCGTAGTACGCCTCGCGCGCCTGCTCGATCCGCTCGGATAGCTCGAGGGCCTCCGCCCGTGCCTCGTCGAGAGATTGCTCCGGGTCGCCCGATGGTGTCGCTGTCACGCGGGCAAGTCTACGAAGCCGCGGCCCGCACGCAGCATGTCGGCGCTCGCGGTGACATCGGCGGTCAGCCGACCACTACCTGGACGAGGACGATCTTCGCCACCATGCCCAGCGCGAACAGCGCGGCGTAGCCCGACTCGATCCGCTCGTCGGTCATCCGCGAGTTGGCGTAGGCGAGGATCGCCGGCTGCCCCACGAGCCCGGCCAGCGCACCTGCGCCTCGGGCCGAGCTCTGGCCGAGCAGCCGTGCCAGCAGCACGAAGCCGACGGCCGCCACGGTCACGAGGATCACCGCGAGCAGCACCACCCGCAGGCCGAGCGCCGTCGCCGCCTGCGCCGCGAACGCCTGCCCGGAGGCGAGACCGGTGGTGCCGAGGAAGAGCAGCAGGCCGAGTTGACGGATCGTGAGGTTCGCCGCCGTCGGTAACGCCCACACCACCGGACCGGTGCGGTGCAGCCGGCCAAGGACCATCCCGACGACCAGCGGTCCGGCCGCCGAGCCGAGCGCGAAGGCCAGACCACCCGGCAGCGGCAGGGTGAGGAGCCCGAGCGTCAGGCCGACCGCGAGCCCGGCCCCGAGGGACAGTGCGTCGATCTCGCTGACCTCGCGCTCGGAGTCACCGAAGAACTCCGACGCCTCGCTCAGCCGGCCGCGCGGCAGCACCACCCGTACCCGGTCACCGAGCTGGAGGACGAGGTCGTCGTGGGCGAGGATGTCGACGTCGCTGCGCCGCACCCGGGTGACGACGCCGTCGAGCCGCCCGGGGACGTCGACCTGCCGCACGGTACGGCCGGCGATCTGCGGGTCGGACACCACGAAGCGCCGGAAGTGGACGACGCTGCGGTCGTGCGCGAGGTGCTCGTGCACCCGTCGCCCCAGGTGCGTGACGGCGTCGGCGACCGCGTCCCGCGAACCCACGACGACGACGCGGTCCCCGGCACGTAGCTCCTCGTCGTCGCCGACGACCCGGGTCCGGCCGTCGCGCGAGAGGTAGGAGAGCCGGACCTCGCCGGCGGTGAACCCGGGGATGTCGTCGAGGGGGCCGGGGTGCTCCACCTCGACACTGACGTCGACGAGGCTGATGCCGGCCGCCGGGACGTGGTCGCGGCCGGCCGGCCAGCGCCGAGCGAGCACGAGCGAGACGACGACGATCGTCACGACCACACCGACCGGGTAGGCCAGGGAGTACCCGACCGCCGGCTCCTGGGTGCCGGCAGCGGTGCTCGCGGCGGCCAGCGCCGGTGTGCTGGTGAGCGATCCGGCGAAGGCGCCGGCGGCCATCGTGGGCGAGACGTCCAGCACCCGGGCGGCGACGACGGTGAGGCCCGCGACGACGGCGAGCACCCCGACCCCGGCGACCATCAGCGCCAGCTGGCTACGCAGGTTGCGGAAGAAGGTCTGCCCGGCCGCCAGCCCGACGGTGTAGACGAACAACGCCAGCCCCAGCGTCTGCACCAGTTCCAGTCCCAGCCCCAGGCGCGGGTCGAGCGCGCCGACGGCCAGCCCGACGAAGAGCGCGCCCGCGGCGCCGAAGCGCACCGGGCCGAACGGGACCGCGCCCAGCAGCGTGCCCAGCGCCACGACGAGCATGATCGTCAGCAGCGGGGTGGCGACAAGGGCATCGATCATCGTCGTCAGCCGGTCAGAAGAGCCACCGCAGCGGGTGGAGCAGCTCCTCGATCACCCGGACGTGCCACGGTCGGGACTCCCACTCCTCGAGGGTGAGCTGGCGGGCGTTGGACAGGTCGGTCTCGAAGATCTGCTCCATCCGTCCTGCGAGGTCCCGGTCGTAGACCTCGAGGTTGATCTCGAAGTTCCCGCGCATGGACATCCGATCGATGTTCGTCGTGCCGATGGTCGTCCAGCGCCCGTCGACGGTGCCGGTCTTCGCGTGCACCATCGCGCCCTGGTAGAGCCAGATCGTCACGCCGGCGCGCAGCAGCCGGCTGTAGAGCGAACGTGCCACCCAGTCGGCGAGCACGTGGTTGGAGACCTCGGGGATGAGCACCCGCACGTCCACCCCGCGCCGGGTGGCGGCGACCATGGCGTCGATGAACTCGACGTCCGGGATGAAGTAGCCCTGGGTGAGGAGCACGTGGTCGGTGGCCCGGTCCATCGCGTTGATGTAGCTGCCGCGGACCGGGAACAGCAGGGACGACGGCGAGTTGCGCGCCGCCTGGATCCGCGAGTCCCACGACCGTGCTCCGCGGTCCTCGAGCTCGGGGTGGTGCGGGCGCCGGTGGGCGTTCCAGAAGTCGACGAAGGCGTTGTCGAGCTCCCACACCGCGGGGCCCTCGACCCGGAGGTGGGTGTCGCGCCACTGCGTCGCGTAGAGCTCGCCGATGTTGTAGCCGCCGACGAAGCCCTGCTCGCCGTCGACGACGACGATCTTGCGGTGGTTCCGTCCGGACTTGCGCATGTTCAGCGTGAGGACGCCGGGCCGGATGAGCGGGAAGCGCAGCGTGTGGACCGGCGCCGGGATGCGCTTGAACGCCTCTGGCACCACGAGGTTGCCGAACGAGTCGAACACCACGTAGACCTCGACGCCGCGCTCGGCCGCCGCGATGAGCTCGTCCTTGAACTCCTGACCGACCGGGTCGGCCTTCCAGATGTAGGTCTCGAAGAAGATGTACTTCTTCGCCCCGCGGATCGCTTCGAGCATCGCCCGGTACACGTCGACGCCGTAGGTGTAGACGGTGAACTCGGAGTCGGCGACGGTGACCGCCTGCGGGTCGGTGCGGGGAAACTCGCCGCCGGGCGGCTCCCGGCGCTTGCGCACCGAGTCCACGCCCCACACCGTGGCGGCGGCAGCAAGCTGGGCAGCGGCGAGGCCGAGGACGGACCACTTGGCGGCCCGCCGCAGCCGAGGACGCATCCAGGTGTGGAGGCTGTGCAGGCTCATGGCACCACTATGTCAGGACGTGACCGACGGGCCGGGTTGCCCGGGTGGCGCGATAGACTCGGCAGCCATGTCCACCATCTCTGCAGCCGAGGTCGCGCGCGTCGCCGTCCTGGCCCGGATCGACCTCACGGAGCAGGAGGTCGAACGCCTCGCCGGCGAGCTCGACGTCATCGCCTCGGCCGTCGCCCAGGTCAGTGAGGTCGTCACCCCCGACGTCCCCGCCACCAGCCACCCGATCGCACTGACCAACGTCATGCGCGACGACGTCGTCGAGGAGCCGCTCTCCGTGGCAGACGCGATGGCCAGCGCGCCGCAGAGCCAGGACGACCAGTTCCTGGTGCCGCAGATCCTGGGGGAGGACGCATGACCGAGCTCATCACGGCCACCGCAGCCGAGCTGTCCGAGCGGCTGCGTGCGGGGGAGGTCAGCTCCACCGAGGTCACCCAGGCCCACCTCGACCGCATCGCGGAGGTCGACGGCGCCGTCCACGCCTTCCTGCACGTCAACGGCGAGGAAGCGCTGGCCACCGCCCGAGACGTCGACGATCGCCGCTCGCGCGGCGAGGAGCTGCACCCGCTCGCCGGCGTGCCGATCGCGGTCAAGGACATCGTCGTCACCAAGGGGCAGCCGACGACGGCGGCCTCCAAGATCCTCGAGGGCTGGGTCCCGCCGTACGACGCGACGATCGTCACCCGGTTGCGCGAGGCGGGGCTGCCGATCCTCGGCAAGACCAACCTCGACGAGTTCGCCATGGGCTCGTCCACCGAGCACTCGGCCTTCGGCCCTACCCGCAACCCGTGGGACCTGGACCGGATCCCCGGCGGCTCCGGCGGCGGCTCGGCTGCGGCCGTGGCTGCCTTCGAGGCGCCGCTGGCCATCGGGACCGACACCGGCGGCTCGATCCGCCAGCCCGCATCGGTCACCGGCTCGGTCGGCGTCAAGCCCACCTACGGCGGGGTGTCCCGCTACGGCCTCATCGCGCTCGCCTCCAGCCTGGACCAGGCCGGCCCGGTGTCGCGCACCGTGCTCGACTCGGCGCTGCTGCACGAGCTCATCGGCGGTCACGACCCGCGCGACTCGACGTCGCTGCCGGGCCCGGTGGGCGACCTCGTCACGGCGGCCGCTTCGCAGGACCTGCGCGGCCTGCGCCTCGGCGTCGTCAAGGAGCTCGGCGGGGAGGGGTACCAGTCCGGCGTCGAGACGAGCTTCGCGGCTGCCCTGGAGCTGCTGCGCGGCGCGGGCGCGGAGATCGTCGAGGTCTCCTGCCCGAGCTTCGTCCACGCACTGGCCGCGTACTACCTCATCCTGCCGGCTGAGGCGTCCTCGAACCTCGCGAAGTTCGACGGCATGCGTTTCGGGCTCCGGGTCGAGCCGGCCGACGGGCCGCTGACCGCCGAGCGCGTCATGAGCGCGACCCGCGGCGCCGGTTTCGGTGACGAGGTCAAGCGACGCATCATCCTGGGCACCCACGCACTGTCGGCCGGTCACTACGATGCCTACTACGGCAGCGCCCAGCAGGTCCGCACGCTCATCCAGCGCGACTTCGCCGCGGCCTTCGAGCAGGCGGACCTCCTCGTCTCCCCGACCACACCGACGACGGCCTTCCCCATCGGGGAGCGCATCGACGACCCGATGGCGATGTACCTCATGGACGTGGCCACGATCCCCGCCAACCTCGCCGGTATCCCCGGCATCTCGGTGCCGAGCGGGCTGAGTGACGACGGTCTGCCGGTCGGCTTCCAGGCGTTGGCCCCGGCCCGCCAGGACGCCCGGCTCTATCGCGTCGGCGCCGTCCTCGAGCGGCTGCTCGACCAGCAGCGCGGTCACCGGCTGCTTGCCGACGTGTCCCTCCTGCCCACCGCCACCGCTGAGGAGGTCTCCCGATGACCGCCACCACGCCCGAGCTCGTCGACTTCGACGAGGCCCTGCGCCGGTACGACGTCGTCATCGGCATCGAGGTGCACGTGGAGCTGGGGACCGCCTCGAAGATGTTCGACGGCGCACCCAACGAGTTCGGCGGGGCGCCGAACTCCCACGTCACCCCGGTCTCCCTCGGACTGCCCGGCACGCTGCCGGTCCTCAACCGCACCGCGGTGGAGTACGCCATCCGGATCGGCCTCGCGCTCGGCTGCGAGATTGCCGAGAACTGCCGCTTCGCCCGGAAGAACTATTTCTACCCCGACGTCCCGAAGAACTTCCAGACCTCGCAGTACGACGAGCCGATCGCGTTCGACGGCGAGATCGACATCGAGCTGGAGGACGGCACGACGGTCGCGATCCCCATCGAGCGCGCGCACATGGAGGAGGACGCCGGCAAGAACACCCACGTCGGCGGTACCGGCAACCGGATCCACGGCGCCGAGCACTCCCTCGTCGACTACAACCGCGCCGGCGTGCCGCTCGTCGAGATCGTCACCCGCCCGATCACCGGCACCGGCGTCAACGCGCCGGAGGTGGCTCGCGCCTACGTGAGCACGCTGCGCGACCTCTTTCGCGGGATCGGCGTCTCGGAGGCCCGGATGGAGCGCGGGAACGTCCGCGCCGACATCAACGTCTCGCTGCGGCCCGGTCCGGACGCCCCGCTGGGCACCCGCACCGAGACCAAGAACGTCAACTCCTTCCGGTCCATCGAGCGCGCGGTGCGCTACGAGGTCTCCCGCCAGGCCGCCGTCCTCGACGCCGGTCGCGCAGTGGTCCAGGAGACTCGTCACTGGCACGAGGACACCGGTACGACGTCGTCGGGCCGGCCGAAGTCCGACGCCGACGACTACCGCTACTTCCCCGAGCCGGACCTCGTGCCGGTGGCCCCGAGCCGCGAGTGGGTCGAGGAGATCCGCGCCTCGCTGCCCGAGCTGCCCGCGCTGCGCCGTCGTCGGCTGCAGGGCGAGTGGGGCTACGCCGACGCCGAGATGCGGGACGTCGTCAACGCCGGCGCGCTCGACCTCATCGAGGCAACGGTGGCCGCCGGGGCCGATGCCGCCGCCGCTCGCAAGTGGTGGATGGGCGAGCTGGCTCGTACCGCCGGGTCCGAGGGAGTCGAGCTCGGGGCACTGGCGGTCACCCCCGCCCAGGTCGCCGAGCTGGCGTCGCTGGTCGAGTCAGGCCGGATCAACGACAAGCTCGCCCGCCAGGTGCTGGCCGGCGTGCTCGCCGGGGAGGGTGCCCCGGAGGCCGTCGTCGTCGCCCGTGGCCTGGAGGTCGTCTCCGACGACGGCGCGCTCATCACCGCCGTCGACGAGGCGCTGGCCGCCAACCCCGACGTCCTCGACAAGATCCGTGGCGGCAAGGTCCAGGCCGCCGGCGCGATCGTCGGTGCCGTTATGAAGGCGACCCGCGGCCAGGCCGACGCCGCCCGGGTCCGCGAGCTCATCATGGAGCGCGCCGAGGCCTGACCCGAACCACCAAACGCCGCGAGAGCAGACTTGTCCACGGACGGGTCTGCTCTCGCGGCGTTCTCAGCGGAGCCAGCTGTTGCCCACCTTGCCGGCCCACCACTTGCCCAGCCCCCACTGGTCCCCAGCCAGCGTCACCGCCGGGATGATCAGCAGCAGCGCCTCCATGACGTGGGAGTCGGTGACCGGGTTGGTGCCACCGAGCACCGCGGGGATGGCAGCCAGGTACATGAATGCCATGAGGAGGGTGCCGGTGACGGCCGCGACCTTCAGGCCGGCGCCGGTCATCACGGCGACGCCGATCCCCAGCAGGCCGAGCATGAACAGCCAGTCCCCGAGCGGGTTGGCGAACAGCTGGAAGAAGCCGGCGAACGGGCCTTCGATGCCGTTGATGTACCCCTGTGCCGGGGTGCCACCGTTGATCCAGGCCCGCTCAGCCGGGGTAGCGAAGCCGAGGCCGAACAGCTTGTCGATGAAGGCCCAGAAGAACACCCAGCCGATGAGGATGCGGGAGACGGCCAGCGTCTTGCGAACGCCGGGGCGCGTGACGATGTCCTCCATGTACATCGGCTTCGTCGCCGGGGAGGTGGTGCGGACTGTCGTCGGAACGGTCCTCGTAGCCATCTGACTGCTCTCCTTGGGTGGTCGGTGCGGGCTGTTGAGAACAATCCTGGCTGCACCGGTTGTCCCGGTTATGGGGCTAACGTCCCGAGATTGGACACGGTCGCAGAATCGTGCGCAGCCGGTGGGGACGGAATGTGGCGCCGTCACGGAGTGCCTGCGGGACAACACCAGGAGCGCGGCGGATACTTACGGTGCACGCGACGCTGCGTGCACCGACGAGAGGAGCCGGCCGCAGTGGTCATGCCGAGCCCGAGTTACACGATCACGATGCGCGTCGAGACCCCGGCGTCGCAGCTGGCGACAAGTGAGCTGGTGGCGGCGGCTGCTGCCACCGGGGCGTCAGTGACGGGCGTCGACATCGCCCACTCCACGACGACGACGCTGACTGTCGACCTCACCTGCGACACCGTCGACGGCCCGCACAGCGAGCAGGTGGTCGAGGTGCTCGGCGGGTTGCCCGGCGTGCGGGTACTGAAGGTCTCGGACTCCACGTTCCTCATGCACCTCGGTGGGAAGATCGAGGTTGCTCTCAAGGTGCCGTTGCGGACCCGGCGCGACCTGTCGCGTGCCTACACCCCAGGCGTGGCACGGGTCTGCCTGGCGATCGCGGAGCGGCCCGAGGACGCCCGGCGGCTGACCATCAAGCGCAACACCGTCGCCGTCGTCACCGACGGGACGGCCGTGCTGGGCCTGGGCAACATCGGCCCGGCCGCGGCGCTGCCGGTGATGGAGGGCAAGGCCGCGCTGTTCAAGCAGTTCGGTGACGTCGACGCGTGGCCGGTGTGCCTGGACACCACCGACACCGAGGAGATCATCGCGATCGTCAAGGCGCTGGCCCCGGTGTATGGCGGCGTCAACCTCGAGGACATCTCAGCGCCGCGGTGCTTCGAGATCGAGGCCCGGCTCCGGGCGGAGCTCGACATCCCGGTGTTCCACGACGACCAGCACGGGACCGCCATCGTCGTCCTCGCCGCACTCATCAACGCGCTCAAGGTGGTGCGCAAGGAGCTGTCCGAGGTCCGCATCGTCGTCAGTGGTGTCGGCGCTGCAGGTTCGGCCGTCATCAAGCTGCTGTACGCCCAGGGAGCCCGGCACATCGTCGGCTTCGACATCGACGGCCCGGTCCGCCCGGGCGAGGAGCCCGCGGACGACAACCGGAGCTGGCTCGCCGCGCACACCAACCCGGGCGACTTCGCAGGGACGCTGCCGGAGGGCCTCGTCGACGCGGACGTCTTCATCGGCGTCTCGGCCGCGAACATCCTGAGCGGCGAGGACGTCGCCCGCATGGCCGGCGACGCCGTGGTGTTCGCACTGGCCAACCCGACGCCGGAGGTCGACCCGATCGACGCGTCGGCGCATGCCACCGTCGTTGCCACCGGCCGCAGCGACTACCCGAACCAGATCAACAACGTGCTCGCGTTCCCCGGCCTCTTCCGAGGGTTGCTCGATGCTGGCGCACACCAGATCAGCGAGGAGACCCTCCGTCGGTCCGCCGTCGCGATCGCGGACGTCGTGGGCGAGGGCGAGCTCAACCCCTCGTTCATCATCCCGGGCGTCTTCGACACGCGGGTTGCCGAGGCAGTGGCGGAAGCCGTGCGAGGCCTGGCCGCGGAGCAGCGTGAGGAGCAGCAGACCGGCACGGCGATCGGGGAGCTGCGTCGGGACCCAGAGCTCAAGGCAACCTCAGCAGCGGCCGGCGCCTCGTCGTGGGGACCGCTGGAACAGCTGGAATGACGCGGTCGGGCACCGCTCCGACGTCTGATGGGGACGTTGTGCGCTGCCTCACAAGATCAGGACCGCCCGCTGTAGAAAGCCACAGAACCCAGCAACCAGGCCGATTCTGGCCCTGCAGTGAGCGTCCGCCTCGGCTTGACCAGGCGTTCCGAGCCTGCCTATGATCCTCTAGCACCGCAAGGGAGACACGGACAGCAGCTCGCAGAGCTTGGTGGCCGGTCCCGCGGGTCAGACAGTCTGGAAGATCGCCTCACAGGCGATCCCACTGACAGTCGGGCAACTTGAGACGAGATCACCACGATGGCCGGCCAAGCCGGTTGGACAAGGTGAAGTCGCTCAGGTAAGGTTAAGAGGTTGCCCCGGTTCGGATCTGGTCTTGATAGGTCGGTTCGGACGGTGTGTGTCTGTTTCTTGAGAACTCAACAGTGTGCCAAGTTTTTTGATGCCATATGATTCTGGGTGTCATTGAGCTGCCTGCCAGTCTTGGTGGGTTGTTTGGTGGTGCTTAGGGTCTATTGTTTTGTTTTGGTTATCATCTGCCTGTTATGGGTGGGTGTTGCCTGGATTGGCTCATGGCTCTTCGGGGTTGTGGGTTGTCTTCGTATGGTTGGTGCCTGTGCCTTTCGGGGTGTGGGTGGCTAAGTTTTTCTACGGAGAGTTTGATCCTGGCTCAGGACGAACGCTGGCGGCGTGCTTAACACATGCAAGTCGA
>NZ_JAZGOL010000002.1:0-766591 GCF_036421875.1 Georgenia sunbinii | reverse complement strand
GTCCCAGTCACCAACCAGCACGTCATCATCGGCCCGCCCGTAGTTGAACACCACATCAGCATCCCCACCCAGCAGGTGGTTCTTCACGTGGTACTCACTCCCCCGACGCACCGCGAACGTGTCAGTGCCGTCACCGTCCCAGTCACCGACCAGCACGGTGTCACCCGCACGGCCGTACCGGAAGGTCCAGTCGGCGTCCCCACCACGAGGCGCGTTGGACACGTGGAACACGTTCCCACGACGCACCACGATCGAGTCGGTCCCGTCACCGTCCCAGTCACCAACGAACACCTCATCGGCGATCCGCCCGTACTTGAAGAAGTGATGCGTCGTACCCCGCCAGTTATCACTCAGGTGGAACTCCGCCGCACCCGACGACGGCGGCTGGGGAACCTCCCCACCACCCTCGGTGGAGAACTCGTGGGTCCACTCAGCGGTCGCACCCTCGGCCAGCACGAAACCATCAAGCGCACGCGCCGTCACAGTCACCGTCCCAGCACCCGGGTACGTGTCAGCAGCAACCACGTCACCGTCAACGACGTACTCCACGCCCTCAACCTCAGGAATCGTGTAGCTGTCGTCCTCGGTACCCGCCTCATCGGTGAAGGTCACCTCAGTAGGCGTGACCTCCACCAGCTCGCCGTCGAGCTCCCTGATCTGCACGTTTCGGAACCAGACGTTGGAACCGGTGTGGTGGTTCTGGAACCCGATGCGACCGTTGAGATCACGGTTGGGGTCCGCCCCCTCGGAATTGAAGTCGTTGATCAGCACACCGTTGAGGTGCACCTTGACGTTCTGGTCCTCGACCACGATCTCGTACGAGTTCCACTCCCCAGGCGGGTTCAGCGCTTCGTCCCGCTCCTCGATGTCCGCGCTCTGGAAGTTGTAGATCGCACCCGTGGTCAGCTCCGGATCGTCCGTGGCGTCGATCTGGACCTCGAAGCCCTGGTTGCGCGCGTTGGCGTTGCCCTCAGGGTCGGGGACACCGAGGTGAACCCCGGAGTTGTCGTCCCCGCCCATCTTCCAGTCGAGCTTGAGACGGTAGTCGGTGAACTCATCGGGATGGGTGATCAGCCCGAGCCCGCCGACGGAGCGCATCGTGCAGTCTGCCTGGGAGATGAACCCGCCAGGACCGGCCATCTCCCACTCGTCGAAGCTCTCCTGGGTACCGTCGAACAGCATCCGGTAGCCGGCGTCCGCATCTGCGGGAGCACAGACCTGGCGCTGGATCCGCAGGTGGTCCCAGTTCACGTGACGGTCATCGTCCTCACCGGCGGAGACCGTGATGGTGTTGGCCCCGGCGTCGAGATCGAGCAGCGCGGCATGGTCGGCCCATGTCGACCAGACACCGGTCGTCTCCATGGACAGCTGTCCCAGATCCTCACCGTTGATGTCGAGCGACACCGTCCGGGCGCCTTCGCTGACGTTGTGGGCAGTGGCGTACCGGAAAGTCACCGGATAGGTGCCGGCCTCGTCGACCTCCACCGTCCAGGTCAGCGAGGCACCGATGTTACTGAACCCGTCGACGAAGCCTACGCCGGTGTAGTGCGAGTGGTCATCGTTGATGCCCGCGCCGCCTCGCAGCAGCGCCTCCTCGGCTTCGTAATGGCCGAGCGCGTTGCCCGGGTCGACGTAGTTCGGGATGTTGTTGACGGTGTACCAGGCCTCGGTGCTCCACAGCGACGTGCCGTCGGCAGCATCGAAGGGCCGCGGCGAGCGGATGTGGACGACGCGATTCTCGAGCATGCCGTCGATCTCGAGGCTCACCGTGAGACCGTCGTCGGACACCGAGCCTCCGGTGACCTCCAGTGTCTCCTCGTTGAGCTTGGGGCCGCCGTACTGCGACGTGGGGTTGTACGTCCACTGCTGCACGTCGTAGAGATCGACAAGATCGTCGATGACGTCCTGGCTGACCGGCTTGGTGTACGTGATGTCGAAGCCGGTCTCGGTGATCTCCAGCGACAGGATGTCCATCGCGTCCGCCGAGGTCTCGGTCAGCTTCTGCAGGCCATAGGTGAGCTTGCCCTCCTGCTGCCAGTTCCCGCCGCCGCCGATCCCGCCGACGTAGTACGAGCCGTCCGGGCCGAGGGCGAGACGGCTCACGCCGGACTCCAGCCCCTGTGTCACCCGGAACACTGCCCCTTGCTTCTGGCCCTCGACCTCCTCGATGAACCCGCGCTGCAGGCCGCCGTAGGTGACGTCGCCGAACATCATCTGGCCCTCGAAGGTGCCGTCCTCGATGAGTACCGGGTTGGTCGGCGAGTTCGAGATCTCGTTGTGCGGCAGCCAGAGCACCGGCTTGGTGGGGACCTCGTCGTCGAACGGGCCGGCCGGCGTCGTGTAGTGGTTGTAGAACGCACCGGGCTCGATCTCCACGATCTTGGATGCCGGCAGCCAGTCGCCCTGGTTGTCGGCGACGTAGATCTCGCCCTCTGGGCCCCATCCGATGCCGTTGGGTGTGCGCAGGCCGCCGGCGACGTACTCGACGTCGCCGGTGTCCTTGTCGATCTTCACCGAGGTCCCTCGGTTCTCGACATGCTGCGGCACGGTCGTCTTGCCACCGGGGGTGATGGCGACCGACAGGTTGAGGTAGTAGTGGTCCTCGTCGGCGAGGAGGCCGAAGCCAAACTCGTGGTACGTGCCGCCGGACGGCCAGGTCGCGATGGCCTCCGTCTCCTCGTAGAAGCCGTCGCCGTCCTCGTCGATCAGGCGGCTGAGCTGGTGCTTCTCGGCGACGATCACCGTGCCGTCGTCCTCGACGAGAACACCTTGCGGCTCGTTCATGTCTTCCGCCACGACCCTGGTCTCGATATCAGCAGGATCCGCGTCGGGGCCGAGCGTGTTGGTCACGGTCTCCACGGCGCCGTCGAAGCTCTCGCGGCCAGCCCACGTGGTCATGATCATGGTGCCGTCGTCGAACCAGTCCATCCCGGTGACTCTCGGCTCGAAGCCGTCCGGTCGCAGGTCGGTGAGCGTGTAGTTCGGGTGCAGGCCTGCGAGCGGCGCCCCGTCGCCGGGCCCCTGGGCGGCGTCGGCGCAGTGCTTGACCCCTGGGGCCGTCACCCGGGTGACACCCTCGTCGGTGGTCAGGACCGAGCTGGGCACGAGCACGAAGTCGCTCGTACCCGGTGGCCGCCACTCCAGCCGGAGGGTCTTGCTGTGCGCACCCTGGAAGTAGTCGATGCGCAGGGCGTGAGCGCCCTCGGTCAGCTCGATCGAGCCGTCAGCCGCCGTCGCGGGCTGGCGACGGTCGTTCTCGATGATCTCCTCGTCATTGACCGACAGGCGTGATCCGTCGTCGCTGATGATCCGAAACTCGTACACACCGTCCTGGGGCACGTGGATGTTGCCAAGCACGTGCGCCATGAAGTTGTTGTCGAGACCACCGAACTCATCGGTCGTCTCCCAGTCGATGGTCTCGCGCAGGACATCGACGTTCGGCGTCTGCCCCGGGATGAGGGTGCACACCTGCTCCGGCTCGAAGCCGACATCGAAGGTTCGCAGAGTGACACCGGGCTCCTGTGGTGGCAGCTCGGCCGCTGCTGAGGTAGCCATGACTACCGGCATGATCGCTCCGGCGGCCAGGGCGAAGCCCAGGGTCCCCGCCAGAGCACGGCGTGGTCGTCCAAACATAAACACACTCCCTCGTGTGGCTCGATGGCGCGGCCGAGCAGCGTGCAGAGCAGGTGACGAATGTCGCGCCCCGCCGAACATCGCCCAAGCCATCGACTGTCCCGGCACTCGCCGGCTGTCCACGCACTCGCCAGCCTCGGGCCAGTGCGTACGGCAGTGAACGTGACGCCACTGCGGACGTCAATGACTTTGCCACCCTTTGCCCGTACCGACCCCTGTTACGCGACATGCGTAGAGAAACTGGTCGGTCCGAGATGGAGAGCGCGCTCCGGCCAGGCGATTGGTCGATGAGCGCCATTCAAGCTAGGTACTCCCGCTTGACCATTTGCTAGGTTTTCGTCGACCGCTCTCCGAGTCGAGAAGCCGGCCCGCGCGACCTCGCCGCCGTCCCGGCGAGCTGAGCCGACCGCCGTCCCGGCGAACTACTCGGGTCGGTCAGCGGCCGAGCGGCAACGCCCCGGCGCGCAGCGTCAGCCGCATGACGACGGCGTCCTCGCCGTCAGGCTGGTAGTAGCGCCGGCGAGTGCCGATCGGCTCGAAACCGGCCCGGCGGTAGAGCTCCTGCGCCCCCAGGTCACCCGCGCGGACCTCGAGGAAAACCTGGTTCGACCGGCCGGCCCGGGCGCGCTCGACGAGGTCCGCGACGAGCAGCGTGGCGATCCCACGTCGCCGCTGGTCAGCGGTGACACCGACGGTCATCACCTGGGCGTCCGAGGCGAGGGCGATCCCCGCATACCCCACGAGGTTCCCGGCAACCTCGGCGGCCACGTAGTACCGGTCGGGCTGTGCCAGCTCGTCCTCGTACATGCTGCGCGACCAGGCCGCAGCGCCGAACAGCTCCACCTCGAGCTGCGCGATGCGCTCCAGGTCTGTCGGCCGCAGCGGCCGCAGCAGCACCGAGGGGCGGTTCACGTGGCGCGCTTGCGGGCGGCTGCCGGAGAGACGTCTGGGCGCCGGAGGTACAGCGGTTCGGTGCTCAGCTCGATCTCGTCGCCCGCCGCGCGCCGAGCCAGCCGGGCAGCGACGATCCGCCCCAGCACCGCCGGGTCGAGCTGGTTCGGGATGCCCGGCGTCGGGATGAGGGACTCGGGATAGAGCAACGCCCCGGGACCGGCGACGACCACCCGGCCGCCGTCGGCGACGTGGTCGACGAGCTCGGCTCCCGCGTCGACGGCGAGGTCGGCGGCCGGGCCGACGCTCGGCCCGTCGGTCCGGGCGACGTCGTCCGGGCCTTGCTCCCGGAACCGGGCCGAGTAGACCTCTCGCCGCCGCGCGTCCGTGGCGACGAGGACGGTGGCACCGGGGACGACGTCGAGGGCCTGGCGGGCGAGGATGTCGAGGCTGCTGACGCCGTGCACCGGGACACCGAGGGCACGGGCCAGCGCGGCGGCAGTCGCCAGCCCGACCCGCAGCCCGGTGTACGGCGCCGGTCCGGTCCCGACCGCGACAAGGTCGAGGTCACCGGCGGTGAGGCCGGATTCGCGCAGCACTGCCTCGATGAGTGGGGCGAGGTTCTCGGCGTGACCGCGGTGGCCGTCGTGGCGCGCACGGGCAAGCACCCGGCCGCCGTCGTGGATGGCAACTGCACTGCCGGCTGAGGTGTCGAGGCACAGGGTTGGCACCCAGCCAGCGTAGTCGTGTCGCCGGCGACGTCCCAGCGCGGCCGCGCGGTCAGCGTCCCGGCGGTGGGGTGCCACCCGGTCCGCCGTCAAGCCCGGCGGGCCTGCCCGGCGCACCATCGGCGTCGGTGAGCCCAGTCGCCCCATCCGGCCCACCCGGCACAGCGTCGGCACCTGCGTCCGCGGCAGCGTCGCCCCCCGCATCCACGTCGGCGTCGAGCATGTCGAGCCGCGGCACACCCTCCGGTGGGGTGAGGCCGGCGCGGACGTCGGCCTCGATACGGGAGTCCGTGCGCCGGTAGCCGCGCACCAGCAGCCAGGCGCCGACCAGGCCGAGCAGCACGATGACCGCGATCACCGTGAGCGGCACCAGCCCGCTCCCGTCGTCGGGCTCATCCTCGGCGATCGGGGTCGGGGTCAGGGTGCCGGACCGCTCGGCGAGGAACGTCTGGAAGACCGCGAGCGGCACCGGGCCGTGCAGGAGCTCGCGGCCACTGGCGGTGAGCGGCCAGATCTGCCCCTCGGCGGCAGCGAACCAGCCATCGATCGACGGGTCGTGGACGAGCGTGAGCGGCAGGTCACTCGGCACCAGGGCGGCGCCCAGCTCCGGGTCGGCCACCACGACGGAGGACTCGGGCTCCCCGGAGTCGAACGGCCCGGCGCGCAGCGCCCCGACCGCCTCCGGACCGTCCTCGCCCTGGCGCATGATAGGCGCCACCCACTCGCCGCTCGGCTCGCTGGCACCGTCAGTCTGCGAACCGTCGATGAACTCCGGCGCCCACCGGTCGAACGGGTGGGGCACCCCGACCGCGACGTCGTCGGCGGTGGCCCCCAGGTCCCTGCTCTCGGCGCGGGCGGCCTCGGTCCCCGGCCCGACGAACCAGGCGGCGACGTTCTTGGGGACGTTGCTGGGCGCGGTCGACGGTGACGGCGCGTCCGAGCCGTCGTCGGTCGCGGGGGTCACGAGCGCCGGCGAGGTCGGCTTCTCCGGGGTCGCCACCGCGCCGGCGGTCGTCCCCAGGACGGCGAGGACGCACAGCATGACGGCCGCCAGTGCGCGGCGGGGCCGCCGGCGCCCGCGGCCCGGTGTCACGGCTGCTCCCGCGCGGCGGACGATCGGTCGTCACGGCTCTGGCGCGCGAGCGCGGAGAGGTCGATCTGTTGCCAGCGCGGCCCGTGGGAGCGCAGCCGCACCGTGCGGCCGCCCTCGTCGGCGACCTCCGCTACGTCGACGACCCCGCCCCGGGGCCGGCTGATGAGGATCTCCAGGCGGTCCTCGGCGAGCCCCTCGACCATCCCCTCGCCCCACTCGACCACGGTCACCGAGTCTTCGAGGGAGCTGTCCAGGTCGAGGGCATCGACCTCGTCGAGGGAGCCGAGCCGGTAGGCGTCGACGTGGACGAGGTCCGGCCCTTGCCCAAGGTTGCGGTGGGAGCGCGCGATGATGAACGTCGGCGACGCGACCTGACCGCGGACGCCGAGCCCCTGCCCGATCCCCTGGGTGAGCGTGGTCTTGCCGGCGCCGAGGTCGCCGGTGAGCACGACCAGGTCGCCGGCGCGCAGCATGCCGGCGAGGCGGCGGCCGAGCGCACGGGTGGCGTCGGCGTCGGGCAGGTCCAAGGTGGTCATCCTGGCTCCGTGGGCGAGAGGTGGATCCGAGGAACGCGGCTGCTCAGCCGCACGACGATCTCGTAGCTGATGGTGCCGGCGGCCTCGGCCCAGTCCTGCGCGGTGGGGCCGCCGTCGCGACCGTCACCGAAGAGCACGGCGGGCGTGCCCGGCTCGACGTCGCCGCCCGCCGGTCCGAGGTCGACGGTGAACTGGTCCATGCAGACCCGGCCGGCCACCGTCGCGCGGTGGCCGCCGACGAGCAGCGGGCCGGCGTTGCTCGCGTGCCGGAGGATGCCGTCGCCGTAGCCGAGGGGCACGATCGCCAGCCGGCCGGCCGCCGGTGTGGTGTAGGTGTGGCCGTAGGAGACGGGGGTGCCCGCCGGGACGTCCTTCACGTGGATGACGTCGGCCTCGAGTCGCATCGCCGGCGTCAGCCCGAGGTCCGCCGAGCTCGCCACGTCCGGCGCCGGGGTCAGCCCGTACACGCTGATGCCGGGCCGCACGAGGTCGAAGTGGCTCTCGGGGGCGAGCAGGGTGCCCGAGGACGCCGCGAGGTGGCGCACCTGCGGCCGGAGCCCGGCGCGGGCGACGACGGCCAGCGCCGCGGTGAACGCCTCGACCTGGTGCGCGGTGGTCGCGGCCTCGGGCTCGTCCGCGCGGGCGAGGTGAGACCACACGCCGACGACGTCGATGCTGCCGCCGGCCTCGAGTGCTGCGGCCTCGGCGACGAGCGACTCCCAGGCGTCCACGGTCGCGCCGCCCCGCCCCATGCCGGTGTCGACCTTCAGGTGGACCCGCGCCGCCCTGCCGGTCCGCCGGGCAGCAGCGTCGATCTCGCGCAGCGCCCACGGCGCGGAGGCCGAGAGGTCGATGTCGGCGGCGACCGCCTCGGTCAGCGAGGTGCCCGGGGCGAACATCCAGCTGAGCACCGGGGCGTCGATCCCCGCGGCGCGCACGAGCAGCGCCTCGCTCAGCTGGGCGACGCCGAGCCAGCCAGCGCCGGCAGCCAGCGCGCTGCGCGAGACCTCGAGCAGGCCGTGGCCGTAGGCGTCGGCCTTGACCACGGCCATCACCGTCGCCGGCCCCGCAGCCTCGCGCAGCCGTGCGACGTTCGAGCGGATGGCGGCGTGGTCGACGATCGCGCGGGCCGGGTAGTCACTCACCGGGCAAGTCTCCCACCGACCGCTGTCGCGCTCCGACAGGTCAGCACTCGGGGCCGTCACCGGTGAGCAGGCCGCGCAGGACGTCGGGCACTGCCTCGGCGCAACGACGGGCGGTGGTCGGGCCGCCGCGGGACGCCAGCCTCCCGGCCCGCCCGTGGACCAGCGCGGCGGCAGCCGCGAGCGCCGCGACGTCCTCGGCGCCGACCGGGCCCGCGGCACCGGCGCCGGCGAGAAGCGCACCGAGCACTCCCGCGAGGACGTCCCCGGTGCCGGCGGTGGCGAGCCAGGGTGTGCCGTCGGCCTGGGCGTACGCCGGACCGCTCGGCGCGACGACGATGGTCGTCGCGCCCTTGAGGAGGACGACGGCACCGGTGAGCTCGGCCGCCCGCCGCGCGTGCTGCAGCGGGTCGGCGTCGACCGACGCACGGCTGACGTCCTCCCCGCGCTCGACCAGCAGCCGGGCGAGCTCGCCGGCGTGCGGGGTGAGCACCGCGGTCGCCGGTAGCCGATCGGGCAGCAGCGCGAGCGCGCCGGCGTCGAGCACGATCGGCAGCTCGTCGGTGGTGGCCCGGTCGATCGCCGCACGCACGTCGTCCGCGCGGCCGGTGTCCGTCGGGTCGATGCCGCTGCCCGTGGCCCACGCCTGGGTCCGGCCACCGCCGACCACCACCTCGGGAAACCGGTGGTGGACGAGTGTGACGACGTCAGGCGGGGCGAGCAGGCGCAGCATGCCGAGGCCGGCCCCGAGCGCGCCGGCGGCTGCCAGCACCGCCGCCCCCGGGTAGGTCGAGGAGCCTGCGACGAGGCCGAGCACACCGCGGGTGTACTTGTGGTCGGCGGCGACCGGCAGCCGGACGAGGTCGGCGACGTCGCTGCCGGTGAGTCGCGCGACCGTCGGCCCGGTGTCCGGGGCCAGGCCGATGTCGACGTGCACGAGGCGCCCGGCGAGCGCCGCGGCCGGTCCCACGAGCAGGCCCGGCTTCGTGGCCCCCACCGACACCGTGACGTCGGCGCGCAGCACCGGGCCGGGCACGGTGCCGTCGTCGACGCCGATCCCGGACGGGACGTCGACGGCGACGACGACCGGCTCGTCCGGCATCCCGCCCCGGTGCGCATCGAGGTGGGCGACGACCGTCGCGGCCGGGGCACGCAGCGGGCCGCGTGCCCCGATGCCGGTGAGTCCGTCGACCCAGACGCCGGCGTCGTCGCCCAGCCGGGTGAGGCGGTCGAGCGCACCGGCGTCGCCGGCTCCGACGTCAACCACCTGCACCCCGGCGCGGCGGGCGGCCGCGAGCCCCCGCGCGTGCGGGGCCGGGGCGCACAGCGCCGCGGTGACCACCAGGCCACGACGGGCGAGCACGGCGCCCGCGTACAGCGCGTCGCCGCCGTTGTTGCCGCCCCCGACGAGGAGCAGCACCGTGCTCCCCGACCGGCGCGCGCCGCGGTCGGCGATCTCCCGGAGCACCGTGGTGGCCACCGCGGTCGCGGCGTGCTGCATGAGGGCGTCCTGCGGAGTGGCGGCGATCAGCGGGGCCTCGGCCCGGCGGATCGACTCGGTGTCGTAGGCGCGGATCATCCGCCCATTGTGACCGCCCGGGCCGGGAACGGCAGTGCCACGGTCGCGGCGTCGCCCAGCGGCGCGCTCAGCCTTCGGCGACGACCATCGCGGAAGCGATCCCGGCGTCGTGGGAGATCGTCAGGTGCCAGTGCTTGACGCCGAGCTCGGCGGCGCGCGCCGCCACCGTGTCGCGCAGGTGGACCACCGGTGGGCCGCCGACCACCCGCTCCACGGTGCAGTCCTGCCAGGACATGCCGCCGGGCGCGCCGAGCGCCTTGGCGATCGCCTCCTTGGCGGCGAACCGGGCGGCGAGCGACGCCGGCGGCAGGTCGCGCTCCTCGGGCGTGAAGAGCTTCTCCCGCAGCCGCGGCGTGCGCTCGAGGGTGGCGAGGAAGCGCGCGACGTCGACCACGTCGATACCGACGCCGATGATCACAGTCGGCTCACTCGACGGTGACCGATTTGGCGAGGTTGCGCGGCTGGTCGACGTCGTAGCCCTTGGCCGCGGCCAGCGCCGAGGCGAAGATCTGCAGCGGCACCACCGTCACGAGCGGCATCATGAGCGTCGGTGTCCGGGGCACCCGGAAGACGACGTCGGCGAACTCGGTGACGGCGTCGTCGCCCTCCTCTGCGATCACCAGGGTGCGGGCGCCGCGGGCCCTGATCTCCTGGATGTTGGAGACCACCTTGGCGTGCAGGGTGGGGCGGCGTGGCGTCGGGACGATGACGAAGACCGGCTGCCCCTCCTCGATGAGCGCGATCGGGCCGTGCTTGAGCTCGCCGGCCGCGAAGCCCTCGGCGTGGATGTAGGCCAGCTCCTTGAGCTTCAGCGCGCCCTCGAGCGCCACCGGGAACCCGACGTGGCGGCCGAGGAAGAGCACCGTGGTGGCCCCGGCCATCGACCGTGCCACCTCGCGGATCTGCTCCTCGCCGTCGATGACCTGCTGGATCCGCGCCGGCATCGCGGCCAGCTCCTCGAGGTACCCGACGACCTCCTCGCTGTACTTGTTGCCGCGCAGCTCGGCGAGGAACAGCCCGAGCAGGTAGCAGGCGGTGATCTGGGCGAGGAAGGCCTTGGTGGAGGCGACCGCCACCTCGGGCCCGGCGTGGGTGTAGAGCACCGCGTCGGACTCACGGGCGATCGTCGAGGCGTGGGTGTTGACGATGGCCAGCACCTTGGCGCCCTGCTCGCGGGCGTGGCGCACCGCCATGATGGTGTCCATGGTCTCCCCGGACTGGGAGACGGCGACGACCAGTGTGCGCTGGTCCACCACCGGGTCGCGGTAGCGGAACTCGTGCGCCAGCTCGACCTCGACCGGGATGCGGCACCAGTGCTCGATGGCGTACTTCGCGACGTGCCCCGCGTAGGCCGCGGTGCCGCAGGCGACGACGATGATCTTGTCGACCGAGCGCAGCACCGCCTCGTCGATGCGCAGCTCGTCGAGCTTCAGCCGTCCGGCGCCGTCGCTGCGGCCGAGGAGGGTGTCGGCCACCGCCTTGGGCTGGTCGTGGATCTCCTTGTCCATGAAGGTGTCGAAGCCGCCCTTGACCGCGGCCTCGGCGTCCCACTCGACGGTGAACGCGCGCGGCTCGACCGCGGCGCCGTCGGCGTCGGTGACCTCGACCCGGTCCCCGGTGAGCGTGACGATCTGGTCCTGCCCGACCTCCAGCGCCCGCTTGGTCTGCGAGACGAAGGCGACGACGTCGGAGCCGAGGTAGTTCGTGCCGTCACCGAGCCCGATGACCAGCGGCGAGTTGCGGCGGGCGGCGACGATCACGCCGGGCGCGTCGACGTGCACGGCGAGCAGCGTGTAGGCGCCCTCGAGCCGGGCGGTGACGGCACGCATCGCCGCCGTAAGGTCACCGTGCTCCTCGTAGGCGCGCCCGAGGAGGTGGGCGGCCACCTCGGTGTCGGTCTCCGAGGTGAAGGTTGCGCCGTCGGCGGCGAGCTCGGCCTTGAGCGGGGCAAAGTTCTCGATGATGCCGTTGTGGATGAGTGCCAGGCGGCCGTCCCCCGACACCTGCGGGTGGGCGTTGGCGTCGTTCGGCACACCGTGGGTGGCCCACCGGGTGTGCCCGATCGCGGCGGCGGCTTCGTCCAGCGGCGCCGCCTCGAGGTCACCGAGCAGGTTGGCGAGCTTGCCGGCACGCTTGCGCACCGTCAGGCCGGCCGGGCCGACGGCGGCGATCCCTGCGGAGTCGTAGCCCCGGTACTCCAGCCGGGCGAGGCCTTCGAGGACCGCCTCCGCCGGGTCGTGGTTCGGCCGGGAGATGGTCACAGCACCTACGATTCCGCACATGTGCGACAGGTTAACCGCCAGCGGGGGTCACGTCACAGCGGCGGCCGCTGCCACGGCAGGATCGTGACGCGCGACGCTCTGCGGTGCGGGAGACTGTCGGGGTGACGCCAACGCAACCGGCCCCGGCTGGACAGCAGTCGATCTCTCCGTTCGTCGAGTTCGACCGTCGTGACTGGAGCCGGTTGTCGGCCTCGACACCACAGCCGCTGACCGCCGAGGACATCGTGCGGCTCCGCGGGCTCGGGGATCCGATGGACCTCGAGGAGGTCGAGACCGTCTATCGGCCGCTGTCGCGGCTGCTGTCGCTGTACGTCGAGTCCTCCCGCCGGCTGGTGGGCGCGACGTCGACGTTCCTCGGCGAGCAGGTCGTGCGCACCCCGTTCGTCATCGGGGTGGCCGGCTCGGTGGCAGTCGGCAAGTCGACCACCTCGCGGCTGCTTCGAGAGCTGTTGCGTCGCTGGTCCGGCACGCCGCACGTGGAGCTCGTCACCACCGACGGCTTCCTGTTCCCCAACGCCGAGCTCGACCGCCGCGGCCTCATGGCGCGCAAGGGCTTCCCGGAGTCCTACGACCAGCGCCGGCTGCTGCGCTTCCTCAGCGAGGTCAAGGCCGGCGTGCCGGTGGTCGAGGCACCGGTGTACGACCACCTCACCTACGACATCGTCCCCGGTGAGCGGATCGAGGTGCGCCGGCCCGACGTCCTCATCGTCGAGGGTCTCAACGTCCTGCAGCCGGCGCGCACCACGGCCGACGGCGCACCGAGCCTGGCGGTGAGCGACTTCTTCGACTTCTCGATCTACGTCCACGCCCGCACGTCGGACGTCCGCCAGTGGTACGTCGACCGCTTCCTGCGGCTGCGGCGCACCGCGTTCGCCGACGAGAAGTCCTACTTCCACCGGTACGCCGCGCTCGACGACGACGAGGCGGTGGCGACCGCCACCGGGATCTGGCAGTCGATCAACGAGCCGAACCTCGTGCGCAACATCCTGCCGACGAGCGGCCGGGCGACGCTCGTGCTCACCAAGGACGCCGACCACCGGATGCACCGGATGCGGCTGCGCAAGATCTGACGCCCGACGGATGACCGCCGGCCGGTCTCGCGGGACGAGCTGGTCAGCTGTGCTGCCGGGTCGATCCGTCGTCGTGCGCGGTCGGCGTCGGCAGCGCGGACTCGCCGGCCCCGCCCTCTGCCTCGGCGACGATGGCGTCGAGCGCGTCGCGCCCACCGGCCAGCCGGTTGGCCACCCTGCCGTGGATCCGCTTGAGGACCGCGTCGACGACGAACCCCAGCAGCACCCCGCCGATGACGCCGACGACCACCGCGACGAGCGGGTGGTCATGGAGGAACACCCCGGCGCCCATGCCCAGCAGCGTGGAGTAGCCGCCCCACACGATCGCCGCGATACCCGCGATGAGCACGAACCTCGGCCGGGAGTACCCGACGGCACCGGCGGTCATGTTGACCGCGACCCGCCCGATGGGGATGAAGCGCGCCGAGAGGATGAACACCGTGCCCCGGGTCGCCAGTGCGCGACTGGCCCAGGCGAGGCTGGCGTGGCCGCGGCGTCCCTGGAAGATCCGTAATCGGTGGACCGGTATCTTGCTGCCGATCCAGTAGGCGATGAGGTCGCCGCAGAACGCGCCGGCCGCAGCTGCGGCGATGAGGAGCCAGAGGTTGACACCGTCACTGGTCATCGCCAGCACGGCCACCGCGATGACGATGGACTCGCTCGGGACCGGCGGGAAGAACCCGTCGATCGTGGACAACGCCCACACGGCGAGCAAGACCCAGGGCGAGCCCGCGAGGGCCAGCACCCACTCTTCGGTGGCGGCCATGAACTCCATCATCAGCCACCGTGCCTGTCGCGCCGCATGGTCCCATTGAATCTCGGCGAGGTCACCGATGCCATCAGGGAACCACCTGATTCCTCTCCGAGGATCTCGTGATCGAGTGTCCGAGGCCATGGCATGTCGACGGCCCCGGCCGGGGCCATGCTGCCAGCTGGGCGACCTGACGTTGCTGTGATGCCTAGCAACGGCAACGACGCCGCGAGAAGACTAACCGACCCGGGCGGCAGCCGGAGAACGTGCTGCTGACGTGCGCAGCACCTCGCCGATCCGTTCCCTGAGCTCGGTTGCGAGCCCGGGCAGGAACGGCGGCCCCCACGGGATGGTGGCCACCACGACCGGGACACGCTCGACGAGCGCCGCGGTGCTCGAGAACTGGTGGCGCAGGACCGCCGGGTCACGCCAACCGAGGAGGCGTGGGTAGCCGGACAGTGCGAGCAACGCCTCGGGACCGGAGAGCGGGTGAACCTCGACCTTCCCGGCTGTGCGGCTGGGGAACGGGATGACGAGCACCTCCAGCGGAAGCCGGTCGGTGGCGCCGTCGCGGAGCCGGAGCACCTCGCGGTCGTCGGCGCTGCGGCGCACCTGCGGCGCGCCGGAGGCAAAGCGGGCGACGAGGGTGTCGGCGCCCTTGCGCAGCCGTAGCTCGGTGGCACCGAGGCGAGCGACCGGGTGGTCTGCCACGTCGTCCAGCCGCAGGACGTCGTCGGTAATGAGGACACCGCCGGAGCTGCACATGAGCGCTGCCATGGTGGACTTGCCCATCCCCGAGCGGCCGACAAACCCCCAGGCGGCGCCATCGATCTCGACGGCGCTGGCATGGAGGACGAGATGGCCGCGCTGGTACAGCTGGAACGCGAGGCTGCCGCCGGTCGTCAGCACCGAGGCCATGCCCTCGTCCGCCCCCCGGACCGAGCGCACCTCCATGTGGTCGAGCGCCGGCGAGACGTGGACGTCGCACGCGCCGAAGAAGCGGAGCGTGTAGCCGTCGTCACGCCGGGCGAAGGCGTAGATCGTCCTGGTGGCACCGTCGCAGCGCAGGATCGGGTCGCCGGGCGGCAGATCGGTGGTGGGCTCCGTGACCGGTCCGCGCACGACAGTGACATCGGGCGCGGCACCTGGTGATGCAGGTCGGTCCTGGTGGAGATCGGTGTCGCTGTCGATCACCAAGCCGTACAGCTCGAGCATCACGCGGCTCCTCCTCGGGGATCGACGAGACTGAGGTACTCCGCTGGTGCGTCCGGGTCGAGCGTCCGACCGTCGATCTCCAGCCACGCGTGCGCCCGGACGGCGCCGTCGGTCTTCGCCACGCCGACGCGGAGCGACGGGCCGCGGTGCCGTAGCACGTGACCGGTGGCCAGCGCGCGCCGCAGGCAGGTGTCGTCCCAGGGCCAGTGCCGCAACACGCGCTGTACGGCACGGAGCGAGCGCCGCTCCTCGCGCGTGAGCCGCTCGGTGAACAACTCGGTCGCCGGGCGGGTGGTGTCGGTGACGAGCGGGACACCGAGCGTCCGAGCAAGCTGCGGCAGCGGCTGGCGTCGTCGCAGCTTCCACTCGATCCGAGCCTGCACGATCAGGGCTCGTGCGACCGCCCGGTAGTCGCGCACCCGCCAGGTCATGAGAACACCACCGACGGAGATCATTGCGGTGGCCCCTCCAGCGGCAGTCCCTCGCTCGCCATCCAGGCGGCCATCAGTGCGGTGTCGCCCTGACCGATCGAGTCCCCGTTCAACCAGGTCGCACGCAGGACTTCAGGGTCGGTGTGCTCCGGGTCGATTCCCTGACCATCCCAGCGACGAGCGAAGCCACGCTCGAGAGGTCCCATGTGCGCCGCGTCGAAGAACGCCTTGGTGGACCGCCCGAGGATGGGCTCCGGCAGCACGTCCGAGAAGAGGTGACGCATAGCATCGGTGCGTCCGGTGAAGCCCAGACGGCCTCCGTCGCTCATCCAGGCACTGACGAACTCCGGGGCAAGGAGCGGATGGTGGACCTGCACGTCATAATCTTGGGCCACGAGGTCCAAGTTGTGGTAGACCGCTCGCGTGTGCGGGCGCTGCGCACCGTGCCAGACCGAGCGGTCCCAGCGCAGCGGGTCGGTCATGTTGCTGCTGATGGTCTCGACGAACCGGTCTCGTGCGCCGGGTCTCAACCACGGCGCCTCACCGTCCGCCACCTGCTGCGCATCGCGCTCGGCGCGCCGCTGCGGTCGTAGTGCCCGCATCACGGCGCGCACGTCGTCACCGCCGGGGCGCTGCCTGCGCCGCACCGTTCGCCGCAACTTCGCGATGGGCGCCGACCGCCTGCCCCGGAAGAGCTCGTCGCCGCCTTCACCGGTCAGCAGCACGCCGCCGCCGGCCAGGCTGAACATCTCGTGCTGCAGGTTGACGGTGACGGGCCAGACGAGCCCGCGCGTGGCCATGCTCTCCTGCACGTGGCGCCCCAGCAGCCGCTGCTGATGGGTGATGTCCAGGACGACACGATCGGTCAGACCGATGTGGCGGAGCACAAGGTCTTGCCAATCGTCCTCGTCGGCATCCCGGTTGCCCGGGTAGCGGTAGGTGACCGGCACTGGCAGGGCTGCGCCGCACTCCCGCGCCACCGAGGTGGCAACTGCCAGCACTGCCGATGAGTCCCGCCCGCCGGAGAAGCTGACGAAGACCGGCCCGGCGCCGATGAACTCTCGTAAGACCTGGCGCAGTGCGGCCCGACCGCCCCCGGTGGCGGGCGCGAGCTCTGGCTGCGGCAGCGCGCGGGCCGACGCGGTCAGCGGCAGCCCCATCGCGATCTCGAGCGGGCTCAGTCGCAAGTAGTCGGTGGATCGTATCGTCAGCACTGCTCTTCTCCCGCCGCCCCGGCCATCGGACATCTCGTCGATCTACCGTGGCTGAGGGAGGGGCACGAACTGCCGCCCCTCCCTCAACCTGGTCGCTCAGGAGCCGACTGGCGGGTCCTTGGGGTCCGGACCGAACGGGAGGAACTTGAGGTACTGGTCCTTGTTCCCGAGCTCACCGATTCCCAGCGTGAGGTCCGGCACCGAGCCGACCTTGGTGATGCGTGGTGATTCGTACATGGCACTCCTTCCGACGTCGACGACACAGTCTCCGGAGGTGAAGTACTGCGACGATTGTCAAGTTAGCCCAGGGTCGAGGGCGGATCACGGCTCACCAGCGGATGAATCCCAACCCGCCGAGGGTGAGGAATGCTCAGCAGGGGGTGAGCCGCCCCCTGCCTGAGTGCCGCTGTGCGCAGGTGGTTGCAGCGATCCGCCACCTGTTGTGCACGGCGTCAGGCACAATCAACCGTGACCGCACCAACGAGGGAGCCCCAGTGCCGAAGCTGACGGAGAACGTGACGTGGCAGGAGATCGACGGTGAGCTGGTCGTCCTCGACCTGTCCAGGTCGGTCTACCTCACCACCAACCGCACCGGCGCCTTCCTGGCCAAGCAACTGCGTGACGAGCGCGACCGCGACGAGCTGGTGACGTCGCTGGTCGCCGAGTACGGGATCGAGGAGCACGTCGCGAGCAGCGACGTCGACGACTTCCTTGACCAGCTTGCGCAGGAGCAGCTGCTGGCCTGACGTGCCGGCTGGTCAGACCAGGCTCAGCCGCGCCCGCACCACGTCGGCGAGGGTCGCCGCGACGTCGTCGGCCTCGTCCTGGGTGGCGGCCTCGACCATCACCCGGACCAGCGACTCAGTCCCCGAGGGGCGCAGCAGCACTCGGCCGGTCTCCCCCAGCCGGGCCTCCGCGGCGTTGACCGCGGCCAGCAGGACGCCGTCGGTGGTGGCGCGAGCCTTGTCGACGTCGGGGACGTTGACCAGGACCTGCGGCAGCCGCTGGACGAATCCGGCGAGGTCCGCCAACGAGCGGCCGGTCTCCACGACGCGCTCGGCGAGCATGAGCGCGGTCAGCAGGCCGTCGCCGGTGGTGGCGTGGGCTGAGCTGATGATGTGCCCGGACTGCTCGCCGCCGAGGATGTAGCCACCGGCCCGCATCGCCTCGAGGACGTACCGGTCGCCGACGCCGGTCTGCACGGTGTGGATGCCGGCGTCCTTCATCGCGAGCAGCAGCCCGAGGTTGCTCATCACGGTCACGACCAGTGTGTCGTCGACGAGCTTGCCGTGGTCCTTGAGCGTCGTCGCGAGCACGCCCATGATCTGGTCGCCGTCGACGATGTTGCCCTCGTGGTCGACGGCGATGCACCGGTCCGCGTCGCCGTCGAAGGCCACCCCGAAGGCCGCGCCGGAGGCGACCGTGACCGCCTGCAGCTGTTCGGGGTGGGTGGAGCCGCACTCGTCGTTGATGTTGCGGCCGTCCGGCGACGCGTTGATGACGACGACGTCAGCGCCCGCCTCCCGCAGCGCGAGCGGCGCGATGTCGCTCGCCGCCCCGTTGGCGCAGTCGATGGCGATCCGCAGCCCGTCCAGGTGCCGGCCGGTGGTGCTCACCAGGTGGTCGATGTAGGCGCGGTCGGCGGTGGCCGCGTCCTGCGAGATCTGGCCGACCTCGGCACCGGTCGGGCGCTCCCAGCTCGCGCCGAGGCTCTCCTCGATGGCGTCCTCGATGGCGTCCTCGAGCTTGAACCCGCCGCGGGCGAAGAACTTGATCCCGTTGTCCGGCATCGGGTTGTGGGAGGCCGAGATGACGACGCCGAGATCGACGTCCATCGCAGAGGTCAGGTAGGCCACCCCCGGGGTGGGCAGCACCCCGACCTCGACGACGTCGACGCCCGCGCTGGCCAGCCCGGCAGCGATCGCCGACGAGAGGAAGTCCCCGGAGACCCGGGTGTCGCGTCCGATGACGGCACGCGGCCGGCGCACCTCGGCGTCGTGCTCCGCGGCGCCGAGCACCCGGGCGGCAGCGACGCCGAGCCCGAGCGCCAGCTCGGCGGAGATGTCGCGGTTGGCGAGCCCGCGCACGCCGTCGGTACCAAAGAGTCGAGCCATCGGACTTCCTTACGTGAGGCGACAGGCAACCACAACCACCCCACCACACCCGCCAGTCGTCGGCGCCGGGTACGGGCGAGACCGCCGCCGACCGGTCGACAGCGACGGTCAGGCGACGCAAGACACCGCAGCCCCGGCCGGCTGAGCCGGTCGGGGCTGCGGGAGGCGCATCAGCGCTTCGAGTACTGCGGGGCCTTACGGGCCTTCTTGAGGCCGGCCTTCTTGCGCTCGACGGCGCGGGCGTCCCGGGTGAGGAACCCAGCCTTCTTCAGCGTGGGGCGGTTGGACTCCTCGTCGATCAGGTTGAGGGCCCGTGCCACGCCGAGGCGCAGTGCGCCGGCCTGGCCAGAGATGCCGCCGCCGTGGATACGGGCGATGACGTCGAAGCGGCCCTCGATGTCGAGGAGCTCGAAGGGGGAGCTCACCAGCTGCTGGTGCAGCTTGTTGGGGAAGTAGTCCTCGAGCGTGCGGCCGTTGATGGTCCAGTTCCCGCTACCGGGAACCAGGCGGACCCGGGCGACGGCTTCCTTGCGTCGACCCAGCGCCTGGCCGGGAGCCGTGAGGCTCTGGCCCTGGCCGGTCGCGGGAGCGTCGCTCTCGCTGGTGTAGCTGCTGGGGACGTTGTCGTCGTCCAGCTCGATGTCGGCAGTGGTCTCAGCCACAGTTCTCCTCGTGTCCTGTAAAGGGGGTCCCAGAGCGCGTCACCGCGAACTACTGGGCCACCTGGGTGATCTCGAAGGTCTGCGGCTGCTGCGCAGCGTGCGGGTGCTCAGCGCCGGTGTAGACCTTGAGCTTCTTGAGCATGTCGCGACCGAGCGACGTCTTGGGGAGCATGCCGCGGACGGCCTTCTCCACGACGCGCTCGGGGAAGCGGTCCAGCAGCTGCGCGTAGCTCGTCGCCTTGAGACCACCGGGGAAACCCGAGTGGTGGTAAGCGATCTTGTCCTCACGCTTGCTGCCGGTCAGAGCGATCTTCTCGGCGTTGATGACGATGACGAAGTCACCGTTGTCGACGTGCGGTGCGAAGCTCGGCTTGTGCTTCCCACGGAGCAGGGTGGCGACGTGGGTCGCCAGTCGGCCGAGGACGACGTCGGTAGCGTCGATGACGTACCAGTTCTGGTCGACGTCGCCGGGCTTCGGTGTGTACGTGAGCACGGGCGTAGCCTTCGTTTCTTCAGCGTTCTGATCTTCGGGCAATCGTGCGCCGCAGCGACGTGCTGCCCATGGTCTGGTGGTTCTCGCTCTTGGCATCCGCGCCGCCGCGCCGGCGAGTGGGAGCACCGGGAGCGCAAGGGGATGCACAACGACGTCCAAGAGTAACGCCGCGAGTGTCGCGCGGTCAAAACATCTTGGCGCCGGTGGTCGTGAGACGCACCACTGACCATCGTACCGGATACCTCAGCCGACGCTGCTGCCCTCATCGGTGATACCTATCGCATCGTCCTCGTCGCGTACCCGCATCGCGGCCTCCTCGGCGGTCGCCGCGCCGCCGGCCACGCCGACGTCCTCGGCGGTCATGTCCTGCTCGCGCCGTCCGCCGGGGCCGTCGACGTCGTCCTCGTTCTCGAGGCGGCCGGCCCGGTCGGGCTCCCGCTCGGGCTGAGGTTCGGCGCCGGGCTCCCACACCTCGGGCTCCTCGGCGTCGAGCCGCTCCTCGATGGTGTCGCCCTCGATGACCTCCGCCTGGGTGAGGTTCTGGCCGCGCAGCGGGTCGCGGTCGGGCGGAGAGTAGCCCTCCTCAAGCAGGTCGTCGACGCCGCGCGTCTCGAGGGTGTCCTGCTTGGGCAGCTGGTCGCTGTCGCCCTCGCCCGGCAGCGCCGGGTCGGGGCTGGTGGCCGGGGTGTTCTCTGACTCGCTCATGCTGTCCAGGCTGCCATCGGCCGCGCGACCTCGCGCGCTCAACCGGGCTGCCTCCCGGTCCGACGGTGCCGCGAACGACGGCGTTACGGCAGCGTGCGGACGCTGCGGGCGGCGGTGGCGCGCGCCGCCAGCTCCTCGTCGGCCGGGTAGCCGACCTCCTCGAGGGTGAGCCCGTGCGCGGGCGCCACGCCCACGCCCGGGTCCCGCAGCCCGGCGGCGAGCACCTCGGCGGGCCAGCTCACTGGGCGGCGCCCCTCGCCGACGGCGAGGCCGGCTCCCACGAGGGCACGCACCATCGAGTGGCAGAAGGCATCGGCCCGGACCGTCGCCACGATGAGCCCCTCGTCCCGCTCCCCCGCCGGCACCCGGCGCCAGTCCATCGCCTGCAGGGTGCGGATCGTCGTGGCGCCGGCACGTGGCTTGCAGTAGGCGGCAAAATCGTGCTCGCCGCAGAGCCAGGTCGCGGCGGTGCCCATCGCGTCGACGTCGAGCTCGCGGGCGTGCCACAGCACGTCGTGGCGACGCAGCGGGTCACGAGGCTGGGCCAGGTCGGCGATCCGGTACCGGTAGCGGCGCCAGACCGCGGAGAACCGGGCATCGAACCCGGGCGGCGCCTCCGCCACGGCGTGGACGACGACGTCGCTGGCGCCGCGGGGCCCCTCCCCGCGGCCGAGCAGCCCGGCGAGCCGTGCCACCAGTGCCTGCCCCGGCGAGCGGTCGCTGCGGCCGACGACGTCGCGCCAGGCCGCCGCGGGCACGTCCAGGTGGGCGGCCTGGCCGCGGGCGTGCACCCCGGCGTCGGTGCGACCGGCGACGGTGAGCCGGGCAGGCGCGGGCAGCCGCAGCACCGTGGTCAGCGCCTCCTCGAGCACGCCCTGCACGGTGCGCAGGCCCGGCTGGGTCGCCCAGCCGGAGAAGTGGGTGCCGTCGTAGGAGATCGCCAGCCGCACCCGCACCGTCGGTTCCGGCGTCGCGCCGTCGTTGCCGTCCGCGTCCACCACTACTGCTGTCACGTACCGCAGGCTAGTACCGTCACCTCCATGAAGCCCGCCGCGAGACCGTCCCGGACCAACCCGGCGACGCTCGCGGTCGACTGCGGCGGTGGGGGCATCAAGGCCTCTGTGCTCGACGCAGCCGGCACCATGCACGCCCAGCCGGTCCGCGCTGCCACGCCCTACCCGCTGCCCCCGGAGCGGCTCATCGACACCATCGCCTCACTGGCGGAGCAGCTGCCGCCGGCGGACCGGGCCACGGTCGGCATGCCCGGCATGATCCGTCACGGGATCGTCGTCAGCACGCCGCACTACGTGACACGCGCCGGGCCGCGGACGAAGGAGCTGCCCGAGCTCGTGACGGCGTGGGCGGGCTGCGACCTCCAGCAGGCGGTGAGCGACCGGCTGAAGATCCCGGCGCTGCTGCTCAACGACGCCGAGGTCCACGGTGCAGGGGTCGTCGCCGGCGCCGGGCTGGAGATGATCATCACGCTGGGGACCGGGCTGGGCAACGCCATCTTCGACGGTGGGCGGCTGGCGCCGCACGCCGAGCTGTCCCGCGGGCTGGCACGGTGGGGGCTGAGCTTCGACGAGTACATCGGGGAGCACGAACGGCTGCGGCTGGGTGACGCCATGTGGTCCCGCCGGGTCCGCCAGGTCGTGGAGTCCTTCCGGCCGGTCTACCTGTGGGACCGGCTGTACCTCGGCGGCGGGAACTCCCGCCGGATCACTCCGCAGGTGCTGACCAAGCTCGGCGACGACGTCGTCATCGTGCCCAACACCGCCGGGATCGTCGGCGGCGTGCGGGCCTGGTCGCTCGGCGGCATCGCCGAGGACACCGCGCCGGCGTCGGGCTGACCTCAGCCGGACCGATGCTCAGGAGGCTATCGGCAGGATCGGGGCGGAGGTGCTGGTCCGCAACGAGGGGTGATATCGCTCCGGCTGCCGGCCGGCGCCTCTAGGGTGGCACTCGGGCGAGGTCAGAAGTTCGGTGATGCCGGCAGGAGGCACTGAGGTCATGGAAGTCGTCCGCCCCACCAGTACCTGCGGCTGGTCATGAGGATCGGCGTCGCCGGTTGCGGCTACGTCTTCGACAGCTACATGTCGTCATGGGCCAACCATCCCGCACTTGAGCTTGTCGGTGTGACTGACCGCGACGCCTCGCAGCTCGAGCGCGCGAGCCGGCACTTCGCCGTGCCCAGCTACGCCTCGGTGGAAGAGATGCTCGCCGATCCCGACGTGGACATGGTCCTCAACCTCACCTCGATCCAGTCTCACTACGAGGTCACCCGCGCGGCACTTGCGGCGGGCAAGCACGTCTACTCCGAGAAGCCGCTCACGACCGACATGGCGCAAGCCCTCGAGCTCGTCGCGCTGGCGGAGTCGCAAGGGCGCCACCTCGCCTGCGCTCCGTCCAATGCGCTCTCGGCCACCTCGCAGACGATGTGGAAGGTGGTCGCTGACGGACTCGTCGGCGACGTCCGGCTGGTCTACGCCGAGCTGGACGACAACCCGATCTACCTCATGGCTCCGGAGAACTGGCGGTCCGTCTCCGGCGCGCCTTGGCCCTACCTGCGCGAGTACGAGGCCGGGTGCACGTGGGAGCACGTCAGTTATCACCTGGCGTGGATGTGTGCCATCTTCGGCCCGGTCCGGTCGGTCACCGCATTCTCCAAGCTCACACTGCCGGACAAGACCGACCGACCGCTGTCGCCCGCGGACACTCCGGACTTCTCCGTCGCTTGTCTCGACTTCGAGAGCGGCGTCGTCGGCCGTGTCACCTGCTCGATCGGTGCACCGTACGACCATCGCATGCGCGTGGTCGGGAACCGGGGCATGGTCCACTCCGACAACCCGTGGCACGACGAGTGCCCCGTCTTCCTCGAGCCATTCACCACGCTGTCCCTCAACGCACGCAAGACCCGCGCCGTGCGATCGAGCAGATTCTTGCAGCGGTTGTTCGGCGTCGGCGGTCGGCGTGTGCCACTCGTCCGCACGCCTCCGCCGGGATCCGATGAAGTCGTCGACGCGCTGGGACCACGCCGGTGGTGGAGTCCGCGCGACGCTCTGCGCCGAATCCGGCTCGACCAGCTCGGGCACCAGGACAAGTGCATCGGGATCGCGGAGCTGGCCGACGCCATCGAGCACGGTCGCGCCCCCTTCCCAGGGCACGCCTTCATGCTGCACCTGACAGAGCTGACCCTCGCCATCCAGTCCGCCGGCGCCGACGGCGCCAGCCACCGAGTGATGAACCGGTTCGAGCCCTGGCCACTGCCCGTCGCGTCGTCCCGCAGCGGTCCCGACTACCAACGCTACGTCCGGCGCAGCACTCTCGACCGGCTCAGTGCAGGCCTGCTGCACAAGATGCACCGCCACGGCGTGAAGGACGACAGCTCCGGGCCGAAGCAGCGGTAGGCGCCGGAAAGGCGCGAGGCCCGCAACCCCGGGGTACGGGGTGCGGGCCTCGCTGTCGACCGCCGCGCCGGGTGGGCGCGGCGATCACGGCAGCGGCCGCGCTATGCGCGATCGCCGTCGTGTCGTTGGCGGCGTCAGCCGCGGGGGGCGTGGCCGGTGTCGGTGCCTGCGGCGCCGGCGTCCTTCGCGGCCGTGGTGGCGGCCTGGGCCGATGCCTCGGCCGCAGCCTGCTGCGCCCCGGTGGTCTCCTCGGCCTTCGCTGCCTCGATCTCCTCGACCGCCTCGGTCTCGGGAACCTCGACGTCGTCAGCCGGAGCCTCCTCGACGACCGCTGCGGCCTGGGCCTTGGTCTCGGCCTTGGCGGCACGCTCGGTCGCCTTCTCGGCCTCACGGATGGTGGCCTGCTTGGGGCTCACCGGCTCGAGGACGAGCGAGATGACCGCCATGGGGGCGTTGTCGCCCTTGCGGGGAACGGTCTTGGTGATGCGGGTGTAGCCGCCCTGGCGCTCAGCCATCGCCGGTGCGATCTCGGTGAACAGCTCGTGCACGACGCGCTTGTCCTTGATCGTCGTCATCACCTTGCGGCGCGAGGCGAGGTCGCCACGCTTGCCGAGGGTGATGAGACGCTCCGCGACCGGGCGCAGCCGCTTGGCGCGGTGCTCCGTCGTAGTGATCTGCTGGTGGTCGAGCAGCGCCGTGGCAAGGTTGGCCAGCATGTGCCGCTCGTGCGACGGACTGCCACCCAGACGGGGACCCTTAGCGGGTGTAGGCATGATTTCTCCTGTCGTGAATCAGTGGTGGCGTCAGCCGCGCGGCTCGTCGCTGAACTGGACGTCGCCCTCGTAGGCGTCGTCCTCGTCTGCGGCGAGTGAAATGTCGAAGTCGGCAGGACTGTCCTTGAGCGACAGACCGATGCCGGCCAGCTTCTCGCGGATCTCCCCGATGGACTTGGCACCGAAGTTGCGGATGTCGAGCAGGTCCGCCTCGCTGCGTGCCACGAGCTCACCCACGGCGTGGATGCCCTCGCGCTTGAGGCAGTTGTAGGACCGGGACTGCAGACCGAGCTCCTCGATCGGCAGTGCCAGGTCGGCGGCCAGAGCGGCGTCGGTCGGCGAGGGGCCGATCTCGATGCCCTCGGCCTCGACGTTGAGCTCGCGGGCGAGGCCGAAGAGCTCGACGAGGGTCTTGCCGGCGGAAGCGATCGCGTCACGAGGGGTGATCGCGTTCTTCGTCTCGACGTCGACGATGAGCTTGTCGAAGTCGGTGCGCTGCTCGACACGCGTGGCCTCGACCTTGTAGGTCACCTTGAGGACCGGCGAGTAGATCGAGTCCACCGGCACGCGGCCGATCTCGGAGTCGAAGCTCTTGTTCTGGTTCGCCGAGACGTAGCCACGGCCACGCTCGACGGTCAGCTCGACCTCGAGCTTGCCCTTGGCGTTGATCGTCGCGATGTGGAGGTCGGGGTTGTGCACCTCGACACCGGCCGGCGGGGTGATGTCGGCGGCGGTGACGACGCCGGGGCCCTGCTTGCGCAGGTACATGACGACCGGCTCGTCGTGCTCCGAGGAGACGACGATGTTCTTGATGTTCAGGATGATCTCGGTGACATCCTCCTTGACACCAGGAACCGTCGTGAACTCGTGGAGCACGCCGTCGATCCGGATGCTCGTGACGGCCGCACCGGGGATCGAGGAGAGCAGGGTCCGCCGGAGCGAGTTGCCGAGGGTGTAGCCGAAGCCGGGCTCCAGCGGCTCGATGACGAACCGGGAGCGCTGCTCGGTGACGACCTCTTCGGTCAGGACGGGGCGCTGTGCGATGAGCACGGTGTGTTCCTTTCAGCAGACGTCCGCTATATGACGCCTAGCAGTAGCCCGCCGACCATCGGTCCGATCGGCGGGGTCGAGCGGCGCGCTCCGGTGAGAGACGCGCGGGGACGGGCACCCGGGCGGTGCCCAGGTGCGCCCGCCACCACGAGGGGGCGGGCGCACCGCACGGACGAAACTCAGACGCGACGGCGCTTGGGGGGACGGCAGCCGTTGTGGGCCTGGGGCGTGACGTCCTGGATGGAGCCCACCTCCAGGCCGGCAGCGGTGAGCGAACGGATCGCGGTCTCACGACCGGAGCCGGGGCCCTTGACGAAGACGTCGACCTTCTTCATGCCGTGCTCCTGCGCCTTGCGCGCGGCCGACTCGGCGGCGAGCTGGGCGGCGAAGGGCGTCGACTTGCGCGAGCCCTTGAAGCCGACCTGGCCGGAGGAGGCCCAGGCGATGACCGCACCCGTGGGGTCGGTCAGCGTCACGATGGTGTTGTTGAACGTGCTCTTGATGTAGGCATGGCCATGAGCGACGTTCTTCCGCTCTTTCCGACGGGGCTTGCGCACCGCGGCTGTACGAGTCTTGGGGGGCATATCTGTTCTCCTGGTCGTCGGACCGGTGGGCCGCCCGGCAGTGGCGGACGGCAGACCGGACTACTTAGCGGGCCTTCTTCTTGCCGGCCACGGTGCGCTTGGGTCCCTTGCGGGTACGCGCGTTGGTCTTGGTGCGCTGTCCGTGCACCGGCAGCCCGCGGCGGTGACGCAGGCCCTGGTAGGAGCCGATCTCGACCTTGCGGCGGATGTCGGCCTGGACCTCACGGCGGAGGTCACCCTCGACCTTGAAGGTCGTCTCGATGTAGTCGCGCAGTGCGACAAGGTCTGCGTCCGTCATGTCCTTGACGCGCAGGTCGGGGCTGACGCCAGTGGCGGCCAGCGCCTCCTGGGCGCGGGTGCGTCCGACGCCGAAGATGTAGGTGAGCGCGATCTCAAGCCGCTTTTCGCGGGGGAGGTCGACGCCAACGAGTCTTGCCAACTTGTGCTCCTCGTATCTCTGCCGGAGGTGTGGAGCACTGCCTCCTCGCCGAGCAGGCGAGCCCCGGCCTCCGACCGGGGGTAGGTCCGGGTGCTCCCGGGCCTGGCAGTGCGTTGGTGGCGGCTCACGCTGATGCGTGTCCGCCCAGCCTCAGGTCAGCCCTGACGCTGCTTGTGGCGAAGGTTGCTGCAGATCACCATCACGCGACCGTGACGCCGGATCACCTTGCAGCTATCGCAGATCTTCTTGACGCTCGGCTTGACCTTCATGGTTTCCTCCGCCGCCGTTCGGCGCGCGAGTGAGTCCCGCGCCGCGACGGCGATTGCTTGGTTCTGGTGGTTACTTGTAGCGGTAGACGATGCGACCTCGGGTGAGGTCGTACGGGCTCAGCTCGACGACGACCCGGTCCTCGGGGAGGATCCGGATGTAGTTCTGACGCATCTTGCCCGAGATGTGTGCGAGTACCTTGTGGCCGTTGCTCAGCTCCACCTTGAACATCGCGTTGGGCAGCGCTTCGAGCACACTGCCCTCGATCTCGATGACGCCGTCCTTCTTCGCCATGTCCTCCGCTAACTCTTCTCTCACGCGTGGCCGTCGTCATCGGTGAGACGTGCTGGTCCGACGACGACGCGGTGTGCCGAAGTCTGACGCCCCACCCCCGGTTCCAGGCAGGGGTAGCAGCAGGCACACACGTCCAGCGCTCAATCATACGACACGCTCGCCCCGCACGGAACCACAGCATGGTGACCTCCGGCGGCCCTGCGCATGAGATGCGTCACGTGATCGACCGGCGTTCTCCCGCGGCGAGCCTCGCCCTGGCCCAGACTATCGGGATGGACGTCCAGCCGCGTGTGTCGGTCATCATCCCGGTCCGTGACGACCGTCGCCTCGCCGCATGCCTGGAGTCCGTCCACCGGCAAACCTACCCAGCGGACCTGATCGAGGTTGTGGTGGCAGACAACGGCAGCACCATGCCGGTGCACGAGCTGCTCGCGCCGTGGCCCGGCGTGCGGTACATCAGCGAACCGACCGGCGGTTCATACACGGCACGCAATGCCGCGGTGCTGGCGAGCACTGGTGCCGTGCTTGCCTTTACCGATGCCGACTGCCTCCCCGAGCAGACCTGGCTCGAACGGGCAGTCGCTGCGCTCCTCGCCGGGGCGGATGTCGTTGCCGGCCACGTGACCGTCTACGCACGCGACGCGCGCACACCTCACCCGGTCGAGGCGTACGAGCTGGTCCATGCGTTTCCGCAGGAGATCTACGTCAGCCGCGGTGGCGCGTCGGTGACCGCGAACATGTGCACGACGAGGGCGGCCTTCGACGAGGCCGGCCCTTTTCGGCCCGAGCTGTACTCCGGGGCCGACATCGAGTGGTCGCAGCGGGCGACCTCGCTCGGGCTGCGCACTGTCTACTGCGCGGCCGCCGCCGTGCACCATCCCGCTCGGCAGTCCTACGCAGCCCTGCGCGCCAAGCTCCGACGGGTGATCCACGGTCGCTACGATCGCGATGTCCTCGACGGCGGACCGACCCCGGCCCCGTGGCCCAGACCACGGACACTCGTCCCGCCCCTCGGCGCCATCCGGCGCGCGCGCCGCGCCCCTCAGCTGGTCACGAGGCGCGCTCGCGGCGCGTTCGTCGTCGGCGAGTTCTACCACCGCTACGCGGCTGCCTGGTACGCCACCGACCTCGCGCTCCGGACCCGCCGGCAGCGCACGAGGGCGTGAGCGAAGATGCGCGCGTCGTCGGCGCTCGTCAGGACCGGTGCGATGACGACCGGGATGCGACGCCGGCAGGGTCGCTCCCCCGCGCCTCGACGGCCTCCAGGTAGGCGGCCAGGGCGCCGGGGCTCGCAGCGACTCGCTCGGCCGCACCACGCCGCGGTACCGGGCGGATCCGATCGACGATGCCGCGTGCCGCGTTACGGCTCACAGCGGCCACCGTGGCCGCTGCACCAGGCCGAACCGCGCGGGCAAGGAGCCGCGAGAGAGAGGCCGACTTTCGTTGTCGGGCGACCGGGGCCAGCCGGTCCACGGCGTCGATGATGCGCAGCAACGCAGTCGACACTCCGAGCGAACGGTAGAAGGAGCCGGGAACCGGGGTCCCGAGGGTGGCGGTGGCGCGCCGGAGCACCAGTGCTACCTGAGCCTGCGCCCCCCAGTCCAGCGCACGTTGCGCGACCTCGTCCCACGACGTGACCTGCCGGGCGACCTGGTCGACGTCGAGCGTCCATCCCAGCTTGTTGGCGCCCGCGAGCGCTGCATGGAGGCAGACGTGCACCATGGTGTCGACCTCGTCCATCGTCCAGGCGGACCCGAGGCCGATGCTCACCCGCCGCCGTCGTGCGAGGAGATCGACGGTCGGGATCTCGAAGTGCCGGCGCCGGGACTCCATGTTGATCATCGACCAGTGCAGGTCGACCGGGATGCCGGCGGGCGTGAACCAGTGCATCTCCCCGGGTGTCTGCGGATTGCGGAGCATGTCCTCGTAGTCCCCGACGACCCAGCCGGCATCCAGCAGCACCTCACTCACCGCCCGCAGGGCGCTCGGCGCCACCAGCAGGTCGAGGTCGCCGTACGGACGCAGCCCAGGGACCGGGTGCGCCACCTCGGACAGCACGGGTCCCTTGAAGACCACCCATGGGATGTCACCGAGGAGCTGGTTGACGTTGGCAAGGAGCATCGACGCCCGGATGTGCAACGACTTCGCCAAGTCTCGGTCGAGCCGCAGCAGCTCTGCGGCTGCCGGCGCCGTCTCTCGAAGGTGCACGTGAGTGAGGGGCGCAACTCGATGGTGACGCGCGGAATCGACCACGACGTCGGTGAGTGCTTGCGGCACCGCTGTCGGCTCACCTCGACAGATCGCCACGAGGACCTGAGCAGCTGCGCGGCTCGCGCTGGCCGAGGTGCGCTGCGTCATGGCGGTGCCACCTCTCTCGTGCCGGCCGCCCGGCGCGCCCGCCCTACGACGCAGCGTAGTGAATCACCGCCCACCGCGAGCCGGATCGACGAGGTCTGCTCTGTGGCGCCCCTCGCGCACACGGCGCGGGTCAGCCGGACAGGCTGCCAAGGTAGGCACGGTAGGTGTGCATCAAGCGACGGCCAGCGGCCGCCCACGTAACACCCGGTGCACTCTTAAGCGCACCCACCCGCAACCGTTCGAGCCTCACAGGATCCCCTGCAAGCTCCGTGAACTGCCTCGTCAGTTCCGGAACATCGCCTACCCGATGCACGAGGGCGTTCTCGTCGTGACGGCAGATCTCCGTGCACGCATCGGAAACAAGGGGGACACAACCCGAGGCCATCGCCTCGATGCAGACCAGACCGAAGCCCTCCTCGAGACTAGGTAATACCATCACGTCGGCCTGCCGCATTAGGTCGGGCAGGTCGTCACGGTGACCGAGATCTTGAACGCTCGGATGGCTGAGCTGTTTCCGAATAATCTGGGCGTACTCCGGCAGGATGCCGCCCGCGACGAGGAACGTGCCATTCTCGGAGGCCGGAGAACGCAACCACGCGTCAAGAGCAAGGTGGAGACCCTTGCGAACGGCTGCATAACCAGCAAACAGTACGGTGAACGGACGATCAGGCACCCGACCCTTCGCTGGCGTAAATTTCTCTAGGTCAACTCCGTACGTATGCCGGGCGAGTTTCTCCGCCGGTACACCTTCATTCAGAAGAGTTGTCACCACAAATTTCGACGGGCACAGGAGCTGATCTGCGAGGGCAAACTCTTCCTCTTCGAGACGGAGAACGTCGGCGTCAAACGCGTGCTCAGCACCGCGAGGCAAGTCGACTCCAAGCCGCTCACTCTCGGCGGCCACCGTCGCGAAGGCGAATCTGGTGTGTGCGTTCGGGCGTTCCAGGAAGGTCGGTATGCCCAGCTCACGCGCCGCCCGCAGCGTGCGACGAGCACCTCTCGGCCACGCGTGTATGACGTCGATTCGATTGGCGAGACGCGGTAGGGCACGCGCAACCATTCGGTCGTGCCACATGCAGGCGCGGGTCATACCAACAAGTCGGTAAGGGAGACGAATATTTCCACGACTGAGAGTTGTGCGTACATCCACACCGTTCGGCACCGGCCGAGCGATCGACCCGGTAAATACCGTGACATGGGCGCCCGCTCCATGGAGGCTGCGCACTTGCTGCCAGGCGGTGTAGCAGACCCTGCCCGCACCCATACGTTGCGGGAAGCTGTACAGGACGCGAAGTGGTCGGTCGTCGTTCAAGGCTGCTCCTGGTCACTGGTCGAGACATTTAGTGGCTGACCGCAGGTTTTCACGTTTCGCTGAAGATGATCACGCAACCCAGCAGTCAGTGGTGTGGTGACGTAGCGACTCCCTGGCTCTGTACGCGTGATTGCGGACGATGGGCGTACATTTTCGAGACGCAACAGTGCGCCAGTCGCTCCAATAACGACGAACAATACGCCGACGAATGTGGCGAAACCGAACGAGTCAAAGGTCCCACTCGCCAGGAGTGCTGCTGGCATGACCGCCGCGAGTGCCTGCCCAAGATGCCGAGACTCCTCACTCAGACCACGTAAACGCACGCTTCTCGAAATGAGATAGGGAACGACGAACAGGGACACTAGGGCGAGAAGCCCGAGGACCCCGCCCCCTATCACTGTGCCGTAAATCTGGTTGTCGAGCAGAATATAGCGTTCCGGAATAACAGTGCCGGCCCCTCGACCGGTCCACGGCCGTTCGGCGAACATCTGAGACACGAATGCCGAGTCGGAGAGCCTGCCCTGGATGCTCGGATCATTATCGAGATTCGAGAACAGGGCTCGGATGGTTCCCAGCACGCCGCGGTTGACCACGTGGAAGACGGCGGTGGCAAGCACGGCGATGACGAAGACGTTGTAGCGCCGCCGCCATGGCCAGACAACGGCCAGCAGGCCCATTGACACTGCGACGGTCAAGATGGCGGAGCGGGAGATCGACAGCGGGATGCTCGACGCGATCAACCCGACGAAGACCCAGTGGATAACCCGCCGCCACCCTGGTGCGGCAAAGAAGGCGTAGTGCAGGGCGATCGGCAGCACCAGCGCGAGCACCACCCCGAACTCGATGTAATGGTTCGCCGTCCCGGCCACCCGAGCGAAGTCGGCATCACCACGCGCTCCCACGCCGATGAGAGCGTAGTTGTGCCGCAGTCCCGGGAAGCGGATGAACTGAGTCAGGTCGACGATCCGGAGGAACTGCAGCAGGCCGACGAATGCCATCACCGCGGAGAAGCCGACAACTGCTCTCAGCAGCACGTCGAGCTGCCTGCGGGTGCGGACGCCGTCGGCGACGGCGAGACCGACGCCCACCATCGCGATGTTGAAGATCAGCCAGCGATCAGCGCTGTTGGCCTCGATCTGCGGCAGCATCCGGTCGTAACCCACGGCGTAGCTGAAGATCTGGACGCTGAGATAGCCCCCGAGCAACCAGCGGATCGGTTGGCGGCCTGCGGGGAGTCCTCCTCTGCGCCGGGCTGAGAGGAGCCAGAGGCATGCGAGGAGGATCCCGACGGCGACGGATGGGCGGCCCACCGCTCCCAGACCACCGATGACCAGGCGTGCCGGGATGAGGAACTGCAGCGCAAGGAAGACGACGAGTACCCCGAGCGTACTGAGCCGGCGTTGCCGGAGCAGGACCGGGAGCCACTCGCGGGCACCGCGCCGTGGCCGCCGCAGCAGGATCGGCTGGAACTTCGCGGCAGGGTCAACGTGCAGCTCGGCGGATCGCCGCGAGCCGTTCGACGATGCAGCCGCGGAGCCGGTCATAGCCGTGCGCGGTCCCGCTGACGTTCGGGCGGACGGGCCTCGATGGGCGGCAGCGCTGATGCCTCGGCCAGCTCAGCGTCATCTCGGCGCCGCCCTAGGCGCTTCGCACGACGGCGACGGTACAGCCCGACGATATCGTCGAACAGCACCGCGACGAGCAGGGCGAGGCCGGCGCCCAGGACTCCGACTGCAGCCTGCACCTTGCGCTTGCCGTCATAGACGACGCTCTCCACCGAGGGCTCGGCGAGGACGTCCACCCCGTACTGGGACGAGGCGCTCACGCTGGCGGCCCCCTGCCGGGTGAACAGCTCCTCGGCAGCCAGCTCGAACACCCGCCTGCCGGTCTCGAGTGCGACATGAGGGTCGTCGGCGCGCACCCTCACGTTCATGATCGTGCTCCGGCTCTGGCTGGACACCTCGTACGCCGGAGCAAGACCCTCCGCAGCGATCCGCGCTTGGGTCTCCATGCTGTTGAGCACGATCGCCACGGCCGCATTCGCCTGGTCCTGGCCACCGTAGGGGTTGGGAACCGTGGCCGGCGCGCTCCCCGGTGTGATGAGTGCAGTGCCGGTGACCTCGTACTCGGGTTGCACGCTGTCGCCCGCCAGGTACACCGCCACTCCGGTGAGCGCGAGCAGCGGCAAGAAGATGTACCAGCGGCGCAACGTCGCCAAGGTGATCTGCCAGACGTCCAACGTGGCCTCCACTCATCCGCACCGATGCATGGACATCGTGCCATCCACCAGGGGCCCCCCGGGCCGTCTTCACCAGATCAGCACCACATCTCGACGACCGTGGCGCCGCAGCAATTGTGAACGGGCTGTCAGTCGTGCACCGGCGTGTCGAGGTAGGCGGCGGCCTGGAGCCGGAAGAGCTCGGCATATCTGCCCTCTCGCGCCATCAGCTCCTCGTGCGAGCCCGTCTCCACCACCCGCCCCTGGTCCAGGACGTAGATGACATCGGCGGACCGGACCGAGGAGAAGCGGTGGGAGATGAAGACTGCGGTACGGCCGGCCAGCACCTTGCGCAACGAGCCGTACAGCGCGCTCTCCGCCCTGGGGTCGAGTGCTGCCGTCGGCTCGTCAAGGATCATCAGGCTGGCGTCCCGGTAGAAAGCGCGCGCGATCGCCACCCGCTGCCACTGGCCCCCGGAGAGGTCCCGGCCGCCCTTGAAGATCCTGGAGAGGATCGTGTCGTACCCCTGCGGCAGCCCGCTGAGGAAGGAGTCGGCGCCGGCCCGGTGAGCAGCCTCTTGCATCCGGGTGTCGTCGCCACCCACGGCGACTCGGCCGAGCTCGATGTTCTCCCGACCGGTGAAGGCGTAGCGCACGAAGTCCTGGAAGATCACCGCCACCTGCTCCCGCAGCGCGACCCGCGAGTACGTCCGCGTATCGGTTCCGTCCCACCGCACGGCGCCAGCCGACGGGTCGTAGAGGCCAGCGAGGATCTTCGCCAGTGTGGTCTTTCCCGAGCCGTTCTCTCCGACGAGGGCAACGACCTGACCGCGACCGATGCGCACGTCGACGCCCTGGAGCGCCTCGTGCTGACTACCTGGGTAGGAGAAGTGGACGTCGTCGACGACGATCTCCTCGAAACCGACCGGCGGGTCGTCACCCGTCTCTTCACCTCGCGCCTGGGCGCCGACCGCCATGAAGCTGTCGACATCGTTGAGGAACAGTCCCGCTTCGAAGATCGACTGCGTCCCGCGCAGGAGTGTCTGGATCTGTCCCTGGAGCATCCGGATCGCGACGATGGCAGCTCCGGCCTGAGCGACCGTCACCTCCCCCTGCGCAATCAACCAGACGAGCACGAGGAGCGTTCCGGTGAGCACCACCGCGGAGCCGAGGTTACCGACCAGGCTCAACAAGCTGCGCCGGCGTAGGTGCCGCGCCAGGTCGAGGAGATAGCGGCGGTAGTTCTCGTCGAAGCGCGAGCGCAACGTGGGGCCGAGATCGAACGCCCGGACCTCTTTGGCGTCGTCACGCCCGGTCATCAAGAAGCTGAGGTAGGAGCGCTGACGTTGTCGCGGAGTCTGGTCGACGGTGAACCCGAACTCCGACCGGCTCTCGCGCCGGTTGGTGAGAATCACCGGGGCTCCCCCGACCAGCAGGAGCGGCAGGAGGAGGGGATGGATGCCGACGAGTACCGCGCCGACCCCGATGGTTGCGGTGAGACCGCCGATGACGTTGAACAACGCTCGCGTCACCTGGAACGGCCGGGTCGTTGCGCTCGCCTCCACCCGCTGCAACCGGTCGTAGAACACGGCCGACTCGAAGTAGCGCAACGACACCCCGGTGGCCATGCCGAGGACCTCCTGGTAGGTCCGGCGCGCCACGGCCTCGCCGAGGTACCGGCTCATGTTCCCGAGGACCGCGCTGAGCAGCGAGGCAGCCGCCATGAGCCCGGCCAGAGCCAGCGTCGGCCACAGGAGCGCGGACGACGCACCCCCGGCCGGTCCGAGGTCGAGCACCGCACCGAGGAGCGTCTCGACAACAACCACCTGCAACGCGAGCAGTATCGCGGCGACCACCTGCACCACGAGCAGCGCGAGGAACAACATCTTCCCCGCCGACCACACCAACCGCACGGACCGGCTGATGAGGTGCCACAACCGGCCGACCGATCGCCGCTGGTTCCGGCTCTCGATCTGCAGGTCCAGCGGGTCGACGAAGTCAGACCCTCCCGCCGTCATCGACGTGGCCCTTCGTCCCGAAGCTGCACGTGGCACCCCTTCCCTCCGCCGACCCGTGAGCCCGGCACGACCACCGTCACCGTCGGCGCGACCTTGCCCGTCGTCGTGATCAGCGCCAGCGTACGGGCCACCGCCGTGCGGTTGTGCCGGTTGCGGACGTTCGGCATCGCAGTGCCTGCCACGGTCAGAGCCGCCCAACCACGGGGTGAGAGGCCGATGCCAATGAAGCACCGAGAATCCGCGTCCGCAGCGGTGATCACGCGCCAACCCTCACCCTCGCGACTGAGGTGCAGGGGCAAGCCATCATCCGGCTCTCATCCTTTCCCACAGTCAGAGCGCGTGCCAGATTGAGATCTCAGCGCGGGCGACGGCGACGCAAGGGCCCTTCCGCCGGCAGCACGACGCACGACCAACATGGAAGGGCGAAGGATCACTGTGAGCATCCCCCGGCCGTCCGAGAGCCACCCGTCGTCTCGCCGCGTTCCAGAATGGCGGTCCATCACTCGCCAGCGCCTCGCGCCTCGCAGCGACCGGGCACAGGCAGCACGATGACGCTGCGGACCGATGGCCAGGCTCAGGGGCTCGGCCTTGCTCAGCACCTTCCGACACTCCTCGCCAAGCTGCTCCCGGCTCGCCTGCCGACGACCATCCGGCCGTGGCGCGCCTCGGTGGGCCGGTACCTCGCCCTTGCCGTGCTCTGCGACTTCACCATCGCCGCCATCGTGGTCGCTGTGCTCACGACCGGTGGGCGAGGCATCACCGAGGCTGCTGCCCTCGCGCTCGCTGCCGGCCTCGGCTTCATCATCACCATCGCCGGCTGCCGCGGCTACCGCGGCATCCGGGTCGCCTCCGGGGCCGGGGAGTTCCACAGCTTGTTCCGAGTCGCCGGCGTGCTAGCCGTCGCATCGTTGGCGGTCCACTACGTCGGCGTGACCGAGCTGCCCGGTGCCACGTTCATCGAGGCACTGGGCGTCACCATCGCCCTCGCGCTCGTCGCCCGCGCGCTCACCCGGCTGGTCGTGCGGCACCTGCGGGCTCGCGGGATGTTCGTCCGCCGCACCCTCCTCGTGGGCAGCATGGAGAGCCTCAACCACATCTTCGAGGTGCTCGACGAGGCACGGTCCCACGGCTTGGTCATCGTCGGGGTGTGCACCCCGACGCCTCCGGACAGCACCTCCACCAGGAGCCCGGTCCTCGGCCGGTACGAATCCATCCCGCAGCTCGTCGACGAGTTCAACGTCGACGAGGTCCTCATCGCTGCCGACGCCATGGAGGCGACCGACCTGCGCCGCCTCGGGTGGCGGCTCGCTGACCGGCCCACCGGCCTCCTGGTGCTGCCCTCGATCACCGAGGTGGTGCCGCGCCGGGTGCACATGGAGTCTCTCGGTGGCACACCGCTGCTGGGCGTCGCACTCACGACGCCGCGGCCGAGCCGATGGACCAAGGCCGTCTTCGACCGTGCCGTCGGTGCAACGATGCTCATCGTCGCTCTCCCGATCATCACCATCGCCGCGATCCTGGTCCGGTCGACGTCCCGGGGTCCGGCGCTCTTCAAGCAGACGCGGGTCGGGATCGACGGACGTCCGTTCACGATGCACAAGCTGCGGTCCATGACCACCGACGCCGAGAAGCGGCTACCGGCGCTACGGGAGCACAACGACGGCAACGGCGTCCTCTTCAAGCTCCGCGAGGACCCCCGGGTGACACCGGTCGGCCGGGTGCTTCGGCGGCTGTCCATCGACGAGCTTCCCCAGCTGTGGAACGTCGTTACCGGGCAGATGTCACTCGTCGGCCCACGGCCTGCGCTGCCCGAGGAGGTCGCCGCGTTCAACGAGGACGCTCGTCATCGGTTGTGCGTCAAGCCCGGGCTGACGGGGCTCTGGCAGGTCAGCGGGCGGTCGAACCTCTCCGCCGCGCACTCGGCGCGGCTGGACCTGCGCTACGCCGACAACTGGTCGATGGCCATGGACCTCACCATCCTGTGGCGCACCGCGCGAGCAGTCCTCGGTGGCAAGGGCGCGTACTGAGGCGCTGGTCGCGCCGTCACGGGTCATGCGGTGGGCACCGCATGGCGTCACTCGAAAGGATCACCGACGATGAGTCGTACCAGTACCCGCGCATGGGCGGCGCTCTCCGCTGCCGCGCTCGTGCTCACCCTCCTCGGAATGAGCGCGGCACCGATCGCCGCCGCTGACGAAGGGGCGCAAGTCTCGTTCAGCCTCGACCGCAAGCGCACCTCCCCCGTCGCCATGGACGGCGCTGTCGTCGACGGCCTCGTCTACCCGTTCCTCACCGGGGATGACGGTGTCACCGCGGTGAGCTGGTACCTGGACGACCCCGAGATGGCGGGTGAGCCGCTCCGGGTGGACACGACCTCCCCGTTCGACTTCTCCCCCGGCTCGGTCGCCCATGCGTCGGCGCCGTTCGACACCGCGACACTGCCCGACGGCGAGCACGTCATCACCGCACAGGTTTCGACCGGCAGCGGCACACTCACGCACCAGGCCACCTTCGTCACCGACAATGACGTCGAGGCACTGCTGACGACCTCGACGCCCGGCGTGGCCCTGACCATGCGGCAGGGTGGCCAGCCACCGACGGCGACGGTCGACGTCGGCACCTCCGACGGCGTTGCCCGGCCCTTCACCGCCGTGAGCACCGAGACGTGGCTCTCGGTCACCGGCGGCGGCACGACCCCGTCAGCGGTCACCCTGGTCGCCGCCACGGACCTCCCGCTCGGCACCCACCGTGCCGACGTCATCGTCGAGTCGCCCGACCTGCCCAGCGTCTCCCTGCCCGTCACACTCACCGTCCAGCCGGCCGCGATCGACGACTACACCGTCGTCTACAGCGCGGACCCGAAGCGCACCAGTCCGGCACGCCTCAACGGCGCCACCGTGGAGGGGGACGTCTACCCGCTCCTTGCGCCCGAGGCGGACGTCGCCAGCACGAGCTGGTGGCTCGATGACCCCGCCATGGGCGGTGAGCCGGTACGCACCGACACCGTCGCGCCCTACGACTACGCGCCCGGTTCGGTCAGGCACCGCGCCGAGCCACTGCCGACGGCGACCCTGCCCGACGGCGAGCACACCATCACCGTGCTCGTCGTCACGACTGACGGCGCCCAGGAGGTCCGCACCGCGGCCTTCGCGACGGACAACGGCTCGAACACCGTCACCTGGGAGCCGGAGACGCTCGTGGTCGAGGCGGAGGAGGGGGACGGTCCACTGGACCGCACCGCCCGGCTGACGGCGACCGACGCCAGCACCGTAGCCACCCTCAGCAGCGACGCCGCCTGGCTCACCGCCGACTCCCCCACCGGCGCCCTGCCGGTCGACGTCGCGCTGACCATCGATCCCACCGGCCTTCCCGGTGGCACCCACACCGGTCGGGTCACGGCGACGGCGGACGGCGCGCTCTCCGCCGTCCTCACCGTCTCCCTCGTCGTCGACGCGGCCCCCGGCCTCATCGTCGACCCCGCATCCCTCGCCCTGAGCGCAACGGAGGGCACGGGGCCGGTCGACGCGACGCTGTCCGTCGTGGCGAGTGACGGTTCCAGCATGCCGGTCCAGGCCACAGTCTCCGCCGACTGGCTCGCCGTCGACCCGAGCTCGACCGTCACGCCCGCCCAGATCACCGCCACAGCCGATCCGAGCATGCTGCCGCTCGGAGACCACACCGCGGACGTCACGCTCTCCTCTCCCGGGCTCCCGGACGTCGTCGTCCCGGTCACCTTCGAGGTCAGCACGGAAGCGAGCCTGTCCTTCGACGTCGTCTACAGCCTCCACCAGAAGCGTGGCTCCCCCCAGCCGCTGACCGGGACCACGGTCAGCGGCGTGGTCTATCCCTTCCTCGGCTCGGCCGATGACGTCTCGAGCACGTCCTGGTGGCTCGACGACCCGGAGCGCACCGGCCAGCCCCTGCGGGTCGACTCCACCGTGCCCTTCGACTTCACCCCCGGCTCGGTCACGCACGCCGCGGCGCCCTTCGACACCGCGGGCATCCGCGACGGCCAGCACACGATCACCGTCGAGGTGCTCGCCGCCGACGGCACCACCCACGTCAGCCACGCGACGTTCCTCACGGCCAACGCCACGAGCGCGCTGAGCTGGAGCGAGTCACAGCTCGACGTCGCTGCCCCGGCCAACGGCGCAGCCGAGACCCACACGCTCGAGCTCACCGCGACCGCCCCGGGCACTGTCGCTGACATCACGTCGAACACCTCGTGGCTCCGTGCATCCGTCAACCAGGCCACGACGCCGGCGACCGTCGACGTGACGATCGAGCCCGGCGGTCTCACCGAGGGTGTGTGGCGCGGTGAGCTGGTCGCCTCGGCGCCGGGCACGTTCTCCGCCACGTTCGCCGTCACGCTCGTCGTCGGCGACCCCGGCGACTGTGCGCCCGTGACCTGCTCGCTCATCAAGGTCGGCACCCCGTACAACCTCGGCTTCCGCTACGACGCCGGGAACATCATCGACACCAACGGCACCGGTACCGGCTTCACCACCCTGCTGCCGCGACCGGACGGCTCGGAGTTCAAGCGCGACCGGATCGCGGTCAATCTCGGTGAGGGCACGCTCGACGTCACCGGGACCCAGGGCTCCGTCAAGGAGAACACCCTGGACAACGCTCTGGGCGTCGGCTTCGACGGTCCGAGCGCCACCACCGTGATCAGCGCGACGATCGCCGGACCGCCCCCGGCCAGCGGGAAGTTCGAGCAGGCCGGCGTGTGGTTCGGCTACGACCAGGACCACGTCGACCGCATAGCACTCGTCCACACGTCCACCGGCTGGCGCGTCGAGCACGTCCTCGAGGTCGACGGCACGGAGGTCGCACGGCGGAACTCGCCCACGCTGACCATCCCCAGCGACGTCCCGATCGAGCTCTCCTTGCGGGTCGACCCGAGCACCCGCCAGGTCACCGGCTCCTACAAGGTCGGCGACGCCGGCGTGGCTCCCCTGCGAAGCTTCGACGTGCCGGGCGAGTTCTTCAGCTTCGACGGCGCCGGGATCGACCCGGTCATCGGCACCCGCAGCTTCGGCGGGATCTTCGCCAGCCAGCGCGGCGCGGCGCAGGCACCGGTCTTCCGGTTCTCCCAGTTCGCCGTCACCGGCGAGCGCGACCCCTCGAACATCCCCGACTTCCCCTTCGACCGCTCGTCGGTGGACGTGCAGTTCCCGACGTCGCTGGCTTACGGGCCGGACGGCAGGCTTTACGTACAGTCCATGTTCGGCAAGATCTATGTCCTCTCCTTTGCCGCGGACGGCTCGGTCACCGACACCCAGGTCGTGTCGACCCTGGGCACCAGGCTGGCGCTCGGGCTGACCATCGACCCCGCCTCGACGGCCGAGGACGTCATCGTGTGGGCCGGGCACTCCTCCCCGTCCGCGAGCAACGGGATCGCCGACTCCGGAGTCGTCTCACGGCTCTCGGGCCCTGGGCTCACACAGCGGACCGACGTCATCACCGGCCTGCCCCGGTCGTTCGCCAACCACGGCACGAACTCCATCGCCTTCGGCGCCGACGGCAGGCTCTACCTCGCCCAGGGCGGCAACACCGGGGCCGGCGCACCGAACACCGCGAACACCGAGTTCGGCGAGCGCGGCGAGCAGCCGCTGTCGGCCGCGCTGCTCGTCGCCGACGTCACGGCGCCCGGGTTCGACGGCGACTGCGCCCACCCGACCGACATCTACCTCTCCGGCGACTGCGACGTCGACGTCTTCTCCTCGGGCCTGCGCAACACCTACGACTTCGTCGAGCACTCCAACGGGCTCATCTACGGCCCGGACAACGGGCTCGGGATCGTCGGCAGCTTCCCGACCTCACCGGTCGCCCCGTGCACCGGCTTCGGCAGCACCGCGCCGTGGTCCCAGGGCGGTGGCAACCCGGGCAACCAGAACGACGTGCTCAACGTCCTCGAGGAGGGCAGGTACTACGGGCACCCCAACCCTGCCCGCGACGAGTGCGTCTTCAAGAACGGCAGCTACCAGGGCGTCGACCCGCTACCGACCTTCACCGAGCCGCTCCAGGACCTCGGGCCGAACCGGTCGGCGAACGGCATCATCGAGTTCTCCGGCGACGCCTTCTGCGGCGCCCTCGACCACGACCTGCTCATCACCAACTACTCCGTCGGTGACGACATCACCGCGGTCAAGCTCGCCTCAGACGGCCGGTCGGTGGTCACCGCCAGGAGCATCATCGGCGGTTTCAAGGACCCGCTGCCGATCGCCCAGCTGCCGGACGGACGGATCGTCGTCGGTGAGTTCGCCGGGGGCCAGGTCACCTTCCTCACCCCGCGCGACACCGGCTGCTGGGAGTCCGGTGCACCGCTGCCCGTGAGCCTGCTGGACGCCGGCGGCGCGACGGTCGACGGCGCCATGTACGTCGTCGGCGGCAAGGGCTCCGCGGGCCACTCGACGCAGGCCTACCGGTACGACACCGCGACGGACGGCTGGGCGCGCATCGCCGACCTCCCCGGCGTCGGTGTCGAGAACCCGGCGATCACGACCGCCGATGGCAAGGTGCTCGTCCTCGGTGGCTCGACCGCACCCTTCTCCGGCGCGGTGGCCTCCGCCTGGTCCTACGACCCGGGGACCGACGCGTGGCAGGCGCTGCCCGACATGCCGACCGCCCGAGGTGGGGCGACGGCGCAGGTGCTGGACGGCTCGGTCTACGTCGCGGGCGGCATGACGAGCAACGGCGCCTCGACCGACGTCGTCGAGCGGTTCGATCTCGCCAGCGGCACCTGGAGCACCGTCCCAGCCATGGCGGTGGCACGGGACAACCCGGGCTCCGCCGTCGTCGATGACGTCCTGTACGTGTTCGGTGGCCGCACCCGGCTGGCGAACGGCCAGTCCCCGGCGCCGACGCTCGGCTCGGTCGAGGCCTTCGACCTCGCCACCGGCACATGGCAGGAGAGGGCGCCGCTGCCGACACCCCGCCGCACGATGGGTACGGGCGTGGTCGACGGCCGGGTGGTGCTCGCCGGTGGCGAGGCCCAGGCCGACGGCTCACCGTTCGACACCACCGAGCTCTACGACCCCGTCGCCGACGAGTGGTCGACCCTCCGTCGAATGCCGACCGGCCGGCACGGCGCCGCGGCGGCAGTGGTCGACGGCCGGCTCCACCTCGTCGGTGGCGGCACCGCGGCGGGCGCGTCGTGGAGCTCGCTCCACGAGGTGCTCCAGCTGCCGGACGCACCGTGACTTCCTCATCCAACCGAAGGGCGGCTCGACCATGGACGACTCCACCGGACCTCGCGGCACTGCTGAGGTGACGCATTCACCGGACGCACCAGCGGGTGGCCTCGAGGCAGAACGGACCTCCACCCGCCCTCGGCCGGGGGCCGGCGAGGACCGCGACCAGGCAGGCGCCCGACTCCTCCTCGCCGGTGCGCCGCTGCACAACGACAACCGGGGGGTGGAGGCGCTCGGCCGGTCCGTCGTCGACCATCTCGCGCAGTCGGTTCCGGGCCGGGTGAGCGTGCTCGACGACGGCTGGGGGGTGCGGCCGAGCGAGTCGCAGCCCGGGTACCGCGGCGAGGTCGAGCTCCTCGGTGCCCGCTACTCCCGGCGCTGGTACCGGCGGGAGAGCTGGGCGCGGGTCAGCTTCGACCAGCGGCTCGGCGGGCTCGGTAACCCGGTGGCCGATCGGCTCGGGGCGGCCGACGCCGTCCTCGACCTCAGTGGCGGGGACAGCTTCACCGATCTGTACGGCCCGCACCGGCTGGCGACGGTGTCCGCGCCGAAAGAGGCAGCCCTGCGCAGCGGACGACCACTGGTGCTGCTGCCCCAGACCTTCGGGCCGTTCACGACGGTGGCGGCTCGTCGACAGGCCGAGCGCATCGTCCGTGCCTCCGCCCTCGCGTACTCCCGCGACGCGTGGAGCCATGACCAGCTGCTCACCCTGGCGGGGCCGGACGCCGACCGCAGCCTCGTGCGAGAGGGGGTGGACGTGGCCTTCGGGCTCGTCCCCCGGGAACCGGATCCACGCATCGTCGAGCAGTTCCAGCGCCTGGACGACGAGCTCGTCGTCGGGGTGAACATCAGCGGCCTGCTGCGGACGGCAGCGGACTGGCAGCGCTTCGGACTCGCCGGCGACTACCTCCGGACGATGACGGACCTGGTCCGGTCACTCATCGCCGCGGGAGCCTTCGTCGTGCTCGTCTCCCACGTGCACGGCGACGGCGTGGACGAGAGCGACGCGACGTCGATCCGGGTCGTGCGCGAGGCGCTCAGTGCCACTGAGCGTGATCGCGTGTGGTCGCTCCCGGCACACCTGCGGGCTCCCGAGCTCAAGTGGTGCATCGCGCGCACCGCCTGGTTCGCCGGGTCCCGGATGCACGCCACTATCGCCGCGCTGGGCTCGGCAGTCCCGGCCTTCGGCTACGCCTACAGCGACAAGACCGCCGGGGTGTTCGGCACCTGCGGGGTGTCCGACCACGTCGCGGACGCACGGGAGGTGGCAGGCCCTGAGGCGGTCGAGCGGGCGATGGCGTCATTCACCACACGGGAGCGGGCCGGCATGGTGCTCGCCGAGAACGTGCCCGCGGTCGCGGCCCGTGCGCGTGCTCAGCTGGATGACGTCCTGGACGCCGTCACCACGTGGCGGCACTCCCCCGGGCCCCGCAGCGTGATCGCATGAGGACGCCACGTTCTATCGACGAGGTCGTCGCGTCCCACCTCTGCACCGGGTGCGGGGCCTGCGCGTTCCTCGCTCCGGACCGGCTCGAGATGCGCGACATCCACGAGACCGGGCGCCGCCCGCTACCGATCGCCGGCGTCAACGGCCGGGTCACCGGCGCCCCGTTGGCGGCGTGCCCCGGGCGGCAGCTCGAGCACCCGCCGGGAACGCTCGACGACGCACCCTTCCGCGGTGAGTGGGGACCGGTGCTCGCTCTCTACGAGTGCTGGTCCACCGACCCCGACGTCCGTCACCGCGGCTCGTCCGGCGGCGTGGCCACCGCACTGTCGGCACACGCGGTGACCTCCGGACGAGCGACCGGCGCCCTCCAGGTGCAGGCCGACCCGAGCGACCCGATCCGCAACGTGACGGTGCGGAACACCAGCTACGAGACGATCACCGCAGCAACCGGCTCGCGGTACTCGCCCGCGAGCCCGGCTGAGCGCCTCGACCTCCTCGAGGAGGCGAACGGCACGTCGGTGTTCGTCGGTAAGCCCTGCGACGTCGCTGCGCTGGCCCGCGTCACACAGGTACGCCCCGGGATAGCGGCGAAGACCGACCTCACCATCGCGATCTTCTGTGCCGGGACGCCATCGACGGCAGCAACCGAGAAGCTCATCCGCGAGCTCGGGGCCGAGCCGGAGGAGGTGGCGAAGGTCGACTACCGCGGCGAGGGGTGGCCGGGCCACTTCCGTTTCCGGACCCGGGACGGTGACCACCGGAGCATGACCTACGCGGAGTCGTGGGGCGGCACGCTCACCAAGCACCGCCAGTGGCGCTGCCTCATCTGTCCCGACCACACCGGTGAGTTCGCCGACCTGTCCGTCGGTGACCCCTGGTACCGGGAGCTGAGCCCGGACGAGCCGGGACGGTCCCTCGTCGTCGTGCGTACCGAGCGGGGACGGGCGGCAGTCCTCGCCGCACTCGCGGACGGAGCGCTCGCCGGCGGAGAGGTACCGGTGGACCTGCTGCCCACGTCGCAGCCCAACCTGGCCGAGACCCGCGGCGCGGTCTGGGGCCGTGTGCTCACGATGGGCCTCATGGGGCTACGAACCCCGCGGTACCGCGGCCTGCCGTCCCTGCGGTTGTGGTTGCGGCTTCCGGTACGGATCAAGCTCACCTCGCTCGGGGGCACGTACCGACGCGCACGGCTGCGCGGCCTGCGGCAACCCGAAGTCGACCTGGAAGGAGTGTCACCGTGCCCCACCGAGCCGACATCCTCATGATCACCTACCGCAGTGCCGGCTACCTGCACCTGAGCCTTCCGCGCCTCCTGGAGACCCTCGGCGAGGACGACCGCGTCTGGCTCTGGCACAACGGCGACGACGAGGCCACCCTCGAGGCGCTGCGCGACTGGCGTGACGACCCGCGGGTGCACCGCTTCCACCACAGCCGCGAGAACGTCCGGCTCCGCGAACCGACGAACTGGCTGTGGCAGGAGTCCACCGCACAGTTCGTCTCCAAGGTGGATGACGACTGCCGCGTCAGTCCCGGCTGGTTGAGCACCTTCGCCGACGCTCATGCTGCTAATCCGTCCTTCGGCGCTGTCGCGAGCTGGCGCCACCCCGAGGCGGACTTCTTCCCAGAGCTCGCCCATCGCAAGATCGAGACCTTCGCCGGTGGTCACCAGCTCATGCGCAACCTGTGGGTCCAGGGCAGCGGCTACCTGATGCCGCGAGCGCTCACGGAGCAGCACGGCGGGATCGGGCCGACGGAGAGCTTCACCGAGTACTGCATCCGGCTCGCCGCCGGTGGGGCGGTCAACGGCTACTACTTCCCCTTCGTGGCTGAGGACCACATGGACGATCCTCGCTCCCCGCACAGCTTGATCCACACCGATGCCGACCTCGTCGACCGGATGCCGCTGTCGGCACGGGCGAACGGCGTGACCACCGTGGCGGCCTGGACCGCGCAGCTGGAGCAGAGCGCTCGGGTGCTGCAAGGCGCCTCGCTGGACCCGCGGGCATACCGCGGCTGGCGCCGGCGAGCGAGGTCAGTGCGCAAGCGCGTCGAGCGCCTCGTGGGGCGGCCGGCGCGCTGGTGACCGCGCGCTGGCGTCAGCGACTGCTCGGCGGCGCCGAGTGCTGGTCCGTGGCCAGCCCCGTGCGTCGTCCCTGTCCAGGACCGTCGAAGAGGTCCAGGAGCTCGCGCGTCTTGCTTTCCCATGACGAGGGGAGCACCGACTCTCGCAGCATGGCCGGGGCGAAACGCTGGCCGAGGGCACGCCGGACAGTCGTGGGAAAATCCTCCCTGCGCTCGGCAACATGCACCCGGTCGCGGTAGGCATCGATCTCCGGGTACTCCGTCGTGACGACAGTCAGCCCCAGCGCAAGGTACTCCTTGAGCTTGATGGGGTTGGCAAACCTGATCCACTCGTTGTCCAGCCACGGCATGAGCGCCACGTCGAAACCGCGGCCGTAGGCAGGGATCTCGGCGTAGGGCCGGAAACCGAGCCAGTGCACGTTGGGGAGCGCGACCAGCTCTGACATGTCCGACGAGGCGTCACCGATGAGCACGAGGCTGACATCCGGCAGCGCGAGGGCTGTCTCGCGGAAGAGATCCATGTCGACGACGAAGTCGTCGAGCGCGCCGAAGAAACCGATCCGAGGCCCCGGAATGCTGGCGAGGTCGTCCGGCAGAGGGGCCGAGTCCTGGGTGAAGTGGTCGACCTCGACGCCATGGTCGAGGAAGTAGGCCCGGTCACCAACCAGCTCCGCGTCCAACCGCATGAGCTCGTGGCTGACGTACAGGACAACGTCGCTGTGCTCCAGCAGCTGGTCCTCCAGGCGCCGGATCGCCGCGCCGTCCGCCTCGGGGAACTCCGAGTGCCGGTCGGACCGGTTGAACACGAGGGTCGAGCGGCGTAGCCGCGCGGCGGTTGGCCAGGCGGTGGGGATCGTGACCACGACGGCTGGACGGGCGCCGAGGCCGACCACGTAGCCGGCGACGCGCACCTGCTGACGTACCAGCCAGGCGCTCAGCCGGGCGGCCCGGCTCTCACCGTAGACCGGGATGAACACCGGGCTCATGACGTAGTAGTTGGGATTGTCGGGATCCGGTCGGCGGAGCAGCTTGGCGGTGCTGCGAGCCTTGCGCACCATCCGCTGCCACGGCGCCACGCTCACGCCCTTGCGCGGCATCCGCAGGCCAAGACTGTTCACCACCAGTACCGGACGATCCCGAGCGGCGTGCTGCATGAGCTGGAAGTCCGAGTGGGCCTGATTGTGGTACCACCAGTCCTGCGCAGCGAACCACACCACGCCGTCGTCATCGCCGACCGTGTGCGGCGGCCGTCCTGCGAACGCGCACGGCGCGAGCACACCACGGAACCCGGCCCGGTGCACGGCTCCCCGAGGAAAGCGGATGAGCTCGCCCACCGCCAGGCCGCAGCGGAACACCGCCGTCCTGACGGCCCCGTGCTGGCGGGCGAACTGGACAACCCGGTTGGCCATCAGTAGCCGCCAGAGGCCGGGATCTGTCCGATACTGCCCCTGAGCGTGAAAAGCCACCGCTCCGGGCACATAGACCGGTACGTACCCGGCAGCCCGCGCGCGTTGGAAATAGTCCACCTCCTCGGAGTAGAGAAAGTAACGCTCGTCCCACGGACCAACAGCCTCCCGGCACTCGGCAGCGATGAGGAGGACTGCGCCGGTCGCCCAGTCGATCGGGCGACCGTCCTCGTAGGCCCGGCTACCGTGCTCAGTCTCCGAGACACCCATCACCGCGGCGAGCCGCCCGCCGAGCAGTGCCTCGCCCCACGCCCGTAACGGGCTCGGGTCGTGCCGGATCGAGGGCCAGGTTCGCTGGTGCTCATCGACCAACCTCGGGACGGCAACACCTGCCCCTCCGTCCACCAGCGCACCTTGCAGCTGAGTGACACACCTTGGCCCCAACCGCACGTCTGGGTTGAGGACCAGTGTGTCGAAGTCCGGTCTGGCGCGGCTCGCGGCGGCGTTGATCGCTGCCGAGTAGCCCGCGTTGCGTCCCATCCGGACGATCCTGGCTGACGGCACGAGGTCAGCGATGAGGTCGGCACTGCCATCGGACGAGTCGTTGTCCGCGACAATGAGCTCCCACTCGCAGACGCCTGCCAGCGCGTCCTCCAGGCTGGCGGCCAGGCCGGCAAGATGGGCACTGCTGTTATAGGTGACAACGATGAGTGAGACGCCGCGGCGACGGGTAGGTCTTGGCACCTGTGTTCCTCCTCCGTGATCAGCAAGGGAAGGGCCGGTCCTGCCGGCTCGTCGGTCAGCTCGCACGGCGCTCGTCCACCGCGCTGCGGCGCCGGGCGACGGCGATGCCGGCTGCCTGGCACAGGTCCGTCCAGGCCACGGCGTCGGCCTCCCGCATCACTGCTAGCCCCCGTGATTCGGCCACACGGGCAAGCTGCGCCTGGTGGTCGTCCACATGCTCGTCGTGCACGGCGCGTCGCGGGACCAGCACCGGAACCTTGCCGAGCTCGAGGCACCTGAGGAACGTGCCGCACCCCGCGTGCGCCACGACGACGTCGGCGCGAGAGATCTGGTGCTGGAACTCGGTATCAGTCATCATCGGCCGTGCGTTGATGCCGAGCCCCGCCGTGCTCGTCGAGCCGGTCTGCCACACCACCTCGCAGTCGTCGGGGAGCACCTCGACGAGACGGTCGAGCAGTCGCCGGAACTCGTAGCGGCCGGCAGTGCCGACGGTGACGAAGACCCGCCGTGGCCGCGGGGTCGCCACTACGCGGGTGACGAACGTGTCCATCAGGCTGGCCTGGTACCGCCAGCGTCGGCCGGCGCGGGCCTCGTACTGCGTCAGCGTCCTGACCCAAGGCAGCATGCTCAGGAGCCGGCCGGTCATCGACGGGCCGAGCGGACGGGTGAGGCTCTCGACGTAGTTGGCGCGCGCTCCCACCAGGAGGGCGGGTGACAGCGCCGACAGCGCGATCGCTGCCCCGGTGCTGTAGACCGCGTCCACCCGGTTGTCGCGCATCGCGCGGACGATCTCCGGCGTCACGCGCACGGCAGCCTTGAGGTCGCGGGTCTGGACGAGATCGACGAACAGCACGTCCTCCCCCGCCAAGACCGTCTCGCTCTGCGGGGTGCGGTGGGTGATCCACAGCGCACGATGGTGCCGCTCCGGCTCAAGCAGCTCCGCCAGGAGGCGCATCTCGATGAGGTGCCCCCCGGTCGAGGCGACGAAGGCCGGTCGTGCGACGCCGGGGCGTCGGCCCGCGCTCATGACGTCGGCCGCTTCTTCTTGCGGACGACCGCGACCAGCGCGAGGAGCTCAGCGCGCGCACCACGCCAGACCACCATGGTCAGCAGCCACGTGGCGGCTGTACAGCCAGCGACGACGACGAGCGCCACCAGCTCCGTCACGCCCGGCACGACGAGGGAACGCACACCGACGGCAGCACCGAGAAGGAGGAGGGAGACGAGCGCGGGGCGCACCATGGCCTGGAAGGGGTCCGCGACGGCGACCGGTGTATGACGGCAGGCGAGCGCGAAGCCCGGCAGGATGAGAAGGACCTGCGTGATCGCGTAGGAGACGGCAACACCGGTGATGCCCCAGCGCACGCCGATGACGAAACCACCGACGGTGACGACGCCGTTGATCACCGCCCACGTCGCGTAGACGGCGCCGCGGCCGGTGCTCGTGTAGATCCAGCCGGTGGTGGTGGAAACCAGCTGCACAAAGCTCGCGACGGCGAGGATCTGGAAGATCGGAGCCGCGGCCAGCCACCGGTCACCGAGCGCAACAGCGATGAGCTCGTGCGCGGTCACCGCGAGGACGACGATGACCGGCATCCCGAGGTGCCCGAGCCCACTGATAGCCATCCGGTACGCCTGGCGGTAGCGCGCGGGTTCCTCCTGGAGGGCCGCCAAGGTGGGGACCATGACGGCCTGGACGGGGGTCTTGAGCTGCCGCAGCGGCAGCATCAGCAAGCTGTATGCACGGGTGTACAGGCCCAACGCTCCGGCGTCGAGGGCGCGCCCGATGATGACGTTGTCCCCTTCCCGAGAGAGCGTGTGGAACAGGTTCGCGATCGAGACATGGGCACCGAAGCCCAGCAAGGGCAGCGCCTCCCGCAGCCCGCTGGGGCGGCTGGGTCGCCACGGCACCGCCCACCAGTTGAGCAGCGTGGCGAACACCAGCATGCTGACGTTCTGGACGACGAGCGCCCAGATCCCCATCCCGAGCAAGGCCGCGACGACCGCGGCAACGCTTGAGAGCACGCCGGCGGCGACGTTGCGCAACGAGATCGTCCTGAAGCGCATGGCGCGGTTGAGCAGAGCCCCGTGCTGGACCGCCACCCCGGATATCGCGAAACCCGCTCCGAGCGCGAGGCAGATGGGGACGAGCGCGGGCTCCCGGTAGAACTCGGCGAGCGGGAATCCGGCGAGTGCGACGAGGCCGGCGAGGACGACCCCCGCAGCGGTGTTGATCCAGAAGAGGGCGTTGACGTGGCTCCATCGCAGATCGATCCGTTGCACGACCGCCTGGCTCAGCCCGAGGCTACGGAACTGGTTGACGACGACGGTGAGCGTGAGGGCCATCGCCATGATGCCGAAGTCTGCCGGGGTGAGGAGCCGGGCGAGCACCATCGTGGTGCCGATCTGCACGACGGTGGAGAGCCAGCTACCAAGCAGGGTCCAACTGATCCCCCTGGTCACGGTGCGGCCGAGCTCGCCGCTCTGGACCGATCGTTCGAGCCACTCGTCGACTGTGGCGCCGGCGGCAGAACGTGCACTTACATCGCGATGCAGCAAGCGCGCCATTCCCCTCCTCCAAGGCGAGAGCCGGTACATCGCAGCCTAAGGCGCAGCCTCCCGTTATCGAGGCCGAGGAGCGGGTGATCCGTTGGCAGGCGTTGGGGGTGAAGGGGGTTACTCAGCTGCGCCGTTCAGGCGCAGACGCGCTCCCACGTCCGGAACGGACGGGGACACACGAGGTGTCCCCGTCCGCCGGCCGGTGGGACAGCTGGGTCCGAGCGTACCTAGCCGCGCCGATCACAAGCGCTGCTCAACCCTGGCTGCACCCAGTCCGGCCACCCGTCCCCAGCGCCTGCCGGGCGGTGCCGGCGCCGAAAGCGGGAGTTCATGAGCCGATGTCCTCGCGAGCTGGCGGACGTCCGGTCGGACGCACGTCGCTCGGCTTCCATCGCACCGCAAGTCTGCTCTGCGACTCGGGTCCACCACCAGGGTGACCCGGACCTGACGCGTGCCGGTGCGCGGGTGAGTGCCGGGGGTGAGCCCGGGGTGTCGCCGCCGCCGGCGCGGCGGCTCCGCGCACAGGATGCGTCACGCGGTCCGCCCGGAATGACCAACGGGCGGGGCAGCTGATCAGCTGCCCCGCCCGCGGGGGACGGTCCGTGCGCATCGAGCGGCGCCGATCACAACGCCACTTCGCTAGTGCGGTCCGAACACGTCCCCGTCCGGCACCGTCACCGATCGGGGGTGATCGGTTCGGTGCCATCTAGTGGTGCGGACCGCGGTGTCATCGGGGGGAACAACACCGTGGTCCGCACCAGCTCTTGTCACGTCTGCCGGCGCCGCCGGACAGTCGTGAGCGCAACCCCGACGAGGGTGAGGACGAGCGCCGCGGCGATCCAGCCGCGCAGCTGCGCACCCGTCGTCGGCAGGTCCGGGTGGTCCGGCCTCGGTGGCGTGGTGTGGGTCGTGGCGCAGTCGCCGATGCAGGTCGCCGGGGTCGAGCCACCGGTGACGACGTTGACCAGGGTGACGTCCCAGGCATCGTCGTCGACGACCACCGAGTAGGTGAGGGTTGCCGTCTCCGCAAGGGTTCCGATGTCCCAGACGAGGACGTCACCGTCCCAGCTGGTCGTACCCGTGGAGGCCACGATGTCGCCGTAGCCGGCGGCATGCTCGAGGACGTCGGCGAGGTCGTCCTGCACCTGCACTCCCACCGGCGCGTACTCGCCGGCCGGGGTCGCGGTCAGGGTGTACTCGATGACGTCACCCGGGTCGACCTGCGACCCGGAGACCGGGTCGGACGTCTTGGACAGCGTCCATGGCGAGGGCCCGGGCTCGGCGCACGCGTCGTCCGTGCGCTCGATCCCGTCGGTGGTCAGCGTGACCGTGTTGAGGAAGCCACCGGCCTGCGGCACCTCACCGGTGTAGCACTGCCCCGCCACCGAACCGATGACGCCGTCGGCCACCCCCGCGTCCACCGAGACGGTGTACATGTGGCTCACGCCGGCCGGCAGCACGATCTCACCGTCGGTCACCGCGATATCCGGCGCGAGGCCGGTCCACGAGCCCAGCGGGTCCGGTGTGTCCCCGTTGCCGGCCACAACGGCCGCGCCGAGGACCGTGATGCCCTCACCGAACACCAGCTCGTCATCCAGCTGGTAGACCGCCGCCAGCGTGTTCGCCTCCGGCGTCGTCACGACCACGTCGTAGTCGATGGTCCACGTGCCGTCGTCGTTCAGCACCGGCGAGTCGTCGGTGACGGTCTTGGTGACCGTCGGGACGACGGACTCGGTGATGTCACCGCAGTCCTCACCCGGGATGGTGTCCGGGCCGCTCGTCAGCGTTGCCGAGTTGAAGAACCCGGATCCGGCGCCCTCGATCGGGTCGCAGGTGAGGTTCTCGGCCGGGATGTCCGCCGAGACCCGCACGTTGAAGGTCACCTCGTAGGTGTGGACGTCACCGGCGGCGACCTCCGCGCCCTCGACGATCGCCGAGGTGCCGTCCAACTCAATCTCCACCGGGGTGGTCACGTCGGTCACATCCAGCACCGACTGACCGAGGATCTCGACGCCCTCGGCAAACAGCGGCGCGTCGGCCAGGTCGTAGAACGCCCTCGACAGGTTGCCCGAGTTGTCCACGACCAGCGTGTACGTCACACCCCAGGTCGTGTCCGGCAGCTGAGCGGCGGAACCGAACAGCTTCTCGAAGTCCGGCAGCGCCGGCTCGAGGCAGTCAGCGGCGGCGCTCTCCTCGCCGTGCGCGGTCAGCGTCACGGAGTTGAGGAAGCCACCGCCACCGGTGCCGTCGTCGCCCGAGCACTGCCCAGGCTCGGAGCCGATGACACCAGCCGCGACCGTCGCGTCCACGACGACGACGTAGGTGTGGTCAGCCCCGCCGGCCAGCGGCCGGTCGGTCGCCAGCGTGGCGGTCGGCTCGGTGGCCGGGTCGGCCCACTCGCCGTCGAGCTCGGAGTCCCGCAGCGACCAGGTGGCCGCCGTCGGCGTGATGCCCTCACCGAAGTCAATGGTGTCCGTGAGGTCGTAGGCGCCACCGACGCTGGAGGTGTTGGAGGCCTCGACCTCGTAGGTCACCGTCCAGCTGCCGTCCGAGTTCTGCAGCGCCGACGTCGCGGTCTTGGCGACCTCGACCGTCGGGTCCGGGATGTCGACGCAGGCGTCGTCGGAGTACTCGTCATTGCCCGAGGTGATGGTCGCCCCGTTGAACAGGCCGTGGCCGGCGCTCGAGCCGTTGACACCACAGACCCGGTCCTCGGAAAGGTCCGTCGCGGTCATGGCGGACAGGTCGACGGTCACCGTCACCGTGTAGGTGTGGGTCGTACCGGCAGCCAGCACCTGAGCCGAGACGATCCCGAGGTCGCTGACCGCGTCGAAGGCCGGGTTGGTGGCGATGTCGCCGGGGGCGGTGTTGACCACCGCGGCACCCTCGATCACCACGCCGGTCGCGAAGACGGGCTCGTCGACGAGGTCGTAGGCCACTCCCACGTCGTGGGGGTTGACCACGTCGAGCTCGTAGACGACGTCCCAGGTGCCGTCGGCGTTCTCCGTCAGCGTCTCGAAGGTCTTCGAGATCGACGGCGCCACCGGCTCGGCGCAGGCGTCGTCGTAGCGCTCGACGTCGTCGGTGGTCAGGGTGACCGTGTTGAGGAAGCCACCGGCCACGGGCACCTCGCCCGTGTAGCACCGGCCGGCCTCCGAGCCGACGACGCCCTCGGTGACATCGGCCTGCACCGTCACCGTGTAGGTGTGGGTGGTGCCGGCCGGCAGCACGACCTCGCCGTCGGTGACCGCGGTGTCCGGCGCGACGCCAGTCCACGTGGTCAGCGGGGCGGGGGTGTCGCCGTTCGCCGCGGCGATCGCCGCGGAGCTCACCGTGATGCCCTCACCGAACTCGATGGTGTCGTCCAGCTCGTAGACGGCTGTCAGCGTGTTGGCCACCGGGGTGGTCACAACGACGTCGTAGACGATGGCCCAGGTTCCGTCGACGTTCTGCACCGGCGAGCCGTCGGTCACCGTCTTGGTGACCGTCGGGACGACGGACTCGGTGATGTCGCCGCAGTCCGCGCCCGGGATGGTGTCCGGGCCGGACGAGAGCTCCGCGGAGTTGAAGAACCCGTAGCCCTCGCCCTCGACCGGGTCGCACGTGAGGTTCTCTGCCGGGATGCCCGCCGAGACCCGCACGTTGAAGGTCACCTCATAGGTGTGGACGTCGCCAGCGGCGACCTCCGCGCCCTCGACGATCGCCGAGGTGCCGTCCCAGGCGATGTCCGCCGGGGCGGCCGGGTCGGTCACGTCGTTGACCGACTGACCCAGGATGGTCACGCCCGCCGCGAAGTGCGGTGCGTCGGTCAGCTCGTAGTACGCCCGGGAGTCGTTGCCCGAGTTGTCCACGACCAGCGTGTACGTGACGTCCCACGTGGCATTGCCCTGCTGGACGGCGGAGCCGAACAGCTTGTCGAAGTCCGGCAGCGCCGGCTCGAGGCAGTCGGCGTCGGTGCTCTCTGCGCCGTGCGCGGTCAGCGTCACGGAGTTGAGGAAGCCGCCGCCGTCGGTACCGTCGTCGCCCGAGCACTGCCCGGGCTCGGAGCCGATGACACCGGCCGCGACCGTCGCGTCCACGACGACGACGTAGCTGTGGCTGTCGCCGCCGGCCAGCGGCCGGTCGGCTGCCAACGTGGCGGTCGGCTCGGTGGCCGGATCGGCCCACTCACCCTCGACGACCGGGTCGACGAGCGACCAGGTCGCCGCCGTCGGGGTGATGCCCTCGCCGAACTCGATGGTGTCGGTCAGGTCGTAGGCGCCACCGACGCTGGAGGTGTTGGTCGCGAGGACCTCGTAGGTCACCGTCCAGCTGCCGTCCGAGCTCTGGAGGGCCGAGGTGGCGGACTTGGCGACCTCGACCGTCGGGTCCGGGACCGGCACGCAGGCGTCGTCGGCGTAGTCGTCGTTGCCCGAGGTGATGGTCGCGTCGTTGTACAGCCCGTGGTCAGTCCGGTCGCCCTCGTCGCCGCACTGGCGAGCGCCCGCCCCGTCGGTCGCCGTGACGCCGGACAGGTCGACCGTCACCGTCACCGTGTAGCTGTGGGTGGAGTCGGCCGTCAGCACCTGGCCGGACACGATCGCCAGGTCGCTCACGGCGTCGAAGCCCGGGTTGGTGACGATGTCACCGGGGGCGGTGTTGACCACCGACGCACCCTCGATCGCCGCGCCGGCCACGAACGCCGGCTCGTCGACGAGGTCGTAGGCCACCGTGACCGGGTGCGGGTTGACGACGTCGAGCGTGTAGACCACGTCCCACGTGCCATCGGCGTTCTCGGTCAGCGTCTCGAAGGTCTTGTCGATCGAGGGCGCCACCGGCTCGCGGCAGTCGCGGTCGGTCTGCGGGTCGCCGTAGGCGGTGAGGGTCGCAGCGTTGAGGAAACCGCCGCCGTCGGTGCCGCCGTCACCCGAGCACTGCCCGGGCTCGGAGCCGATGACGCCGGCGGCGACCTCGGCGGTGACGGTCACCGTGTAGGTGTGGCTGTCCCCGCCGGCCAGCAGCCGGTCGGTGGCCAGCGTGGCCGTCGGCTCGGCGGCCGGGTCGGTCCACTCCCCCGCGTCGGCCGGGTCGGCCAGCGACCAGGTCGCGACGGTCGGGGTGATGCCCGCACCGAGCTCGAGGGTGTCGGTGAGGTCGTAGGTGCCGCCCAGGCTCGTGTCGTTGGACGCGACGACCTCGTAGGTCACTGTCCACGAGCCGTCGACGTTCTGGCCCACCGACGTCGCGGTCTTGCCGACCTCGACCGTCGGCTCGGGGATGTCGACGCAGGCGTCGTCGTCGTAGTCGTCGTTGCCGGAGGTCAGCGTCGAGCCGTTGAACAGGCCCGTACCACCCCCGACGTCGGTCGAGCACTGGCGGTCCGCGTCGGCGATGTCACCCGAGAGGTCCACGACCACGGTCACCGCGTAGGTGTGGCTCTGGCCTCCCGAGATCGGCTCGTCCTCGACCACCGAGGCGTTGGTGATCCCGTCCCAGCCGGTGTTCGGCGTCGGCGATCCCGCCGCACCGCTGACGGTGGCCGAGACGATCGAGACGCCACCGGCGAAGTCGAGCTGGTCGACCAGGGAGTAGTGCAGGTCCTGATCGGCGGTCGGGTTGGTGGCGGTCAGCTCGTAGCTGACCGTCCAGGTGCCGTCGGCGTTCTCGACGAGATCGCCGGCGGTCTTGCTCGTCTCCGGCGCGGCCGGCTCGAGGCAGTCACGGGCAGTCTCGTCCTGCTGGCCGGCGGTGAGCCGGGCCGCGTTGAGGAACCCGCCACCGTCGGTGCCGTCGTCGCCCGAGCACTGCCCGGCCCCACTGCCGACGACGCCGGCGGCGACGTCAGCGGTCACGAGCACCACGTAGGTGTGGGTGCTGCCCGCGGCGATGGTGGCATCCGTGGCGATCACCGTGGTGGTCTCGTCCGGCAGCCCGGCCCAGACACCACCGGTGGCCGTGCCCTGGAGGAGCCAGAAGGCGCTCTCGGGGGTGATGCCGCCGCCGAGCTCCAGCGTGTCGGAGAGGCTGTACACCGCGTCGAACTGCGCGTCGTTGACGACGTCGATCTCGTAGCGCACCTGCCACTTGCCGCTGTCCAGCTGGTTCGCCGAGACGGCGGTCTTGTCGTGGGCCACCGGGGAGTCGACGCACAGCTCGACCGTGGTCGAGTCGTCCGGTCCACGACCGGCCGCGAGGTCGAGCCAGGCGGTGTTGGTGAGCTCCACGCACTGCCCGCCCACGCCCTGGTGGACGACGTCGTAGCTGAACTCGTGGCTCGCCTCGTCGGTCCAGGTCGCCTCGCCGAGGTAGATCGGCGTGGTCGGGTCGGTCTTGTCGTCCCAGACGTCGATCGTCAGGTCGGTGACGACGTCGGCCGCGAACTCGACCGGGACGGTGTGGCTGACCTCGTCGGCGTTGCCGCCGGCGCCGGTCCAGCTGACCGTGGCGGTGTTGGTCCCCTCGTACTCCGGCTCCTCGTCGAAGGTGCAGGAGTAGTCGAGGGTCTGCGTCGCTCCCGGTGCCAGGATGAGGTTCGAGCCGCCCTCGACGGCGCAGGTCGCCCCCACGTCGGTGACGTCGACGACGTTCACCGTGATGGCACCGTCGTCGTACTCGTTGGGGTTGTGGACCGTGATGGTCCCGGCCATCTCCCAGTCGGAGTCGACGAAGCCGTCGGTGACGGCGTCGACCAGGTAGGTGTAGGTGGCTCGGCCGTCCTCGTCGACCTCGATCTCGGTGTCGTCGACCGACTTGTCGATGTCCCACCCGTAGAGGCGGTCGTAGCTCGCGGTCGCCGTCTTGACGACGGTGATGTCGTCCTCGGCGCAGACCGTGACCGTGACGCCGGCCTCGGGGTCGTCACCCGTGACCGCGACCCACGCGGTGTTCGTGAAGTCCACGCACTGTCCGGGGACGCCCTCGTGGGTGAGCGGGTAGGTGAAGGTCCGGGGCGTGCTCGCCGCGTTCCAGGTGGCAGTCCCGAGCGAGACCGGGTTGGCCGGGTCGGTCTTGTCGTCGACGACGTCGACGGTCTTGTCGGTCTCGCCGTCGAGCTCGAACTCGACGTCGGCGGTGCCGGTGAACGTCTCACCGTCGGAGACGACGGTCGCGGTGTTCACACCCTCGTAGGAGGGCTCGCCGGTGAAGCTGCAGGAGTAGTCGAACACCTCGGTGGCACCGGCCGCGATCTCCGCGTCCGCACCGCCGACAACCTCGCACACCGCGCCGCCGCCGACGTTGACGGCGTCGGTCACGGTGACCGTCGCCGGCTCGAAGACATTCGGGTTGGTCACGCTGATCTCGCCGTCGAGGGTCCATCCGGAGTCGACGAATCCGCTCGGCACCGCCCTGACCGTGTAGTTGAAGCTCGCCGTGGAGCCGTCGACCTCGACCGTTGTCCGGTTGACGTCCTTGCTGATGTCCCACAGATACGTGCGGTCGAACGACGCCTCGGCGGTCTTGGCCACCTGCAGCGGTGCCTCGACACAGACCTCGACGGTCTGGCCAGCGGCCGGAACCTGCCCGGCCACCTCGAGCCAGGCGGTGTTGGTGAAGTCGACACACTGCCCGGGCACCCCGACGTGCGTCAGGGAGTAGGGGAGCTCGACCGGCGTGCCGGCCGCGTTCCACGTCGCCTCACCGAGGACGACCGGGTTGGCCGGGTCGGTCTTGTCGTCGACGACGTCGACGGTCTTGTCGGTCTCGCCGTCGAGCTCGAACTCGACGTCGGCGGTGCCGGTGAACGTCTCACCGTCGGAGACGACGGTCGCGGTGTTCACACCCTCGTAGGAGGGCTCGCCGGTGAAGCTGCAGGAGTAGTCGAACACCTCGGTGGCACCGGCCGCGATCTCCGCGTCCGCACCGCCGACAACCTCGCACACCGCGCCGCCGCCGACGTTGACGGCGTCGGTCACGGTGACCGTCGCCGGCTCGAAGACATTCGGGTTGGTCACGCTGATCTCGCCGTCGAGGGTCCATCCGGAGTCGACGAATCCGCTCGGCACCGCCCTGACCGTGTAGTTGAAGCTCGCCGTGGAGCCGTCGACCTCGACCGTTGTCCGGTTGACGTCCTTGCTGATGTCCCACAGATACGTGCGGTCGAACGACGCCTCGGCGGTCTTGGCCACCTGCAGCGGTGCCTCGACACAGACCTCGACGGTCTGGCCAGCGGCCGGAACCTGCCCGGCCACCTCGAGCCAGGCGGTGTTGGTGAAGTCGACACACTGCCCGGGCACCCCGACGTGCGTCAGGGAGTAGGGGAGCTCGACCGGCGTGCCGGCCGCGTTCCACGTCGCCTCACCGAGGACGACCGGGTTGGCCGGGTCGGTCTTGTCGTCGACGACGTCGACGGTCTTGTCGGTCTCGCCGTCGAGCTCGAACTCGACGTCGGCGGTGCCGGTGAACGTCTCGCCGCCGGAGACGACGGTCGCGGTGTTCACACCCTCGTAGGAGGGCTCGCCGGTGAAGGAGCACGAGTAGTCGAACACCTCGGTGGCACCGGCCGCGATCTCCGCGTCCGCACCGCCGACAACCTCGCACACCGCGCCGCCGCCGACGTTGACGGCGTCGGTCACGGTGACCGTCGCCGACTCGAAGACGTTCGGGTTGGTCACCGTGATCTGGCCATCGAGGGTCCAGCCGGAGTCGTCGAAGCCGTTCGGGATCGCGGCGACCACGTACTCGAAGTCCGCCTCGCCGGTCTCCTCGTCCACCGTCACCGTGGTGCGGTCGACGTCCTTCTCGATGTCCCACAGGTAGGTCCGGTCGAAGGACGCCGCAGCGGTCTTGGACACCTGCAGCGGCGCCTCGACGCAGACCTCGACGGTCTGGTCTGCCGTCGGGTCGTCCCCGGCGACCTCGAGCCAGGCGGTGTTGGTGAAGTCGACACACTGCCCCGGAACACCCGCATGCGTCAGCGAGTAGTCGAACTCGACCGGCGTGCCGGCCGCGTTCCACGTGGCCTCACCGAGGACGACCGGGTTGGCCGGGTCGGTCTTGTCGTCGACGACGTCGACGGTCTTGTCGGTCTCGCCGTCGAGCTCGAACTCGACGTCGGCGGTGCCGGTGAACGTCTCGCCGCCGGAGACGACGGTCGCGGTGTTCACACCCTCGTAGGAGGGCTCGCCGGTGAAGGAGCACGAGTAGTCGAACACCTCGGTGGCACCGGCCGCGATCTCCGCGTCCGCACCGCCGACAACCTCGCACACCGCGCCGCCGCCGACGTTGACGGCGTCGGTCACGGTGACCGTCGCCGACTCGAAGACGTTCGGGTTGGTCACCGTGATCTGGCCATCGAGGGTCCAGCCGGAGTCGTCGAAGCCGTTCGGGATCGCGGCGACCACGTACTCGAAGTCCGCCTCGCCGGTCTCCTCGTCCACCGTCACCGTGGTGCGGTCGACGTCCTTCTCGATGTCCCACAGGTAGGTCCGGTCGAAGGACGCCGCAGCGGTCTTGGACACCTGCAGCGGCGCCTCGACGCAGACCTCGACGGTCTGGTCTGCCGTCGGGTCGTCCCCGGCGACCTCGAGCCAGGCGGTGTTGGTGAAGTCGACACACTGCCCCGGAACACCCGCATGCGTCAGCGAGTAGTCGAACTCGACCGGCGTGCCGGCCGCGTTCCACGTGGCCTCACCGAGGACGACCGGGTCGGTCGGGTCGGTCTTGTCGTCGACGACGTCGACGGTCTTGTCGGTCTCGCCGTCGAGCTCGAACTCGACGTCGGCGGTGCCGGTGAACGTCTCGCCGTCGGAGACGACGGTCGCGGTGTTCACACCCTCGTAGGAGGGCTGGTCGGTGAAGGAGCACGAGTAGTCGAACACCTCGGTGGCACCGGCTGCGATCTGCGCGTCCACGCCGTCGACGACGACGCACACAGCGCCGCCCCCGACGTTCACCGCGTCGGTCACGGTGACCGTCGCCGACTCGAAGACGTTCGGGTTGGTCACCGTGATCTGGCCATCGAGGGTCCAGCCGGAGTCCTCGGCACCGCCGGGTACTGCGCTGACCGTGTAGTCGAACTCGGCCTCGCCGGTCTCCTCGTCCACCGTCACCGTGGTGCGGTCGACGTCCTTCTCGATGTCCCACAGGTAGGTGCGGTCGAAGGACGCCGCAGCGGTCTTGGACACCTGCAGCGGCGCGGTGAGGCAGGCGGCGACGGTCTCGTCCGCGTCCTGCTCCGTCTGCTGGATCCAGGCGCGGTTGTCGAAGTCGACGCACTGGCCGGGGGTGCCCTGCTGGTCGAGGGAGTAGGTGAAGACGGTCGGGGTGCCGGTCGCGTTCCACTCGGCCTCACCGAGGTGGACGGGCTCGGCGTCCGGGTCGGTCTTGTCGTCGTAGACGTCGACGACGTCGTTGATCGGGGTCACCGACCACTCGGCGACGGCGACATCAGCGGTGCCGGTCGCGGAGCCGTTCGGCGTCGGGACCGTGTCTGCCCAGGTGGCGGTCGCGGTGTTGGTGCCCGAGTAGCTCGGCTGGCTGGTGAAGGTGCACAGGTAGTCGAGCGTGACGGACTCGTCGGCGCCGATGGTGACAGCGGTGCCGCCGGCGACGGTACAGATCGCGCCGCCGCCCACACTCACCTCGTCGGTGACGTCCGCGGTGATGTCGAGCCACTCGTTCGGGTTGCTCACCGTGATCTCACCAGACATCGCCCAGGCGCTGTCGGTCCAGCCGTTCGGCGGCAGGATGGGGGTCGCGGTCACCGTGTAGTCGAAGGTCGCGGTCCCGGTGGCCGGGTCCGCGTGGACCACGGTCTCGTCGGCGACCTTGTCGATCGTCCAGAGGTACGTCCGGTCGAAAGAGCTGACGACGTTCTTCTCGACGTCAAGGTCGAGACCGGCGCAGACGGTGACGATCTCGGTGCTCGAGTCGCTCACCGCCATCGGACCGATGCCCCGCGCCACGTTGGCGCCAGGGCCGTTGGAGATCGTCGCGGTGTTCGGGTGGTCCACGCACTGACCGGGCTCGCTCGGCCAGGTCATCCCGTAGGTGAAGACCGTCGCGCCGTCCTCGGCGCGCACGAGGTTGCCCACCTGCGTGCCGTCGTCGTAGTCCTCGAGCTCGATCTCCGTGTCGGTGACGACGACGACGTCGTCGGTGACTCGTGGCTCGGCAGCGGCGAAGTCGAAGTCCGCCGTGGTGGTCGCTGTGCCGGTGGTGCCCGGGTAGTCCGCGGCGTCCCAGGTAGCGGTCGCGGTGTTGACGCCGGCCGTGGCCGCCGTTGCTCCGATGACGGTGCAGGAGTAGTGCAGGTCGTAACTGCCGCCGGCGTCGATCGTGAGACCGGTCCCGTTGGTCACCGCGCAGGTCGCGCCAGGGAGGTCGACGAGTGAGTCGCTGACGTCGACGCCGCTGATCGCGATGTCGTTCGGGTTCTCGACGGTGATGGTGCCGCTGATCGCGAAGCCGGAGTCGGCCGGCTCGCTCGGGGTGACGGCGACGTCGTAGGTGAAGGTCGCGTCCTGCCCGGCGGGAACCTCGATGCGGTCCTCGCGGGCGAGCTTCTCGATCTGCCAGTCGTAGTCGCGGTCGAAGGCGGGGAGGACGGTCTTGGACACGACGAGGTCGTCGTAGTCCGGCGGCAGCTCGCGGTTCTGGACGATGCAGTTGACGACCTCTGCCGGGCCGACGTCGACCGTGAAGCCGAGCGCCCCGGCGTCGGTCACTGTCCGGTTTGCGCCGTCGGCGGTACACACGGCGTTCTGGCCGCCCTGCTCCACGAGCTCGAAGCCGGCCTGCTGGGTCTCGGTGACCCCGACCGACCGGGCGGCGGTCATGTTGTCCCCGAAGTCGAGGCCGAAGTTCACGGCGCCGGTGTCGGCGTCGGTGTCGCGCGCGAGGACGCCGGTGAGGCCGCTGTCGCCCTCGAGGATGGCGTCGTCGCTCGTGGCGGTGAACTCCCAGCCGCCGGGGGAGTCGTCCACCACGTCGCCGTCGGCGTCGACGATCTGCTTGACGACGGTCAGCGACCCACCGCAGCTCGCGGTGGCGATGTCACGCAGGGTCTCGGCGAGCTCGTCGAAGTCGGTGCGGAAATAGTCAGTGCCGTCCTCAGGGCCGGAGATGAGCGAGAGACGGTTCGCCGCTGCGTCCGTGCTTGCACCTTCACCGATACCGACGGCGAGCACGGCCGGCGCGTTGGGCAGTGCCTTGACGGCGTTGGCCGAGTGGATCGCCTCGTTGACCTCGTGGTTCGTCGTCGAGCTCCCCGGACCGAGACCGTTGCGCTGGAAGGTCGGGGCGCCGTCGGTGAGGAACATGACGACGTCGTAGACCTCGTTGGACTCGACGATCTGGTGGAAGCCGCGGTCCCAGTTGGTGCCACCGTCGTTGCTGTCCGTTGTTGGCGTAAAGCCGTCGATCCGTGCCTTGACCGGCGAGGCCGAGCCCGGTGTGGCCACCGACGTCAGAGCTTGCGACCCGTTCAACGGGCCGTTCGCGGGGGCGTTGGTCGCGAAGGTGTGCAGTGCAATCCGCGACGGGGTGCCGGTGAGCGCGTCGACGAACTCGTTCGCTGCAGCCTTGTACTGGAGGAGCAGGCTCGGGTTGGCGGGCGTCGGGTTGGCCACCGAGTTCGACAGGTCGACGACGACCGCGAGGTCGATGCCGCACTGCTGAGGCGCCGGGTTGTTGTCGCGGACGTTCGCCCACGTCGGGTTCGACACGGTCCTGTTGCTCACTCCCGCGGGCGGCAGGGTGACGGTGCGGTCGCTGGCGTTGCCGTTCCGAGTGATCGGGCCGGACTCGAAGCGGTAGTTGTTGCCCTCACTCCACGAGGACGGAGCGAGCCAGCCCGCCGGTGCGTCGATCGCGACGGCGTAGAAGTGGTCATAGTTCCCGAACCAGCCGCCGCCCGCCTCGGGCAGGCCCGTGATGATGCCGCACATGCCCGTGGCGTCGGTCGTGCACTGCCCCGCTGTACCGAGGTTCGTGCCTCCGCTGATGCCGCCGTTGGTCGTCCGATGGAACTGGTACGTCATACCCGCCAGCGGATTCACCGTCTGGCTGGTGTTACCCGTCCCGGTGCGGTCACCGCCCGCCCGGACGATGAGCTTGGCCTGGTTGTTCCCTGGGTTTCCAGGCGGAACTCCGACGGCCATGACGCCGATGTCCGTGGCGGCCGCCGCCGCCGCGGGTGCTTCCACCTCCACGGGCGTCGGCTGAGCACCGTCCGCTGCCGCGGCGTCGTCACTGTCGGCCGGCGCAGCGACCTCCGCGTCGTTGCCGCCCGCGACGTCCGCCTCATCGGTGGACTCGACCTCGGCGTCGCTCTCGATCGCGGCGAGGAGCTGCGCCTCGATCTCCGCGGGGTCGAGGGGCGGGTCGTCGTCCGGGGTGGCGATCGATGAGCTTCCGCCCATGATGAGCGTGAGGCTCACCAGCGCCGTGAAGACGGCACGTGGGCCGCGACGGGTGGTCGAACGGCGACGAGATGGGCGTGCGGCATGGCGCATGAGGGGGCTCCTCGTGATCGGCGAGGATGTCACTTCATCACCGGAATCGCCTGCAAACGGCGCTATGTCGGGGTGATCGACACCTGACCACCTTCTCGTCGAGGGCGAAGAGAGGGTGAGGGCCGCGGCTCACCCCGTGAGCTGCGGTCCTCACCCCCAGGCAGGGCGGACCGTCGGGAATGACGAACGGGCGGGGCAGCTGTCAGCTGCCCCGCCCGCTGGGACGGTCGGTGCGCGTCGACTGGCGCCGATCACAAACGCCACGTCGATGGTGCGGTTCGACCGTCCCCGCCCGGTTCCTTCACCGATCGGGCGGGATCGGTCCGGTTCCGGATGGTGGTGCGGACCGCGGTGTCATCGGGGGGAACGACGCCGCGGTCCGCACCAGCTCGTGTCACGTCTGCCGGCGCCGCCGGACAGTCGTGAGTGCGAGGCCGGTGAGGGTGAGCACGAACGCTGCGGCGATCCATCCGCCCAGCTGCGCACCCGTCGTCGGCAGGTCCGGCTTCCCCGGCTCGGGTGGCGTGATGTGGGTCGTGGAACAGTCCCCCACGCAGGTCGGCGGGGTTGACCCACTGCCGGTGGCGACGTTGACCAGGGTGACGTCCCAGGCATCGTCGTCGACGATCACCGCGTAGGTGAGGGTCGCCGTCTCCGCCAACGTCCCGATGTCCCACACCAGCACGTCGCCGTCCCAGCTGGTCGTGCCCGTTGAGGCCACGATGTCGCCGTAGCCGGCTGCATGCTCCAGGACGTCCAAGAGGTTGTCGCGCACCTCCACGCCCACCGGCCCGTGCTCACCGGTCGGGGTCGCGGTCAGCGTGTAGGTGATGACGTCACCCGGGTCGACCGTCGATCCGGAGACCGGGTCGGACGTCTTCTCCAGCGTCCACGGTGCGGGGACGGGCTCGGCGCACGCGTCGTCGGTGCGCTCGATCCCGTCGGTGGTCAGCGTGACCGTGTTGAGGAAGCCGCCGGCGTGCGGCACCTCACCGGTGTAGCACTCGCCGGCCTCCGTCCCGATGACCCCCTCGCCGACCGCTGCGTCCACCGTGACGGTGTACACGTGGCTCACGCCGGCCGGCAGCAGGACCTCGCCGTCGGTCACCGCGATGTCCGGCACGATCCCGGTCCACGAGCCGAGCGGGTCGGGGGTGTCCGCGTTGCCGGCAGCGATGGCCGCGTCGAGGACCGTGATGCCTTCCCCGAAGTCGAGCTCGTCGGACAGGTCGTACGTCGCGACCAGGGTGTTCGCCTCCGGGGTGGTGACGAGGACGTCGTAGACGATCGTCCACGTGCCGTCGGCGTTAAGGACTGGTGAGCCGTCGGCGACGGTCTTGGTGACCGTCGGGACGACCGACTCGGTGATCGGCCCACAGTCGTCGTCCTCGATGGAGTCCGGCCCGGTGGTCAGCGTCGCGGAGTTGAAGAACCCACGCCCACCCTGTCCGGGCTCGCACTCGAGGTCATCGGCCGGGATACCGGCCGACACCTGCACGTTGAAGGTCACCTGGTAGGTGTGGACGTCACCGGCGGCGACCTCCACATCCTCGACGATCGCCGAGGTGCCGTCCCATGCGATCTCCACCGGGGTCCCCCCGTCCGTGACGTCCAGGACCGACTGGTCGAGGATCGTCACGCCGTCGGCGAAGTGAGGCGCGTCGGCCAGGTCGTAGAAGGCGCGGGAGTCATTGCCCGAGTTGTCCACGACCAGGGTGTACGTCACGCCCCAGGTGCCGTCCGGCAGCTGGACGGCCGAGCCGAACAGCTTCTCGAGATCCGGCAGCTCCGGCTCGAGGCAGTCCTCGTCGGTGACCTCCTGGCCGTGGGCGGTGAGGATGACGCTGTTGAGGAAGCCGCCGTCCTCACCGAGGTAGTTCTCGCACTGTCCGGGGTCGGAGCCGATGACTCCGGCCCCGACCGTCGCGTCGACGACGACCGTGTAGGTGTGGGTCTCCCCACCGGCCAGCGGCCGGTCGGTGGCCAGCACGGCCGTCGGGTCGGTGGCCGGGTCGGCCCACTCCCCCGCGTTGGCCGGGTCGGCCAGCGTCCAGGTGGCCTCGGTCGGCGTGATGCCGTCGCCGAACTCGATGGTGTCGGTGAGGTCGTAGAGCGCACCGACGCTGGACACGTTGGCGGCGACGACCACGTAGGTCACCGTCCACGAACCGTCCGCGTTCTGGATCGCCGAGACCGCCGTCTTCTCGACGTCGAGCTCAGGGCCCGGGACCGGCACGCAGGCTTCGTCGGCGTAGTCGTCGTTGCCCGAGGTGATGGTGGCCTCGTTGAACAGCCCGCGGCCCCCGTTGGACCCGTTGACGCCACACTCGCGGCTCCCCGGCTCCTCGACCAAAGTGAGGTCCGAAAGATCGACCGTCACCGTCACCGTGTAGACATCGGTGGTCTCGGGCGCCAGCGTCTGTCCGGACACGATGTCGACGTTGGCGATCGCGTCGAAGTCCGGGCTGGTGACGATGTCACCGGGCGCGGTGTTCACCACCGACGCCCCCTCGATCACCGCACCGGACACGAACGCCGGCTCGTCGACCAGGTCGTAGGCGACCGACGCCGTCTCGTCGAGGTTCGCCACCGCGAGCGTGTAGACCACGTCCCACGTCCCGTCGTCGTTCTCCGTCAGCGTCTCGAAGGTCTTGAGGATCGACGGAGCGGCCGGCTCGACGCAGTCGCGAGCCGTCTCCTCCAGGTCACCGGACGTGAGGGTGGCGGCGTTGAGGAACCCGCCACCATCCGTGCCATCGTCGCCCGAGCACTGCGCGGGCACGGTGCCGGTGACGCCCTCGGCGACATCGGCGGTGACCAGCACGACGTAGGTGTGGGTGGTACCGGCAGCGATCGTGGCGTCTGTCGCAAGCACCGTGGTGGTCTCGTCCGGCAGCCCGGACCAGGCCCCGCCGGTGGCAGTGCCCTGGAGGAGCCAGATCGCGGACTCAGGGGTGATGCCCTCGCCGAACTCCAAGGTGTCGGAGAGGCTGTAGACCGCGTCGAACAGGGCGTCGTTGACGACGTCGATCTCGTAGCGCACCTGCCACGTGCCGTCAGGCAGCTGGTCAGCAGACACCGCTGTCTTGTCGTGCGTCAGCGGCGAGTCCACGCACAGCTCCACGGTGGTGGAGTCGTTATCGCCGGGTCCGGACTCGAGCTCGAGCCAGGCGGTGTTGGTGAACTCCAGGCACTGACCACCGACGCCCTGGTGCACGACGTCGTAGCTGAACTGGTGGCTCGACTCGTCGGACCAGGTGGCCGCGCCCAGGAGCACCGGGTTGGCCGGGTCGGTCTTGTCGTCCCACACCTCGATGGTCTCGTCGGTGACCACATCGGCAACAAACTCGACCGGGACCGTGTCACTGGCTCCATCGACGTCACCGTCAGCGTTCGTCCAGGTCACGGTGGCGGTGTTGCTGCCCGTGTAATCCGGCTCCTCGTCGAAGGTGCAGGAGTACGTGAGCTCCTCGGTTGCCCCAGGGGCCACGGTGAGGTCGGTGCCACCGTCGACGGTGCAGGTCGCCCCGACGTCGGTGACGTCGGCGACGTCCACCGTGATGCTGCCGGAGTCGTACTCGTTGGGGTTCTGGACCGTGATGGTGCCGGTCATCTCCCAGCCGGAGTCGGTGAACCCTTCGGCGACCGCGTCCACCGTGTAGGTGAAGGTGGCCTGGCCGTTCTCGTCCACCTCGATGTCGGTGTCGTCGACCGACTTGTCGATGTCCCACTCGTAGAGGCGGTCGTAGGTGGCGTCGGCGGACTTCGTCACCACCAGCGGTGCTTCGACGCAGACCTCGACGGTCTGCTCGGCGGTCGGATCATCACCCTGGACCTCGAGCCAGGCGGTGTTGGTGAAGTCGACACACTCCCCGGGGACACCCACGTGGGTGAGCGAGTAGGTGAACTCGACCGGCGTGCCGGCCGCGTTCCACGTCGCCTGACCGAGGGGCACCGGGTTGGCCGGGTCGGTCTGGTCGTCGACGACGTCGACCGTCAGGTCCGTCTCGCCATCCAGGTCGAAGGTGACGTCGGCGGCGCCGCTGAACGTCTCGCCACCGGCGACGACGGTCGCGGTGTTCACGCCCTCGTAGTCCGGCTCGCCGGTGAAGGTGCAGGAGTAGTCGAACACCTTGCTGGCGCCGGCCGCGATCTCCACGTCCACGCCGTCGGCGACGGTGCAGACCGCGCCGCCGCCCACGTCCACGGCGTCGGTCACGGTGACCGTCGCGGACTCGAAGGTGTTCGGGTTGGTCACGCTGATCTCGCCGTCGAGCGACCAGCCGGAGTCGGTCGACCCGTTCGGCACCGCGCTGACGGTGTACTCGAACTCCGCCTCGCCGGTCTCCTCGTCGACCGTCACCGTGGTGGCGTCGACCTCCTTGGTGATGTCCCACAGGTAGGTCCGGTCGAACGACGCCTCGGCGGTCTTGGTCACCTCCAGCGGTGCGGTGAGGCAGGCGGTGACGACCTCGGTCGCCTCCTGCTGCGTCTGCGCGATCCAGGCCGTGTTGGTGAAGTCGACGCACTCGCCCGGGGTCCCGGGCAGCTCGAGGGAGTAGGTGAAGACGGTCGGAGTGCCGGTCTCGTTCCAGGTCGCAGGACCGAGGTTGACCGGGTTGGCCGGGTCGGTCTTGTCGTCGACGACGTCGATCACGTTGTTGACCGGGTTCACCGACCACGCGTCCGCGGCGACGTCCCCGGTGCCGGTCGCCGAGCTGGTCGGCGTCGGTACGGAGTCCGCCCAGGTGGCGGTCGCGGTGTTGGTGCCTGCGTAGGCGGGCTGCGCGGTGAAGGTGCACAGGTAGTCGAGCGTGACCGACGCGCCCGCGCCGACCAGCACGTCGGTGCCGTCGGTGACGGCACACGTCGCGCCGCCGCCGACGTCGACCGCGTCGGTGATGTCCGCGGTGATGTCGAGCCACTCGTTCGGGTTGGTCACCGTGATCTCACCAGACATCGCCCAGGCGCTGTCGGTCCAGCCGTTCGGCGGCAGCACCGGGGTGGCGGTCACCGTGTAGTCGAAGGTGGCGATCCCGGTGGCCGGGTCGCCGTCGACGACCGTCTCGTCGGCGACCTTGTCGATGGTCCACAGGTAGGTGCGGTCGAAGGAGTGGACGACGTTCTTCTCGACGTCCAGGTCGAGCCCGGCGCAGACCGTGACGATCTCGGTGCTCGAGTCGTCGACGGCGAGGATCCCGATGTCACCGACGGCCGCGATGGCGGGGCCGACGGCGTTGACGATGGTGGCGGTGTTCGGGTAGTCCACGCACTGGCCCGGGACGCCGGGCCAGTCGAGCTCGTAGGTGAAGACGGCCGGGCCGTCCTCGGCCAGCACGATGTTGCCCACCTGCGTGCCGTCGTCGTAGTCGGCGAGGTCGATCTCGGAGTCGGTGACGACGACGGCGCCGTCGGTCACGCTCGGTGCCGTGGTGGCGAAGTCGAACGGCTCGGAGGTGGTCGCCTCGCCGCTGGTCCCGAGATACGCCGCGGCGTCCCAGGTGGCGGTGGCGGTGTTCGTGCCGACCGTCGTTGCCGTGGCGCCGGTAAGGGTGCAGGAGTACGCCACCTCGAAGGTGGCGCCAGGAGCGATCTCGAGGTCGGTCCCGCCGGTCACCGTGCAGGTGGATCCGGGCAGGTCGGCGAGCGTGTCGATGACGTCGACACCGGTGAAGGTGACGTCGTCGTTCGGGTTGGTCACCGAGATGACGCCGGTGACCTCGAACCCGGAGTCGACCGGCGCGCTCGGGGTGACGCTGACGTCGTAGGTGAAGGTGGCGTCGTCACCGGCAGGTACCTCGATCCGATCCACCTGGGCCAGCTTCTCGATCTCCCAGTCGTAGTCCCGGTCGAAGCTCGGCAGGGCGGTCTTCGTCACGGTGAGGTCGTCGTAGTCCGGCGGCACCTCGGCGTTGCGGACGGTACAGCTGATGATGTCCGCCGCAGGGACGTCGACGGTGAAGCCGAGCGCGCCTACGTTGGTCACCGGCACAGCGGTGCCGGCGCCGGTGTCAACGCAGACCGCGTTCTGACCGTCGACCTGAGCGAGCTCGTACCCCTCTTGCGGCGTCTCGGTGATGGTCACCGGACGGGTGAAGTCGTCGGGGTAGGAGACCTCGAAGTTGACCGCGCTCGTCGCGTCGGTCGTGGCAGAGGCGGGCGTCACGCCCGCCGTGGCGGTGGTGAAGTTCCAGCCCGCGCCGCCGTCGACCACGTCACCGTCGGGCTCCTGGACCTCCTTGACCACGGTCAGCGTGCCGGCACAGTTCGCGGTGGCGATCTCCTCGAGCGTCTCGGCGAGCTCGTCGAAGGCGGTCACGAAGTAGTCGGTGCCCTCGACCGGGCCGGAGACCAACGGGATGCGGATGTCGGCGCCAGGAAGGGTTGCCGCCGGACCGATGCCGACGAGCACGACCTGCGCGCCGGTCGCCTTGACGGCGTTGGCCGACAGGATCGCCTCGTTGACCTCGCGGATGTTCGTCGTGCTGCCGGTGCCGAAGGCGTTCCGGTGGAAGGTGGGGGCGCCATCGGTGAGGAACAGGACGACGTCGTACTCGTCAGCGGACTCTGCGACCTGGTGGAAGCCGCGGTCCCAGTTCGTGCCGCCGTCGTTGTTGTCCGGGGTCGCGGTGAAGCCGTTGATGCGGGCGGTGAGCGCGGAGGCACCGCTCGCGGTGGCGACGGTGGTCAGCGGCATGCCGCCGTTGCTCGAGCCGTTGGCCGGGGCGTTGGTAGCGAAGGTGTGCAACGCGATCTGCGACGGTGTGCCGGTCAGCGCATCGACGAAGCCCGTCGCAGCGTCCTTGTACTGGGCCAGCAGGTCATTGCTGTCCGTCACGGAGTTCGAGAGGTCGACGACCATCGCCATGTCCAGGCCACACTGCGGCGGCGCTGTCGGGTTGGGCCGCACGCTCGCCCACACCGGGTCCGGCGCGGTGCCCGGGATCTGCTGGGGCAGGAACTGGGTGCGCTCTGCTGCGCTGTCATTGCTGTTGACGCCGAGGCGGGTGGAGAAGCGGTAGTTGGTACCCTCCGCCCATTCGGTCGGGATGATCCAGCCGGCCGGGGCATCCGTCTGCACCGCGTAGAAGTAGTTCGTCCCGGACTCCAGGTCGAGGAAGACGCCACACGCGCCGGTCGCGTCGGTGGTACAGCTCTCGCCGGTGGTCGTGCCGCCGGTGAGGTTGTTCGGGTTGTCGGTCTGGAAGAACTCGAAGGTAGCGCCCTCGAGGGGGGTCACCGTCGTGCTCGTCGGGCCGGTACCGGTCCGGTCACCACCTGTGCGGATGATGAGCTTCGCCTCGTCCTCGCCCGGGGGGCCCTCTGGCACGAAGAACGGGGTCACGTCGGACGCCTGCGGCGCCACATCCGCGCCGTCGTCGTCGGCGATGGGTACGTCGTCGGCGGTGGCGCTCGGTGCGTCGTCTACGACGCTGGCCGGCGGCGCGACCTCCCCCTCGGGCGCTGCAGCGTCGTCCGGTGCCGCAGCCTCCTCGTCCGGTGCTGCGACATCAGCAGTGTCGTCGCCCACGACCTCACTGTCCGGCGCTGCGTCGTCAGCCTCGATGGCCTCCCGCAGCAGCGCCTCCACCTCGGAATCGTTCGGCGTCGGTGGATCGGAGCTCGGCGACGCGATCGACGAGCTGCCTCCCATCACGAGGGTCAGGCTCACCAGTCCGGTGAACAGTGCGCGGGAACCACGGCGCAGGCGAGTGGGACGGCGGGTCGGACGGGCAGCATGTCGCACGGCAGGACTCCTCGGTGATCGGCGAGAACATCACCTCACCACCGGGACCACCACCCATCGGAGGAAATGTCGGGTGATTAGCAGATGATCCGCACACTGCTCGAGGGTGAGCAACCAGGGCAGCAGGAACCGAGTCCGACGACCACCTGCGCCTACAGATCCGCCGGGTCGGGGCCGCTGAGCAGTGACAGCTCTCGCGCCCGGTGCAGCGCCTCGGCCCTCGAGCTGACGCCGAGCTTACGGTAGATGCGGCGCACGTGAGTCTTGACGGTCGACTCGGCAATGAACAGCCGCCGGCCGATGTGGGCGAGCGGCGCCCCGGCGGCAAGCTCGCGCAGCACCCGGAGCTCGGCGACGCTCAGCTCGTCCACTCGCAACGGTGCAGGGAAGATGCCCGGCCGGTCCGCGAGCGCCGGGCTGGCCAGGAAGTCGCGCGCGTAGGAGTCGGCGGCGGCGATCTCTAGCAGGTCGCCGCGTGGCACGGTGAGGAACGGCAGCAGCACACCGCTGTCGGCCGCGATCGCCACCGCGCTGCCGAGGATGTCGGCGGCCGCTCCGTGCCGGCCCAGCCGCAGCAGTGTGCACGCCCGCAGGAGCAGGAGCTCGAGACCGGCACGGGGACGGGGGCCGGCGTAGTCGAGCGCGTCCGCCGTCATGCGTAGTACCTGACGGTGGGCGCCGATGTAGAAGGCGTGCCGGGCGCGCACCGACCGCATCACCGGCCCGTCATCCGTGGCGTCTCGCAGCACCGTCGTTGCGCGGTCGAGCTTCCCCTCGACGAGCGCCAGCTCGGCGTGGATCGCGGTCGCCGTCGAGACGACCAACGGGCGGTCGGTACCGAAGGAGTGCATGTCGGGCCGGCGCAGGCGCGCCGCCGCCCGGGCGAGGTCGCCGCGGAAGAGGTCGGTCTGAGCGCGGGCCAGCCGGGTCAGCTCGACGAGCGGAGTGAGCCCGTGGTCGACAACCTCGTCGTGCAGCGGCAGCTCGCCGGAGTCGATCAGCCGCAGCGAGGCAATGACCCGCCGGGCCATCGGCCCGGCCACCGTCTCGAAGGCCGACGACTCGCCGGAGAGGGTCAGCGCCCGCGCCAGCCAGGCCTCTGCGTCGCGGAGGTGCCCGAGCAGCGCCATCGCCAGCCCCGCTCCGATCGCTGCCTCGCGCGCCGCGACGCCGTCCCCCACGTCGGCCGCCAGCCGGCCGGCAAGCGCGAACCCGTAGGCCGCGCCGACCCCGTTGTTGTCGTAGAGCATCGACAACCCCCACTGCGTCAGCAGCTCGGGGATCGCGCGTGCGACGTGCGGCGGGAGTCCGTCACCGTGATCACGCTGGTCGCTGTCCAGCCGACCGAGCAGGATCTCGGCCGCCCCCGGGGTGGGCCGTCCGTCGAAGCGCAGGACGAGGCGCTGGGTGGTGGTCAGCGGGCGCACCCGCAGGTCCGCGTCGGGGACGAGCAGGCCGCTGCGCACAGTGTCCGCAGCGTTGACCACCATCGTGTTGTCGAGCATGTAGTCCCGGGCGACGATGAGTCGTGCGCTGGACTGGACGATCTCCCGGGGGAGGGCGTCCACCGCCGCCCTCAGCTCAGCGCGGTGGGAGCCGTACAGCTCTGCCCAGTTGTCCTCGAGCAGGCTGAGGACCAGCGGCCACGCCTCGGCATCGACGGCGTGGCCAAGCGCCGCTCCGGGACGGTACTCGTCGCGCCGGCGCCGTGCCATGACCTCGTTGAGGCGGCGGAACCGCTCGGGATCCTCCGCTCTCAGCACGGTGCGCAGCACCGACCGCAGCATCGGTGCGACGCAGCTGCCGTTCTCACCGTGATGAACGACGAACGGTGAGTCCATCAGCTCCGCTGCCATGACCCGGTCCTCGCCGAGCTCCACCAGGGCGTCCAGGTCCCCTGGGGACAGTGTCTCCGGCACCGCGAGCGCGGCCATCACCCGGTGCCAGTCGTCGCTGCCCGGGTCCCGGATGGCGAGCGTGGCGAACCGGGTCACCGCTCCCATGTCGACGTCCAGCCGGCCGTGGGCGTCACGCTCGGAGTCGAGCAGCACTCCGCGCACGGGGGCCGGCCACCCCGCGAAGCGCTCCGTCAGCCGCTGCGCTTCGGCCCCCGTGATCTCGCGGCCGAGCTCGCGCGCGAGTGACCGTACCTGGCCGGCGTCCAGCGCCAGCTCCCGCTCGGTGAGGACGATGGTGTCCACCATCAGCGGACCGAAGTCGACGATCGGGCGACGACGACGCGTCATCACCACCAGGTGCAGCATGTCGGACGCCTGAACGAGCTCGACCAGAGCGGTATCGACCTCGGCGTCGTCGACCGCGTCGAGACTGTCGATGACCAGCACGAGCCGCTCATCGAGCTGCGCCAGGGCGTCCTCGACGTCCGGCAGCCCGGGATCCGGCCTCAGGGCCGTGAGTCCGGCAAGCGCGAGCGTGTCGTGCACCGCGCGCCACAGGACGCCGGCCGTCGTGCTGTCACCGGTCGACACCCAGGCGACGGCACGGTCCTGGAACTCACGGCGGCGCAGCCAGTACGCGGCCGTGGTGGTCTTGCCGAACCCTCGCAGTGCGCGCAGCACCGTCAGCGGCGGCAGCTTCGCCGCCAGCTCCGCAACCGCCGCCGACGGTACGAAGCTGGTGGGCACCCGTGGTAACCGTCGGTGCTGGCCGCTCACCTGCCCTCCCGCGCGATCGAGTCCGCCAACCGCAGCGCCTCCTCCCGGCTCGCGGCACCGAGCTTGCGGTACACGCTGCGCACGTGCGTCTTCGCGGTGTTGACCGACACCCCGAGGGCGGCGGCAACGCCCGCCGGCCCCGCGTTCTGCCGCAACGCCGCGATGACCTCGACCTCACGGGGGCTGAGCCGGTCCGTCGTCGGTGCCGGTGCCGCCGAGCTCACCGTACGGACGCCCGCGGACCGGTGCCCGAGCTGAGCATGACCTGCCGGTCCGGTGCGACCGTTGGTACCGACCTCGAACGTCGTGGCGATCCCGTCCGGCGCCGTCGACCCCGTGCCGCTCCAGGCCCGCGGCTGGGCACGCAGCGCGAGAATCTCCGGATCTCCCGCCGCGAGGTCGTTGAACACCTCTTCGGGCATGAGGAAGAAGCCTCGACGTTGCCCGGTAGCCCGGGACAGCTGCACCGCCTGGGTGAACTGCCGCCGGGCGGCGGTCAGCTGGCCCTGCCCGTGCAGCGCCGCGGCGATCGTCGTGTCGCAGCAGAGCTGGGCGCGCACCGTCAGGCGCGGGTCCCGCAGGCTCTGCTCGGCGATCACCACCGCCTCCGCCAGCCGTCGTTGTGCCAGGTAGAGCTGTGCCCGGGTGGGCTGCGAGACGTGCGACGGCGCGAGCCGGTCGAGCACCTGCTCCGCAACACCGGTCTGCCCCGCGAGCAGGAGCAGCTCAACGAGGGTGGTACCCAGGGTGGCCTCGGTGATGCCGCCCGGTTCCAGGTGACGCATCGCGGCCCGGAGCTGGCCCACCGCCCGGTCACGGTCCGCCGCCGAGGGGCTCGCCGTCGTGCCCAGCGCACGGGCATAGATCGCCAGCGCCCAGATCTCGTCGCGCCGGCGGGGCTCAACGATCCGCCGGGTGGCCTCGTCCACCGTTGCCGACATGCCGTCGGCGGCCGCGAGCGCCACCGCGATCCGACAGCCGATGGCGACGATCTCGCCCACCCCGCTCGTCGGCATGTCGCCGTGCACTACCGATGCCAGGTCTGGGTCTTCCGCCAGCTCCAGCGCCCGGTCGACCTCACCGACGATCGCGTAGACCGTCAGCAGACCGGCGCTGCCCATGAGCCACGCATCGGAATCTCCGGTCGACAGGCCCAGCGTGCGCAGCCGCTCGAAGGCATAGCCGGCGCCGTCGTTCTCGCCCGCGAACACCGCCGCGGAGCCGGTCTGGAACAGCACCATCGCGGTATCGGCCACGGTGTCGGTATCGCCCCGGAACCGCCCGGCCTCCTCCAGGAACAGCGGGGCTGCGGGCGACCACGCGTTGTCCCGTTCACCCGCCAACGGCATCGAGGGCAGCACCCGGGTCATCACCCCCAGCCGGGGGTCGTTGGCGAGCAGGTCCGGCGGGAACCGGCGGGCGAGCACGATCAGCTCACCGCGGTGCTGCACCGACAGCGCGGCCCATTCCTCCCCCAGCACCCGGAGCGCGGTCTCCCACTCCTCGGCGTGGACGGCGTGGTGGAACACCTCGAACGGCCCATCCTCGCGGGCCGCCACCACCATGAGCGCGCGGTGGACCTCGAGCACGATCTCCGGCCGGTGCTCCGCGATGGTGCGGACGATGGACTCGCGGATCGCCGGTGGGTAGGTGTACCGCAGCCCCGCCACCGTGTGCCGCTCCTGCAGCATGCCGCCGACGAGCAGGTTGCGCAGGTCGCGGATCGCGCGCCCCCCGGGCACGATCGCGCTCGCGCCCGCTGCCGAGAACTCCTCGGGGACCGCGGTCCGGACGAGGAACTCCCGCAGGTCGTCGGAGCGGATGTCACGCAGCAGGGTGTCCACGAAGCCGTCGACCAGCGTGCTGTCCACCCGCGCGTTGCTCTCGCTGACAGCGGCGGCGTCGAGGCAGGACCGGATGGCGGCGGGCCAGCCACCGACCTCCATGACGAGGTCGCCGGCCTCGTCCTCGCTGATGGTGATGCCGCGGGCGGCCGCCAGCTCGAGCACCGCGCGCGAGTCGAGGGCGAGGTCTGCGGGCCGGACGACCGTCACGTCCACCGACAGCGCGCCGGCGGTCTCCAGCGACCGCAGCGCCCGGGTGCCCACGATGAGCTCGATCGTGTCGTTGTCGCGGATGATGTCGAGCAGGTCGTCGTCGATGGCCAGCGTGCCATCGAGGTGGCCGGCCTCGTGGAAGTTGTCGATGACGATCCGCAGCGGCTCGCTGTTGCCGGTCAGCCACGCGATGACATCCTCACGCGTACGCTCGGCCGCCGTCCGCTCGTCGCCGTTGCTAGCGGCCGCCAGCGCGTCGCCCAGCCGCCGCCAGAAACCGGCAACCAGCCTGGCGCTCTCGTCGAGCGCGCAGTAGACGGTGGCGACGTCGTCGTCGCGCAGCGTCAGCCACCGAGCGATGGAGGTGGTCTTGCCGAACCCCCGAGGGGCACGCAGGATCGTCAGTGCGGTGCGACGGTCCAGCGCTGCGAGGACGCGCTCGTGCACGGCCGCTCCGCGGCTCGCTCGCGGCAGAGCAACAGAGCCCTGCCGCCCCAGGCGTCCCATACCGTCATCATGGCAGAAACACCGCAGACAGGTGCCGCTTCGCGAGCTCCTCCTCGCCGCCGTCCGGCGCGGTCAGCACCCAGACACCGCCGTCGACGATCGCCACGGTGTGCTCCCAGTGCGCGGCGCGTGCGCCGTCGGCGGTGACCACCGTCCAGTCGTCGCCGAGGACGACCGTCTCGAGGCCGCCTCGGGTGATCATCGGCTCCACCGCGAGGCACATCCCCGGTCGCAGCCGGGGACCGCGCTGCCGGGTGCGGTAGTTGAGGACGTCGGGCGGCTGGTGCATGGCGCTGCCGATGCCGTGGCCCACGTAGTCCTCGAGGATCGAGTACGGCCCGTCGCCCGCCGCGGTTCGCGCGCTGACAGCGTCCTCCACGGCGCTGCCGACAACCCCGAGCCGCTCGCCGGTGGCCAGTGCCGCGATGGCGTCCCACATCGCGTCACGGGTGACCTCGCTGAGCGCGACGTCCGCCGGGTCGGCCTCGCCGAGGATCATCGTGAAGGCCGCGTCGCCGTGCCAGCCGTCGACGACGGCGCCGCAGTCGAACGAGACGACGTCACCGTCATCGAGCACCCGGCTGCCGGGGATGCCGTGGACGACCTCCTCGTTGACCGAGATGCACACGTGAGCCGGATAGCCGTGGTAGCCGAGGAAGTTCGACGTCGCCCCGGCGCCCTCGAGGACGCCACGCGCGACGTCGTCGAGCTCAGCGGTCGTCACTCCCGGGGCCGCCGCGTCGCGCAGCGCCGCGTGGATGTCGGCGACGACCAGCCCGGCCCGCCGCATCACGCGGATCTGGTCGGGGGTCTTGTACTCGATCCGGTCGCCGCCGAGCATGTCAGTGCTGCGGTCGCAGCACGGCCAGCAGCCGTGCCGTGACGTCCTCGACCGAGCCCATCCCGTCGACCCGGCGCAGCAGGCCGCGCTCCTCGTAGTAGCCGGCGAGCGGCGCGGTCTGCTCGTGGTAGACCTCGAGCCGGCGCCGGATGACGATGTCGGTGTCGTCCGCCCGGCCCTGCTCGGCCGCGCGGCCGAGCAGGCGCTGGACGACCGCCTCGTCGTCGGCGGTGAGCTCGACGACGGCGGTCAGCGCCGCGCCGCGCTCGCGCAGCATGAGCTCGAGCTCGCGGACCTGGTCGAGCGTCCGCGGGTACCCGTCGAGCAGGAACCCGTCAGCGGCGTCCGGCTCGGCGAGCCGGGCACGGACCATCTCGTTGGTGACCTCGTCGGGCACGTACTCGCCGGCGTCCATGTACCGCTGGGCCCGCTGGCCGAGCGCGGTGCGCTCAGCGACGTTGCTGCGGAAGATGTCGCCGGTGGAGATCGCCGGCACAGCGAGCTCGCCACTGATCCGGGCCGCCTGGGTGCCCTTGCCGGCACCGGGCGGACCGAGGAGGACCAGACGCTGGCTCATCGCAGGAACCCTTCATAGTGCCGCTGCTGGAGCTGGGAGTCGATCTCCTTGACGGTCTGCAGACCGACGCCGACGACGATGAGGATCGACGTGCCGCCGAGTGCGAAGCCCACCGAGTCGTCGAGGTTGAGGCCGGCGAAGATGATGACCGGGATGATCGCGACGAGGCCCAGGTAGAGCGCGCCCGACGTCGTGATCCGCGAGGTGACGAACTGCAGGTACTCGGCCGTCGGCCGGCCCGCCCGGATGCCCGGGATGAATCCGCCGTAGCGCTTCATGTTGTCCGCGACGTCATCAGGGTTGAAGGTGATCGACGTGTAGAAGAACGTGAAGAACACGACGAGCACGAAGTAGATGACCATGTACAGCGGCGCGCTCGGCGAGAGCAGGTTGACGGTGATCCACTGGACCCAGCCGGAGGTCTGGTCACCGAACTGCGCGAACAGGCCGGGCAGTGCCAGCAGCGAGGACGCGAAGATCACCGGGATGACACCGGCCATGTTGATCTTGATCGGCAGGTAGGTGCTCGACCCGCCGTACATCCGCCGGCCGACCATCCGCTTGGCGTACTGAACCGGTACCCGGCGCTGGGACTGCTCGACGAACACCACGATGAGGGTGATGACCAGTAGCAGGGCGACGACGATCGTGACGTTCGCCAGACCGTTGACGGCCGCTCCGACCGACCACAGCGCCGACGGGAAGCCCGAGGCGATCGAGGTGAAGATGAGCAGCGACATGCCGTTGCCGACGCCACGCTCGGTGATGATCTCGCCCAGCCACATCACCAGACCGGTGCCGGCCGTCATCGTCACGATCATGATGACGATGGTGAGGATGGAGTCGTCCGGGATGAGGGGCACCGGGCAGCCGGGCAGCAGGTTGCCCGATCTCGCCATGGTGATCATCGTCGTCGACTGCAGGACGGCGAGGAAGATCGTCAGGTAGCGGGTGTACTGCGTGAGCTTGGCCTGGCCTCCCTGGCCCTCCTTCTGCAGCGCCTCGAAGTGCGGGATGACCGCCCGAAGCAGCTGCACAATGATGCTCGCGGTGATGTAGGGCATGATGCCCAGCGCGAAGATCGAGAGCTGGAGGAGAGCGCCGCCGCTGAAGAGGTCGACGAGGCCGATGAGGTCGTTGGAGCCGCCGACCAGGTTCAAGCACTGCTGCACGTTCGGGTACGAGACGCCCGGGGCTGGGATGAACGACCCCAGCCGGAAGACTGCCATGATCCCGAGCGTGAAGAGCAGCTTGCGCCGCAGGTCAGGCGTACGGAACGCCTGGGCGAATGCGCTGAGCAAACTTCCTCCTGCTTACGTCGTCCCGCATCGTAGCGAGACCGGATGGGCCGGGGTGTACCTTACCTGGTCCTGATGACCTGGCGGTGACACCCACGGTTGCTGAGACGACAAGGGCGGCCCGAGAACTCCGGACCGCCCTTGACGGCAGCTCAGGCCTGGGTCAGTGACCCGCCGGCTGCTTCAATCTTCTGCTGTGCCGACGCCGACCAGGCGTCGACGGTGAGGTCCAGCTTGACGGCCAGCTCGCCGGTGCCGAGCACCTTGACGAGCTCACCGCCGCGCACCGCACCCTTGGCGACGAGGTCCTCGACGGTGACGGTGCCACCCTCGGGGAACAGCGACGCGAGCCGGTCGAGGTTAACGACCTGGAACTCGGTGCGGAACGGGTTCTTGAAGCCACGGAGCTTGGGCAGCCGCATGTGCAGCGGCATCTGCCCACCCTCGAAGCCGGCGGGAACCTGGTAACGGGCCTTGGTGCCCTTGGTCCCGCGGCCCGCGGTCTTGCCTCGACGACCACCCTCACCGCGGCCCACCCGGATCTTGGTGCTCTTGGCACCCGGGGCGGGACGGAGGTGGTGGAGCTTGAGCGGACGCGCCGCGTTGGCGTCGGTCCCCTCTGCTGCCTTCTTGGAATCGGCCATGGTTACTTGACCTCCTCGACGCTGACCAGGTGGGCCACCGTCGTGATCATGCCGCGGAACTCAGGGCGGTCCTCACGCACGACGCTCTGGCCGATGCGTCGCAGCCCGAGGGACCGCAGAGTGTGGCGCTGGTTGTCCGTGCCACCGATGGTGGACTTGGTCTGGGTGACCTTCAGCTGAGTCATCAGGCACCAGCCCTTCCGGCGCCCTGGGTCAGCTTCTCGTCACGGTTCTTCGCCTCGCCCAGGGCGCGGTTGCGCAGCATGACTGCCGGCGCGACGCGCTCGAGCGGGAGCCCGCGGCGCGCGGCCACGGCCTCCGGCTGCTCGAGGTCCTTGAGGGCCTGAGCGGTGGCGTGAACGATGTTGATCGCGTTCTCCGACCCGAGCGACTTGCTCAGGATGTCGTGGATACCGGCGCAGTCGAGCACGGCGCGCACCGGACCACCGGCGATGACCCCGGTACCGGGAGCGGCCGGACGCAGGAACACCACGCCGGCTGCGGCCTCGCCGGTGACGGCGTGCGGGATCGTCTTCTGGATCATCGGGACGCGGAAGAAGTTCTTCTTCGCCTCCTCGACGCCCTTGGCGATCGCCGCGGGCACCTCCTTGGCCTTGCCGTAGCCCACGCCGACGGTGCCGTCACCGTCGCCGACGACCACGAGGGCGGTGAAGCTGAAGCGACGCCCACCCTTGACCACCTTGGAGACGCGATTGATCGTCACCACGCGCTCGATGTACTGGTTCTTGTCCTCCGGCCCGCGACGGTTGTCGCCACGGCGACCGCCCTGGCGGTCTCCGCCGCCGGTGCGCTCGCCGGTCCCGCCGGCGGCACCGGTCCCACCGGCGCTGCCGGTACCGGAACCGGAGCCGGTCCTGCTTCGCTGCGGTGCAGCCATCAGATGTTCCTTTGCTCTCGTGCGTTGACCCTGGTCACAGGCGCAGCCCGCCCTCGCGGGCGCCATCGGCCACTGCTGCGACCCGCCCGTGGTACTTGTTGCCCCCACGGTCGAAGACGACCTGCTCGATGCCTGCTGCCTTGCCGCGCTCGGCAACGAGCTCGCCGACCTTGCGGGACTTGGCAACCTTCTCGCCGTCGTCCCCGCGCAGGTCCGCCTCGAGGGTCGAGGCGGAGGCCAGCGTCGTGCCGGTCGTGTCGTCCACCAGCTGCGCCACGATGTGACGCGAGGACCGGGTGACGACCAGACGGGGACGCTCGGGGGTGCCGTGGATCCGCTTGCGGACGCGGCCGTGGCGGCGGGCACGCGCAGCGTTCTTGCCCTTGCCCTTGACGGACAGTGCCATCACTTACCTGCCTTTCCGGCCTTGCGGGTAACCTGCTCGCCCGCGTAGCGCACACCCTTGCCCTTGTAGGGCTCGGGCTTACGGATCTTACGGATGTTGGCGGCAACCTCACCGACGAGCTGCTTGTCGATCCCGGAGATCGTCAGCTTGTTGTTGCCCTCCACCTGGATGGTGATCCCCTCGGGAGGGGTCACCGACACCGGGTGGGAGAAGCCGAGCGCGAGCTCGATGCCCTGGCCCTTGGCCACGGCGCGGTAGCCGGTACCGACGATCTCGAGCTTCTTCTCGTAACCCTGGGTCACCCCGACCACGCAGTTGTGGATGAGCGTGCGGGTGAGGCCGTGGAGGGAGCGCGACTCGCGCTCCTCGTCGGGCCGGGTGACGACGATGGTGCCGTCCTCGTCCCGCGACGCCGCGATGGGCGCGGGGATGGTGTGGCTGAGCGTGCCCTTGGGGCCCTTGACCGTGAGCAGCGCGCCGTCGATCGTGACGTCGACTCCTGCGGGGACCGGGACCGGAACCTTACCGATTCGAGACATGGTTACATTCCTCCCTGGTCACCAGACGTAGGCGAGGACTTCCCCACCTACGCCCTTGTTCTCGGCCTCGCGGTCTGTCAGCAGACCCGAGGAGGTGGACAGGATCGCCACACCCAGGCCACCAAGGACCCGGGGAAGGTTGGTGGACTTCGCGTAAACGCGCAGTCCGGGCTTGGACACCCGGCGGATGCCGGCGAGCGAGCGCTCGCGCTGCGGGCCGAACTTGAGGTTCAGCGTCAGCTTCTGTCCTACCTGGGCGTCCTCGACGACCGAGCCGGCGATGTAGCCCTCGGTCTGGAGGATCTCGGCGATAGCCGCCTTGAGCTTGGAGTACGGCATGGTCACCGACTCGTGGTACGCCGAGTTGGCGTTACGCAGACGCGTGAGCATGTCTGCGATGGGGTCTGTCATTGTCATCGGGCGTCAGCCCTTCCTCGTCGGGGTTTCCTATCCGGACCTACGACGTAGTCGTTTACCAGCTGCTCTTGGTCACGCCGGGGAGCTGGCCCGCCAGGGCCATCTCCCGCAGGCAGATGCGGCACAGTCCGAACTTGCGGTACACCGAGTGCGGACGTCCGCACTTCTGGCACCTGGTGTAGCCGCGAACCTTGAACTTCGGCTTGCGGTTCGCCTTCTGGATCAGCGCAGTCTTGGCCACGTCAGTTCTCCTTGAACGGGAAGCCGAGGTGCTTGAGCAACGAGCGCCCCTCTTCGTCGGTAGTGGCCGTGGTGACGACTGTGATGTCCATGCCACGCACCCGGTCGATCTTGTCCTGGTCGATCTCGTGGAACATCGACTGCTCAGTGAGACCGAAGGTGTAGTTGCCGTTGCCGTCGAACTGCTTGGGCGACAGCCCACGGAAGTCGCGGATGCGCGGCAGGGCGGTGGACAGCAGACGGTCCAGGAACTCCCACATGCGGTCGCCGCGCAGCGTCACGTGGGCGCCGATCGGCTGGCCCTCACGCAGCTTGAACTGGGCGATGGACTTGCGGGCCTTGGTCACCTGCGGCTTCTGGCCGGTGATCACCGAGAGGTCACGGATGGCGCCCTCGATGAGCTTGGAGTCACGCGCGGCGTCGCCGACACCCATGTTCACAACGATCTTGGTCAGCGTTGCGACCTCGTTGATGTTGGGGTGGGCAAACTCCTCGCGCAGCCCGGCGATGATCTCCTCGCGGTAGCGCTGCTTCAGACGCGGCAGCTGCGTCGCGGTTGCGGTGTTCTCGCTCATGCTCAGATGTCCTTACCGGAGCGCTTGGCAACCCGGATCCGCTGGGTGCGGGTGCGTCCGTCGCGCTCGACCGTCTCGGTGCGGATCCCGACCCGGGTGCCCTTCTTGGACTCCGGGTCGACGACCATGACGTTGCTGGCGTGGATCGGGGCCTCGATCGTCTCGATGCCACCGGTCTTGGCGCCGCGGCCGGACTGACCGACCTTGGTGTGGCGCTTGGCGCGCTGGACACCCTCGACGACAAGACGGTCGCGCTCGATGTCAATCTCGAGCACCCGACCCTGCTTGCCCTTGTCACGACCTGCAATGACGACGACGAGGTCGCCCTTCTTGATCCGAGCCATCTCAGATCACCTCCGGAGCCAGGGAGACGATGCGCATGAACTTCTTGTCGCGCAGCTCGCGGCCCACCGGGCCGAAGATGCGGGTTCCGCGCGGCTCGCCGTCAGCCTTGAGGATGACGGCGGCGTTCTCGTCGAAGCGGATGTAGGAACCGTCAGGACGACGACGCTCCTTGGCGGCACGGACGATGACCGCCTTGACGACGTCGCCCTTCTTGACGTTGCCGCCGGGGATGGCGTCCTTGACGGCGGCGACAATGACGTCGCCGATACCGGCGTAACGCCGGCCGGAGCCTCCGAGCACACGGATGCACAAGATCTCCTTGGCCCCCGTGTTGTCGGCGATCTTAAGTCGCGACTCCTGCTGGATCATTCGATGTACTCCTGTCGTCGTGCTGGTTCTCGGCTCGCGCCGAGCCTTGCCGAACGGATGATGGACTTGAGGTGGCTACTTGGCCTTCTCGACGATCTCCAGGATCCGCCAGCGCTTGGTCGCACTCAGCGGGCGGGTCTCCTGGATGCGGACCAGGTCGCCCACGCCGGCCTCGTTGGACTCGTCATGCGCCTTGACCTTGCTGGTCCGGCGGATGACCTTGCCGTAGAGAGCGTGCTTGACGCGGTCCTCGACCTCGACGACGACGGTCTTGTCCATCTTGTCGGACACGACATAGCCGCGGCGGATCTTGCGGTCGTTACGAACGACCGCGGCGTTCTCAGTGGTTGCGGAATTCTCGCTCATGGCCTCGTTCACTTCTCGTTGCTGGGAGCGGTGCGGATACCGAGCTCGCGCTCGTGCACGATCGTGTAGATCCGGGCAATGTCGCGACGCACGGCCTTGAGGTTGCCGTGGTCCTCGATCTGACCCGTCGCCGAGGAGAAGCGCAGCTTGAACAGCTCTTCCTTGGCCTTGCCGAGTTCCTCGGCCAGCTTCTCGTCGGTCATCCCGTCGAGGTCGTGGGCGAAGCGCCCCTTCGAACCGATGGCCATCAGCCTTCACCACCTTCACGACGAACGAAACGAGTCTTGAGCGGGAGCTTGTGCTGCGCGCGGGACAGGGCCTCGCGGGCGAGCTCCTCGTCGACACCGGCCAGCTCGAAGAGCACGCGGCCGGGCTTGACGTTAGCGACCCACCACTCGGGTGAGCCCTTGCCCGAACCCATGCGGGTCTCGGCGGGCTTCTTGGTCAGCGGGCGGTCGGGGTAGATGTTGATCCACACCTTCCCGCCACGCTTGATGTGCCGGGTCATGGCGATACGCGCGGCCTCGATCTGCCGGTTGGTGACGTACGCGGGCTCGAGAGCCTGGATCGCGAAGTCGCCGAACGAGATCTCGGTGCCGCCCTTGGCCACGCCGGAACGGCGCGGGTGGTGCTGCTTGCGGAACTTGGTCCGCCGAGGGATGAGCATGACTCAGGCCTCCGTTCCTGATTCGGCGGGCGCTGCGGCCGGAGCCTCGGCGGCAGGAGCGCCGCCGGTCTCGGACTGCTCGCCCTGACGGGGGCCACGACCGTCGCCGCGGCGACCGCGGGGGCGCTCGGCGCCGGCGGCGCGACCACGGCCACGAGGGGTGGCGTCGGCCTGCTCGCGGGCGAACTCGCGCTCGGTCTGGTCACCCTTGTAGATCCACACCTTGACGCCGATGCGCCCGAAGGTGGTGCGGGCCTCGAAGAAGCCGTAGTCGATGTTCGCGCGCAGCGTGTGCAGGGGAACTCGTCCCTCGCGGTAGAACTCCGAGCGGGACATCTCGGCGCCGCCGAGACGGCCCGAGCACTGCACCCGGATGCCCTTGGCGCCGGCGCGCTGGGCGGACTGCATGCCCTTGCGCATCGCACGACGGAAGGAGACACGGCTGGCGAGCTGCTCGGCGATGCCCTGAGCGACGAGCTGAGCGTCGATCTCGGGGTTCTTGACCTCGAGGATGTTCAGCTGCACCTGCTTGCCGGTGAGCTTCTCCAGCTCGCTGCGCAGGCGGTCGGCCTCCGCACCACGGCGGCCGATGACGATGCCCGGCCGGGCGGTGTGCAGGTCGACGCGGACGCGGTCACGCGTGCGCTCGATGTCGACCTTGGAGATACCGGCACGCTCGAGGCCCGAGGCCATGAGCTTGCGGATGGCGACGTCCTCGCGGACGTAGTCGCGGTACCGCTGCCCAGGCTTGGTGCTGTCGGCGAACCAGCGCGAGCGGTGGTCTGTGGTGATGCCGAGCCGGAACCCGGTCGGGTTGACCTTCTGACCCACTATCGGGTCCTCCCCTTCGTTCCAGCGGCAACGGAGACCGTGCCGTTCTTGGTGAGTTCGCCCACGCGGACGGTGATGTGGCTCGTCCGCTTGAGGATGCGGTTCGCGCTGCCCTTGGCCCGCGGTCGGAACCGCTTGAGCGTGGGGCCCTCGTCAACGAACGCCTCGAGGACGACGAGCTTGTTCTCGTCGAACGCCTCGCCGGCCTGGTCGGCCTTCACACGTGCGTTAGCGATCGCGCTCTCGACGAGCTTGCGCACCGTCTCGGCTGCCGCCTGCGGGGCGAACCGCAGTACGGTCACGGCCTCGGTGGCGCGCTGTCCGCGGATGGTGTCCACGACGCGGCGAGCCTTGAGGGGCGTGACGCGCACATATCGCGCCTGCGCCTTGGCTTCCATCGATTCCTGCCTTACTTGTCGGATGTTCGGGGTGCTGGGTTGGCCGGTCGCGTCAGCGACGGCGGCCCTTGCGGTCGTCCTTGTCGTGCCCGCGGTAAGTGCGGGTCGGGGCGAACTCCCCCAGCTTGTGGCCGACCATCGACTCGGTGACGAAAACCGGCACGTGCTTGCGGCCGTCGTGGACGGCGAAGGTGTGACCCAGGAAGTCGGGGGTAATAACCGACCGACGGGACCAGGTCTTGATGACGTTCTTGGAACCGGACTCGTTGGCGGCGTCCACCTTCTTGAGCAGGTGGTCGTCGACGAACGGACCCTTCTTCAGGCTGCGAGGCATCTCGTCGCTCTCCTACTCTCAGCGCTTCTTGCCGGTACGCCGGCGGCGCACGATGAGCTTGTCGCTCGGCTTGTTCGGACGGCGGGTACGGCCCTCGAGCTGACCCCACGGGCTGACCGGGTGGCGTCCACCGGAGGTCTTGCCCTCGCCACCACCGTGAGGGTGGTCGACGGGGTTCATCACGACACCGCGGACACTCGGGCGCTTGCCCTTCCAGCGCATGCGGCCGGCCTTGCCCCAGTTGATGTTCGACTGCTCGGCGTTGCCGACCTCGCCGATGGTGGCGCGGCAGCGGGCGTCGACGTTGCGGATCTCACCCGAGGGCATCCGCAGCTGAGCCATGGTGCCTTCCTTGGCCACGAGCTGCACCGAGGTGCCGGCCGAGCGGGCGATCTTCGCTCCGCCACCGGGCCGCAGCTCGATGGCGTGGAGGACGGTACCGACCGGGATGTTGCGCAGCGGAAGGTTGTTGCCCGGCTTGATGTCCGCGCCGGCACCGTTCTCGATGAGCGCACCCTGCTTCAGCTTGTTCGGCGCGATGATGTAGCGCTTCTCGCCGTCGGCGTAGTGCAGCAGCGCGATGCGCGCCGTGCGGTTGGGGTCGTACTCGATGTGAGCGACCTTGGCGGGAACGCCGTCCTTGTCGTGGCGACGGAAGTCGATGACACGGTACGCACGCTTGTGACCGCCACCCTTGTGACGGGTGGTGATACGGCCGGTGCTGTTGCGGCCACCGCTCTTGCTGAGCGGGCGGACCAGCGACTTCTCCGGCTGCGAGCGGGTGACCTCGACGAAGTCGGCCACGCTGGAGCCGCGACGGCCCGGCGTTGTCGGCTTGTACTTACGGATTGCCATGGGTTTCGATCCTCAATCTGCCCAGCGAGCGGCGGTCAGCCGGCCACTTCGCCAAAGATGTCGATGGTGCCGTCGCGCAGCGTGACGATCGCGCGCTTGGTGTCCTTACGCTTGCCCAGACCGGTGCGGGTTCGACGAATCTTGCCCTGGCGGTTGGCAGTGTTCACCGACGTGACCTTGACGTCGAAGATCGCCTCGATGGCGTTCTTGATCTCGGTCTTGTTCGACCGGGGGTCCACGAGGAAGGTGTACTTGCCCTCGTCGATCAGGTTGTAGCTCTTCTCGGAGACCACCGGGGCGAGAATGATGTCCCGCGGGTTCTTGTTGTGCTCGACGCTCACTTGGCTTCCTCCTCGCGCGGCGTGGTGGTGCCGAGGAACTCCTCGAGCGCCGCGGCCGTGAAGACGACGTCGTCGTTGACGAGGACGTCGTAGGTGTTCAGCTGGTCGGACCAGATGAGGTGCACACGAACCACGTTGCGCAGCGACTTGACGGTCAGCTCGTCGTCGCGCTGGACGACGACGAGGACGCGGCGATCGGCGATGACGTTGTTGAGCGCTGCCAGTGCCGAGGCGGTCGAGGGCGTCTCGCCGGTGACGAGCTCGGAGACCACGTGGACGCGGCCGGCACGAGCGCGGTCGGAGAGCGCACCGCGCAGGGCGGCCGCCTTCATCTTCTTCGGCGTCCGCTGGCTGTAGTCGCGCGGCTGCGGGCCGTGGACGACGCCACCGCCGGCGTACTGCGGGGCGCGGATCGAACCCTGGCGGGCGCGACCGGTGCCCTTCTGGCGGTACGGCTTCTTGCCACCGCCGCGGACCTCGGCACGCGTCTTGGTGGACGCGGTGCCCTGCCGGGCAGCGGCGCGCTGGGCGACGACGACCTGGTGGATCAGGGGCACGTTGGTCGCGACGTCGAAGATCTCCGCGGGCAGCTCGGTCGTCCCGGTGGACTTCCCGGCGGCGTCGACGATGTCGACGGTCTGCGTGTCAGCCATGTCAGGCCCCCTTCACAGCGGTACGGACCACGACGACACCGTACTTGGGGCCAGGAACGGCACCCGCGACGAGGAGGAGTCCCCGCTCGGCGTCGACGGCGTGGATCGTGAGGTTCTGGGTGGTCTGGCGGTCGACGCCCATCCGGCCGGACATCTTTTTTCCGCGGAACACGCGACCGGGGGTCGCGGCGCCACCGATGGAACCGGGCTTGCGGTGGTTACGGTGCGCACCGTGCGACGCGGGGGCGCCGCCGAAGCCGTGACGCTTCATGGTGCCGGCGAAGCCCTTGCCGCGGGTGGTGCCGACGACGTCGACCTTGGCGCCGGCCTCGAAGGCATCGGCGCGCAGCTCCTGACCGACGGTGAATCCGTCGTTCTCGGAGGTGCGGATCTCGGCAACGAAACGACGCGGCGTGGTGCCGGCCTTCTCGAAGTGGCCCTTGAGGGGCTGGGTGACCTTGCGCGGGTCGATCTCGCCAAAGGCGAGCTGAACCGCGCTGTAGCCGTCGGTGGACTCGTCGCGCAGCTGGGTCACCACGTTGGTGCCCACCTGTACGACGGTCACCGGGACCAGTCGCCCGGCGTCATCCCAGACCTGGGTCATGCCGAGCTTCGTGCCGAGCAGCGCCGTGACGGGCGCGCTAGCAGCCTGCTTGGAAAACTTTGTCATCGCGGGAATCCTCAGAGCTTGATCTCGATGTTGACATCGGCCGGGAGGTCGAGACGCATGAGCGAGTCAACCGCCTTGGGCGTCGGGTCGATGATGTCGATCAGCCGCTTGTGCGTCCGCATCTCGAACTGCTCGCGGCTGTCCTTGTACTTGTGCGGTGAACGAATGACGACGAAGACGTTCTTCTCCGTCGGCAGCGGCACCGGACCCACGACCGTCGCACCAGCGCGAGTCACCGTGTCGACGATCTTGCGCGCCGAGCTGTCGATGACTTCGTGGTCGTAGGACTTGAGCCGGATGCGGATCTTCTGTCCCGCCATGGCGTCGTCTAACCTCTCTCGTACCGCTTCTGACTACCGACCCCCGCACTCGGGCGTGTCGCGCTGGGCGAACATCCCGGCCGCGGTGCATCCTGCGGATGCGGGGCCTGTACTTGCATGTGGAGCCTGGGCGCGGGGCCCGACTCGGCAGTTTGACTCCTGGGGCACTTGACCCCAGGCAACCGGTACAGTCTGCCAGACCGATCCCCCTCATGGCGAATCGATCCGGCGCTCACCGGTGTGGTCTTGGTCATCACCGGTACAGGTACGGGCGACAACATCGGCAACGTCCCACACTGCCCCGATCCTGGCGGCACGAGAGACGTTCCGGGACACGTTCCCGGCTGCACCACCCTACCAGCCATCCCCCACCCCGCAAGAGCCACCCCCTCGCCGCGAGAGCAGGGTTGTCACCCACAGCCGACTTGTCACCCACAGCAGACTTGTCCCCACCGCCGACTTGTCCCCGACAGCAGGATTGTCACCCACAGCAGACTTGTCCCCGACAGCAGGATTGTCACCCACAGCGGGATTGTCCACGAGGGCGCACCTCACCGGCCACGGCTACTGCGAGCTGCGTATTGGGCATCTCCGACGACAATCCTGCTCTCGCGCACGGGGGCGAGACACACGCACGAGGGCGAGACCCGGCGCCGTCGAAAATCCCGCTCTCGCGCACAATCCCGCTCTCGCGCACCAGGGCGAGACGCACGCACGGGGGCGGGGAGCGGCAGCGTGGACAATCCCGCTCTCGCGGATGTGGGGGGCGGGGCGGAAATGGGGGTGGGGCGGGGTGGGAACGACTGAGGGCCTGGCGGCATGGCCGCCAGGCCCTGAGCGTGAAGCTGGTGGCTGCCTCGCGGGCAGCCGGTGCCGGACTCGCGTCCGGCGGTGGATCACTTGATGATCTTGGTGACCCGGCCGGAGCCGACGGTGCGGCCACCCTCGCGGATGGCGAAGCCGAGGCCGTCCTCCATCGCGATGGGCTGGATGAGGTTCACGGTCATCTCGGTGTTGTCACCGGGCATGACCATCTCGACGCCCTCGGGCAGCGTGACGATGCCGGTGACGTCCGTGGTACGGAAGTAGAACTGCGGACGGTAGTTCGAGTAGAACGGGTTGTGACGCCCGCCCTCGTCCTTGTTGAGGATGTAGACCTGAGCCTCGAAGTCGGTGTGGGGGGTGATCGAACCCACCTTGGCGACGACCTGGCCGCGCTCGACCTCCTCGCGCTTGGTGCCACGCAGGAGCAGTCCGACGTTCTCGCCGGCCTCGGCGGTGTCGAGGAGCTTGCGGAACATCTCGACGCCGGTGACGATCGTCTTGGTCGACTTCTCCTTGATGCCGATAATCTCCACCTCCTCGTTGACCTTGAGGATCCCGCGCTCGACACGGCCGGTGACGACCGTCCCGCGCCCGGTGATGGTGAAGACGTCCTCGACCGGCATGAGGAACGGCTTGTCGACGTCGCGCTCCGGCTGCGGGACGCTCTCGTCGACGGCGTCCATGAGCTTCTCGATGGACTCGACCCACTTGGCGTCGCCCTCGAGGGCCTTGAGGCCCGAGACCTGGATGACCGGGACGTCGTCGCCGGCGAAGCCCTGGCTGCTGAGCAGCTCGCGGACCTCGACCTCGACGAGCTCGAGGATCTCCTCGTCGTCGACCATGTCGGACTTGTTCAGCGCGACGAGGATGTACGGAACGCCGACCTGGCGGGCGAGCAGCACGTGCTCACGGGTCTGGGCCATCGGGCCGTCGGTGGCGGCGACCACGAGGATCGCGCCGTCCATCTGGGCCGCGCCGGTGATCATGTTCTTGATGTAGTCAGCGTGACCAGGGGCGTCGACGTGCGCGTAGTGGCGCGCCTCGGTCTGGTACTCGACGTGCGAGACGTTGATCGTGATGCCGCGCTGACGCTCCTCGGGAGCGTTGTCGACCTGGTCGTACGAGCTGAACGTGTTCAGCTCGGGGTACTTGTCAGCCAGCACCTTCGAGATGGCAGCGGTCAGCGTCGTCTTTCCGTGGTCGACGTGACCGATGGTGCCGATGTTGACGTGCGGCTTCGTCCGCTCGAACTTTGCCTTCGCCACTTGGGTCCTCCTGGGACTCGGGTAGTTGTCTGCTCGCCGCCAGGTGCTTACGGCGCCTGCCGGCCAGCATGTCCTACGGGTCGGTTTGTGTTGTGGGGTCGTACTGGGTCGACCTGTGGGACTTACTCGCCCCGGGTCTTCTTGATGATCTCCTCGGCGACATTCCGAGGAACCTCGGCATAGCTGTCGAACTGCATCGAGTACACCGCGCGCCCCTGGGTCTTCGACCGCAGGTCACCGACGTAGCCGAACATCTCCGACAGCGGCACCAGGGCGCGAACGACCTTGATACCAGTCGCGTCCGTCATGGACTGAATCATTCCACGACGCGAGTTGAGGTCGCCGATGACGTCGCCCATGTACTCCTCGGGCGTACGCACCTCGACGTCCATCACCGGCTCGAGGAGGACGGGGTCCGCACGGCGGATGCCCTCCTTGAACACCATGGAGCCAGCAACCTTGAAGGCCATCTCCGAGGAGTCGACATCGTGGAAGCCACCATCGAGCAGCGTCGCCTTGACACCCACCATGGGGTAGCCGGCGAGCACACCGTTCTGCATGGCGTCCTGGATGCCGGCGTCCACGCTGGGGATGTACTCCCGCGGGATCCGGCCACCGGTGACCTTGTTCGAGAACTCGTACAGCTCGCCCTCGGCAGTGTCGAGGGGCTCGAAGCTCACGAGCACCTTGGCGAACTGGCCGGAGCCACCGGTCTGCTTCTTGTGGGTGTAGTCGACCTTCTCCGCCGCGCGGCGGATGGTCTCCCGGTAGGCCACCTGCGGCTTGCCGACGTTCGCCTCGACCTTGAACTCGCGCCGCATCCGGTCGACGAGGACGTCGAGGTGCAGCTCGCCCATGCCGCCGATGACGGTCTGCCCGGTCTCCTCGTCCAGCCGGACGGTGAAGGTCGGGTCCTCCTCGGCGAGCTTCTGGATCGCGGTGCCCAGCTTCTCCTGGTCGCTCTTGGTCTTGGGCTCCACGGCGACGTGGATGACCGGCTCCGGGAAGGACATCGACTCGAGCACGATCGGCGCGTCCTGCGCGCTGAGCGTGTCACCGGTGGTGGTGTCCTTGAGACCGATGAAGGCGTAGATGTGGCCCGCGTGGGCCTCCTCGACCGGGTTCTCCTTGTTGGAGTGCATCTGGAACATCTTCCCGACGCGCTCGCGCTTGCCCTTGGTCGAGTTGAGGACCATGTTTCCCTGCGAGACCTTGCCGGAGTACACCCGGACGTAGGTGAGCTTGCCGAAGAACGGGTGCACGGCGACCTTGAAGGCCAGGCCCGAGAAGGGCTCGGTCTCGTTGGCGGCGCGGGTGAGCTCCTCGTCCTCCTTGCCGGGGACGTGGCCGACCATCGGCGGCACGTCGAGCGGCGACGGGAGGTAGTCGATGACCGCGTCGAGGATCGGCTGCACGCCCTTGTTCTTGAACGCGGTGCCGCAGAAAACGGGGTAGGCCGCGCTCGAGACGGTCAGCGCACGGACACCGCGCTGGATCTCCTCGACGCTCAGCTCCTCCCCACCGAGGTACTTCTCGAGCAGCTCCTCGTCGGCCTCGGCGACCTGCTCGATGAGCAGCGCGCGGTACTCCGCGGCCTGCTCGACGAGGTCGGCGGGGATCTCCTCGACCACGTAGTCCTCACCGATCTGCACGTTGCCGCGCCAGGTGAGGGCACGGTTGCGCACGAGGTCGACGACGCCGGTGAAGTCCGACTCCGCACCGATCGGCAGCTGCATGACCAGCGGGGTCGCCTTGAGGCGGTCCTTGATGGTCTGCACCGTGTAGAAGAAGTCGGCGCCGATCTTGTCCATCTTGTTGACGAAGCAGATCCGCGGGACCTCGTACTTGTCGGCCTGGCGCCAGACGGTCTCCGACTGGGGCTCGACGCCCTCCTTGCCGTCGAACACGGCAACCGCGCCGTCGAGCACGCGCAGCGAGCGCTCCACCTCGACAGTGAAGTCGACGTGACCGGGGGTGTCGATGATGTTGATCTGGTTGTCGTGCCAGTAGCAGGTGGTGGCGGCGGAGGTGATCGTGATCCCGCGCTCCTGCTCCTGCTCCATCCAGTCCATCGTCGAGGCGCCGTCGTGCGTCTCACCGATCTTGTAGTTGATGCCGGTGTAGAACAGGATGCGCTCGGTCGTCGTCGTCTTACCGGCGTCGATGTGCGCCATGATGCCGATGTTGCGAACCTTGTTCAGGTCGGTCAGCACGTCAAGTGCCACAGCAGACTCTCTTCAGTCGATTTCGATCGGACGGCGTGGGAGCCGCGACTACCAGCGGTAGTGCGCGAACGCCCGGTTGGCCTCAGCCATCTTGTGAACGTCCTCGCGTCGCTTCACCGCGGCACCGAGGCCGTTCGAGGCGTCAAGGATCTCGTTCATCAGACGCTGGGTCATGGTCTTCTCGCGCCGGGCGCGGGAGTAGTCGACCAGCCAGCGCAGCGCGAGGGTGGTCTGGCGAGGGGTACGCACCTCGACCGGCACCTGGTAGGTGGCGCCACCAACACGACGTGAGCGGACCTCCAGCGAGGGGCGGACGTTCTCCAGCGCGCGCTTGAGGACGACGGCGGGGTCGCTGTCGGTCTTCTCCCGGACACCCTCGAGGGCGTCGTAGACGATCCGCTCGGCGGTCGACTTCTTGCCGTCCCGCAGGATGCGGTTGACGAGCTGGGTGACCACGGGCGACCCGTAAACGGGGTCGACGACCAGCGGCCGAGGGGCGATAGGTCCCTTGCGAGGCATTACTTCTTCTCCTTCTTGGCGCCGTAAAGGCTCCGAGCCTGCTGGCGACCACGCACACCCTGGGTGTCGAGCGCGCCACGAACGATCTTGTAGCGCACGCCGGGCAGGTCCTTCACACGACCGCCGCGGACGAGCACGATGGAGTGCTCCTGGAGGTTGTGACCCACACCGGGGATGTAGGCCGTGACCTCGATACCACTGGAGAGGCGGACACGGGCGACCTTCCGCAGGGCCGAGTTCGGCTTCTTCGGGGTCGTCGTGTAGACGCGGGTGCACACCCCGCGCCGCTGCGGGCTGCCCTTGAGGGCAGGCGTCTTCGACGCCGCGGTCTTGACGCTGCGGCCCTTGCGGACCAGCTGCTGAATCGTGGGCACTACATCTCCGTCTCGAGTGTTCTTCGTGGTTGTTCTGTCCGGCTGACCGGCGGGGCCGGCTCCGGTGTCCATCTCGGGGCACCGAGCCTGTTTCCCCTTGCCCCCGCGCTCGGGAGTGTCGCTCCCGATCCGTCCTGCAGCCGAGACCCGGAAGGGCCACGGTCGCCGGCGGGCGGCAACTGACCCCTTCGGATCGGCACCGTGCCAACCGATTCTCGCTGGTTGGAGCGGACCGTGCCGAAGCACGCGCGAGGGCCCGATGTCACGGGCACCGCCGACCAGAGTACTCTGCCGCGGTTTCTCACGTCAAAGCGTGGCAACTTGACGTCTGTCACGTTGCCGACGCCGGACGTGGTGCGGCGGCACCGCACTGGGTACCGCCGCACCACCCGGTGTCACGCGCCCCGGAAGTCCACGCCGAAGGAGTCCGGACCGAAGTCCAGCTCCTCGAGCATGAGCGGGTCCGAGCCTGCGGGGGCGAAGTCGAGCTCGCTGTAGCCGAGCCGGGAGAAGGCCTGAGCCTTCGCCTCGTCCGTCGGCTCGACATCCACGTTGCCGTACCGGGGCAGCCCGGTGCCGGCGGGGATGAGCTTACCGAGGATGACGTTCTCCTTGAGGCCGAGCAGCGGGTCACGCCGTCCGCTCATCGCCGCCTCGGTCAGCACCTTGGTCGTCTCCTGGAAGGAGGCGGCCGAGAGCCACGAGTCGGTGGCGAGCGACGCCTTGGTGATACCCATGAGCTCGGGACGACCGGAGGCGGGGATGCCGCCCTCGGCCACGGTGCGCCGGTTCTCGTCCTCGAAACGGCCACGCTCGCTCAGCTCACCCGGCAGCAGCCGAGAGTCACCGGAGTCGAGCACCGTCACGCGGCGAAGCATCTGCCGGACGATGACCTCGATGTGCTTGTCGTGGATGTCCACGCCCTGCGAGCGGTAGACCTCCTGGACCTGGTCCACGAGGTGCTTCTGCACCGCGCGGGGGCCCTGGATCCGCAGCACCTTCTTGGGGTCGACCGCACCGGCGACGAGCTGGCGCCCGACGGCGACGTGCTCGCCGTCCTCGACCAGCAGCCGCACCCGCTTGGAGACGGGGTAGGACAGGTCCTCCCCGCCGTCGTCGCGGGTAACGACGAGCTTGCGCGTGCGCTCGCTGTCATCGACCTTCACGCGGCCGGCAGCCTCGCTGATCGGCGCCTCCCCCTTGGGGGTACGGGCCTCGAACAGCTCCTGGACACGCGGCAGACCCTGCGTGATGTCCTCCGCGGAGGCGGCACCACCGGTGTGGAAGGTACGCATGGTCAGCTGCGTGCCGGGCTCACCGATCGACTGCGCCGCGACGATGCCGACGGCCTCACCGATGTCGACGAGCTTGCCGGTGGCCAGCGAGCGGCCGTAGCAGCGGGCACAGGTGCCGACGCGGGACTCGCAGGTGAGCACGGAGCGCACCTTGAGCTGGGTGACGCCGGCGCCGATGAGCTTGGCGATGAGCACGTCACCGACGTCCGCACCCGCCTCGGCGACGACGGTGCCGTCCGCGTCTGCGACGTCCTGCGCCAGGGTGCGGGCGTAGGTGCTCGTCTCGACGGTGTCGAGCCGCTGCAGCGCCCCGGTCGAGTCGGGCTCAGCGATGGCCATGGTCAGGCCCAGCGACGTGCCGCAGTCGTCCTCACGGACGATGACGTCCTGCGAGACGTCCACGAGACGACGCGTGAGGTACCCGGAGTCAGCGGTCCGCAGCGCGGTGTCCGCCAGTCCCTTACGAGCACCGTGGGTGGCGATGAAGTACTCGAGGACAGACAGCCCCTCGCGGTAGTTCGACTTGATCGGCCGCGGGATGATCTGGCCCTTGGGGTCGGCCACCAGGCCACGCATACCAGCGATCTGACGCACCTGGTGCCAGTTACCACGGGCACCGGACATGACCATCCGCAGGATGTTGTTGTCCTTCGGGAAGTTCTCCCGCATGACCTCGTCGACCTCGTTGGTCGCCTGGGTCCAGATGTCGATGAGCTCCGAGCGGCGCTCGTCCTCGCTACGACGACCGAGGTCGTACTCGCGCTGGACCTTCTCGGCCTTGACCTCGTAGCCCTCGAGGATCGCGGCCTTCTCGTCCGGCGTCACGACGTCGGAGATCGCGATCGTCACGCCCGAGCGGGTGGCCCAGTAGAAACCGGCCTCCTTGAGCGCGTCCAGGCTCGCGGCGACCTCGACCTTGGGATAACGCTCGGCGAGGTCGTTGACGATCCGGGACAGCTCACGCTTGCCGACGACCTCGTTGATGAACGGGTAGTCGATCGGCAGCGCGTCGTTGAACAACGCGCGACCCAGCGACGTCTCGAGCACCAGCGGCTGACCGGGCTCCCAGCCTTCCGGCAGAGCATGGCCCAGCGGCGGCACGATCTGCTCGAAGCGGATGTGGACGCTCGCGTCCAGGTCCAGCGCACCGGCGTCAAACGCCATGAGCGCCTCGGCGGGCGAGGAGAACCAGCGACCAGCACCCTTCGTCTCAGACCGCTCACCGGTGAGGTGATACAGCCCGATGATCATGTCCTGGGTAGGCATGGTCACCGGTCGGCCGTCCGACGGCTTGAGGATGTTGTTGCTCGAGAGCATGAGGATGCGGGCCTCGGCCTGCGCCTCGACGCTCAGCGGCAGGTGCACGGCCATCTGGTCACCGTCGAAGTCGGCGTTGAACGCGCCGCAGACGAGCGGGTGGAGCTGGATGGCCTTGCCCTCGACCAGCTGCGGCTCGAAGGCCTGGATGCCCAGGCGGTGCAGCGTGGGTGCACGGTTGAGCAGCACGGGGTGCTCGGTGATGACCTCCTCGAGCACGTCCCACACCTGGGTGCGGGAGCGCTCGACCATGCGCTTGGCGGCCCGGATGTTCTGGGCGTGGTTGAGGTCGACGAGGCGCTTCATCACGAAGGGCTTGAACAGCTCCAGGGCCATCGGCTTGGGCAGCCCGCACTGGTGCAGCTTGAGCTGCGGGCCGACGACGATGACGCTTCGGCCGGAGTAGTCGACACGCTTGCCGAGCAGGTTCTGCCGGAACCGGCCCTGCTTGCCCTTGAGCATGTCGGAGATCGACTTCAGCGCCCGGTTGCCCGGTCCGGTGACCGGACGGCCACGGCGGCCGTTGTCGAACAGCGAGTCCACGGCCTCCTGGAGCATCCGCTTCTCGTTGTTGACGATGATCTCCGGCGCACCGAGGTCGAGCAGCCGCTTGAGGCGGTTGTTCCGGTTGATCACCCGGCGGTAAAGGTCGTTGAGGTCCGAGGTGGCGAACCGGCCACCGTCGAGCTGCACCATCGGGCGCAGGTCCGGCGGGATGACCGGGACGGCGTCCAGGACCATGCCGAGCGGCGAGTTGTCCGTGGTGAGGAACGCGTTGACGACCTTGAGCCGCTTGAGGGCGCGGGTCTTGCGCTGACCGGTGCCGGTGGCGATGGTCTCGCGCAGCGAGTCGGCCTCGGCCTGCAGGTCGAAGGTCTCCAGACGACGCTGGATCGCCTCGGCACCCATGAAGCCCTTGAAGTAGATGCCGTAGCGGGCCTGCAGCTCGCGGTACAGCAGCTCGTCGCCCTCGAGGTCACCGACCTTGAGGTTCTTGAACCGGTCCCAGACCGCCGCGAGGCGCTCGAGCTCCTGGTCAGCACGACGGCGCAGCTGCGCCATCTCGCGCTCAGCAGACTTGCGGACCTTGTCGCGGGCGTCGGCCTTTGAGCCGGCGGCCTCGAGCTCGGCGAGGTCGGCCTCGAGGCGCTGCGCGCGGCCCTCGATGTCAGTGTCGCGCTTGCGCTCGACGTCGGACTTCTCGAGGTCCATCTCGTTCTGGAGGCTGTTGAGGTCCTCGTGGCGGCCGTCGTCGTCGACCTCGGTGATCATGTAGGCGGCGAAGTAGATGACCTTCTCGAGGTCCTTCGGCGCCAGGTCGAGGAGGTAGCCGAGGCGTGACGGGACGCCCTTGAAGTACCAGATGTGGGTGACGGGAGCGGCGAGCTCGATGTGGCCCATCCGCTCGCGACGCACCTTGGAGCGGGTGACCTCGACACCACAGCGCTCACAGATGATGCCCTTGTAGCGCACGCGCTTGTACTTGCCGCAGTTGCACTCCCAGTCCCGGGTGGGGCCGAAGATCCGCTCGCAGAACAGGCCGTCCTTCTCAGGCTTGAGCGTGCGGTAGTTGATCGTCTCGGGCTTCTTGACCTCACCGTGCGACCAGCCACGGATCTCTGATGCCGTGGCCAGTCCGATGTGGAGCTGGTCGAAGACATTGACGTCGAGCAAGGTTTCCTACTTCCTTCGGTGTGTCACCGTGTGGAATCCAAACATGGGGCCGGCGGGGCTGCCGTGGCCGGGGCCACGGCAGCCGCGGCCGCTAGATGTCGTCGACGCTGCTCGCGTCAGGACGGCGGGAGAGGTCGATGCCGAGCTCGTCAGCAGCTCGGTAGACCTCCTCGTCGGCGTCGCGCAGCTCGATGGCGTTGCCCTCCGCGTCGAGCGCCTCGACGTTCAGGCACAGCGACTGCATCTCCTTGATGAGCACCTTGAAGGACTCGGGGATGCCGGGCTCGGGGATGTTCTCGCCCTTGACGATGGCCTCGTAGACCTTCACGCGCCCGGGGATGTCGTCCGACTTGATGGTCAGCAGCTCCTGCAGCGCGTACGCGGCGCCGTAGGCCTCCAGGGCCCACACCTCCATCTCACCGAAGCGCTGGCCACCGAACTGTGCCTTACCACCCAGCGGCTGCTGGGTGATCATCGAGTACGGGCCGGTGGAGCGCGCGTGGATCTTGTCGTCCACGAGGTGGTGGAGCTTGAGGATGTACATGTAGCCGACCGCGACGTCCTCGGGGAACGGCTCGCCGGAGCGGCCGTCGAACAGGCGCGCCTTGCCGTCGGTGCCGACCATCCGCTCGCCGTCGCGGTTGGGGATGGTGGTCCCCAGCAGCCCGGTGAGCTCCTGCTCGTGGATGCCGTCGAAGACCGGCGTGGCGACCGGTGTGCCCGGCTCTCCCTTGAGGGAACCCTCGGGCAGGTTGTCGGTCCACTCCCCCGGACCCGACACGGCCTCGGTGGCGTCCCAGCCCTGCTTGGCGACCCAACCGAGGTGGGTCTCGAGCACCTGACCGACGTTCATCCGGCCGGGCACGCCCAGCGGGTTGAGAATGATGTCGACCGCAGTGCCGTCCTCGAGGAACGGCATGTCCTCGACCGGCAGGATCTTGGCGATGACGCCCTTGTTGCCGTGACGGCCGGCGAGCTTGTCACCGTCGGTGATCTTGCGTCGCTGGGCGATGTACACCCGAACCATCTGGTTGACGCCGGCGGGCAGCTCGTCGTCCTCGTCGGCGTTGAACTCCTGCACGCCGATGACCGTGCCCGACTCACCGTGAGGAACCTTGAGCGAGGTGTCGCGCACCTCACGGGCCTTCTCACCGAAGATCGCACGCAGCAGGCGCTCCTCGCTGGTGAGCTCGGTCTCCCCCTTCGGAGTGACCTTGCCCACGAGGATGTCGCCGGCAGTGACCTCGGCGCCGATCCGGATGATGCCGCGCTCGTCGAGGTCCGCGAGGACCTCTTCGGAGACGTTCGGGATGTCCCGGGTGATCTCCTCGGCGCCCAGCTTGGTGTCGCGGGCGTCGACCTCGTGCTCCTCGACGTGGATCGAGGTGAGGACGTCGTCGGCCACGAGGCGCTGCGACAGGATCATCGCGTCCTCGTAGTTGTAGCCCTCCCACGACATGAACGCGACGAGCAGGTTCTTGCCGAGCGCGAGCTCGCCCTCGTCGGTCGCCGGACCGTCAGCCAGTGCAGAGCCGATCTCGACGCGATCGCCCTCGTCGACCAGCACGCGCTGGTTGTAGGCGGTGCCCTGGTTGGAGCGGCGGAACTTCGCGACGCGGTAGAGCTGGTTCGAGCCGTCGTCGGCCACGACGTGGATGGCGTCGGCCGAGACCTCGGAGACGACACCGGCCTTGTCGGCCGTGATGACGTCGCCGGCGTCGACGGCAGCGCGCCGCTCCATCCCGGTGCCCACGAGCGGGGCCTCGCTGCGCACCAGCGGGACCGCCTGGCGCTGCATGTTGGCGCCCATGAGCGCACGGTTGGCGTCGTCGTGCTCGAGGAACGGGATCATCGCGGTGGCGACGGAGACCATCTGCCGGGCCGAGACGTCCATGTAGTCGATGTCCTCGTGCGCGACCTGCGCGACCTCGCCGCCGCCGCCGCGGGTGCGGACGAGCACCGTGGTCTCGGCGAAGCTGCCGTCATCGGCCAGCTTGGCGTTCGCCTGGGCGATGGTGTGGCGGTCCTCGTCGTCAGCGGTGAGGTAGTCGACCTCGTCGGTCACCTGGCCGTCGACGACGCGACGGTAGGGGGTCTCGATGAAGCCGAACGGGTTGATCCGCGCGAAGGTGGCGAGCGAGCCGATGAGGCCGATGTTCGGGCCCTCAGGGGTCTCGATCGGGCACATCCGGCCGTAGTGCGACGGGTGGACGTCGCGGACCTCCATGCTCGCCCGGTCACGGGAGAGCCCGCCCGGGCCGAGGGCCGAGAGGCGGCGCTTGTGCGTCAGTCCGGCCAGCGGGTTGTTCTGGTCCATGAACTGCGACAGCTGGGAGGTGCCGAAGAACTCCTTGATGGAGGCGACGACCGGGCGGATGTTGATCAGCGTCTGCGGCGTGATCGCCTCGACGTCCTGCGTGGTCATCCGCTCGCGCACGACCCGCTCCATCCGGGACAGGCCGGTACGGACCTGGTTCTGGATGAGCTCGCCGACCGCACGGATGCGGCGGTTGCCGAAGTGGTCGATGTCGTCGACCTCGACGCGCACGGTGACCTGCTCGCCGTCACGCTCGAAGGTGTACTCCGTCTCGCCCTTGTGGAGCGCGAGGATGTAGCGGACCGCGGCCTTGATGTCGTCGACGCCGAGCACCGAGTCGCTCAGGTCACCCGTGGTGCCGAGCTTCTTGTTGATCTTGTAGCGACCGACCTTCGCGAGGTCGTACCGCTTGGCGTTGAAGTAGTAGTTGTCGAGGAGGTTACGACCGGCCTCGACCGTCGGCGGCTCGCCCGGGCGCACCTTGCGGTAGATGTCGAGCAGCGCCTCGTCCTGCGTGGTGACGGTGTCCTTCTCGAGGGTCTCGAGCAGCACCGGGTAGTCCGCGTACTCCTCGCGGATCTCCGACTCGGTCATCCCCAGCGCGCGCAGGAAGACAGTGATCGACTGCTTGCGCTTGCGGTCGATACGGATGCCGACGGCGTCGCGCTTGTCGATCTCGAACTCGAGCCAGGCGCCGCGCGACGGGATGATCTTCGTGGTGAAGACGTCCTTGTCGGAGGTCTTGTCCGGCGTCTGCTCGAAGTAGACGCCCGGGGAGCGCACCAGCTGGGAGACGACGACGCGCTCGGTGCCGTTGACGATGAACGTGCCGCGCTCGGTCATCAGCGGGAAGTCACCCATGAAGACCGTCTGCGACTTGATCTCGCCGGTCTCGTAGTTGATGAACTCCGCGGTGACGAACAGCGGCGCCGCGTAGGTGAAGTCCTTCTCCTTGCACTCCTCGGCCGTGTACTTCGGCGGCTCGAAGCGGTGGTCCTTGAAGGAGAGCGACATCGACTGGCCGAAGTCCTCGATGGGCGAGATCTCGGCGAAGATCTCCTCGAGGCCGGAGACCTGCGGCACGTTCGTGTCGCCGGCCTCCACGGCAGCTGCGACGCGCTCGCGCCACTTGGGGTTGCCGAGCAGCCAGTCGAAGTTGTCGGTCTGCAGACCGAGCAGGTCCGGGGCCTGGAGCGGCTCATGGATCTTGGCGAACGAGACCCGGCGTGACGCGATCCGGGTGGCGATGTCTTCAGCGGTGGGAACTAGCGGGGTGCGCGAGGCAGCCAAAGGGGGTCCTTCCCTGCGAATGGGTTGCACACTGCGCTTCCGGTACGAGACGCGACGCCGGTGGGGCACCCACGCAGGCAGGCGGGTGATCTGGCGTCGGGCAGGCAGGAGTCAGCGCAAAGAATGAGCATACACAGGCGCCTGGGACAAGTCCAACGCACCGTCGCGTGGGCAACCACCGCACGCGCTGTGGCGGGCGGCTCGCGGCCCACCATACGTCATAGACGGCGGGCGGTGGAAGCAGGCGCCACCAACGTCTTCGGCGTGCTTCACCGGCGCAGCCGCCACGAGGGCCCGATCCGGTGGTGTGGCGCGGATCTCGCGCACGTGGCGCCGGCGCGGCCGCACCGGCGACGCNCACAGCTCGCCCCGGACGCTCCGAGGAGCGTCCGGGCCGAGTGAGCGGGCAGTGCCGCCGTTGCCGCAGTGGGCGGTACTACTTGATCTCGACGGTGGCGCCGGCGCCCTCGAGGGCCTCCTTGGCCTTGTCGGCCGCGTCCTTGTCGACACCCTCGAGCACGGCCTTGGGGGCCGAGTCAACGAGGTCCTTGGCCTCCTTGAGGCCCAGGCTGGTGAGCGCACGGACCTCCTTGATGACCTGGATCTTCTTGTCACCGATGGCCGCGAGGACGACGTCGAACTCCGACTTCTCCTCCTCGGCCTCAGCGGCGCCGCCACCGGCAGCAGCCGGTGCAGCAGCGGCGACCGGAGCGGCGGCGGTGACCTCGAAGGTCTCCTCGAACTCCTTCACGAACTCGGAGAGCTCGATGAGGGTGAGCTCCTTGAAAGCCTCGATCAGCTCGGCGGTGGTGAGCTTCGCCATGGTGGCGTTCCTTCCTACGTTGGTCTGCCCTGCGTTACCTACGCAGAGAGCAGGGGGTGGGGATCCGTTCCGGCGCCTCAGGCGTCGGCGGCCTGCTTCTCGCGCAGGGCCTCGATGGTGCGCGCAGCCTGGGTGGCCGGCGCGGTGAACATGTACGCAGCCTGGAACAGCGCTGCCTTGAACGCGCCAGCAGCCTTGCCCAGCAGCACCTCGCGGCTCTCGATGTCGGCGAGCTTGCCGACGTCCGAGGCCGAGAGCGTGGCCCCCTCGAGGACACCGCCCTTGATGATGAGCTGCGGGTTGGCCTTGGCGAAGTCGCGAAGACCCTTGGCCGCCTCGGACGGTTCACCCGTCACGAAGGCGATCGCCGTCGGGCCGGAGAGCTGATCCTCGATGTCGAGGCCCGCCTCCCTGGCCGCGATGGTGGTCAGCGTGTTCTTCACCACGGCATAGCTGGCGTTCGCAGCGAGCGAGCGTCGCAGCTCCTTGAGCTGACCGACGCTGAGCCCGCGGTACTCGGTGAGCATGACGGCGCTCGACTCACGAAGCTGCTTCGTGAGCTCGGCGACCGTTGCCACCTTGTCAGGCCTCGCCATGGCCCTCCTTCCGATCGTGCCGCCGGTCGATTCCTCCGCCGTGAGCAACAAAAAGAGCCCCGCGCAGGAAGCACGGGGCTCACGATCAGATCGAGAACTCGTCACTCACCTGCGCTGGCTCCGCTGTTCGCGGACTTGGCCCCGTCATGGCGACGGGCGACCTGCGGTCTTGGGCAGCAGCCAGGATAGCGGGTGACGTGGCCCAGCACCAAACCCGCAGGGCCGCTCCGGCCGCTCTGTGCCGAGGCTCACTCCGCCGGGAGATGCCGATCGCCCCCGGCCGTGGTGGCCGGGGGCGATCAGGACGTGGGTTGCGGCTGGGCCGCGGGGCTCAGCTCTCGCCGAGGAAGTTCCGGGTCAACGAGGCGTCCAGCGGGACGCCCGGGCCCATCGTCGTGGCCATGGTGGCCTTGGAGATGTAGCGCCCCTTGGAAGAGGCCGGCTTGAGCCGCAGCACCTCGTCCAGCGCGGCGGCGTAGTTCTCGACCAGCTGCTCGTCGGTGAACGAGACCTTGCCGATGATGAAGTGCAGGTTGGAGTTCTTGTCGACGCGAAACTCGATCCGCCCGCCCTTGATCTCCGAGACGGCCTTCGCGACATCCATGGTCACGGTGCCGGTCTTCGGGTTCGGCATGAGGCCACGGGGACCGAGCACGCGGCCGAGGCGGCCGACCTTGCCCATGAGGTCCGGCGTGGCGACAGCGGCATCGAAGTCGGTGTAGCCCGCGGCGACCTTCTCGATGAGCTCGTCGCCACCGACCTCGTCGGCGCCAGCGGCCTCGGCCTGGGCGGCCCGGTCACCAGTGGCGAAGACGAGCACACGGGCGGTCTTGCCGGTGCCGTGCGGCAGGCTGACGGTGCCGCGCACCATCTGGTCGGCCTTGCGGGGGTCGACGCCGAGCCGGAACGCGACCTCGACGGTCGAGTCGAACTTGGTCGACGCGCCGGACTTGGCCAGCTGCACCGCGGCGAGCGGGGCGTAAACCTCCGAGCGGTCGATCTGCTCGTCGGCCTTGTTGTAGTTCTTGCTACGCGTGGTCATGCTGCTTCTCCTCGAGTAGAGCAGTTGTGGTCTGCGGGTCCGCGCGGACCCTGCCACTGGCACCTGGGTGCCGGGAACGGGTGGACGCCGGGTGGCGCCCGGGGTCAGTCAGAGACCGTGATGCCCATCGAGCGGGCGGTGCCGGCGATGATCTTCGCCGCGGCGTCGACATCGTTGGCGTTGAGGTCGACCATCTTGGACTCGGCGATCTCGCGGACCTGAGCCCCGGTGAGCGACGCGACCTTGTCGGTGTGCGGGGTGCCGGACCCCTTGGCGACGCCGGCGGCCTTCTTGATCAGCTCAGCGGCGGGCGGGGTCTTGGTGATGAAGGTGAAGGAGCGGTCCTCGTAGACCGTGATCTCCACCGGCACGACGTTGCCGCGCTGCGACTCGGTCGCGGCGTTGTACGCCTTGCAGAACTCCATGATGTTGACGCCGTGCTGACCGAGCGCGGGGCCGATCGGCGGCGCGGGGGTCGCGGCACCGGCCTGGATCTGGAGCTTGATCAGGCCTGCGACCTTCTTCTTGGGGGGCATATCGGGTCCTTCGGTTCCTGGGCACCGGTGACCGCCGGCACCCGACTAACGGGCCGGCGCAGCGATGGCGTGCGCCGGTGGTGCGTTCCTCAGATCTTGGCGACCTGCGAGAACGACAGCTCGACCGGGGTCTCCCGGCCGAAGATCGACACGAGCACCTGGAGCTTCTGCGACTCGGGGGTGATCTCGGAGATGGTCGCCGGCAGCGTCTCGAACGGGCCGTCGGTGACGGTGACCGACTCGCCCACGGTGAACTCGACCTCGATCGGCGTGGCCGGTGCGGCGCCACCGCGGCTCTCGGACCCGGGAGTCTCCTTGACGGCGAGCGTCGGCGCGAGCATCGAGAAGACCTCGTCCTCCGTCAGCGGCACCGGGGAGTGGGTGTGGCCGACGAACCCGGTGACCCCGGGGGTGTGGCGCACGGCGCCCCACGACTCGTCGGTCAGGTCCATCCGCACGAGCACGTAGCCCGGGATACGGACCCGGTTGACGACCTTGCGCTGAGCGTTCTTGATCTCGACGACGTCCTCCATCGGGACCTCGACGCCGTAGATGTAGTCCTCCATGTTCAGGCTCTGGATGCGGTTCTCCAGGTTGGCCTTCACACGCTTCTCGTAGCCCGCGTAGGAGTGGATGACGTACCACTCGCCCGGCAGGACCCGCAGCTCGCGCCGGAACTCCTCCTCCGGGTCGACGGGCTCCTCGACGGTCTCCTCGACCTCGACCTCGTCGGTCTGCTCGACCTCGGCAGCCTCGGCGGCGGCCTGCTCGGCCGCCTGCGTCTCATCGGTCTGCTCGATGGCCTCTTCCGAGACCGTGGGCTGGTCAGTCTCCTCAGCCACGGGTCACCAACTTTCTGGGTCGTAATTCAGTGTTCAGTGCGTGCGAGGGCTCAGGCGCCGAAGACGAGGTCCACGAGCGCCTTGATGCCGAGGTCGATGACCCCGACATAGGCCATGATCGCGAGCACGAACACAATGACCACGACAAAGAACGTGAACAGCTCGGAGCGGGTCGGGCGAACGACCTTCTTCAGCTCGCCGATCACCTGCTTGACGAACAGCACGATCCTCGCGAAGAGGCCACGCTTCTTGGTCCCGCCGGACTTGGCCGACCGGCCTGCGCGCTCGGGGCTGCCCGATGTCGCGCTCGCGGACTCGCTCACTAGGTTTTCCTCACTGCTCTCGGGTGATCACGGGCGTCGAGATTCGACGCCGTTCTGCAGGGCAGGAGGGACTCGAACCCACAACCGCCGGTTTTGGAGACCGGTGCGCTACCAATTGCGCCACTGCCCTTCGGGGATCTTGCCCGCCTGGCCCACGTGCGCCACCCCTGGATGAGCGGGAGAGCACGGTCGAGCCTGGCGGATGTCAACCACCAGTCGTCGAGTGTACGCCTCAGCGCGCGCTGGGTCGAACTCGGCGGCCTGTGGCGGTCCACACGGGTGCACCGTCGCTGTTCGGCCACGGTGCACCGTGACACCATAGGCCCTGTGAGCGAATCAACGACTCCCCGCCCCAATCCCTCCGCGACCCGGGTCTCTGCCCGGCTGGCTGCGATCTCCGAGTCGGCGACGCTGGCGGTGGACGCGAAGGCCAAGGCCCTCAAGGCTGCCGGCCGCCCGGTCATCGGCTTCGGCGCCGGCGAGCCCGACTTCCCGACGCCGGGATACATCGTCGACGCCGCCATCGCCGCGGCCGCCGACCCCGTCAACCACCGCTACTCCCCCGCCAAGGGGCTGCCGGTGCTGCGCGAGGCCATCGCTGCCAAGACGCTGCGTGACTCCGGCTACGCCGTCGACCCGAACGCGGTGCTCGTGACCAACGGCGGCAAGCAGGCCGTCTACCAGGCGTTCGCGGCGATCATCGACCCCGGCGACGAGGTGCTGCTGCCCGCCCCGTACTGGACCACCTACCCCGAGGCCATCGCGCTGGCCGGCGGCTCCGCCGTCGAGGTGTTCGCCGGCAGCGACCAGGACTACCTCGTGACGGTCGAGCAGCTCGAGGCGGCCCGCACGCCGCGGACCAAGGTGCTGCTGTTCTGCTCGCCGTCCAACCCCACCGGCGCCGTCTACTCCGCCGAGCAGACCGAGGCGATCGGCCGTTGGGCGCTGGAGCACGGCATCTGGGTCATCACCGACGAGATCTACGAGCACCTCGTCTACGACGACGCCGTGTTCACCCCGATCCAGCGCGTCGTGCCCGAGCTCGTCGACACCTCGATCGTGCTCAACGGCGTGGCCAAGACCTATGCGATGACCGGCTGGCGGGTCGGCTGGATGATCGGCCCCGCCGACGTCATCAAGGCCGCCACCAACCTGCAGTCCCACCTGACCTCGAACGTCGCGAACGTCTCCCAGCGGGCGGCGCTCGCCGCGGTCGCCGGTGACCTCTCCGCGGTGGACACCATGCGCGCCGCCTTCGACGAGCGCCGGCAGACCATGGTCGCGATGCTGCGGGAGATCGACGGCGTCAGCGTCCCGACCCCGCGGGGGGCGTTCTACGCCTACCCGAACGTCGAGGGTCTGCTCGGCCGGACCTTCGCCGGCCGGACGCCGACGACGTCGGCCGAGCTGGCGGCACTCATCCTCGAGGAGGCGGAGGTCGCGGTGGTGCCCGGTGAGGCCTTCGGCCCCAGCGGCTACCTGCGACTGAGCTACGCGCTGGGCATGGACGACCTCGTCGAGGGGCTCGGCCGGATCCAGCGCCTCCTCGGCTGAGGTCACGACCAAACGCGGACGACGACGGCGCCACCCGGGCGCCGTCGTCGTCCGCGTTCTCATGCTGCTGTCATGATCGGCGTCGATACTGGTTGGCGTGAGTACACGGCGACGCTTTCGACTGACGGTCCGCGACCGCATCCTCGCGGCCGTGCTCGTCATGACGGCGCTGGCGCTGATCGCCTCCGGCGGCACCGCCTGGTACTTCCAGCGGGAACGGGTGGACAACTCGATCGACGTCGAGCTGCGGCAGACCATCGCCGAGCTCAACACGCTCGCGACGACCGGTATCGACCCCGAGACTGGCGAGCCGTTCGTCGATGCCGACCGGCTGCTCCACACGATGATGAGCCGCAAGGCCCCTGGCACCACCGAGGGCATGATCGCCTTCGTCGGCGATCACCTGCGCTTCGAGACGGCGGATATCGGCCTGCCGCTCGCCGACGACCCTGAGTTCGTCGCCGAGGTAGCCGGTACCTGGCAACAGGACCGGAGCTGGCTCAAGTCGGTCACCACGCCGGTGGCGGAGTACCGGTACGCCGCCATCCCCGTGCAGGTGGGCGACACGCCCCCGGGCGCGCTCGTCGTTGCTCACGACCGCGGCCTGGAGCAGGGCGCGCTGACCAGCACCTTCGTCACCTACGGCATCGTCGCCGGCGGTGCGCTGCTGGTGCTGGCCGTCGTCGGGTGGGTGATCGCCGGCCGGTTGCTGCGGCCGCTGCGCGCGCTGCGGGAGACCGCCGAGCAGATCACCGACTCGGACCTGTCGCGCCGGATCCCGGCCGACGGCGACGACGACATCTCCGACCTCGCGCGCACCTTCAACGACATGCTCACCCGGCTGGAGATCTCCTTCAGCTCCCAGCGCCGGCTGCTGGACGACGCCGGCCACGAGCTGCGCACCCCCATCACCATCGTCCGCGGCCACCTCGAGCTGATGGACCCCAGCGACCCGCAGGACGCGGCCGCCACCCGGGAGCTGACGCTGAGCGAGCTGGACCGGATGCACCGGCTCGCCGACGACCTCGTCATGCTCGCCAAGGCCGATGCCCCCGGCTTCGTGCAGCCGGTGCGCACCGAGGTGGGGACCCTCCTCGACAACGTGCTCGACCAGGCCCGCCGGCTCGGGCCGCGGCGCTGGCGGATCAACGAGCGGGTGGAGGCCACCGCGAACCTCGACCCGCAGCGCATCACCCAGGCGATGCTCCAGCTCGCCGCCAACGCAGTGAAGTTCTCCCCGGCCGGCTCAACCGTCACCATCGGCTCCCGGATCGAGGACGGCACGCTCGCCCTGTGGGTCCGTGACGAGGGCACCGGGATCCCGGTCGACGAGCAGGCAACCATCTTCGAGCGGTTCACCCGCGGCACCACGGCGTCCGGGTCGCAGATCGAGGGCTCCGGCCTCGGGCTGTCCATCGTGGCCGCCATCACCGAGAGCCACGGCGGGCAGGTCCGGGTCGACTCCGCGCCGGGGCTCGGCGCGCGGTTCACGCTGTGGCTGCCGGCCAGCGACGCCGAGCTGGACGAGTCCCCCGACGACGAGATCGTCGTCGACGACGATAACCTCGAGATCGCCGGGACCACGCCTGCCGTCGACGCCGGCTCCGCCCCGCACACCGGCGCCGCCCGTGGCGCCCACCGAACCGACGAGGGAGCCCCCTAGGCATGTCGCAAATTCTTATCGCCGAGGACGAGATCGGCATCTCCTCGTTCATCACCAAGGGGCTGCGAGCCGCCGGCTACGCGTCCACCGCGGTGACCACCGGGCGCGAGGCACTGGTCCTCGCCCAGGGCGGCGACTTCCAGCTGCTCGTGCTCGACATCGGCTTGCCCGACATCGACGGCTTCTCGGTACTGCGCCGGCTCCGGGAGATCGGGTCCACCATGCCGGTCATCATCCTCACCGCCCGCAGCTCGGTCGACGACACCGTCGCCGGCCTCGAGGGCGGCGCCGACGACTACATGCCCAAACCGTTCCGCTTCGAGGAGCTGCTCGCCCGCATCCGGCTGCGGCTGCGCGTGGAGAGCAGCGGCACCGCCACCACGGTGCTCTCGCACGGCGACCTCAGCCTCGACCTGCGCACCCGCCACGCCACCGTCGCCGGCGTCGAGGTCGAGCTCTCGTCCCGGGAGTTCGGGCTGGCGGAGACCTTCCTGGCCCACCCCGGGCAGGTCCTCAGCCGCGAACAGCTGCTCGACCGGGTGTGGGGCTACGACTTCGACCCCGGCTCGAACGTCGTCGACGTCTACGTGCGCTACCTGCGCAAAAAGATCGGCGCCGAACGGATCGTCACGGTCCGCGGCATGGGCTACCGGCTGGTCGACACCACCCGCTGACGCAGCACCGCCCTCGCGCCCCGGTGCGGCACGACGCGACGACCGGCACGCGGTGTGTCCACGTGCCGGTCGTCGCGTCATGCTCGAAAGCGCCCGGTGCCGCGGGCTCTGCCGGTCAGTCCGCCGAGTCGGCGGAGGCCGGGCTGTTCGGGCTGTTCGGCGTGTTGGGGCTGTCAGGGGTGTTCGGGCTGGCCGGCGACGGCGGGCTCGGCGGGCTGGCCGGCGAGGCGGGGCTGTCGGGGGTGTTCGGGCTGGCCGGCGAGGCCGGGCTCGCGGGGCTGTTCGGGCTGTTCGGGCTCTGCGGGCTCTGCGCGCTGGCCGGGCTGTTGGGGGTGTTGGGCGAGACCGCCGTCTTCGCCGAGATCGCACTCTTCGCCGACATCGCCGTCTGCGCGGTGACCGACGATCCCGCACTGATCGAGGCGGGGTCAGTTGCCCGGGCATCGGCGGTCGGCGTGGCGCTGGCAGCGGTGCGCTCGCTCTCCGTGGCCGCCTGCTGCGCGTGGGCGTCGATGTTCACCCCGGGGCCACCGCTGGTGCTGTCGTCCCCGGCCATCGCCGACGTCAGCGAGCCGGCAGCGATCGCCGCCACGCCCAGTGCACCGGTCACGACCCACGACTTACGAACGCTCATCAGTTTCTCCCTCGTCTGCTGCCCGCTCCTGCGGACCTCGTCAATACCCTTGAGTCAACCCGCTGCAGGTGAGACGGCGAGGAGTCGGTGATGAGGGCGGTCTCATCGTCAGTCGGCGGAGTCGGCGGACTCCGGCGAGTCGGGCGAGTCGGGTGAGTCCGCGGACACCGGGGTCTGCGCGCTCACCGGGCTCGGCGCAGAGACTCGGGTGGTGGTGCTCGCGGACTGCTTCGGTGCGGGCTTGGCCGTCTGCTGGGCGCGGGGCGCCGCCTGCTGGGTGCGTGCCGGCGCCGGCGCCGGCGCCTCGGCGCTCGGCGAGGGCTGCGGGGCGGCGCTCGGGCTCGCCGTCGGCGCGCTGGGCGCCGTCGGCGGGACCGGTGCCTCGGTGGCCGCGGGGCTCGGCGAGGGACTCTCGCCGTCGCCCGAGTCGATGGTGGTGACACCCGACCCCGTGCTTGCGGCAGCGCTCTCGACGATGACGCCCGGCTGCTCCTGCGCCGACGGCGGCTGGGAGAGAGCGGCGGTTGCCATGCCGGCACCGGCCAGGCCCATGACACCGAGCACCCCGGTGGCGATCCACGTACGTCGCGGGTTCATCTGTCCTCCAGTATCGGTGTGCCGCGCATCGTGCCGGCATCAACCCTCATGCCATCACTGGCAGATGAGACGACCAGGAGGGTCAGATGAGAGGCCTCTCATCTGCGCTGGTCAGCTGCCGACCGCCCGCAGCCACCGCTCGGCCTCGGCCAGCCGTCCCTCGGCGTCACGCCGCCAGCCGTCACCGCCACCACGCTTGGCGCCGGCGACGAGCGACAGCACCACCCCGGCGGCGCGGGCCCGCAGCGCGCCGGGGTCGACGAGCCGCTCGCACAGCGCGGTCCAGGTGGCGAGGGTCGCCGGCACCCCGGGGTAGGTCGACGGTGCCAGGTGGGGCAGCACGCTCACGTGGGCGAGCAGGCACGCGAGATCGTCGACGCGGCGTCCCGGCCCGACGGCGTCGACGTCGAGCACGGCACTGACGTCGAGGTCGGTCATCAGCAGGTTCGCCTCGTAGAGGTCACCGTGGCTGGGCACCAGCGGCCCAGGGTCGGTGGCCTCGAGCGCCGCGGTGACTCCCTCAGCGAGCCGGGCGATCCGCTCGCCGTGCTCGGGCAGCACCACGCTGGCGGCGTGCCCGTAGTGGCCGGCCCGCTCGGACCAGGCCTGCCGACGCGGCAGGTCGAGCACCGCCGCCGGCAGCTGGTCCAGCGCGGCGACGACGTTCTCCAGCACTTGGGTGGCCTGCTGCTCGTCCAGCCCCGCCGCGAGGAGGTTCGCCAGCGAGGTGCCGCGCCCCGCCCCGAGGACGACGAGCCCGCCCTCCTCGGCGTGCAGCACCCGGGGCGCGGGCACCCCGGCGTCGGTGAGGACCCGGTGCCTGGCGACGAAGTCGTCGAACACCCGCGGCCGCACCACCTTGACGAACACCTCGCCGTCGGGCACCTGCTCGCCGCGCACCCGCAGCACGGCACGGCGCAGCGGCCGGTAGGCCAGCAGGTCCACCTCCGGCCTCGTCGACAGCCCGAGCCGGTCGGCCAGCTGGTCCGGGGAGCACGCGGCGCCGAGCGCCGGCAGCTCCGGGTCGGCCGGGTGGCGCCACACGTGGATGACCGTCGAGCCGCTCTCCAGGCGCACCAGCCCGGCGCCGGCAGCGGCGGTGAGCCGCGCCGTCGTCGCGCAGAGGTAGTCCTCCGGGCCGTCGGGCGCCGCGCGCACCGTGTAGCCGACGGTGACGCCCGCACCGGGGCGGTGGTGGACGGTGTGCACCCGCCACTGCCCCAGCTCGTGACCGTCGACCGCGAGCGCCGCCTGCAGGATCTCACCCGCCTCCGGGCCGGTGAGCAGGCCGACATCGGCCCGCTCGATCTGCGACAGCGCCTCGTCCATGGCCCCAGTCCATCACGTCTGCGCGGCGACCGACCGCCGAAGGCATGGCAGACTCGCGGCGTGCGGGACCTCTCAACACTGCCCAAGACCCATCTGCATCTTCACTTCACGGGGTCGATGCGCCCGAGCACGCTCGCCGACCTCGCCGACGAGGCCGGGGTCCGGCTGCCACCGGCGCTGCTCGACGGCGTGGCGTTGCGGGTGCCGGCCAGTGAGCGCGGCTGGTTCCGGTTCCAGCGGCTGTACGACTCGGCGCGCGCCGTCGTCCGCGGCGAGTCCGCGATGCGCCGCATCGTGCGGGAGGCCGCCGAGGACGACGCGGCCGAAGGCTCCCGCCGGCTGGAGATCCAGGTCGATCCGACCTCCTACGCCCCCTTCGTCGGTGGGCTCACCCCCGCGCTGGAGATCGTCCTCGACGAGGCGCGTGAGTCGAGCCGTGCCACCGGCGTGGAGGTCGGCGTCATCGTCGCCGGCTCCCGCACCCGCCACCCGCTGGACGCCCGCACGCTGGCGCGGCTCGCGGTCAAGCACTCCGGTGACGGGCCCGGGGAGGTCGTCGGGTTCGGGCTGAGCAACGACGAGCGGCGCGGCACCACCAGCGACTGGGCCGGGGCGTTCTCGATCGCCCGCCGCGCCGGCCTGGCGAGCGTGCCGCACGGCGGCGAGCTGCTGGGGCCCGACCACGTCCGTGACGTCCTCGCCCACCTCGGTCCTACCCGGCTCGGCCACGGCGTCAGGCTCGCGGAGGACCTCGACCTGCTCGCGAAGGTGGTCGACGCCGGCATCTCGTTGGAGGTGGCACCGGCGAGCAACGTCGCGCTCGGGGTGTACCCCACCGCCGCTGACGTGCCGCTGCGTGCCCTGGTCGACTCCGGGGCGCAGATCGCGCTCAGCGCCGACGACCCGCTGCTGTTCGTCGACCGCCTCGTCGACCAGTACGCCATCGCGCGTGACGAGCACGGGCTCGACGACGCCGCCCTGGCGGAGCTGGCGCGTGGCTCGGTCCGGGCGAGCCTCGCCGGCGACGGGTCGAAGCGCCAGTGGCTCGGCGAGATCGACGCCTGGCTCGCGGCTCCCGGCTGACTGTGCCGGCCGCCGGGCCGGCTGACCGGACCGGCTGAGCGTCGGCGTCGCTCGAGCTCGAGGTCGCTAGAGCTCGAGGCCGACGAGGACGGGTTCGGGGACGAGCTCGACCCCGAACCGGTCGCGGACCCCGTCGCGGACAGTGCGGGCCAGCGCCAGCAGGTCCGCGGCCGAGGCGGCGCCGCGGTTCGTCAGCGCCAGCACGTGCTTCGTCGACAGCGACGCCCGCCGCGGGTCGCCGTGGCCACGCTCGAAGCCGGCCTGGGAGATGAGCCACGCCGCGGAGGTCTTCACCAGGCCGGGCACTACCGGCGCGGCGCCCCCGATCTGGCCGATCTTGGTGTGGTCCTCGACCGGGAAGCGGGGGGCGTCCGGGGGCAGCTGCTCGGCAGCCTGCTGCTCGGTGAGCACGGGGTTGGTGAAGAACGACCCGGCCGACCACGTGTCGTGGTCGGCGTCGTCGAGCACCATGCCCTTGCCGCCGCGCAGCCCGAGCACCGCCTCGCGCACCTCTCGCTGCGGCACGCGGGTCCCCAGCTCGACGTCGAGCACCCGCGCCAGCTCGGCGTAGCGCACCGGTGCGGACAGCGAGGCCAGCCGCAGCTGGAAGGTCACCGCCAGCACGACGTACCGGCCGGTGGGGCCCCAGGGGCGGCCATGAGCGTCGGTCGTCTCCGTGCGGGAGCGCTTGAGGATGCTCGTGCGATAGCCCAGACCGAGCTCACCGACGGCCAGCGTCCGCACCCGGCGGTCCAGCCGGTCGTAGAGCCGGACCATGGCCAGCGTCTCGGCCACCTCCTGGCCGTAGGCGCCGACGTTCTGCACGGGTGTGGCCCCGGTCGAGCCGGGGATGCCCGACAGCGCCTCCAGGCCCGTCCAGTCCTCGGCCACCGCGGTGGCGACCACCTCGTCCCACGGCTGCCCGGCGGGCACTGTGATGGAGGCACCGGCGCACGCCCCCTCCGAGCCGCCGCTGATCCCGCGCCGCAGGTCCCGCAGGACGACGCCGTCGAAGGCGTCGTCCGAGGCGAGCAGGTTGGAGCCGCCCCCGAGCACCAGCAGCGGCGCGCCATCGGCGTCGGCCGCCGCGACGGCGTCGATCAGGTCCTGCTCGGTCTCGGCCTCGACGAGGCTCGCCGTCGGCCCTCCGACGCGCAGGGTGGTCAGCTGAGCCAGCGTCGTGGCGTCGACGGCGGCAGCGGGCCGCGGGTCGCGGGCGTCGGTGGGGGGCGTGCTCACCGGACCAATCTAACCGGGCGGCGACGACCTGGGTGCGCGCCGGCCGGCACCGCGCTGGGTCAGCCCGCCGGTCGCGCCGGTCGCGCTGCCGCCGGCCGTGCCACGCCGCTGAGGCAGAAGCCGACGACGAGCGGGACGGCGATCGCCAGCAGCGCGTGGCGATACCCCACGTGGTCGGCGAGCAGCCCGAGCAGCGGCGGTCCGGTGAGGAACGCGGTGTACCCGACGGTCGAGACCACCGAGACCCGCATCGCCGCCTTGAGCGGCTCGTCGCCGGCGGCGCTCATCCCCACCGGGAAGCCGAGGGCCGCGCCGAGGCCCCACAGCACCGCGCCGGCGAGCGAGAGCCACAGCCACGGGGAGAGCCCGAACAGCAGCAGGCCGCACAGGGCGAGCACGGTGGTGCCCCGCAGCACGAGCACCCGGCCGAACCGGGCGAGCAGCCGCTCCCCCGCCAGCCGCATGAGGGTCATCGCGGTCACGAACACCCCGAAGCCGACCGCACCGACGGCGTCGGACGTACCGAAGCCGTCGACGACGCTCAGCGCCAGCCAGTCGTTGGCGGCGCCCTCGGTGAGCGCGAAGGCGAGCACCATGACGCCGAGCAGCACGGTGCGCCCCTCCCGCCAGCCGCCGAGCGCCGCGGCGAGCTGCCGGCGCCGACCGTGGCCGGCCGCCGTTGTGGCCGGGGCGAACGGCAGGAACCCGCGGACGGCGACCGCCACCCCCAGCGCGACGACGAGGGCGACGACGGCGAGGTGGACGGTCACCGGTACGTGCCCGAGCGCGGTCAGTGCCCCCACGCCCGCGCCGGCCACCGTGCCCATCGAGAAGGCAGCGTGGAACCGCGGCATGATCTGGCGCTCGACGACGTGCTCGACGGCGCCGCCCTCGAGGTTCATCGCCACGTCCCAGCCGGCAACCCCCACCATCGCGAGGAGCAGCCCGGCAGCGAGCACGCCCACGATGCCGGCGTGCAGCCCGAGGACCATGACGCCGAAGCCCGCGGCGGACACCGTGCTCGCACCGAGCACCGTGCGGGCGGTGCCGAACCGCTGGGCGACGCCGCCGGTGAGCGGCAGCGCGAGCAGCGAGCCGGCGGAGCCGATGAGCAGCAGCAGCCCCATCTGGCCCGGCCCCAGCCCGAGCAGGTCTCGTACGGCCGGCAGCCGGGAGACCCAGTTGGCGAAGAGGAAGCCGTTGAGCGCGAAGGTGACCAGGACCGCGACCGTCGCGCGGCGGCCGATACCCGGGGCTCGCGCCCCGGTCACCGCCGTCGGACCCGGGCCTGCGCCTTGGCCAGCACGCTCTTGCCCGCCACGGTGACGGTCAGGTCTACCCGCACCACGCCGTCGTCGTCGAGCGCGCCGACCTTGCCCCGGACCTCGACATCGACGCTGCCCGGGTCGGGCACGACGATCGGGCGGGTGAAGCGCACGCCGTAGTCGACGACGGCGCCCGGGTCGCCCGCCCAGTCGGCGACAGCGGCCGCCGCAAGCCCCATGGTGGCCATGCCGTGGGCGATGACCCCGTCGAGGCCGACCTCGCGGGCGAAGCGCTCGTTGTAGTGGATCGGGTTGAAGTCCCCGGAGGCGCCCGCGTAGCGGACCAGCCGGGCACGGTCGATCGGGTAGGTCCGGGCGAACAGCTCCTCACCCACGGTGAGCTCGTCGCGGGCCATCAGCGTCCCTCTCCGCGTACGGCCAGCGTGGACCGGACGGTGGCGACCGGCTCACCGGCCTCGTCGGCGATCTCGGCGCGGGTGGCAACCATCGCGATCCCGGCCCGCTCGGTCAACGAGTCGACGTGCACCGTGGTGCGCAGCCGGTCCCCCGCGATGATCGGGCGGTGGTGGGTGAACCGCTCCTCGGCGTGGACGACGCGAGAGAAGTCGATACCCGACTCCGGGTCGGCGATGTAGGCCTGCTCAGCCCGCTGCGCCAGCACCACCGCGAAGGTCGGGGGCGCGACGACGTCGTCGTAGCCCAACGCCCTCGCCGCGGCGGGGTCGGTGTGCGCGGGATGCTCGCTGCCGGTCGCCGCGGCCATCTCGGCGATCTTCGCGGCGCTGACCCGGTAGGTCTCGCTCGGGGAAAAAACACGCCCCACGAGCGTCAGGTTGACGCTGGTGGGGCGGGGGGCGTTGTCAGTCACCTGACAAGCCTAGGCCAGGAGACCGATCAGCGGGTCTCGCGGTGGACCGTGTGAGCGTTGTCGCGCGGGCAGAACTTCTTCATCTCGAGCCGGTCGGGGTTGTTCCGACGGTTCTTCTTGGTGATGTAGTTGCGCTCCTTGCACTGCTCGCAGGCGAGCGTGATCTTGGGGCGAACGTCGCTTGACTTGCTGGCCACGTGTTTCCTCGCGTTCATCGGGGCACCGGAACCCGGAGCCGTAGTCGTTCAGTAGCGGGGGCGGGACTTGAACCCGCGACACCACGATTATGAGCCGTGTGCTCTAACCACCTGAGCTACCCCGCCATGATCCTCCGCCATGGACGGCTCGCCACACTACCGTGACGGACGACGCGACGTCGATCTGAGCCCCGAAAGGGAATCGAACCCTTGACCTTCTCCTTACCATGGAGACGCTCTGCCGACTGAGCTATCGGGGCAACGCCGACGAGCCTACCCGCTCCTGGCCGCCCGGAGGAAATCGGTCCGACGTGGCCTTCGTCACCACTGCGCGCAGCGGCGTGCCGGAGGCCGGAGACACGAGCGGCCCGCCACCTCAGGTGACGGGCCGGTCCGTGGCGAGTGAAGGATTCGAACCTTCGTAGCTTGCGCGGCTGATTTACAGTCAGCTCCCTTTGGCCGCTCGGGCAACCCGCCGTATGGTCCATGAAGGACGCGGATGGAAGAATACCAACCAGACGCGAGTGGACCTAACCGGGCACTGTCGGCATTCTCACACCGGCCGACCGGCCCCGCACCCCGACCCTAGGAGCACCCATGGCAGCCGACTCGTCCTTCGACGTCGTGAGCAAGATCGACCGGCAGGAAGTCGACAACGCCCTCAACCAGGCCTCCAAGGAGATCGCCCAGCGCTACGACTTCAAGGGGGTCGGCGGGTCGATCGAGTGGAGCGGCGAGGACGCCATCGTCATGACGGCCAACTCCGACGAGCGGGTACTGGCGATCCTCGACGTGCTGCAGACCAAGCTCATCCGCCGGGGTGTGTCCCTCAAGGCGCTGGACACCGGCGAGAACGAGCCGCAGGCCTCGGGCAAGGAGTACCGGCTCGTGGGGACCCTCAAGGAGGGCCTGAGCTCGGAGAACGCGAAGAAGATCACCAAGCTCATCCGCGACGAAGGCCCCAAGGGCGTCAAGACCCAGATCACCGGGGACGAGGTGCGCGTGTCCTCCAAGAAGCGCGACGACCTCCAGGAGATCATCGCGCTGCTCAAGGGCGCCGAGGACATCGACGCCGCCCTGCAGTTCATCAACTACCGCTGAGGCTGCGGGGCCGGCCGCTCAGCGGCGGTAGCCAGCCATCGTCTCGAGGCGGGCGATGCGGTCGGCCATCGGCGGGTGGGTGGCGAACATCCGTGCCACCTTCGAGCCGCGGAACGGGTTGGCGATCATCATGTGCGAGACGCCCTCGAGCTTCGGCTCCGGGGCGAGCGGCGCCGCGACGGTGCCGCGCTCGAGCTTCGCCAGTGCCGAGGCCAGCGCCATCGGGTCGCCGGTGAGCAGCGCGCCGTCCTCGTCGGCGTCGTACTCCCGGGTCCGGGAGATCGCCACCTGGATGAGCGAGGCCGCGATCGGCGCCAGCAGCGCGACCGCGATCATCGCCAGCGGGTTGCCCTGACGGCCTCGGCCGCCGCCGAAGAACAGCAGGAACTGCGCCACCGATGTGATGAGGCCGGCGACCGCCGCGGCCACCGACGACGTGAGGATGTCGCGGTTGTACACGTGCATGAGCTCGTGACCCAGGACCCCGCGCAGCTCACGCTCGTCGAGGATCTGCAGGATGCCGGCGGTGCAGCACACCGCGGCGTTGCGCGGGTTGCGGCCGGTGGCGAAGGCGTTCGGCTGCGCCGTCGGGGAGATGTACAGGCGCGGCATCGGCTGGTGCGCCGTCGTCGACAGCTCGCGGACGATCCGGTACATCGCCGGGGCCTCCGCCTCGGACACCGGCCGGGCGCCCATCGCACGGATCGCGATCTTGTCCGAGTTCCAGTAGCTGTAAGCGGTCGTGGCGAGCCCGATGAGGGCGAACACCCAGATGAACCCACCGGAGCCGGTGCTGTTGGCGATGAGGGCGCCGATACCGAGCAGGACGACCCACAGCACCCCGAAGAGTGCCGCCGTCTTCACCCCGTTGAAGTGTCGTCTACCAGCGCCCACCGGTTACTGCTCCTCGCCTCGACTCACCGAGGTCATCTCCTCGCGGGGGACGACCTTGACGCGCTCGCGTCCCTCGGCCTCACCCAGTGAACGCTCGTAGGCGTCCAGCAGTTCCCAGCCGGACCAGGACGTCAGCCGCGAGTGGCGCTCCTCGAGCGCGGCGAGCAGCCCGTCCGGGGACCCAGGCACCCGGCCGGCGACGAGGCCTTCGGCGACGTCTGTCACGAGGTGGCCGATGGTCTGCTGGGCGTCGGACTTGGTCGAGCCGATGAGGCCGACGGGCCCGCGCTTGATCCAGCCGGTCGCGTACAGCCCGGGGATCCGCTCGCCGTCCTCGTCCAGCACCCGGCCCTCGTCGTTGGGCACGACCCCGCCGACGGCGTCGAACGGCACGCCGGGGATCGGCGAGCTGAAGTAGCCGACGGCGCGGTAGACGGCCTGCACCGGCGTCTCCACGATCTCCCCGGTCCCCCGTGCCGTGCCGTCGCCGACGAGCTCGGTGCGCTCGGTACGGATGGCCGTGACGGCGTCGTCCCCGACGATCTCCACCGGCCGGTGGAGGAAGTGCAGGTGGATGCGGCGGGAGGCGGTCAGCTCCTCGGGATCGCGCAGCGTCCAGTCGGTGAGGGTCTTGACGACCTGCTTGGTCTGGTTGGTCGACCGGATGGCCGCCATCGAGCCCTCGTCGAACTCGAAGTCCTCCGGGTAGACGACGACGTCGACGTCGGGCACCTTGCCGAGCTCACGCAGCTCCAGCGGGGTGAACTTCACCTGCGCGGGGCCACGCCGGCCGAAGATGTGGACGTCGGTCACCGGGCTCTGCCGCAGGCCTTCGACGACGTTGGCGGGGACGTCGGTGGGCAGCAGGTCCTCGACGTGCTTGGCCAGGATGCGCGCGACGTCCAGGGCGACGTTGCCGACGCCGAGCACCGCGACGCTGCTGGCCTCCAGCGGCCAGCTCCGCGGTACATCGGGGTGGCCGTCGTACCACGAGACGAAGTCGGCCGCGCCGTAGCTGCCGGGCAGGTCGATGCCCGGGATCGGCAGCGGCGCGTCGGTGTCCGCGCCGGTGGAGATGACGACGGCGTCGTAGTGCTCGCGCATCTCCTCGATGGTCACGTCGGTACCGACGTCGACGTTGCCGACGAAGCGGATGTCACCGCGCGCGAGGATCTTCTGCAGCGCGACGATGATCTGCTTGATCCGCGGGTGGTCCGGGGCGACGCCGTAGCGCACCAGGCCGAACGGCACCGGGAGACGCTCGATGAGGTCGATCGACACGTCGAGGTCGGTCTTCGACAGGATGTCGGCGGCGTAGATGCCGGCGGGGCCGGCGCCGATGATCGCGACGCGCAGCGGGGAGGAGCTGGTCACAAAGCCTCGTCTGGTCAGGTGCGGGTGGGATGTCCGCGAACCAGTCTAGTTGCTGTGCCCGGTGCGCACCTCGGCTGTGGCCCGCGCCACCCTGCCGGCGCCGTCGACAATCCCGCTCTCGGCGAGAAGTCTGCTGTCGGCGACAATCCCGCTCTCGGCGAGAAGTCTGCTGTCGGCGACAATCCTGCTCTCGCTGACCAGTCTGCTGTCGGCGAGAAGTGTGCTGTCGGGGACGAGGGGTTAGGCGAGGCGGTCGACCATGATGGTGGCGAAGGCGCGCAGCGCCTCCTTCACCTCGCCGTCGGGCAGCGCGTCCAGCTCGGCGACGGCGTCGCGAGCCCAGGCGTTGGCGAGCTCGCGGGCCTCCTCGACGACGTCGTGACCGCTCAACAGCTCGACCACCCGCCGCAGCGCGTCGTCCGGGCCCAGGTCCGCGGCCAGCTGGTCGAGCACCGCGGCGCCGGCGTCGTCCAGCCGGCCCTCGGCGGCCCGGCGGCGCAGCAGCAGCACCGGCATGGTCGCCACGCCCTCGCGCAGGTCGGTGCCGGGGGTCTTGCCAGTGGTCTCGGCGTCGGAGGAGAGGTCGATGACGTCGTCGGCGAGCTGGAAGGCGACGCCGACCTTCTCGCCGTAGCGCTGGAGCACCTCCCCCACCGACTCGGGGGCACCGCTGAACCGCGCGCCGTAGAGCGCCGAGGTCGCGATGAGGGACCCGGTCTTGTCCGCGAGCACCTGGAGGTAGTGCTCGATGGCGTCCTCACCGTCACGCGGCCCCAGCGTCTCGTGGAGCTGGCCGAGGCAGAGCCGCTCGAAGGTCTCCGCGTGCACCCGGACCGCGTCCGCGCCGAGCGAGGCGACCAGGCGCGAGGCCCGGGCGAACAGCAGGTCACCGGTGAGGATGGCGACAGAGTTGTCCCACACCGCGTGGGCGCTGGGAGCTCCGCGGCGCAGCGGCGCGGAATCCATGACGTCGTCGTGGTAGAGCGTCGCCAGGTGGGTGAGCTCGACGGCCACCGCCGCGCGCAGCACGTCCTCACGGCCCGCCGGGTCGCCGAGCTCGGCCGCCAGCAACGTCAGCGCCGGGCGGAGCCGCTTGCCGCCAGCGGCGGCGAGGTGCCGGGACGGGCCGTCGACGAGCTCGTCGGCGCCTGCGACGGCGACCATCAGCCGGTCCTCGACCTCAGCCATCGCAGGGGTCAGCCGTTCGACGAGCCCGTCGTTGCCCAGCGGCAGCATGGTGGAGGTCATGGCAGGAAGACGGCCGCCTGGGCGACGAGGTCGAGCACCGGCCCGGGCAGCACCCCCAGCAGCACGGTGCCGGCAGCGCAGAGCGCCACCGCGATCGTCGTCAGGCCCTCGGTGCGGACCACGGTGGTCGACTCCCCGTCCGGCTCGGTGAAGAACATGAGCACGATGATCCGGATGTAGACGAACGCCGCCGCCGCGCTGGCCAGCACGGCGAGCACGACGAGCACGACGGCGCCGCCCTGGACCGCGGCGGCGAACACCGCAAACTTCCCGACGAAGCCCGCGGTGAGCGGGATCCCGGCGAAGGACAGCAGGAAGACCGTCATCGCCAGTGCCAGCGCGGGGCTGCGCCGACCGAGGCCCGCCCACTGCGACAGGTGCGAGGCCTCGGCGGTCACGGTGCCGTCCGCGGCTCGCTCCCGCACGACGGACACGATCGCGAAGGCACCGACGGTCGCCAGGCCGTAGGCGAGCAGGTAGAAGAGCACCGAGGAGATGCCGTCCTGCTCGAAGGAGATGACGCCGACGAGGACGAAACCCGCGTGCGCGATCGAGGAGTACGCGAGCATCCGCTTCATGTCGGTCTGCACGATGGCGATCGCGGTGCCGACGATCATGGTCACCAGCGCGATCCCCCACAGCAGCGGCTCCAGGTCCCACTCGAGGCCCGGCGTCACGACGTAGACGAAGCGCAGCAGCGCGCCGAAAGCGGCGATCTTGGTGGCGGCCGCCATGAACCCGGTGATCGGGGTCGGCGCGCCCTGGTAGACGTCGGGGGTCCACATGTGGAACGGCACGGCGCCGACCTTGAACAGCAGGCCGATGATCACCAGCACGCTGCCGGCGAGCAGCAACCCGTCCATGCCCACGGTGGCGGGCACCGCGGTGGCGAGCTCGGAGAGCCGGACGCTGCCCGAGAAGCCGTAGAGCAGCGCGGCACCCATGAGGAAGAACGCCGAGGAGAACGCGCCGAGCACGAAGTACTTCAGCGCGGCCTCCTGCGACAGCAGCCGACGACGGCGTGCCATGCCGGAAAGCAGGTACAGCGGCAGCGACAGCACCTCGAGGGCGATGAACATCATGAGGAGATCGCCGGACGCCGGGAACAGCAGCATGCCGCCGATCGCGAACAGCACGAGCGGGAACACCTCGGTCTGCGACTGGCCGGCGCGGTCCGACTCGGCCTCCTCGGGGCTGCCGGGGCGGTTGGCCACCTGGGAGGCGAAGGCGTCCTCGCCCCACTCGGAGCGGTCGGCGATGACGAGCAGGCCGATGAGCGAGACGAGCGCGATCAGGCCCTGCGCGAGCAGCGCTGGGCCGTCCTCGATGAGGGCGCCGCCGACGAGCACGCTGGGGCCGTTGGCCTCGAGCACCGTCCACCGCCACACGATGGCGACGAGCGAGGCGGCGACGGCGAGCAACGCCAGCACCACCTGGGTGGGTCGGCGGGCCGGGCGAGGCACGAAGGCGGCGACGAGAACGCCGAGCAGCCCGGCGCCGAGCACGATGAGGACGGGGGTCAGTGCCCCCCAGTCGATGATCGGTGGCGTGAAGGTCACTTCGCGCTCCCCTCTGCCAGCACGGTCGCTGCCGTCACGTTGCTCCAATCGGCGGGTCCGGACGCGGTGCCGGTGCCGGAGTCGGCACCGCCCTGCGTGCCGGCGTCGTTGCTGTCATCGGAGGCGGCCGAGCCCAGGGAGCTCGGTTGCTCGATGGCCGCCTGCTCGGCGACCGGGCGCACGACGTCGAGCACCGGGCCCGGGACGAGGCCCAGCGCGAGCATCGCGACGACGAGCGGCGCCACGACCCACCTCTCGCGGGCGTCGAGGTCCGGCAGCTTCGCGAGGGCGGGGTTGGGGGCGCCGGTGAACATCCGCTGGTACGGCAGCAAGATGTAGATGGCGGCGATGATCACCGCGATCACCGCGAAGGACGCGGCGACGATGTTCACCCGGAAGGTGCCCAGCAGCACGAGGTACTCCGGCAGGAAGCCGGAGAGGCCGGGCAGCGCGATGGTCGCCAGCCCGGCGACGAGCCAGGTGCCGGCGAGCACCGGGGTGACCCGCTGCATCCCGCCGTAGGCCGGGATCTCCTGGCTCCCGCCGCGCTGGGTGAGGAACCCGGTGATGAGGAACAGCGCGGCGGTCGAGACGCCGTGCGCGACCATGTAGAGCATCGCGCCGGTGAGCGCGAGCTCCTCGCGGACGAAGATCCCCAGCACGATGAAGCCGAAGTGGGAGACCGAGGTGAAGGCGATGAGCCGCATGATGTCGCGCTGCCCGAGGGCGAGCAGGGCACCGTAGAGGATCGAGATGACGGCGAGCACGATGATCACCGGCGCGGCCCACTGCGAGGCCGCCGGGAACAGCGGCAGGCACAGCGCGATCATGCCGAAGGTGCCCACCTTGTCCAGCACGCTGACCAGCAGGGTGGAGGTGCCCGGTGAGCCCTGCTGGGCGGCGTCGGGCAGCCAGGTGTGCACCGGCCACATCGGCGCCTTCACCGCGAACGCGATGAAGAACGAGATGAAGATCCAGCGCTCGGCCCACACCCCGAAGTCGGCGCCGGCGAGCGTGTCGATGAGGTAGCCCTCGGAGCCGCCGGGGCCGAAGATGCCGACGGCGATGACGCCGACGAGCATGATCAGGCCCGACGCCAGCGAGTAGATGAGGAACTTCACCGCGGCGTGACGACGCTTGGGCCCGCCGTAGTTCCCGATGAGGAAGTACACCGGGACGAGCATCGCCTCGAACACCACGTAGAACAAGAACACGTCACGGGCGGCGAAGACCGCCACCATGAGTGCCTCCAGCACCAGCACGAGGGCGACGAAGCCCATCTGCCGGCGCGCGATGTCGGCGCCGTCGGGCACGACGAGCTGCTCGCGCCAGCCGGCCAGCAGGGCCAGCGGGACGAGGAAGACCGCCAGGCCCACCATCGCCAGGCCGAGCCCGTTGACGCCGAGCGCGTAGGAGACTCCCAGCTGCGGGATCCATGCGGCCTGCTCGACGAGCTGCTGCTCGCCGGCCGCGCCCATGTCGAAGCCGGACGCCATGACGACGAACCCGACGAGGACGATGAGGGACACCGCCAGGCCGAGCGGCCGCGCGATGCGGTGCAGCGGCGGCACCAGCCAGATGACGGCTGCTGCCACGAGGGGCACGACGATGAGGATCGTCAGCCAGGGCAGGTTGCTCAGAGCATTCATGTTCGCTACCTCTTCCTCTTACGCGCGCGAGGCGAGGACGACGACAAGGGCAACTACAACACCGACGAGCATGACGGCGGCGTAGGAACGGATGTACCCGGTCTGCAACCGTCGCAGCCAGCTCCCCGATCCGGACGTCCCCCGGGCCAGGCCCATGACCGCGCCGTCGACGACGGCGGAGTCGCTGTAGACCAGTGCCCGGGTGAGGTACTGCCCCGGCCGCATGAACACTCCTTCGTTGACGGCGTCCTGGTGGAGGTCGGCGCGAGCCGCCCGGGTGAGGACCGAGCCCCGCGGCGCGGTGACCGGCACCGCGGCGGCGCCGTACTGGCGCCAGGCGAGGACCGCGCCGATGAGCACGAGCGCGATGGTCAGGCCCATGATCACCGGGATGGCGATGACCGGCTCGTGGTGCTCGACGTGGCCGGTGACCGGCTCGAGCCAGGCGGCGAAGCCACCGCCGAGGGCCATCAGGCCACCGAGTGCCACCGACCCGACCGCGAGGATGATCATCGGGATCGTCATCAGCGCCGGCGACTCGTGCGGCGTCTGCGCCTTGCCCTCAGAGGTGGGCGCCCAGCGCTTCTTGCCGTGGAAGGTCATGAAGAACAGCCGCGACATGTAGAAGGAGGTGAGCCCGGCGCCGATGAGCGCCACCGAGCCGAACACCCAGGGCTGCCAGCCGTCTCCGACGAACGCTGCCTCGATGATCTTGTCCTTGCTCCAGAAGCCGGAGAACGGCGGGATCCCGAGGATCGCCAGCCAGCCGGCGGCGAACGTGACCCAGGTGATCTTCATGTACTTCGACAGCCCGCCGAAGCGGCGCATGTCGACCTGGTCGTCCATGCCGTGCATGACCGACCCGGCGCCGAGGAACATCCCGGCCTTGAAGAAGCCGTGGGTGATGAGGTGGAAGATCGCGAACGCGTACCCGACCGGGCCGAGCCCGGCGGCGAGCATCATGTAGCCGATCTGGGACATCGTCGAGGCGGCGAGCACCTTCTTGATGTCGTCCTTGGCCATCCCGACGACGGCACCGAAGATCAGCGTCACCGCACCGACGATGGCGACGACGAGCTGCGCGGCGGGCGCGAGGTCGAAGAGCGGGCCGGACCGCACGATGAGGTAGACCCCGGCGGTGACCATGGTGGCCGCGTGGATGAGCGCGGAGACCGGCGTGGGGCCGGCCATCGCGTCACCGAGCCAGGCCTGCAGCGGGAACTGCGCGGACTTTCCGCAGGCCGCGAGCAGCAGGAACAGCCCGATCGCGGTGAGCACACCGGTGCTGGCGCCCCCCGCCCCGGCGAACACGGTGTCGAAGTCGACGGCGCCGAACGCCGCGAACATCGCCATCATCGCGAGGAGCAGGCCGACGTCACCGACGCGGTTCATCACGAACGCCTTCTTGGCGGCGGTCGCGTACTGCGGCACGTGGTTCCAGAAGCCGATGAGCAGGTAGGACGCCAGTCCCACACCTTCCCAGCCGACGAACAGCAGGAGGTAGGAGTCGGCGAGCACGAGCAGCAGCATCGCGGCGATGAACAGGTTGAGGTAGGCGAAGAACCTGCGCCGGTCGACGTCCTTGTCCATGTAGGCCACGGAGTAGATGTGGATGAGGGAACCGACGAAGGTCACCAGCAGCACGAACGACATCGACAACGGGTCCACCCGCAGCCCGGCGTCCACCGAGAGCTCACCGGCGGGCAGCCAGGAGTAGAGGTGGATGTCCATCACCCGGTCCCCGGCCTCGCGCCCGACCATCTCGATCAGCACCGCGACCGCGACGGCGAAGGCGCCGACCGAGGCGAGCACGCCGAGCCAGTGGCCCCAGGCGTTCGAGCGACGGCCGGCGACCAGCAGGATGCCGGCACCGAGCAGTGGAATGGCGACGAGCAACCAGGCGTAGCCGGCCGCACCGCTAGCAGCGGTGGCGTCGGCTACCGCGGTGGGCACGGTCAGCGCCGGCGTTCCCAGCACAGAGGCGAGCACGCGGACCCCCCGTCAGTTCTTGAGCAGGTTGACGTCGTCGATAGACGCCGACCTGCGGGTTCGGAAGATGGAAATGACGATCGCCAGCCCGACGACGACCTCAGCGGCCGCCACCACCATGACGAAGAACGCGAAGACCTCACCGTGGAGGTTGCCGTGCCAGCGCGCGAAGGTGATGAAGGTGAGGTTGGCGGCGTTGAGCATGAGCTCGACGCCCATGAGGGCGATGATGCTGTTGCGTCGCAGCAGGACCGCGACGGCGCCGATGGAGAACAGGATCCCCGACAGCACGATGTAGTTGGTCAGGCTCACGACTGCGGCTCCTCGCGCGGGGCGTCCGGGGTGTCCTCGGTGCTCGTGCTCGTCGGCTTCTCGCCGGTGACGGACCGCTGCCCGCCGGGCGCGGGCTCGGTGCCGGGCATGCCGGGCTCGCCGGACTGCTGCACTGTACGCGCGCCGAGGTCGCCGGGGTGGCGGGTCTCAGGGGCGCTGAGCGCCGCGACGAGCTCGGGGCTGACCGACTCGATCGACCGCTGCTGGCCACGGATGCGCAGCACGCGGGGCACGGACTCGTCGATCGCCTTGCCGTCGGCACCCAGCGCCGGGACGTCGGCGGCGTTGTGGCGCGCGTAGACACCGGGGGCGGGCAGGCCGCGCACGCGGCCACCGGCGGCGAAGCCGGCCATCTTGGCCTCGACGACGTCGCGCTGGCTGAGCTTGGCGTGCAGCCGCTCGCCACGGGTGAGGACGACGGCGCCGACCGCGGCCGTGACGAGCATGATCGCGGTGACTTCCATCGTGAAGACGTAGTCGGAGAACAGCAGTCGGGCCACGCCCACCGGGTTGCTGTCGGCGTTCGCGCCCGCCAGCCCCTGCGGGGCGGGCATGGTGGCGCTGCGGATGATGCCGGCCAGCGCAACGACGAGCGCGAGGCCGAAGAGCACGGCGATCCACCGCTGCCCCTTGAGGGTCTCGACGACCGAGTCGGCGGCGTCCACGCCCACGAGCATGAGCACGAAGAGGAACAGCATCATGATCGCGCCGGTGTAGACGATGATCTGCGCGACGCCGAGGAACAGTGCCTCCTGCGCGATGTAGAACCCGGCCAGCGCGATCATCACGAACACCACGCCCATGGCGGCGTAGACCGCCTTGCGGGCGAACAGCAGGCTGAGCGCGGCGAGCACCGCCAGCGGCCCGGCGATCCAGAAGAACACCGCCTCGCCGGTGCTGGTGACACCGGTCTCGGCGAGGGTCATCGGCAGCATCATGCCCCTGCCCCCTTGGCGGCCACGGTCCGCACGGTTGCCAACGTCGGCTCGTCCGGACGGTTCTCGCGCACCCAGTCGACCTGCGCGTCGGTGGGTCCGGTGACCTCGCCGCGGTAGTACTCGACGTCGGTGGTGCCCTCGACCATCGGGTGAGGGGCGGCGAGCATGCCGTCGGCCATCGGTGCGAGGAGGTCCTGCTTCTCGTAGATCTGCCCCTCGCGGGTGGGGCCGGTGAGCTCGTACTCGTTGGTCATCGTCAACGCCCGGGTGGGGCACGCCTCGATGCACAGCGCGCAGAAGATGCACCGCAGGTAGTTGATCTGGTAGACGCGGCCGTACCGCTCGCCGGGGGCGTACCGCTCGTCGGCCGAGTTGTCGCCGCCCTCGACGTAGATGGCGTCCGCGGGGCAGGCCCACGCGCACAGCTCGCAGCCGATGCACTTCTCCAGGCCGTCGGCGTACCGGTTGAGCTGGTGGCGGCCGTGGTAGCGCGGCTCGGTCGGCACCTTCTCGAACGGGTACTGCTCGGTGACGTCCGGGCGGAAGAACGAGGACAGCGTGACGCCGAAACCGGCGATCGGGGCGAGCAGCTCGCCGATCGGTCCCTTCTTGTCCGGCTCGTAGGCCATCGGCAGCGGCTTGCCGACCGCGGCCCGGCCCTGGTCCGGCTTCGCCAGCTGCTTGCGCAGCCGCTCCTTGCCGGGCTCGTGGTCCTGACGCTTAGTCATCGGTGGCCTCCTGTGACGGTGCCGAAATGGTCTGGGTGCCGGTTGCGGCCTGGGTCTCCCGCAGCCGCTTGCGCGGCGACGGCGGCAGCTGCTGGCCGGGTAGTGGCGGGACCGGGAAGCCGCCCGCCAGGGCGTCGAAGTGCTCGGGCTCGATGACGAGCTCGCCGCCCTCCCCGCGAGGCGCTGCGGTCGCGTCGTCCTCCTCCTCGGCCGGCTGCTTCTTCTCCGGCAGGAACAGCGTGGCGAGCAGGACGACGACGAACACCCCGGCGAGCACGAACAGCAGGGAGCGCAGGTCGACGTCGGTGAACTGCAGCAGGCCCTGGACGACGGCGACGGCGACGAGCCAGCCGAGCGCGACCGGGATGAGGATCTTCCAGCCGAGGTTCATGAACTGGTCGTAGCGGAACCGCAGCAGCGTCGCCCGCAGCCAGAACATGAACAGCATGACGAGCCAGATCTTGGCGACCATCCACAGCAGCGGCCACCAGCCCTCGTTGAACATGCCGTCGTTGATGAGCTCGATGCCCCAGGGTGCTCGCCAGCCGCCGAGGAAGAGCGTGGCGGCGACGGCGGAGACGTTGAGCATGTTGACGTACTCGGCGAGGAAGAACCAGGCGAACTTCATCGAGGAGTACTCGACCATGTGGCCGGCGACGAGCTCGCCCTCGGCCTCGGGCAGGTCGAACGGCAGCCGGTTGACCTCACCGACCATCGAGACCAGGTAGACGAGGAAGGCCGGGGCGAGCACGATCGCCCACCACATCCGTTCCTGGGAGTCCACGATCTGGGAGGTCGAGGCGGAGCCGGAGACGAGGAACACGGTGACCAGGGCGATGCCCATGGCCAGCTCGTAGGAGATGACCTGCGCCGACGAGCGCACCGCGCCGAGCAGCGGGAAGGTCGAGTTCGAGGACCAGCCACCGAGCACGATGCCGTAGACGCCCAGCGCGGTGATGCCGAGGATGTACAGCACCGCTACGGAGGTGTCCGCGAGCTGCAGCGGGGTCTCGACGCCGAAGATCGTCACCTCGGGGCCGAACGGGATGACCGCGTAGATGAGGAACGCGCACAGCGCCGCGATGAAGGGCGCCAGCAGGTAGACGAAGCGGTCGGCGCCCTTGAGGTTGATGTCCTCCTTGAGCAGCAGCTTGATCGCGTCGGCGGTCGACTGCAGCAGCCCCATCGGGCCGTGGACGTTGGGTCCGGGCCGGGTCTGCATGCGCGCGAGGATCTTGCGCTCCGCCCAGATGGCGATGAGCACGAAGACCAGCAGCATGACGACGATCGCGACCGCCTTGATCACCCAGATCCACCAGGTGTCGTTGCTGAAGTCGGCGCTCGGCCCGGCCGGCGTACCGGTCAGCATGGGCACGGACAGCATCACGGAACCTCCAGGTCGACGACGACACCGGCGCTGACGCCGAGCATCTCGTGCACGTGCGATCCCGGAGAGTTCTCCGGGAGCCAGACGACACCATCGGGCATCGTCGCGATCGCGAGCGGCAGGGTGATGGTACCGGCCGGGCCGCGCACGGTGAGCGGCGCGCCGTCGGCGAGGCCCAGCCGGGCCGCCCCGGTGGCCGAGAGTCGTGCGACCGGACGGTGCGCGGTGCCCGCGAGGTGCGGCTCGCCGTGCTGGCCGCGGCCGTCGTCGAGCTGGGGCTTCCAGGTGGCGAGCACCGCCTGCGAGGCGGTCGGCTGCGGCGCGGTGGGCGTCGGCACGGTCACCGGTGCTGCGCTGGCGCCCTGCCAGCCGGCGAGCTCGTCGAGCTGGCCGTGGATCGCGGTGAGCGAGCCGGCGTCCAGCGTCACGCCCATCTCCGCGGCGAGGGCGTCGAGCACCTCGTGGTCGGGCTGGAAGTGCGAGACGAGCACCTGGCCGAACGGCCGGGGGCGCCCCTCCCAGTTGAGATACGTGCCGCCGCGCTCGACGGGCGGGGCGACCGGCAGCACGACGTCGGCGTGCTCGGTGACCTCGCTGCGTCGGACCTCGAGCTGGACCACGAAGGTGTCGGCGGTGAGCGCCTCGCGTGCGAGGTCGGGCTCGGGAAGGTCGCGCAGGTCGACGCCGCCGACGAGCAGGCCGGCGAGGTCGCCGTCGCGGGCGGCCTCGAGGATGGCGGTGAGGTCGCGTCCCGCGGCGTCGGGCAGCCGGTCGACGCCCCACACCGCGGCGAGGTCGACGCGTGCCTCGGCGTCGCCAACGGGCCGGGCGCCGGGCAGCAGGCCCGGCAGCAGCCCGGCCTCGACGGCGCCGCGCTCACCGGCGCGGCGCGGCACCCAGGCGAGGCGTGCCGAGGTCCGGTCGACCAGCCGCTCGACGGCGCCGAGCAGGCCAGGCAGTGCCCCGGCCCGCTCGCCGACGAGGACGACGGCGCCGGGCTGTGCCAGCGCGGTCGCGACCGCGGCGGCGGCGTCGTCGTCGGAGTCCGCGACGATCGAGTCGAGGACGCCCGGCTCCGCGCCGGGGGCGGCGGTGAGCAGCTGGGCGCGCATCTTGGTGGTGCCACGGCTCGCGAACGGGGCGACGGTGGTGACCTTCACCCGGCCGGCGAGCATGCCCTTGCGCAGCCGCAGGAACATCGTGCCGCACTCGTCCTCGGGCTCGAGTGCCACGAGCAGGACGTGCGGGGCGTGCTCGAGGTCGGTGTAGCTGACCTCGATGCCACGGCCGGCGACCCGGCGGGCGAGGAAGGACGCCTCCTCGTCGGAGGAGGGCCGGGCGCGGTGGTCGACGTCGTTGGTGCCCAGCGCGGTGCGGGCGAACCGGGACCACGCATAGCTGTCCTCGACGGTGAGCCGGCCGCCGGGCAGCACGCCGACGCCGCCGGCGTCGCGCGCCGCGGTCAGGCCCCGGGCCGCCAGGTGGAGCGCCTCGGACCAGCTGGTCTCGACGAGCTCGCCGGTGTCCTCGTCGCGCACGAGCGGCAGCTCGAGGCGGTCGCTACCGCTCTGCCAGGTGAACGCGAAGCGGTCCTTGTCGGTGATCCACTCCTCGTTGACCTCGGGGTCGTCACCGGCCAGCCGGCGCAGCACGACGCCACGGCGGTGGTCCACGCGGATGGCGGAGCCACCGGCGTCGTGCTCGGCGACCGACTCGGTCGAGACGAGGTCGAAGGGCCGCGCCCGGAACCGGTAGGTCGCCGAGGTGAGCGCCCCGACCGGGCAGATCTGGATGGTGTTGCCCGAGAAGTAGGAGGAGAACGGCCGCCCGGAGGTGTCGGTCTCCGCCGCGCCCATCGGGCCGGCAGCCAGACCCACCCGGATGCCGGGCTCGCCCTCGAGCGGGCCGCTGACGGTCGCGTCGACCGCGAGCGGGGCACCGTCGTCGTCGTAGGCGAAGTCGAGGACGTCGGCGTCGAAGGTGCCGACCTGCGAGCCGTGGGTGCCGTGGACCTCGCGGCCCGGGCTACCGCCACCGCGGCCCTGCAGCGCGATGAACGCGTCGCCGGCGATCTCGTCGGAGAAGCGGGTGCAGCGCTGGCACAGGATGCAGCGGTCGCGGTCGAGCATGATCTCGCTCGAGATCTTCAGCGGCTTGGGGAAGGTCCGCTTGACGTCGACGAAGCGGCTGGTGGCGTTGCCGTTGCTCATCGCCTGGTTCTGCAGCGGGCACTCGCCACCCTTGTCGCAGGTCGGGCAGTCCAGCGGGTGGTTGATGAGCAGGAACTCGATCATCCCGTGCTGGGCCTTGTCCGCCACGGCGGAGGTGTGCTGGGTGCCCACCACCATCCCCGGCGTCGCCTCGAGCGTGCAGGAGGTCTGCGGCTTGGGCATCGCCCGCAGGTTGCCCTCGCGGTCCGGGGTGGAGACCTCGACGAGGCACTGCCGGCAGGCGCCGGCCGGCTTGAGCAGCGGGTGGTCGCAGAACCGCGGGATGTTGATCCCGGCGCGCTCGGCGGCGCGGATGACGAGGGTGCCCTTGGGCACGTCCACCTCGAGGCCGTCGATGCTGACGGTGAGGAGGTCCTCGGCAACCTTGCTCGTGTCGGGCGTGGTCGTCGTCATCGGGCACCTACTTCGGAGAACAGGGCGGAGGCCTCGTAGGGGAAGAGCTCGGCGGCCGGGGTATGGGTGCCGGCCTCGAACTCGGCACGGAAATACTTGATGCCGCTCTGGACCGGGACCGCCGAGGCGTCACCGAGCGCACAGAACGACCGGCCGGCGATGTTGGCGGACACGTCGAGCAGCAGGTCGATGTCCGAGGGCATGCCCTTGCCGGCCTCGAGCCGGTGCATGACCTGCTTCATCCAGTACGTGCCCTCGCGGCAGGGGGTGCACTTGCCGCAGGACTCGTGCTGGTAGAAGTCGGTCCACCGGGAGACCACCCGCACGACCGAGACGGTCTCGTCGAACACCATGAGCGAGCGGGTGCCGAGCATCGAGCCGGCGGCACCCACCGAGTCGTAGTCGAGCGGCACGTCGAGGTGCTCCTCGGTGAGGATGGGGCTCGAGGAGCCACCCGGGGTCCAGAACTTCAACCGGTGACCGGCGCGCATCCCGCCGGCCATGTCGATGAGCTCACGCATCGTCACACCGAGCGGCGCCTCGTACTGGCCCGGTCGGGTCACGTGCCCAGACAGCGAGAACAGGCCGTGGCCAGCGGACTTCTCGGTCCCCATCGAGGTGAACCAGTCCGCTCCGTCGCGCAGGATCCCGGGGACCGAGGCGATCGACTCGACGTTGTTCACCACGGTCGGGCGGGCGTACAGCCCGGCGACGGCGGGGAACGGCGGCTTGAGGCGGGGCTGGCCACGCAGGCCCTCGAGGGAGTCCAGCAGCGCGGTCTCCTCCCCGCAGATGTAGGCGCCGGCGCCGGCGTGGACGGTGATCTCGAGGTCGAAGTCCCCGTCCGGACCGACGCCGGTGCCGATGAGCCCGGCCTCGCGCGCGTCGCGGACCGCCGCCAGCAGGCGGCGGTAGACGTGCACCGTCTCGCCGCGCAGGTAGATGAAGGCGTGGTGGCCGCCGATGGCGTAGGAGGTGATGGCCACGCCCTCGATGAGCACGTGCGGGTTGGCCATCATCATCGGGATGTCCTTGCAGGCTCCCGGCTCGGACTCGTCGGCGTTGACCACGAGGTACCGCGGCCCGCCGTCGGGAGCGGGCAGGAACGACCACTTGAGCCCGGTGGGGAAGCCGGCACCACCGCGGCCGCGCAGCCCGGAGGCCTTGACGGTCTCGATGATGTCGGCCGGGGCCATGGTCAGCGCCCGGGACAGCGCCTGGTAGCCGCCGCCCGCGCGGTAGCTGTCCAGCGTCCAGGGTCGGTCGGCGTCCCAGTTGTCCGAGAGGACCGGCGTCAGCTGCGTGCTCATGCGTCCTTGCCCTTCTCCGCGGTGGCGCCCTCGCCGGCAGGGCCTCGCTTGCCCGCCGGGTCGGTGTCGTCCGGTGTCGCCGGCTTGCGCTCGGCGCTCGACTGCTTGTGGCCCACGGCCTCGGTGCCCGCCTGCGGCGCGGCGCCGTCGTCGTCGTGCGACCGGTCGGAGCCCGACGGGGCCCGCCACCCCTTCTCGCGGGCCAGCTCGAGGCCGACGAGCGTGGCGGGGCCGGCGGCCACGCCCTCGTCCGCCCGGCCGTCCTCGAACCCGGCGAGCACGTGAGCGATCTCCTTGAACGTGCCGACGCTCGAGGCCCCACGCGTGGGAGCCACCGGCCGGCCCGCCCGGATCTGGTCGACGAGCTCGATGGTCGAGCCCGGGGTCTGGTTGTCGAAGAACTCCCAGTTGACGACGACGACGGGCGCGTAGTCGCACGCCGCGTTGCACTCGACCCGCTCGAGGGTGATCTTGCCGTCGTCGGTGGTCTCGTCGTGGCCGACGCCGAGGTGCTCGGAGACCTGGTCGAAGATGATGTCGCCACCCATGACCGCGCACAGCGCGTTGGTGCACACGCCCACGGTGTACTCACCGTTGGGGTGGCGCTTGTACTGGGTGTAGAAGGTCGCGACCGCCGACACCTCGGCCCGGGTGATGCCTAGGACGTCGGCGCACAGCGCGATCCCCGAGGCACTGACGTAGCCGTCCTGGGACTGCACGAGGTGCAGCATGGGCAGCAGCGCCGAGCGTGCCTGCGGGTAGCGGGAGATGATCTGCGCGGCCTCGCCGCGCAGGCGCTCCTCGACCTGCGGCTCGTATCCGATGACGCTCATCAGCGGTCCACCCCTCCCAGCACCGGGTCCAGCGACGCCAGTGACACGACGACATCGGCCAGCTGCCCGCCCTCGCAGATCATCGAGGTTGACTGCAGGTTGGAGAACGACGGGTCACGGAAGTGCGCCCGGTAGGGGCGCGTCCCGCCGTCGGAGACGAGATGGACGCCCATGACGCCCTTGGGGTGCTCGATGGTCTGGTACACCTGGCCGGCCGGCACCCGGAAACCCTCGGTCACCAGCTTGAAGTGGTGGATGAGCGCCTCCATCGAGGTGCCCATGATCTCGCGGATGTGGTCGAGGGAGTTGCCCTGGCCGTCGCTGCCGATCGACAGCTGCGCGGGCCAGGCGATCTTCTTGTCCTCGACCATCACCGGGCCGGGGGTGCGCTCGAGGCGCTCGAGCGCCTGGTCGACGATCTTCATCGACTCGTAGCACTCCGCCCAACGGACGACGACGCGGTTGAAGGCGTCGGACTCGTCGGTCGTGGGGACCTCGAAGTCGTAGGTCTCGTAGCCGCAGTAGGGGTTGCTCTTGCGGATGTCCAGCGGGTAGCCGGCCGCCCGGACCGAGGGCCCGGTGAGTCCCAGCGCCATGGCTGCCGACAGCGAGATGTAGCCGACGTCGACGTGGCGCATCTTGTAGATCGGGTTGGCCATCGTCAGGTCCTGCAGCTCGCCGATGTCGCGGCGGACCTTGGGCAGCAGCTCGCGGATCATCGCGACGGTGTCGGCGGGCAGGTCCTGGACGACGCCGCCGGGCCGGATGTAGGCGTGGTTCATCCGCAGCCCGGTGATGTGCTCGAGGATCCGCAGGATCTCCTCGCGAGCACGGAAACCGATGGTCATCATGGTCGTCGCGCCGAGCTCGTTACCGGCGGTGGCGATCGCCACGATGTGCGACGCGATCCGGTTGAGCTCCATGACGAGCACCCGGATGATCGAGGCGCGCTCGGGGATGTCGTCGGTGATACCGAGGAGCTTCTCCACCGCGAGGCAGTAGGCGGCCTCCTGGAACAGCGGGGCGACGTAGTCCATCCGGGTGCAGAACGTCACGCCCTGGGTCCAGGTGCGGTACTCCATGTTCTTCTCGATACCGGTGTGGAGGTAGCCGGTGCCGACGCGCAGCTCGTTGATCGTCTCACCCTCGATGTCGAGGATGAGGCGCAGCACGCCGTGGGTGGAGGGGTGCACGGGGCCCATGTTGACGATGATGCGCTCCTCGCCGAGGCGCTCCGCCTCGGCGGCGATGGACGCCCAGTCACCGCCCTCGGCGGTGAACTCCGGCCCGGTGTGCGAGTCGAGCGCGGGCCCGGTGGCGTGCAGGTTCGGGTTGGCGGACATCAGCTGTACGACCTCCGGGTGTCGGGCGGCGGGATGGTGGCACCCTTGTACTCCACCGGGATCCCGCCGAGCGGGTAGTCCTTGCGCTGGGGGTGGCCGACCCAGTCGTCGGGCATCGCGATCCGCGCGAGGGAGGGATGCCCGTCGAACACGATCCCCATGAGGTCCCAGGTCTCGCGCTCGTGCCAGTCGTTGCCCGGGTAGATGTCGACGATCGACGGCACGTGCGGATCGCCGTCGGCCACTGACACCTCGAGCCGCAGCTGGCGGTTGTGGGTGAGGGAGAGGAAGTGGTAGACCGCGTGCAGCTCACGGTCGGTGCTGTGGGGGTAGTGCACGCCGGAGACGCCGAGGCACAGCTCGAAGCGCAGGTCCTGGTCGTCCCGCAGCCAGGTGGCGATGGCGCGCAGGTGCTCGCGGGCGACATGGACGGTCAGCTCGCCGCGGTCGACAACGACCTTCTCGAGGGCGTCCGCCGGCGTGGTGCCGGCAGCCTCGAGCAGCTCGGAGAGGACGTCGACGACCTCGTCGAACCAGCTGCCGTAGGGACGCTCGGACGCGGGGGGCGTCGCCACGGTGGTCACCAGGCCACCGAAGCCGGAGGTGTCGCCGGTGCCGTGCACGCCGAACTGGCCGCGGCGGACGTCGACGACCTCGAGGGTCGTGCGGCCGCCCAGCGGCCCGGCGGGGAGGTTCTGCGAGCCGGCCTCGAGGGCCGTCTCGCTGGTCGCCTGCGCGCCGGTGCCGGCAGCGCCGGGCGTGGCGGCGTCGGCGGCCGCCTGCTTCTCGTCGTCACGGTCGGTCACGCGAGCAGCCCCTTCATCTGGTGGGTCGGCGTCGCGGCCAGGGCCGCCTCCTCGGCGGCGCGAGCAGCAGCCTCACGGTTGACGCCGAGAGGTGCGTTCTTGACCTGGTCGTGCAGCGCCATGATCGAGTTGATGAGCATCTCCGGCCGCGGCGGGCAGCCCGGCAGGTAGATGTCCACCGGCACGATGTGGTCCACGCCCTGGACGATGGCGTAGTTGTTGAACATGCCGCCGCTCGAGGCGCAGACACCCATGGAGATGACCCACTTGGGCTCGGGCATCTGGTCGTAGATCTGCCGGACGACGGGTGCCATCTTCTGGCTCACCCGTCCGGAGACGATCATGAGGTCGGCGTGGCGCGGCGAGGCGCGGAACACCTCCATGCCGAAGCGCGAGATGTCGAACCGGGGCGTGCCGGCCGCCATCATCTCGATGGCGCAGCAAGCCAGGCCCATCGTCACCGGCCACATCGATCCCTTGCGCGCCAGCCCGACGGCCTTCTCGACCGTCGTCAGCATGAACCCGGCGGGGAGCTTCTCTTCGAGACCCATGGTCTACACCTCAATCCCACTCGAGGGCGCCGCGGCGCCACTCGTAGACGAACGGCACGAGAATGATCGCGATGAAGGAGAGCGAGGCGATGAGTCCGAACATCGCGAGCTCTCCGAACGCGATCGCCCACGGCACGAGGAAGATGATCTCGATGTCGAAGACGATGAAGGTCATCGCCACGAGGTAGTACTTGATCGGGAAACGACCGGCCGCCGACGCGCGAGGCGTCGCCTCGACGCCGCACTCGTAGTTCGAGACCTTCACCCGGTTGTACCGCTTGGGTCCGATGACCGCGCTCGCCGCGATGCCGCCGATCGCCAGCAGGGCAGCGACCGCCGCCATGATGAGGATCGGGACGAAGGGGTTGCTCATGATGCCTCCCATACTGCTTCACACGGTCCCGCCGGCGGGACCGACCGTGCCGACTGCCGCGTGTCAGGTGCGACACACTGCCTGAGATGTCCGCTCTGCCGCGTCATGACGTCGGCACCGCCTTGCTCAGTGCACTGATGAGCCTATCCATCCAGTCCCCGTCCCGATGGTCGAAGCCGTCGGAGAGCAGCTTCATGACGAAGCGCATGAGGACCGGGCGGGGCAGGCCGTACTTGACGCAGGCCCGCATGATCTCCGGGCGCTCGATGATCCGGGCGAAGCCCTGGCCGAGCGTGAAGTAACCGCCGAGCTCGCTGCTGAGGATCTTCGGGTAGGTGACGAGCGTCTTCTCCATGCTGAACGGCGTGGTCCGCGCCAGCGCCTGGGAGACGACGTCTGCCGCGATCCGGCCGGACTGCATCGCGTAGGCGATGCCCTCACCGTTGAACGGCGAGACCATGCCGCCGGAGTCCCCGACGAGCAGCAGTCCCTGGGTGTAGTGCGGCTTGCGGTTGAACGCCATCGGCAGCGCGGCGCTGCGCAGCTTGCCGATCTGGTTCTCCGGGGTGAACTCCCACTCCGGCGGGGCATTGCGCATCCACTGCGCGAACAGGCCCTTGTAGTCGAGCTTGGTGGGCTTGGCGGTGGAGCTGAGGGAGCCCAGGCCGACGTTCGCGGTGCCGTCACCGAGCGCGAAGATCCAGCCGTAGCCGGGCTGCAGGTTCGACTTGCCGGGCTCGCCGTCCCACAGCTCGAGGTGCGACTCCATCATCGGGTCGTCGTGCCGGGGGGTCGTGAAGTAGGTACGGATCGCGACGCCCATGGGGCGGCTGTCGTTCTTCTCGATGCCCATCGTCGTGGCCAGACGCGCGGAGACGCCGCCGGCGTCGACGACGATCCGGGCCCGGTAGGAGCGCTCGACGCCGGTGCGCTTGCCCGCGGCGTCGACCTCTCGGGCGGTGACGCCGAGGATGCGCCCCGACCGCTCGTGACGGATCGGGCCGGTGACCGCGGTGCCCTCGACGAGTCGCGCCCCGCTGGCGACGGCGTGCCGCGCGAGCGTCTCGTCGAGGTTCATCCGGGAGCGGGCCAGGCCGTAGGACGGCATCTCGGCCAGCTCGGGCCACGGGATCTCGATGCGGTGGCCGCCGCCGTAGGTGCGCAGCCCCCAGTTGCGGATCCAGCCGTCCGACTCCGGGGTGGGCACGCCCATCCGGATCATCTCGGCGACCGCGCGGGGGGTGAGCCCGTCACCACAGACCTTGTCCCGCGGGAAGGTGGCCTTCTCCAGCAGGAGCACGTCGAGGCCGTTCTGCGCGAGGTAGTGCGCCGTCGCGGCGCCGGCCGGGCCTGCGCCGACGACGATGACGTCCGCGTCATCGGTGGCAGCGCGCACGTCGGCTCTCCTCTGGCAGGTGATGGCGGTGGGGACCTTCAGCGGGTCAAGACCGCGCAGCGAGTGTACAAACGTCGTGGGACAACTTCCCCTAAGGGTGCCCTAACTGGTGGCGCCGTGGCGCTCGTGACCGGCGGCGCGTGCCGGGGCTGGGAGGATAGGGATATGAGTCGAGCGAACCTGGACAAGCAGCCGCGCGAGGTGGCGGGGATGTTCGACGCCGTGGCGCACCGCTACGACGTCACGAACGACGTCCTCTCCCTGTGGCAGGACCGGGCGTGGCGGGTGGCGACCCGTCGGGCGGTGGCCGCCGAGCCAGGGATGCGGGTGCTCGACCTCGCCGCCGGCACCGGCACCTCCAGCGAGGAGCACGCCGACGCCGGGATCGAGGTCGTCCCGTGCGACTTCTCCACCGGCATGGTCGGGGTCGGCAAGCGCCGTCGCCCCGACCTCAGCTTCGTCGCGGGCGACGCCATGGCGCTGCCGTTCGCCGACGCCACCTTCGACGTCGTGACGATCTCGTTCGGGCTGCGCAACGTCGCCGACACCTCGCTCGCGCTGCGCGAGATGCTGCGGGTGACCCGGCCCGGCGGCCGGCTGGTCATCTGCGAGTTCTCCCGCCCGACCTTCGGGCCGTTCCGGGGCACCTACAACTGGTACCTGCGTCACGTGCTGCCCCGGGTGGCACGCCTGGTCTCGTCGAACACCGACGCCTACTCCTACCTCGCCGAGTCGATCACCGACTGGCCCGACCAGCTGGGCCTCGCCGGCCTGGTCTCCGAGGCCGGCTGGCGGTCGGTGGGCTACCGCAACCTCTCGGGCGGCATCGTCGCCCTGCACCGCGCCACCCGGCCCAGTGCCTGAGCAACGACGGACCGCCGGCACAGCGCGTGGTCGGCGCCGCCTGCTCGCTTAGACTGGCGCCGATGTCCACCGCACCTGCCGATGACCGCGGCGCCGACCAGCTCCTGGTGCGCACCGTGCCGATCGACGACCCCGGCGACCTCCTCGACCTCCTCCCGGACGCCGACCCGACGACGACGACGAGCTGGGTGCGGCGCGGCGACGGCCTCGTCGGCTGGGGCGTCGCCGCTCGGATCGACACCGCGGGCGCGTCACGGATGATCGACGCCGACGCGTGGTGGCGTCGGACCACGGCACGGTTCGTCGTGCGCGACGACGTGCGGCTGCCGGGCACCGGTCCGGTCGCCTTCGGCTCCTTCGCCTTCTCCCGGCGCTCCGCGGCCGGCGGCACGCTGGTCGTCCCGCGGGTGATCGTCGGACGCCGCGACGGACGTGCCTGGCTGACCATCGTCACCCCGCCCGAGCTCGGCCCCTCCCCCGGTCTCGACGACGTCCGTAGCGCCGTCACCGAGGTGACCCAGCCGGGCAACGTCGACTTCACCGACGGCGCGCTCGGCCGAGCACAGTGGCGCGAGGCGGTGGCCGAGGTGATCGACGTCATCCGGTCCGGCGAGGTGGAGAAGGTGGTGATGGCGCGCGACGTCGTCGCCACCACCGCGCACGATCTCGACGTCCGGCACCTGCTGCGCAACCTCACCGAGGAATACCCCACCTGCTGGACCTTCAACGTCGACCGGCTGGTGGGGGCCACCCCTGAGCTGCTCGTGCGGCGCGACCAGGGCCTCGTCGCCTGCCGGGTCCTCGCCGGGACCATCCAGCGCACCGGTGACGATGCCGCCGATCTTCACCACGCGGCCGAGCTGGCCCGTTCCTCCAAGGACCTCGGGGAGCACGAGCTCGCCGTCCGCTCGGTGGCCGAGGCCCTCGAGCCGTACTGCTCGAGCTTCAACGTGCCCGACGCGCCGTTCGTGCTGCACCTGCCCAACGTCATGCACCTCGCCAGTGACGTCACCGGGGTCATCGACCCGGCCACGGCCGGGAGCCCCACCTCGCTGGCTCTCGCCGCGGCGCTGCACCCCACCGCAGCCGTTGGTGGCACGCCCACCGCCCGGGCGGTCGACGTCCTCTTCGAGGCCGAGCGGATGGACCGGGCACGGTACGCCGGCCCGGTCGGCTGGATGGGCGCCGACGGCGACGGCGAGTGGGGCATCGCGCTGCGCTCCGGGGAGATCACCGGGCCGCGCACCATCCGGCTGTTCGCCGGCTGCGGCATCGTCGCAGCCTCGGACCCGGCAGCCGAGGTCGCCGAGTCCGAAGCCAAGCTCCGCCCCATGCGCAGTGCCCTCGCCCCCCGCTGACCCCGCCGTCCCGGCGACCCGCCCACCCCGGTGAGCCCGCTCACCCCGGCGGCCCGCCCCACCCGGTTAGGTAGATCTTCTGGGTGCTTATGACACGTCACAGGGATCGATCTAAGCCCCTAATGAGCGACCCAACCGGCAGGTGGCGGCGGGCGGGCGGCGGGGGCGGTGCCGCCGCCTTAGCCCAGCGACTCTTCGCGGGCGGCGAGCGTCGCGGTCACCTCGGTGGCGGCACCGTCACGCACGACGGTGAGGACGACGTCGTCGCCGGTGCCGTGCTGCCGGACGTAGCCGGTGAGCGAGGCCGCGCCGTCGGCGGTGCGGCCGTCGATCGCGGTGATGACGTCACCGGTGCGCAGCCCCGCATCGGCTGCCGGGGACCCCTGCTCCACCTGGCGCACCTCGGCTCCCCGACGAGTGACGCCGTCGGCGGTGGTCGTGGTGTCCCCCAGCCCCACGCCGAGGAACGCGTGCTCGGCGGTACCGTCCGCCACCAGCTGGGCCGCGACGTCGGAGGCCTGGTCGACCGGGATCGCGAAGCCGAGACCGATGCTGCCCGAGGCGGAGCCGCCGGAGAGCGTGGCGATCGAGGAGTTGATCCCGATGACCTCGCCCTGCGGGTTGAACAGCGGCCCGCCGGAGTTGCCCGGGTTGATCGCGGCGTCGACCTGGATCGCGTTGGTCACGACCGAGGCGCTCTCGCTCTGGGTGGCAACCGGGCGGTCGAGGGCCGAGATGATCCCGGTGGTGACCGTCGAGTCGAGGCCCAGCGGGTTGCCGACCGCAGCGACCGGCTCACCGACCACAAGGTCGCTGGAGGTGCCGAAAGTCGCCGGGACCAGGTCGTCGGGCGGGTCGACGAGGGCCAGGACCGCAAGGTCGGTCGTCTCGTCCTGGCCAACGATCTCGGCCTGGTACATACGGCCGTCGCTGAGGCTGACCGCGACCTCCTGCCCACCGTTGACGACGTGACTGTTGGTGAGGATGTGCCCGTCCGCGTCGAGGACGACGCCCGAGCCCGCGCCCTGTCCGCCGGCGGTCCGTACCTCGATGGCGACGACGGACTCACGCACGGCGTCGGCCACCGCCTGCCAGTCCGGCTGCTGAGCGGTGGCGTTGACCGGCACGGTCTGGGCGGTCTGCGTCTGTTCGATGCCCGCGGTCGGGACCGCCGGCTCGTCGAACGCTCCGGTGGCGGCCGCGGTGCCGACGCTGGCGAGCAGTGCGGCGGCCGCGGCAGTGCCGGAGATCGCCGCCCAGCCGAGCGGCCGGCGTCGCTTGCCGGGTCCCACCGGGTTCGCCGGCGGGGCGGGGGGCGGCCCGGCGGGGGGCGGCCCGGCGGGGGGCGGCCCGGCGGGGGGCGGCCCGGCGGGCGGCTGCCAGCCGGGTTGCCCGAAGGTCGACTCCTGGGGGCCGTGGTCACCGGGAGCCGCCGGCCAGGAGGCTCCGTACGCCGGTGCCGTGACCGGTGCGCCGACGGGGGCGGGCCAGTGGCTGGCGGGAGGCTCGGCGACCACCGGGGACGCGTGCGCCGTCGCGGACAAGCCCGCTGTCGGCGACAAGTCTGCTCTCGGCGACAAGTCTGCTCTCGCGGACAAGTCTGCTGTCGGGGACAAGTCTGCTGTCGGCGACAAGTCTGCTGTCGGGGCCGGGGCGGCGTCGCCGAGGGCGGCGGCCGCGTCGACGCGGCCCTGCCGGGCACGGCCGAGCACGGCCGCGACCTCGGCCTGTTCCTGAGCGATCCGTTCGGAGTCCGTGGTGCGGCCCCGGCTGGTGGTCTCGTCCATGATGTCCTCCTCGAGAGCTGAGGTTCCTAGAACACCCGCTCGACCTGACGCGACGCTGGGGGCTACCTGGGAGTTCACTGGGTGCTGCGCCACCGCCCGGTCTACCGTCGCTACGATCGCGGGACGTCATCCCCCCGACCACACGCGAGGAGTGCCTGTGCGACGTTCCCTCCGCCGCCCGGTGACCCGGCTGCGCGCCGACGGCTCACGCGACCGGCGCGCCGACGTGCTCGCCGGCGAGGAGCCGATGGAGCTACGGGTCGAGGGCGTGCCGTGGACCGTCACGATGCGCACCCCCGGCGACGACTTCGACCTCGCGATGGGCTTCCTGGTCTCCGAGGGGGTGGTGTGGCGGCCGGACCAGGTGGCCTCGGTCGGGTACGGCCCCGGCGTCAACCCCGACGGCAGCCGCAGCTACAACGTCGTCGACGTCCGGCTGTCTCCCGGCGTCGCCGCCCCGCACGAGGAGCACCGGCGCCACGTCTACACCTCCAGCTCCTGCGGGATCTGCGGCACCGCGTCGATCGAGGCGGTCACCCGCACCTCGCGGGTGCCGGTCGAGGACGGGCTGCGGGTGCCGCTCGCCGAGCTGCTCGCGATGACCGACCGGCTACGCGCCGACCAGTCGCTGTTCGACGCCACCGGCGGGGTGCACGCCGCCGCGCTGTTCGAGCTCGACGACGCCGGCCGTGCGGACCTTCGATGCCTGCGGGAGGACGTCGGCCGGCACAACGCGGTGGACAAGGTGGTCGGCTGGGCGCTGCGGGAGCGCGCCCTGCCGCAGCGGCGCGGTGTCCTGCAGGTCTCCGGCCGGGCGTCCTTCGAGCTGGTGCAGAAGGCCCGGATGGCGGGCATCTCGGTGCTGACCGCGGTGAGCGCGCCGTCGGCGCTCGCCGTCGACCTTGCCGAGGAGGCCGGCATCACGCTGGTCGGCTTCAGCCGCGGCGACGGCGCGAACGTCTACAGCCACCCCGACCGGATCGAGATCCCGCCCGCCTAGGTGTGATGTCACCTAGGCAGAGCGTCCGCGAGCGCCCCACTGCCGTTCCCCGGTGTGGCGGAACGCGAGGACGAGGGCACGGGCAGCGAGGACGAAGGCGAAGAGGAACAGCGTGACGCCCAGCAGCGGCAGCAGCCGGACGCCGTCGGTCAGCTCCGGTCCGCCGTCGGCGAGCACGAGGAGGATGGCGCAGACCGCCGCTGCGCCGGCGAGCAGTGTCATGACGAGCTGGCTGACGATGCCGGTGAGGAACGACCGGTCCTCGGGATCGGCGAGCACCCGGACGCGAACACTCAGCTCGCCGTGCTGCGCGGCGTCGGCGATCGCGTCGATCCGGCGCGGCAGCCGCTCGAGGACCGGCAGCACGCGCAGCAGCTGCTCCTCCAGGCCGGCCCGCACCGCGCCGGGTGCCAGACGGTCGCCGAAGACCTCCTCGCCCACCTCCCGGGAGACCTCGAGGAGGTCGAGGTCCGGGTCGAGCACCCGCAGCGTGCCCTCGAGCGCGGCGAGGGCACGGAAGGCGGCAGCGATCTGCGCGGGCACCGAGAACCCGTGGCGGACGACGACGGCCATGAGGTCGGTGAACAGGGCGGCCGAGCCGCTGGGTCCGTGCCCGTAGCGGACGATGAGCGAGCCGAGCTCCCGCTCGAGCTGCCGGTCGTCGAGGTGACGGGGCCGATCGAGGGCGTCGATGAGTGCGTCCGTCGCCGCCACGGGGTCCTCCCGGTCGACGGCGAGGACCAGCCGTCCCAGTGCGGTGCGCGCACCCTTGTCGAGCCGGCCCACCGAGCCGAAGTCGAGCAGCGTGAGGCCGCCGTCGTCGTCGAGCAGGACGTTGCCCGCGTGCAGGTCGGCGTGGAAGACGCCGCTGTCGAGGATCTGGTGGAGCACCGTGGCGAGCAGGTCCCGGGCGAGCTGGCGACGCCGCTCAGCCGGCAACCCGGCCAGCACGGTGCCGGCACGGCCGAGCTCGCGGCCGCGGGCCCGCTCCATCACCAGCACCCGCGGCCCGGACAGCTCCCGGTACACCTGGGGCACCCGCACCGCGGCCCCGAACGGCGACGGCGTGGTGCGGCGCACCGCGTCGGCGTTGTCCGCCTCGGTCCGGAAGTCGAGCTCGGCGTCGAGACTGGCGGCGAAGCCGTCGGCGAGCGCGCTCACCCGCAAGGCCCTTCCCCAGCCGGTGCTGCGCTCCAGCTGCCGCGCGAGGCGCCGCATGATGTCGAGGTCCGCGGCGACCTGCGCCCGGGCGTCGGCCCGCTGCACCTTGACCACCACCGCCGAACCGTCCGGCAGCCGTGCCGTGTGCACCTGGCCGATCGATGCGGCGGCCAGCGGCACGGCGTCGATCTCGGCGAAGGCCTCGGCCGGGTCGACACCGAGCTCGGCGCGCAGCGTCTGCTCGACGGCCGCCCACGCCTGCGGGGCGACCTGCGAGGTGAGCTTGCCGAGCTCGGCCGCGAAGGCCGGGCCGACGACGTCGGGCCGGGTGGAGAGCATCTGACCGAGTTTGACGAAGGTGACCCCGCCGTCACTCAGCGCCAGGCGCAGCGAGCGCGCGACCCGTGGAGCGTCGTCACCGAGGCCGGAGCGGCCGCGCGCGCGCAGGAACCCGCCCAGGCCGTGCCGCACTGCGATCCCGACGATCGTGGCGTAGCGGCGCGAGCGTCGGTAGCGCGCCGGGAGGTCCCGCAGGACGGCGACCGGCCGGGGCAGGCTGCCCGTGGGCACCATCGCCTCGAGGATGACGAGGATCCCGATCCCGACGGCGACCGACCAGGCCATGAGGAGGGTGTTGACCAGTGCCACCGTCAGCAGGTCGGCGTCGGCTGCCAGCCCGCCCTGGGCGTCGAGCCAGCCGAGGTCGCGGCCCAGGCGGCCGGCCACGGCAGTAGTGATGCCGATGACCGAGAGACTGACGAGGATCGTGCGGGGCCAGCCCACCGGCACGCCGAGGAGCCGGCGAGTGATGAAGCCGAGCAGCACGATGGTGACCGCGCTCATCACGATGTCCACGGGGCGTCAGCCTCTCGTCGGCGTCAGGACTGGGTCGATCCTAGGGGCGGTGAGGGACGGCTCCTGGTTCCGGCTCCTCATGCCTGCCGGTAGCGCACCGGCTCGCCCCGCGCGAGCCGCTCGCGCTGCGGGACGACGGTGTACTTCGGGTCGCGGGCAGAGGCCTGGCCGGCCTCGAAGACCGCCATCCGGGTGCAGAACGACCCGGCGAGCAGCGCCGCCCCGCTGAGCACCGCGGCCCATCGTCGGCGGCCGCTGACGACGGCGCCCGCCGCGCCGACGGCGGTGAGTACCTTGGCGGCGCGCATGTAGCGGCCACCGGTGCCCTCGTGCAGCGGCTCCGCGGTGATCCCCATCGACCGTTCCATCAGCTGCTCGGCGAGGAGCTCGACGACCGCGCCCCCGATCGCCAGCCGCCTGGCCGGGCCGGCCTGGGCGATGGGCACGACGACCATCGCCAGGCCGCCCGAGGCAGCGGCTGCGGAGGCGGTGAAGACGAACGGCAGCTCGCGGTAGGCCTCGTGCCACGAGGGGGTGGCGGTGTCGGCGAGCAGCACGGCGGTGTAGGCGGCCACCGGCGGCGCGGTGAGCGCCGCGAGGACCCCGGCCGGTCGACCGACGGCACGCATCAGCCGCACCGGACCGGCCGTGGCAGGCAGCGGGGTGAGACGGACGATCTCGTCGAGCGCGGCCACCCCGGCAGGAGCGCCGTAGAGGCTGAGCAACCAGGTCCCGACCGACATCGGCGAGGTGAGCCGCACGACTCGCATCATGTTGAGGAAGCGGGCAGGCCGGCCGAGGTCGTGGATGAGCGCGACGAGGCTCACGCTCAGTCCGGCGGCGGCGGTGAGCCGGCCCGCACGGCGCAGCGCGGGGCGCCCGCTGAGCTGGCCGCCGGCGGCCAGCAGAGAGGACCCCGCGGCGACCCCACCGGCGAAGATGTAGATCGGGATGTCGATCTCCCACGGCGACTCCTTGACCACCGGGCGGCCGTAGTAGGAGGTGAACTCGGCGTCGGGCACCGGCTGCGGATCGGTGCGGTCACGGCGGGTCCGGGGCCGACGACGGGGGGCGGCAGGCTGGTCCGGCCGGCTCATCGCTTCCCCAGGAAGGCGACGGCGGTACCGGCGAGCAGGGCGCCGGCGGCGACCGCCGCCCGGGCGAACATTCGCGGCAGGTCACGGGTGGTGACGACGGGGTCCGGCGGCAGTCCGTAGACCTCCGGCTCGTCGAGGAGGAGGAAGAAGGCACCCGCCCCGCCCACGCCGTCGTGCGGGTCGTGACCGTAGAGGCGGGCCTCGGCGACACCCTGCTCGACCAGGGTCGCTCGGCGCTGCTCGGCACGCTCGCGCAGCTCGTCGACGTCGCCGTACTGGATCGACTGGGTGGGGCACGCCTGCGCGCATGCCGGCTGCAGCCCGTCGCCGATCCGGTCGTAGCAGAGCGTGCACTTCTGGGCGATACCGACGTTGAGCGCCCCCTCGGGACCGCGGCGGCGCTCGATCACCCCGTAGGGGCAGGCCGGGACGCAGTAGCCGCAGCCGTTGCAGATGTCCGGCTGGACGACGACGGTCCCGAACTCGGTCCGGAACAACGAGCCGGTGGGGCACACATCCAGGCAGGCTGCGTGGGTGCAGTGCTTGCACACGTCGGAGGACATCAGCCAGCGGAAGTCGGGCAGCGCACCGTCCTCGTCGGCCATCGCCGGGCCGCTCGCGCAGCCGGTGGCCGAGGTGGCCTCGGCGCTGCCGCCCTCGCCGAGGGCGGCGAGGACGTCGACGTCGCCGGTCCCCGCCTCCGGCGCTGCCGTCGGGCCGCAGCCGCAGCTTCCACCGCAGCCACCGGCGTCGCCCGGTGCCGACGATGCGGGACCGGTGGCCGGCAAGGTCGGCAGCCGCCCGCCGCCCGGCATCCCGAGGTCGACAGCGGGCCGCTGCCGCTGCTCGATGAACGCGACGTGGCGCCAGGTGCTCGCGCCGAGCTCGCCGGTGTTGTCGAAGGACATCCCGAGCAGGTCAAGGTCCTCGCCACCGGGGATGAGGTTCCACTCCTTGCAGGCCACCTCGCAGGCCTTGCAGCCGATGCACACGCTGGTGTCGGTGAAGAACCCCTTGCGCGGCGGCGGGTCGGTGTAGCCGGCGTCGACGGCGGGGTCGATCGGGCCGAAGAGACTGTCCCTACCGGCCATCGTCGTCTCCTTCGCTCGGGGGTGGGGCGGCCCGGCGGATCGCCTCCGGGGCAGCGGTGACGATCGCGGCGGGGACGTCGGCCCCGGACCGTCGGCGGTACCTCGCGACGTAGTCGAGCAGCGCCGGGCCCCGCGGCCGGCGGCCGGGCTGCACGTCGCAGGTGCCGGCCTTGGTCTCCTGGATGAGGACGTTGGGGTCGAGCGTGATGCCGAACAGGTCGTTGGCGGAGTCGCCCGTGGTCAGGCCCCTGCTGCCCCAGTGGTAGGGCAGCCACACCTGGTGGACGACCCGGCCGGCGACCCGCAGCGGCCGCAGCCGGTCGGTGACCACCACCCGGCCCTCGACGGCGGCGCGCGCGGTGATGACGTGGCACCAGCCGAGGTGCTCCAGGCCCCGTTCGCGCGCCAGCGCCGGGGAGACCTCGATGAACATCTCCGGCTGCAGCTCGGCGAGGTAGGCCAGCGTGCGGCTCATCGCCCCGGCGGTGTGGTGCTCGGTGAGCCGGCTGGTGGTGAACACGAAGGGGAAGGAGGCGTCGTCGTCGGGCGGGCTCGGGTTCATCGGGTTGATCGGGTCGCGGTACTCGATCCGGGTGGGGTTGGCCTGCTGCCCGTAGAGCGCGTTGCGGAACGGGGACTCCACCGGTTCGTAGTGGGTGGGCAGCGGCCCGTCGATGAGCCCCTGCGGCACGAACAGCGCGCCGCGGCCGTCGCCCTGCATGATGAACGCGTCGGTGCCGTCAAGCGCGTCGGCCCCCTCGGTGCCCGCCTCGTGCCGGAACGACGGCGGGAGGTTCTTCGGGAAGTCCGGGACGTCGTGCCCGGTCCACTCCTCGGCGTCCTCGTCCCACCACACGTAGGCCTTGCGCTCGCTCCACGGCTTGCCGTCGGGGTCGGCCGAGGCCCGGTTGTAGAGGATCCGGCGGTTGGCCGGCCACACCCAGCCCCACTCCGGCGCCACCCAGCTCTGCTCGCTGCCGGGTTTGCGGCGGGCGGCCTGGTTGACGCCGTCGGCGAACACGCCGGTGTAGATCCAGCAGCCACCAGCGGTGGTGCCGTCGGCCCTCATCTCGGCGAAGGAGGACAGCAGCCGGCCGGTCTCGAGGTCGTAGCCGTTGATCTCCTTGAGGACGGCCTCCGCGCTGGGCTCGTCGTGCTCGCCGTGGAGCGGGTAGTCCCAGGCGAGGTCGAGCAGCGGCCGGTCCCGCTCGCGGTCGGAGCCCGCCAGCCGCTCGCGCAGCATCCGGCCCAAGTGGTAGAAGAACCACAGCTCCGAGCGGCGGTCCCCGGTGGGGTCGACCGCCTTCTCCCGCCACTGCAGCATCCGCTGGGTCTGGGTGAAGGTGCCCTCCTTCTCCACGTGCGAGGCGGCGGGCAGCAGGAAAACCTCGGTGGCGCACTCCTCGGTGACGATCTCCCCGGTCTCGATCTCCGAGGCGTCCTTCCAGAAGCTCGCGCTCTCGATCTCGTACAGGTCGCGCACGACCAGCCAGTCGAGGTTGGCCATCCCCAGCCGCTGCGCGCGGCCGTGCGCCGAGCCGACGGCGGGGTTCTGGCCGAGCAGGAAGTAGCCCTTGACCGTGCCCTCGATCATGTCGAGCACGGTGCGGTAGGTGCCGTGGTCGCCGGTGATCTTGGGGACGTAGTCGTAGCAGTAGTCGTTCTCGGGGGTGGCGGCCTCGCCCCAGTAGGCCTTGAGCAGGCTCGTGGCGTAGGCCTCGGCGTTGCCCCAGAAGCCCTTGGCGCCGGGCATGCTCATCGACGCCACCCAGCTCTGCCGGTCCGGGTGCTGGGTGGCGTCGGGCATCTCGAGGTAGCCCGGCAGCAGGTTGAACAGCGTGGGGATGTCGGTGGAGCCCTGGATGCTCGCGTGGCCGCGCAGCGCCATGATGCCGCCGCCCGGCCGGCCCATGTTGCCCAGCAGCAGCTGGAGGATGGCGCCGGTGCGGATGTACTGCGCGCCGACGCTGTGCTGCGTCCAGCCGACGCTGTAGACCAGCGCCGTCGTCCGCTCCCGGCCGGAGGCGGCCGCCCACGCCTGGGCCACCTCGAGGAACTGCTCCTCGGAGATGCCGCAGGTCTCGGCGACCAGCTGCGGGGTGTACCGCGCGAAGTGCCGCTTGAGGACCTGGTACACGGTGCGGGGGTGCTGGAGCGTCTCGTCGCGCTGCGGGTCGGCCATCACCGGCATGCCGTGCGCCTCGTGCTGCATGCCGGACGCCGTCGCCCGTTCCTCGGACTCCTCGTGCTCGTCCTCGCCGCTGCCCTCGCGGCCGGTGTACTGCCACGACCCGGTGTCGTAGGTCCGGGTGTCTTGGTCGAAGCCGGAGAACAGGCCGTCGAGGTCGTCGGTGTCGACGTACTCCTCGGAGAGGATCGTCGAGGCGTTGGTGTAGGCCAGCACGTACTCCCGGAAGTCGAGCTCGTTGGTCAGCACGTGGTTGATGATCGCGCCGAGGAAGACGATGTCGGTGCCCACCCGGATCGGCACGAAGGTGTCCGCGAGCGCGCTCGTGCGGGTGAACCGCGGGTCGACGTGGATGACCTTGGCCCCCCGGGCCTTGGCCGCCATCACCCACTGGAAGCCGACCGGGTGCGCCTCGGCCATGTTCGAGCCCTGGATGACGATGCAGTCGGCGTTGGCCAGGTCCTGCTGGAAGCCGGTGGCACCGCCCCGGCCGAAGCTGGTCCCCAGACCGGGGACCGTCGCGGAGTGTCAAATACGGGCCTGGTTCTCGATCTGCACCGCGCCCATGGCGGTGAACAGCTTCTTGATGAGGTAGTTCTCCTCGTTGTCGAGGGTGGCGCCGCCGAGCCCGGCGATGCCGAGGGTGCGACGCACGTGGCGGCCCTCGGCGTCGGTGTCCTGCCAGGTGGCGTCGCGGGCGGCGAGCACCCGGTCGGCGATCATCTCCATCGCGGTGCCGAGGTCGAGCTCCTCCCACTCGCTGCCGTACGGGCGTCGGTAACGGACCTTCGCGAGCCGTTCCGGACCGGTGACCAGGCTCTTGCTCGCCGCCCCCTTGGGGCACAGCCGGCCGCGGGAGATCGGGCTGTCCGGGTCGCCCTCGATCTGGATGACCTGCTCGTCCTTGACGTAGACCCGCTGACCGCAGCCGACGGCGCAGTAGGGGCATACGCTCTTCGCGACGCGGTCGGCGGTGGCGGTCCGCGGGGTGAGCTCCTCGGTGTGCCGGGAACGGGCGGCCGAGCCGCGGCCGAGGGGGTCGTCGCCGCGCAGCTGGCGCACGACGGGCCAGCTGAGGAACGTCTTGCGGACCATGTCGACCTCCTTCGGGCGGCGGGACCTACGGTACCGAGCGCGCGGTCACCGCCGCACGCGGATGGTCCAGTCCTCGGCGGGCACCAGCTCCCCGATGACCGGGTGGCCGGGGATCTCGCCGACGACGAGCAGCCCGCCCGAGGTCTGCGCGTCGGCGAGCAGCACGAGCTCGCCGTCGTCGACCTCGGAGTCCAGGTGCGGGCGGACCCAGTCGAGGTTCCGGCGGCTGCCCCCGGGGACGAACCCCTCGGCCAGCGAGCTGCGCGCGCCGTCGAGGTAGGGCACCGTCGCCGCGTCGATGACGGCGCTGACGCCGCTGGCGCGGGCGAGCTTGTACAGGTGGCCGAGCAGCCCGAAGCCGGTGACGTCGGTGGCGCAGGTGAGCCCGGCGTCCAGCGCCGCCCGCGACGCGTCCCGGTTGAGGGTGGTCATCGTGGCGACGGCGTGCTCGAAACGTTCCCCGGTGGCCTTGTGCCGGTTGTTAAGGACGCCGAGGCCGAGCGGCTTGGTGAGGGTGAGCGGGAGGCCGGCCCGGCCGGCATCGTTGCGCAGCAGCCGGTCGGCGTCGGCGATCCCGGTGACCGCCTGGCCGTACTTGGGCTCCGGGTCGTCGACGCTGTGCCCGCCGCCGAGCACCGCGCCGGCCGTGTGGACCACGTCAGCGCCGCCGCGCAGCACCTCGGCGGCGACGTCGAACGGGATGCGGTCGCGCGGCCAGGAGAGCAGGTTGACGGCGACGAGCGGGGTGCCGCCCATCGCGTAGACGTCCGACAGCGCGTTGGTCGCCGCGATCCGGCCGAAGTCGTACGGGTCGTCGACGACGGGGGTGAAGAAGTCGGCGGTGACGATGATCGCGCGGTTGCCGTCGATCCGGACCGCGGCCGCGTCGTCGCCGTTCTCCAGGCCGACGAGGATGTTCTCCCCCACCGACAGCGGCAGCCCGCCGAGCACCCGCTCCAGCTCACCCGGTGGCACCTTGCACGCGCACCCGCCGCCGGACGCGTGCTGGGTCAGCCGGAGCTCGGGATATGTGGCGGCGGTCACCTCGCCTACCTTAGGTCGCCGTGTCGTCGCCGTCGACAGCCGCCGTGCCGGCACGGGCAGCCGGGTCCCTGCGCGACCGGCGGCCCGTGGCTAGGCTGACCGGCGGAGGCGTACCTCGTCTGGTGACGGGCGCGGTCTTCAACACCGTTGGGGTCGAGCATCTCGGCCAGGCGGGTTCGATTCCCGTCCGCCTCCGCCAACTCAGCCGCCGAGCGAAGGAGCCCGCCGTGACCGATCCGCGGCGGGCGACACCGCGCACCGACGAGGTCCTCGCGGACCCGGCGCTGCGGGCCGGCACCGAGCGGCTCGGCCCCGACCTCGTGCGCGACGTCGCCCGGGCCACCATCGAGCGGTGCCGGCAGGGGCTCGTCGCGCCGGCGGACGTCGCCGCGGTGGCCGCCGCGGCGCTGCCCGCGGCCGCCACGTCGATGCGTCCGGTGATCAACGCGAGCGGGGTGCTCGTGCACACCAACCTCGGGCGGGCGCCGCTGTCGGCCGCCGCGACGGAGGCGCTGACGGTGGCGGCGGGCACCACCGACGTCGAGCTCGACCTCGCCACCGGGCGGCGGGGGCCGCGCGGCCGCGGTGCGCTGCAGTCGCTGGCGCGTGCCGTGCCGGACGCCGGCGGTGTCCACGTCGTCAACAACGGCGCGGCGGCGCTGGCGCTGGTCGCGCTCGCGATGGCGGCCGGCCGGACCATCGTCGTCGCCCGCGGTGAGCTCGTCGAGATCGGCGACGGCTTCCGCATCCCCGAGCTGCTCGAGTCGGTCGGCGCGCGGCTGCGCGAGGTCGGCACGACCAACCGGGTGCGGCTGGCCGACTACGAGGCCGCGATCGACGACGACGTCGCCCTCGTGCTCAAGGTCCACCCGTCGAACTTCCAGGTCACCGGGTTCACGTCGAGCGTGCCGGTGGCCGAGCTCGCCGGGCTGCCGGTGCCGGTCGTGGTCGACATCGGCTCCGGGCTGCTCGCGCCGCACCGCCGGCTGCCCGACGAGCCGTCGGCCTCCCGGGCGCTGCGCGACGGCGCCGCGCTCGTCACCGCCTCGGGCGACAAGCTGCTCGGCGGGCCGCAGTGCGGCCTGCTGCTCGGCGACGGCGCACTGGTCGAGTCGCTGCGGCGCCACCCGTTCGCCCGCGCGCTGCGCATCGACAAGCTCACCCTCGCCGCCCTCGAGGCGACCCTCACCGGGCCGCTCGCCCCGGTGCCGGCCGCGCTGGCCACCGACCCCGCCGAGCTCATGCGGCGTGCGGTCCGGATCGCCGCGGAGCTGCCTCCGGGGACCGCCGCCGAGGCGGTAGCGACGACGGCCGCGGTCGGCGGCGGCGGCGCACCGGGGGTCGAGCTGAGCAGCGCCGCGGTGGCGGTGCCGGCGGCGCTGGCCGGGCCGCTGCGGGCCGGGCGGACGCCGATGGTCGGGCGCGCCCACCGTGGCCGGCTGCTGCTCGACCTGCTGGCGGTCGCGCCGGACCAGGACGACGTCCTCGTCGCCGCGGTCCGTCAGGCGTCGCTCGCCGCCGAGCCGGGGGAAGCCGATGAGCCCGGGCGGGACGGCGAGCCCGGGCGGGAAGGCGGAGCCGGCTGATGCACGTCGTGGCCACCGCCGGGCACGTGGACCACGGGAAGTCCGCTCTGGTGGCGGCGCTCACCGGCGGCCGCCCGGACCGGCTCGCCGAGGAGCAGCGCCGCGGGCTGTCGATCGAGCTCGGCTACGTGTGGACGTCCTGGCCCGACGTCGGGCACGTCGCCTTCGTCGACGTACCGGGCCACGAGCGGTTCATCACGACGACGCTCGCCGGCCTCGGCCCGGTGCCGGCCGTGCTGTTCGTCGTCGCCGCGGACGACCCCTGGATGCCGCAGGCCGCCGAGCACCTCGCCGCGCTCGACGGCCTCGGCGTCGCGCACGCGGTGCTGGCGGTGACCCGCGCCGACCTCGCCGACCCCGCGCCGGCCCGCGAGCGCGCGCTGGCCGAGCTCGGCCGGACCTCGCTGCACGGCGTCCGCGCGGTCGCCGTCAGCGCGCGCACCGGTGAGGGGCTGACCGAGCTGCGCGAGGCGCTGACCGAGATGCTCGGGCAGCTGCCAGTACCGGACCCCGGCGCCGCGGTGCGGCTGTGGGTGGACCGCAGCTTCACGATGACCGGTGCCGGCAGCGTCGTCACCGGCACGCTGCCCGCCGGTCGGGTCGCGGTCGGTGACCGGCTGGCCACCGCCGCCGGTACCTACCGGGTCCGCGGGGTGCAGTCGCTGGGCGAACCGGTCGCCGCCACCGACGGGACGGCGCGGGTGGCGCTCAACATCGTGGGCGAGCCGCCGGTCGAGCGTGGTGACGCGCTGGTGGCTCCCGGGGCCTGGCACCACACCGAGGTCCTCGACGTGCGGGTGTCGGAAGTGCCGCTCGGCACGGCCGCACTGCCACCCGGCACGTCACCCGTGCCCGGCGCGGCCATGCCGACGGGCACCCAGCCGCCGGGCCCCCAGCCGCCGCAGCGACCGATGCTCCACGTCGGCTCGGCGACCCTGCCGACCCACTACCGGCCGCTGGCACCCGGACTGGCACGGCTCACCCTCGACCGCCCGGTGCCGCTGCGGATCGGGGACCGTGCGCTGCTGCGCGACCCCGGCACCCGCCGGTTGTGGGCAGCCACCGTGCTCGACCCGGCGCCACCGCCGCTGCGCCGGCGAGGGGCGGCACAGACCCGCGCGGCGGTACTCGCCGACCACGACGGCGCCGCCCGCCTCGTCCCCGAGATGGCGCGGCGCGGCACGGCCTCGAGCGACCTCCTCGCCCGCCTCGGCGTCGAGGTCCCCGCCGCGCCCCCGGCCGGCATCGTCACCGCCGACGGCTGGCTGCTGAGTCCCCACCGGGCCGCGACGGCCGCGCGCGAGATCACGGCCGCGGTCGAGGAGCAGGCGCGGGCCGCACCGCTCGAGCCGCCCCTCACGCTGGACGCGCTCGCGACGCGGGTCGGACTGCCGAGCCCCGCCCTGGTGGCCGCGGTGGCTCCGCCGTCGCTGCAGCTCGACGCCGGCCGGGTGTCGCCGAGGCACGTCGCGGCTGTCCCCGCACCGGTGAGCGCCGCCGTGGCGGCGCTGCGCGACGATCTCGACGGTCGGCCGTTCGCGGCGCCCGCGACGCCCCGGCTGGCCGAGCTGGGGCTGGACGGCGAGGTCCAGACCGCGGCAGTACGCGCCGGGCTGGTGCTGCGCCCTGCCGCCGGCGTCGTCCTGCTCGCCGGCGCCGACGACGCTGCTGCCGGTCTGCTCGCCGAGCTGCCGCAGCCGTTCAACGTCAGCGAGGCCCGGCAGCGGCTCGGCTCCAGCCGGCGGGTGGTGCTCCCGCTGCTCGCCCACCTCGACCGCACCGGCCGCACCCGCCGGCTGCCGGACGACCGTCGCGAGGTCACCGGCCGCTGAGCGGTCACCGGCCGCTGAGCGGTCCCGGGCTCGTGGCGGCCCCCGTCCGCCCAGCCTGCGAGCACCGCACCACCGCTCGTCTCACGATCTGAGAATCTGCTGAGGCGTCCCGCACCGACCCCGCCGGCAGCGGTAGACCTCTCCCCATGTCGCCATCAGGGATCGAGCAGATGCGGTCGGCCGTCGCGCCGGCCGACGTCGTGCTGCCCTCGGCGATGCTGCGCTGTCGCATGCACTGCTGTCGTTGATCCCCCGCGCTCTCGCGCGTTCCCCGGATCCGACCGCTCTGCCCTCACTGCCCCTGCCTAGGAGCCCCTCGATGGCGAACATCAGCTGGCCAGACGCACTCACGCTCGGCGTGACGCTCGTCCTCTTCGTCGCCCTGCACGTGCTGCGGCGGGCCGGGATCGGCTTCGCGACCCGGACCTTCGTCGCGCTGGTCGCCGGCGCCGGCGTCGGTCTGCTCATGCGCGGCGCCGTCGACTACGTGGAGCCGATCGGCACCGTGTACGTCCAGGTCATCACCGCCCTGGTGGCACCGCTGATCATCGTCTCGATCCTCTCCAGCGTGACCTCGCTCGGCAGCGTCACCAAGCTGCGCACCATCGGCACCAGCTCGGTGTTCTGGCTGCTGCTGACGAACTTCATCGCCATCCTCCTCACCCTGGGGGTCGCACTCGCCCTCGGGATCGGCAAGGGCGTCGAGCTCGACCTGGACAGCGTGGACGGCGCATTGCTCACCGACCTGCTCGTGCCGCTGGACCAGGTGATCATCGGGTTCTTCCCGTCGAACGTCGTCGGTGACGTCGAGTCGAACAACATCATCCCGATCATCCTGTTCGCCCTGCTCATCGCCGTCTCCTACGTGCTGGTAGCGAGCAAGGACGGCGACTCGGTACGCCCGTTCAAGGACCTCGTCGACGCCACCCGGCGCATCCTGTTCCGGGCGGTGGGCTTCGTCATCTCCGCCACCCCGTACGCCGTCCTCGCGCTCGTCACGGTCACCGTGTCGAAGGCCGCCGGCCGGCTGGAGACGGTGCTCGCCCTCGCGGGGCTCCTCGTGCTGACCATGGTGCTGTCGTTCGTCAACGCCTACGTCGTCAACGGTGCGCTGCTGCGGGTGTGGGGCCGGGTCAACCCGATCCCGTTCTTCCAGAAGCTCGCCCCCGCGCAGTTCACCGCCTTCACCACGCAGTCGAGCGTCGGCACCCTGCCGCTGACCATCAGCGCGCTCACCCGCAAGGTCGGGGTCTCCGGCGAGGTCGCGAACTTCACCGCACCGGTCGGCACCACGATCGGGATGCCGGGCTGCGCGGGGGTCTGGCCGATCATCGTCGCGGTCTTCAGCATCAACCTGCTCGGCATCGACTACGGGGTCGGCGACTACATCGCCCTCGTGGTGCTGTGCCTGCTCGTCTCTCTCGGCACCGCCGGGGTGCCCGGCACCGCGATCATCACGGCGACGGCGGTACTCACCGCGGTGGGCCTGCCGGTAGAGATCCTCGTCATCCTCGTCCCGATCAGCGCCGTCGCCGGGACGGCGAGCACCATGGCCAACGTGTCCGCAGCCGCGACGGCGGCCACCATCGTCGCCCGCCGCCAGGGCCACCTGGACGACGACGTGTTCCGCGGGATCTCGTCCCCCGACGACGTCGTGCCCGCCGCCGAGCAGCCGCGCGACGCCGGCGAGCACCTGGCGACCGGCGCTCCCACGACCCTCGGTGCTGTGCCCGCCCCGCGCCGCGCAGACCTGCGCCGCCAGCTCGGCTCCGGCGCGACGACCGCCGTGCTCCCCGCTCTCACCGACCAGGGCGAACCGCGCCCCGGCTCCCCGCTCCCGCTCGGCCAGTGCTCTGTCGACTGACCTGATCGCCAACCCATCGACGACGACGAAAGCGACCCACCTGCGATGAACACGCCAACTCCGCGACGCGCCCGCCGCGTCCTCACCGCGCTCCTCGGCTCGATCGTGCTGACACTGGCCACGATGGGGCTGCTGGCCCCCGCCGCGTCAGCCGACACCGGCGACCTCTGCGACATCTGCTCGCTCGACTTCGACCCCGCCGCCTGCGCCGAGGCCNGGCGCCGGCGCCCAGCCCGTCGACCGGTGGCGGCTCGGGCGGCTCCGGGGGCTCGGGCGGCTCGAGCGGCTCCAGCTCGGGCGGCTCCGGGGGCTCGGGCGCGACCAAGGCGCCGAGCTCCGGCTCGGGCGGCTCCGGCAGCAGCTCGGGTTCGGGCAGCAGCGGCGGCTCCAGCAGCGGCGGCTCCGGCTCGGGGTCCGGCAGCAGCTCGGGTTCCAGCGGCTCCGGTTCCAGCAGCTCCGGTTCCGGCTCCGGTTCGGGCAGCAGCACCGGCGGGTCCGGCTCCGGCAGCAGCGCCGGCACCTCCGGCAGCAGCGGCACCAGCGGCTCGACCGGCGGGTCCACCAGCGACCCGGCCACCGCCGACACCACGGGCGCCGACGAGCCGACCGACGAGGAGACCGTGGACGACGCGACCGACGAGGAGACCACGGACGAGCCGACCGAGGCTCCCGAGGCCCCCGATGCCGAGGAGACCACCGACGTGGCCGACCTCACCGTCACCGGCGACGTCCACCCGGGCGGCAGCATCACGGTGACCGGGGCAAACTTCCCCGGCGACGCCAGCGACCTGACCGTGGAGATCCACTCGGTACCGGTCCAGCTCGCCAGCGTGAGCACCACCGCGGCCGGCAGCTTCGAGCTCACCACCGACCTTCCCGACTCGCTCGAGCCGGGCGAGCACACCGTCGTCGTGCTCGATGACGGCGAAGAGATCGCCAGCGCTCCCATCGTCGTCGCCGAGGCACCGGCGTCGGTCAACACCGCGGCCGTCGTCGGCGGGATCGTCGTCGCGCTCGCCGCGCTGGGCGGCGCCGCCCTTCTCCTGCTCCGGTCCCGCCGCAGCGGGCGCGGGGGTGAGCCGGCTCCCGACCTGAGCTGACCGCCCCGCTTCCCGCACCCGCCAGACGACTACAGAGAGAGAACTGACGAATGAACGTTCCACCAGCACCCCGGCGCGCGGTCGCCACCGCGGCGACCCTTGCCCTGGGCATCGGGCTGGCGGTCGCCCTGCCCGCCACGGCCACCGCCGCGCCCGGCATCGGTTCCGACGCCGTCGACTACCACCACGACGTCTACCCCTCGTTGCGCGAGGGCAGCGTCTTCGAGACGGTCACCTACGAGCGGTTCGAGTACCTGCTCGACAGCGACGGCACCTACGCCTTCCTCATCGGCGGCCCCGCCGACCCGACCACCCAGGCGACGATCGACCACATCGACGCGGTGGCGCAGGACTACGGCGTCGACACGATCTACAACTTCGACCCGCGGCTCGACGGCGCGGACGTGGACATCCGGACCTCCCCGATCGAGGAGGTGGGCGCGCTGTGGACCAACCTCGTGACCAACTACCTCGACAAGGACACCGAGACGTCGTTCGCCGACGCCGACGCCGCGCCCTACCTCGTCATCTACGACCGCTCCCACACCGCCGACGGCGCTGAGGACCGGATCGTTGCCGCCCTCGGCGGCACGGTGAGCGCGACCGACCTCTCCGACCCGGCCGCGGTGGACGCCTACCGGGCCGAGGTCGCCGACGTCTTCGGCTCCGTTGCCACCGGTGAGGGCTCCGACGCCACGGTCGACGTCTCGACCATCAGCCTCTTCGACTTCTACCGCACCCAGTACAACTCGCGGCACGCCTCGGCCTACCGTGGCGACCCGAACTACGGCGGGGACATCCTCGGCCCGGAGGACGCCGACTTCCGCATCCAGCAGCTCACCTATCCCGAGCTCGTCAACATCCTTCAGAGCGACGGCGAGTACGTCATCTTCTTCGGTGGCACGTGGTGCCACAACACCCGGGCGGTGGTCAAGGAGATCAACCAGCAGGCCGCCGCGCACGACGTCCCCGTGGTCTACAACTTCGACCTGCGCCTCGACGGCCTCTCCGGCAACGGCCTGCACATCCGTGACACCCGCAGCCCGCTGGCCCACCTCTACGGCGACCTGGTCTCGACCTACCTGCCGAACCTCGAGACGCAGTACCAGCTCGACAGCCCCAACGCGAACCACCAGGTCGCTTACCACCCGGGCGGGGACACCAGCGTGCCGCTGGAGAACGCCCCGAAGCTCCAGGTGCCGTTCCTGCTGCAGTACGACCGCGACAACGTCGCCGACGGCGCAGCGGCACCGGTCACCCGCGGCTGGATCGGCGAGAACGCCGACGGCGGGCCCCGGGAGTACATGACCGAGTGGTGGTTCGTCAACGAGCTGCCCGGGTACACCACCGACCCGGACCAGCTGGCCACCCAGTACGCCTTCGCCAACGAGGCCATCGCGCAGGTGGAGACGTTCTTCGCCGCCGACGCCACCGCGCCGACCGCTCCGGCGGCGCCCACCATCGCCGCCGCCGGCAGCGACGTCACCGTCTCGTGGACCGCTCCGGCGGACAACGGCTCGGCCATCACCGGCTACCAGGTGTCGCTCAACGGCGGCGCGCCGGTCGAGCTGGCCGGCGACGTGCTGTCCCACACCTTCACCGAGCTGCCGGCCGGCGAGTACACCGCCACCGTCACCGCGGTCAACGAGGTGGGGGCTTCACCGGTCTCGGCCCCGTCCGCGGCGGTCAGCGTGGTCGCCGGCACCGATGGTGAGGACGACGACGTGCCCGGCGGCCCGACGCCCGATGTCGAGGACGGTGCGGGCGAGGACACCACCGCCGACGAGGACGCCGGCGCCGGCGCAGGCCCCGGGACGTCCGACGACCCGGCTCCCACCGGTGCGGTCTCCGGAGCCGCCACCCCCGAGCGTGCGACGCTGAGCCAGACCGGCCTGTCCGCGGGCCAGCTGTTCGGCCTGCTCGCGCTGGCCGGCACGGCGCTCGCCGGCGGCGGCTCGCTGCTCGCCGTGCGTCACCGACGGGCTGTGATCCGCTAGCACCGGCAGTGCGGACGGCCTCCCTCGCTCACCGAGCGACGGGAGGCCGTTCCCATTCCGGCCGACGCCCGTCCGGATCCGGCCGCACGGTGCCGAGGAATCGGCTGATTCCCTCCTCAGCAGCGGCGTGTCGTGCGCGTGTCGCCGGCAGCGTGGCCGGATCCGCATGCCGACCACCTCGAGCCGGCCCGCAGCCCCGGCTGTCAGCCGTCGGCCCCCGTCAGCTGCGCCTGGATCCGCTCGCTCAGCGCGGCGCGCACCTCGCGTACGTCGCGGTGGTCGAGCACCACCTCGACCACGCTGCGGCCGGTGATCGGCTCGGCGAGGGCCACCTCGAGCTCGACGGCGGTCCGCACCAGCCGGTGCGCCGCGCCGTAGCCGGCACTGAGGGCACCGAGGTCGGCGTGCTGCGGGGTGCCGAAGACCCGCTCGAAGGTGGCGGCCCGCTCGGGGGCGCCGTGCTCGAGGGTGGCGAAGATAGTGCCGCCGTGGTCGTTGAGCACGACGACCTGCAGGTCCACCTCCTCCTCGAGGTCCCCTCGCAGCAGCCCGCCGGCGTCATGCAGGAAGGTGAGGTCGCCGATGACGGCGCGCACGGGCATCCGCCGGGCCAGCGCGATCCCGGTCGCCGTGGCGATCGTGCCGTCGATCCCGGCGAGCCCGCGGTTGGCGACGACGTCCGGCGACGGGGACGGCCAGGCCGGCGCGGCGAGGTCGAGGTCCCGGATGGCCATCGACGAGCCGACGACGAGTACCTCCGGCGCGGGTGCGGCCGCGACCAGCCGGGCCACGGTCAGCCCGTCGAAGGTCGCCGCGGCGTGCTCCGTGATCACCCCGGCGGCCACCCGGCCGGCGTCGACCCAGCGCCACAGCCAGGAGCCGTCGCTCGCGCCGGGCACCACCCGGATCCCGCCCACCACCTGCCGCGCGTTGCCCGCGACGTCCGGCCACACCGCGCCGGTCGGCGCGACCACGGTGATCTCGACGTCCTCGCGGGCGAGCAGCGCGCTGACCGGTCGCGACAGCGTCGGGTGGCCGAGGACGAGCACCCGCTCGACCTGCCCGCCGAGCCGGGCGAGCACGGTGCGGTAGGCGTCGACGACGGCGGCGCCGTGCCGGGCACCGGAGCTCGGCTCGGCGAGCAGCGGCCAGCCGCCCGCCTCGGCGAGCCGCGCGGCCTCCGGGCCGGCGCCGTCCCCGGCGACGACGACGACGCGACCACCGGCGGGGACGTCGACCGCGGCGGGCGGCGGCCGGTGGGTGGCGACCAGCCGAGGTGCGGGGGGCGGGCCCGGCTGCCACGACGCGGCGGGCACCAGCGGGTCACGCAGCGCGACGTCGAGGTGGACCGGGCCCGGGTCGCCGGAGCGCGCCCCGGTCGCCGCGGCGAGCGCCCGGACCACCACCTGGGCGACGGCGTCCGGCTCGGTGCCGGCGGGGACGTCGGCCTGCCAGCGGCACGCGCGACCGAAGATCCCTACCTGGTCGGTGGTCTGGTTGGCGCCGGTCGACCGCATCTCGTGCGGCCGGTCGGCGGTGACGAGGATGAGCGGGACGCCGCTGTGGGACGCCTCGAGCACCGCGGGGTGCAGGTTGGCGACGGCGGTGCCGGAGGTGGTGACGACCGCGACCGGCTCGCGGGCGGCACGGGCCAGCCCGAGTGCGACGAAGCCGGCGACGCGCTCGTCGATGCGCACGTGCAGCCGCAGCCAGCCGGCGTCGGCGGCCGCGGCGAGCGCGTAGGCCAGCGGAGCACTTCGTGAGCCCGGTGCGAGGACCACGTGGCGCACCCCGCCGGCGCGCAGCTCGGTGATCATCCGGCGGGCCAGCAGGGTCGCGGGGGGTTCGGGCGTCGTCATGCGGTGGCCTCCGTACGGGCGGCGACGTCGTGCAGCCGCCGCAGCCAGCGGTCGCGGACCTCGGGCGGTGCGGCGACCGCGGCGAGGCTGTCGGGGGTGGGCGCCGCGGTGGTCACCGGCAGCGTGCCGCCGCAGGGCACGAGGGGTGCCGGGGCGGTGTCGGCCGTCAGCAGCCGCACCGTGCCCAGGCCGCAGGCGTAGGGCAGCTCGGGCAGCGCGGCCGCGAGCGCGACCCCGGCGGCGATGCCCACCGAGGACTCCAGCGCGGAAGACACGACGACGGGCAGGCCGACCTCCTCGGCGAGCGCGAGGCAGGCACGGACCCCGCCGAGCGGCTGCACCTTGAGGACGACGACGTCGGCCGCCTCGGCGCGTCGCACCGCGAGGGGGTCGGCGGCACGACGGATGGACTCGTCGGCGGCGATCGGGATGTCGAGGGTGCGGCGCAGCGCGGCGAGGTCGGCGACGCTCGCGCACGGCTGCTCGGCGTACTCCAGGCCGCCGGCGGCGCGGTCGAGGACCGGCAGCCGGGCCAGCGCGGTGTCGAGGTCCCAGGCGCCGTTGGCATCGATGCGGATCCGCCCGCCGGGGCCGAGCGCGCCGCGCACCGCCTCGAGCCGGGCCTGCTCGTCGGCGAGGGTCTGGCCCGGCTCGGCGACCTTGACCTTGGCGGTCCGGCAGCCGTCGCTCTCGACGACGATCTGCACCGCGTGTGCCGGCCCGACGGCGGGGACGGTGGCGTTGACCGGGACGCTGTCGCGGACGGCCGGCGGCCAGCCGAGCTCGGCGGCCTCGAGCGCGGCGCGCAGCCACGGCACGCACTCGGCGTCGTCGTAGTCCCAGAACGGGGAGAACTCGCCCCAGCCGGCGGCGCCGTGGAGCAGCACGCCGTCGCGAACCTCGATGCCGCGGAAGCGCGTCGTCAGCGACGCCTGGTAGACGGCCGGTGCCGGCAGCGCGGCGAGACGGGCGGAGGCGGGCACGGTCCCCAGGATAGGTGGTGGTCAGCGCGACCGGGCGATGGGCAGCTTGGTGCCCGCGGCGTCGCGCTCGTCGATGACCTCGCGCCGGAACCGGAACAGCTTGGCAGGACGACCGCCGGTCGTCGCGTCCAGCTCGCCGGTCTCCTCGACGAGGTCCTGCTGCTCGATCAGCCGCCGGAAGTTCTGCTTGTGCACGAGCTGGCCGGCGACAGCCTCGACGGTGCCCTGCAGCCGGCCGAGGGTGAACTCCGCCGGCAGCAGCTCGAAGGCGAGCGGCCGGTACTGGATCTTCGCGCGCAGCCGGCCGATCCCGGTGGCGAGGATGCGGCGGTGGTCGTGGGCCATGGCCGCGCCGGGGACCGGGCCCGGCTCGCCGTCGCGGGCCTCGGGCACCAGCCCGGCCTCGTAGAGCAGCTCGTAGCGCTGCAGGGTCATGCCCGGCAGCCAGGGGTTGCCGTCGAGCCCGAAGGTGACGGCGCACCGCTGCCGGCGTCGCTCGGCCTGCGCGACACCGTCGGCCGCCGCCCACTGCTCCAGCGCTGGCGCGATGACGTCGTCGACGATGGTTCCTCCCTCGCGGCCGTCTTCCCACGGGAAGTACTCCGTCCAGCTGCGCCAGCCGTCGGTGGCGATCGGATGGGCGGTGAGCCCGAGGTAGGAGACCTCGAGCAGCGGCACCGGGCCGCGGTCCCAGCCGGCGAAGGTGTAGAGCTGCTCGATGTAGCCGAGCTCGTAGCCGGTCTGCCGGGCGACCCAGGAGCGCATCCCCGTCTGCAGCGACCGGTGCTCGGCCTGCAGCGGGCCCGCGGGCAGCTGCCGGCCGTCGGCGGTCGTGAGGACGAGCGGGACCCCGCCGTGGACAGCGGTGATCACCGCGACGAGCTCAGCGGCGACGAGGTCCTGCCGGGGCGGCGCGGGCACCGGGCCCCCTTTCGGTACGGACGGATGACGGTGCCCATCATGCCGCGCCGACCGGGCACCCCGTGCCCGCCCCGGCCGGCGGTCGCGAACTAGGGTGACCACCATGACCGAGCACATCGCCGAGCAGGCCCAGCCCTTCGACCCCAGCCGCTGGCGGCAGGTGTCCGGGTTCGACTTCACCGACCTCACCTACCACCGCGGGGTCGCCACCGACCCGGCCGGCGGGTCGACGGACCTGCCGGTAGTGCGGATCGGCTTCGACCGGCCCGAGGTGCGCAACGCCTTCCGACCGCACACCGTCGACGAGCTCTACCGGGCGCTGGACCATGCCCGGATGACGTCGGCCGTCGCCGCGGTCATCCTCACCGGCAACGGCCCCAGCCCCAAGGACGGCGGCTGGGCATTCTGCTCCGGCGGGGACCAGCGGATCCGCGGCCGTGACGGCTACCGCTACGAGAGCCCGGAGGCCGACGCCCTGGCCGACCGCGACCAGCGCCGGGAGCAGATCGACCCGGCCCGCGCCGGCCGGCTGCACATCCTCGAGGTGCAGCGCCTCATCCGGACGATGCCGAAGGTCGTCATCGCCGCGGTCAGCGGCTGGGCGGCCGGCGGCGGCCACTCGCTCAACGTCGTGTGCGACCTGTCCATCGCCTCGCGGCAGCACGCCCGATTCATGCAGACCGACGCCAACGTCGGATCCTTCGACGCCGGTTACGGCTCGGGGCTGCTGGCGCGGCAGGCCGGCGACAAGCGGGCCCGGGAGATCTTCTTCCTCGCCCGGGAGTACTCCGCGGACGACGCCGAACGGTGGGGCGTGGTCAACGACGTCGTCGACCACGGCGACCTCGAGACCGCCGCGCTGGAGTACGCCCGGATCATCGCGACGAAGTCGCCGCAGGCGATCCGGATGCTCAAGTACGCCTTCAACCTCGTCGACGACGGGCTCGCGGGCCAGCAGGTGTTCGCCGGCGAGGCCACCCGCCTCGCCTACATGACCGACGAAGCGGTCGAGGGACGCGACGCGTTCCTCGAGCGCCGGGAGCCGGACTGGAGCGGGTTCCCCTACTACTACTGAGGCGCGACGACGCTGTCGCAACCAGCTGAGAGATCGTGCGGCGAGGCCAAGACTTTGGCGGCCGCCCGCGTGCGCTGCGGGCCCTCCATCCCGCGCGCCACGAGGGCGACCGCCTGGCCGCCCCCGCAGCGCGCGGGCCTCCACCCCACTACCGCGGGTACGGCCCCCCGTCCCGTACTCGCTACCGCCCTGCGACTAGATCGCTGACGGCTGTTACTACGACCGCACCGCCGACAGCCCGGTTCCCGCTCCACACAGGAGGCCGGCGCAGAGCCTGCAGCGCGGTCATGACTCAAGGATGCCTCGCAGCCGGCACCGACCACATCAGCCCTGCGCACCCAATATCCGGCGCCGGCCTCCCCCGATGGGAGGACCATGCCCTCATCCCCACGCACGAGCGCGGGGCCGGCGGCTACGGCTCGACCGTCACGCCACCACGGTCGACCGGCACGAGCTCGACCCAGGTGGTGCCTGCCGCGAGCAGCACCGGGCTGCCGTCCTCGGTGGTCAGCGTGACCGGGTCCGCCGGTGCCTCCTTGCGCCAGCCGGCCTCGACGACCTGCCCGCCGGTAGCGACAAGTGCCTCGCCGTCGCCGGTCAGCACCGTCTCCGGGACGGGGTCGCCCGACTGGTCCCGACCCGCCGACGCCACGATCTCGACCCGCAGCACGACAACGTTCGTCGCCCACAGCTGCTCACCGGCCGCGGACAGCGACGGCGTCCCGGCCTCGTCGCGCAGCCAGCCGGCGTCGTCGTCCCACGCCCACCCCGGTGACGCGGCCGGGAAGTCCACCCGCAGCGCCGCTGCCGGCTCCCCAGCCGTCACTGCGGTGGCCTCGTCTGGGTCGACGGCGAACTCGAACTGCTCGGCCGGCGGCTCGGAGCTCTCGGCCTGCTCGAGGAACACCTGCGGGGTGCCGTAGAGGTTGTGCGGCGCCCGGCGGTCAGGGCTGCGGACGAAGCCGGCGTCGCCGGCGTCGTTGGAGATCAGCTGCACCCCGGCGGCGGTGAGCTCGTCGAGGAAGAGCTGCTGCCCGCCGGAGATGACCTGCGGCCCGCCGAGCGGCGCCACGATGGCCACGTCCATCGGCCGCACCGACCGGATCGGCCCGACGGTCTCGGGCAGCCGGGAGTGGAAGACGGCGTTGAAGCGCGTGATGCCGCCCTCGACCATCTCCTCCCACACGATGTCGGCGTCCTCGAGGCCGGCCTGCGGCCGGGCCATCGCGGTGTTCTCGACCTTGACCGCCAGCGCCGGCGTCTGCGCGGGTGCGTCGGTCCCGAGGCCGGTGAGCGGCCAGCGGACCGGTTCCGGGGTCGGGGTCGGGGTCGGCGACGGCGTCTCGGTGGTGGTCGCCGGCTCGGGCTCGGGCGCCTCGGTGCTCGTGCACCCGACGAGTGCCAGCGATCCCAGGAGGACCGCGGCCCAGCCGGTACGCGGTCGGCGTCGTCGCATCGTCGTCTCCTTCGCGCCAGGACACGGAGCGCCCGCACCCGCCGACACGATAGCGCGGCCGGCGCCTAGCCTGGGGTGATGACCCCGCCACGCCCATCCACGCCGCTGGCCGTTCCCGGCGGCACGCGGCCCAACGACGTCGCCGCGCTGCTGACGGCGCTCCGTGACCGGCTCACCGGCGACGGCCCGGCGGTGCTGCCGGTGGACCCGGCGTCCCCGCCGCGACCAGCCGCGGGGACGGTGCCGCCCGAGGTCGCCGTCGTCGTCTCGACCTCCGGGTCGACCACCGGCACCGGCCAGCGGGTGGCACTGGACGCCGCCGCCGTGGTCGCCTCGGCCGAGGCCACCCACGAGCGGCTCGGCGGGCCCGGGCAGTGGCTCGCCTGCCTGCCCGCCCACCACGTTGCCGGCCTGCAGGTGCTGCTGCGGTCCGTCGTCGCCGGCACCGAGCCGGTGGTGCTCGACGCCGCCGACGGGTTCCGGCCGGAGGCGCTGGCCGCCGCCGCCCGCTCGATGCGCGACGACGTGCCCACCTACGTCTCGCTGGTGCCCACGCAGCTGGCCCGGGTGATGGCTGCCGGGCCCGAGACGTTGGCCGCGGTCAGCCGCTTCGGCGCGGTGCTCGTCGGCGGCGCCGGCACCCCGGCGGCGCTGCTCGACCAGGCTCGCGCCGCCGGGGTGCGCGTCGTGACGACGTACGGCATGACCGAGACCTCCGGCGGCTGCGTCTACGACGGCGTGCCGCTGCGCGGTGTCGACGTCGAGGTCGACGACGAGCAGCGTGTCTGGCTGGCGGGGCCGGTGCTCGCCCGCGGCTACCTCGACGACGCCGACGCCACCGCGCAGGCGTTCGCCGTCCGCGACGGCCGGCGGTGGTTGCGCACCGCTGACCGTGGCGCGCTCGACGACGGCGCCCTCACCGTGCTCGGCCGGCTCGACGACGTCATCCTCAGCGGCGGCCTCAACGTCGACGCCGGGGCGGTGGCCCGGGTGGTGCACGAGGACCCGGCGCTGGCCCAGGCGGTGGTCGTGGGGGTGCCCGACGACCACTGGGGGTCGTTGGTGACCGTCGTGGTCACCGGTCCGCCGCCGCCGCTGGCCGAGCTGCGGGACCGGATCGGGGCGCGGCTCGGTCGGGCGCAGGCGCCACGCGCCGTCGTCGCCGTCGCCGAGCTGCCGATGCGCGGCCCCGGCAAGGTCGACCGGCGCGCGGTGGCCGAGCTCGCGCGGCAGCGGCTCGCGGCCGGCTCCCCGGGGACCGACCGCCTGACCTGACCCCGCGCCGGCGGCCCTGACGGAGGCTGCGCCGGCGGCCGTGACGGCGCGACCCCGGGACGCCGATATCCTGAGCGCTTCCGTCATTCGCAAGGAGTTCCATGGCCACGCTCGCCGCCTGGGTCGAAGGCGCCCGGATCCGCACCCTGCCGGCGGCCGCCGCGCCGGTCCTCGTCGGGACCGGCGCGGCCTACGCACTGGGCTCCGGCTCGGTGCCGCGCGCGCTGCTCGCCGCCGGGGTCGCGCTGTCGCTGCAGGTGGGGGTGAACTTCGCCAACGACTACTCCGACGGCGTCCGGGGCACCGACGACGTCCGCACCGGACCCCCGCGGCTCACCGGCTCCGGCGCCGCTCGGCCGGGCACCGTCAAGATCGCGGCGGTGGCGAGCTTCGCCGTCGCCGGGGTCCTCGGCCTCGTGCTGTGCGCGGTCACCGGCCAGTGGTGGCTGCTCGCACTGGGCGCGGTGGCGATCGTCGCCGCCTGGTTCTACACCGGAGGCCGGACGCCCTACGGCTATCTCGGCCTCGGGGAGGTCGGGGTCTTCCTGTTCTTCGGGCTGATGGCCACCCTCGGCACGACCTACACCCAGGCGCTGCACCTGTCGTGGGCGGCGGTGGCCGGTGCGGTGGGGATCGGCCTCATCGCCTGCGCACTGCTCATGGTCAACAACATCCGTGACATCCCGACCGACTCGCTCGTCGGCAAGCGGACGCTGGCGGTGCGGCTGGGCGACGCCACTGCCCGGCGGGCCTACGTGGCGATGGTCGTGGTGCCGCTCGTGCTCGCCGCGCTCCTGGCGGTGGCGCACCCGTGGGCGCTGCTCACGCTGCTGCTCGTCCCGGCGGTGGTGCGGCTCTCGCGTCGCGTCGTCGGTGGCGCCGCCGGCCGCGACCTCATCGTCGTGCTGCGGGACACCGGCCTGCTCGAGCTCGGCTACGGGGTGCTGCTCGGCGTCGGGCTGCTCATCTGACGCTGCGCCGACCGGGCCAGGCGGCTCAGGCCGAGCGCGGTTGGTCGGGCTCGTCGGGCCGGCGGGGCTCGCCGTCGAGGATGGCGTCCTCGACGTCCTGGTCCACCTCGATGGACTGGTCGATGCGACTGGGCCGGTCGCCGACCCGGTCAGCGATCACCCCGGCCGCGGCGTTGGCGTGGCGGGGCAGCAGGAGGAAGGACAGCAGCGCGGCGACGACCACCGCCACCACGATGAGCAGCCAGCCGCGGAACCCTACGAAGCCGAGGACCAGGTAGACCGCGACGAACATCGCGATCCGGAGCAGCGTGTAGATGAGGACGGGCACCCCGTCAGCCTACGCGTGCAGCGGTGGGGGCCCGCCGCGGCGGCAACGCTTAGGCTAGGGGGGATGCGCTACCTCCCGTTCATCCTCATCCTGGCGTTGACGATCTATGCGCTCGTCGACTGCGTCCGCAACGACGACTCCGACATGCCGGTGGCGCTCCCCAAGGGGGTGTGGCTCCTCCTCATCGTGCTGTTCCCGGCGATCGGACCGATCACCTGGCTCGTCGTCAGCCGGGCGAGCCGGCAGACCGCGCGCGAGGGTGGCACGGTCTACCGCAGCAGCTCCGCCGGCTACCAGCGGCCGGCCCGCCCCAGCCGGCCGCCGCGGATGCGGCCGGTCGCCCCCGACGACGACCCGGACTTCCTCGCCAGCCTCGACCTCACTCCCCCGGCGCCGGCCCCCGACCCCGCCGGCCCGACCAGCGACCCGGCGGCCGCGGACGACGACACCGAGGGCTCGGCGGACCCCGACGAGCCGGACGACGGCCACGACAGCGGCCCCCACGCCAACCCCGGGCCCAGCGCCCGCCCCTGACCCCAGCAGCCCTGGGCACCAGGCGGAGGCGTGGGTCAGAAGGCGTAGCCGTGCTCGGTGTCGAGCAGCAGGTTGACGATGAAGTAGTTGCCGAGGATCAGCGCGAAGCCGGCGAGGCAGAAGTAGGCGGCCTTGCGGCCGTCCCAGCCGCGGGTCGCCCGAGCGTGCAGGTAGGCGGCGTAGGCCACCCAGATGACGAAGCTCCAGACCTCCTTGGGGTCCCAGCCCCACGGCCGGCCCCAGGCATGCTCGGCCCAGATGGCGCCGGCCACCACGGTGAAGGTCCACAGCAGGAAGCCAATGGCGTTGAGCCGGTAGGCGAGCCGCTCGAGCTCCACCGAGCCCGGCAGCGTCGCGGCGAACCGCCGCCAGAAGCCGCCACCACCGGAGCCCCCGACGGGCGCGGCCACGCGGGTGGTCGTCGTCGTCCCGGCGGACTCGAGCGAGGCGGACGCGGCGGCGCCCTCGACCGCGTCAGCGCCTGCCGGGGCCTCGGCCCGGGCCGCGATCTCGCCGCGCTCCTTGATCAGCTGAACGACCGAGATAGCAGCCGCCACCGAGAGGATCCCGACGGCGAGCGTCGCCACCGAGACGTGGATGATCAGCCAGTAGTTGTCGAGCGCCGGGCGCACGCCGTCGGCATCGAGGTAGAACACCGCCACGGCCAGGCCGAGCCCGAGGAGGGTCGGCGTGATGACGAACGCGCCGAGGAACCGCATGTCGCGCCAGCGCTGGATGCCGAGGAAGGTGAGCACCGCCACCAGGGTGAACACGATCGAGAACTCGTACATGTTGGCCCACGGCACCCGGCCGGCAGCCACGCCCCGCAGCACGACACCGACGAGGTGGAGCGCGGCGCCGAGCGTCGTCGTCGTCATCGCGACGCCGACGGCCTTGCGCGGCCGGTCCGTCGGCCCGCCGTCACGCAGCCGGGTGAGGTCGATCCCGAAGGCGACCATCGCCACCGCGTAGGCGGCCATCGCCGCGTAGATCAACACGGTGCTCAGCTGACCGAGATCGTTCATCTGTCCTCGTCCTCCACTGTTCGGTCCCCGGTCCCTCGGGGTGCCCCGGCGACGGCCGGCGCGGGATCTGCGTCCTCAGCTCGGTCGCCCGAGGTCGGGGTCGCGCCGGTGGTGGCCACCGCGGCGACGACGCGGCCGACCTCGTCCTGCAGACCGGGGTCCTCGCCGCGCGCGAGAGCCGCGACCTCGACAACTGTACGTCCTGCCTCGTCCTCGCCGAGCTTGACCCACAGCCGGCGGCGCGGCACGAACAGCGAGCCGGTCAGGCCGGCGATGGCGGCAAGCGCGAAGATGAGCAGCGCGGTCAGCGAGGGGTCGTAGCGCACGTCGACGGCGACGAACCGGGGCAGCTCCTCGAAGGCGAGCGTGCCGAGCCCGCCCGGCAGCTCGGCCTCCTGGCCGGGCTCGATGGCGATCATCACCGGCCGGTCCCCGTCCATCACCTGGTCCATCCGGTCGGTGTCGAGCTGGTAGACGTTCTGCGGCACGCCGTCGTCGAGACCGAGGTCGCCGGTGTAGAGCTCGAGCACGAGCAGCGGGGCGTTGGGCTGCGGGTGGACCGAGCGGATCGCGTCGCCGTCGTCGTCGATGACGGCGCTGGGCAGCAGGTAGCCGACGAACCCCAGCTGCTCGAGCCCCGCCGAGACGTCGGGCACCTTGAGCACGCCGCGCGAGGTGTACATGTCGTCCTCGGGCAGGAAGGGCACCGGCTGGGAGAAGGCCAGCTCACCTTCGGCGTCGTGCACGGTGAGCACCGGGGCGAAGCCGTTGCCGGTGAGGTAGACGTTGGCGCCCTCGACGTCGATCGGGTAGTTGACGCGGATGACGTCGTCCCTCGTGGTGCCGTCGGACTCGGTGATGGTCACGTGGGCCGCGAAGTCCCGCGCCTGGGCGTCCCAGGTGAACTCCGACGTGAACTCGTCCAGCCGCAGCGAGAACGGCCGGAGGTCGTCGACCTCGAACCGGCTGCCGGGGGTGAAGGAGTCGTAGTCGACGAGCGCGTTGGCGAAGCCGCGGTCCTCGACGACGACGGCCTGGCCGCGGTAGCTGAGCATCTGCCCGGCACCCAGCGCGACGAGGATCCCGACCAGCGAGAGGTGGAAGACGATGTTGCCGGTCTCGCGCAGGTAGCCGCGCTCGGCGCTGATGCCGTCAGGGGTCTCGGCGACCCGGAACCGGCGCCGGAGCACGCGGCGCACCGCGGCGAGAGTGTCCTGCCGGGACGCGTCGGTGGTGACCTCGGCGTGGGCCGGGAAGCGCCCCAGCCGCCTCGGCACCCGCGACGGCGCCGCGCGGAGCGCCGTCAGGTGGGCCGTCGTGCGCGGCAGGATGCACCCGATGAGCGAGATGAACAGCAGCAGGTAGACCGCCGCGAACCATGGCGCGCCGTAGACGTCAAACAGGCCCAGCCGCTGGAGCCAGGGGGCGATCGTGGGCTGGTCGAGGTGGTACTGGGCGACGGCGGCCGGGTCCTGCGGCAGCTGCGGGAAGAACGCGCCGGGGAGGGCCGCGAGCGCCAGCATCATGAGGAGGAAGAGCGCGACCCGCATCGAGGTCAGCTGCCGCCACACCCAGCGCAGCCAGCCGCGCCAGCCGATGCCGACCGGTTGCGGCGCGGGCGTCTCCTCGTCGAGCCCGGTCCGCAGGCCCTCCGGGCGGTAGGCCATCACACCACCGTCGAGAAGTTGGCGACCAGGCCCTGCACCCAGCCGGTGAAGACGCCCCACAGGCCGGTGACCAGCGCCAGCCCGACGACGACGAGGAGCCCGCCGCCGACCCGCATGATCGTCAGCCGGTGGCGGCGCAGGAAGTCGATGGCGCGCGTCGAGCGGGCGTAGGCGAGCGCGATGAGGACGAACGGCAGCCCGAGACCGGCGCAGTAGGCCAGCGCGAGCATCCCGCCGCGGCCGGCGCTGCCGCCGTCGAGGGAGAGCAGGAGCACCGCCGACAGCGTCGGGCCGATGCACGGCGCCCAGCCGAGGCCGAACACGATGCCGAGCGCGGGAGCTCCCCACAGGCCCGCACGCGGGCTCAGGTGCAGCCGCCGGTCGCGCTGGAGGAACGGCACGAACCCCATGAAGGCCAGCCCCATGAGGATGACGACGACCCCCATCACCCGGGTGATGACGTCCACCCAGGGCGCCAGGGCGAGGCCCATCCACCCGAACACCACCCCGAGGAGCACGAACACCGCGCTGAAGCCGGCGACGAACAGCAGCACGCCGGCGAGCAGGCGACCGGTGCCGGTCGTTGTCCGGCCGCGCGCGGGGGCTGCCGCGACGCGGGTGGCGGTCGCGGCCGCCGAGTCGGCGCTGACGGCGAGGGACGCACCGCCGCTGCGGGCCCGGCGCACCGGCGCCTGGCCGAGCGTGCCGGACATCCCGCCGAGGTAGCCGAGGTAGCCCGGCACGAGCGGCAGCACGCAGGGGGAGGCGAAGGAGACGGCGCCGGCGAGGAACGCGACCGCCAGCGCGGCGATCATCGGTCCGCTGAGCACCGTCGACCGGAAGAGCTCGCCGAGCTCGGACCAGGACATCAGGCGGCCTCGGCGAGGACGTCGTCGATCATGCCGCGCAGCACGCCGGGGTCGATCTGGCCGAGGATCCGGCCGGCGACCCGGCCGTCGGCGTCGACGACGACCGTCGTCGGCATCGCCTGGAGGGGGACCAGCCCCTGCATCGCGGCGACCGCGCGGGCGTCCTGGTCCTCGAGGCTCGGGTAGGGCACCTCGAAGCTGCGCTCGAAGGCCTGCGCGGTGCCGGCGTCGTCGCGCGGGTTGACGCCGAGCATCTGCAGCCCGGCGCCGGCGTAGTCGGCGTGGATCGCCGCGAGGTCGGGCGCCTCGGCACGGCACGGCGGGCAGGCCGCGTACCAGAAGTTGAGGACGACGACGTCGCCGCGCCAGTCGGCGAGGTCGATCTCGGCGTCGTCGAAGGTGGTGCCGACGAGCTCGACCGGCCCGGTGCGCTCCTCGCCCTCCCAGGTGGTCCACGAGCCGTCACCGGCCTGGTAGCCCGAGCCGGCGGTCTGCTCGGGCGTGCTGGTGGCGGCGCAGCCGGCCAGCACGAGGACGGCGGTGGCCAGTGCCGCGGCGGCGCGGACCAGCCGCCGTCGGGCCCCGGCGGGCGCGGTGCCCCGGGGTGCGGTCAGGGCCGTCACGCCGGCTCCTGCGCGGGCGGTGCGGGCTGGGGCACCTGCGCGGCGGAGGCGCCGGGGAGCAGGTCGCGGGCCCCCTCGAGCAGGTCGGCCGCGGGCTCCCAGTAGCCGAGGCCGACGAGCCGGGAGCCGTCGAAGGTGAGCGAGGTGAGCGAGGCGAGGGTGCACTGACGCCGGCGCGGGTCGTGCCACAGCGGGCGGCGCTCGAGGAACAGCCGGGTGACCCAGATCGGCAGCTGGTGGCTGACGAGCAGCACCTCGGCGCCGTCCTGACCGTCGACCCGCCGGCGGACGTCGGCGACGGCGGCGGTCATCCGGGCCACCTGCTCGCGGTAGGGCTCGCCCCAGCTCGGCCGGGCCGGGTTGATGTAGCGGGGCCAGTAGCGCGGGCTGGCGAGCTTGCTGCGCTCGCTGCCCACCGTGGTGCCCTCGAAGGAGTTGCCGGCCTCGATGAGGCGCTCGTCGGTGTCCACGGGCAGGCCGAAGGCGGCGGCGGTCGGCGCTGCCGTCTCCTGCGCGCGCTGCAGCGGTGAGGCGACGACCGCGCGGACGTCGTGCCCGCCGTCGTGGAGCACCTGGGCGACCCGTTCGGCCATCAGCCGGCCACGGTCGGAGAGCCGGTACCCCGGCAGCCGGCCGTAGAGGACGCCGCCAGGGTTGTGGACCTCGCCGTGACGGAGCAGGTGCACGGTGGTTCGTGACATGACCCCAGTGTCGCAAATTGGCCGGCGTCTGCGAACCACGTCCTCGCGGCCGGGCCACGGCTCCGCAGCACCACGCGGCTATGACGTGCGCCACTCCACCCGCACTTGCGACACCGGACCCCCGGGTCTATAGTTGAAGAGTCAAGTGATCGTTCAACTCCTGGAGGACCCCCATGAGCACTCCCACCCCCGGCACCTACGTCATCGACTCCTCGCACTCCGAGGTCGGCTTCACCGTCCGGCACGCCGGCATCTCCAAGGTCCGCGGCCAGTTCACCGACTTCGCCGGCCAGGTCGTCGTCGCCGAGAACTTCGCCGACTCCACGGTCGACGTCACCATCCAGTCCGCGTCCGTCAGCACCAACGACGCGAACCGCGACGGCCACCTCCGCAGCGCCGACTTCTGGGACGCCGAGAACAAGCCGACCTGGACCTTCGTCACCACCGGCGTCGAGGGCTCCGGCGAGGAGTTCACCGTCAACGGTGACATGACCATCAACGGCGTCACCAAGCCGGTCAAGCTCGCGACCGAGTTCAACGGCGGCGCCGTGGACGCGTTCGGCGTCACCCGCGTCGGCTTCTCCGCGACCACCGACATCTCCCGCAAGGAGTTCGGGCTGACCTGGAACGCCGCGCTCGAGGCCGGTGGCGTGCTCGTCGGCGACAAGATCCGCATCTCGCTCGAGATCTCCGCGATGGTCCCCGCCGAGGAGCCGGCGCAGGCCTGATCGCCCCCTTCCTCCCGACGTCCGCCGTCGCCGCCCACCGGGTGGCCGACGGCGGACGTCGTCGTTCCGGGCCGGACGTCGGGCCGCCAGTCGGCCCCGGCGGCGCGCCTCACCCGCGGAGCGCCGCCCGCAGCCGGGCGCGGTCGATCTGCCAGTACCCCTGGGTGACGTCATCGACGGTGACCACCGGGACGTACTCGCCGTAGCGGGCCTGCAGCTGCGGGTCGGTGTCCACGTCGATCTCGGTGAACCCGGTGCCGGCGAGCCGGGTCTCCTCGGCGACGACCTCCCGGGCGACGTCGCACAGGTGGCAGCCGGCCCGGCCGTAGAGCACCGCTCGAGTCTCGCTCATCGGCCCAGCGTACGGCGCCCCCACGCGCGCCGGTGCCCGTAGGCTGACCACGTGCCTGCGACTCGCGAGCCTGACGGCGGCCCCTCCGGTGAGCCCGCCCCGGTAGCGGCGTTCTTCGACGTCGACAACACCATCATCCGCGGCGCCAGCGCCTACCACCTCGCCCGCGAGCTCTACCGGCGCGACTTCTTCGGGCTGCGCGACATCGCCTTCTTCGGCGCCCACTCGGTGGCGTACCTGCTGCTGGGCGAGGACGTCCGACGCATCAACGCCGTCCGGGGCCGGGCGCTGCGGATCATGCACGGCCACACGGTGGCGGAGGTGGTCTCGATCGGCGAGGACGTCTACGACCAGGTCCTGGCGAACAAGATCTTCCCCGGTGCCCGCGCACTCATCGACGGGCACCTGGCGGCGGGGAACGAGGTCTGGCTGATCACCGCCACCCCCACCGAGATCGCCGACCTCATCGCCCGCCGCCTGGGCGTCACCGGCGCGCTGGGCACGACGGCCGAGTCCGAGGACGGCGTCTACACCGGCCGGCTCGAAGGAAGCATGCTCCACGGCGAGGGCAAGAAGATCCGGGTGCTCGACCTCGCGCGGCGACGGGGCATCCACCTCGCCGCCAGCCACGCCTACGGAGACTCGGTCAACGACATCCCGCTGCTGTCCAGCGTGGGACACCCGTGCGCCATCAACCCCGAGCCGCGGCTACGGCTGCACGCCGTGGACGTGGGCTGGCCGGTGCGCGACTTCCGGCGGCGTCGCCGCGACGTCGGCCGCGGCGTCCGCACCGGGGTGCGAGGAGCGAGCTGGGCCGGCGCGGTGTGGGCGGCGACCGCCGTCGTCCGCGCTGCCTGGCGGCGCGTCGGCGGCCGCTGAAACACACCAGGCCCGGCAAGATGCCGGGCCTGGGAATGTCAGTGGTGAGCCGAGCTCACTTCTTGTTACGTCGCTGGTGGCGCGTCTTGCGAAGCAGCTTGCGGTGCTTCTTCTTCGACATGCGCTTGCGGCGCTTCTTGATGACAGAGCCCATGGGTCCTCGCAGTGCTGGTGAGCCGGAACGGAACAGGCGCGCAGCACGGGACTACACGCAGATCGCCCAGTCTAGCGCCTCACGGCGGGCTCGCGCCCACAGACCGTGACAAAAGGCCTCAGCGGGCCTGGCTCTCCGGGCTCCAGTCGCCGCTGCCGGCGGTCAACAGCTCGTCGACCACCTGCTGGGGAACCCGGAAAGAACGGCCCACGCGCACCGCGGGGATGTCCCCGGCGTGCACCATGCGGTAGACGGTCATCTTCGAGACGCGCAGGAGATCCGCAACCTCGGCAACCGTGAGGAACCGCGGCGGCTGCTGCACGCTCATGTCCACCTGCCCCTGTCTCGTCCCGCCCGTGAGGGCATTGCCACGAACTCTAGAGCCTCCGTCACGGTTTGGGAAACGAATCTCGCGCCTCAGCGGTCGAGCGGATCCAGGCCGTGCCAGGGGAAGACCGCGTTCCGGGTCGCCATGATCGCACGGTCGACGTCGTCGTCCGGGTCGTAACCGGCGGACCACGGCACGAAGCTGCCGTCCTCGCCGTCGGTCATCGTCAGCGGTGCCTCGACCGCCGCGAGGTCGTGGACGAGCCTCCGCCAGGACTCCGGCACCGCCGCCTGCGGAGGGATCGGCTCGCCCGCCACGACCGCCGCCAGGTGCGCCCACACCCGAGGCACGACCTCGACGACCTCGTAGCCGCCGCCACCGGTCGCCACCCACCGACCGCCGGCGTACCGGTCGGCCAGCTCAGCCATGAGGAGCGCCGCGCGCCGCTGGGCGTCCACCGAGACGTCCAGCTCGGCGAGCGGGTCGCGGCGGTGACTGTCGCTGCCGTGCTGGGTGACGAGGACCTGCGGCTGGAACTCGCGCAGCAGCGGCTCGACGACGGCGTCGAGCACGCGCAGCCACGGACCGCCCGAGGTGCCCGGCGCGAGCGGCACGTTGACGGCTCGGCCACGAGCGGCGGACGAGCCGATGTCCTGGGCGTACCCGGTGCCGGGGAACAGCGACCCGGGGTGCTGGTGCACCGAGATGGTCAGCACCCGCTCGTCGTCCCAGAACGCCCGCTCCACGCCGTCGCCGTGGTGCGCGTCGAGGTCGACGTAGGCCACCCGGGTGGCGCCGTCGGCGAGCAGCGCGGCGATCGCCACGCTGAGGTCGTTGTAGACGCAGAAGCCCGACGCCCGCCGCGGCATCGCGTGGTGCATGCCGCCGGCCAGGCTCAGCGCGCGCGGCGCGTCCCCGCGCCACACCGCGGTGGCCGCCGCCAGCGTGGAGCCGGCGATCCTGGCGGCCGCCTCGTGCATCCCCTCGAAGATCGGGTTGTCCGCCTCGTCGAGGCCGAACTCCGGTGCCGGGCGGCCGGCGCCTGCCGCGCGCACGGCAGCGACGTACTGCGTCTCGTGGGCCCGCAGCAGCTCCGCCGTCGTCGCGCTCACCACCGGCTCGACGTGGAGCCGGTCGAGGATCCCCAGGTCCCGGACGAGGGCGTGGGTGAGCATCAGCCGGATCGGCGCCATCGGGTGACCGGCCCCGAAGTTGTACTCGAGGAGCTCCTCGCTCCACGGCAGGAGGGGGACGTTGGGCATGGCTCACGGTAGCGCGGCGTCATCTCTGGCATCGTGTGCCCGTGGCCATGCCCCGCGCCGACCGGACGTCTTCATGACGACCGCGCCGCCACCTGTCTCGCTGCTGCCGCGCGTGATGCGCGCCGGCCGCGACTTCGTCGACCACCTCGCCCGCCGGTCCCCCGCCCGGCTCGCGCTCGTCGTGTTCGCCGGCATCATCGGGGTCGTCACGGCGCTTCTTTCACTGCCGGCCGCGACGGTCAGCGGGGTCCGGGCACCGTTCGTGGACGCGTTGTTCACGGCCGTCTCCGCGGTGTGCGTCACCGGGCTGACCACCGTCTCCACCGCGACCTACTGGTCCGGGTTCGGCCAGGCCGTCATCATCGTCGGTGTCAAGATCGGCGGCCTGGGCGTCATGACGCTCGCCTCGATCCTCGGCCTCGCGGTGTCCCGCCGGATCGGCCTCACCCAGCGGATGCTCGCGGCGTCGGAGACCAAGACGACCAAGCTCGGCGAGGTCGGCACGCTGGTCCGGCTGGTCGTGGCGGCCTCGCTCGTCGTCGAGCTCGTGCTCATGCTCGTGCTCGTGCCGCGGTTCCTCGCGCTCGGCGAGTCCTTCGGTGCGGCGCTGTGGCACGGCACCTTCATGGCGCTGTCGATCTTCAACAACGCCGGCTTCGTCGTCCTCGAGGGCGGGCTGGCGCCGTTCGTCGGCGACTGGTGGATGTGCCTGCCGATCATCCTCGGCAGCGCGATCGGGGCGCTCGGCTTCCCGGTCATCCTCAACCTCGCCGAACGGTGGCGGCGCCGCACGAAGCTCACGCTGCACAGCAAGCTGACGCTGGTCACCTACGGCGCACTCGCGGTCGGCGGGACGCTCGTCGTCGGGCTGCTGGAGTGGGCTAACCCCGCCACGCTCGGACGGCTGCCGGTGGCAGACCGGGTGCTGGCCTCGCTGCTCAGCGGCGTGAACTCGCGCTCCTCCGGCCTCTCGACGATCGAGGTCAGCGAGATGACCGACGCCACCTGGTTCGTCCAGGACGCGCTGATGTTCGTCGGCGGCGGCTCGGCGTCGACGGCGGGCGGGATCAAGGTGACGACCTTCGCGGTGCTCGTGCTGGCGATCATCGCCGAGGCCCGCGGCGACCGGGACGTCGAGGCGTTCGGGCGCCGGGTGCCGACGTCGACGATCCGGCTGGCGGTCGCCGTCGCCTTCCTCGGGGCCACGCTCGTCGGCGTCGCGACCCTGCTGCTCCTCACGCTGACCGACCTGCACCTCGAGGTGGTGCTGTTCGAGGTGATCTCGGCGTTCGCGACCGTCGGGCTGAGCACCGGCGCCATCGACTCACTGCCCGACAGCGGCAAGTACGTCCTCGCGGCGCTGATGTTCGCCGGCCGGCTGGGCACCATCACGCTCGCCGCCGCGCTCGCCCTGCGCCAGCGCCGACGGGTGATCCGGATGCCCGCAGAGTCGCCGACCATCGGCTGACGGGGCCACACTTAGCCGGCGGCCACGCGGCCCCGAGGAGAGAGGCGGACAGATGCCGGAGCGCAACACCCACACGAGGTCGGTGCTGGTCATCGGCCTGGGCCGGTTCGGTGCCGCGATCGCGGTTACCCTCGACGACCTCGACCGTGAGGTGCTCGCCGTCGAGAAGGACGCCGACCTGGTCTCCCAGTGGGCCAGCCGGCTGCCGCTCGTGCAGGCCGACGCCACCAACCCCGAGGCGCTCGAGCAGCTCGGCGCGCAGGACTTCCCGGTGGTCGTCGTCGGCGTCGGGACGTCGCTGGAGGCCAGCGTGCTCATCACCGCGAACCTCGTCGACATGGAGATACCGCAGATCTGGGCGAAGGCGACGTCGGCCGAGCACGGCCGGATCCTGCGCCGCATCGGGGCGCACCACGTGGTCTACCCCGAGCACGACGCCGGGCAGCGGGTCGCGCACATGGTCTCCGGCCGGATGCTCGACTACATCGAGATGGAGGACGGGTTCACCATCGTCAAGATGCGCCCGCCCCGGGAGACCCAGGGCTTCACCATCGGGGAGTCGAAGATCCGCGGCCGCTACGGCGTGACGGTGCTCGGCGTGAAGTCACCCGGCGAGGCCTTCGAGTACGCCACCGACCAGACCCGGATCAACCCGGGCGACACCATCATCGTCAGCGGCGACTCATCCCTCCTGGAAAAGTTCGCCGAACGCCCCTAGCCCCTTGACGCCGAGATCGGGCATCTCGGCGTCAGGGGCTCGCCACAGCGCCTGCTGACGCCGAAGTCGCGTATCTCGGCGCTCAGGACGGGCGGGGGACGACGTGGTGGGTGCGGGCGGCGTAGCGCTCGCGGACCTCTGGGGCGGGCGGTGCCGACATGGTGCGCACCTTCGAGGTCTGCCACGACGGCGCCTCGTCGGTGCCGTCGAGCACCCAGGCAGCCTGCCGGGCAGCGCCGTCCGCCACGTACTCGCCGGGCTCCGGCACCTGGACGTCGGTCCCGAACACCGTCGGCGCGATCTCCTGCACCGCGCGGGACCGGGCCGAGCCACCGATGAGCCGGATCCGCTCGACCGGTACGCCCTGGCCGCGCATCGCGTCCAGGCCACCGGCAAGTCCGCACAGCAGGCCCTCGACGGCTGCGCGCGCCACGTTCTCCCGGCTCATCGACTCCAGCGTCAGCCCGATGAAGGACCCCGTCGCGTGCGGCAGGTTGGGGGTGCGCTCGCCCTCGAGATAGGGCACCAGGGTGAGGCCGGCAGCACCGGGGCGGGCCGCGAGCGCCAGCTCGGCCAGCCCCGCGTGGTCGACGCCGAGCATCGCGGCAGCCGCGTCGAGCACCCGCGAGCCGTTGAGCGTCACCGCGAGCGGCAGGAACGCGCCGGTGGCGTCGGCGAACCCGGTGACCAGGCCGCTCGGGTCCGCCACCGGCTTCGCGGAGATCGCGGAGACGACGCCGGAGGTGCCGATCGAGATTGTCACGTCGCCGGGGGCCATGCCGAGCCCGAGCGCCGCGGCGGCGTTGTCGCCCGCCCCGGGGCCGAGCACGAGGTGCCCCAGGCCCGCGGCCCGGTCGCCGGTGCCCGCCTGCTCGGCGGGCCCGAGCACCCGGGGCAGCACGATCGAGTCGACGTCGTCGCGGCGCAGCGCGAGCGCGAGCAGCTCGCGGCGGTACTGCCCACGGGCGGTGTCGAAGTACCCGGTCCCGGAGGCGTCCGACCGGTCGGTGACGAGCGTGTCCAGGCTGGTGGCGCCACTGAGACGCCAGGTGAGCCAGTCGTGCGGCAGCGCCACCGCGGCGATACGAGCTGCGTTCTCCGGCTCGTGGTCGGCGAGCCAGCGCAGCTTGGTCACCGTGAGCGAGGCCACCGGGACCGAGCCGATCGCCGCCGCCCACGCCGCCGGCCCGTCGGCCTCGTCGCCGGTCTCCGCCCGGCCGAGGGCGGCCACCAGGTCCTCGGCGGCGCCGGCGCTGCGGGTGTCGTTCCACAGCAGCGCCGGCCTGATCACCTCGCCGTCGGCGTCCAGCGCGACCATGCCGTGCTGCTGCCCACCGACGGCCACCGCCGCCACGTCCGCCAGCCCGCCGGCGGCGCCGACGGCCACCTGCAGGGCGTCCCACCACGCCGCGGGGTCGACCTCCGTGCCGGCCGGGTGGCTGGCCTGCCCGAAGCGCCGCAACGCTCCGGTGCCGGCGTCCCGGACGACGACCTTGCAGGACTGGGTCGAGGAGTCGATCCCCGCGACGAGGCTGCCCATCATGTGCTCCTAGCCGATGAGGTGGTTGATCGCGAGCTGGTTGAGGCGCACGAAGCCGAAGTCGCGCTGCGCGGCGACGTCGGCGTCGTAGTCCTCGAAGGAGGAGCGGTCGGCGAGAAGGTCAGCGACCGTCTCACCCGCAGCCAGCGTCGGCTGGGCGAGCTCGAGCACGCCGGAGGCCTCGAACGCCGCCTGGACCTCGGGGTCCTCGCGGTAGGCGCGGGCCTTCTCGGCGAGCAGCAGGTAGGTGGCCATGTTGGCGGCGGCCGACTCCCAGACCCCGTCCATGTACTCGGTGCGCGAGGGCTTGTAGTCGAAGTGCTTGGGGCCGGTGTAGCGCGGGCCGCCGGACGGGAAGCCGTTCTCCAGCAGGTCCACCGTGAAGAACGCCGACAGCAGGTCGCCGTGGCCGAAGACGAGGTCCTGGTCGTACTTGATGGACCGCTGGCCGTTGAGGTCGATGTGGAACAGCTTCTCGGCCCACAGCGCCTGGGCGAGCCCGTGGGTGTAGTTGAGGCCGGCCATCTGCTCATGGCCGGTCTCCGGGTTGAGACCGACGATGTCGCCGTGCTCGAGCTCGGCGATGAAGCCCAGCGCGTGGCCGACGGTGGGCAGGAAGATGTCCCCGCGCGGCTCGTTCGGCTTGGGCTCGAGGGCGATCTTCAGCCCGTAGTTCTTGTCCTTGATGTAGGCAGCGACGGTGTCGATACCCTCGCGGTAGCGGTCGAGCGCGGCGTTGACGTCCTTGGCGCCGTCGTACTCGCTCCCCTCACGCCCGCCCCACATGACGAAGGTCTCGGCGCCGAGCTCGGCGGCGAGGTCGACGTTGCGCAGCACCTTGCGCAGCGCGAAGCGGCGCATACCCCGGTCGTTGGAGGTGAAGGCGCCGTCCTTGAAGACCGGGTGGCCGAAGGTGTTGGTGGTGACCATCTCGACGGTCAGGCCGGCCTCGTCTACGGCCTGCTTGAACCGGCCGAGGATGCGGTCACGCTCGGCGTCGTCGGTCCCGAACGGCACGACGTCGTCGTCGTGGAAGGTCACGCCCCACGCGCCCAGCTCAGCGAGCTTGCCGACGTACTCCCACGGGTCGAGGGCGGGCCGGGAGGCTCCGCCGAACTGGTCCTGGGCGGTCCAGCCGACCGTCCAGAGGCCGAAAGAGAAGCGATCTTCGGGAACAGGCTTGCGTGACATGAGGGTCTCCTCGTCGAGTATTAGTTGCTCTGTACAACTTAACGATCTGACACGGTAAGGTCAAGCCTCATGTCATACGTGGGAGCACTGGGCGGCGCCTCGCCGAGAGACGACGTCGAGTCCTCACCGGCGCGGCAGGCCTCCCTACGTTCGCACAACCTCGGCGTAGTCGCCCGCACCATCTTCGCCAGCGAGGCGCCGATCTCCCGGGCCGGCGTCGCCGCGCTCACCGGACTGACCCGGTCCACGGTCTCCCGGCTCACCGAGGAGCTGCTCGCCGCGCGGCTCATCACCGAGCTGGCGCTGCCCGACGACCGTCGCCGCGGCCGGCCGGCCGTCCCGCTCGCCCCGGCGGTCGGCTCCATCGCCGGCATGGGGCTGGAGGTCAACGTCGACTACGTCGCCGGCAGGGTCGTCGACCTCGCCGGCACCGTGGTCGCCGAGAGCCTGGTCGCCGGCAACTTCGAGGACTCCGACCCCGGCGAGGTGCTCCCGCTGCTCGGCGCGCTCGGCCGGCGCCTGCTGGCCGAGGCCGCCGCTGCCGGCCTCACGATGGCCGGCACCTGCCTCGCCCTGCCGGGCCTGGTGGACACGGCCGCCGGCCGGCTCCTCCTCGCGCCGAACCTCGGCTGGCGCGACCTCGCCCCCGCGGACCACCTCGGCCCCGCGGTGCTGCCCGGCAACACCAGCCTGCACGTCGCCAACGAGGCCGATCTCGCCGGCTTCGCGCAGTCGATGGCCCGCCCCGGGTGCCCCGCCGGCGAGGACACCTTCCTCTACCTCTCCGGTGGGATCGGGGTCGGCTCGGCGGTCGTCGAACGCGGCCGGGTGGCCGGCGGTCAGCGCGGCTGGGCCGGCGAGCTCGGCCACGTGACGATCGAGCCGGACGGCCCCGACTGCCACTGCGGCTCGCGCGGCTGCCTCGAGCGGTACGCGGGGATCGCGGCGATCGCGGCGGCCGCCGGCCTGCCCAGCGACACGACGGCGACCGAGCTGGCGGCAGCCGCCGAGCGTGACGCCGGCGCGCGCGCCGCCGTCGACCGCGCGGCCTGGGCGCTGGGCATCGCGCTCGCCGGCGCCGTCAACCTCATCGACGTCGCGAGCGTCGCGCTGGGCACCGGGTACGTCCCGCTCTTCCCGCTGCTCGAGCCGGGGATCACCGAGCAGCTGGAGCGCCGGGTGATCTCCGCCAGCTTCGCCCCAGTCTCGGTGCGCCCCGCGAATGCCACCATCGCCGCCGCCTCCACCGGCGGGGCGCTGCGTGCCCTGGAGACGGTGCTCGACGCCCCGGCCGCCTGGATCGAGGCCGGCGCCGCCACCGGCTGAGCGGGGCCGTCAAAGTCCTTCGGCTAGGCGGCAGCAGGCCTGGTTCCAGTGCACCTCAACGGCGACGGGCCGGGCGCCCCGGGTGTCCACCGCCGCACCCGAAACCTTGACAGTCCACGAATGTGAACGCTAACCTCCAAGAGTTCCCGACGTCCCACGGACATCGCACGTCCGCGGCTTCCCAGAAGCTCCGGATCGGACATTCTCACCCTGGCGAAGGAGCCTCGATGTGAACGTTCACACCTACGAGGACCTTTGTGCCGCCCTGGTGCGCGGGCCGGTCGACCGCCGTCCGCCGTCGAACTGGACCGCGCTCCGGCGCGGCACGGCCCGAGACACCTGACTCAACCCACCACGACGACAGGAGAAACACCGTGAGGCAGCTACGAAAGGTCAGACCCCGCGCTCTGGGCGCCCTAGCCACCGTCGGCATCCTGCTGACGGCAGGGCTGGCCGCAACGCCGGTCCAGGCCGAGGACGGCGATGACGAGGAGCTCATCGTCAACGGCAGTTTCGAGGACGGGCTGGCCGGCTGGTTCCCGAACAACGGGAACCCCACCGACAGCGTCACCCTGGAGATCACCGACGACGCCTTCAGCGGTGAGGCCGCGGTCCACGTGTCGGAACGCGCGACCACCGGGTCGGGGCCGATGCAGGACCTCAGCGGCAAGGTGCAGGCCGGCCAGACCTACGAGGTCTCGGCCCGGGTCAAGTACGACAACCCAGACAGTCCCCCGACCAAGCAGTTCTTCATCACCATGCACTACGGCGGGGGGAGCTACACGAACCTCGGCTCGGTAACGCCGCAGCGAGGCGAGTGGGGACTGATCGAGTCCACCTTCACCATCCCGGCCGACCAGAGCGCCTCGACCGCGCGAATCTTCGTCGAGACCCCGTGGACCTCGGACCCCAGCACCGCCCCGGACGTCCACCTGATGGACTTCACGGTCGACGACGTCTCGCTGGTCGGAGCACCGCCCCCGCCGCCCGCGTCACGCACGATCGAGGTCGCGGGCAAGGAGCCCGGCGACCACAACCCGATCATCTCGCACAAGTTCGGGGCCGACGGCTACGGGTTCGCGCACGACGGTCGCGTGTACATGTACATGACCAACGACACCCAGGGCTACGCTCCCGACCCGGTCACCGGCATCTCGCCGCAGATCAACTACGGAGACATCAACCAGATCACGGTCGTCTCCTCCGAGGACCTGGTGAACTGGACCGACCACGGTGAGGTCCCGGTGGCCGGACCGAACGGCGTGGCGCCGTTCACCAACAACTCCTGGGCACCTGGAATGGCGAAACAGGTCGTGGACGGCGAAGAGAAGTTCTTCCTTTACTACGCCAACGGTGGCGGCTCGAGCAACGTCATCACCGGAGAGTCCCCGCTGGGGCCGTGGCAGAGCGAGCGTTCGAGCGTGCTCATCAGTGGCAGCACGCCGGGGACGCAGGGAGTCGCCTGGCCCTTCGACCCGGCCCCGTTCGTGGACGACGACGGTGAGGGTTATCTCTACTACGGCGGCGGCCCGGCGGCGGCGAGCATGCCGTCCGCGGAGCGCTTCAACAACCCGAAGAACATCCGGGCCATCCGGCTCGGCGAGGACATGGTCTCCGTCTCGGGCTCGGCCGCGGTGGTCGACGCACCGGTGGCCTTCGAGGCGGCGCAGGTGTTCAAGCGTGACGAGCTGTACTACCTGTCCTACTCCTCGCACTTCGGCGGGTCCGACTTCGGCGGCAACCAGACGCCAGAGCCCGGCTACCCGGCCGGCGGCCAGATCGGCTACATGATCTCCGACGACCCGATGTCGTGGGACAAGGACACCTACGCGGGCGTCATGTTCCCCAACCAGTCGGAGTTCTTCGGAGCAGGCACCGGTGGGAACAACCACCAGTCGGTGTTCGAGTTCAACGACAAGTTCTACTTCACGCACCACGCGCCGACGCTCAACAAGCGCATCAACGGCAACAACACTCAGGGATACCGCAGCCCGCACATCGAGGAGCTGACCTTCAACGAGGACGGCACGGTCGTGCAGGTCGAGGGCAGCTACGCGGGCGTGGAGCAGGTCCAGGACTTCAACCCCTACCGGGTGTTCGAGGCGGAGACCTTCGGCTGGAACAAGGGGATCGCCACGGCGGAGACCGAGCGCTCCTCCGCCGAGTTCGGCGAGGCTGCTCCCAACCTCGTCGTGCGCGACATCGACGACGGCGACTGGACGGCACTGTCGTCCGTGGCCTTCGGCGACGACGGCGCCGCCACGGTGACCGCGACGGTGCGTCCCCTCCAGGAGGGTGGCCAGATCCAGGTGCGCTCCGGTGCGGCGGACGGCCCGGTGCTCGGCACGATCGACGTCGAAGGGACCACCGGTGAGTGGACCGAGGTGTCGGCCGAGCTCACCGGCGCCACGGGCACGACGGACGTCTTCTTCACCTTCTCCGGTGGTAGCGGCGACCTCTTCGAGCTCGACACCTGGGCCTTCGCAGCAGGCGACGCCGCGCCGGTGCTCGACGTCGACATCGAGACCGCCGCCCGGTGCGTCGTCGGCCGCACGGTCGTGACCGCGCGCGCCGTCAACAACGAGGACGTGCCGGTGTCCGTGGACCTGGTCTCGCCCTACGCCACCAAGTCGTTCACGGACGTGACACCCGGGGCTCGCGCCACCCACGCGTTCACCACCAGGCAGGTCGAGGTGCCGGCTGGGTCCATCTCGGTGACGCTCACCGGGACGGTCGACGGCCAGACCGTCACCACGGTCGCCGAGGCACCGTTCGGGGCGCACTCCTGCGGCTAGCTGGTCCGCACGGTGGCCCGGCCCGCGGGCCGGGCCACCCGCGGGCCGGGCCACCGTGCGCCTCGCGCCCCCGAAGGAGGTGGCGTACTCGCATTTCGTGGCATGACGGTTCATTTCACTGACAAAGGAGCAGGAAACCCATGACTCGACACCTAGCGGCGTCAAGGTCGACGCCAACCCGGCTGCTTGGCGCCGGAGCAGCCCTCACCATGTGTGTGGGCCTCTTCGTCGCGCTACCAGCGGCCGGTGAAACGCCGGCCCCGCCGGCCGACGGACTGGTGCACCACTTCAAGCTCGACGAGACCTCGGGCACCACCCTGGCGAACTCCGGGAGCGCGGGATCAGCCGCCACCGCCACTCTCGTCAACGCCGAAAAGGCGGCCCTCACCGGTGAGGGCGTCCGGTTCAACCCGGACGAGTACGCCGGCGCCCTCGACGGCGCCTACGTCGAGCTTCCCGACGACCTCACGGCAGGGATGACGGACCTGACGGTCGACTACGACGTCTGGGTCGACCCGGCCAACGTCGGTCTCCACCAGATGTGGAGCTTCGGCAGCAAGGCAGGAACGTGCGACGCCGACACCGGCCTTCAGGGCGCCATGTTCGCCTCGAACACGTCCACCCGCCCAGGCGCACGCTTCCGCGTCGGCGTCGGAAACCAGACCCTGCAGCAGAACGGCGTCCGGCTGCCCGAGGGAACCTGGCAGCACGTCACGTACACCCAGTCCCGCAACGAGAACGGCACCAGTTGGACGGGCACCGTGTACATCGACGGCAACCAGCAGGCGCAGATCACCAACCTCACCACGCCGCCGTCGGTGAATGCCACCGCCGGGACGAACTGCAACTTCCTGGCTCGCTCGCAGGCGTCGGGGGACTACTCCTTCCGTGGCACGCTGAGCGACTTCCGCGTCTACGACCGCGCCGTGAGCACCGACGAGGTGGCCGCGCTGGCGGCCGAGACGATCACCACCGGTGCCGTCGACGACGCGGCCGCCATCGACCTGGGCCTCACGACCGCGATCGTCCACGACATCACCCTGCCCAAGATCGGCGCGGCTGCCGGCTCGACTCTCACGTGGACGTCCTCCGACCCGTCCGTCGTCGACGTCTACACGCCGCCGCCGAACGCCCGGAAGGTCGACGTCACCGGCCGGATCACCCGTCCCGCCGTCGGTGCACCCGACGCCACGGCGACGCTGACGGCCACCGTCCGCAAGGGGACCGAGGTCGTCACGCGGGACATCGAGGTCATCGTGAAGGCGCAGTTCGAGGACTCGCCCGCGGTCGACCGGGACGCCTACGACCTCGACCTCTACGACACTGACGACGTCCGCGGCAACATCACGCTGCCGGCCGAGGGAGAGTTCGGCTCGACCATCACGTGGGAGTCGAGCGCCCCCGGCCTCGTCAGCCCGACCGGTGAGGTCACCCGCCCGGCCTACGGCCACCCCGACGCGCCGGTGACACTCACGGCCACCGTCGCCAAGGGGGAGGCGTCGCAGACCAAGACGTTCGACATCACGGTCACGGCGCTGCCCCGCGTGGAGGAGAACGAGCGATACTTCCTCGGCTACTTCAAGGGCGAGCACCTGGCCGATGGCGAGCAGATCATGTTCGCCACGTCCAACGGGAACACCGCGCTGGACTGGACGGGCCTGACCGGCGGTCGCCCGTCCCTGATCTCCCAGCTGGGTGACCAGGGCCTGCGCGACCCGCACATCGTCCGGTCCCCCGACGGCGACACCTTCTACATGATCGCCACCGACCTCAACTGGTACGACCAGGGCGGCTACAACATCAATGACACCCAGTACATCGAGGTGTTCGAGTCCAACGACCTCGTCAACTGGACCCCGCAGCGTCACGTGAAGGTCGCGCCGGACGACGCGGGTAACGCGTTCGCGCCCGAGTCGCTCTGGGTCGAGGAGATCGGCGCCTACGCGGTGTTCTGGGCCCAGTCCCTGTGGAACGACCCCGTCAACCGCACCGGCCAGGGCAACGCGCAGATGTGGTACAACACCACCCGCGACTTCCAGACGTTCTCCGAGCCCCAGGTGTGGCAGGACCCCGCCCCGCTGTCGCGGATCGACACCACTGCGATCAAGGTGGGTGACGACTACTACCGAGTGACGAAGAACGAGGCGGGCAACGCCGGGTCGGACCTGTTCTCCGAGAAGCACACCGACTTCCTCGACAGCAACATCAACAACTGGGAGCTGCTCGCCCCGGCCCTCGGGCGCACCACCTGGGACGCGAACGCGGGCTACGAGGGTCCGGTCATCTTCCAGGCGAACCCCGGTGACACCGCGTGCCCCGGGGAGTTCTACCTCTGGGGTGACCGGTACACCAACGGCGGTGGCTACCAGGCCGCGTGCAGCGAGGACATCGAGGCACCGACCTGGGACGCCGAGCCGATCACGATGACCAACGCGGGAGTGCCGCGGCCTCGCCACGGCACCGTCATCCCGATCACCCTGCGGGAGTGGAACGACATCCGCGGCATCCCCAACACTGACGTCGCCACCACCACGCAGCTGGCAGTCGACTCGCAGAGCCTCGTCGCAACGGCCACGGTCGAGGCGGCGGACGGGTTCGAGACGGGCGGACAGGTGCGGTTCACCGCTGGGGACTGGTCCGAGACCGTCCACCTCGAGGACGGCGTCGCCGAGGTGGCGCTTCCGGGCTCGCTGGAGCTCGGGGAGCACGTCACCGCGGAGTTCCTGGGCTTCGAGATCCTGCTGGACTCCCAGGACACGGCCCCCGTCGAGAGCGGCTCACCGCTCGACGGTGTCACGGTGACCGCCGACACCCGTTGTGTCGTCGGGCGGGTCGCCGTGACGGTACGTGCGACCAACGGTGCCGAGGTGCCGGTAAACCTCACGGCCACCTCGTCCTGGGCGTCGAGGTCGGTCGCCGGGCTGGCGGAGGGGAAGAACTTCACCCACGCCTTCACCACTCGGGCGCCCTCGGTCCCGGCCGGAACGGTGACGGTCGACGTCTCCGCCACGATCGACCAGGAGACCACCCTGCAGGTGGAGGCGCCGTACGAGGCCCGCTCCTGCAGCTAGTCACACGTAGCTAGAAGCCGAAAGGGCGCCCCCGGCCGGGGGCGCCCTTTCGCGTGGAGCTCAGCTCGTCGTCACATCCTCACGAGCACGACGCCGGACCGTGCTGCGCCTCGTTCACCGCGCTGACGCCCTCGGCAATGACCTCCGCCGTGGCGGAGCCGGCGGGCAGGTCGGCCTGCCGCGTCGTGAACGCATGGACGGCACTCTTACCCGGCGCGACCGCCGGGAAGGACTTCCTCCCCCAGTCGGACTCGAGGTCGACCGACACCGCGACCGGCTCCTGGTTGGTGACCCGCACGGTCACCACGGCCCGGCCGGCCACACAGCGGGTACCGCCGACGACGTCCACGTCCAGGCTCGGCGCGGCCTCAGCCAGGACGCCCAGGCGGGCGAGCTCGAGGCTCAGCGCCCGCTGCGGCGCGTCGATCTGGTTCTGGGTGGACAGCGTGCCGGCTCGCGCCTGCAGCGCCGCGGCGAGCGCCTCCTGCATGCCATGCCACCCCTCAGCGGGGTAGTCCGACTCCCTCAGCATCGCGGCCTGATCGATCGCGGCGTCGAGTACACCGGCGTCGAGCGGCTCGCCCGCGGCGGTGAGCGTGTCGCTGAGCAGGAAGTGGTCGAAGTCGACGCGACCGCCAACCTCCTGGGTCGCATAGCTGAACAGCCCGAAGCGGTAGCCCATGAAGTGCGACAGGCTCCAGTCCATGACCAACGGACCCGCCCGCGAGGAGCCGAGCTGGGACCAGTTCTCGCCGTCCAGGCTGTAGTAGAACCGCAGCCACAGCTGGCCGTCGTTCGTGGCGAAGTCGGCGTCGGCCTTGATCGACACCTCAGTCGCCGCGCCGAGGTCTACCGTCGTGCCAGGGACGAATTCCTCGACCGCTTCGTGGTCGATCCGCGCGCTGAACGGCTGGAGCCGCTGGACCACGCCGAGGACGTTGGCGCCGTCCACGCGCTTGACGGCCGCGTAAGCGAAGCTACGAGAGTAGGCGGCCAACCCCGCGACGTCGCCGTCCCTCATGCCGGAGACGTCGATCCTCGTCTCTGCGGACGCGGTTGGTCCGAAGGTGCGCTGGGAGAGTGTGTTGCGAGCCTCCTCGAAGTAGGTGAGGTCGTCGCGCGTCGAGTGCTTGGTATAGACGTAATCACCGGTGACGACCTTGCCGTTCGTCAGCCGCAGCCAGCCGTCGCGGTCGGTCAGCGACCAGTACCGGTTGTCCGGGCTGTGGTTCCACTGCCACTGGTCCGCCAGGCGAGAGCCGTTGGGTGCGATCTCGTCCTCGTGCGGTTGCTCGGGCAGCTCCCGGCCCACCAGGGAGACCTCGTCGACCGTGAAGTCCATGAGGTGGACATCGGGATCAGCCGCGGGGTCGGACGTCCAGGGCGTCTCCACGAAGATCCGCATGGTCTGCAGGCTCTGCCCCTCGGGCACCGTGAAGCTGCCAGCGATCTCGCCCCACTCGCCGTTGGCCACCGTCCCGGTGCCGAGGTTGGTGTAGGTCGAGCCACCGTAATGGGCCGTGATGAAGAACTGCTTCGTGCTGGGAGAGTCGGGACCGTCGTACTTCACCGCGGCGGAGATGTCGTAGGTGATGCCGTGCTGCACCTTGCCGGTGACGTCCTGCAACGGTCCCGAACCGGTGGTCGTGCGTCCGGTGACATGCACTGCGCCCTGTCCGGATGCGGCGTCGGTGGTCGGGGTCATCTCGGCCGTGTCGTTGATCGACCAGGCCTCGATGCCGTTCTCGAAACCACCGTTGTCGATGAGCTCGAGACCCAGCAGGGAACCGTCGTGGGCCGGCGGCCCGGGGATGTCCCACTCCTCGTCCATGTAAGGACGGTGAGGCGCGTCGTTGGCGAAGTCGTCGGAGACGACGATGCTCTGCTGCCGTGCAAGCAGCTCCTCCGCGGGGTTGAGCTCGATGAGCTTGTCGAAGGTGCTGCCGCGTGTGACAACGCCGTCGTCCCCGAAGGTGGGCCACCCGTCCTGCCAAGTCGCGGGGATCAGCGCCGGGATCCGGCCGAGGGGGTAGGTGTCGCGGAAGAAGAACCCGTGCCAGGCGGACTCGCCGGCGTCGTCGACGACCTCGACGAGACTGCCCTGGGCGAAGCCGTCGGAGTTGAGTCCGCTGCGCGCCTCGTAGGTGTTCTCCCCGCTGTCGGAGGTGTACCGGCCGAGGAGCTCGGGGGAACGGAAGAGCACCACCTGACGGCCCTGCCCGGATGGCCAGGTGATCGTGGCGATGTAGTACTCGCCGTCGATGTAGAACACCTGGGCCCCTTCGAGGAGTCCGCCGATGAACGGCGCCCCGGGGTAGTCGCTCGCCGAGAAGATGTTGGGGTAGTCGGCGACGATCTCGGTGAGGTCGTCGTTGAGTCGGACGGCGCTGACCGAGCCGTAGAAGATGTACGGCGTCCCGCCGTCCGCCTCGTCGAAGAACAGCGACGGATCGTGCAGGCCGCGGCCCAGCGGGAGCCTCTCCCACGCACCGTTCTCGATGTCGGTGGTGCGGTAGAGAATGGCCCCACCCAGGTTGTTCGTGTTGAACACGACGTAGAACGTGCCGTCGTGGTATCGCAACGACGAGGCCCACTGGCCGGCGCCGTAGGAGTTCTGCCCGTTTCGCAGCGACGCCGGGTCGGCGATGGAGATGCGGTCATAGACGTAGTTGACGATCTCCCAGTTCACGAGGTCGTAGGACTTCATGATCGGTGCGCCCGGGCTCAGGTGCATCGTCGTGCTGATCATGTAGTAGATGTCGCGGCCCTCGTCGTTCTCCGCGGCGGGCACCCGCTCGACACTGACGTCCGGGACGTCGGAGTTGAGGAGTGGCACGGTGTACGTGCCGTCCCCTTGGTCGGTGGTGGTGTAGGACGCCGGGGGCGAGCTCGCACCGGGCGGCGCCGCCGCCGCGTTGGCGAGAAGTCCTGAGCCGAGCAGAGCAGTCGCAGCCAGCAACGAGGTGGCGCGTCGCGTTCTGAGGTGTCTTCTGGTCATGATGTGTCTCCATCGACGGGTTCTCATCCCAGGTGTGGGCGAGCTCTCACGCCTCGACGTTATCGCTCACATCGCGCCGCGGCCAGGCTTCGAAAGGTCGGAAGAATCCCGTGCACCCATCTCCACAAGACGACGCGTGAGCGTTAACATGGGGGCGCCCGCTCGATGCGACCCAACGGAGGACCCTGTGACGAACCGTGGCATGCCCGACTCGCCGGCCAGTACCGACAGCGCGGCCCGTGAGGCGATCCTCGGCGGCCGCACGTCGCTGGGTATCGAGCTGGGGTCGACCCGGATCAAGGCCTGCCTCGTCGGCCCGGACCCGGCCACGGTGCTGGCGGTCGGGTCCCACGAGTGGGAGAACGAGTTCGTCGACCGGACGTGGACCTACTCGCTCGACGCCGTGTGGTCGGGACTGCGGGCTGCCTACGCCGCCCTGGTCTCCGACGTCGAGCAGAGCTACGGCGTGCAGCTGCGCACCGTCGGTGCGCTCGGCGTCTCGGCGATGATGCACGGGTACCTGGCGTTCGATGCCGAGGACGAGCTGCTCGTGCCGTTCCGCACGTGGCGCAACACCTCCACGGGGCCGGCGGCCGGAGAGCTGTCGGAGCTGTTCGGGGTCAATATCCCGCTGCGGTGGTCGATCGCGCACCTGTACCAGGCGGTGCTCGACGCGGAACCCCACGTCCCCCAGATCCGTTTCTGCACCACGCTCGCCGGGTACGTCCACTGGCGCCTCACCGGCCGGCGCGTGCTGGGCGTGGGCGACGCCTCGGGCATGTTCCCGATCGACTCCGCCACCGCCACGTACGACGGCAGCATGCTTGAGCAGCTCGACGCCCGGGTTGCCGGCCGCGCCCCCACCGCGCGAGTGGCCGACCTGCTCCCCGAGGTGCTGGTGGCCGGGGAGGCTGCCGGCCTGCTCACCCCCGAGGGCGCGGCGCTGCTCGACCCGACGGGGACGCTGCAGCCAGGCGCGCCGCTATGCCCCCCGGAGGGAGACGCCGGCACCGGCATGGTCGCCACCAACTCGGTCTCACCACGCACCGGCAACGTCAGCGCGGGGACGAGCATATTCGCGATGGTCGTCCTGGACCGCCCCCTGCAGCACAAGCACCACGAGCTCGACCTGGTGACCACCCCCAGCGGCGACCCGGTGGCGATGGTGCACTGCAACAACGGCGCGAGCGAGCTCGCCGCCTGGGTCGCCATGTTCACCCGGTTCGCCGCCGCTGCGGGCGTGCCGCTCAGCTCTGACACCGTCTACGAGACGCTGCTGGGCGAGGCGCTCGACGGGCGGGCCGACGCCGGCGGCCTCCTTGCGTACAACTACCTCGCCGGGGAACCGATCACCGGGCTGACCGAGGGCCGCCCACTGGTGGTGCGTACCCCCGACAGCGACCTCACCCTGGCGAACTTCGTCCGGGCCCAGGTCTACGGCATCTTCGGCACGCTGAGCCTGGGCATGGAGGTCCTGCACGGTGAGGGCGTCACGATCGCCAAGATGCTTGCCCACGGCGGGATCTTCCGCACTCCCGGGGTGGCCCAACGGCTCCTCGCCGGGGCCCTGGACGTGCCCGTCACCGTCGGCGGCACGGCGTCCGAGGGCGGCGCCTGGGGCATCGCGGTGCTCGCCTCCTACCTCACCACAGCCACCGCGACCGGCCTGGTCGACTACCTCGACGAGCAGGTCTTCGCGGGGGCTGACGTCACCACGGTCGATCCTGACGCTCTGGACGTCGCCGGCTACGCGGACTTCCTCGGCCGCTACCGGACGGGTCTGGCTGTCCAGTCCGCGGCCGTCGAGTCGCTCTGACTGGGCTCCCCGCACTCGACGCACGGCAGCACCCTGGCGACCCGCGGTGGCGGACCGGCGGGGTGCTGGCAGGCTCGGCGACGACGGTCAGGTGGTGCGGCGACGGCGGTAGAGGAGCACTCCACCGCCCACGACGATGAGCCCGGCGGCGGCGATCAGAACGGGAAGCCCGGCGAAGCCGGTCTGCCCGAGCTCGCCGTCCGCGGCGGGTGTCGTGGCGTCCTGCATGGGAGGAACGGTGGGATCCGTGGGATCCGCCGTCGGGTCCGCAGTAGGCCCGGTCGGCTCCTCGGTGGCGGTCGGAGTGATCTCGACCTCGACGCCGACGTCCGCCCCCGGCTCGTCCTCCTGAGCGTGCGCCGCGAACGGGACAGTCACGAACAGCGCGACGAGCATCAGCGCCCGCAGCGTCAGCACAATCGTTTTACGCATTCCACATCCTTCGATGAATTCCCGCCCGACAATCACCCACCGTGATGTTATCGCTCACGTGACGACGATGCCAGCCTTTGATGACCAATTCCAATATCAGTCAGGTGTGGTCCGGCGCGACGCCCGTAGTCGCCGGGCGTCAGCCGCACGACCGCGCCTCGTACGGGGCACTCACCGTGGTGGGCACCAGTCCGTCCGCGGTCACGGTCACGCTGACCTCGCCGGCGGGCACCTGACCGAGACGAGCGCTGAACGCGACCGAGGTGGCCCGTTCGGCCGCCACCGTCACCGTCCTCGTCCCGTAGTCGGAGGAGATCACCGCCTCGATCGGCGTGGCGCCCTCGTTCACCACGCGGGTGGCCACGACGACCCTGCCCACCACGCACCGGGTGTCGAACTCCAGCTGGACCTCGGGTCCGGCGGCGGTCACGGTGACGACGGCGCGGGCCTCGATCCAGACGCCTTCGCCGAGGTCTCCCGCGACCTCGAACTCACCGGCCGTGGCGTAGGACTGCGGGTCGACCTCGTCCCACGTCACCGGCATCTCACCCGTCGAGCTGTCGGCGTAGGTGACGTCCACCGTCGCCGGCAGCTGCGGGGCGGCGCCGGCCTGCGTGGCGACCTCGACCACGCCGGCCGACGCCACGAGCGCGTCGGGCTGGTAGGCCTGCAGCAGTCGCTCCTGCTCGGCGCGCGTGATGGGCAGCACGGTGCCGTGCCGGGCGCTGAGGTTGAGACCCGGCTCGTGGGTCCAGCTGTCCGGGTCGTCCAGGTCGGTGGACGAGAACGCGACGTACCCGTCGCCACCGCCGTAGGGCGGCCAGTCCTGGAACAGGAACCAGGTGTCCTGACCCGGCTCGATATTGGCGTCCCCGGGGTTGGCCTTGAACGCCGTCGGGCCTTCGGCGTGCCGCAGCGGGTCACCGGAGCCGATCCGCTCGGTGATGAGCTCCCACGATGTCCCGACCCCTCCCTCCTGGTAGGTCAGCAGGTCCGGGGACTTCTCGAGCAGCACCTCCATGATGTCGTTGCGCTCGTCCTTGGTGAACCGGTAGTACATCCCGTCGTGCTCCACCACGGTCGAGTCGATCATCCCGCGGCCGGGCTGTCGATAGATATCGATCCACACCTCGGGGTCGGCGAAGGTGACGAAGTCCCGCGTGAAGGAGATCATCATCCGGTTGTAGCTGTCCTGGGTACGCCGGCCCTCGACCTCGGTGGTGTCGTAGAGGTTCGATGCCCAGTAGACGGCGTACATCCCCAGGTCTTCGACGTAGTGCGCCTCGGGCGCCCAGGTGTTCCCCGCGTAGGGGGTGTTCACCTCCACCTCGCGCTGCTCGCCCCAGTTCACCAGGTCGGTGGACTCCCAGATCATCAGCGAGCGGGACCCCGACTGCTGGGCGCGGGCGAAGTCCGGCCCCTGCCCGGGGCGGTAGGTCTTGAGGTCGGTGGCGATGAGGTAGAACCGGTCACCCTCCGCGGAGCGGATGATGAACGGGTCGCGCAGCCCCTCCTCGCCCATCGTGGACTCCAGCACCATCTCGTCGTCGTTCAGCGAGACCCAGTCCAGCGCGTCGTTCCCGCGGCTGGCGGCGAAGTAGATCTGCTCGCCGTCCGCGGTGCTCTCCCCCTTGAAGTGCGGGAAGAAGTACGCTTCGTACTCCTCCTGCTGCGGCAGCGGGATCACCACCGCTTCGAAGGTCCGGGACTCGGCCGCCGCCCCCTTGGTGACGGTGGCGGTCAGCGTGACGCTGACCGGCTCCTCGCCGTGGGCGGGGCGGTTGACGATGCCGTCGGCCGAGATGACGGCCGGGGTGCTCGACGCCCAGGTGATGGCTGTCTCCTGCTCCCCCGCTGTCGGCAGCGTGATGTTGCCGCGGACGTCGTCGAGGTTCGGGATCGTCAGAGCGGCTGCGTCAGCCGCGACCACGTCCTCGTCGGTGACCCTGCCCTCCCCGTAGGCGTTGTTCAGCGCGTCCCACTCGGCACCGGTGACCGGCAGGACGGTGCCATGACGGTAACGCTGGGAGAAGGAGTAGTCGGGCGAGCCGATCATGGTCCACTCGCCGCTGGCGAGGTCGGTGGTCGTGAACGGCACGTAGCCGCGTCCGCCGTACTCGTCGATGAACAGGTACCAGCGCTCCTCGGTGTTCGACTTGAACACCAGCGGGCCCTCGCCCTGGTTGATGTCACCGGAGCCGACGGCGTCCTTGACCAGCGTGAAGTCGTCGGTAAGTGGACCGGAGCCCACCTCCTGGAAGACGTGCTTGCCGCCGGGGTTGGTGCTGGAGCGGTCCGCCTCGTTCTTGGAGAAGCGGTACACGTCGTCGTCGTGCTCGATCATCGTGGTGTCGATGACGGAGTACCCGGTGTCGATGAGTACCTCCGGCTCGCTAAAGTTCCGGAAGTCCCTCGTGGTGGAGTACATCATCCGGTTGTGAGCCGCACCGGTGTGGTTCGGGTCGTCCTCGGCGTAGAGCTTGGATGCCCAGAAGACGACGTACTCACCGATGCTGTCGTCGTAGAAGATCTCCGGCGCCCAGGCATTGCCCGCGTTGTCCGGCGCTACCTCGGCGACCCAGCTCTGCGACCAGTTGACCAGGTCGGTGGACTCCCACAGCACCACGTTGCGGCTGCCCTGCCGCTGCACCTGGTCCCAGCTACCGCTCGACTGGTTCCACATCCGCAGGTCGGTGGCGATCTGGTAGAACTTGTCGCCCTCGGGAGAGCGGATGATGAACGGGTCGCGCAGCCCCTCCTCGCCGCTGGTGGAGGCCATGACGGGCGCGCCGTCGTTGAGGGTGTTGTACGCGAGCGGGTCATTACCCGCGCTGAGCGAGAAGTAGACCTGCTCGCCGTGCTCGAGGCCCTCGCCGAGGAAGTAGGAGAAGAGGTAGCCCTCGTAGTCCTCGTCCGCGGGCAGCGCCGGGACGGTGGCGTCGAAGACGCGGGTCACGCTGCTCGCGCCCACCGTCACCGTGGCGGCCAGTGCCACCTCGACGGCGGCCTCACCCGCTGCCGGCCGGCTGACCTCGCCGGAGGCGGTGATGACGTCCCCGTCGGAGGTCACCCAGGTGACCGTCGCACTGTCGGGCCCGCTCGACGGCAGGTACAGGTTGCCGCGGACGTCCTCGACGTCGTGGACGACCAGCGCGTCGGCCGCCGCCTGCGCTCGCTGCTCGTCCACGGGCATCGGGAGCACCGTGACGGGGAAGGTCTGCTCCGTCGTCAGGCCGCGCTGGCTCAGTGTCGCGGTGAGGACGGCGGTCGCCGGCTCCTCACCTGCGGCCGGCCGGGTCACGACGCCGGCGTCGGTGACGACCGACGGGGCGGACGTCGCCCACGTGACAACAGAACCTCCGGGGCTGGCGGAGGGCAGGTCGACGTTGCCGGTGACTGCGTCCAGCCCCTCGAGGGCAAGACCGTCAGCGTCGAGCGCGAGCGAGGCCTCCGCGTTGGCGTCGACAAGGGCGCCGATCTCGTCGGCCTCCAAGGCGCGGTCGTAGATCCGGAAGTCCTTGATGCTGCCGTCGACTCGGCCGTCGGCGTCGTAGGCGGAGCGGCCGATGTAGTTGGCCGTCGTGACGCCGTCGCCGATGTCCCCGGGCGTGATCGTGATGTTCGTGTTCTGCCCGACGCGCTCGCCGTCGATGTACAGGCTGCCGGTGCCGTCGGCGAGGGTGTAGGTCACGTGCTGCCACACGCCCCGGGCAAACTTGTCGCTCCCGGTGACGTTCTGCTCCGCGCCCCAGGCGCCGGAGGAGATGGTGCCGCGGGCGACGTTCGGGGTGTCGGACACGAACAGGTAGCCACTGCCCTGCTGCGGGGTCCCCACGGCGGTGTTGCCGAGGTTGAACAGGAAGTAGTTGCCGCTGTGCGGCGGCTCGAGGAGCACGTCCACGGAGACCGTGATGGCGTCCAGGTCCGCGATGACGTTGTCGGGCAGCACGACGTGGTCGTCGCCGCCGTCCAGGGTCACACCCCCGGCGGCGAGCTCGGCGCCGCCCACGATCTCGCCGTGCCGCTCGTTGCCCGACTCGTCGTGCGCCGTCGAGCCGCCCGTCCCCGTGAGGGGATAGTGCAGCACGAGGCCTGTTGTCGGTAGCTCGGCAGCTGCTGCGCCCGGCACCGCTGCAAGCAAGCCCGCACCCAGTGCCGCGGCCGCCACAGCGGCTACTGTTCGCCGTTGTCTCATACCGTCTCTACGTCGAGTCATGACTGCTCCGATCGCGTTGCGCGACCATTCCGCACGCCGACGCCGGTGCCGGCGTGATCCGCTCCTCCACCGAGGAGGCAGCAGACCTATGTGATCGCTCACACTTTGGAGCACAGGCTATGACGCACGGCGTCCGACCGCAAGGGGCAAACCCTTCGGGCAACAGACTCAGAACGATCAGTGCGCGTTCTCTACCGCCGTCCGGCGCCCCTCGTCGCGGGCCTCGGCGAGCATCTGCTGGAGTCGCCGGCGAGACCTCCGCCGCCCCCAGAAGATCGCACCGAGGACCAGCACCAGGCCGACCAGCAGGAGTAGTTGCGGCCACGGCACCGCCCACACGACGGTCTCGATGACGATGGGGTCGAGAGTGGCGGTGGAACCATCCAACGCGACCATCTCGGGCACGATCGTCAGCTCCACGGGAACCATGAAGAGCGGCCAGACCTGGTCGACGTCGACCGCAATCTCGCGGACGTCACCGGGCAGGATCTCCTGGCGGTTGTCACCGACCACGACCCCCACGATGCGGCCGCCCACCCCGATGTCGCCGTCGACGAACAGCCGGGTATTGCCCTCATTGACCACGTCGAAGGACACGCTCACCCGACCGGGACGGAAGGCGTTCCACGAACCCGCATACGTCCCTGAGAGGTTCTCCACGACCGCGGAGGGGGTGAGCTCACCAGTGACCCGGGTGGTCACCCGGAAGCCGATCCGGCTCTCCACCCCGACGCTTGTGCCGTCCTCCGCCGACTGCACCGAGTGCACCGACGCCGTGATGCCCGCGGCATGGTCGCCGGGCTCGGTGCTCGACGGCACAGTGATGGAGAAGTCCACCACCTCGGTCTCGCCGGCGGCGACGGTGACCGACTCGGGCAGCGTGATCCAGGTTCCGGCACCGACCGACTCCTCGCCGGAGGCAAGCATGTCGAAGCGTCCGGTGCGGGTGTAGAAGCCGTCTGCAGCCGCGAGCGTGAAGGTCACGTCGTCCTCGCTGACGTTTCGCACCGCAAGGTGCTCCTCGATCGTCTCGCCCGGGTCGAGGGTGTGCTCGACGACCCGCCGGCCGTCGGGGCCCGACTCGTCCGCCGGCGTCGTCGACCACCGAACCGGCGGCGGCTCGTCCGCGGCGGCTCCCGCCGGTGCCGCAAGGGCAAAGGTCGCAAGAGCAGCGAGGGCGCAGGCCAGCAGCACGGCCGGCCAGCAGCGAACGGCGCGGTACCAGGTCAGAGGAAGCATGGTGGTCCCAAGAGTCAGGGTCGGGGGGGGGGAAAAACAACAACAAAACCACCCCCCCCCCCCCCCCCCCCCCCCCCCCCCCCCCCCCCCCCCCCCCCCCCCCCCCCCCCCCCCCCCCCCCCCCCCCCCCCCCCCCCCCCCCCCCCCCCCCCCCCCCCCCCCCCCCCCCCCCCCCCCCCCCCCCCCCCCCCCCCCCCCCCCCCCCCCCCCCCCCCCCCCCCCCCCCCGACCCGATGACGGTCACTCGATCGAGCGACCGATCAGAACGCATCCTCCCAGAGGGTCAGCGTGAGCGTGGCGGCATAGCTGCCTGGCGCCACGTCGGCGGGGGTCTTGAGGAACAGCGCGGCGTCGGCGTCCCACGCACCAGTGGTGTCCTGCGCCTCGGCCGAGTCGAACGCGAGGGCAAGCAGCTCCTCGCCCACCAGGCCGACCGCGTCGTCACCCTCGTCGAGGGAGGTGAGGACCTCCTCACCCTCTGAGACAACACCGTCGTCGGTCATGAGGTTCGGTGTCCAGCCCAGCTGGTCCGGACCGATGTCGGGCAGCCCGTCCGCGGTGAAGGCCGAGGACTGGCCGGTGACGTACCAGAAGACGCCCTCGGGGACCTCTTCGCGGTCGTCGCTCACCGTCACGGTGGGCAGCGTGCCGTCGAACTGACGAACAGCCTCGTCGCCGGAGTCCACCTCGGTCAGCGTCGTCGAGTCGGCCGCGACGCTCATGGTCAGCGCACCGACCGGCTCCACCGCGGCGATCTCGACGTTTACCGCGACGTCCTCGCCGTTGACCTCGTCGGCGACGGCCATGCCGGCGCCGCTCATGAGCAGCATCGCTCCCGTGGCACCGATACCGGTACGGGTAAGCAGACCCTTCTTGTTCATGTCTCTCTCCAGCTCCCGGCCGGCATATATCCGGCCGAACGTCCGAGCGACCGGTCTTTCCGGCCGCCGTCCTGCGCCGTGGCGACAACTGCCACCAGCGTCTTGCTACGTATTATTCCCAGCCTCGTCGGCCGAGCCCCCCATTGGGCCCGAATGTGCCCATCTGCCGTCCGACTCCTTCCATGGCGCCTGTCGGCGATGTCTCGGACGTGCTCAACACCAGTGTCTTGCGCATATGTGCACCGAGCGGAATTCCGCATTCGCACGTCGGATTTCGATGCTAGCAGCCGATGTTAGCGTGCACAAGAAGATCTCCACCAGCGTGTTCGGACCGAGAAATCCCCTGGTAGACCCGGGGCCCGGGGGCGGGCCGGAAGTTCCGACCCGCCCCCTTCGTCATGCCGCTGGCGGCATGAAGCCGGTCAGCAACGTGCGTGGATCAGCACGTGCGCGCCGCGTACGATTCGATCACCGTGGTGACCTCTCCGTCCGCGGACGCCGTCACTGTCACCTCGCCGGCGGGCACCGAGCCCAGCCGAGTGCTGAACGAGGCCGCCGTCGTCTTGTCCGGCGCCACCGTCACCGTCTTCGACCCGTGGGCCGTCTCGATGACGACCTCGATCGGCGTCTGCGACTCGTTGGTCACCCGAACGACCTCGACGACCTTGCCGACGACGCAGCGCGTGTCGGCCTCGACCGAGATCTCCGGTCCGGTCGGCTCCGGCTCGTCCCCGACCACTCGGAAGTGGTCGAAGGTGACCGTCTGGTTGTCCTCCGAGGCAGTGCCGAGGGCGAAGAGCCCGACCTTGCCGCTGGCCGCGACAGCGGCGTTGGTCACCGTACCGAAGGTCGTCCACTCGGTGCCGTCGGCGGAGTAGGAACCGGTGAAGGTGTCACCGGACTTCTCCAGACGCAGGTGCCACACGGCCTGCTGGACGGTCGTCGGGTCGCTCGGCGTCGTGACGGATCCGTCGACCTCGCCCAGCATCTCGAGCCCGAGCTGGAGCGTGCTCCCCGGGTTGTTCCGGGCGGAGATGTCGAGCTTGACGTAGTTGTCGTCGTCGACGTAGGCGATGAGCCCACCCTGCTCGTACTGGCGGGTCAGCGCCGAGCCGTCGACCAGGGTCTCCACCGTCCAGTCACCCTCGAGCTGCTGGAGCACGAAGTTGCTCGGCGTGCCGTTGTCCGTGCCGTAGATGTCACCGGTGGTGGCATCGAGCTCGAGCTTGCCGTCACGCACGCGCAGGTGATCTGCGTCGGGCCGCACGACGTCCCAGCGGCAGGCGTCCAGCGCCGTGCCGTCGAACTCGTCGTCCGGGCCGACCACCGCGGTGTCATCCGGGGTGATGGTGAAGTAGTCGAACGCGGCGTCGACCGGAGCCTGCGTGCGCCCGTTGCCCTGCAGCGACAGCAGACCGATCTTCGGGTTCGTGATGCCCGCGAGCGACTTCGTCTCGGGCATGTCGGTGAACTCGACGCCATCGGCGCTGTACGACGCGTTCAGGCTCGAGCCATCGCTGGTGAAACGCACCCAGACCGTGCTCGGGTAGTCCGCACCCACAGCGGGGCTGAGGGAGGCGGCAACCTCGTTCGGCGTGCCGTTCTCCTCACGGATCAGCTGGAACACGCGCGTGGCGTCGTTCGGACCGGAGGTGCTCCGACCGGAGAAGACCATCTTCGCGTAGTTGTCCTGGTCGCCATAGATGACCAGGCCGGCCTGCTGGTAAGCCGTCGAGCCGGGCAGGGTCACCTTGGTGGTGGCCGTGAACGGTCCATCGGGCAGGTCCTGCAGCACGATGTTCGGCACAGCGGTGTTGTCCGAGCTGTAGATGTCGAACGATGCGGTCGGGATGATCAGCGAGCCGTCCTCGACCCGCAGGTCCTGGTTGACCCGGATCGAGCTGTCCCACCGTTCGGTGTCGAGAGCGTCACCGGTGAAGTCGTCCGAGCGACCGGCGAAGCACTTGGCCTCGACCGCCGTGACGGAGATCCCCACGGACTCAGAGGCCGTCGCACCTCGTGCGTCGGTCACCGTGACAGTGGCGGTGTAGTCCCCCGCTGCCGTGTACGTGTGCGAGGCCTCGGCCGTGTCGGCAGTCTCACCGTCACCGAAGTCCCACGCGTAGGTCAGCGGGGTGTCGCCGTCCGCGTCGGTCGCCGTGGCGGTGAAGTCCACCGTCAGCGGCGCCGGCCCGGAAGTCTCGGACGTGGTGACCTCCACGACCGGGCTGGCGTTGTCCGTCACGCCCTGGCCGATGAACTCGACCCAGTTGATGTTGGCCTGGCCCGCGGTGGTCACGAAGTACAGCGGACCGGACTCGGTCGTGACGTCGTCGGGCAGCTCGAGGTCGTAGTTGCCCCACGTCTGCCAGCCGCCGGCCGGCACGGTCACCGATCCGATCGACGGCCCGTCGGGCGCGCCGGTGCGGATGTCGACGATGCCACCGGGCTCCGACGCCCCGCGCACGCGGATGCTGTCGATACCCGTGAGGTTGGTCGGGTCGAAGGAGAACCAGTCGTCGACCTCGGCGAAGCCGATGTTCTGGCCGCCGCCGACGTCCTCGGTGTCCTCGGTCTGGACGCCTGCATCACCGCTGTTCGTCGAGCCGGGCAGCCGCCCAGTCTCGGAGAAGTACTCCGCCTCCTTGCGCTTGGGCTGCAGGATGATGACTTCCTGCGTGGTGAGCGGAGCAACGCCCTCGGCACCCTCATCGGTGTAGGTCACCGTGATGACGCCGAAGATGTTCGCGCCGATGTGGCCGGTGTCCCCGTGGAGCGGGATCGCACCCTCACACCCGAAGTACTGGTCATAGGGGTGGGTGTGCTCGGCGTGGCCGAGCGCCGGCGGGACGATGACGTTCTCGCAGTCGATCTCGCCGTCCTCGGGGTCGGTCACCGTGACCGAGTACTCGATGACGTCACCGAAGTTGAAGAAGCCACCGTTGGGCGGCGTCTCGACGGTGATCGTCGGAGCGGTGTTGCCGGCCGTGATCGGCACGGTGGCCGACGCCGACGGCCCGCCGTCCTTGGTCACCGTAAGGGTGGCCGTGTAGTTGCCCGCGGTGGTGTAGGTGTGGGCCGGGTTGGCGTCGGTCGAGGTGCTGCCGTCACCGAAGTCCCAGGCGAAGGTCACCTCGCCGCCGTCCGGGTCACGCGAGCCGGCCGAGCTGAAGTTGACCGACAGCGGCACCGGGCCGGACGTGACGTCAGCCTCGGCGCGGGCGACGGGCGCCCGGGTGCCGGAGATGTAGTCGATCCGGTAGACGCCGGAGTCGGCGTTGTTGCCGCCGAAGCCCGAGCCCCACTCGATCATGTACAGCGCGCCGTCATCGCCCCACTCCAGGGCGTGCGGACGGGCGAAGGACATCGTCGACAGGATCCGGTTGATGTCGACGACCTCACTGGTGTCGTCCGACATCTGGAAGGAGAACAGCTGGCCGGTGTTCCACTCCGCGAACATCGCCTTGCCGTCCCAGTAGGCCGGCCACTTGCGGTCGGAGTCAGACTCCTCGTCATAGACGTACACGCTGCCGGCCATCGGTGCGCCACCGCGGCCGATCTCCGGAGCGTTGGACTGCGAACCGTTGTTCCGGTACCAGATGGTCGCCGGGATCGCGGGCGGCAGCTGCTCGAGGCCGGTGTTGTTCGGCGAGTTGTTCGTCGGCCCACCCGCACAGTCGTAAGCCTCGCCGCTCGTGCTCGTCGCGAAGTCGTACTCGATGTACGGCTCGTTGTCGCCCACGCACAGCGGCCAGCCGTAGTTGCCCGGCTCGGTCAGCGCGTTCCACTCCACCGTCGCGGCCGGCCCCCGGTTGGCGTTGTTGCTGCCGGCGTCCGGCCCGTAGTCGGCGACCAGCAGCGTGTCGGTGCGCGGGTCGAGGCCGATCTTGAACGGGTTACGGAAACCCATCGCGAAGATCTCGGGCCGCGTCAGCTCGGTGCCCTGCTCGAACAGGTTGCCCTCGGGGATCGTGGCGGTACCGTCGTCCTGCGGGGTAATCCGCAGCACCTTGCCGCTCAGCGAGTTCGTGTTGCCAGAGGTGCGCTGGGCATCCCAGGCCGCACGCCCCTCGCGCTCGTCGATCGGGCTGTAGCCGTCCGAAGCGAACGGGTTGGTGTTGTCACCGGTCGCGATGTACAGGTTTCCCTGACCATCGAACTGCAGAGCACCACCCGCGTGGCAGCACTCGGCACGCTGCACGTCGACCTCGAGAAGCACCTTCTCGCTCGCCAAGTCCAGCGTGTCGCCCTCGAGGGTGAACCGGGAGACGTGATCCGTCGCCGAACCCTCCGGGGAGTAGTAGAGGTAGATCCAGCCGTTGTCGGCGAAGTCCGGGTCGAGCTCAAGGCCCAGCAGGCCGAACTCCTGAACCTGGGTCACCGGGATCGTGCCCGCGGTGGTCGTGCCACCGTTGGGCGCAACGATCTGCACGCGACCGTCACGCTCGAGGAAGATGGTCCGGCCATCAGGCGTCGGCGCCAGGTCCATCGGGTTCTGGGTGTTGAGGTCAAGAGCGACCTTGTCGAAGCTCTCGTCCAACGAGGCGGCACAGTCGGCATCGACGACGCCGGCCGCGGTCTGCAGCCCCTTGAGGATGTGCTCGACGAACGCCGGCTCGACGAAGGATGCGTCGGTGTGACCGCCGCCGGTGTACCAGGAGCGGCCACCGTCGTAGTCGTGGCACCAGGCGATGGGGTGGTCGTTACCCATCGCGTTGCTGCCGGCGTTGTAGGTGCTCTCGTCCAGCGAGGCGAGCACGTGGACGTCACCGCGCGGGTTGTCGCGGAACGAGTACCACTCGTCGGTGCGGTCCCAGCGTGCGGGCAGGTGCTCGGTGGAGGGGTGGGCGGGGTCCTCGACGACGACGGTGCCGTCAGGGGTGCCCGGCGGGTGACCGGAGAAGTAGGCACCGACGAGGTCGCCGTACCAGGCCCAGTCGTACTCGGTGTCGCTCGCGGCGTGGATGCCGGCGTAGCCGCCACCGTTCTGGATGTACTGCTCGAAGGCGGCCTGCTGCTCGTTGTTGAGCACGTCGCCGGTGGTGGAGAGCCACACGACGACGTCGTAGTCAGCAAGGTTCGCGGTGTTGAAGTCGGTGGCGTCCTCGGTCGCGGTGACGTCGAAGCCGTGGGTCTCGCCGAGCTGCTCGATCGCCGCGATGCCCGCGGGGATCGAGCCGTGCCGGAAGGCGGCAGTCTTGCTGAAGACGAGGGCGCTGAACGCCGCGTCCTCCTCGGGTGGTGGTTCTGTCTGGGCACTGGCCCCGCTCGCAACGAGCGGGAGCGTGAGAACGCCGGCAAGCAGCGCTCCCCCGGCCCGGGTCGCCCAGTGGCGTCCCGTCGATGGTCTGAGCACGGTTCCTCCTTGAAGTCGTGTTCGATGCGCCATCGGGCCGACTGGTGATCCGAGGCGTGAAAGCAGCGGCGGGGTACACCGACGGTCGCGCGGCCCCATCTTCGGAGCATCGGCAACGGGATCGTGTCGCCGGTCACGCTGATCGCCCAGTTTAGGCCGCCTTTTGGGTTACCGTCAATCAAATTGGCGCGGCAAACGCTTCCCCTTTTGGCGGCTGAGCGCCGATGTTAACGTGCGCACCGGTCCGGCGCGTGCTCGGATGCTGCGAGTCGGGCACCCCGGCGTCAAGGAGCCTTCGCCGGGCGGGCTCAGGACAGTGTTGCGGCCCCTCCGGCGCAGGCCGCAACACTGGTACTGGACAAGGCCCCTGCCGACCCCGTCGAACAGGGCCGGCAGCGGTCAGAAGCCTTCGGCGAACCGGTAGTACGCCTGGTTCCAGCGCAGCTCGCGGGCGAAAGCCCGGGTGCTGGTATCGGCGTCGATGACGGCCAGCTCCATCGCCGCGATGTCGGCGAAGTCCTCGAAGACCTCCACGCCCAGCTGGGTGGTCATCACGGTGTGGTGGGCCGCCCCGGCCACCAACCAGCACTCCGCCGAGGTGGCGAGCGACGGCTGAGGCTGCCACACCGCCCGGGCCACCGGCAGCTTCGGCAGCTCGGCGTCCGGCCCGACGACGTCGACGGCATTCGCGGTGATCCGGAACCGGTCGCGCATATCGGATAGTGCGACGACGACGGCGGGACCACGGTCGGCGTCGAACACCAGCCGCACCGGGTCCTCGCGGTCGCCGATCCCCAGCGGGTGGATCTCCAGCCGGGGACGCTCGCGGGTGAGCGAGGGGCAGACCTCGAGCATGTGCGCCCCGAGGATCTTCTCCTTGCCCGGGGTCAGCTCGTAGGTGTAGTCCTCCATCAATGAGGCACCACCGGGCAGCCCGTACCCCATGACCTTGGCGAGCCGCACGAGTACCGCGGTCTTCCAGTCACCCTCGGCGCCGAAGCCGTAGCCGTCGGCCATCAGCCGCTGGACGGCGAGCCCGGGCAGCTGGCGCAGGCCACCAAGGTCCTGGAAGTTCGTCGTGAACGCACCGAAGCCGCCGTCCTCGAGGAAGGCCCGCAGGCCGAGCTCGATGCGGGCGCCGTACCGCAACGACTCGCGCCGCTCGCCGTCGGGACCGAGCTCGGGAGCGACGTCGTAGGTCGCGTCGTACTCGGCGACGAGCGCGTCGACGTCCGTGTCGCTCGCGGCGTCCACCCGCTCGACGAGCTCGTTGACGCCCCACGTGTTGGTCGACACCCCCAGCCGGATCTCGGCCTCGGTCTTGTCCCCCTCGGTGACGGCGACGTCACGCATATTGTCCCCGAAGCGCGCCACCTTCAGCTCGTGGGCGGCCGCCCAGCCGGTGGCCGCCCGAGCCCACGTGGCGACCTTGGCCTGCACCACCGGGTGGCTGGCATGACCGACGACGGTCTTGCGCGGCACCCCCATCCGGGTGGCGATGTACCCGAACTCGCGGTCGCCGTGCGCGGCCTGGTTGAGGTTCATGAAGTCCATGTCGAGCTCGGCCCACGGCAGCGCCACGTTCGCCTGCGTGTGCAGGTGCAGCATCGGCTTACGGAGGGCGTCGAGGCCGAGGATCCATGCCTTGGCCGGGGAGAACGTGTGCATCCAGGTGATGACACCGACGCACGCGTCGTCCGCGTTGGCCGCCAGCGCCATCCGCCGGATCCCGTCGCGCTCCTTGAGGACCGGGTTCCACACGATCCGTACCGGGATGTCGGACACGTCGTCGAGCAGCCCGGCGATGGTCTGGGACTGCTCCGCCACCTGAGCGAGCACGTCGTCGCCGTAGAGGTCCTGGGTCCCCGTGAGGAACCAGATCTCCCGTCGCTCGAAGGGGTTCTTCATCGTGCTCCTTCATCTCCGGGCGCGGGCGCGCCCTGTCCGTAGACGTTCTGGTAGCGGTCGTAGAGCGAGTCGATGTGCCGCTGCTCGATGGCCACCGGTTCGCCCAGCTGCCGGGCGATGTGCACCGTGCGGGCGACCTCCTCGACCATGACGGCGGCCTTGACCGCAGCACGGGCGTCCGTGCCGACGGTGAACGGTCCGTGGTTCTGCATGAGGACGGCGGGGGACCTGCTCCCCGCGAGGGTGTCCACGATCCCTCGCCCGATCGAGTCGTCGCCGATGATCGCGAACGGTCCCAGCGGGACCGGTCCGCCGAACTCGTCGGCCATCATCGTCAGCACGCAGGGGATCTCCTCCCCGCGAGCGGCCCACGCGGTGGCGTAGGTCGAGTGGGTGTGGACCACGCCGCCGACGTCGGGACGGTGCCGGTAGACGTAGGCGTGCGCAGCGGTGTCTGACGACGGCACGAGCGTCGCGGGCGTGCCGTCGTCAGCGATCTTGTCGCCGTCGAGCGTGCACACGACCATGACGTCGGGTGACAGCTCGTCGTAGGCGACCCCGGAAGGCTTGATGACGAACAGGTCGACGCCGGGCACCCGCTCGGACACGTTGCCGGCGGTCCACACCACCAGCTCGTTGCGGGGCAGCTCGGCATGCAGGTCGCTCACCCGTTGCCGGGTCTCGGCCACCGCCCGCTGCACCTGCAGGGTCTGCTCACTCAGTCTCACACCGCGCTCCTGTCTACTTCGTTGCGTTGGTCCTTGCCCCCGTCGACCGACGTGCGCGCCTACAGATCGGACCGTCTCATCGTGACCGCGCGCTGCAGGAGGACAAAGATCAGCAGGATCGCGCCGGTGATCACCGTGGTCATCTCCGGGTTGATGCCACCGTCACGGACGATGAGCAGGTTCATCAGCCCCAGCACGAGCGCGCCGACCGCCGAGCCCAGCACGAAGCCGGCGCCACCGGTGAGGAGGGTCCCGCCGATAACCACCGCGGCGATGGCGTCGAGCTCCCAGCCGACTCCGGTGATGTTCTGCGCGATGCCCAGGCGCGAGGTGTAGACCACCGCGGCCACCCCCGCGAGACCACCGCTGATCATGTAGACCATCAGCCGGGTGGACCGTACCGGCAGGCCCATCAGCGAGGCGGCGTGCTCCGACCCGCCGATCGCGTAGGCCGTGCGGCCCCGACGTGTGCGGTGGAGGACGAAGAACCCGCCGGCGAGCACCGCAAAGGCGATGATCCCGCCGAGGGTGATCACCAGGTCGTTGACCCCGGGGCCGTCGATGATCACGATCCGCTGCGCGAGCAGCCGGATCGGTGAGCCGTCGTCCAGCCGCTCCGGGGTGGTGCTGAGCATCGAGGCGAGGCCCCGCGCCAAGAACATCGTCGCCAGCGTCGCGATGAACGGCTGGACGTTGAAGTACTCCACGAGCACGCCGGCCACCGTGCCGAACAGCAGCCCGATGAGGACCATCGTGACCACGACGAGCCAGGGGTTCCAGCCGGCTCCGGCGAGCATCACCCCGGCGACGCTGGAGAACGCGATGACCGCGCCGACCGACAGGTCGATCCCGCCGGTGAGGATCACGAACGTCATCCCGACGGCGATGATGATCAGGTGCGCGTTGTTGATGAGGAGGTTCGACAGCGTGTTGTACTGGAAGATCCCGCCGTAGCTGAGCTCGCCGTAGCCGAGCATGACCGCGAACAGCAGCAGGGCCGCGGCGGTCGGCATCGCCGACGGGTTGATCTGCACGAGCTTCGCGCGCAGCGCCCCCCAACGGCGGCGCTGGGTGTCCTGGTTCTCCACGGTGTCCACCACTGCGGAGGTGGGTTCGGTCGACATGTCAGGACACCTTTTCCTTCGCCCGGGCCGGTCGGGGACGGCGTCGTGAGGAGACGTACCCGCGCACCCGCTCGGACTGGATCAAGCAGACGATGATGATGACGGCCGCCTTGAAGGCGGGGGTGGCCGACGACGGCACGCCAAGGAACACCACCGTCTTGTTCAGCGTCGCGATGAGGAACGCCCCCGCGGTCGCTCCGGCGAGCGAGAACTTGCCGCCGGCGAGTGCGGTACCGCCGATCACCACGGCCAGGATGGCGTCCATCTCCATCTGGTTGCCGGTCTGCGACACGTCGACGGTCATCACGGTGGACACCGTGAACAGTCCGGCGATGCCCGCCAGCAGACCGCTGGCCGCGTACACCGTGATGAGCAGCCCGCGGGGCTTGATCCCCACCATGCGGCTGGCTTCGGCGTTGATGCCGATGGACTCGATCATCAGACCCAGCGCGGTGCGACGCACGACGAACCCGACCATCAGGACCACGCCCAGCGCGAGCAGGATGACCACCGGGAAGCCGAGGACGTGACCGTTGGCTATCCAGCGGAACGCCTCGTTCCGGGCGGTGGTGTTCTGACCCGAGGTGATGACCTTCGCGATGCCGCGGCCGGCCAGCATCATGATCAGGGTCGTGATGAACGGCTGGAGCCCGACGACGGCGACGAGCAGGCCGTTGGCGACGCCGAGCACGGTACTCACCAGCAGTGCCAGCGCCACCGCGGTGAACGCGTTCGACAGCACGCCGTCGCCGCCCGCGGAGCTGAGGAACTCCATGGACACCGCGCCGGAGACCGCCATCACCGACCCGACCGACAGGTCGATGCCGCTGGTGGAGATGACCAGGCACATCCCCACCGAGATCATCAGGATCGGCGCGGCCGTCCGGAGGATGTCGAGGAGGTTGCCCGCCAGGTTCTCCGTCACCGGGTTCATCGAGATCGCCAGGTAGCCGGGGTCGCGCAGCACGTTGACCCCGAGCAGGATGACGATCGCGATGACCGCCCAGATGTAGCGGGCTTCCGCCAGGTGCTGGATCACACCGCGGATCCGCGACCGAGGCTCGTTCACGACACCACCTCTTTCAGGTCCGCACCGTGGTCGGCGATGAGGCCCACGATGGTCTGGGACGTCACGTCGGGACCGTTCTCGATCTCGGCGATCTTGTTGCGGTCCTTGAGCACGAGGATGCGCTCGCAGATGCGCACCACCTCGTCGAGCTCGGAGGAGATGAACAGGATCGCCACACCGTCCTCGGCGAGGTTGAGGATCGTCTCCTGGATGTCCGCCTTCGCCCCGATGTCGATGCCGCGGGTGGGCTCGTCGAGGATGAGGATCTCCGGGTTGGTGGCCAGCCACCGGCCGAGCAGCACCTTCTGCTGGTTACCGCCGGACAGGTTCTTGATGAGCCGCTCGGGGTCCGCGGGCCGGACGCCCAGCTCGTTGATGTACTTGGCGACGATGCGGTCCTGCTCCTTGCGGGGCATCGGCCGCATCCAGCCGCGCTTGGCCTGCACGGCGAGCACGAGGTTCTCCCGCACGGTGAGGTCACCGATGATTCCTTCGCGGCCGCGGTTCTCGGTCGAGAACGCGATCCGGTGCTCCAGCGCCGTGACCGGTGAGCTGAGGGCCGTCTTCTTACCGCGCAGCGTGACGGTGCCGGAGTCGGCCTTGTCGGCGCCGTAGAGCAGCCGCGCCAGCTCGGTGCGGCCCGAACCGAGCAGGCCGGCGAGGCCGACGATGGCCCCCCGCTGCAGGCTGATGTCGGTCGGCATGATCGCCCCCTTGCGCCCCAGGCCCTCGGCCGCGAGGACCGTGGCGTCGTGCCGGTGGGTGGCACTCTTCTGGGCGGCGGTGTCGAGGGACCGGAACGCCTCCAGCTCCTTGCCGATCATCTTGGAGATGAGGACGGACTGTGGCAGGTCGGCCGGGTACTCGCCGACGAACCGGCCGTCGCGCAGGACGGTGAGCCGGTCGCTGATCGCGTACACCTGCTCGAGGAAGTGTGAGACGAACAGGATCGCCACGCCCTCGTCGCGCAGCCGCCGCAGGATGACGAACAGGCTCGCGACCTCGTTGGCGTCCAGGCTCGAGGTGGGCTCGTCGAGGACGAGGACCCTGGGTTCGATGACCATGGCGCGGGCGATCGCGACGAGCTGCTGCACGGCGAGCGAGAGGCTCGCCAGCGGCTTGGTCGGGTCGAGCCCTTGGAGGCCGAGCCTGCTCAGCGTCTCGACGGCGACCCGGTTGGTCTGCTTCCAGTTGACGCCGAACCGGCCACGTACCTCATGACCGAGCATGACGTTCTCACCGATGGAGAGGTTCGCGCAGAGGTTGACCTCTTGGTAGACGGTCGCGATGCCGGCCCTCTCGGCGTCGGACGTGCCGGCGAAGTGCTTGCGATCGCCGGCCACGGTAATGGCTCCCGAGTCGATCTGGTAGACGCCGGTGAGGGCCTTGATCAGCGTCGACTTGCCGGCTCCGTTCTCCCCCATCAGTGAGTGGATCTCGCCGGGGAACAGCTGGAAGTCGACTTCGTCGAGCGCCTTCACTCCGGGGAACTCGATCGAGATGCGCTGCATCTCGACGATGGGTACGGCTTCAGACATCGGCGTTTCCGTCACGGTAGTGGTCCGGCTTCAGGCGGGGGCAGCCGCTGCGGCGCGGGAGGGGCGGTGCCGCTCCCCCGCGCCGCAGCCGGCGGTCAGAACTTGCGGTCCGGCAGCGCCTCCTGCGCCGCCTCCGGCGAGTCGAAGGTCAGGCTCGGCACGATGATGTAGGACTCGACCTCCTCGCCGGCCAGGACGGACTCGACGACCTCCATGGCCGTCTCGCCGAACAGCGGGTTGTACTCGGCCACGAAGCTGAGTCGTCCCTCGGCGAGCGCCTCGAGGGCGTTCTGGGTGCCATCGATGGTGGCGATCTTCACGTCCACGCCGGGCTCGAGGCCGGCGGCCTCGGCAGCGAGGGCGGCCCCGAGGCCCATCTCGTCGTTCTGCGCGAAGACCATGTCGATCTCGTTGTTCTCCGACTGCAGCACCGTCTCGAAGACGCCGCGAGCCTCCTCGGTCGACCAGTTGGCGGTCTGCGCGCCGACCTTCTCGAACTGGCTCTCGCCCCCGATGACGGCGTCCCAGCCCTCGTTGCGCTCGTTGACGACCGAGACGCCGGCGGGACCCTCGAGGACGAAGTACCGCGCACCCTCCGGGAACTCCGAGATGGCCCACTCCGCCACCCCTGAAGAGACCTCGAGGTTGTCCGGGGCGATCCGGCTGACGTACAGGTCCGTGTCGTCCGGCTCGATGCCGCGGTCGATGAGGATGACGGGGATCTCCGCCTCCTGCGCACGCCGCAGCGAGTCCTCCCAGCCCGACCCCTCCGTCGCGGAGAGCAGGATGACGTCCACGCCCTCGTCGACGAACGACGTGAAGGCGGATATCTGGGAGGCCTGGTCGAGGTTGGTCGCCGGAGCGAACTTGAGGTCGTACCCGGCGTCCTCGGTGAACGTGTCCTGGATGTTCTGCTCGTTCGCCTGCCGCCACGCGCCCTCAGGCCCGACGGCGACGAAGCCGACCGTCACCAGCTCACCCGCACCGTTGCCGTCGCCGGCGTCGTTGGTGGCGTCCCCGCCGCCGTCGCCGTCGCCGCCGCCGCAGGCAGCAAGCGTGAGCGCCGCAACCAGTACGGTCGACGCGGCCAGCATGTGTCGAGACCTCTTCAAGCTCATTACGTACGCTCCTTTGCGATCCGCTCGGCACCCACTGAGCGGGGCCGTGGTCAAACTCCGTCGGTTTGACGTTAACGCTAACATCAGGGAGCGTCAAGTTGTTCGGGCGATCGTGATCGGCTTGTGACATGGCCGCCCGATAGCGTTGCCACACTGGGCATCCGCACGGTGGACGCAAGAGGAACGGGAGAACGAGATGGCCGAGCTACGCGGGGTACGGGCCAAACGATTGCCGGTGATGTCGGATGTCGCGGCGCGTGCCGGCGTATCCCACCAGACCGTCTCTCGCGTCCTCAACACCCCTGAGCTGGTGCGCCCCGCGACCCGCGAGCGCGTCCTGCTCGCGATCGAGGAGCTCGGCTACCGCCGCAACCTCGCAGCGCGGGCGCTGGCCACCAACCGCACCCGCCTCATCGGCGTCGTCAACCCGTCGGTCATGCGCTTCGGCCCCAGCCACACCACGATGGCGATCCAGGACGCCGCTCGGGCCGCCGGTTACGCGACCATCTCGGCCGGCACCGAGGACGCCGCGGCCAGCCCGCACGACACCATGGACTTCTTCCTCAACCTCGCGGTCGAGGGCCTCGTCGTCGTGGCGCCCACGGCCGAGATCGCCGAGGCGACCCGGGGGCTGACCGGTTCGCTCCCCGTCGTCGTCATCGCCGCCGGGCTGGCGGCCGCCCCTCCGGTCCATGTCGTCGCGGTGGACCACGAGCGCGGTGCCCGCGACGCCACCCGCCACCTCATCGATCTCGGTCACAGGGAGATCGTGCACGTCGCCGGCCCCGACAACTGGTTCGACGCCCGCGCACGCGTCTCGGGCTGGCACGCCGAGCTCACCGACGCCGGGCTGCCTGTCCCGGCGCTCGTCCCCGGGGGCTGGGACGCCAGCCAGGGCTACCAGGCCGGGCAGCAGCTGCTCCGACGGCCCACGTTGCCCACCGCGGTCTTCGCCGCCAACGACCAGCTCGCCCTGGGCATGATGCGTGCCTTCCACGAGGCCGGGGTCCGCATCCCGCAGGACGTGGCGATCGTGGGCTACGACGACGTCTCCGGCAGCGACTTCTACCACCCACCCCTCACGACCGTCCGGCAGCCGTTCCAGGAGGTCGGGCACAAGGCGATCGAGGTGCTGCTCGCGGCCATCGACGGCGACTCCCCCGGTGAGATCCTCACCCGTCCGGAGCTCGTGGTCCGGGAGTCCTCAGGAGGACCGCGATGAGCGCCGCGACTCCCCCGGCCCCCGCCGTCGAGCTCGCCGCGGGCGACTACGCCGCGACGATCGTGCCCGTCGGCGCCGGTCTGGCGCGGCTGACCTGGCGCGGCCACGAGATCGTCGTCGGCCACGACCCGGCCGAGCTGCCGGTCGGCTACCTCGGCAAGACCCTCGTGCCGTGGCCCAACCGGATCACCGACGGCACCTACGTCTACCGCGGCGAGACACACCGGGTGCCGATCAACGAGCACCCGACAAATGCCGCGCTGCACGGCCTCGCGTGCTGGGAGGTGTGGGACGTCGTCGAGCAGTCTGCCGAGCACGTGACGCTCGAGGTCGAGATCGCCCCCCGCTACGGCTACCCGTTCCACCTGCGCAGCCGGGTGACGTACCGGCTGACCGCCGACGACGGGCTCAGCGTGGCCATCACGACGACGAACATCGGCGCTGCCACCGCGCCCTACGGCGCGTCCACCCACCCGTACCTCACCTGCGACCTGCGCCCGGTCGACGAGTGCGTCCTGCGGTCGCCGGCCCAGACCGTGCTCACCGTCGATGCCAGGCTCCGGCCGGTCGAGACGGTGCCGGTGGCCGGCACCGTGTTCGCCCTGCCGGGCACCGCACCGCTGGGCTCAGTGCAGCTCGACCACGCCTTCACCGACCTGCCCACCGACGGCTGGCTCGTCAGCCTGGCGCACCCGGGCACCGGCCTCACGGTGCGGCTGCACGCCGACGCGCCCTGGTTGCAGATCTACAGCGGTGAGGAGGTCGGCCGGCGCGGCGCGGCGGTCGAGCCGATGACCTGCCCGCCGGACGCCTTCAACTCCGGCACCGACCTCATCGAGCTCGCGGCCGGCGCCAGCCACACCCTCGCGCTGCAGATCGACGCCACCGACCGCTGACCTCGGCCCTCATCCACCGCCCGCGCCCCGGGTGGCGGCCCGTAGGCCCGTGCCCCGGGTGGTACGGGGTTTGCGATCGTCATCCGGGGGGCCGCACACCGTCGACGGAGCGAAACCCCCGATGCACCCGGCGGGCCACGGCGGCGAGAGCAGGCACCCCGCGGACCACGGCGGGGAGGGCAGGCTCACGGCGAGCCGAACCGCCGGACGGCGAGCCGGGCCGCCGGCGGGCGCGGCGACCGTCGATGTCACCGCGCCGTCGTAACGTGAACGGCATGTCGACCACGTCCGCCCGCTCCGCCCGGCAGAACCGCCCCGCCTACCGCTGCGCGGAGTGCGGCTGGACCACGGCGAAGTGGGTGGGGCGCTGCGGGGAGTGCCAGGCGTGGGGCACGGTCGAGGAGGCGGGCGGCCCGGCCCCGCGCGCCGTCGCCAGCGTCCGTCCCGCCCTGGCGGCGCAGCCGATCAACGAGGTCGACGTCGAGACCGCTCGCGCCCGCCCCACCGGGGTCAGCGAGCTGGACCGGGTGCTCGGCGGCGGGATCGTGCCCGGCGCCGTTGTGCTGCTCGCCGGGGAGCCGGGCGCCGGCAAGTCCACCCTGCTGCTCGACGTCGCAGCGCGCGCCGCGGAGCAGGGCACCGGCACCGTCCTCTACGTCACCGGCGAGGAATCCGCGAGCCAGGTACGGCTACGCGCCGAACGCATCGGGGCGCTGGCGCCGGGGCTGCTGCTCACCGCGGAGAACGACCTCGCCACCGTCATCGGGCACATCGCCGCGGCCGAACCGTCGCTCGTCGTCGTCGACTCCGTGCAGACCATCTCCTCCTCCGACATCGACGGCGCGGCCGGCGGCGTCGCCCAGGTCCGGGCGGTGGCCGCCTCGCTCATCGCCGAGGCCAAGCGTCGTCATGTGCCGGTGCTGCTCGTCGGGCACGTGACCAAGGACGGCTCGCTGGCCGGCCCCCGGGTGCTCGAGCACCTCGTCGACGTCGTGTGCCAGTTCGACGGCGACCGCTACTCCCGGCTGCGGCTGCTGCGAGCGACCAAGAACCGCTACGGGCCGACCGACGAGGTCGGCTGCTTCGAGCTGACCGAGACCGGCATCGACGGCCTGGCCGACCCCTCCGGCCTGTTTCTCTCGGAGTCCCGGCTGCCGGTGGCCGGCACCTGCGTGACCATCACGCTCGAGGGCCGGCGGCCGATGCCGATCGAGATCCAGGCGCTCGTCGCGCTCAGCGCGCTGAGCAACCCGCGGCGCACCACCTCCGGCCTCGACTCCTCCCGCAACGCGATGACCCTCGCCGTGCTGCAGTCCCGCGCCGGGATCGGGCTGGCGAAGCACGACGTCTACGTCTCGACGGTCGGCGGGGCGCGCGCCGTGGAACCGTCGGTCGACCTCGCCGTCGCGCTGGCGGTCGCCAGTGCCGTCGAGGACAAGCCGACCGCGGCGCGGGTCGTCGCGATCGGCGAGGTCGGGCTCACCGGCGACGTCCGCGCCACGGTCGGGGTCCAGCGCCGGCTGGCGGAGGCCGCCAGGCTCGGCTTCCGGCTCGCGCTGGTGCCCCAGCACGGCGCCGACGACCTCCAGCCGGTCGCCGGGCTCGAGGTGCGGCCGGTCCAGAACGTCGGCGAAGCATGGCTGGCGGCGCTCCGCGGGCCCAGCTCCTGACCCTAAGATGAGGCGGGGGCGAGCACCGCCTCCCGACGCCCGAGGAGGCCCTGTGCCCGAAGAGCCCGATGAACTGCTGCGCGCGACGCTGCAAGCGGTGGCCCCGGGCACCGCGCTGCGCGACGGGCTGGAGCGCATCCTGCGGGGACGGACCGGGGCGCTCATCGTGCTCGGCTACGACGACCTCGTCGAGAGCCTCTGCTCAGGCGGCTTCGACCTCGACGTCGAGTTCACCGCGCCGCGGCTTCGCGAGCTCGCCAAGATGGACGGCGCCGTCATCGTCGACTTCCCCAACCGCCGGATCCGCCGCGCCAACGTCCAGCTCATGCCGGACACCTCCATCGAGACCCGCGAGTCAGGGATGCGCCACCGCACCGCGGAGCGGGCAGCCAAGCAGACCGGGCACCCCGTCGTCACCGTCAGCCAGTCGATGCGGATCGTCGCGCTGTACGTCAGCGGCGTGCGGCACGTCGTCGAGGACTCCGGGGCAATCCTCTCCCGGGCCCACCAGGCACTGTCGACCCTCGAGCGGTACAAGCTGCGTCTGGACGAGGTCTCCGGCACGCTCGCCGCGCTGGAGATCGAGGACCTCGTGACGGTCCGGGACGTCACCACCGTGGTCCAGCGGCTGGAGATGGTCTCGCGGATCTCCACCGAGATCGACGGCTACGTCGTCGAGCTCGGCGCCGACGGCCGGCTGCTGTCGCTGCAGCTCGACGAGCTCATGGGCGGCATCGCCCCGGACCGCGAGTTCATCATCCGCGACTACACCGCGCGTGCCGCCGACAACGTCGCCGGCGTCCTCGCCAGGCTCGGCGAGCTCTCCGCCACCGAGCTCATCGAGATGGCCGCGATCGCCCGGGCGCTCGGCGTCGGCGGCCCCGACGGCGAGTCCCTCGACGACCCGCTCAGCCCGCGCGGCTACCGCATGCTGTCGCGGATCCCTCGGCTGCCGGCAACCGTCGTCACATCACTGGTCGAGCACGCCGGCCCGCTGCAGAAGCTGCTCGCCGCGAGCACCGACGACCTCCAGCAGGTCGACGGGATCGGTCCGCAGCGGGCGCGCAGCGTCCGCGAGGGGCTGTCCCGGCTCGCGGAGTCCTCGATCCTCGAGCGCTACGTCTGAGCCGTTGCGCCGGACCGCTAGGCCTGATCGTCCTCGGGCTCGCCCGACGGCTCCGCCGCCGGACCGATGGTGAAGGTGGCCGACTCGTCGGCGGCCGTCGTCTCTCCGCCGAGGCCGACCGTCACGCGGTAGGAGCCGGGGCCGGCCGCCGGCTGGTCGTCGCCGCAGCCGGTCGCTGACCGGGTCCCGGGCCAGCTGACCGTCGCGGCGTGCTCGGTGCCGGCGTCGAGGAGCAGCTGCTCCTCGGCGTCGTCGGCGCAGTGCGCGGTGGTCCACACCGTGTCGTTGCCGGAGGTCACCGTCGCCACCAGGGACGCCGGCCCGGCGTCCAGCAGGCACGGCTCGTCGCCGGAGTTCAGCAGCCGCAGGTCGAGGTCGACGCCGCTGCCGGCGGTCGGCGCCGGCGGGTCGAGGCCCAGCTCGACGTCGACGTCCGCGGACCGGCAGGCGGCCGGTGACTCGTCGCCCGCACCCGCCGACTCGTCGCCTGCGCCTCCTGCCTCGCCATCCGCAGCAGCCGCCTCGGTGGCCTCGGCAGCCGGCTCTGCCGTCGCCTCGCCGCCCAGCCGGGACGCGACGGCCATGACCGCCCAGACGATGCCGGCGATCAGCAGCGCGAGGACGACCAGCGCGACAACCCGGCGCCGCCGGTAGACCGCCGGCGTCGGACGCCCGCCTCGTGAGGTGTGCCCGGTGCTGCTCATCCTGCGACGGTAGGCCGAAGCTGGCACCGGGTCCGCCCGGCACGCCGGGTCGCGGCACACTAGGACCATGCCCACGTCGTTGCAGCAGCCGGTGACCGAGTGGTTCGCCGAGCACGCCCGCGACCTGCCCTGGCGCGAGCCCGGGACGACGGCGTGGGGCGTGCTCGTCAGCGAGGTGATGTCCCAGCAGACCCCGGTCGCCCGGGTGGCACCGGTGTGGCGGCAGTGGCTCGACCGGTGGCCCACGCCGGCCGCGCTGGCCGCGGCCAGCCCTGGCGACGTGCTCCGCGCGTGGCAGCGGCTGGGCTACCCGCGGCGGGCGCTGCGGCTGCGCGAGTGCGCCGCCGAGCTCGCCGTCCGGTTCGCTGGGCAGGTGCCGACGTCGGTCGAGGAGCTGCGCAGCCTGCCAGGGGTCGGCCCCTACACCGCCGCGGCGGTCGCCAGCTTCAGCCACGGCCGCCGCGCCGTCGTGCTGGACACCAACGTCCGCCGGGTGCTCGAGCGGGTCGTCGGCGGTCAGGCGCTGCCCGCCCCGCACCTCGGCCGCGCGGAGGAGGAGCGGGCCGCCGGTCTGCTGCCCGCGCAGCCCGCGGCCGCCACCCGCTGGAACATGGGCGTGATGGAGCTCGGCGCGCTGGTGTGCACCGCCCGTAGCCCCCGCTGCGCGCAGTGCCCGCTCGCCGGTCACTGCCGCTGGCGGGCCGCCGGCTACCCGTCCGACCCGCACGCGGCCCGCCGTCGCACCCAGCCGTGGACCGGGACCGACCGGCAGGTGCGCGGCACGATCATGGCGCGGCTGGGTGAGCTCGCCCCTGGCAGGGACGTCGACGCCGCGACGCTGCTCGGTCCGCTGGCGGCGGCCGCCGCTGACCCGCAGCAGCCGCGCCGCGCGCTGGACTCGCTGCTCGCCGACGGCCTCGTCGCCGGCACCGGCGACGCCGAGGACCCGAGGTACTGCCTGCCGGCATAGCTCCGGGTCAGTCGTGCGCCGGGTCGGCCCCTCAGCTGAGCCGGGGACGGTCGCCGATGGCGGCGCGGGTGAGCCGCACCGAGTCCGCCGGCGGCACCCGCCCCTCGTGCAGCTGGCGGGCCATCAGCCGGCACGCCCACGCGGCCCCCTCGACCCCGGACGCCACACCGGTCTGGGTGGCGCTGCGCGCCAGCACGGTGAGGCCGAGCCACGCGGTGGCCTCCCGGAGGTCGAGCAGCGGCGCCACGTCACGAGGGTCGTCCTGCATCGCCCGGCGGGCCGCCGCGGACATCTCCTGCATCGCCAGGCCGAGGTCCTGACGGGCGTCGCGCCCCTGCCGGGCCGCCTGGCTGCCGGCGCCGAGGTGGTCGACGACGACGGCGCCGGCCGCCAGCACCCGCCCAAGGCAGGCCCGCAGCAGCGGTGGCGCGCCGCGGCGTCCGACGAACCACGGCACCGCGGCACCGATGAGCACTCCGATGACGGTGTCGACGAGCCGCTCGGTGGCGATCGAGGTGACCGCCAGCCGCGTCCCCGCGGTGCCGACGGTGAGCGCGAGCGGGGTGATGAAGACGACGGCGACGGCGTAGTTCCGCACGACGAACAGCTCGACGAGGCCCTGCAGCGCGATGACGACCGGCACGATGAGCCACTCGCTGGCCCCGGTGAGCGCGTGCACGGCGAGGAACCCGCCGAGCCCGATCACGGTGCCCACGAGCCGGTGGGCGGAGCGCACCGCGGTGCGCTTGCGGTCGAGGCCGGTGTGGAGCACGAGCATCGTCGCGGCCATCGCCCAGTACGCGTGGTCGACGTCGATGAGCCACGCGACCGCCCCGGCGATCGTCACCCCGACCCCGACGCGAACCGCGGCCTGCAGCGCGTTGCTCGGCCAGCGCAGCGCGTGGCGCAGCATCCGGCGTGCTGACGGCCGGCCCAGCGGCGCCTCGGTCGACTCCGCGGCGAGCTCCGGGTCGGACCGGTCACCGGGCAGCAGGTGGCCGGAGTAGTCGCGCTGCACCGCTCGCAGCTCGGTGACGAGCGCGACCGACCGCGGGTGCAGGGAGGCGCCGTCCCCGCCGTCGGCCAGTGCTGCCCAGCCGTCGTGCAGCGCCTCGGTCGCTGCTTCGCTGAGCCCCTCGGCGTCCGCACCGGTCGGGTCTGCGCCGCGGAACCGCGCCACGGCGGCGCGCGCCCGGGCGACGGCGTCCTCCTGCGGTCCCCGGGGGCGCACGATGACGTCGGCCATCGCGACGACGACGGCGAACGCGGCACCGATGGCCGTCGCGGACACCAGCGTCGCCGGCGCCACCCCGTGGTGCGGCAAGTATCCGCCGAGACCGGCGAGCAGCACGAAGAAGAAGGCACCCGGCGGGCCGACCCGCAGCGCGTGGCAGGCGACCGTCGCCACCATCGCGACCACGACGATGAGCAGCAGCCCGAGCAGCGGCCAGCCGCTGAACGCGGCACCGAGCGCGCAGCAGGCGACGAGCGACGCCGCCACCGCGCTCAGCAGCCTCAGCCTGGTGCGCCGGGCGCGGCCGGCGCCGTAGAGCACGGTGAACGCCCCGGTGCCCATGAGCAGGCCGTACGGCTGGTTGCCCAGCAGCGTCATGACGATGACGGGCACGCCGATGGCGCTCGCCGCCCGCACCGCCACCTGCCACCTGCTCGGCGGCCGGATGTACCACCGCACCCCTCGCAGCGGCCGGCTCCCCCGGTTCGAGCGCGGGTCCTGCGGCGGCTCGGCGGCTGGCTCATCAGGGTGGGACACTACTGCCCATGCTACGAGGCCTAGGCTGGCGGGGTGGAGAACGCCGCACCGATCCCTGACGACGTCCGGCTCGCCCGGGCGGTACGCGCGCTGCGCGACACCCTCGTCGGCTGCGGTGTCGCGTGCCTGGGGCTCGGCGTCATCGCGATGGCGATCGTCGCGCTCGCTTCTCCGGCATCGGCGGTCAGCTGGCCGACGGTGACGCTGCTCGGCGGCGGGCAGCTGCTCGCGCTCGTCGGCGCCGGGCTCAGCGCGGTGGCGCTGCGAGGCTCGCTGGTCGGGCAGCCGACCGACGTGCTGCTGCGCACCACCCGGCGCCGGCTCGGACTGCTGGCGCGCGTGGTGGTCGGCTGGTGCGTCGCTGCGGCCGCCGCCTGGGTGATCGCCTACCCGTCGACGGCGGTGCTCTCGCTGGCGCTCGCCGCGGTGACGGCCCAGCTGGCGGTCGCCCTGCGGGTGCTCGGCGGCCGGCTGTCCTCGTGACCGCGGGGCTCCGTCAGAGCTCGAGCAGCATCCGGGAGTTGCCCAAGGTGTTGGGCTTGACCCGCGCGAGGTCGAGGAACTCCGCGACGCCGTCGTCGTGGGACCGCAGCATCTGGGCGTAGACGTCGGTGCCGACCGGAGTCCCGTCGATCACCTCGAAGCCCATCTGCCGGAAGAAGTCGACCTCGAAGGTCAGGCAGAACAGCCGCTTGAGCCCGAGCAGCCTCGCGCGCCCGATGAGCGCCTCGAGGACGTGGCGGCCCACCCCGCGGCGCAGAAAGCTCTCGTCGACGGCGATCGTGCGGACCTCGGCGATGTCGTCCCACAGCACGTGCAGCGCCCCGCACCCGACCACCCGCCACGTCCCGTCGTCGTCGGGCAGCTCCGCGACGAGGAACTCCTGGATCGACTCGAAGTAGGCGATGAGCTCCTTGGCGATGAGGATGCGCTCGGCCGCGTAGGGCTCGACGAGCTGGTAGATCCGCCGGACGTCCGCCGGCACCGCCGGTCGCACGACGATCGAGGGTCCTGCGGCAGAATCGGGGCGTGCCCCGCTGGTCGCGCTCATCCTGCTGATCCTGGCACGGAGTGGCGCCCGCCGCCTCGTCCGCCCCTCGGCGCGCCTCGAGCAGACACTGGAGACGGTCCGTTTCTAGACGCGTTCCAGTTAGTGGTAGGGTAGGGGCATGCCCACCGATCCTGCCAAGCTGCTGCGCGCCGCGAACCTTCGGGTGACCGCACCGCGGCTCGCGGTGCTCGCGGAGGTGGCCGACCAGCCGCACGCGACGGCAGACGTCATCCGTGCCGCGGTGCACGAGCGGCTGGGGACAGTCTCCACGCAGGCCGTCTACGACGTCCTCAACGCACTGACCTCGGCCAGCATCCTGCGGCGCATCGAGCCGGAGGGTTCCCCCGGCAGGTACGAGATCGCCCGTGGCGACAACCACCACCACCTCGTGTGCCGCAGCTGCGGCGCGGTGAGCGACGTGGCCTGCGCCGTCGGGCACTCCCCGTGCCTCACGGCCAGCGACGACCACGGCTTCGTCATCGACACCGCCGAGGTCATCTTCTGGGGCAGCTGCCCCACGTGCGCCACCACCCACTGATCTACGAATTTCACAACCAAGGAGCGAAGGAATGACCGTGGACAACACGAAGCCCCTGACGACCGCCGCAGGTGCGCCGGTTGCCGAGAACGACAACGCCATCACGGCGGGCCCACGGGGCCCGATGCTGCTGCAGGACGTCTGGTTCCTGGAGAAGCTCGCGCACTTCAGCCGCGAGGTCATCCCGGAGCGGCGGATGCACGCCAAGGGCTCGGGCGCCTTCGGCACCTTCACCGTGACGCAGGACATCACGAAGTTCTCCAAGGCGGCGATCTTCTCCGAGGTCGGCAAGCAGACCGAGATGTTCGCGCGGTTCTCCACGGTGGCCGGTGAGCGCGGCGCCGCCGACGCCGAGCGTGACATCCGCGGCTTCTCCCTGCGCTTCTACACCGAGGAAGGCAACTGGGACATGGTCGGGAACAACACCCCGGTGTTCTTCCACCGCGACCCGCACCACTTCCCCGACCTCAACCGGGCGGTCAAGCGTGACCCCCGCACCAACCTGCGGTCGGCCGAGAACAACTGGGACTTCTGGACCAACCTGCCCGAGGCGCTGCACCAGGTGACGATCGTGATGTCCGACCGCGGCATCCCGGACGGCTACCGCCACATGCACGGCTTCGGCTCGCACACCTACTCGTTCATCAACGAGCAGAACGAGCGTTCCTGGGTGAAGTTCCACTTCCGCACCCAGCAGGGCATCAAGAACCTCACCGACGCCGAGGCCGCCAAGGTCGTGGCAGAGGACCGCGAGTCCTCCCAGCGCGACCTGTTCGAGGCCATCGAGCGGGGCGACAACCCGAAGTGGACCTTGTTCATCCAGGTGATGCCCGAGGCCGAGGCGGCCGGCTACCGCTTCCACCCGTTCGACCTCACCAAGGTCTGGTCGAAGAAGGACTACCCGCTCATCGAGGTCGGCGAGTTCGAGCTCAACCGCAACCCGGAGAACTACTTCGCCGACGTCGAGCAGGCCGCCTTCACCCCGGGGAACGTCGTGCCCGGCATCAGCTTCTCCCCGGACCGGATGCTCCAGGGCCGGCTGTTCTCCTACGGCGACGCCGCCCGCTACCGGGTGGGTATCAACCACCACCAGATCCCGGTGAACTACCCGCGCGGCGCGAAGGTGGTCAACACCTACCACCGTGACGGCCAGGGCCGGGTGGACGGCAACCAGGGCGGCACGCCCGGGTACACGCCCAACAGCTACGACCGCTTCAGCGCCCAGCCGGCCTTCGCCGAGCCGGGCCTGGCGACCGGCGACTACGCCGACCGGTTCGACTACCGCGAGGACGACTCGAACTACTACGAGCAGCCCGGCGACCTCTTCCGGCTGATGACCCCGGCGGAGCAGCAGCGGCTGTTCGCCAACACGGCGCGCGCGATCAACGGCGCCTCCGAGGCCACCGTCGAGCGCCACATCTACAACGCGACGCAGGCCGACCCGGCCTACGGCGAGGGTGTGCGCCGCGCCATCGAGGCGCTGGCCGCCGGCACGCTCGACGACACCGAGCCGAACCCGGACAACCAGCCCATCTGAGTTTCACATCGCACACCGCACACCGTGAAGGGTTCGTCAGTCCTGGACTGACGAACCCTTCACGTCGTTCTGGGCCCGCCCCATGGCGCGCCGCTCCGCCGCCCCCACACCCGCGACAGCCGACTTGTCACCGACAGCCGACTTGTCACCGACAGCTGACTTGTCACCGACAGCTGGATTGTCCGCAACACGTCGCCACACCTACGTCAGGCGGACCTGGCCAGGCCTGGCCAACTCCCCTAGGATCGTAGTCGTGGAAACGGTGAACGTGTACGAGGCGAAGTCCTCCTTCAGTCGCATCCTGGCGCGAGCAGAGGGCGGTGAGGTGATCGTGATCGCGCGCAATGGAAAGCCCGTGGCACATCTCGGGCCGGCCTCCCCTTCTCCGCGCCATGTGGTGTTCGGTGACCTTGCGGGTCAGATCCGTATGTCCGATGAATTCGACGAGTGGACCGAGCAGGACGAGCAGGACTGGTACGGAGCGTGAGGCTTCTCCTCGACACCCACGTCTTGCTCTGGGTCCGCGCTGACGCTCCCCTGCCCGAGGGGTTCCGGGAAGCCATCTCGGATCCGGCAAACATCAAACTCGTCTCGGCCATGTCGCTCGCCGAGATCGCCGTGAATCGCGCCGACGGCAAGCTCGATGTCCCGGACGGGTTCGCCGACCACGTCGCAGAGATCGGCTTCGACCATCTCGCCTTCACCGAGCGCCATGCCCGAGTACTGGACACCCTGCCGCTGCTGCACCGTGATCCGTTCGACCGCATGCTCATCGCGCAGGCGATCGCTGAGGACGCCGCCTTCCTCACCGTCGACTCGAACTGCCTGCAGTACAACGCCCGCTTTCTGCGTCGCTGAGGTTGTCGGAGCGATCGGGCGGGTGCGCTCTCGTCGGCTCTAGTCGAGCAAGTGTGCGCGGCCGAACATCTCCGCGGTGACACGGGCGCTCGGTGTGCCGGCGTCGAGGTCGGCACCCGCCTGGCGCAGCATCCCGACGACCTCCTCCTCCCCCTTGAACAGCGCACCGGCGATGGGCGACTGGTCGCGGGCGTTGCGGAGGTCGACATCGGCTCCGCGGTCGATCAGCGCCCGCGCCGTCGCGGGGTGGCCGCGGTAGGCGGCGAGCATGAGCAGCGAGTTCCCCTCGCCGTCCTGCGCGTCGACCGGCAGCCCGTGGTCGAGGAACTCCAGCAGCTCCTCGGTGTGGCCCTCACGGGCGAGGTCCATCGCCAGCGCCACGACCTTCGCCGCCTGCTCGTCCGACAGTGATCCCATGGCCCAAGCCTAGGACCTGCCGGTGCCCGTCGCCGGGGCTTCGCGCCGACGCCGTCCGGTAGCGTGCCGGCAACGAGAGGGGATGGGCGATGACGACTCCGGAGGAGCTCGAACGCCAGGGCTGGCAGGCGCTGTCGACCGGCGGGCCGCAAGCGACGGCCTTCTACCGCGAGGTGCTCGATTCCCGGGTGCGGATGCTGTTGCCCGGCGGGCTGCGCCTGAGCGACCGGGAGGAGGTCGTCGCGTCGATGGGGGGACCACCGTGGGACACCCACGAGCTGACCGACCTCGACGTGCTGCAGCCGACGCCGGACCTCGCCGTGGTCAGCTACGCGGTGACCGCCCGGCGCGCGGGCACGCCGTACTCGGCCTTGGTGGCCAGCGTCTACGTCCGCCGGCCGGCGGGCTGGCGGATGGTCAGCCACCAGCAGACCCCGCGCTGAGGAACGTCTCGAGGACGGCCGGCGCCGCGGGCCGACCCCGAGGGCTGCTGCCGGGGGCCGGCTGCGGTCAGCCGTCGGTGGACGGCTGGTCGGAGACCGGCCCGAGCAGCACGTTGGCCCAGGCGCCGTGGACGGACTCGTCGTCGCTCGGGTGGAAGATCCCGGCGAGCACGTCGCGGTAGAGCCGCGACAGCTCCGAGCGGTTGAAGTACGAGGACCCGCCCGAGACCCGCACCGCCTTGTCGACGACGTCCTTGGCGACCTCCGTCGCGCGGGTCTTGACGGCCGAGAGCTGCGGCAGCCAGCGGGCACCGCGGTCCACCTGATCGTCGGCGTCGCGGGCGATCTGCGCGATCTGCGGGTAGATGCCGTCGAGCTGGATCGCGGCGTCGGCCAGCCGCCAGCGGATCGCCGGGTCGTGGGCATACGGGGCGCCGTCGTTGGCCAGCGAACGGCGCTTGTGCACCGTCTCGACGGCGACATCGATCGCCCGCTGCGCGATGCCGGTGTAGACCGAGGCGAGCAGGATCTCGAAGCTGGCGAAGATGCCGAAGATGAACGGGTCCATCGTGGGGCCGGGCGCGATGCGGCGGACGATGCGGTCCGCCGGGGCCGGCGCCGCGCTCAGCACCGTGGTCGCGGACTGCGACGCCCGCATCCCCATCGCGTCCCAGTCGTCCTTGACCTCCACTCCCCCGCCGTCCCGGGTGATGAAGCCCCAGACGTTGTGCGGGCCGTCGTCGCCGGTGCGGTCGGTGCCGAACGTCCCCATGCGGGTCCAGCCGGGCGACAGCGAGGTGAAGATCTTGGTGCCGCTGAAGGTGTAGCCACCCGCGCCGTCGGGCGCCGCGTCGCTCGCGGAGCCGAACAGGACGAGGTCGTTGCCGGCCTCGGAGACGCCGAAGGCGAAGACCTCCCCGGCGGCGGCCTCCTCGAGGATGAAGTCGCACGAGCTGTCCCCGCGAGCGCGGACGGTGCGGGCCACGCCCATCCACACGTGGTGCATGTTGACGGCCAGGGCGGTGGCCGGCGCCGCACCGGCGAGCCGCATCTGCTCGCGGGTCATCTCCTCGAGCGTGAGGCCGGCGCCGCCGAGCTCGGTGGGCACCATGGCGGTGAGGTAGCCGGCCGCCTTCAGCTCGGCCAGGTCCTCGTCGAAGAACGAGTTCTCGCGGTCGTACCCGGCGGCGCGGGCGCGGATGCGGTCGAGGAGGTCGTCGGAGAGGAGCGAGGTGGCCATGGCTCGAGCGTATGCCCTGGCTGCGACACCGCCGTAGGACGACGACGGCGGTAGCCCGAAGCCGTGGGCAGGGCTCTCACGATCCCGAGTCATTAGGCTCCGGACCATGGACTCCCCGATCACCGCCTACCTGCGCCGAGTGCACACGGAGATCTCCGAGCTTCGCGAGGGCAGCCCGTACCTCATCGGTCCGGCCGGGACCACAGTCGATCCGGACGACTTCGGCATCGCGCTGGCCACGGTCGACGGCTACGTGTACGAGGTGGGCACCACCCGCAAGGAGTTCTCCCTGCAGTCGCTGTCCAAGCCGTTCAGCTACGGCCTCGCGCTGGCGGACCTCGGGCCTGACGCGGTGGACGAGAAGGTCGACGTCGAGCCGTCCGGGGACCCCTTCAACGAGATCTCGCTGGCGCCGGACACCGGCCGCCCCGCCAACGCGATGATCAACGCCGGCGCGCTCGCGGTGGTCTCGCTCATCAAGGGCTCGGGCGGCCGGTCGGCGATCGAGCGCATCACCGAGCTGTACTCCGACATCGCGGGCCGTCCGCTGCGGAGCAAGGCTCGCAGCTACGCGGCTGAGCGCCGCACCAGCGACCGCAACCACGCCCTGGCCTACCTCCTCAGCTCCTTCGGCGTGATCGAGGGCAGCCCCACGAAGGTGCTGGAGACCTATCTGCGGCAGTGCACCGTCCAGGTCACCGGCCGCGACCTGGCCATCATGGCGGCGACGCTGGCCAACGGCGGCACCAACCCGCTCACCGGCACCGAGGCGCTGGGCATCGACGCCGTCGAACGGGTGCTGTCGGTGATGATGACGTCGGGCATGTACGACGACGCCGGGGACTGGGTGAGCAACGTCGGGATGCCGGCGAAGTCCGGCGTCGGCGGCGGGACGATCGCGGTGCTCCCCGGCCAGGCGGGCCTGGCGGTGTTCTCCCCGCCGCTGGACGCGCACGGCAGCAGCGTCCGCGGTGTGGCCACCTGCCGCCGGGTCTCCAAGGACATGGAGATGCACTTCGTCCGAGCCGCCCGCGCGGGGCGCTCGGCGATCCGCGCGACGTACACGATCGACCGCGAGCCCTCGGACATCCGCCGCACCGACGAGACCGCAGAGGTGCTCCGTACCCACGGCCACCGCGCCGTCGTCGTCGAGCTCGCCGGGGACCTCTTCTTCGCCGGCACCGAGTCGGCCGTGCGCGAGCTCAGCGGACTGGCCGACGACGTCGAGGTCGTCGTCCTCGACGTGCGGCGGCTCGACGAGATCGGCCGGCTCGCGACGGACATGCTGGCCACGATCGCTGAGCAGTTCGACGCGGCGGGCCGCGTGCTCGTCGTCGTCGACCCGGACGACATGCTCGCCGACGCCTTCGTCAACGGCGTCACCGCGAGCGTCACGACGCGTCGCGCGGCCATCGCGTACTGCGAGGACCTGCTGCTGGGGCGCTACGCCACCCCGGAGTCCCGGCCGCACGCCGTCCCGACGGTCGACTCACCGCTCCTCGCCTCCCTGGGCGACGCCGGCGCCGCCGCCCTGGTGGCCCGGATGGAGCGGAGGCACTACGCCGACGGCGACATCGTCCGGCGGGTCGGCCAACGCTTCGGTGGTGTCTTCTTCATCGTCTCCGGCACGATCATCACGATCGGCACCGACCTCGACGGGAACCGGGTGCGGCTGAGCGCCCTCAGCGCCGGGATGACCTTCGGAGAGCTCGCGCTAGGCACCGACGACCGGCAGGAGACCACTGCCAAGGCCGAGGGCCCAGTGACGGTCATGGTGCTCGACCCCGACGCCATCGAGACCCTCGAGAACGACGACCCCCGGCTCGCCGTCGAGCTGTGGCGGGCACTGACCCGCGACGCCTATTCCCGCGTCGATCAGTACGTTCGGGAGATCGCCGGGCGGGTCCGCCAGTAGACTCACCAGGGTGACCGCCGGGACCACAGCGAGCTGACCACCGCGGATCGGGAAGGAGATGGATGAATTTCGTCGAGTTCCTCATCGCCCGCAGCGACGACATGCTCGAGCTCGGACTCGGGCACGCCGCCGTCGTCGGCGTCTCGGTCCTCCTCGCGTCGGTCATCGGCATGATCCTCGGGATCGCCACCTACCAGCGCGAACGACCGCGCGAGGTGGTGCTCGCCATCACCGGCGCCTTCCTCACGATCCCGTCCTTCGCGCTGTTCATCCTGCTCCTCGGACCGCTCGGGCTCGGTGCTCGGCCCGTGGTCGTGGCGCTGACGATGTACGGCCTGCTGCCCGTGGTGCGCAACACCATCACCGGGTTGCGCGGCGTCGACCCGGCGATCGTCGAGGCGGCCAAGGGCATGGGACTCAATCGCCGCCAGCGCCTCCTGCGCATCGAGCTGCCGCTGGCCTGGCCGGTGGTCATCACCGGGATCCGGGTCACCACGCTCGTGCTCCTCGGCATCGCGGCGATCGGCTCCATCGTCAACGGCCCGGGGTACGGCGAGCTCATCTTCACCGGGCTCGCGCGCGTCGGGACACCGGTGGCCGTCAACCTCGTCCTCGCGGGCACGCTCGGCGTCATCGTGCTGGCCATCATCTTCGACCTGCTGTTCCACGCCGTCCGCCGGCTCACCACGTCCAAGGGGATCAGATGACAGACGACGCCACGATGATCCGGCTGGAGAACCTCACCAAGCGGTACCCCGGCCAGCGTGAGAACGCCGTCGACGACCTCACCCTCGAGATCCAGCGGGGCGAGATCGTCGTCCTCGTCGGGCCCTCCGGGTGCGGCAAGACGACGACGATGAAGATGATCAACCGGATCATCGAGCCCACGTCCGGTCGCATCATCCTGGGCGGCGAGGACGTGACGACGACGGACGCGGACCGGCTGCGACGGCGCATCGGTTACGTCATCCAGCAGGTCGGCCTGTTCCCGCACATGACGATCGGCGAGAACGTCGCGACCGTCCCCAAGCTGCTCGGCTGGGACGCGAAGCGAACCTCGGCGCGGGTGGACGAGCTGCTGAACCTGGTCAACATGCCGCCCGAGGAGTACCGCGACCGCTACCCCAAGCAGCTCTCCGGCGGTCAGCAGCAGCGCATCGGCGTCGCCCGGGCGCTCGGCGCCGATCCCGCGGTCCTCCTCATGGACGAGCCCTTCGGGGCCATCGACCCCATCACCCGCGACCGGCTGCAGAACGAGTTCCTCCGGCTGCAGGCCGAGGTGAAGAAGACCATCGTGTTCGTCACCCACGACATCGACGAGGCGATCAAGATGGGCGACCGCATCGCGATCCTGCGCGACGGCTCGCACGTCGCCCAGTACGACACCCCGGAGCAGATCCTCACCGCGCCGGCCGACGACTTCGTCTCGGACTTCATCGGCCGCGGGGCGTCTCTCAAGCGACTCAACCTCAGCCACGTCGCCGACATCGAGCTGCGCCCCTGGCCGACGGTCCCCGTCGGCACCACCCCGGTGGACGCGCTCGAGGTGCTGCGCGGCGCCACAGAGAGCGCCCTGCTCGTGCTCGACGACGGCGGCCGCCCGGTGCGTTGGGTGGGCGCGGACGACCTGCGCCGGGCCGATGGCCGGCCGCTCGACCGGATCGGCCTGCCCGCAGGCGTGACCGTCGAGCCCCGCGCGACGCTGAGCGACGCGCTCAACGAGCTCATCACCGCCCGGTACAGCGTGACGATCGTCGTCGGCGACGACGGCGTGTTCCAGGGCGTCGTCGACATCGAGCAGATCACCGACGCGATCCGGACGATGCGGGCGAGCGCGGTGACCCAGGCACGCGCCGGGCTGGGTGAGAGCCCATGAGCGTGCAGGCTCCGGGTCCCGTCTTCCCGGCGCCGCCCTCGGCCCCGGCCCCGACGACGGCGCACCGCACCCTGGGCGGCTACCTCACCATGCCGGCGGTGCTCGCCGCCGTCTGCCTCGCGCTCTACCTGTACGTCTCGAGCCAGGAGCTCGACTCGATCGAGGCGCGGTCGCTCAACGCGGCCCGGCTGTGGACAGCGACGTGGCAGCACATCCAGCTCGCCGCCGTCTCCACCGTCGTCACGCTCGTCATCGCGGTGCCGCTCGGGATCATGCTCACCCGTCCGTTCACCCGCCGGATCCGGCCGTACCTCATCACGCTGCTCACCCTGGGCCAAGCGGTGCCGACCATCGCGATCCTCGTGCTGCTGGCCGTGGCGTTCCTCTTCCTCGGGTTCAAGGCCGCGATCGTCGGGCTCGTGCTGTACGCGATCGTGCCGGTGCTGCTCAACACCATGGTGGGGCTGGAGCAGGTCGACCGGGCGGTCCTCGAGGCCGGCAAGGGCATGGGGATGTCGAAGGCCACCGTGCTGCGACGCCTCGAGCTGCCGCTGGCGGTGCCCGTCATCCTCGCCGGCATCCGCACCGCACTGGTCATCAACGTCGGCACCGCCACCCTGGTCACCTACATCAACGCCGGCGGGCTCGGCGACATCATCGTCGCCGGGCTGTCGACAAACCGCTTCACCGTCCAGCTCGTCGGCGCGGCGCTGACCGCCGTGCTCGCCCTGTTCATCGACTACCTCGCGAGCATCGCCGAGGACTTCCTGCGCCCCCGCGGCCTGTGAGGAGGCGACGCACCGCAGCGGTCCCGCTCACGCGGCGCACCCCGACCCACGAACCGAACGCATCGAGGGCTACCTCCGGGCGGGCCCACCACAACGAAGGAGAACCACGATGAGAACCACACGGACGATCGCGACCGCCGGAGGCCTCGCGATGCTCCTCGCTGTCGCCGGCTGCGGCAGCGACGACGGCGGCGGGAACGGCGACGGGGACGGCGAGCTCGCCGGCGCCTCCATCATCGTCGGCTCCAAGGAGTTCACCGAGTCCGACGTCCTCGCGCAGATCACCATGGTCGCGCTGGAGGACGCCGGCGCCGAGACAGTCGATCAGACCGGCATCTCCGGCAGCGCCACGGTGCGCGAGGCGCTGGAGACCGAGGAGATCGACATCTACTGGGACTACACCGGCACCGGCTGGGTGAACATCCTGGGCAACACCACCGAGGACATCCCCGAGGACCTGTACGCGGCCGTGGCCGAGGCTGATGCCGAGAACGGGATCGCCTGGCTGGAGCCGGCGAACTTCGAGAACACCTACCGGCTCGCTACGTCGAACTCCTTCGCCGAGGAGAACGGCCTCGTCACGACCTCCGACGTCGCAGAGTTCGTCACCGCCAACCCCGACCAAGGAGCGATCTGCGCGGCGAGCGAGTTCATCAACCGTGACGACGGCCTGCCCGGCCTCGAGGAGGCTTACGGCTTCGAGTTCACCGAGATCGTCGAGCTCGACCTCAACCTCATCTACACCCAGGTCGGCGAGTCGTGCGAGTTCGGCGAGGTGTTCTCCACCGACGCGCGGATCGTGTCGAACGACCTCCTCGTCCTCGAGGACGACCAGGACTTCTTCGTGCAGTACGCGGGTGCCGCGACGCTCCGCCAGGAGACGCTGGACGAGTACCCGGCCATCGCCGACATCCTCGCCCCGATCAGCGAGGCACTGACCGACGAGGTCATTACCGAGCTCAACGGCCGTGTGGACAACGACGGCGAGGTGCCGCGCGACGTCGCCGAGGAGTGGCTGACCGAGCAGGGCCTCATCGGCTGACGCCCACCCCACCTCCGCCTGGGGTCCGGAAGCGCGCCACCAGGGAGGTTGCAGTACCACGGTGGTACCGTTGATGGCATGGCACTGAACTTGCGGATCACCGAGGAGCAGGACCGTCGCCTCGCAGAGCTCGCGCGCAGTCAGGGTGTGAGCAAGAACGAGGCGGCGGTGCGGGCTATCGAGGAGACGTGGGCACGCCGTGGCCACGAAGCAGCGGTGCGCGGCCTTGCCCGAGCGGCGGTCGAACGCTACGGCCCGCTGCTCGACCGCCTCGCGAAATGACGACCTACCTGAGCCTGGAGGATCTTCTCTTCCTGTGCGAGGAGATCGGTGGGCTCTGCGTGCGCGATCGCGGGCTGCTCGACGCCGCTGCGCATCGCCCGGCCAGCGCCCTCTTCGGCGATGATGCCTACCCCGACCTGCACACGAAGGCCGCCGTCCTGCTGGAGTCGATCGCCGGCAACCCTCCGTCGGTCGATGGCAACAATCGGCTGGGCTGGCTTGCGACGGTGGTCTTCTACGGCCTCAACGGGGTCGAGCTCGACGCCCCCGAAGATCCCGCCTACGACCTCGTGATCGACGTCGCAACCGGGTCCCTGTCCTACGACGACGTCGCTCGGCGGCTGGCGGAGTGGACGCGTCCGGTCAGCGGCTAGGAGCGTCCCGAGCGTCATGCCTCGGCGAAGCGCCCCACGGTCCGAGCGGCGTCGATGCCCGGGAACGCCGCGGCGAACATCCGGAAGTAGGCCAGCTCCTCCCGCGTCCGCAGGGGCGGATCGAGCACGTCCGCCTCGCGGGCGAGCTCGGCCTCGGTCACGGTGGCCTCGAAGTGGTCCCGCAGGACGTCGTTCATGCCGGTGCCCTCACCGAACTGCTCCTTGCGGCGCCACAGCACCTCATCGGGCAACCAGCCGTCGAAGGCACGCCGCAGCAGCCACTTGGCCGGCTTGTCCGGACCGGTGAGCTTCCAGGCCGGGGGCAGCGCGAGCGCGAGCTCGACGAAGTCCAGGTCGAGGAACGGCACCCGGGCCTCGATGCCGTGGGCGCCGGCCACCCGGTCGACACGCTGCAGCCCGCCGATGTGCATGCCCTCGAGGGTGGCGATCAGGTCCTCGTGCAGCGCTTCGCCGTCGTCGTGCCGGCCGTAGTGGGAGTAGCCGGCGAACAGCTCGTCGGCCCCCTCACCGGCGAGCACGACCTTGACGTGCTCGCTCGCGAGACGCGCCACGAGGTGGTGCGGCACCGCGCTGTGGACCAGCGTGGGGTCGAAGGACTCGAGCTCCGCGACGACCTGCGGCACCAGCGCGATGGCGTCCTCGGCGGTGTAGACGAGCTCGTGGTGGTCGGTCCCGGCGTACTCGGCGACGAGCCGTGCGGCCGCAAGGTCGCTGCTGCCGGCCATCCCGACGGCGAAGCTCGGCAGCCGCTGCCCGCGCTCCCGGGCGAGCCGTGCGGCGATGGCCGTGATGATGCTGGAGTCCACCCCGCCGGACAGCAGGATCCCCACCGGGGCCGTTGCCGTCAGGCTCCGTTCCACGGCGCGCACGAGGGTCTCGCGCAGCGCGTCGAACACCCACATGGGCGGTTCCTCGTGCGGCGCGCGGCTCTTGAGCAGCACCGGTGAGGCGCCCGGGAACGCCGGGCCGGCGACGAGCCCGTCCTGCGGCGTCCACGCGTGGCCCGGCGGGAACGGCTCGACGGCGTCCCGCCAGCCCTCGTCGAAGGCCTTGAGCTCCGAGGCGAACAGCACCGTCTCGCCTCGGCGGGCCCAGTACAGCGGTGCGATACCCAGGACGTCCCGCACGGCGGCGAATCGTCCGTCGCCGGCGGCGATGACCAGTGCGAACGTTCCCCAGAGCCGTTCGAAGGCGGCCACGCCGCGGTCCTTGTAGAGCTGGAGGGCGGCCTCGAGGTCGGAGTCGGTGCTGAAACGGTCCTGACCGAGGTGCTCGCGGATGCGCTGGTGGTTGTAGATCTCGCCGTCACCGACCAGCCAGATGTCTTGCGTGCTCCCCGCCAGTGGCTGGGCGCCGGTGTGCGGGTCGATGATCGCCAGGTACTGGGTGCCCAGCCAGGCCTCACCCACCCGGCGGGTCCCGAGCCCGTCGGGACCGCGATGCGCCATCCGGTCCAGCATGCGCAGTCCCACCTCGTCGTCGAAGGGTCCGTACGCGGCAACAATTGCTGACATTTCTCCTCATTCGTCGTGCCCACACTATGCCGTCCACCTCGGCGCGCATCCTCCAGGTCTCGATCAAGTCCCGGTCGGGTCTCATTTCGGGCACCGCGGTTTCGTCCGCGCTGGTCAGCGACTTACAGTGCAGCCATGCGAAGCCTCCGTCAGGTCCTCCTGCTCGTGCTCGTCGCCCTGGGTCTCGTGGCCTGCTCGGGCGGTGCGAGCGACTCCGGGGGCGCCGACCCGCAGATGTCCTCGGCCGAGGACGCGGGCGCGGACGGTGACTCCGCGGAGTCCGGCGCCCAGGCGGCCGCCGACAACCGCGAGGTCATCACCACCGGGTCGCTCACCATGGTCGTCGCCGACCCAGTCGACGCGGTCGACGACGTCGTCGAGCTCCTCACCGCCGCCGATGGCCGGGTCGAGGAGCGCTCGCAGCGGACAGCCACCGAGCAGCGGCCGGCGAGCGCCCATCTCACGCTGCGCGTCCCGTCCGGCGCGCTCAACGCTCTCATCACCGACCTCGAGCAGGTCGGTGAGGTCAGCGACGTGTCGATCAGCGCGCAGGACGTCACCCGCGAGGGCCAGGACCTCGACGCCCGGATCACCGCGCTGCAGGCGTCCACCGAGCGGCTGCTGGGGCTGATGGTCGAGGCCGACACCAGCGAGGCGCTGCTCGCCGCGGAGAGCGCGCTGAGCGAGCGCCAGGGCGAGCTCGAGTCGCTGCAGTCGCAGCGCTCCGCCCTCTCCGACCAAGTGGCGATGTCCACCCTGCAGGTGTCACTCGTGGAGGAGAAGGAGGCCGCCCAGCTGGAGACCGACGGGTTCCTCGGCGGGCTGCAGGACGGCTGGCGGGCGCTCGTCGGGTTCGCCAGCGGCCTGCTCGTCGTCGTCGGCACGCTGCTGCCGTGGCTGGTCCTCGTGGGGGTCCCGCTCGCCGTCGTCGTGCTGGTCCGGCGTGCGCGGCGCCGGCCGGCCGCTCAGCCCACGCCCGCCGGCGAGGACGTCACGCCCGCTTGACGAGCGGGAAGGTGATCGTCTCCCGGATGCCGAGCCCGGTGAGGGCCATGAGCAGCCGGTCGAGCCCCATCCCCATGCCACCGGCGGGCGGCATGCCCTGCTCCATGGCCTGCAGGAAGTCCTCGTCGAGCACCATCGCCTCCGGGTCCCCCGCGGCGGCGATCCGCGCCTGCTCCTCGAAGCGCTCGCGCTGCACGACCGGGTCGACCAGCTCGGAGTACGCCGTCGCCAGCTCGAAGCCGCGCACATAGAGGTCCCACTTCTCCACCACGCCGGGCACCGAGCGGTGGGCGCGGGTGAGCGGTGAGGTGTCGACCGGGAAGTCACGCACGAAGGTCGGCGCGTAGAGGTCGTCGCCGACGAGGTGCTCCCACAGCTCCTCGACGACCTTGCCGTGGGTGTCGTGCGGTGCGACGGCGATCTCCAGCCGCTCCGCGTGCGCCAGCAGCCGCGCCATCGGCGTCTGCGGGCTGATCTCCTCGCCGAGCGCCTCGCTGAGGGAGCCGAACAGCGAGAGCTCGGCCCACTGCCCGCCGAGGTCGTAGTCGCTGCCGTCGGCCAGCCGCACGGTGGTCGAGCCGAACGCATCCTGCGCGGCGCGCTGGACGAGGGCCCGGGTGAGCTCGGCCATAGTGTCGTAGGAGCCGTAGGCCTCGTAGGCCTCGAGCATGGCGAACTCCGGGGAGTGCGTGGAGTCTGCGCCCTCGTTGCGGAAGTTACGGTTGATCTCGAAGACCCGGTCGAGGCCACCGACGACGGCCCGCTTGAGGAAGAGCTCCGGCGCGATCCGCAGGTACAGCTCGGTGTCGTAGGCGTTCATGTGGGTGACGAACGGCCGGGCGGCCGCCCCGCCGGGCTGCACCTGGAGCATCGGCGTCTCGATCTCGATGAACTTCCGCTCGTCGAGCTGACGGCGCAGCGACCTCACGACCGCCGCCCTGGTGCGCACCATCTCGCGGGCCGCCGGGCGCATGATGAGGTCGAGATGACGACGGCGCACGCGGCCCTCCTCCGACAGCGCCACCTGCTCGCCGGCCTCGTTCTCGTAGGTCTTCGGCAGCGGCCGCAGCGCCTTGGCGGCGAGCAGGTAAGAGTCGGCGAACACGCTCAGCTCGCCACGCCGCGAGGCGATGACGCGGCCGTGGACGAACAGGTGGTCCCCGAGGTCGACGTCGGTCTTGAAGGCGGCGAGCGCCTCCTCGCCCACCTCGGCACGCGAGAGCATCGCCTGGAGCTGGTTGCCGGCGCCGTCCTGCAGGGTGACGAAGCACAGCTTGCCGGTGTTGCGCAGGTACATCACCCGGCCGGCGACGCCGACGACGACGTCGGTCTCCTCCCCGGCGGCAAGCTCGGCGTGGTCCGCGCGGACCGCCGCGATCGTGGCCGTGATGGGCAGCGTCACCGGGTACGGGTCGATGCCGGCGGCGATGAGCCGCTCCCGCTTCTCGGCACGGACCCGGACCTGTTCGGGCTGCTCCTGGTCGTGCTCGTCCAGCCGGTCGGGATCGGTCGCGTCGCGGGTCGTCTCAGTCACCCGCCGATCCTATCCAGCCTCGTGCCGCCCGAGAGATTCGGCGGCTCCGGCGGCTACCCTCGTGCGGAGCGCTGCCGGTCGGGCGGTGCGATGAGGAGAGCCGATGTCCGCAGCTGCAGCCGCCGATGACCACGGCGCCCCGGCCGCCGTGCCGGGCGCCGGCACCCGTGGCCTGTTCGAGCTCCCCGCGGGAGCCCGCCGTGCCTCGACGCGCATCGTGCTGCTCACCGGCCCGTCGGGGTCGGGCAAGACCTCGCTCACCGGCCGGCTGGGGCTGCCCGTCGTGGCGCTCGACGACTTCTACCGCGACGGCGACCACCCGGGGCTGCCCCGGCGCCACGGCATCGTCGACTGGGACGACCCCCGCAGCTGGGACCGGGAGGCCGCGCTGGCCGCCCTGCTCGACATCGCCCGCACCGGCCACGCCGACGTCCCGCTCTACGACATCCCCACCAACCGCCGGACGACGACGACCGCCTTCGACGCCGGCGGGTCACCGATCGTGCTCGCCGAGGGCATCTTCGCTGCCGAGCTCATCGACGCCGCCCGGGAGGAGGACATCCTCGCTGACGCGCTGTGCCTGTGGCGGCCGCGGATCCAGACGTTCTGGTTCCGGCTGCTGCGCGACCTCGGCGAGGCACGCAAACCACCGCTGACGCTGCTGCGCCGTGGGCTGAGCCTGGCACGCCACGAGCCGGCGATGATCGCCGCCCTGGAGCAGCGCGGTGCCCGCAAGGTCACCGTCGACGAGGCGGAGTCGCGCATCCGCGAGCTGCTGCGCCGGCGCTGAGGCGGCGCCTCGCCGGCGACCGTCAGTGCAGCAGTGCGGTGATGATGGTGATCACCGGCACGGAGGCGATGGTGGAGACGAAGATGGTGTCCCGGGCCAGCGTCACGCCGCGCTCGTAGCGGCTGGCGAAGACGAAGACGTTCTGCGCGGTCGGCAGCGCCGCCATGACGGTGACGGCGAACAGCGAGACGTCGTCCAGGCCGAGCACGAACCGCCCGAGGACGTACGCGACACCCGGCTGGAGCACCATCTTGAGCCCGACGATGAGCGCGAGCTCCCCCACCGACGTGCCGCCGCCGAGCTTGGGACCGAGCCTCAGCGAGACGCCGTAGGCGAGCAGCATCGTGGGCACCGCCATCGCGGCGAGCAGGTCGATGGGCGCCTGGACCATCGTCGGCAGCCGGAACCCGGTGAGCGCGAGCACCAGCCCGACGAGCGCGCCGATGAGCAGCGGGTTGCTCGCGCTGCGTCGCAGCAGCGCGCCGGTCGGGGTGCCGGCGGCGGCCGTCGTCCGGTCGAGGACGGCCAGCGCCACCGGCTGGATGAGCACCAGCTGCAGCAGCATGATCGGCGCGACGTAGGCGGCGTCGCCGAGGACATAGGCGGCGATCGGGATGCCGAGGTTGCCGGCGTTGACGTACGAGGAGCACAACGCACCGATGACGGTCTCGGCCGTCGGCCGTCGCGCGACCCACCGCGACAGCAGGAGGTAGACCGCGATCGCGACCGCCACCGCGCCGGCGGAGGCGATGAGGTTGCCGGAGAACACCCCGCCGACGTCCGCCTCGGAGAGCACGGTGAGCATGAGTGCCGGGCTCGCGACGAAGAACGCGAGCTTGGCGAGCATCGCCTGGCTCGCGTAGTTGAGGAACCCGATGTGGGCGAGGACGGCCCCGACGGCGATGACCACGGCAACGGCGCTGAAGCCGTGGAGGACGCCGATCATGTCAGAGCAGCTCGGCGCTGCTGCGGTGCTCGGCCAGCGTGACACCGCTGCTGCGCAGCACCGGGTCTGGGACGCTGTCGGGCACCTGCCCGGGGTCGTCGCCGAGGTCGACCATCCGGTTCTCGCCGTCGACGAACACCACCGCGGGGCGGTAGCGGCGGGCGTCGGCGTCGCTGAGCATGCCGTAGCCGATGATGATGACGACGTCACCGGGATGCACGTGGTGTGCTGCCGCGCCGTTGATGCAGACCTCGCCCGCGCCGCGCTCGCCGGGGATCGCGTACGTCGTCAGGCGCGCCCCGTTGGTGACGTCGACGATGTCGACCTGCTGGCCTGGCAGCAGGTTCGCCGCGTCGAGCAGGTCACCGTCGATCGTCACCGAGCCCACGTAGTGGAGCTCGGCCGCGGTCACGGTGGCGCGGTGGATCTTGCCGACCAGCATCGGGCGCTGCAGCGAGGCGGGGGTGGTCACGGCTGACGGATCTCCTTCGGGGCCGGGTGGACGGGCATGTTGTCGATGAGGCGGGTGGCCCCGACCTGGGCGGCCACAACCAGGAGCATCTCACCGTTGCCGGTGGCCACGCCGGGCGAGAAGGTCATCGGGTCGACGAGCGTGAGGTAGTCCACCCGGGCACCTGGCGCCGTGTCGAGCACGGCCCGGGCCGCGGCGAGCACGCCGTCGGGACCGTCGGAGGCAGCATCCCGGCCGGCGCGCAGCGCTGCGGACAGCGCGAGCGCCTGCTCCCGCTCGGCCGGCGACAGGTACGCGTTGCGGCTGCTCAGCGCGAGGCCGTCGGTCTCCCGGTGGGTAGGCACCCCGACGATCTCGACGGCGATGTCCAGGTCGCGCACCATCGCCCGCACGAGGGCCAGCTGCTGGGCGTCCTTCTGCCCGAAGACCGCGATGTCCGGTGCCACGAGGTGGAGCAGCTTGGCGACCACGGTCAGCACCCCGCCGAAGTGGCCGGGACGGGTGGCCCCCTCGAGGACGGACCCGACCGGGCCCGGGTCGACGCGCACCTGCGGCTCGCCGTCGGGGTAGACGGTGGCTGGTTCCGGCGCGAACACGATGTCCGCCCCCACCTCGCTCAGCCGCGCAAGGTCGGCCTGGAGGTCTCGTGGGTAGGCGTCGAGGTCCTCCCCGGCGGCGAACTGCAGCGGGTTGACGAAGATCGTCACGACGACGACGTCGCCGCGGCGCCGGGCCTCCCGCACGAGGTCGAGGTGCCCCTCGTGCAGCGCACCCATCGTCATGACGACGGAGCGCCGCCCGGGCCGGTCACCAAGGGCGACGCCGAGCTCGACCCTGGTGCGCACCAGCAGCGGCCCAGCCCCAGCCCCGGCACCGGCACCGGCCCCCTCCTCGCCGACAGCAGGATTGTCACCGAGAGCAGGATTGTCACCGACAGCAGGATTGTCACCGACAGCGGGGTTGTCGTCGACGGCGCTCTGCTCCGCCGTGCCGGCCGTCGTCGCGGCGCCGGCGGCCGGGGCCAGCGCGTCGAGCAGCGCCTGGGCCGCCGACTCGTTGATCCGACCGTCGAACAGCGCTCGTTGCGCCGTCGCACGCGCGAGCGCACGGTAGGTGGCCGCGACGTCGACGTGCTCTGGCTCGCGGGCAGCCAGCGCGTCGAGCTCGGCCAAGTGGTCGCGCACGGTGCCGACGTCGCCGCGGACCACCGGTCCGGTGAGGCTGAGGGTGCCGTCGCGGACGGCGCCGTCGAGCGCGGCGGTCAGCAGCGGGTCGAGGTAGAGCCCGGGCTCGGCGATACCGGCGGTGCGCAGCACCCGGGCGGCCTGCGCGACGAGGGTGACGAGGTGGTTGGCGCCGTGCGCGAGGGCCGCGTGGTACCGAGGCCGGTCGGCCTCGTGGAGCGGGACCGGCTCGCCACCGATCTCGACGACGAGCGCCTGCCCGATCGGCAGCACCGGCGCCGGCGCAGTGACCGCGAACGGGCAGCCGACCAGCCGCGAGAGGTCGACGCTGGTGCCGGTGAAGGTCATCGCCGGGTGCAGGGCGATCGGGATGGCGCCGGCCTGCTGCGCGGGGGCGAGCACCGCGGTGCCGAACCGGCCGGCGGTGTGGACGACGATCTGTCCCGGCTGCCAGGCACCGGTCTCCGCGAGCCCGGCGACGAGACCGGGCAGCACGTCGTCGGGCACGGTGAGCAGGACGAGCTCGGCGCGCTCGACGATCTGCGGCACCTCAAGCACCGGCACCCCGGGGAGCATGACCTCCACCCGGTCCCGGCTGGCCTGCGACACCGCGCTGACCCCGACGATCGCGTGACCGGCGGCGCGCAGCGCGCTGGCGAGCACCGCCCCCACGCGGCCGGCGCCGATGAGCCCGACCCCGAGTCGGCCGGGCCGGGTGACAGGATCCGAAGGCGTGGTCACCGGATCATTATCCGGCAGCCTCACCCCTCCTCCGGCGCGGACGCCGGCGGGGCGGGCGGCGGCGAGGCGGACGGTGACGTAGTCGGCGGGGGCGGCGCCGGGTGCGCAGGCGCGGTTGGCGGCGGCGGGACGACGTCACCTGTAACCATCGGTCGCCCCGACGGCGGGGGCGGTGCGTGCTGCGCCGACGCAGCGGACGGCGGTGGCGGCGGGGCGTCCGGGGCAGGCGCAGCGGACGGCGGCGATACCACCGGCGCACCCGACGGCGGGGCCGGAGCGGCCGGCGCACCCGTCGGCGCACCAGGCGACACCGGCGCACCCGACGGCGGGGCCGGGGCGGCCGGAGCACCCGCCGGCGCACCAGGCGACACCGGCGTACCCGACGGCGGGGCCGGAGCGGCCGGCGCACCGGACGGCGCCGCCGGGGTGGCGTCGTGGGCCGGCTCGAGACCGACGCGGCGCAGCCACTCCTCGGGCGACTCCCGCTGCCGGGAGGCCTTGGAGTGCTCGGACTGGTCGCCGAGCTTGGCCAGCGCGGTCATCTGGTCCAGGTGCACCGCCCGCGCCGCGACCGGCCCGGAGACGAGCGCGAGCGTGAGGCTGGCGAGGACGGCCTGGCGCTGGACCGGCCCCTGGCTGATGGCCAGCGACTGGGACCGCTCGTGCGGCACGATGGCCAGCGAGCGCGACAGCCGGCCACGCCGGATGAGGGTGGCCCGGTCGGTGAGCAGGATGCCGTTGCGCCGCCAGGAGATCGGGTCCAGCCAGCGTGCCCGGCGCGGGCTGGTGGTGAAGCCGCCACTCTCTCCGGTGCCCTCGAGCGCCCCGTCGATGACCGTCTGCGGATCGGTGACCCCGAGGTCGGGCAGCACCAGCCACAGCGCGGTGAGGGCATCGCCGCGAGGCCCGACGGGCAGCAGGACGTTGCCGGTCGCGCTCTCGGTCGTCTCGCCGTACCCGGCAATGTTCACGCGCACGCGCCACCAGCCGCGACGTCGCCACAGCAGCGGCTGCTCGAGTGCCACCGCGTGCACCCGGCCCGGGGGCACCGTCTGGGTGCGCTGCTCGAGCAGCCCGTGCCGCAGCCGGACGCCGTCGGCGGAGATGGCCGCCCGGAACCCGAAGCCGGTGGAGAACTGCGCCCACAGCACCGTGCCCCAGCCGAGGAGGGCGGGCAGCCCACCGATCATGGGCGCGCCGGAGCCGATCCCGATGGAGATGACGGCCAGCCCGAGGACGACGACGAGGAAGGTGATCATCGAGCCGGAGAGCAGCAGCGAGGCCACCAGGCGACCCGGCGGGACGGTCAGCAGCTCACGTTCCGGGCTGTCGGTGAGCACCGGGCTCGGCGCCGCCGGCTCGGTCGCGCCGGGGGTGGCACTGCCGGTGGCCGGCAGCGAGCCGCCGCTCGTCGTGCTCTCGACGTAGGTCCCGGCCGCGCGGGCGAGGACCTCGCGCCGCAGCTGGTGCGCGGTGTCCTCCTTGAGGAATGCGAGGTCAACCGAGGACCCGGCGCCGCCGGCGGTCTCGATCTTCAGCTTGGCCAGCCCGAACAGCCTCGCCAGCAGCGGCTGGACGACGTCGATCGCCTGGATCCGGTTGAGCCGGGCGTGGCGCTGCTGCCGGAAGAGGATGCCGCTGTGGAGGAAGACCGCGTCACGCCCGACGGCGTAGCGCATCATCCGCCAGGAGAGCGCCGAGTAGCCGGCGAGCACCAGCAGCAGGAGCAGGAACCCACCGCCGCCGAACAGCAGCACGAGCGTCCAGTCGACGTCGCTGTCCCGCAGCTCGGCGATGGTATCGATGTTCTGGAAGAGCACCACCGCGAACAGCGCGACGATCACCTTCCAGGCGTTGAGCACCGGGGTGATGACGTGCATCCGGCGCCACTCGACGTTCTCCTCGGGCGCGGGGGTCTGCTCGCTCACAGGCCGGCCAGCCTGGCCTCGCCGCGCTCGGTGAGGCGGTCACGCAGCCGCGACGCCTCGTGCGTCGGCAGGCCGGCGATCGATGCGTCGGTGGACGCCGAGGCGGTGTGGAGCTGCACGGTCGCGACCTTGGCCCAGCGGTCGATGGGGCCAGCCTTGACGTCGACGTACTGCATCCGGCCGTACGGCACCACGGTGAGCTCGCGGAACAAGATGCCCTTGCGGATGAACAGGTCGTCCTCGCGCTCGGCGTACCCCATGGCGCGCACCTGCCGCGGGATGAGCCAGCACGTCCAGCCGATCAGCGCCAGGAACAGCCCAGCGATGAGCCACCACCACCAGCCGGTGACGACGACGGCGAGCACGATGACCGCCACGAGCGGCAGTACCAGCCAGAAGAGTGCCGGGACCAGCCGGGCTCGGATCAGTCCTCGGGAGACCGGGGTGAACTCGAGGCCCACCGGCTCGAACGGCGAGCGTGCCTGGGCGGGTTGTTGTGGTGCGGTCATTGGTTCAGGGTGCCACACCACCCAACCCCAGCCCGTTCGACGGACGATTGTCGGGACGGGTCAGGCCGGCTCGGCGTCGTCACCCGGGGGCAGCCGGCACCACGACTCGACGACGACGCCGACGACGACCAGCACCACGCAGGCGAGCGCGGCCGCCCCGGCGGCGAGCGCGTGGGCCCGCAGCGCCGGTGCGGTGATGTTGGCCAGCGCGATGAGCGCCTGGGCCGCGAAGTACCCGACGAGCGCCGACCCGGCGAGCGCGCACGCCTTGGCGAGCATCGCCACCCGGGCGGCCCGGATGACGTCGAGACGGGTCCGCTTGCCCTCGGTCAGCCGTCGCACCGACCGGCCGAGCAGCAGCACGCCCACCGCGATGACGGCGATCGCCGCCCAGCTGTACCCGGACACCGGCACGAGGGTGCCGCGCGAGCGCAGCGCCTCGAGCAGCAGGTAGGACGCGCCGCCGGCGCCGACGGCGACGATCGGCAGCGTGGACCAGCTCGTCCGCTGCATCAGCCCTCGGCCTCCCGCGACCACCAGGTCCCGGCCAGCCACTCGAGGCCCTCCCCGGAGGCTGCCAGCAGCCCAGCCACCGGGCCGTGCCCGGGCAGCACCGCTGCCGGGTCCAGCCGCAGCCAGGGCGCGAGCACGAACGGCCGCTCGTGCGCCCGCGGGTGCGGGATGACGAGGTCGTCGTCGTCGCGGCGCAGGTCCCCGCTGGCGATGATGTCGATGTCGAGGGTGCGCGGCGCCCACCGGGTGGTGCGCCGCCGGCCGTGACCGAGCTCGATGCCCTGGCACAGCGCGAGCAGCTCACGCGGCGGCAGGTCGGTGCTGAGCGCGGCCACCGCGTTGAGGTAGTCCGGCTGCGGCGGGCTGCCGGGCAGCACCACCGCGGTGCTGCGCAGCAGCGGCGACACCGCGGTCACCACCACCCGGGCGTGGCGGTCGAGCTCGGTGACGGCGCTGTGCAGCGTCTGCCGCGCGTCGCCGAGGTTGGCGCCGAGCGCGACGACGACCTCACGGGTGCGGTCCTGCCAGGCCCGCCGGTGCACCTGCACCGTGACGTCGTCGAACGGGACCGGGATCGGCGCGTAGGGCTTGTGAACCGTGACGTCGACGGCGACGACCCCGTCGTACGCGAGGGCACGGTCGGCGATGGCCACCGCCACCGTCTCGATGAGGTCGACCGGCGGCCCGGTGATGACCGCGACGACGTCGGACGCCACGTCGGCGTAGTTGACGGTCCTCGTGAGGTCGTCGCCGGCCGCGGCCGCGGCGACGTCGAGGTGGAGGGTGACGTCGACGCCGAACTGCTGGCCTGCCTCACGCTCCTCGGCGAGCACGCCGTGGTACCCGAAGGCGCTGATCCGGGTGACGGTGATCCGGTCGAGCCCGGTGCGGTCGTCGCTCATCGTTGCCTCCGTGCCTCGGCCACCGCTGCGGCGACCCGGACGGCGTCGGCCGAGCCGGGGACGTCGTGGACCCGCACGCCCCAGACGCCGGCGGCCGCGACGATCGCCGAGACAGCGGCGGTCGCCCGGTCCCGCTCGGGCGGCGGGGCGGGACTGCCGTCGGGACCGGCGAGCAGCCGACCGAGGAACCGTTTGCGGGACGCCCCGACGAGCACCCGGTGGCCCATCGCCAGCAGGTCGTCGAGCGCGGCCAGCACCTGCCAGTCGTCCTGCCGGTCCTTGGCGAAGCCGAGCCCGGGGTCGACGACGACGAGCGCGGGGTCGAGCCCCGCCGTCGTCATCGCGGCGATCCGGGTGGTGAGCTCGCCGCGCACCTCCGCGGCGACGTCGTCGTACACGGCGAGGTCGTTCATGGTGGCGGGGTCCCCGCGCCAGTGCCCGAGCACGTAGGGCGCGCCGTGGGCGGCGACCACCGTGGCCATCTCCGGGTCGGCGAGCCCGCCGGAGACGTCGTTGATGATGGCGGCGCCCGCCGCCAGGCAGGCCTGCGCGGTCTCGGCGTGCACGGTGTCGACGCTCAGCGGCGTGCCGCTGCCCGCCAGCGCCCGCACGACGGGCAGCACCCGGTCGATCTCGACGTCGGCCGGCACCCGGCGCGACCCGGGCCGCGTCGACTCACCGCCGACGTCGAGGATGTCGGCGCCCTCGGCGACGAGCCGGTGGGCGTGGGCGACGGCGGCGTCCGGGGACAGCCAGCGGCCGCCGTCGGAGAAGGAGTCCGGCGTGACGTTGACGACGCCCATGACCAGGCAGCGGCGCTGCGAGTCGAGCCGTGCGAGCGCCGCGCCACGATCGGTCACCGCGCGGGGCGCGAGCTCCTCACGAGGGGCCGGCATGTCAACGTTGGGGCGCGATGAGACTCATCGCCTCTGCCCGGGTCGCGGCGTCACGCAGCTGGCCGCGGACCGCGGAGGTGATCGTGCGAGCGCCGGTCTTGCGCACTCCGCGCATCGACATGCACAGGTGCTCGCACTCGATGACGACCATGACTCCGCGCGGCGCCAGCTCCGAGACGAGCGCGTCGGCGATCTGCGTGGTCAGCCGCTCCTGGACCTGCGGGCGGCGGGCGAACACCTCCACGAGCCGGGCGATCTTGCTCAGCCCGGTGACCCGTCCGCTGTCGCCGGGGATGTAGGCGACGTGCGCGACCCCGTGGAACGGCACGAGGTGGTGCTCACAGGTGGAGTACACCTCGATGTCACGCACGAGGATGAGCTCGTCGTGGTCGAGGTCGAAGGTGGTGCGCAGCACCTCGGCGGGGTCGGCNCCCCGACCGCGACGAGGAAGTCACGCACCGCTCGCCGGACGCCGTCGGCGTCGTACCGGCCGGCCGGCGCGGTGGACTTCTCGGGGAGCAGGCCGCTCGTCTCGGTCATCGTCAGATCCCCTCGGCGGGCCCGCCGACCTGCCCGGACGGCGGGATCTCGCCAAGACCGGGGCCCTCGCCGACCGAAGCGATCTCGTCCTGCGGCGGCTCCTGCGGAGCGCCGGCGGCGACCTCGGCGGGCGTGCGGACCGGCGGCCGGTAGGAGACGGTGCGACGCTCGGCGGACAGCCAGACGTCGCGCGGCTCGCGCTTAACGATCGGCTCGAATATCCGGGCCAGCTCCTTCTCGTTGAGCGTCTCGTGCTCGAGCAGGTCCAGCACGAGGTGGTCGAGGACGTCGCGGTACTCGTTGATGATCTCCCACGCCTCGTCGTGAGCGGCGTCGATGAGGGTGCGGACCTCCTCATCGACGATCCGGGCGATGTCCTCGGAGTAGTCGCGCTGGTGACCCATGTCGCGGCCGAGGAACGGCTCGCCGGCGTCGGTGCCGAGCTTGACGGCGCCGATCCGCTCGCTCATGCCGTACTGGGTGACCATCTTGCGGGCCAGCGAGCTGGCCTTGTCGATGTCGCTGGACGCGCCGGTGGTGGGGTCGTGGAAGATGATCTCCTCGGCGACCCGGCCGCCGATGGCGTACACGAGCTGGTCGAGCAGCTCGTTGCGGCTGGTGGAGTACTTGTCCTCGGAGGGCATGACCATCGTGTAGCCCAGCGCGCGGCCGCGCGGCAGGATCGTCACCTTGGTCACCGGGCTGGTGTACCGCAGCGCCGCCGCGGTCAGTGCGTGCCCGCCCTCGTGGTAGGCGGTGATCTTCTTTTCCTTCTCGTTCATCAGCCGGGTGCGCTTCTGCGGCCCGGCGATGACGCGGTCGATCGCCTCGTCCAGCGCACGGTCGTCGATGAGGTGCGCGTCGGAGCGTGCGGTGAGCAGCGCGGCCTCGTTGAGCACGTTGGCGAGGTCGGCACCGGTGAAGCCGGGAGTGCGCTTGGCGACCATGTCGAGGTCGATCTCCGGCACCATCGGCTTGCCCTTGGCGTGCACCCGCAGAATTGCCGCACGCCCGACGAGGTCGGGGGCGTCGACGGTGATCTGCCGGTCGAACCGCCCCGGGCGCAGCAGCGCCGGGTCGAGGATGTCGGGCCGGTTGGTGGCGGCGATGAGGATGACGTTCGTCGTGGCGTCGAAGCCGTCCATCTCGACGAGCAGCTGGTTGAGCGTCTGCTCGCGCTCGTCGTGCCCGCCCCCCATGCCGGCGCCGCGGTGGCGGCCGACGGCGTCGATCTCGTCGACGAAGATGATCGCCGGCGAGTTGGTCTTGGCCTGCTCGAACAGGTCACGCACCCGGGAGGCGCCGACGCCGACGAACATCTCGACGAAGTCCGACCCGGAGATCGAGTAGAACGGCACGCCGGCCTCACCGGCGACGGCGCGGGCGAGCAGCGTCTTACCAGTGCCCGGGGGGCCGTAGAGCAGGACGCCCTTGGGGATCTTCGCGCCGACGGCGAGGAACTTCTCCGGTCCGGCGAGGAACTCCTTGATCTCCTGCAGCTCCTCGACGGCCTCGTCCGCGCCGGCGACGTCGACGAAGGTGACCTGCGGGGTCTCCTTGGTGACCATCTTGGCCTTGGACTTGCCGAACTTCATCATGCCGCCGCCGCCCTGCATGCGGGACATGAGGAACCAGAACAGCCCGAGGATGATGACCATCGGCAGCAGGAAGGCGAGCAGCGAGCCGAACACCGACGGCTGGGGCACCTCGGAGTTGTAGCCGTCCGCCGGGTCCGAGTCGGCGATGGCCTGCATCACCGTCTCGCCCTGCGGCGTGGCGTAGTAGAAGGCGACGCGATCGCCGGCCTCCTCGAAGTCCTCGCTGAGCACCAGCTCGACGCGCTGGGTGGAGTCGTCGACCTCGACCTGCTCCACGGTCTCGCCGGCGAGCAGCGCGAGGCCGTCGGAGGTGTCGATGTCCTCGGGATTGTCGCCGCCGAGCAGGCCGGCACCGAGGTAGGCGAGGAGCAGGACAACCAGCACCCACACGAGCGGGCCGCGCAAAATCTTCTTGGCGTTCATCGAATTCGGCGCAGCCGCCGGGTCCCTCCTGCTCGAGCCGTCATCGTTCGACGGTACACAACACGCTTGGGATCAATGGCATCTGTTCGCGCAGGGCGGTATCGCTCGGGCGCCCGCCGGACGGCGCGGTCAGCTGCCGTAGACGTGCGGGGCCAGCGTGCCGACGAACGGCAGGTGGCGGTACTTCTCGGCGAAGTCCAGGCCGTAGCCGACGACGAACTCCGGCGGGATGTCGAAACCGACGTACTTGACGTCGACCTCGACCTTGGCGGCTGCCGGCTTGCGCAGCAGCGTGGCGATCTCCACCGACTCCGGGCCGCGGCTGCGCAGGTTGGACAGCAGCCAGGAGAGCGTGAGGCCGGAGTCGACGATGTCCTCGACGATGAGCACGTGGCGGCCGTGGAGGTCGGTGTCCAGGTCCTTGAGGATCCGCACGACACCGGACGAGCGGGTGCCCGAGCCGTAGGAGGACACCGCCATCCAGTCCATCTCCACCGAGGCGTGCAGCCGGCGCGAGAGGTCGGCCATCACCATGACGGCGCCGCGGAGCACGCCCACGAGGAGGATCTCCTGCCCGGCGTAGTCACGGTCGATCTCGGTGGCGAGCTCGTCGAGCCGGTCCTGGATCTGCTCCGTGGTGAGCAGCACCTTCTCGAGGTCTGCTCCCATGTCGTTGGCGTCCACCAGCACTCCTGCTCGTTCGGTCCCCTGGGTGTCCCGGCCACCGCCCGCAGACGTCAGCCGACGATCAGCCTGCCACACTCCCGGCGCGCCCTGACACCGCCCGGCAGCATCGCGGGCCCCTGGCCGCGGTAGTCCGCCACGAGCGCGTCGAGCGCCTCGACGTGCGATGTGGCCAGCGCGCCGGGCGGGCAGCCGGCCACCACCGCGGCGCGGTGCAGCACCCGGCCGCGCAGCGCCCGGTGAGCGGCTGCCAGCGCGACGGCGTCGAGGTCGACCGTGCCGGATGCCGATGCACCCCCACCACCCTCCGCCGAGAGCTGGATTGTCCCCGGCGCTAATCCAGCTCTCGGCGCGGGGAGGGGGAGCCCGACGCGGGCGCCGAGCTCGGCGGCGGCCGCGGCGAGGTAGTCCTCGTCCTCCCGCAGCCGGTCGGCGGTGCGGGCCAGCGCCTCGGGGACGCCGGGGCCCAGCGCGCGGGCCATCGCCGGCAGCACCTCGTGCCGCACGGCGGAGCGGCGAAGCGGCCCGCCGTCGGCGCGGCGCCACGGCCCGTCGGGCCGGTTGGTGGGGTCGGTGGCCCAGTCGAGCCCCAGCGCGCGGCAGCAGGCCTCGGTCTGCTCGCGACGCAGCCCGAGGAGGGGCCGGCGCCACCGCCCGGTGACCGGTGCCATCCCCGCCAGCGAGCGCCCGCCGGAGCCGCGGGCGAGCCCGAGGACGACCGTCTCGGCCTGGTCGTCGAGGGTGTGCCCGAGCAGCACGGCGTCAGCGCCGTGCTCCTGCGCCGCGGCCGACAGCTCGGCGTAGCGGGCGGTGCGCGCGGCCGCCTCGGGGCCGCCGGCGCCGGTGGCGGGGACCCGCACGGTGCGGACCACGGCGGGGGCGAGCCCCAGCCGGCGGCAGCTCTCGGCGGCCAGCTCGGCGGTCCGGGCGCTGGCTTGCTGGAGGTCGTGGTCGATGCTCACCGCGCCGGCGCGCAGGCCGGAGCGTGGCGCGACGAACGCCGTCGCCGCGGCGAGCGCGAGGGAGTCAGCGCCGCCGGAGCACGCCACGAGGACCAGCGCGCCCGGCGGGAGGTCCGCCAGCGCCACCCGCACCGCCTGCCGAGCGGCCGCGACGGCCGGTGCCGGGCCGGCCACCGCTCAGCCGTGGACCCGCTGCACCCAGCGGGCCGGGTCGGCGATCTCCGCGGCGGTGGGCAGCAGCGGTGCAGCGGTCCAGACCGCGTTGAGCCCGTCGTGCCCGACGAGGTCGACCACCCCGCGGACGAAGCCGGCGCCGTCGCGGTACTGCGCGATCTTGGCGTCCATCCCCGAGAGGCGCCGCAGCATGATGTCGAGCAGCCCGGTGCCGTCGCGGCGCTTCTCGAACTGCCGCCGGATCCGGGTGACCGAGGGCAGCACCCGGGGGCCGACGGCGTCCATGACGACGTCGGCGTGCCCCTCGAGCAGCGACATCACCGCGACCATCTCGCCGAGCTGCTCCCGCTCCGCCTCGGAGAGGAAGCCGTCGACGAGCGGGCCGGCGAGGGAGGTCGCCCCGTCGCGGGTGGAGAGCGCCTCGACGACGGCCCGCAGCGTGCTGCTGATCCGCTGCGCACCGCTCTCCGGCTCGGACACCGTGGTGATCATCGACCGCATCCGCGAGGAGAGGTGGTCGGCGAGCCACGGCGCGGCGGCGAACTGCACCGCGTGGGTCTGCTCGTGGAGGCACACCCAGGTGCGGAAGTCGAGGGCGTCGAGGTCGAGCTCGCGCTCGACGTGGAGCACGTTGGGCGCCACGAGCAGCAGCCGGCCGGCGGGGTCGTCGACGCCCTGACCTGGGACCGCGTCCGCCGGCGTGAAGGGGTCGTACTGGCCCAGGACCTTGCTCGAGAGGAAGGAGAGCATGATGCCCAGCTCCTCCCCGCCGAGGCGGGCAGCACCTGGCAGCTTCGCCTCGGGCAGCAGGCCGCCGGTGAGGTGGGCGAACATCGCGATGTTCGCCTCCGCCCAGCGGGCGCGGTCGACCACGTAGACCGGTCGCTGCGCGGCCCGGGCGGCGGCGTCGTCGAGACCCGTGATCGAGGCGACGTGCGCCGGCGCCTGTCCGGCGGCCTGCCGCAGCACCCGGACCAGCCCGTCGAGCTCGGCCCGCCCGGCCCGCGGCCCGGGCCGGGCCAACGACGCCGCTCGTCGCTCGGCGGCCTGCCAGTTGATCGGTGCGCTCATGGCCTCAAGGTACGCGACGCCCGCTGGCGGGCACGCGGTCAGCGGCAGCCGCAGGCGGCGAGCTCGTCGGCCCAGTCGTCGATCGCGGCCCGGGCCGGGCCGACGCCACCGAGCTCGAGCTCGTCGGCGAGCACCGCGAAGACCAGCAGCCGACCGTCGGCGTCGAGCACCAGCCCGGTGAGGCTGGCGACGGTGGTGAGGGTCCCGGTCTTGGCGCGCAGCACGCCCGCGGCGGCCCCGGCCATCCGGTCGCGCAGCGTGCCCTCGAGGGCGGCGACGGGCAGGCCGGCGACCGCGCCGTGAAGCTCGGGGTGCTCGGGGTCGAGCGCGGTGCTCACCACCTGCGCGAGGGTCTGCGCGGGCACCTGGTTCTCGATGAGCAGGCCGGAGAGGTCGGCGAGGACCAGCCCGTCGGTCTCGATGCCCAGCGCGGCGAGCCGGTCTGCCACCGCCCGGGTCGCTCCGGCGAAGCTCGGTTCCTCGTCGTCGGCGAGCGCGACGAGCCGGCCGAGCACCTCGGCCACCGAATTGTCCGACACCGCGAGCATGTGACCGACGACGTCGGCCAGCGGTGCCGAGGTCACCGCGGCCAGCTCGGTCCCGTCGGCCGGCGCGACGCCCCGGCCGACCTCACCGGTGACCTCCACCCCGGCGCCGGCCAGCGCCTGCGCGAAGGCCTGCCCAGCGGCGAGCGCCGGGTCGCCGACGTACCCGCCGGCCGCCGCGAGACCGCCATCGACCGCGAGGGGGCCGATGGGCATGACGAAGTCGAAGTCGATGCCGCCCCAGCCGGGTGCGTACCCCGGCCCGCTGAACAACGAGTCGTCGACCACCACGCTCACCGCGCCGTCGTCCTCGAGGGCGGCCGCGGTCTGCTCGGCGAGCTCGTCGAGCGAGGCCCGGTGCAGGGTGCCCGGCGCGTCGTCCGACCCGCCGGCGGCGAGCAGGATGTCCCCGCCTCCGACGAGCACGACCTGCCCGGGCTCGCCGGCGACGACGCTGGTCCGCAGCTCGTGGTCCGGGCCGTAGGCGTCGAGCGCCGCGAGCGCGACGAGCAGCTTGAGGGAGGACGCCGGGGTCCGTGGCGTGGTGCCGTCGATGTCGACGAGCGTCTCTCCGGTGAGGGCGTCCGCCACGACCACGCCCACCGTGCCGCCGGTGCGCGGGTCCGACACGAGGCGCTCGGCGATCTCGGTGAGTGCCGCGGCCGACGGTTGCGGCACGGCCGGGTCGAGCGTGGCCAGGTGCCGGGCAGCCGGCGACGCGCTGATCGCCGGGAAGGGGGCGGGCTCGGGGACCGCCGGCGCGGTCGTCACCGGCCCGGGGACCACGTCGAGCGCGTCCGCCACGGCGTACCCGCCGGCCAGGAGGAGCAGCGAGGCCACCGTCGCCGCCAGGCGCCGGTGACGGGCGGGGCTGCGCGCCAGGGCTCGCTCCTTCGGCTCGTCGTGGCTGCCGGACCACGGTCGGGCAGGTCGTGCGCCACAATAGTCCCCAGCATCCGAGGTGGCGTCCAACCGTGGCACCATCGGACGGTATGGCACCCGCGGCCGGCAGTGCCGCGACGACGGAAGGGCATGGCGTGGACTTCGACGTCACGATCGAGATCCCCAAGGGGCAGCGCAACAAGTACGAGCTCGACCACGAGACCGGGCGCATCCGGCTCGACCGCATGCTGTTCACCTCCACCCGGTACCCGGACGACTACGGGTTCATCGAGGACACCCTCGGCGAGGACGGTGACCCCCTGGACGCGCTCGTGCTCCTCGAGGAGCCGACCTTCCCTGGCTGCCTCATCCGGTGCCGCGCGCTCGGCATGTTCCGGATGCGCGACGAGGCCGGTGGCGACGACAAGGTGCTGTGCGTGCCGACCGGTGACCAGCGCGCCTCGTGGCGTACCGACATCGACGACGTCAGCGAGTTCCACCGGCTGGAGATCCAGCACTTCTTCGAGGTCTACAAGGACCTCGAGCCCGGCAAGTCCGTCGAGGGCGCCCACTGGGTCGGCCGCGAGGAGGCCGAGGCGGAGATCCTGCGCTCCTACCAGCGAGCGATCGACCAGAACTATCACGTGCGCCCGGTAGCCCCCACGACCCCCGCCCGCCCCCTCAGCTAACCCCGCCTTCTCCGAGATCGGGTATCTCGGCGAAAGGGCGCGGCAAGAGCTACGGTCTCGGCACCAGATATCAGGCCTCGACAAGCGAGCGCGCGCCGGAAGGTAGCCATTCTCACAGCCTGCCCCGGCGGGGTGGAGCAGGGCCGTGGATACGGTGACAGCGTGACCATCTCCTGCTGCCCCCGCCCTGCCCGATGACCGCACCGCTCCTCCTCGCGATCCTCCTTGGCGGCCTCGCACAACGAGCCACCGGCATGGGGCTGACCTTGGTCTCCGCACCGTTTATCGTCGTCGCGCTCGGCCCGGCGGCGGGCGTGGTGGTCGGCAACATCCTCGGGGTGGTCGCGAGCCTCATGGTGCTCTCGCGGGTGTGGCGCTACGTGGAGTGGCGGATGCTGCGGACGATGGTGCCCTCCGCCCTCGTCGGCGTCCTGGCGGGCACGCTCCTGGCTGAGACGCTCCCAGCGGCATGGGCCCAGGTGCTCATCGGGGTACTCATCCTCCTCGCCCTGTCCGTCTCCTCCATCGTCGCGCGCGTACACCACGTCGAGCGGAGCACGAAGGTCACGGCGATGGCCAGCGCGGCCTCCGGCGCGACGTCTGCCCTCGCCAGCATCGGCGGCCCCGCGATGGCGGTGCTGCGGACCCTGACCCGCTGGGAGCATCAGACCTTCACCGCGACGCTGCAGCCGTTCTTCATCGCCGTCTCCACCGTGACGGTGCTCGTCCGGGTGGGCGCCAACCCGACGGCGTGGCCGGACCTGGGGTGGGGCTGGCTGGCGATCGGGCTGGTGATGGCGGCGGGTGTGGCGCTCGGTGACGTCGTCACCCGGCGCGTGTCCGCCCGGGTGGTCGGAGTCTCCATCACGGCGATCGCGGCCCTGGGCGCCGTGTGGACCCTCGTGGACGGCCTCGCCGCCCTCTAGACCCGGCCGCCGTAGGGCAGCACGTTGGCCCAGTACATCGGCACCAGCTCCACGCTCTTGCCCGGCGACGGCGCATGCAGCCGCATGCCGTTGCCCGCGTAAAAGGCGACGTGGTAGATGCCCGACGCCGCGCCGTTGCTGGAGTAGAAGATGAGGTCGCCCGGCTGCAGGTCGTCGACCGGCACCCGGGTGGTCGCCTGGTATTGCGCCCTGGTGGTCCGCGGGATTGACACGCCGGCCTGGGCGAAGGCGGTCTGGGTGAGCCCGGAGCAGTCGTAGCCGTTCGGACCCGCGGCCGCCCAGATGTAGGGCTTGCCGAGCTGCGTCCGGGCCCAGTCCAGCGCGGCGCGGGCGCCCTGGGACGAGGACGGCGGCGCGGGGTCGGGCGCCGGAGCCGGCGCAGGTGCCGGCTGTGAGGGCGCCGGTGCCGGAGCGGGAGCCGGCGCTGGCGGCGCGGGAGGTGCCGGTGTGCTCGGCGCGGGGGCCGGCCTGTCGGGCGCCGACGGCGGCGTCGTGGCACTGGGCGCCGGCGGCGGCGCTGCCACGGTCGGGGCGTCAGCTGGTGGCGTCGCCGGCCGCTCGACCGACCGGGAGGCGGTCACCTGCGCCCGGACCTCTCGTCGTGCGGCGTCCCTCGCCAGCTGCTCCTCGCGGCGCTGACGCTCGGCGTCGAGCGCGTCCTGCCGCTCACGCTCGAGCGCTGCCGTCGTGCCGCGCTCGTCGGCAAGCTGCTGGACCAGCGACTCGCGCCGGTCGACCGACAGCGCGACCTGCGCCGCGGCACTGTCTGCGGCGGAGCTCGCTGCCTGGGCGGTGGCCGCGACCTCATCCGTAGCACGCTGCTGGGCCGCCTCGGCCTCCCGCGCCCGGCTCTCGAAGGTCGCCGAGACCTGCTCCACCGCCTGGAACCGCTGCAGCGCGTCGTCGGCTCGGCTGCCGAGCCGGTCGACCATCGTCGCGCGGCGCATCGCGTCCTCGAAGCTGTCGGCGGAGAGCAGCGGCTCGATCGGGCCGAGCGCACCGGGGCTCGAGCGGTAGGCGCCCATCGCGATCCGGCCGAGCTCGCCCCGCTGGGTCTCGACCTCGGCGGCGGCCGTGGCGGCAGCCTCGCGCGCCTCGGCGGCGGCCGCGGTCGACGCGACCAGCTCCTCCTCGGCCTGCAGGTAGAGCTCGTTGGCCTGCTGGGCGGCGAGCGCGAGGTCCTGGTGGCGGGCACTGAGCTCGGCCAGCGCGATCTCCAGCTCGGCGATCCGGGCAGTGGTGCGGTCCTCGGCGTCACGCGCCCGGGAGATCTCGTCCTCGCCCGGTGGCGCCGGGTCCGCGGCGGCCGAGGTGATGACGAGCCCGCCGGAGAGTGCCAGGACGGCTGCGAGCGCGAGGGCGCGTCGCCGATCGGTCCGACGCACGAGCTCTCCTCACCTCACGAACACGGGTCGCTGGGTCCGGCGCGGAGCGCAGGCCAGCCACGGACACGGTAGCGCCGAACGTCCCCAAAGGAAACACCTGCCACACCAGTCACAGCAGAACCATCTGCCACAGCAGGTGTGCGGGGGCAAGTCGCTCCGGCGCCCGTCCGCATGGTGGATGGCGCGAGAAGTTGCGTCCCGGCAGGCGAGACGGCCCTTCTAAGCGCGCCGGCCGCTTCCTACGCTCCAAGCATGATCCTGCGAATGTGCCGCTGACCTGCGCACCCTCGCACGCGCCTCAGCCGCCGCCAGCACCGTCGGCCGGTCCGGGCACCGGGCTCACGATGCGCACGCCCCCTCCCCCGAGGTCGGTACGGTTGAGGCCGGCTCGCCCTCTCGCCTGAGCAGGAGTAGATGATGACGAACGAGACCAGCTGGTCCTTCGAGACGAAGCAGATCCATGCGGGCCAGCAGCCCGACGGCGACACCGGCGCCCGCGCGCTACCGATCTACCAGACCACCTCCTTCGTGTTCAAGGACGCCAAGCAGGCCGCGGACCGGTTCGCGCTCGCTGAGCTGGGGCCGATCTACACCCGGATCACCAACCCCACCCAGGAGGCGGTCGAGACGCGGATCGCCGAGCTCGAGGGCGGGGTCGGCGGTCTGCTGCTGGCCTCGGGCCAGTCCGCCGAGCTGCTGGCGATCCTCAACATCGCCGAGGCCGGTGACCACGTGGTCGCCAGCCCCAACCTCTACGGCGGCACCTACAACCTGCTGCGGCACACCCTGCCGAAGTTCGGCATCACGACGACCTTCGTCAGCGACGCCGACGAGCCGCAGGCCTGGCGCGACGCCGTCCAGCCGAACACCAAGCTGTTCTTCGGCGAGTCGATCCCCAACCCCAAGCTCAACGTCTTCGACATCGAGACCGTGGCGGCGATCGCTCACGAGAACGGCGTCCCGCTCGTCATCGACAACACCGTGGCGACGCCCTACCTCATCCGCCCCTTCGAGTACGGCGCGGACATCGTCATCCACTCCGCGACGAAGTACCTCGGCGGCCACGGGACGTCGATCGCGGGCATCATCGTCGACGGCGGCCGCTTCGACTGGTCTGCCGACCCAGAGAAGTTCCCGGGCTTCAACACCCCGGACCCGAGCTACAACGGCCTGGTGTTCAAGGACCTCGGCGCCCCGGCGTACATCCTCAAGGCGCGGGTGCAGCTGCTGCGCGACATGGGTCCGGCGATCTCGCCGTTCAACGCCTTCCTCATCGGCCAGGGCGTCGAGACGCTGTCGCTGCGGATGGACCGCCACATCGCCAACGCGCAGCAGGTCGCGGAGTTCCTCGAGTCCCAGGACCAGGTGACGACGGTCGGCTACCCGGGCCTGCCCTCCTCACCGTGGCACGAGCGCGCCCGCAAGTACGCCCCCAAGGGCCCGGGCGCGGTGCTCACCTTCGAGCTCGCCGGCGGCTACGACGCCGGAATCGCCTTCGTCGACGCACTCACCCTGCACTCGAACGTCGCCAACATCGGTGACGTGCGGTCGCTGGTCATCCACCCGGCGTCGACGACGCACTCCCAGCTCGACGACGCCGCGCTCGCCGGTGCGGGCGTGAGCCCGGGCCTCGTGCGGCTCGCCGTCGGGCTCGAGCACATCGACGACATCGTCGCCGACATCACCACCGGCCTCGCGGCCGCCGCCGCGGTGACGGCCGGCGGAGGTGGGACCGCAGCGTGAGCCCTGAGCAGCGCAGCTGGACCGCGGTGCCCGGCGTCGGGCACCGCGTCCGGGCGCGGGTCGACCCGGGTCAGATCCCGACGAGCGGAGCGTGGCACCCCGAGGGCGGCGCCGGCAACCGCCGGTTCGTCGACCTCGGTGCACTGCCGCTCGAGGCAGGCGGCCGGCTGCCGCACGTCCGGCTCGCCTACGAGACCTGGGGCGAGCTCAACGCCGCCGGCGACAACGCGCTGCTCATCTGCCACGCCCTCACCGGTGACACCCACGTCACCGGCACTGCCGGGCCCGGCCACCCGGACGCCGGCTGGTGGTCGAGGATCGTCGGCCCCGGCCTGGCGGTCGACACCGACCGCTGGTTCGTCGTCGCGGTCAACGTGCTCGGCGGCTGCCAGGGCTCGACCGGGCCGTCCTCTCCCGCGCCCGACGGCACCCCGTGGGGCAGCCGGTTCCCCACTGTCACCGTCCGGGACCAGGTCGCCGCCGAGATCGAGCTGAGCGACCGGCTCGGCATCGGCCGCTGGGCGCACATCGTCGGCGCCTCCATGGGGGGACACCGGGTCCTCGAGTGGGCAGTGATGGCCCCCGACCGGGTGCGGTCGATCGCCGTCATCGCCTCCAACGCGCAGACCTCGGCCGACCAGATCGCCTGGGCCCACCCGCAGCAGGCGGCCATCCGGCTGGACCCCAACTTCCGCGGCGGGGACTACTACGACGCTCCCGACGGGCAGGGTCCGCACGCCGGGCTCGCGCTCGCGCGCCAGATCGCGCACACCACTTACCGCAGCGCCGAGGAGCTCGAGGCCCGGTTCGGCCGGCTCCACCAGCACGCCGAGGACCCGATGCTCGGCGGCCGGTTCGCCGTGCAGTCCTACCTCGATCACCACGGCAACAAGCTCGCGCTGCGGTTCGACGCCAACAGCTACCTCGCCCTCACCTCCTCGATGCTCACCCACGACCTCGGGCGCGACCGCGGCGGGGTGGAGGCGGCGCTCGCCGAGATCCGGGCGGACACGCTGGTGATCGCGGTGGAGTCCGACCGGCTGTTCCTGCCCGCAGAGTCCGAGCGGATCGCCGCCGGCGTCAGCGGCGCCGGACCTGTGCGCTACCTGCGCTCCCCCTACGGCCACGACGGCTTCCTCATCGAGCACGACCAGGTCACCCGGCACCTCGGCGGCTTCCTCAAGCAGGTCTCCCGGCACTGAGCCGCGCCGACCACCGTGCCGCCGGCGCCGGACGCCTGGCGTCACGAGGACGTACCGGCCACGATGGGCTGGTGCCCGACCCCATCTCACCGCTCGATGCCACGACCGGCCCGCCGACCGACGACGGCACTGACGTACCAGCAGCGGTCGACGGCGAGCAGCCGTTCGACCCGGACGCCGCGCTGGCGGGCTTCGCCGCGGCGCCGACCGACCGCTGGGGGCCCGACGTCCTCGGTGCCGGCTTCGAGGCGAGGACGATCGAGCTGCTGCCCGACGACGACGGCCCCGTCGTCGCCACCCTCGTACGCCACCTCCCGGGTGACGACCCCGACGCGCTCAGCTCGCCGGAGCCGCGGTTCACCGTGCTCTACCTGCACGGCTGGAACGACTACTTCCACCAGCGCGAGCTCGCCCGACAGCTGAGCGCGCTGGGCGGCGCGTTCTACGCCCTCGACCTGCGCCGCTACGGCCGCAGCCTGCGGCCGGGCAACCTCCGCGGCTACGTCGAGTCGCTGTCGACCTACGACGAGGACATCCACGGCGCCCGCGACCTCATGCGGCAGGACCATCCCGAGCTGCACGACGTCGTCCTCATGGGGCACTCGACCGGCGGGCTCGTCGCCTCGGTGTGGGCGCACCGGCACCCCGGCGCGCTCTCCGCGCTCGTCCTCAACGCGCCCTGGCTGGACATCCAGGGGTCCTGGTTGCGGACCATGTCGCAGCCGGTGATCGACGGCCTGGCCCGGTTCCAGCCCAAGGCGGTGCTGCCGCTGCGGGACCTCGGGTTCTACAGCCGTACGCTGCGGGGCGCCGTCGACGAGGTCGGCCGGCTGTCACCGGAGCAGGAGGCCGACCCGGCGGTCACCGGCTGGCCGATCGAGTGGGCGTGGCGGGTGACGTCCGGGGCGGTCCGGCCCGGCTGGCTGGCGGCGATCCTCGACGGCCACCGCCAGGTCGCCGAGGGCCTGGAGATCACCTGTCCGGTGCTCGTGCTGGTGTCCGACGCGTCCGTGCTGGCGGCCCGGTGGTCGCCGGAGATGCGCCGCGCCGACACCGTCATCGACGTCGACCTCACCGCCCGCCGGGCGCTGGGGCTCGGGCCGCTGGTGACGATCGTGCGGGTCCGCGACGCCGTTCACGACGTCACGCTGTCGACCGCTCCGGTGCGGTCCCAGGCCTACCGCGAGCTCAGTCGGTGGCTTCGCGCCTACGCCGTGCCCGACGCCTGAGCCCCGGGCGGTGGGAGGTCGCGCGCCGACGCCGGTCGTGGTGGGCCAGCAGCTCGACCCGTGCCTCGTGGAGGCTGGGGCCGTGCTCCCCGAACCGCCAGCCCGCCCAGGCGTCGCCGTCGCCGGGAGCGCCGAGCGCGGCCGCGGCCTGCCCGGGGTCGCCGAAGCTGCGCTCGTCGGCCAGCTCGATGCGGCCGCCCGGGGTGAGGGTCGCCTCGTGACGCACGCCGTGGCGGTCCCAGACGATCACCGCCGCAGCGTCGAGGCTGCGGCCGATCGCCCGCAGGTCGGTCGTCGCTGAGGGGTCGGCGGGCGCCGGCTCAGCGGACGGCGCAGCGTCGTCGGCAAGCTCCGGTCCGACGGGAAGCGCCGGTCCGACGGGAAGCGCCGGTCCGACGGGAGGCGCCGGCTCAGCAGCCGGCCCGACGTCCGGCTGCGGCGGGCGGGGAACGGCGGGCAGCGCAGCGGCGCGGCGGCCGGGCTCCAGCCACGGCAGCCGGGGAGGGGCCGTCCGCACCTCGGTGACGTCGAGGAACAGCCGGCCGCTCGACATCACCCGGGCGACGAGCTCGTGGACGGTCACCCCGGAGCCGGCGAGGGCACTGACGGCGGACCGGACGTCGTCGTCGATCGTCGCGGCGACGACGTGCAGCCGGGCAGCTTCGGGCCGGTGCGGCGGCTGCGACTCCCGGAAGCCGTTCCAGTCACGCCGGAACGCGGCCATCCCGCGCGGGTACATCTCGGCGAGCTCCGCCCACGACGTCTCCGCGGCCCGGCCGAGCCGCGCCAGCGCCGCCACCAGCGTCACGCCGTCGAGCCGGTCGACGACCTCCAGCGTCACCGGCCGGCCGTCGGCGGTGACCGCGGTCAGCCACGACGCACCATCCTCCTGCCGCCAGGCGACCGGGAACACCGGGGCACCGACGAGCTCGAGGAGCTGACCGCGCACGGCGTCGAGCACGGCCGGCTCGACGGGCTCGTCCAGGGTGTGCCCCGCCTGCGCGGGCACCAGACGACCGGCCTCGAACTCGAAAAGCGGCATTCGGCTCCGACCTGACTTCCTGTCGTGCGGGGAAGCCACATTCTCTCACGATCGTCGGCGGGTCAGCGGTCCCCGCTGAGGAGCTGGGCGAGGTGCACACCGCCGCGCCCCACGAGCTGCTCCGCCTGGGTGCGGCAGGAGTACCCGTCGGCGAGGTAGACCGCCTGCGGACCGGCCTCGCGCAGCGCCGGCAGCAGCGCGTTCTCCGCGACCTTCACCGAGACGTCGTAGTGCCCCTTCTCCATCCCGAAGTTCCCGGCGAGCCCGCAGCAGCCGGCCAGCTGGTTGACGGTGGCCCCGGACTTGGCGAGCAGCGCGGCGTCGGCGTCCCAGCCCATGACGGAGTAGTGGTGGCAGTGCGGCTGCGCCACCACCTCGACGCCCTCGAGCGACGGCGGCTGCCAGCGCTCGCCCGGGCCCAGCGGCTCCGGTGCGGTGAGCAGCTCGGCCAGCGTGTAGGTGCCCTCGGCGATCGCGGTCGCGCGCGGGTCGTCGGGGAACAGGTCGACGAGGTCCGAGCGCAGCACCCCGGTGCAGGAGGGCTCCACCCCGATGATCGGGATCCCGGCCTCGACGTACGGGGCGAGCACCGACATCGTCTGCTCGAGCTGGCGGCGCGCGCCGTCGAGCTGGCCGGTAGAGATCCAGGTGAGGCCGCAGCAGGCACGGTCCTGCGGGACGACGACGACGTAGCCGGCCTCCTGCAGCACGCTCACCATCGCCTGCGCGCCGTTGCCGTCGAGCGACTCAGAGAAGCTGTCGGCCCACAGCACCACGGTACGGTCGGTGACCGGTGCCGCCGGCGCATCGCCGACGGTGACCCCTGAGCGCGAGCGCACCCAGCGGGAGAACCGCTCGGTGCTGAACCGCACCATCTGCCGGCGGGTGTCCATCCCGCCGCCGGTCATCACCAGCTTGGCGACCGGCCGCACCGCGAGCACCGCATTGACCAGCCGGGTGATCGCCGGCACCCGGGTGATGAGGTTCGCCCAGCGCGGCAGCCAGCCGAGCGCGTAGTGGTTCATCGGGCGCAGCCGGCCCTTGTAGCTGCGGTGGAGGACCTCGGCCTTGAGCGTGGCCATGTCCACCCCCGCCGGGCAGTCACGCCCGCAGGCCTTGCACGAGAGGCACAGGTCGAGGGAGTCATGGACGGCGGGGCTGCGGACATCGTGGATCAGCGAGCCGTTGGTCAACTCCTGGAGGATCCGCGAGCGCCCACGGGTGACGTCCGTCTCGTCGCGGGTGGCTTGGTAGGACGGGCACATGAAGCCGCCGGAGTCGGAGCTGTCCGCGCGGCACTTGCCGACGCCGGTGCAGCGGTGGACCGCGGTGGTGAAGTCGCCGCCGTCCTTGTGGAACGAGAAGCCGCCGGCGATCGGCAGCAGCTTCTTAGCGTACGGGCGGCGGAGGTCGTCGGTCATCGACACCGGCCGGACGAGGATGCCCGGGTTGAGGCTCTCCTGCGGGTCGAACAGGCCCTTGACCTTGCCGAAGAGGTCGATCGCCGCAGGCGTGTACATCCGGTCGAGCAGCTCGCTGCGGGCGCGACCGTCACCGTGCTCGCCGGAGAGCGAGCCGCCGTAGGAGGCCACGAGGTCCGCCGACTCCTCGAGGAAGCGACGGGCGGCGGGGACCCCGGCGGGGGTGTCGAGCGGCAGGTCGATGCGCACGTGCATGCAGCCGTCGCCGAAGTGGCCGTAGAGCAGGCCGTCGACGCCGTGGCCGGCCATCAGCGCCTCGAAGTCGCGCAGGTAGGCGCCGAGCTTCTCCGGCGGCACCGCGGCGTCCTCCCACCCGGGCCAGCCCTGCGCGCCCGACGGCGTGCGCCCGCCGAGCCCGGCGCCGTCGGCCCGGATCCGCCACAGCGCGCTGGCCTCGGGGCCGGCGGACCTGATCATCACCGCGTCGGTGCCGGCGTCCTTGGCCAGCGACTCGGCCCGGGCCAGCGCCTCGGCCGCGTCGCTGCCGCCGACCTCGACGAGCAGCCAGCCGTTGCCCGCCGGCAGCTCGGGCACCGCGGCGGGGCCGATGTGGCGGCGGACGACGTCGACGAGCCGGGCGTCGATGCCCTCGATGGCGATCGGCTGGTGCGCAAGGAGCCCCGGGACGACGTCGGCGGCGCTGGCCATGTCCGGGTACCCCAGGGCGACGAGCACCGGCGCACCGGGGATCTCCACGAGGTTGACGGTCGCCCCGAGGGTGGTGGCCAGCGTGCCCTCGGTGCCGACGAGCATCTTGGCGAGGTCGGTGCCGTTCTCCGGCAGCAGGTGCTCGAGGCTGTAGCCCGAGACCTGCCGCTTGAACCGCCCGAGCTCGGTACGGATGGTGGCGAGGTCGGCCCGGACGAGCTCCCCGAGGCCGGGGACGACGTCGAGCGCGCCCTTGCCGGCGCCAGCGGTGTACTCGCGGCCCTGGCCGTCGACGACGTCGAGGGAGATGACGTTGTCGGAGGTACGTCCGAATGCGACGGCGCGCGGCCCGCAGGCGTTGTTGCCGATCATCCCGCCGAAGGTGGCCCGGTTCAGGGTGGAGGGGTCGGGCCCGAACCGCAGCCCGTGCGGAGCAGCGGCCCGCTGCAGGTCGCTCATGATGACGCCGGGCTCTACCCGCGCGGTGCGAGCCTCCGGGTCGATCTCCAGGATGCGGTTGACGTGGCGGGAGAAGTCGACGATGACACCGGTGCCGACGGAGTTCCCGGCGATCGAGGTGCCGCCGCCGCGGGAGGTCAGCGGGGCACCGAGCCTTCGTGCCGTGTCGATGGCGGCGCGCGCGCCGTCGACGTCGCGCGGCACGACGACGACGTCGGGCACCACCCGGTAGTTCGAGGCGTCGGTCGAGTACTGGCCGCGGTTGAGGTCGTCGTCGTGGACATCCCCGTCGACGGCGGAGCGCAGCGCGGCGACGAGCTCGGGCCGGGCGGCCCGCTCGTCGGCGGCGGGCAGCGGTGCGGGGCGCGGGTCGGTCGTCGTCACAGGTCTGATCCTTCCATCAAATCTCCGGCCGGAGTCGCCGCGGTCGTTGGTGGCGGTGCCACGTCGATGTCGGCCCCGGTCGCGAGGTCGCCGCACTCGACGGTGGTGTGGGTGTGCGCGCGCAGGTAGCGGCCGGCGCCGTCGTCGTCGGCCAGCTCGGCCAGCAGTGGCGCGAGGTGGCGCCGTGGCAGTACGACGGGGTGGCCGGGCCGTCCGTCGAACACCGACCGCCCGAGGTCCTCGCCGACGTCGTCGAGCACCCGCCGCACGACGGCCCGGCCGATGTCCGGGCAGTCGACGACGTGCACCACGAGCCGCTGCGGCCACGGCTGCAGCGCGATGAGCGCCGCCCGCAGCGAGGCACCGATGCCGCGCTCCCAGTCGGGGCAGTGGATCTCCTCGGTGTCGTCGGGCAGCGGCGGCCGGGCGGCGCCGGTGACGACCGCGACCGGCGCGCAGCCGCCGTCCCGCAGCGCGGTGACGGCGCGGTCCAGCCAGGCCGGGACGAGAATCTTCGGCATGCCGTACCGCGTGCCGGCGCCGGCGGCGAGCACGACTCCCGTGGTGTCGACGTCGACCATGCCACCTCCTGCTGCCGCGGTGCACCGCCCGAGCCACGGGCCGGCCATGTCATATGTACACGAACATCTTTGCCGTCGATCGGTCCGTTCGTCGCTCGACATCTCGTGAGGTGTCAGCGATGATCGAGACCTGGGTATCACATCACATCGAACGACCTTCGGACGACACTGGAGTTATCTGTGCGGGACATCCTCGACGCTGTCCGCTCGTGGCGCGAGCCGTTCGCGCTGGCCACCGTGGTGGAGACGTGGCGCTCGGCCCCGCGCGGCCCCGGCGCCGCGATGGCGGTCACCGCCGACGGTGACGTGGTGGGCAGCGTCTCCGGCGGCTGCGTCGAGGCAGCGGTGTACGAGATCTGCCAGGAGGTGCTGGCCGGTGCCCCGCCCCGCACCGCCCGCTACGGGGTGAGCGACGACGATGCCTTCGAGGTGGGGCTCACCTGCGGCGGCACCATCGAGGTCTTCGTCCGGCTGGTCGACCCGGCGCATGTCGCCCAGGTCGCCACGGCCATCGATAACCGCTTGCCGGCGGCGGTGGCGACGGTGGTCGCATCGGTCGACCCCCGCCTCGTCGGCCGGCACCTGCTGCTGCGCGACGGAAGGCGGTCCCACGGCATCGGCGCGCCAGCACTGGAGGACGCCGTCGCCGCTGCCGCCGAGGGCCTGCTCGAGCATGGCCGCAACCAGGTCGTGCGGCTCGGCCGGCACGGCGAGGGGCGGCTGGAGGACGTCACGGTGTTCGTGGAGTCGTTCGCGCCGCCGGCCCGGATGATCATCTTCGGCGCGATCGACTTCGCGTCCGCACTCGCCCGGCTGGGCAGCATCGTCGGCTTCCACGTCACGGTCTGCGACGCGCGGCCGGTCTTCACCACCCGCCAGCGGTTCCCCGACGTCGACGAGCTGGTCGTGCGGTGGCCGCACGAGTACCTGCGGGAGACGACGGTCGACGAGCGGACGGTGCTGTGCGTCCTCACCCACGACCCGAAGTTCGACGTACCCCTCATCGAGGCGGCGCTGCAGACCCCCGCTGCCTACATCGGCGTCATGGGTAGCCGCGGCGCGCACGCCGACCGCGACGCCCGGCTGCGGGAGCGCGGCGTCACCGGCACCGCCCTTGCCCGGCTGTCCTCACCGATCGGGCTCGACCTCGGTGGCCGCACCCCCGAGGAGACCGCGCTGTCGATCGTCGCGGAGATCGTCGCGCAGCGGTGGGGCGGCAGCGGGCTGCCGCTCAGCACGCTGCACGGCGCCATCCACCGCGACGAGCCGGTCGCGGTCGTCGCCTGAGGACCGGCGGCCGGCCGCACGGCTCTCGCCTGACGGCCCGCTCAGCGCCGGTCACGGCTTGGCAGGCGCGCGGTCCTCGGCAGAGATGATCCGCTGCAGCATCTCGATGAGCATGATCCGCTCGCCGGGGCTGAACGGCGCGAGGAGCTCCTCGCTCGACGCGAGCGAGGCCCGCGCCCCACGCTCGTAGACCGCGCGCCCCTCGGCGGTGATCGAGATCGTCTTCATCCGCCGGTCAAGAGGGTCCGCGTGGATCTCGACAAGGCCGCGGCGGCTGAGGCGCTGGACGATCCCGGTCATCGTCGCGGCGTCCGAGCCGACACTGCGGCCCAGGCTGTTCTGCGAGTCGGGCCCGGACGTGATGAGGCTGGCGAGGGTGGCGAACTGGATCACCGACAACGCGGTGTCATCGGCGTGCAGGAACGCCGCCGAACCCACCTGGTGGGCGCGCCGCAGCAGGTAGCCGATGTTCGACTGCAGGTCGTAGTCGCGGACGTCGTCGGCGATGACGCCCCCCTCGCGGATCTCGGTGCCGGTCATGGCTTGCTCTCTCGTTCGCTGGACAACACTTTTTCACAGTCGGTGCCTATATACCTGGCGATAGGCACGGTCACATCACAGCCCCCGCCGGGGCCGGGCCGGCGGCGGGTGGCAGACGAGCAGCACGATGACCGCACCAACGACGTTGAGGGCCACCCGCACCATCCCCTCGTACCAGTTGTGCGTCGCCGGGAAGTCCCCGACGATGAGCAGCACCGGCGGCGCGGTCACCGCCCACCACAGGTAGCTCACCGGGCGCAGCGCGAACGCGAGCACCGTGAGTACCGCGACGACGCCGGCGAGCGTCACCGCGCCGGCCCCCACCCCCATGAGGACCGCGACCAGCACTGCCGCGACGGTGTTGCCGAGCAGCCGCTGGGCGAGCCGCAGCCGGGTCGCGGCCGGGGTCGGCCGGACCGACAGCAGCACCGCGGTGATCAGCCAGTGGCCGCCGTAGACGCCCAGCGGGGACGCTGCAGCCAGCAGCACGGCGAGGGCGACGGCCACCACCCGGCGCAGCGTCCACGCACGCTCCGCGTCGGGCGACGGCGGCAGCACGGGCACGATCGGCCCCGGCCGGCCGAGCCGGGTGAGTACCGTCGCCACGGCGACGACGCCGGCACCGGCCAGCTCCCACAGGCCCGGGACCGGCGTCGAGCCGGGGACGGTGGCCACCCGCAGGCCGAGCATGAGCAGCGCGAGTGCCGCCGTCGACCCGATGAGCGGCACCGTGAAGCCCACCGCCGCTGCCGCGACGATGCCCAGCGCCACCGCCCGCTCGTCGCCCCCGGTCGCCGAGGCGAGGAGCGACGCAGCCACCACCGCGCCGGTCCTGGTGAGCAGTGTCCGGGCCGCCGCGGACGGTGCCGTGGGGATGCTCGGCAGCGCCACGAGGATCATCGCCAGCACGAACCGGCCGGCCGGGTCGGTCGCACCGGTCCGCAGCCCGAGGAGCAGCGCCCCGCCGACCGCGAGACCGAGGACGGCACTCATCGTCCAGGTGTCCGCCTGCACCGCCCGGAACGGGGCGCGCCGCCCGGCCGCGGCCCCGGCCCGCGCCAGGCCGCTGCGGAGGCGTTGCCACACCGCTCAACGGTCCGTGCTCTGTCCCGCTTCCATCACGGCATCGACGATGCCGCTGTACCCGGTGCAGCGGCACAGGTTGCCCGACAGCGCCGAGCGCACGTCCGCCTCCGATGGCGCCCGGGAGCAGCTGCCGAGCAGCTCGCAGGCCGCGACGACCACGCCCGGAGTGCAGAACCCGCACTGCAGGCCGTGGTGGCGGCTGAGCGACTCACGCAGCCGCACCGCGTGCTCGTCGTCGTCGAGGCCCTCGATCGTGGTGACCTCCCGGCCGTCGGCCTGCGCGGCGAGCATGAGGCACGAGCGCACCGAGCTGCCGTCCACGAGGATCGTGCAGGCGCCGCAGACGCCCTGCTCGCAGCCGAGATGGGTGCCAGTGAGCCCGAGCCGGTCGCGGAGGAAGTCGGCGAGGCTGAGCCGCGCGGGCACCGCCTGCTGGACCTTCGCGCCGTTGACGGTCGTGACGACCTCGACCTCGGTACCGTTCGACAGCTCGGTCATGACCACTCCTTCAGCTCGTCCGTTGCCCGGGCACGGGCCTGTGCCACCGCCTGCGCGAGTACTCCGGCCGCCACGTCCCGGACGTAGTCGACGTCGTCGGCACCGGGCTCGAGATCGGCGGTCGCCGCCCGGGCCCAGGGCTCCCAGCCGGCCGTCTCGGGCAGCCGGGGCAGCTCGGTGGCGGGCGGCTCGATGAGCACCGGGGTCTCGCCGACGCTGAGCATCGCCGCGCGCAGTTGCGTCACGGCGCCGTCGTCCGCCACCGTGACGTGCGCCCCGGCGCCGGCGATCGCGTACTCGCCGGGGCTGGCCGCGTGCTCGACGAAGCCCCAGCCGGTCCGCGGCGCCCGGTCGGGCACCGTGATCCAGGTGAGCAGCTCGTCGGGCTCGAGCGCCGTCTCGTAGTGCCCCTCGAAGAACTCCTCGGCGGCGATGGTCCGCCGGCCGCGCTCGTGGGACTCGGCGTGGAAGGTCGCGCCGAGGAGCACCATCGCGGCGGGCAGCTCACCGGCCGGGTCGGCGTGGGCCAGCGCGCCACCGAGGGTGCCGCGGTTGCGGATCGCCACGTGGCCGATCTGCGAGGCCATCTGCCCGACGACGGGGTGACGCTCGGCGAGCGTCGGGTGCTCGATGAGCTCACGGTGGGTGAGCATGGCGCCCAGGTGGACCTGACCGTCGTCGTCGAAGGACCGGGCGAGCTCACGCAGGTTGCCGAGGTCGACGACGAGGCTCGGCCGGGCCAGGCGCATGTTCATCAGCGTCAGCAGGTTCTGTCCGCCGGCGAGCGCCTTGGCGTCGGGCTCCCGCAGCGCCTCGAGCGCCGCCGTGACCGAGTCCGCGCGCAGGTACCGGAAGGGGGCGGGCTTCATGTCGTGCTCCTCGCGCGTAGGGCACGGCGGACCTCGGCCGCCGACACGGGCGTGGTCCGGACGTGGCAGCCGGCGCCGACGGCGTCGTCCACGGCGGCGGCGAGAGTCGGGTAGGCGGCGATGGTGCCGCTCTCCCCCGCGCCTCGGACGCCGATGGGGTTCTCCGGGGTGTCGACCGCGAGGTGCCGGATCTGCACGCGGGGCACGGCGTGGATGCCCGGGACCTGGTACGAGAGGAAGGTGGTGGACAGCGGCTGCCCGTCGGCGGCGTAGGCGAACTCCTCGGTCAGCGCGCCGCCGATGCCCTGCGCCACACCGCCGGCGATCTGGCCGGCGACGACGATCGGATTGATCTCCGCGCCGCCCTCGTGGGCGACGGCGTAGTCGAGCACCCGCACGACGCCGCTCGTCGGCTCGACCCCGACGATCGCCGCGTGGACGCCCATCGTCCAGGTGACGGTCCGCGGCCGGTAGACGTGCATGACGTCCAGCCGGGCGGCGAGGTTCTCCCCCGCGCCGCCGGGCGCAAGTGCTGCCGCCAGCTCCGGCCACGTCATCGACGCCGCGGCAGCGGTGAAGGTCCCCGCCCGGTAGGCGACGTCGTCGACGGGCACGCCGGCGAGCTCGGCCACGACGGCGCTCGCCCGGGCGACGAGCTCCTGGCCGGCGAGGTGCACGGCGGACCCGGCGAGGACCGCCGACCGGCTGGCGAAGGAGCCGACACCGAACTCGACGAGGTCGGTGTCCGCCCGCGCGTAGCTCACCTGGTCGAACGCGACCTCGAGGGAGTCGGCCGCGACCTGCGCGAACGAGGTCTCGTGGGACATCCCCGCCGAGGCGGCGCCGGTGACCACGACGAACCGCCCGGTGGGGTCCAGCCGGATCCGCGCCGCCTCCCAGGGGCCACGACCGGTGGCCTCGATGTAGCTGCCCACCCCGTAGCCGATCTCGAGCTCGGGGTGCGCAGCGGCGTAGGTCGCGGTGCGCGAGCGGGGCAGCATCTCCAGGACGGCCTCGAGGCAGGCGAGGTAGTCGCCGCCGTCGTAGGCGACGGGGACGCCGTCACGGTAGGGCAGCGGGCGCTCGTAGGGCATGTCCTCGGCGCGGAGGAGGTTGCGCCGCCGGATCTCCTCCGGCGTGATCCCCAGTGCGGTGGCGGCGGCGTCGAGGCTGCGCTCGAGCGCGAAGGCCGCCTCCGGCCGGCCGGCGCCGCGGTACTGCGCGACGATGCACTTGTTGGTCATCGCCGCCCGGCCGGTGATCCGCGCCGCCGGCACCCGGTAGGGGCCGAGCAGGTGGATCCCGGTGTTCGCCACGATGCCGCCGACCCACAGGCTGCCGGAACCGATGTTGACGACGAAGTCGTCCTCCCACCGCAGGATGCGGCCCTCGGGATCGACGCTCAGCCGGGTGTCGTGGACCTGGTCGCGGCCCTGGGCGGCAGCCGTGAGGTTCTCCTGCCGGTCCTCGACCCACACCACCTCGGTGCCGGTGCGCCGGGCGACCGCGGCGAGCGCGACCTCCTCGGCGTACACGTTGGCCTTGGAGCCGAAGCCGCCGCCGACGTCGGGCACGGCGACGTGGATCGCGTCGACACCTACGCCCAGCGCGCCGCAGACCGCCTGTCGCACCATGTGCGGGATCTGGGTGGAGGTCCGCAGCTCGATCCGCTCCCGCTGGGGGTCGTACCGGGCGTGGACGCCCCGCGTCTCCATCGGGACCGCGCCGTGCCGGCCCATCCGGTACCGGCCCTCGACGGTGACGGCGTCCGCCGGCAGCTCGCCAGGACCGAACTCGATCGCCAGCCGGCCGGCCTCGTTGTCCGACATGCCGGAGTGGACCGTGGGGCTGCCGGGCTGCAACGCCTCCTCGGCGTCGACCACCGCCGGCACCGGCTCGTAGCTCACCCGCACCCGCTCGACGCCGTCCTCGGCGCTGTAGCGGTCCCGCGCGACGACCACCGCGATCGGCTGGCCGACGTACGTCACGTACCCGTCGGCGAGCACCGGGATCTCCTGCGGGAACATCTCGAAGCCCGCTGCCTCGGAGAACTCCGGCGAGGGCCGGGTGAGGACCTCGATCCGGTTCATCGCCAGCCCGAGGTCCGCCACGGTGAGCACCGCGACGACCCCGGGAACGGTCAGCGCCGCCGCCACGTCGATGCCGTGGATGCGCGCCGCGGCCTCCCGGGACCGGACGAACGCCACCTGGTGGGCGCCGGCCGTCCCGTCCGCGAGGTACCGGCCCTGGCCGGTGAGGAAGCGCAGGTCCTCCCGACGGCGCACGGAGCGGCCGACGAGCGGGGAGCCGTCTGTGGTCACCGGACCTTCTTCTCCAGGTTCCACAGCGCGACGGAGATGATGAACGAGGTGGCGACGAGCAGCAGCAGGGTCGCGACCATCGTGGCGTATTCCGCATGGCTGAAGGCCTGCAGGACCACGCGGCCGAGGCCGCGGTCGGTCGCGAAGAACTCCGACAGCACCACGCCGGACATCGCCAGGCTCACCGACAGCCGCACGCCGGTGAGCAGCGGCTTGCGGATTCCCGGGAGAACGATGTGGATGAGCTGCTGCATGCGCGAGGCCTGCGTGGACAGCGCCAGCTTCCAGTACACCCGCGGCAGCTCGCGCACCCCGGTGGCGACGTTGACGAACACCGGGAAGAGCGCGAACAGCACCCCCATCGCGACCTTGCCGCCGCTGAGGCTGAACAGCTGCAGGAGCACCGGGTAGAGCACGATCTTCGGGATGCCGTTGAAGGCGATGAGCAGCGGCTCGAACAGGGCCTTGGCCCAGTCCGAGAACCCGATGACCAGCCCGAGCACGAACCCGATGCCGGCGCCCATGGCGAAGGCCTGGAGGGTGGCCACCGCCGTCCTGGCGAGGTCGATCCGGTAGGCCGCGTCGGAGAGGCTCGCGCCCAGCTCGGCGATGGTGTCGGCCGGCGACGGGATGACGAACACCAGCCCGGAGGACAGCTGCCACACCGCCACCACGGCGACGGCGAGCACCGCCGGCCCAAGCATGCCGCTGCGGGGGAGGGTGAGTCGGGGGAAGGACCAGCTGCGCGAGCGGGTCACGGCGACGTCAGGAGTGCTCATCACTTAATCCGTCCTCGGAGGATCAGCCGCTCGACCACGCCGAGCAGGACAGTCAGGGCGGTCGAGATCAGCAGGACCACGACGATGTAGGAGTACATGGCGTTGTCGTCGAAGATCTCGTAGAGGTACCGGATGCGGTACCCCAGGCCGGCCTGGGCGGTGACGAACTCCATCGCCACGCAGCCGATGAGGGCGTAGACGAGGGACATCCGCAGGCCGGCGACGAGGTAGGGACCCGCGGCCGGCAGCGCGACGGAGAACATCATCTGGCGCTGGTTGAGGCCCAGCGACTTGCCCAGCTTGGTGTAGACGGGGCGCATCGTCGACAGGCCGACATTGGTGTTCAGCGCCATCGGGATCGCTGCCATCAAGGTGGCGAGGATGATCACCGACCACACATTGATGCCGACGAGCACGATCATGAACGGGTAGAACAGCGCCAGCGGCACCGCGTACAGCGCGACCAGGTACGGCTCGAAGGCGCGCCCGACGCCGGGCACCTTCCAGAACAGGATCCCCGCGAGCAGCCCGAAGAGCGCGCCGAACACCAGCGAGACGGCGACCTCCAGGCCGGTCCGCGCGGCGTCGTCCCAGAACTGCGGATCGTCGAGGAGGCCGATGACGCCCTCGAACATCGTCGTCACCGGCGGGACGACGCTCCACCACTCGGCGCGTGCACCGACCTCGAGCAGGAGGCCGACGAGGATGACGACGACCGCCGTGCCGACCACGCTGACCTTGGGGTTGCGTGGATCGATGCGTTGACGCGGCGGCGCCGCGGTGCTCGCACTCATGCCGACTTCTCCTCCTGCTGGAAGCCGCGCATCGACTCTTCCTGCAGCGAGGACCAGATCCGGTTGTGGAGCTCGTTGAACTCGTGCGTCGAGACGATGGAGGCGTCACGCTCCGCGGGCAGGTCGACGTCGATGACGTCGATGATGGTGCCCGGCCGGTAGGACATCACCCAGACCTGCTGGGACAGCAGGATGGCCTCGCTGATGTCGTGCGTGACGAAGACGATGGTCTGGTGGGTACGGGCCCAGATCTGGCGGACCTCGGCGCCGAGGAAGATGCGGGTCTGCTGGTCCAGCGCGGCGAATGGCTCGTCCATGAGCACGACGTTCGGCTCCAGCGCCAGCGTCCGGGCCAGCGCGACGCGCTGGCGCATGCCGCCCGACAGCGTCGCCGGGTAGGCGTGCTCGAAGCCGGTGAGGCCGACGAGGTCGATCGCCTGCTGCGCCCGGCGCTTCTGCTCCTCGCGGCGCACCCCACCCATCTGCATGGCGAAGCTGACGTTCTCCGCGACGTCGCGCCACGGCAGGGTCGAGTCCTCCTGGAAGACGAACCCGATGTTGCGGTCGGGCCCGGTGACCGGGCGGCCGTGGATGCTCACCCCGCCGGACGTGGGCTTCTGAAGTCCGGCGATCACCGACAGCAGGGTGGACTTCCCGCAACCGCTCGGCCCCACGATCGAGACGAAGCTCGACTCCGGGATGTCCTGCGTGACGTTCTCGACGGCGGTGACGGTTCCGCGGGAGGAGGGGAACTTCACCCCAACATCGGTGATCTTGATTCCGGCATCAGTCATGTCTTGTCGGCCTTCCGATCGTTCAGTGGTCGTTACAGGTCGGTCTGGGCGCCCTCGGGGAGGTACTGCTGGTCGAGCGCCGTCGCCCAGTCGATCGGCTCTCCGATCTGCCCGGCGGTGACCATGAGCTCGGAGAGGTTGTCCAGCGTGTCGGCGTCGACCGTGAGGGAGTAGGCCTGGTCGAGGTCCGGGGTCTGCGCCAGGGCCTCGACCATGACCTCCTCGGACACACTGAGCAGGGGTGCCAGGTCGGCGGCCGCGGCCGCCGGGACACACGGAGCGGGGGTGCCGGGTGGGCGGCCCCCCCCCCCGGGTCGCTGACGATCCACGCGTTGAGCCGCTCGACGGCGCGGAAGAATGCCCGAAGGTTCTCCGGGTTGGTCTCGGCGTAGTCGTCATTGACGGCCACCAGGTCGGCCGGCATGTCGCCGATGATGTCGCGCGAGTTGAGCACGACCTCGGCACCGTCGTTCATCACCTTGTCGGCGATGAACGGCTGCATCGCCCAGCCGGCGGTGATCTGGCCGGCACGGGCGGCGGTCCAGTTGTCACCGGTGCCGCCGACGGCCTGTGTCGTGATGCCGTCGAGCTCGGCCTCGATGTTCTTGGTGATGAGCTCGGTGGAGGAGCCGGCCGAGCTGAAGCCGAGGACCGAGCCCTCGGTGAGCTCAGTGCCCGCGGGCGCGATCCACGAGAAGTCGTTGACCTGGAACCACGGCGCGATGATCGTGAGGTTGGAGTCCGCCTGCTGGCTGGCCAGCACGATGGAGGTGTTGCCCGAGATCGCCATGTCGGCGTCGCCGCTGGTGACCACCCGCAGCGTGTTGCCGCCACCGCTGGCCGAGTAGAGCGAGACCTCCACGCCCTCCTCCTCGAACCAGCCCTTGTCGATGCCCGCCTGGAGCATCGCCATGAACGGCAGGCTGTCGACACCGGTAGCGGAGATGGTCAGGGTGTCGGTCTCCTCGGCACCGGCGTCCTCGGCCGAGCAGGCCGCCAGCGAGACGACGAGGGCGCCGAGCGCGCCGATGGTGGCGACAGACTTCAAGCGTGACATGCGCGTCATTGCGATTTCCTCCAGTGAACAGCCCGTCGATGGGCGTCCGAGACTGTATGTGTCGAAAGTACTTCCGGAGAAGACTTGGGGATGTTCGAGCGTTTGTCAAGGATGCCCTTGGTGCCGGAATCCTCTATCTATACTCTGGCATTCGCCGCGACGGACGCGGGTTGACGGCTGGCCGCGGATGGCAGCGAGCGCCGAAGGAAGATGGTACGCCTCCAAACAACTATTGGTCGGTCGTCGAACGTCCCTGCTCGGGTCGCATGGCGACGGCGTCAATCTCCACCCGGTTGCCCGGGTTGAGGCCGCAGTAGATCGTCGTCCGCGCCGGGTACGGGGCGACCACCACGGCGTCGTACACCGCGTTCATCGCCCGGTAGTCCGCCTGGTCGACGAGGTACACCCGCATCGAGACGACGTCGGACCACGACCCGCCCGCAGCGGTGAGGACGGCCTCGAGGTTGGCGAGGGTCTGGCGGGTCTGGTCACCGACGTCCGCGCTCACCAGCTGCCCGGTGCGCGGGTCGGTCCCCACCTGCCCGGAGAGGAAGAGAAACGGTCCGCGCCGGAGCGCCTGGGAGTAGGCGGCGCGCGGCGTGGGGGCCCCGGCGGTGGCGACCGCCTCGGAGATCGTCGGGTCGGAGGTCATCGCCACCACCGCCGCTCCAGCCAGAGGCCCACCGCGGCGCCCACCAGGCCGGCCGCCGCCAGCGCGGCCGGCAGGCGCTCGTCACGGCCGCTTGGCGGCGCCGGGGCGACCGCCACCGCCGCGCCACCAGGCCTGGCGGGCGGTCCCGGGGCCGGGGCGTCAACGGCCGGCACGGCGGCCTGCCGCCGCAGCGGCGGTGGCGCCCCGGCCACCGCACTGCCCGGCGGCGGAAAGCTCGACTCCGCGGCGGCAGCCATCAGAGGCTGTCCATGATCTCGGAGAACGTGCGGATCGTGGGCTCCTTGCTCTGCCCAGGGCGCACGAATGGCACGATGGAGACCTGGTCGACGCCGAGGCCCTTGATCGCCCGGAGTCGCTCGGCGCACTCGTCGGGAGTGCCGGCGAGGGCGAAGAGGTCGACGAGCTCGTCCGGCACGAGGTCGGCGTGGGCCGCCTCGGTGTCCATGTGCTCGTAGTAGTTGTAGGTCTCCTTGATCCGGTCCACCGCCGCCTGCAGCGACGGGTCGATCGGCGCCGGCAGGGGGCGGATCGCCACCCGGGAGACGTGGGCGCGCACGAGGTCGCGGGCCTCGGTGCTGTCCTCGTTGATGGCGGTCGGCGTCCAGAGCACGATGTGCACGTCGGACAGCGACTTGCCGGCCTCCTTGGCGCCGGACTCGATCGTCTTCAGTGCCGCCTCGATGAACTCCGGAGCGGTCCCGACGAGGACGACGACGCCGTCGGCGATCCGGCCGGACATCTTGAGGATCTTCGGCGCGGAGGCGGCGATGTAGATCGGCACCTCCTGCGGTTCGGTCATCCAGCTGAGCCGGAACGCGGCGCCGCTGGTCTCCTCCGCGACCTCGCCGCCCCGGAAGAGGGTGCGGAGGTCAGCGACGCTCTTCTCCAGCTCGGCAAGCTTCTGCGGCTTGAGACCCATGGTGCGCAGCGACGAGTCGCCGGTACCGATGCCCAGCCGCGCCCGGCCGCCGGTGTACTCGTTCAGCGACGCCCAGAACGAGGCGAGCACCGACAGGTGGCGGGTGGATGCGTTGGTCACCCCGGTGCCGAAGTGGATCTTCTCGGTACCGACGGCGGCCGCGCCCATCGCGAGCCCGGACTCCCGCCAGATGTTCTGCGAGTCGCCGAACCACACACTGTCGTAGTCCAGCTCTTCGCACAGCTGCACGTACGAACGCATGACGTCGATGGGCTCCGTCGGAAAGAGCCCGATCCCCTTGCTCAGCACAGTCGCTACCCCTTTGTGGTCTGTTAGGCCGGCTCCGGACGGTAGCCGAGGCGAGCCGCCCGAGCAACCTGTCGGTGCACGTACAACCAGCACCCTGGCATCTCACCCGGATGGATGCAACGTGCCGAGTGACGGAACCGCCGACGCACCGCGCTGGTGTTCCCATATTCCGCGACCTGCGGTACCTTGACGGACACGGATCGGCCGCGCGCCGCTCCACCGGACCCCTCGACGTCGAGCAGACGCCGGACACGCGACTCATTCGTGTTCGTACGAATATCAGAAGGCGCAGCATGGAACTCATCAACACGTTCGACGTGGCGGCCGAGCCGGCGACGGCCTGGCAGACCGTGGGCGACATGGAACAGGTCGCCAGCTGCCTGCCCGGTGCAGTCATCGAGTCCCGCGACGGCGACAGCTACCACGGCCGGGTATCGATCAAGGTCGGCCCGATCTCCATGGGGATGGGTGGGACCGCCACCGTCGTCGAGCGTGACGACGTCAGCCATCGCATGCGGGTGCAGATCCGCGCCGAGGACGCCGCCGGTCAGGGCACCGTGGAGGCGACGATGGTCGTCTCGGCCGACCCCTCACCGGTGGGCACCACGATCACCATCGCCACCACCATGCAGCTCGGCGGCAAGGTCGCCCAGTTCGGTTCGGGGCTGATCACGCAGGTCTCCGGCCGGATCGTCAAGCAGGTAGCCAAGCGGATGAGCGCTCTCGTCGAGTCGCGCACCGCCGCACCGGGCGGGGCACCGGCGCGGCCGGCGACCCCCGCCGCACCTGCTGGCGGCACCCGCCGGTGGTCGCGTCCCGTCGCGCCGATCGCCGCGGTCGCGCTCGCCGGCGTGATGTTCGGCTGGTCCCTCGGCCGGTCCCTGCGCCGATCGGCGTGACCACGTACCCGACAGGTCGGTCATGTGGCCGCACCGCTCCATGAACGATCACGGAAGAGACCAGACATGAAGATCCTCATCGAATCCATCGGCACCCTGGTGACCGGCGAGCTCGGCACGCCGGCGGTGCGGGACACCAACCTGCTCATCGAGGACGGGGTGGTCGCTGGCATCGGCGTCGACGTCACCTCTCCCGACCGGGTGCTCGACGCCGGCGGCCTCACCGCCATCCCCGGGCTCGTCGACGGCCACGTCCACCCGACCTTCGGTGAGTGGACGCCCGCCCAGAACGCCATCGGCTGGTACCACAACTACCTCCACGGCGGCACGACGTCGATGGTCTCGGCGGGCGAGCTGCACATCCCCGGCCTCGACTTCACCGCCCTCACCCCCGAGCTGGTGATGGCGATCGCCACCGTGTCGCGGCACACCACCGCCCGGATGCGCCCGTCGGGCGTCAAGGCCGTCGCCGGCACGATCTTGCTCGTCCCGGGGATGACCGAGGAGCACTTCGACCGACTCGCTGCCGAGGGGGTCACCCAGGCGAAGTTCATCTTCTACGACTGGAACCTGCTCGACTCCGGCGAGGCCGTGCAGTACCTGCAGTGGTGCCGCGAGCGGGGCATCACGGTCAAGATGCATTCCGGCGGGGTGTCACGGTCGGGCTCCAGCCGGGTCGCCGGCTTCGACATCGTCGCCGCGATCGGCCCGGACATCGTCGGGCACATCTCCGGCGGTCCCATCCCGATGCCCGACGCCGACATCCGGCAGGTCGTCGAGCACCTCCCGGAGACCGCGCTCGAGGTGTGCAGCTCGATGAACTACCGGGCCACCGCACTCGTCGCCGAGGAGCTGATCGCCCGCGACGCACTCTCCCGACTCACGCTGGGGACCGACACCCCTGGTGGGACCGGCGTCATCCCCCGCGGCATGCTGCGCAACATCTGCATGCTTGCCTCGATGTGCGGGGTGGACCCCGCCGACGCCGTCGCCGCGGCCACCGGCTCCACCGCCCGGGCGCACGGCCTCGACGTCGGGGTGCTGGCCCCCGGCCGCCCGGCGGACCTCGTGCTGCTCGGGCCCATCACTGGGTCCGACGGCGCCGACGCGCTCGAGTGCTTCGCGCTGGGCGACCTGCCCGGCATCGCGACGGTCATGGTCGATGGGGTGCCCCTCGTCGACGGCCGCAGCGAGCAGACCCCGCCACCCCGGCAGGCCGCCACCTGGCGCGCACTGTCCCCCGCCCTCGTCTAGCCGCACACCCGTCCGACACACCGAAAGAAGGCGACCGATGACCGACGTCCTCCCCTGGCAGCTCCGCGCTGCGTTCGCGCGCAGCCTTTCCGACATGTACGGCACGGAGGTGCCTGCCTACACGAGCCTCCTCGAGGTGTCCCACGCGGTCAACGCCGACGTCGTGGCCCGGATCGGCACCGACGCCGAGCGGCTCGGCAGCATCGACCGGGTCACCGCCGAGCGTCACGGCGCGATCCGGCTCGGCACCCCGCGCGAGATGGCCCAGGTGGCCAAGATCTTCGGCGCGATGGGGATGTTCCCGGTGGGCTTCTACGACCTGCGCGAGGCAGCCACCAGCGCCGCCATACCGGTCATCTCGACCGCGTTCCGGCCGCTCGACGCCGATGAGCTGGCCCGCAACCCGTTCCGGGTCTTCACCTCCATGCTCACGCCCTCGGACCGGCGGTTCTTCTCCGCCGACCTCCAGCGACGGCTGGAGAGCTTCCTCGACGCCCGCGAGATCTTCCCGCCCGAGCTCATCGCGATCGCCGAGCGGGCCGAGGCCGACGGCGGGCTGCCCGCCGCGGACGCCGAACGGTTCCTACAGCTGGCCACCGCCGCGTTCGAGCTGTCCCGCGAGCCGGTCGACCGGGCCTGGTACGACGAGCTCGAAGCGGTGTCCGCCGTCGCCGCGGACATCGGTGGGGTGCCGAGCACCCACATCAACCACCTCACCCCCCGGGTGCTGGACATCGACGACCTCTACACCCGGATGGAGGACCGCGGCATCACCATGATCGACGACATCCAAGGCCCGCCGCGGTGGGAGGGGCCCGACGTGCTGCTGCGCCAGACGTCCTTCCGGGCGCTGGCCGAGCCGCGGGCGTTCCGGATGCCCGACGGCACGGTGGAGACGTCCTCGCTGCGGGTGCGGTTCGGTGAGGTCGAGGCGCGCGGCATCGCGCTCACCCGCGAGGGGCGCGCCATCTACGACCGGGCGGTGGCCGAGGTGGACGAGCGCTCGGCAGGCCTGGACGCCGCGGCGCGCCAGGAGATCAACCGCGAGGTGTGGCGCCGCGACTTCCCGACCACCGAGGCGGAGCTCGCCGCGCGCGGCCTGGGCTACTTCACCTACGCCGTCGCCGGCGGCACCGCGGTGCCCGAGCCGATCGTCTACGAGGACTTCCTGCCGCGCTCGGCGGCGGGCATCTTCCAGTCCAACCTCACCGACGACGGCGCCAAGGACGTCAGCCAAGAGGGCGTGGCCCGCGACGCCGACTGGATGTCCGGTGCCATCGGGCGCGAGCTCAACGACCCGTTCGAGCTCTACGGCCGCCAGAGCGCCGCGTCCCGCGACGCGGCCGCCGCCGAACTGGGGATCAGCCCCGACGAGCTGCTGGCCCAGGTCCACACCGGCTGAGACACCACCCGCGCCCCCGGGCCGCCGGTGGACCGGGGGTTCGGCTCAGCCGGCCGCGGTGGACCCCCCGATCCATGATCCCAACCCCCGATCCTCACGCGCGGGGCGCAGGGCGCGCGGCGCGCGGGCGCGGCGCGCGGCGCGCGGGGCGCGGGGCGCGCGGGAGGGGGGAGGCGCGCGCATGGGGAGGCACGTGCGGGTGGGGCGGGCGCGCGGGCGTCCACGCGGCCCGGGCGCTGGGTCAGCGGAAGGCGGCGTGGCCGGTGATGCGCTGGCCGAGGACAAGGGTGTGGACCTCGTCGGTGCCCTCGTAGGTGCGCACCGACTCCAGGTTGGCGGCGTGGCGCAGCGGTGAGTGGTCGAGCGTGATGCCGTTGCCGCCGAGGATGGTGCGGGCCTCCCGTGCGACGTCGATCGCCACCCGGCAGTTGTTGAGCTTGCCCACCGAGATCATGTGGTGCTCGAGGGTGCCGGCGTCCTTGAGCCGCCCCAGGCGCAGCGCGAGCAACTGGCCCTGGGCGATCCCCAGCGCCATCCGCACCAGCTTGTCCTGGGTGAGCTGGAACGCTGCCAGCGGCTTGTCGAACTGGACCCGCTGCTGCGCATAGGCCAGCGCGGCGTCGAAGCTGTCGCGGGCGGCACCGAGCACGCCCCAGACGATGCCGTAGCGGGCCTCGTTGAGGCAGCTGAAGGGCGCGCGCAGGCCCTCGCTCAGCGGCAGCACCGCGTCCAGCGGCAGGCGGACGTCGACGAGCTCGATGTCGCACTGCACCGAGGCGCGCATCGAGAGCTTGGGCTCGATCACCGTCGCGGTGAAGCCCGGGGTGCCGGTCGGGACGAGGAAGCCGCGCACGCTGGTGACGCCGTCGGCGCCCGTCGCCCTCGCCCAGATGACCGCGACGTCCGCGATCGACGCCAGCCCGATCCAGCGCTTGGCGCCGCGGAGCACCCAGGAGTCGCCGTCGACGGTGGCCGTGGTCGCCATCCGGGACGGGTCGGAGCCGGCCCCGGGCTCGGTCAGCCCGAAGCAGCCGATGAGCTCACCGGCGGCCATGCCCGGCAGCCACCGCTGCTTCTGCTCGGCCGACCCCCAGGTGGCGATCGCCGTCATCGCCAGCGATCCCTGGACGGAGACGAAGGTCCGGATCCCGGAGTCCCCGGCCTCGAGCTCCTGCATCGCCAGGCCGTACTCGACGGCGGACCGGCCGGCGCAGCCGTGGCCCTCCAGGTGCATCCCGAGGAGCCCGAGCGATGCCATCTCCGGTACGAGCTCGCGCGGGAAGCGGGCGTCCTCGTACCAGCGGGCGATGTTCGGCCGGATCCGCCGGTCCACGAACTCCCGGACCGCTGCACGCACCGCCAGCTCGGCGGTGCTGAGCTCGTCGTCCAGCCGCAGCAGGTCTGCCGCCGTGGCGGTCACCGGTCCGCGGTGAGGCGACGCAGCCGAGGCAGCACCTCTTCGCCGTAGAGCTCGATGAAGCGCGCCTGGTCAGGCCCGGGGGCGTGGAAGACGAGGTGCTTGAAGCCGAGGTCGATGTAGGTGCGGATCTTCTCGACGTGCTCGTCGGGGTCGTCCGAGACGATCCACCGCGAGGCGGCACGCTCCAGCGGCAGTGCGTCGGACAACCGCTGCATCTCGATGGGGTCCTCGACACCGACCTTCTCCTCGGGCGAGAGCGCCAGCGCCGCCCAGTGCCGGCAATCTTCCAGCGCCCGCTGCCGGTCCGGGTCGAACGACACCTTGACCTCCATCATGAGGTCGAGGTCGGCCACCGTACGTCCCGCCCGCTCGGTGCCCTCGCGCAGCGCCGGCAACAGCTTGTCGGTGTACAGCTCCGGGGCCTTGCCGGACGTGGTGATGAAGCCGTCCGCCTCGCTGCCGACATAGCGGGTGGCGATCGGGCCGGAGGCGCCGATGTAGATCGGCACCTGCTGCTCCGGCCGGTCGTAGATGGTGGCCTTCTCGGTGCGGTAGTACGTGCCCTCGAAGTCCACCCGCTCCTCGGTCCACAGCCGGCGGATGAGCGCGACGGCCTCCCGCAGCCGGGCGAGGCGCTCCTTGCCGGCCGGCCACTCGAGGCCCAGCGCGCTCTCGTTGAGCGACTCGCCGGTGCCGACGCCGAGGATGACGCGCCCGGGGAAGAGGCAGCCGAGGGTGGCGAACGCCTGCGCGATCATCGCCGGGTGGTAGCGGAACGTCGGGGTGAGCACCGAGGTGCCCAGCACGATCCGTTCGGTGCGCGCGCCGACCGCGCCGAGCCACGGCAGTGCCGCCGGCGCGTGCCCACCGTCATGACGCCACGGCTGGAAGTGGTCGGAGATGAACGCCGACTCGAACCCCGCCTGCTCGGCGAGGACGACGTAGTCGACCAGCTCCGACGGACCGAACTGCTCCGATGATGCCTTGTACCCGAACCTCAACACTGAGTCTCCTTTGCCACGGTCGTCGGCGCGGTGGTGCGCCGTCCGATCGTATCTAATTGTTCGTAGACATACGACCTGTCGGGCACCGCGAATATGCAGCGCAGAAACTGCGGCCTTCACCACACTGTCCGATTTTTCTCGGCCACGATGGTGATAATCGGATGAGTCGCCCGTAGCGGAAGGGGAGCCAGATGCGTGTCGTCGTCGTCGGTGGCGGGTACGGCGGGACCGCCGTCGCCAAGGAGCTCGACGGCGAGGTCGACGTCGTCCTCGTCGAGCCCAAGGATGCGTTCGTGCACGCCTCTGCGACGCTGCGGGCTGTCGTCGACCCGGCGTGGCAGCAGCGGGTCTTCTACCCGTACGAGTCGCTCCTCGAGCACGGCCGGGTCGTCCACGACTGGGCGCGCCTCGTCTCCCCGGGCCGGGTGCGCCTCTCGGCGACGGAGGAGATCACGGCCGACGTCCTCGTGCTGGCCACCGGCACCGGTTACCCATTTCCGGCGAAGTTCCTCGAGAACCACACTGCCGTGGCGACCGCTCGGCTGGAACGGATGCGCGCCGAGCTCGCCCGTTGCGAGAACGTGCTGCTCGTCGGCGGCGGACCGGTGGGCGTCGAGCTCGCCGGCGAGCTGACCAGCGCCTTTCCAGGGCTCGGCGTGACGATCGTGGAGCAGGAGCCGGACATCCTCATGGCCGGCGACTACCTTCCCGAGGTCCGGGCGAGCGTGCGTGAGCAACTTACCGCCCGCGGGGTGCGGCTCGTCACGGGGAGCCCGCTGGGTTACCTCCCGCCGTTCGACGTCGGTCGGTACCAAGATTTCACCGTGGCCACCGCGGCCGGGGACCACGTGACGGCGCAGATGTGGTTCCGGTGCTACGGCGCCCGCCCGATGACGGAGTACCTCGACCGGGAGCTCGCCGCCGTGCTCCACCACGACGGCCTGCTGCCGGTGACGGCCCAGCTGAGCGTCGTTGGATACGACCGCATCTTCGCCGTCGGGGACATCACCGACGTCCCCGAGCCCAAGCGGGCGTCGGCCGCCCGCGCGCACGCCGCCGTCGTCGTGCAGAACATCCGCGACCTGGCCGCCGGCCGTGAGCCGAGCGCGAGCTACGTCCCGCCGCTGGAGCAGATCGTCCTGCCGCTGGGCCCCAACGGTGGCGCGTCGCAGGTCGGCACGCCCGACGGCGGTCGCCGACTGCTCGGACCGGTGGAGACGAGCCGGATCAAGGGCGCCGACCTGTTCACCGCCGAGTTCGCCGAGATGTTCGGGACCGGCCGGTAGTCACGGGCGGTAGGTGAAAATCTCGGCGTCGAACGCGTTGTACCCCTCGTAGTCGAGCAGCTCGTACAGCCGGGCCCGGTGCTGCATCTGGTCGACCACCGGTGCCAGGGTGCCCTCGGCGAGCAGCGTGTCCAGGCCACGCTCTGCGGCCCCCATCGCCAGCCGCAGCAGCGAGACGGGGTAGATGACGATGTTGACTCCGACGTCGGCCAGCTGGGCGCTGGTCAGCAGCTCGGACTTGCCGAACTCGGTCATGTTGGCCAGGACCGGCACGTCGACGGCCCGGCGCACCGCCTCGAACTCGGTCAGGTCCCGCATCGCTTCGGGGAAGATCGCGTCCGCGCCGGCGTCGACCAGCGCCTTGGCACGGGCGGTCGCGGCGTCGAGGCCGTCGATGGCGCGGATGTCGGTGCGCGCCATCACCAGCAGGTTCGGGTCGCGCCGGGCGTCGACGGCGGCACGGATCCGCTGCACCGCCGTAGAGGTGTCGACCACCTGCTTGCCGTCGAGGTGCCCGCACCGTTTGGGGTTGACCTGGTCCTCGATGTGCAGGCCGGCGACGCCGGCGTCCTCGAGCACCTGCACCGTGCGCGCGACGTTCATCGGCTCGCCGAAGCCGGTGTCGGCGTCGACGAGGGCAGGCAGGTCGGTCATCCGGGCGATCTGCTGGCTGCGGCCCGCCACCTCGGTCAGCGTGGTCAGCCCGATGTCGGGCAGCCCGAGGTCCGCCGAGAGCACCGCCCCGGAGATGTAGACACCCTCGAACCCCTTGTCCTGGATCAGCCGGGCGGACAACGGGTTGAACGCGCCCGGGAAGCGCAGCAGCTCGCCAGCGGCGAGCCGGTCACGCAGCGCGGCCCGCTTCGCGTGAGCCGGGGTGGCGGCGTGAAGCATCAGAAGATCCCCTCGGGCGCGGTGACGGAGTCGATGAGCGCGGCGGGCGCGGTGACGGTGAGGCCGGCGAGCTGCTCGCCGTCGAGCTCGGGCAGCCGCTGCGCGACGTCGAGGAAGCGCTCGATCTCCGCCGGCTCGAGCACGCCGTCGGCGAGGGTGCGGAACTTGGCGACGTACTGCTCACGGCCGAACGGCCGGGCGCCCAGCGGGTGCGCGTCGGCGACCGCGATCTCCTCGACGATGCGCGACCCGTCGGTCAGCGTGATCTCCACCCGACCGCCGAACGCCTTCTCCGCCGGGTCGGTGGCGTGGTAACGCCGGGTCCATTCCGGGTCCTCGGCGGTGCTGATCTTGCGCCAGAGCTCGACCGTGCCTGGCCGGGCAGCCCGCTCCGGCGCGTAGGAGTCGACGTGGTGCCAGGACCCGTCCTGCAGCGCGACCGCGAAGATGTACGGGATGGAGTGGTCGAGCGTCTCGCGCGAGGCGGTCGGCTCGTACTTCTGCGGGTCGTTCGCGCCGGAGCCGATGACGTAGTGCGTGTGGTGCGAGGTGTGGATGACGATCTGCGCCACCGCGCGCGGGTCGCGCAGCTCGGGGTGCTCGCGGTGCAGCCGGCGGGCGAGGTCGATGAGCGCCTGCGACTGGTATTCCGCGGAGTGCTCCTTGGTGTAGGTGTCGAGGATCGCCAGCTTCGGGGCCCCGGGGGCGGGCAGCGGGACGTCGTAGCCGGCGTCGGGGCCGTCGAGCAGCCAGGCGATGACGCCGTCCTCCCCCTCGTAGATCGGCACCGGGGAGGTCTGGCCGCGCATCGCCCGGTCGACCGCCTCGACGGCGACCTTCCCGGCGAACGCCGGGGCGTGGGCCTTCCAGGTGGAGATCTCGCCCTTGCGGGACTGCCGGGTCGCCGTCGTGGTGTGCAGCGCCTGCCCGATCGCCTGGAAGATCGTCTCGACGTCGAGCCCCAGCAGCGTGCCGATCCCCGCCGCCGCCGACGGGCCGAGGTGCGCGACGTGGTCGATCTTGTGCTGGTGCAGGCTGATGGCGCGCACGAGGTCGACCTGGACCTCGTACGCGGTGGCCAGCGCCCGCACGACGTCGCGGCCGCTCAGCCCTCGGCGGGCCGCGAGGTGTTGGGTGACGGCGAGCACCGGCGGGATGTTGTCGGCCGGGTGGGAGTAGTCCGCAGCAAGGAAGGTGTCGTGGAAGTCGAGCTCGCGCACCGCGACGCCGTTGGCCCACGCCGCCCACTCCGGGCTCACCCGCTCGGCCTGCTCGAGGCCGAAGACCGTGGCGCCGGGCGAGTACGGGTGAGCTCGCGCCTGCGCCCGGGAGGCGACCGCCGGCCCGCGGGTGAGGGAGGCCGCCGCCACCGCCGCGTTGTCGATGACCCGGTTGACCACCATGTCGACGACGGCGTCGGGCACCTCGACCGGGTCGGCGGCGACCTTCGCGATCTTCCAGGCGAGCTGCTCGTCTCGGGGCAGCGCCTCGCTGCTCGGGTGGACCCGCACGTGGTGGGTGATCATCGCGGGACTCGTCATCGTGGTCTCCTCGTCACTCGTCCTGCGGCCCGGGGCCGCGCGGCGCCCTCAGCGCTGATGCGTGTGGGCCACGTACACGTCGCAGGTCGCGCGAGTGGTCACGTCGCGGGCGACGCTGCCGAGCACCCGGCCGATCCCCTGCACCCGCTTGTTGCCCACGACGATCAGCTCCGCGCCCAGACGGTCCGCGGCCTCGAGCAGAGCGTCACCCGGCTTGCCCTCGGCGGGCGACGCGGTGACGGCGAGGCCGGGGAAGGCGCCCTGCAGGTCATCGACGACGCGCCTGGCGACGCGCTCGGCGTCGGTCATGGAGTCGATGATGAACTGCTCGGCACCGGTGTCGATCTTCTCGACCTCGAGCTTGCCGTAGGCGGAGAGCACATGGAGCTCGGCGCCGAGGGCGTCGGCGAGCTCGGCTGCGCGGTGCGCCGCCCGGGCGGCGGACTCGCTGCCGTCGACGCCGGTGATGATGGTCCTGGCCATTGGTGTTCTCCTCGTTGACACTGGGACGGTGCTCGTCCTGGGCCGTGACGGGCTGCGGTCAGCGAGCCCTCGGGCCGTCGCAAGACGTTCTCGGCACGATAGCCGCTCCGGTGCGCCGGTGACGGGTCGTCGCCCGCTACGCCGTCGTGTCCTGCCCCGCCGCCACCGCCGCCCGACCGGCCTCCAGCCGCGCGACCGGCACCCGGTAGGGCGAGCATGAGACGTAGTCCAGGCCGGCCTCGTGGAAGATCTGGATCGACTCCGGGTCGCCGCCGTGCTCGCCGCACACCCCGATGTGCAGGTGCGGCTTGGCCGACCGCCCGCCGTCGACCCCGATCCGGACGAGCGCGGCGACGCCCTCGCGGTCGAGGGTCTCGAACGGGGAGATGCGAAGCACGCCGTTGGCGAAGTACTGCCGGAAGAACGTGCCCTCGACGTCGTCACGGGAGAAGCCCCACGTCGTCTGGGTGAGGTCGTTGGTGCCGAAGGAGAAGAAGTCCGCTTCCTCGGCGATCCGGTCGGCGGTGAGCGCCGCGCGGGGCAGCTCGATCATGCAGCCGATCGGCAGGTCAAGGGCCACCCCGGTGGTCTCGGCCTCCTCAGCGAGGATGCCTTCCGCCTCCCGGCGGACCAGGTGCAGCTCACGCACCGAACCGACGAGCGGCACCATGATCTCCGGCCGCGGATCGCCGCCCTCGGCGCGCAGCTGCGCGGTGGCCTGGGCGATCGCTCGTACCTGCAGGGCGAACAGGCCTGGCACCACCAGGCCGAGGCGCACCCCGCGCAGCCCAAGCATCGGGTTGACCTCGTGCATCCGCCGCACCGCCGCGAGCAGTCGCTGCCGGTGCTCGTCGACCGTGCCGCGCTCCTGCGCCAGTGCCACCTCCACCGACAGCTCGGTGAGATCGGGCAGGAACTCGTGCAGCGGCGGGTCGATGAGCCGGATCGTCGTCGGCAGGCCGTCCATCGCACGGAGCAGGTCGAGAAAGTCCGCCCGCTGCAGCGGCAGCAGCGAGCTCAGTGCGGCGTCTCGCTCGGCGTCGTCGGCGGCGAGGACGACCCGCTCGATGAGCTCGCGGCGCTCACCGAGGAACATGTGCTCGGTGCGGCACAGCCCGATCCCCTCGGCGCCGCGGTCCCGGGCGTTGCGGGCGTCCTCGACGGTGTCGGCGTTGGCCCGCACCCGCAGCCGGCGGACGTCGTCGGCGTGGCTGAGGATGCGGTGGACCGCCTCGACCAGCTCGCGGGTCTGCTCGTCCGGCGCCGCGGCGACACCCGCGTCGAGCCCACGGGCGATGTACGTCATCACCGCTGAGTCGACGACCGGCACGTCACCGAGGAACACCTCGCCGCTCGAGCCGTCGAGCGCGATGACGTCGCCCGCCCGCAGCGTCCGTCCGCCCACCCGGACCTCCCGGGCCACGACGTCGACGTCGAGCTCGCCCGCCCCGACGACGGCGCAAGTCCCCATCCCGCGGGCGACGACGGCCGCGTGGGAGGTCTTGCCGCCCCGGCAGGTGAGGATGCCGACGGCGGCCATCATGCCCTGGAGGTCGTCGGGGTTGGTCTCCCGGCGCACGAGGATGACGTCCGCGCCGGCCTCGCTGCGCTCGACGGCCTGGGCGTTGTCGAAGACGATCTCGCCGACCGCCGCCCCCGGGGACGCGGCCATCGCGGTGGTGAGCAGCTCCGTGGTGGCACCGGCGTCGAACTGCGGGAAGAGCAGCTTGGCCAGCTGAGCGCCGCTGACCCGGCCGATCGCCTCGTCCATCGTGATGAGGTGCTCGTCCACGAGCTGGGTCGCCACCCGGAACGCCGCCCCGGCGGTCCGCTTGCCCACCCGGGTCTGCAGCAGCCACAGCTTGCCGTGCTCGATGGTGAACTCGATGTCGCACAGGTCGCGGTAGTGGGTCTCCAGCCGGCGCATCGCCTGCCGCAGCTCGGCGTAGGACGTCGGGTCGAGCTGCTCGAGCTCCGCGAGCGGCATGGTGTCGCGGATCCCAGCGACGACGTCCTCGCCCTGGGCGTTGGCCAGGTAGTCCCCGTAGACCCCGGAGTGGCCGGTGGACGGGTCCCGGGTGAAGCACACCCCGGTGCCCGAGGTCGGCCCCAGGTTGCCGAACACCATGGTCTGCACGTTGACCGCGGTGCCGAGCGCGCCGGAGATGCCCTCCTGACGCCGATAGAGGATCGCCCGCTCGGTGTTCCACGAGCGGAACACCGCCTCGATCGCCAGGTCAAGCTGCTCGCGCGGGTGCTGGGGGAACTCACGGCCGGACTCGTCGCGCACGATCTGCTTGAAGGTCCCGACCAGGCCGCGCAGGTCCTCGGCGGTGAGGTCGACATCGTCACGCACGCCCCGCTCGGCCTTGAGCGCGTCGAAGGCCACGGTGAAGAGGTCGCCGTCGACGTCCAGGACGGTCTTGCCGAACATCTGGATGAGCCGCCGGTAGGAGTCCCACGCGAAGCGCGCGTCGCCGGAGAACTCGGTCAGCCCCTGCACCGAGGCGTCGTTCAGGCCGACGTTGAGGACGGTGTCCATCATCCCCGGCATCGAGAACTTCGCGCCGGACCGGACGGAGACGAGCAGCGGGTCGTGGAAGTCCCCCAGCCCGCGGCCGAGCGCGTCCTCGATCTCCCGCAGCGCCAGTGTCACCTCGACACGCAGCTCCGGCGGCACACGGCCGTCTCGTAGGTAGGCGCGGCAGGCGTCGGTCGTGATGGTGAAACCGGGCGGCACCGGAAGACCCAGCCGGCTCATCTCCGCCAGGTTCGCCCCCTTGCCACCGAGCAGGTCCTTCTGGTCCCTGTCACCCTCGCTGAACCGGTACACGAACGTCGGCATCTTCGCCTCCAACTCTCGGCCCCGCGGCTGTCGCTGCGCGGCGTCCTTCCCATCGTAGCGAGGTGCGTGCCGTCCCACCCGGGTGTTCTCTCCCGGCGCCGCGGACGTCATCCTGTGCTTGGCTGGGCAGATGACAGAGCCACGCGTGGACCACGTTCCTGCCAGAGACCGGTACGAGGCGCACCTGGGCGACGAGCTCGCCGGGGTGGCGGAGTACGAGCGCCGCGGGGACGTCGTCGTCCTCACGCACACCGTCGTCGAGCCGGCGGCCGAGGACCGTGGCGTCGGTTCAGCCCTCGCGCGGACCGCCCTCGATGCCGTCCGTGCCGAGGGCCTGCGGGCACGGCCGCAGTGCAGCTTCATGGCGGCCTGGATCGAGCGGCATCCCGACTACGCCGACCTCGTGGCCGACCAGCCGGAGGACTAGCCGCGGCCGCGTTCGTCGGCACCTGTGGAATACCTGCGCCTCAACCGTGTTGTCTCGTATAGAACATACGAACGCATGAACACTGAGGAGTGATAATCCATGTCCAACCATGTTGCCGACAAGGTCATCGTCATCACCGGCGCCGGGAGCGGCTTCGGCAAGCTCGTCGCACAGATGACGGCGGAGCTCGGCGCCAAGGTCGTCGGCACCGACGTCAACGAGGAGAGCCTGCGCGCCGTCGTCGACGAGATCCGCGCCAAGGGGCAGAGCGCCGAGTATCAGGTCGCCGACGTCACCGACAAGGCCCAGATGGACGCCGCCGCCGCGTTCGCCGTCGAGAAGTTCGGTCGCATCGACGTCATGCTCAACAACGCGGGCATCATGCCGCTTGCCTACTTCGCGGACCACAAGGACGCGTGGCAGGCCTGGGACAAGTCGATCGACATCAACATCAAGGGCGTCGTCAACGGCATCACCGCCGTCTACGACCAGATGATCGAGCAGGGCCAGGGCCAGGTCGTCAACATCTCGTCGATCTACGGTAACTACGGCATCCCGGGCTCCGGCGTCTACAGCGCCACCAAGGCCGCGGTGAAGGTCATCTCCGACTCGCTGCGGGCCGAGGCCAAGGGCAAGATCAAGGTCACCACCGTCAAGCCGACCGGCATCCCGGGGACCAACCTCGCCAGTGCCATCGTCAACGAGCAGGCGCCCGCCGGACTGGTGGCCCACCGCGGGGCCGAGTTCGCCGCCAACAGCGAGAAGTACTACGCCGGCGAGATGCCCGCGGAGCAGCTCGACCCGGACAACATCGCGTACTGGGCGGTCACCCCCGAGCAGCTCGCCCAGAACGTCGTCTACGTCATCAACCAGCCGTGGGGCGTGTCGATCAGCGACATCACGGTCCGCGCCAGCGGCGAGGACTACGTCTACTGAGCAGTGCCGCGGACGTGAGCCGGGCGTCGTCCCCGGGCGGGCCCTCCACCCGCCCGGGGACGACTTCGGTGTGACGCCCTAGAACGCCAGCTCGTGGTCGGCCACGGCGAGCACGCTCCAGGTGCGGCCGTTGGCGTCGCTCAGCTCGTAGGCCGGCAGCAGCAGGATGCTGCCGGTGTCGGTGGACTGCTGGATGAGGGCCGGGTGGGCCGCGACGATGTCGACGTCGGTCACCGCCCACGGGAGCGCGGCGCCGGCGGCCGGGGGCGCCCCGGGCGGGTCCCCCCAGGTCCAACCAGACGGCTCCTCGACGTGCGGCATGATCTCCATCCCGTCGGTCCACACCGGGGCGCCGCCGAACCTCGGGTCACCGAGCCGCTGGACGGCCTCGACGGGGCTGACGACGTCGTACTCGCCGAGGTCCGCGAGCGGTGCCAGCGGTCCGCTGAAGGTGTAGATCCGGTCATCGACGATCGCAGCGTCCCACTCGTACCCGGTGCGCCGGCCGTCGAGCAGCTGGTAGGCGCTGACCGACACTATGTCCCCGCCGGTGCCGAACGGCCGGGAGACGTACTCGGCGCTGTCCGCGTCGACGCCGAGCTCGGCCAGCACGCCATGGAGGACCGCGGCCTCGTCCGCCAGGTCGGCTGGCGCCACCGGCTCCGGCTCCGGCTCGGCCGGCGCCACCATGCCGGGGCTGCCCGGCTCGACGCCAGCGAGAGCGTCCGCGTCCGACGTCGCGGTGTCGTCGTCGATGTCAGGAGCGACCGTTGTCGGCGAGTCAGCGGCGCCGGCACCCGCGGCGTCGTCGCCGTCGTCGACCGGCGCGTCGGGCGCCTCGGCCGTCCCGCGGGCGCCGTTGGACGCCGCCCCCTCCGGGGCGGGCAGCGGCATCGGCTCGACCGGGCCGACATCCATCAGCGGGTAGAGGTCGGGGTCCGTGTAGTGCATCGAGACCGCACCGTCGGAGCCGACCTCCAGGCTCGGCCCGGAGCCGTCGTCCTCGCCCACGCGCCAGCTGCCGTGGCGGTCCGCCGGCTCGCCGGGCACACCGAGCAGCTCGGCGGCCCGCGCCGCCGTCTCGGCCCTGTAGGCGGCCGGGCCGTCGAAGGCCCACGCCCCGGCGGTGCCGGTGTCGTCGGACAGCCCGACGGCGGTGAAGGTCATCCGGTCCGCCCCCATCGAGAGCATCATCGGGGAGGCCATCGAGCGCGTCGCCTCGTTGTCCGCGGCGAACGGCTCCGGCTGCGCCACCCCCGGGCCGGTGGAGTCCGCACCCTCGTAGCCCGCGGTGGCAACGACGTCCCTGTCGTCCTCGTCGGACCCCGCGGTGACGGCACCGATACCGAAGCCGGTCCCCCCGACGACCAGCGCGCCGGCCGCGACCGCCGCCACCGAGGCCCACCGTCGAGGCTGCCGGTCGCGGCCGGCGGCGAGCTCGTCACCGCGCCGCTCCGTGGTCAGCTGCTCGAGCCGTCCGGCGTCGGGCTCGGCGGAACCGGCGGGGTCGCTCGCCCGCAGCCGCTCGACGGCCTCGTCCGCGCGGGTGTCGTCGCTGCGCTCGTCGTCGGACATCACTGCCTCCAGCTGATCGGTCCCTGGTCCCTACTCCTCCTGTGTCCCGGTCCGGCCCGACCTTGCACCGGGCCCGCCACCGTGAGCGGATCCGCCGCGCTGTCCATGGCAGTGGCACCCTGGTGCGGTGCCCACCGACACCACCCTCCACGCCGCCACGCTGGCGCTGCTGACCGCGTGGCAGCCGCCGACACCCCGGCAGGCCGCCGCCCGCGACCGGTACGTCGCGCACCTCCTCCAGCGCCCGGACGGCATGACCCGCGGGTGCTACCCCGACCACCTCACCGCCAGCACCCTCGTGGTCTCGGCGGACCGCAGCCAGGTGCTGCTCACGCTGCACCGCAAGGCGCGCCAATGGTTCCAGCTCGGCGGCCACTGCGAGCCGCAGGACACCAGCATCGGTGGCGCGGCGCTCCGCGAGGCGGTCGAGGAGTCCGGGCTGCCGGGGCTGGTGCTCGATCCACAGCCGGTCCAGCTGAGCGAGCACGCGGTGCCGTTCTGCGACCCGCGCGGCGGGGTGAGCCACCTCGACGTGCGCTTCGTCGCGGTCGCACCTGCCGGCGCCGTCCCGGCGGTCTCTGTGGAGTCGCTCGATGTCGCCTGGTGGCCGGCCCGGGAGCTGCCCGACCCGCAGCCGGACATGGTCGAGCTCGTCGAGTTTGCGCTGGCGCGGCTGGGCTGAGCCACCGGCCATTGCGGCGCGGACAATCCCGCTGTCGGCGACAAGTCTGCTGTCGGGGACAAGTCTGCTCTCGGGGACAAGTCTGCTCTCGCGGACAATCCCGCTGTCGGCGATAAGTCTGCTGTCGGGGACAAGTCTGCTCTCGCGGACAATCCCGCTGTCGGCGACAAGACTGCTCTCGGGGACAAGTCTGCTCTCGCGGACAATCCCGCTGTCGGCGACAAGTCTGCTGTCGGCGGTGGGGGTCAGGACTGCCAGAGGGCGGCGAGGCGTGACCGGGCGCGGGACAGTGCGGCGTCGGCGCCGCCGCGGGAGATCTCCAGGGCAGCGGCCAGCGACTCCCCCACCAGGCCCTCCCAGGCGTGGAGCATGAGGATCGTCCGGTCGCGGTCGGACAGCCCGCGCAACGCTCGCCGGACGTCGTCGTCGGCGACAGCCGCGAGGGCGGGATCATCGTCGTCGGTCACGTCCGGCAACGTCTCGACCGGCACCGGCACCTGCTTGCGGCGGTAGTTGGCCAGCACGAAGCCGGCCGTGCGGTAGAGCCACGGCAGCACCGCCTCGGCGGGGACGTCGTCACGGCGGCGCCACGCGGTGGCGAAGACGTCGGCGGCGAGGTCCTCGGCGTCGGCCCCCGGCGCCCGCCGGACGAAGTAGCGGTACACGGCGACGGAGTGGGCCCGGTAGTGCTCGTCGAACCACGCCTCGTCGCGCACGCGTCCCTCTCGTCACCGGCCGCCGACCTGACTCGGGCGGGCCTCACCACCATGTCTGTGTGGCCACCGGGGACGATCTTGCACGACGAGACCGCGATCCGGGCGCAGCAACGCCCCGCAGGCTCGTCCTGCGGGGCGTCACGAGAGCGGGTGCGTCAGCGGAAGGTGTCCTTGACGTCACTGCCCGCGTCCTTCACGTGCTCACCGGCCTGCTTCGTGTTGGCCTTGGTCTGGTCGACGTGTCCCTCGGCCTCGAGGTCCTTGTTGTCGGTCTTGTCGCCGACGACCTCCTTGGCCTTGCCCTTGGCCTCTTCAGCAGCGTTCTTGATCTTGTCGCCGAGTCCCATGGTCGGTCTCCCTTCGTCGAGGTGGCGCCGTTGTCCGGCGCGCTCTCAACTACAGTAGGGGCGCTGTCGGCAGTCCGCGCGTCGAGGAGAATCACCAGGTGAAACCGTTCGTGCTGCTCGCGTCCCGCAGCGAGGACATCGCCGCCGACGACGAGTACGCCTCGATACTTCGGCTCGCCGGGCTCCCCTCGACGGCCCTTCACCGGGTCCGGATGGAATCGGCGGAGTTCACCCCGCTGGCGCTCGCCGACTACTCCGGCGTCATCCTCGGTGGCAGCCCGTTCACGGCCTCCACGCCGCGGGCGCACAAGAGTGACGACCAGCTGCGCATCGAGGCCGAGCTGGACGGCCTGCTCGCCGACGTCCTGCAGGCGGAGGTCCCGTTCCTCGGCCTCTGCTACGGCGTCGGAGTGGTGGGCCGGCACGCCGGCGGCGTCGTCGACGGCACCTACGCCGAGGAGACCGGCGGCGTCGAGGTGACGATCACCCCCGACGGCGCCGACGACCCGCTGCTCGCCGGCCTGCCCCCGACGTTCCACGCCTACGTCGGGCACAAGGAGGCCTGCACGGTGCTGCCGCCGGGCGCGACGCTCCTCGCCACCTCGAGGAGCTGCCCGGTGCAGATGTATCGCCTGGGCCGGCACGCCTACGTCACCCAGTTCCACCCGGAGATGGACCTCGCCGCGCTGACCACCCGCTGCGAGACCTACCAGCACGCCGGCTACTTCGCGCCCGACGAGCTCGACGCGGTACTCACGCGGGTCGGGGCGATCGACGTCAGTGAGTCGCACCGGGTGCTGCGCAACTTCGTCGAGCGGTACCAGCAGGACTGAGAGAGGATCCCGGGATGGACGAGACGCCCGCGGAGCTGGCCGCGCTCGACGAGCTGCTCACCGCCTCGCGCCGCCGCGGCACCAGCCACCTGCGCGAGATCATCGACGGCGCCACGGCCCCGACAGCCACGGTGGTGGTCCGGCGCCTCACCGGGATGAAGGTGCTCTCGCTGGCGACCGTGACCGCGCGCGGCGAGCCCAGGATCAGTGCGGTGGACGGTCACTTCCTGCACGGCAGCTGGACGTTCGGCACGAGCGGCGCCGCCGCCAAGGCTCGCCACCTCGAGCGCCGTCCGGCAGTGAGCGTGGCGCACGTCGATGGTGAGTCGTTCGCGGTCTTCAGCCACGGCACCGCCGAACGGCTCCAGCCGGGCGACCACTGGTTCGGGCCCACCATCGAGCACTGGACCGCCCACTACGGCTCCTCGCCGCTCACCTGGGGCGAAGACATCCGGATGTACCGCCTGATCCCGACCTGGATGGTGGCCTACCAGCCAGCCGGCTGACGCTCCCGGGAACGACGAAGCCCGGCGACCCCCTGGGGGATCGCCGGGCTGTCACATCACCGTCGTACTGCGGGTAGACCGTGGTCTACCTGCGGTCAGAGCGGGCGGACGTTCTCCGCCTGCGGGCCCTTCGGGCCCTGGGTGGTGTCGAACTCGACCTTCTGGTCCTCATCCAGCGAACGGTATCCGCTCGACTCGATCGCGGAGTAGTGGACGAAGACGTCCGCCCCTCCGCCGTCGGGAGCGATGAAGCCGAAGCCCTTTTCGCCGTTGAACCACTTAACGGTGCCTGTTGCCATGTTGCCGAACCCCTACCGTGCCGAACTGTCTCCGGACCGGTGCCGGAACTCTTGACCACCGTAACGCGCGAAAGCCTTCCCGCCAAGCCGTGGGCCGTCAGCCCTGCGCATAACCGGCGCCGAACCCGCCCCTCACACGGGCACCTGGGGCCGTCAAACCGCGCACTGGCAGGCTTTGCACCCCGATCGCCGGGGACGACAGAGCCCGGCGACCCCTGGTGGGATTGCCGGGCTCCGTCACGTGCGCCGTGGGGTGAAGTCAGGCTCCGGGCTGGAGCTGACCACCACCGCCCGCTCCGCCGCCGGCGGGTGCCGTCGGCAAGGTGCGCTGCTCGATGGTCGCGCCGCGTCCGGCGGCAACCGGCTCCGGAACGGTAATCTCGCCCTCGTCCAGCCCCTTGAAGGTGAAGACGCCGAGCAGCCCCTCGCCCGCGGCGTCGACCTCGATGGTCTGGCCGGTGCGGATCTCGCTGTAGAGGATCTTCTCCGACAGCTGGTCCTCGATCTCGCGCTGGATCGCGCGGCGCAGCGGCCGGGCACCGAGCACCGGGTCGTAGCCGCGCTCGGCGAGCAGCAGCTTGGCGGCGTCGGTGAGCCGGATCGTCATGCCCTGCTCGCGCATGCGCTCGTCGAGCTTGGCGATCATCAGGTCGACGATCTGGACGATCTGCTCCTGCGTGAGCTGCGGGAAGACGATGGTGTCGTCCACCCGGTTGAGGAACTCCGGCCGGAAGTGCTGCTTGAGCTCGTCGTTGACCTTCGACTTCATCCGCTCGTAGTCGTTGGACAGCTCACCGCTGGCCTGGAACCCGGTCTGCACGCCCTTGGCGATGTCCCGGGTACCAAGGTTCGTCGTCATGATGATGACGGTGTTCTTGAAGTCGACGATGCGGCCCTGCGAGTCGGTCAGTCGACCGTCCTCGAGGATCTGCAGCAGCGAGTTGAAGATGTCCGCGTGCGCCTTCTCCACCTCGTCGAAGAGCACCACCGAGAACGGCCGACGGCGGACCTTCTCGGTCAGCTGGCCACCCTCCTCGTAACCGACGTACCCGGGCGGGGACCCGAACAGCCGCGAGACGGTGTGCTTCTCGGAGAACTCGCTCATGTCGAGCTGGATGAGCGCGTCCTCGTCGCCGAAGAGGAACTCCGCGAGCGCCTTGGCGAGCTCGGTCTTCCCGACGCCGGTGGGGCCGGCGAAGATGAACGAACCACCGGGCCGCTTGGGGTCCTTGAGGCCCGCGCGGGTGCGGCGGATCGCCTGGGACAGCGCCTTGATGGCCTCGTCCTGACCGATGATCCGCTTGTGCAGCTCGTCCTCCATGTGGAGCAGCTTGGTCGACTCCTCCTCGCTGAGCTTGAAGACCGGGATGCCGGTCGACATCGCCAGCACCTCGGCGATGAGCTCCTCGTCGACCTCGGCGACGGTGTCAAGGTCGCCGGCCTTCCAGGCCTTCTCGCGCTCGACGCGGCGGTTGGCGAGGTTCTTCTCGTCATCGCGCAGCGAGGCGGCCTTCTCGAAGTCCTGGTCGTCGATCGCCGACTCCTTCTCGCGGCGGACCTCGGCGATCTGCTCGTCGAGCTCACGCAGCTCCGGCGGCGCGGTCATCCGGCGGATGCGCAGCCGCGCGCCCGCCTCGTCGATGAGGTCGATCGCCTTGTCCGGCAGGAACCGGCCGGAGATGTAGCGGTCGGCCATCGTCGCGGCGGCGACGAGCGCCTCGTCGTTGATGGAGACGCGGTGGTGAGCCTCGTACCGGTCCCGCAGTCCCTTGAGGATCTCGATGGTGTGCTCGACGGTGGGCTCGTCGACGAGGATCGGCTGGAAACGGCGCTCGAGCGCGGCGTCCTTCTCGATGTGCTTGCGGTACTCCTCGAGGGTGGTCGCACCGATGGTCTGGAGCTCACCGCGAGCGAGCATCGGCTTGAGGATGCTCGCGGCGTCGATCGCACCCTCGGCCGCGCCGGCGCCGACGAGGGTGTGGATCTCGTCGATGAACAGCACGATGTCACCGCGGGTGCGGATCTCCTTGAGTACCTTCTTCAGCCGCTCCTCGAAGTCACCCCGGTAACGCGAGCCGGCGACGAGGGAGCCGAGGTCCAGCGTGTACAGCTGCTTGTCGCGCAGCGTCTCGGGGACGTCGCCCCGGACGATGTCCTGCGCGAGGCCCTCGACGACGGCGGTCTTGCCGACGCCAGGCTCCCCGATGAGCACCGGGTTGTTCTTGGTGCGGCGCGACAGGACCTGCATGACCCGCTCGACGGACAGCGCCCGCCCGATGACCGGGTCGAGCTTGCCCTCGCGGGCCGCCTGGGTGAGGTTGCGGCCGAACTGGTCGAGCACGGCGGAGCCGGCCGGGGTGCCCTCGGCGGGGCCGCCAGCGGCGACCGCCTCCTTGCCCTGGTAGCCGGACAGCAGCTGGATGACCTGCTGCCGGACCCGGTTGAGGTCGGCGCCGAGCTTGTTCAGCACCTGGGCGGCGACGCCCTCGCCCTCACGGATGAGGCCGAGGAGGATGTGCTCGGTGCCGATGTAGTTGTGGCCGAGCTGCAGCGCCTCGCGCAGGGACAGCTCGAGCACCTTCTTGGCACGCGGGGTGAACGGGATGTGGCCGCCGGGCGCCTGCTGGCCCTCACCGATGATCTCGGTGACCTGCTGGCGCACAGCCTCCAGCGAGATGTCCAGGGACTCCAGCGCCTTGGCTGCCACGCCCTCGCCCTCGTGGATGAGGCCGAGCAGGATGTGCTCGGTCCCGATGTAGTTGTGGTTGAGCATCCGTGCCTCTTCCTGGGCAAGGACGACCACCCGACGGGCACGGTCGGTAAATCTCTCGAACATCACGGCTCCTTCGGGGCAGCGTGGCCGGGTGCTCCCGGCCTGGCAGCGTTCAACGATGCTAACGGCCAATCCGCCGCAGACCTGCCCGTGTTCGCCAGGGGCGTGACTCCCCGCCCGGGGCGACGCCACGACCTCAGCACCGCCGTCAAGTCCACTTGACACCCTTGGTCAAGGTAGCTTTACTAGCAACGTAAAGCCCACTTGACCAGGAGGCTGTTCATGAGCGCCGACCGCAACGCTCCGGACGACTCGGCGAGCACTCGCCGTGCACCACTGTCACGCTACGTCCTCGCCGTCCTGCTCGCGATCGGCCTGGCGGCCGCCGCAGGCTTCCTCGCGTCGCGGTTCCGCGCCGAGGACCCGTGGCTCGTCGGCGTCGTGTTCAGCGCCGCGATGGTGGGCCCGCTGTACGCGCTGAGCTGGCTGCTGCTCGTCTCGAGCCTCGTCGTCGAGGAGGATCCGCACGTCGAGGAGAACGTCGAGCTTCGCTGGGCGCAGCGGGCGGCGTTCGGCGCCTTCCTCGACGTCCTCGGTACCTGCGGTGTCGCGCTGGCCGCCCTGTCCATCAGCGGGCTCGAGGTCGCCGGGGCCACCGTGCTGCTCGCCGTCGTCGTCCTCGGGATGATCGACGTCGCCGTCCGCTACACCGTCATCAAGCGGCGTGAGTCCTGATGGACAACGACCTTGCGGAGCGGCGCGCCGAGCGCGGCTGGTCCCAGGCCCGGCTGGCGGAGCTGCTCGGGGTCTCCCGCCAGACGGTCATCTCCATCGAGCGGGGCCGCTTCGACCCGAGCCTGCCACTGGCCTTCCGCCTCGCCGAGGTGTTCGACGCACGGATCGAGGAGATCTTCACCCCAGAGGGCCGGTGACCCTCTCGTCCGACACCGTCTCGTCCTCGCTCCGGGCCGGCTGCTCGGCGGCAGCGTCGGCGTCGGCGTCGGCGGCATGCGCGGCGTGATCCTCCCGGTCTGTTCCGCCGGCGCCCAGCTCGCGGCGGACCTCCGCCTTGGCCGCCTCGATCATCGCGGCAAGACGCGCCTCGCGCTGCCTGCGGCTACGGCGCACGACGACGACGGCTGTCGCCAGCGCGAGCAGCAGGACGAGCTGGGACCACGGCACCGCCCACACGGTGACGTGCTCGCGTATCTCGGCGACCGGCTGTGGCCCGTCCTCATCGCCGAGCATCTCCGGGCGCAGCACGACGTCCACGCCGACCCGGAAGAGCGGCCACACGCCGTGCACCTCAGCGGTGACGGGCCGCGCGTCCCCGGGAAGCAGCTCTGGCGGCTCGGCAGCGCCGGCCTCCCAGAGCAGCGGCGAGGTGGAGTCCTGGACGACGATCTCGCCCGCGACCCGTATCCGGGCGTTGCCGTCGTTGACCACCTCGTGCTCGACCGTCACCCGGCCCGGGGCGAACGGGTTCCACGATGTCCGGTAGCTGACGTCAAGATCCTCGACGGCGACCGAGGGCTCGAGGTCGCCGGTCACCCGAGTGAGGACCCGGAAGCCCACGCGGCTCTCGACGCCGACGGCGGCACCCGCCTCGTCCTCGCCCTCTGTGAAGACCGAGGCGGCAATACCAGCCGCGTGGTCGCCGGGGGTGGCGCTGCTGGGGACGACGATCGTGAAGGGCACGACCTCCGTCTCGCCCGCCTCGACGGTGAGGCTCTCGGCAACGTCGATCCACGTCCCGGCGGCGGTCGAAGGCTCGGAGGAGGGCAGCATGTTGAAGCGGCCCGTGGACGTGAAGTACCCGTCGGCGGCGCTGAGCGAGAACGTGGCCTCCACCTCGCTGAGGTTCGTCACCGCGAGGTGCTCGGTGACGCTCTGGCCCGGATCGAGGGTCAGCTCCATCCAGGCCCGGTCGTCCGGCCCGTCGGAGGCGGCAGGGCTCACCGCCCAGGTGATCGTCGGGTCGGTCTCGGCTGCGGCAGGCACCTGAGCGAAGACCACGACGGCGAGTGCCGCGAGCGCAGCAGGCAGCCAACGCGCCGGTGCCGGACGGCTCATCCGTGACGCGCGGGGGGTGTGGTGCATCGGCCTACTCCCGAAGAGCCGTGGCCGCGGGGCACGAGCTCCCCGCGGCCACGGCCGCTGACATCGATGGGCTGTCGCTCCGTCCTACTCGAACAACGACAGCGTCAGCGTCGAAGTGTAGCTTCCGGGCGCGACCGTCGACGGCGTGCGCAGCAGCAGCTCGGCGTCCGCGCTCCACTCACCCTCCTCGACGACGTCCGCCGAGGCCGAGGTGCCCAGCAGCTCCTGGTCCACCAGGCCCGGGCTCTGCGGGTCATCGACGACCGACACGACCGGGTCGCCGGCCGTCACGAGGCCCGACTCGCCTGCCTCGACGAGCTCCGGGACCCACCCCAGGTGGTCGACGCCGATGCTGGTCTCACCGTCACTGCCGAGGAAGGCGGTGGCACTGCCCAGGACGTACCAGGCCGTCCCGTCGGGAATATCCTCGACCGAACGGGTATCGGTGACGGTGACCGTCGGCAGCCCACCGGCAAACTGCCGGACCAGCGGGTCCGAGCCGTCCTCAGCGAGCAGCATGGTCGAGCCGTCGACGCTCAGTGCGAGATGACCGGGCCCCTCGAGCTCGTCGATGTCCACGTGCACGTCGACGTCCCCAGCACTGCGCGGCAGCTCCTTGATACGGACGTCACGGAAGGAGACCACGTCCTGGTTCGCGCCGTGCGCCTGCAGCCCGATGTGCCCGACGGGGCCACGAGCGCTCGAGCCCGGGTCATCCGGCCGGCCAGGGAAAGGCAGCCCTGGCACGTTCTCGAACTCGTTGATGACCACGCCGTTGCGGATCACGGTGTACTGCTGGCCGACGACGCGGACCTCGAACTCGTTCCACTCGCCCTTGGCGGTGGCGTTGGCCTCGTCCAGTCCGATGTCGGCGAAGCCGTAGATCGACCCGGTCTTGCGCGGGTCGTTACCTGCCGCCTCGGCGGAGTCGTTGATCTGAATCTCGTGGCCACAGGTCACGGCCATCCACGCGAGGTCGTTGGTGTTGCAGCCATCGACCAGCTCGTCCAGTGCGGGAAAGCGGACCTGGACGCCGCTGTTGCCACGGACGTTCGCGTCGCCGGGTGCGTCGTCCCGGAACTCGAGCTTGAGCGAGAAGTCCCCGAACTCCTCGGGGTACCACAGGGTGCCGAAACCGCCCTGCGCGCCGGCGATGCTGGAGACCGAGCCATCGTCCTCGAGCTGGAAGCCGCCGACACCGGCGTACTCCCAGTTCTCGAAGGACTCCTGGGTGCCGTCGAAAAGAACCGTGTAGCCCTCCTCGTCCACCTCCGCCGCGGCGGGGGCGGCGACGATCGCGGTGGCGCCGAGACTGAGGAGGGCCGCACAGGCAAGCGCACTCATGGTCTTGGTGGCTCCTCGTCTGCGCAGCCGGCTTGCGCCGGTAGGTGTCGCGGAAAGGACATCGATCACGGGAACTCCTTCGTTCGTCTGATTGCCCGGGCCGCAGGGGCAGATGCTCCTGCGGCCTGATTTCGTTACGTGCGGCGCCGGCTCACGAGGAGCACCGCGCCACCGACCAGGACAGCCGCACCCGCCAGGTACGGCAGCAGCGAGAGCTCGACGCCCGTCGAGGGCAGCTCGGTCGGCAGCCCTGCCGGATCGGTGGTCGGCTCCGGCGCGGCAGGCGCCGGGGTGACGTTGTCCAACGGCGAGATGTGGACGCCGATCTCGACTTCGTCGGACTGGTCGAGGGCCGAGACCGCGGACGCTGCACCTCCTGCAGCACCCAGCGCGAACCCCAGCGCCACTATCGTCGTTCGCACCATTGCTCCCGCCCACTCTCGGCGATCCACCGAGTTCCAGCAATCGGCACCCATTAACTCGAGTGCACGACGACCATCTTCGGCCGAAGGTAACACAAAACGACACCGTGTACGTGGCCTCCGGCCGATGCTGCGGTTCAAGCGTCCCGAGATCAACGCTCGCAAGCGGCGGCTCGACCGCACGCTGGTTCTCGATCCCGCCGCAGCTCAGCATCGGCACGGCCATCGACGCACTGCCGCGGCCGCGATGACCGCGATCCTGCGAGACGAGATCGTGCGCACGATGAAGCTGCTGGGCGTCGCGACGCTCGACGAGCTCGCCCGCAGCAGGTGACGCAGCTGGCGCGGCTGGTGCCGGTCTCTCAGGCGGTCCGGGACGCGGCGCAGCAGCGCTCGCGAGCTCAGCGGCGCCCGAGCTCGGCCTGGAACGCGCCGAGGATCTGCTCGTCGAAGAGCACGAACCGGACGAGGTCGATGCCGTGGTCGGGTCGCTCGGCGAACTCGCGCACTGCCGCCACCGCGAGCTCGGCGACCTCGGTGGCGTCCCAGCCGTAGACACCGGCGCCGACGGCGGGGAACGCGACGCTCCTGGCCGCAACGGTCTCGGCGACCTCCAGGGCGGAGGTGAAGCATGCTGCCAGCTCGGCCGGGTCGGTCTGCCCGCGGTGCCGGTTGGGCCCCACGGTGTGGATGACCCACGGTGCGGGCAGGTCGTGGCCGGCGGTCGGTACCGCGCGCCCCACCGGCAGTCCGTCGGGCAGCTCGGTGCGCCGCAGCTCCATGCACTCGGCGAGGAGGCCGGGCCCGGCCGCGCGGTGGATCGCACCGTCGACCCCTCCGCCGCCCATCAGGGAGGAGTTCGCGGCGTTGACGACGGCGTCCACCTGCTGGGTGGTGATGTCTCCGGCGACGGCTTCGATGTCCATCAGTCCATCGTGCCCGATGCCGTGGCCAAGTCTGCTGTCGCGGACGATCCTGCTGTCGGTGACAAGCCTGCTGTCGAGGACAAGCCTGCTGTCGAGGACAAGTCGGCTGTCGCGAGGGAGGGTCAGGCGTCGAGGACGATGGTGACCGGGCCGTCGTTGACCAGCTCGACGCGCATGTCGGCACCGAAGCGGCCGGTCTCGACGTGGACGCCGAGACTCCGCAGCGCGGCGACGACGTCCTCGACCAGCGGCTCGGCGACCGGAGCCGGCGCGGCGCCGTGCCACGAGGGGCGACGGCCCTTGCGGACGTCGGCGTAGAGGGTGAACTGGGAGATGACGAGGACCGGTGCGCCAACCTCGAGCACCGAGCGCTCGTCGCGCAGGATCCGCAGCTCGGCGATCTTGCGCGCCGTGCGTTCCACCTCGGCCGAACCGTCGTCATGGGTGACGCCGACCAGCGCGACGAGCCCCTCGCCGGCGAAGCCCCCGACCTGCTCACCGCCGACGTGGACCGCGGCGCCGTCGACCCGCTGCAGGACCGACCTCACCAGCCGCCGCCACCTCGGCGCCGTGAGCTGCCGGCACCTCCGACCGCGGGGCGGACGTCGGTGAGGTAGATCGCGGCGGGCACGATGAGGATGATCGCCATGAAGCCGCCGAACAGATTGGGCAAGCCTGGGAGCGGGATCGCGATGAAGCCGAGCGCGACATTGGCAGCGAGCACGATCGCCCAGAAGTTCTTCGTCCGCTTCCCGGCGGCCAGGAAGGCCGCCGGAGGGCGGCGCAGCGCGTGAACCAGCGCCCACACCTCGACGGCGAACGCGATGAGCGCCAGCACGAGGAAGAGGAGGAGCTGAAGGTTGCCGATGACGGACACCAGGTGAGTCTAGGTGTCGCCTGGATCATGCGGCAAAGCCCGCCCCGACCGGCCGCCCCACGGCGTGTTCTCCCGGCGTGCCACGGGTCGCTGGCCTGCGCTGCCGCAGCTGTCGAGCGCTCAGCTGTCGGCGGCCAGCACCTGGGACGCCTCCATCGCGCTCATCCCCGAGGCCTGGAGGAGGTCGACGGTGAGCGAGCGCATGAGGATGACCAGCGTCTGCAGCTGCCAGCCACCACGGCTGAACGCCGCGGGGTCGAGCGCGGGCACCGCCGCCACCAGCTCGCCACGTGCCGACCCGACGTCGCCACCGGTCGACAGCGCCGCCCCGAGCATCGTGGCGCCGTTGGCGAGCCGCTCCAGCGCGGCCGCGATCTCCTCGTCCTGACTGCCGTCCTGGACGGCCACCAGCCCGCGCCGGGCGATGACCCGGGCGTTGCGCATCGCCCGGTCACTGAGCATGCTCGCTCGCTGCATCCGCGCCAGCTCCGGGACGTACATCCGGGCGGTCGGTGAGATCCGCGCGGACTGCAGCGCGTTGCGGACGACCTCGGCCCACTCGTCGAGCACCCCTTGGGTGCCACGGCCCTGGGCAAGCGCGTCGCGCACGAGCTCCGCGTCGCCCCGGCGCAGCCCGGACGCCAGCGTGCGGAGCATCCGGGCGAGATCACCTTGGCTGGCAGCAGCGAGCTGCCGGGCGCGACGGCGCGCATCGCCGGGCGTCGCCACGGCCACGACGAGCGCGCAGGCCCCGCCGATGAGCGCGTCCGTCCACCGCCCGGTGATGCCGTCGGTCATGCTGATCGCGGGCAGCGCGACGATGACGATGCCCTGCACGCCGGCCTGGATGGTGAGCATCTGGCCGCGGTCGATGAACCGCGCCATGAGCGCCCCCACGACGATGACGACGACGATCTGCAGGATCCCGGTACCGGTGAAGTAGGCGACCAGCTCACCGAGGGCGACGCCGAGCGCCACGCCGATCGCCAGCTCGGCCACCTTGCGGACCTGCCGGTCGGAGCTGAACCCGAGACACACCCAGGTGGCGACCGGCGCGAAGAACGGCTGGCTGTGGCCCAGCCAGTAGTGGGCGATGCCCCAGGCGAGCCCGGCCGCGATGGCGGCGGTGAGCACCGGGAACGCGGATGCCTGCACCCGCCGGGCTCCCTGGCGCGCGCGCAGCCGGATCCGCACGCCCCAGCGGCGCAGGTCGGTGCGCTCGGACCGCTCCTCGGCGCTCATCCCTCCCCCTGCGACACCATGACCGGATCGCGGCTCAGCGCCGAGGCTGGCGGCGCAGCTCCTGCCCGGGCCGCTGCGTCGGTCGGCCCTGCGCCTCACCGGCGACCGGGACGATGACCTCCTGGGCGGCAGCGACGCCGTCGACATCGAGGGTCTCCTCGGCCGGCAGCGACCGCTTCACCAGCGCCAGCCCGACCGGCCCGAGCTCCTCGTGGCGCACCACCGTGGTGAGCACGCCGACGTCCTTCTGGCCGTGCATCACCCGGGAACCGACCTCCGGCGTGATGTGCTCCGAGCCGTCGAGGTGGAGCATGACGAGCCGCCGCGGCGGGCGGCCGAGGTTGAACACCCGGGCGACCGTCTCCTGGCCCCGGTAGCAGCCCTTGTCCAGGTGGACGGCGGTGCGCAGCCAGTCGAGCTCGTGCGGGATCGCGCGGTCGTCGACCTCCCGCCCGAGCCTCGGGCGCCAGGCCTCCACCCGCAGCGCCTCCCACGCCCAGGTCCCGGCGAGCCGGTGACCGCTGGCGTCGATGACGCCACCGAGCCGGGCGCGCGCGACGAGGCTGAGCACGGCGTGGAGCTCGCGGCCGGGGTGGTCGGCGTCGGCCGGTCCGTAACGGGTGGCGCCTGGCTTGGTGGTGGGCCACACGTCGCGCCAGGTGAGGAGGTGGCCGGGCTGCGCGGCGACCGCCAGCCAGCCCTCGCCGTGGCTGCCGACGACGGCGGTCGTCGCGGTCTCGTCCGCCACCTCCACCCGCAGCATGAAGCGCATCTTCTCCAGCCATGCCACCAGGCCGGCGACGCTCGCGGCCTCGGTGACCAGCCAGGCCTTCTCGCCGTCGTCGACGACGGCGGCGGCGTGCTCGATGCGCCCGTTGGGGTCGAGGAGCAGCAGCTCGCTCGACTCGCCCGGCTGCAGGTCGAGCAGCAGCTGGCTGCTGAGCGTGTTGAGCCAGCTGATCCGGTCCGGTCCGGCCACCGTGACGACGCCGAGCTGAGAGAGGTCGACGACGCCCTCACCGGCCCGCAGGGCGCGCTGCTCGGCCACCGGGTTGCCGTAGTGGAGCGCGACACCGGCGTCCGGCCCGCCGCCCTCCACCGCGCCCGAGCGTGCCAGCAGCGGGCTCCTCGCGGCGCTCACGGCTGGTCCTGCCGGCTGAGCCGGCCCGAGGAGTACGACTGCAGCTCGTGCCCGAAGGCGGCCAGCGACTCCACCCACATGAGCTCCCCGCCGACGAGCCCGTACATCCGGCTGCCGGCGGTCACCTCGGCCGCGCTGGCGGTCCGCACGACGGCGTCGGAGACGAGGTCGATGCGCGGCCCCCGGACCTGCCCGACGTAGACCGAGACGTGCCCGGAGGGCTGGGCGACGAGAACCTCGATGTCGAAGCGTGGCGGGCGCCCGGCGGAGGCGTCCCCCGACGCTCCGGTGTCCTCGCCGGTGCCGGCGGCGCCGTCGGTCGCTGCCGCGTCCTGATCAGGCGGGACCCGCCAGTAGGAGGTCTCGCTCGCCCACACCCCACCGGGGTGCAGGAGTGCGGCCCCGGCGGCGCCGGAGGTCTCGTTCGGCACCGAGCTCGAGCGCTCGGCGTCGACGGTCCACATCGTGCTCGTGCATCGCAGGTAGGGGCCACCGTCATGGTCGAAGGTGACCTCGTGGATGACCGGCTGCTCGGTGATGCCGGGGTAGGCGAGCACGCCGTAGCCGCGCCAGGGCCCGACCAGCCAAGCCAGCGGGTAGATCTCGGGGGCCAGCCCCTCGGGAATCGCAAAGGTGGCAGACATGTCTTGATGCTACGCGGTCGGCGCGACGGGCTGAGCGCCGCCAGGCAGTCAGCCGAAGACGGTGCTGCCGACGATGAACGTCGGGGCGCCGGCGAGCAGCAGCGGGACCATCGACGCGGCCAGCGCGGGTAGTGGCCGCTCGACGGACGGCAGCCGCCCGAACAGCAGGTGGATCGCGGAGGTGAGGATCCCGGCGGCGAGCCCGATGAGCGCGCCGGCGAGCGGGCCGACGCTCGCCAGCAGCAGACCGGCGACGACGCCGGCGCCCGCGGCGACCAGGGTCGCAGCGGTCGCCACGAGCTGGGGACGTACCGGCAGCGCGGTGCACGCCGCGCCGGCGGCCAGCGCGGCAGCGGCGGTGAGCACCACGGCGAGCGCCGCGCGGGCGTCGCCCAGCCCGAGCCAGGCAGCGCCGGAGGCGACGATCGCGCCGCCGGTGAACGTTCCGGAGACGGACTCCACCAGCCGTGGTCGCCCGTCGCTGCGCAGCATCTCGGCGACGAAGGCGGCGGCGACCGACAGGCCGAGGACGACGACGAGGTCCCCGACCTCACCCAGGGTGACGACGGCGATCGACGCCGCCGCGGTCAGCGCGATGACGACTCGCGACGCGTTGACGGCCGGCAGGCCGACCAGCCGCGGCCAGCCGGCGGCGAAGAGAAGGACCGACAGACCGAGCACGACGACCATCGGCAAGTACCAGACCGATGCCAGCGCGAGCATCCCGGTGACCGCTGCAGTGATGACTGCCCGCGTCGAGCTGCCCATCAGGCCGCTCGCCGGGGCGACGGGACACCGATGGGCGCAACGGCGCAGGCGGGAAGCGGCATGGCAGGAGTCTCCCAGATCACGACACACCTCGGAACTTCGGCGGGTAGCCCCGTGGCCAATACAGTGTCCACCGACGAAAGGCATGACGATGGCCGGACTGCTCGTGCTGACCGCGGAACCCATGGGTTCCGTCGGTGTCCTACCAGCGCTCGCCCTGCTGTCCCACCCGGCTCGGGTGGCGCCGCTGGCGGCGTCCTCGCTGGTGGACCCCGCGGAGTCGGACGTCGTCGTCGTCGACGCGCGGCGGGACCTGGCCACCGCCCGCTCGCTGTGCCGCCTGGCGGCAGCGACCTCGCTGCCCGTCCCGTTGCTCGCGGTGTGCTCCGAGGGTGGCCTCACCGCCGTCACCGGCACCTGGGGGCTGGACGACTTCATCCTCGACACCGCCGGCCCCGCCGAGGTCGAGGCGCGGCTGCGACTGCTCACCGGGCCGGGCCGCAGCGACTCCGACGCCGGTGCCGAGCTCGTCGAGGCCGGCGAGATCCTCATCGACACCGGGGGCTACATCGCACGGGTCCACGGCCGTGCGCTCGACCTCACCTTCAAGGAGTTCGAGCTGCTCAAGCACCTCGTGCGCCACCCCGACCGGGTCTTCACCCGCGGCCAGCTGCTGCAGGAGGTGTGGGGCTACGAGTACTACGGCGGCACCCGGACCGTCGACGTCCACGTCCGGCGGTTGCGGGCCAAGCTCGGCCCGGAGCACGACCACCTCATCGGCACCGTCCGCGGGGTGGGCTACCGGTTCTCCGCCGATCCGTCGTCCACCTGACGCGACGGGGACGGCGTCAATGTTCTAGACTGGTGCCACGACGTCGGGTCGTGGAAGCCCCGGGCTCCAACACAAGCCGCCACGAGCGGCCTTCGCGCCGACTGGCGCTTCGCGGCCCGGCGTCGCTCAACGCCCGGACGGGTCTCACCCCCGGGCCACGTCCCACCTCTGCACTGGAGCCCCACGAATATGCGTCGTTCTGCCCTCCTGCTCGCCGTTGCCGCTGGCACCGCGCTCGCCCTCAGCGGCTGCACCGCCAACTCCGTCCTCGACCTGGCGGTCGGCGACTGCCTCAACACCACTGACCTCGAGGGCACCGAGGTCAGCTCGGTCGAGGCGCTGGAGTGCAGCACGGAGCACGACGCGGAGATCTTCGCCGAGCACACCTTCAGCGGCGACGAGTACCCCGGCCTCGAGACTGTCCAGGAGGAGTCCGACGTCGCGTGCCGCGACGCCTTCGGCGACTTCGTCGGCATCCCCTACGAGGAGTCGGCGCTGTACTTCTCCGCGCTCTACCCGACGGAGGACACCTGGGACAGCGCGGACGACCGCACCACGCTGTGCATCATCCTCGCCGAGGAGCCGATGACCGAGTCCCTCGAGGGCGCCGCCATCTGACCTGCGTCGCCCTCCCGGCTGCTGCCGGGCCAGGACAACCCAACGGGTGAGGACCGCCAGCCTGGCGGTCCTCACCCGTTTCACGTGCGGCTCGGCTGCCGCGACCGGTCAGCCGAAGCGGCCGGAGATGTAGGCCTCGGTCGCCTCGTTGGACGGCGCGGAGAACATCCGCTCGGTGGTGTCCATCTCGATGAGCCGGCCCGGCTTGCCGGTGCCCGCGATGTTGAAGAAGCCCGTCGTGTCCGACACCCGCGCCGCCTGCTGCATGTTGTGGGTGACGATGACGATCGTGTAGGACTCCTTCAGCTCGCTGATGAGGTCCTCGATGGCGAGGGTGGAGATCGGGTCGAGCGCCGAGCAGGGCTCGTCCATGAGGAGGACCTGCGGCTCGACGGCGATCGCACGGGCGATGCACAGCCGCTGCTGCTGCCCGCCGGAGATCGACGAGCCGGGACGGTCGAGGCGGTCCTTGACCTCCTCCCAGAGGTTGGCGCCGCGTAGCGCGCGCTCGATCAGCGACTCCTGGTCAGACTTCGACATCCGCCGGTTGTTCAGCCGGACGCCGGCGAGGACGTTGTCGGCGATGGACATCGTCGGGAACGGGTTCGGGCGCTGGAACACCATGCCGACCTGACGGCGGACCTCGACCGGGTCGACGTCCTCGCCGTAGAGGTCCTGGCCGTCCATCAGCGCCGTGCCCTCGACGTAAGCACCCGGGATGACCTCGTGCATCCGGTTGAGCGTCCGCAGGAACGTGGACTTGCCGCAACCCGAGGGGCCGATCAGCGCGGTGACGCTGCGCGGCTGGATGACCATGTCGACGCCCTCGACGGCTTTGAAGTCGCCGTAGTAGACGTTGAGGTCCTTGATGTCGATGCGCTTAGACATGCGCGCTCCTTCGGGTCCGTGCGGGGCGGGGGTTCGGTCGGCGCATCAGCGGGCGCCCTTCGGTGAGAAGTACCGGCTCACCAGCCGGGCGACGAGGTTGAGCACCATGACGATGGCGATGAGGGTGAGCGCACCGGCCCACGCCCGGTTCTCGCTGGCACCGCCCTGCGCGTACTGGCGGTAGACGTATACCGGCAGCGTGGCGATGCGTCCGTCGAACGCGTCGTAGTTGGTGGCATTGACGATACCGACGGTGACGAGCAGCGGTGCCGTCTCCCCGATCACCCGGGCGATGGAGATCATCACACCGGTCGTGATGCCGGCGATCGCGGTGCGGAGCACGACCTTGACGATCGTCAACCACTTCGGCACGCCGAGCGCGTAGGCGGCCTCCCGCAGCTCGTTGGGCACCAGGCGCAGCATCTCCTCCACCGACCGCACGACGACCGGGGTCATGAGGACCGCGAGCGCGATACCGCCGATGAGCGCGGACTTGTAGGCCGGTCCGAAGATCACGAGGAACATCGTGAAGGCGAACAGCCCGGCGACGATCGACGGGATGCCCGTCATGACGTCGACGAGGAGGGTGATCGCCCGCTTGAGCCGGCCCGAGCCGTACTCCACGAGGTAGACGGCGGTGAAGATGCCCAGCGGGATCGAGATGATCGAGGCGATCCCGGTGACGTAGAGCGTGCCGATGATCGCGTGGTAGGCGCCGCCCTCGGTCATCTGGCCGAAGATGCCGACCATGTCGGTGGTGAGGAACTCCCAGCTCATCGCCTCGATGCCGTCGCCGACCACCGTCCAGATGAGCGAGACGAGCGGCACCATGGCGAGCGCGAAGGCGAGGGTGACCAGCGTCGTCGCCAACCGGTCCTTGGCCCAGCGGGCCCCCTCGACCTGCCAGGAGATCGCGGTGATCGCGATGGTGTAGATGATCGCGCCGATGAACCCGACGCCGGCGAAGGTCGGACCGTCACCGAGGAGCTGGACGGCGGCCGCCAGCACCAGCGAACCAGCGAGCACCGCCCAGGAGGTGCCCTTGGGCAGTCGCTGGGTGGAGCGGATGAACCGCTCGGGCGTGGTCGTGGACATCAGTTGGCTCCCGAGAACTCGGCGCGGCGGGCGATGACCCAGCGGGCGACCAGGTTGACCCCGAAGGTCAGCACGAACAGCATGAGGCCGGTCGCGATGAGGACGTCGACCCCCAGGCCGCTGGCCTCCGGGAACTGGTTGGCGATGTTCGCGGCGATGGACTGGTGCTGGCCGGGCTGCAGCACGAAGAAGTTGATGGCGAAGCCGGGTGAGAGAACCATGAGCACCGCCATCGTCTCACCGAGCGCACGTCCCATGCCGAGCATGGCGGCGCTGATGATGCCCGAGCGGCCGAACGGCAGCACCGCCTGGCGGATCATCTCCCAGCGGGTCGCGCCGAGCGCGAGCGACGCCTCCTCGTGGAGCCGGGGGGTCTGCAGGAAGACTTCGCGGATCGTGGCGGTGATGATCGGCAGGATCATGATGGCGAGCACGAGACCGGCGGTCATGAGGTTTCGAGCCGGGGCCTGGTAGTCGGAGAACAGCGGGATCCAGCCGAGGTTCTCGCTCAGCCAGGTGAACAGCGGGTGGAGGACCGGCTGCAACCACTGGATCCCCCACAGCCCGAAGATCACCGACGGGATCGCGGCGAGCAGGTCGACGAGGTACCCGAGCCCCTGGGCCAGCCGGCGGGGCGCGTAGTGCGAGATGAACAGCGCGATGCCGATGCTCAGCGGCACGGCCACGACCAGTGCGATGACCGAGGAGAGCACGGTGCCGAACAGCAGCGGCGCGACGTACTCCCACAGGTTGGCGCCGCGCATGAACCCGATGTCGTCGAACGCCTCGTGCTGGGCGACCAGCGCCGGCCACGCCCGGATGAGCAGGAAGATCGCCACGGCCGCGAGCGTGATGAGGATCACGACGCCGGCACCGGTCGAGAGCCCCGCGAAGACCCGGTTTCCCAACCGGCCGGGCGCGCGTCCCGCGCGAACCACCGGACGTGGTTGGCGAGCGGGCGGTGATGTGTGGCTAGCCACGAAACCTCCGGCAGATAACTGATCGGGTTCTACACATGCGGGCGGGCGGGCCGGCACGCGCCATCGGCGCACACCGACCCGCCCGTCAGGCTAGCCGGTCAGCCGGCCACCGTGATCTGGTCGATGGCGCCCTGCGCGCGCTCGCGCAGGGTGTCGGAGATCGGAGCGGAGCCGGCGACGTCGGGCTGGGCTGCCCGGTCCTGGCCCTCGGGGCTGATGACGTACTCGAAGTAGCCGGCGACGTTCGCGGCGTCGGCCTCGTTGTCGTAGGTGGAGCAGGCGATCGAGTAGGAGACGAGGACGATCGGGTAGGTACCCGCCTCGGTCGTGTCGCGCGCCAGGTCCATCGTCAGACGCAGGTCGGTGGCGTCCGCCGTGTCGGGCGACGCGTCGATGATGGCGGCCGCGGCGTCCGGGGAGAACGGCACGTAGTCGTCGCCGACACCGACTGCCACGGTGCCGAGGTCACCGGCGCGCGAGGCGTCGGCGTAACCGATGGCACCCTCGGCGCCGCTGACGACGTCGATCATGCCGGAGGTCTGGGCACCGGACTGGGTGCCGCTGATCGGCCAGGTCTCGACCGGCCCGTGGGTCCAGACGTCCGCCGCGACGGCGTCGAGGTACTCGGTGAAGTTCTCGGTGGTGCCCGAGTCGTCGGAGCGGTTGACCGGGATGATGTCCAGGTCGGGCAGCTCGACGTCCGGGTTGGCGTCGGCGATGGCCGGGTCGTTCCAGCTGGTGACCTCGCCCATGAAGATGCCCGCGATGGTCGCGGGGTCCATGTTGATGTTCTCGGCCTCGACACCGGGCAGGTTGTAGACCACCGCGATGGGGCTGATGTACAGCGGCATCTCGATGACCTCGCCGCCGAAGCAGCGGTCGACACCGGCGGCCAGCTCCTCCTCGTCCATCGCGGAGTCCGAGCCCGCGAACAGCACGGTGCCGTTGAGGAACTGCTCACGACCGGTGCCCGAGCCGGTCGGGTCGTAGGAGACGGTGACGGCCGGGTTCTGCTCCATGAAGCCGGCGATCCATCCCTGGACAGCAGCCTCCTGCGAGCTCGCGCCGGATCCGGCGAGCGAGCCGCTGAGCTCGGCGCCCGCGTCGTCAGCGGCGTCCTCGGTCTGTGCGCCGGCGTCGTCGGCGCTGGTGGCCTCGTCGTCGGTCTCGGTGCTGTCGGAACCACAGGCCGCGAGGGTGAGTGCGAGCACGCTGACAGCGGCGACTCCCGCCATGCGGCGACTTCCTGCAAGCTTCACGTTCATACCATCCTTCGTGTGGAGGGCCCGGGATCCCCGGTAGCCGTCCCTGACGGTAGGAAGTCGAAGTGACCTGGCGGTGGGCAGCGGGTGAACGCTGGATGAACAGCCGCTGTCAGTTGCATCACGTCGCGACGCAGCTGCGCTGGGGCTCAGCTGAGAAGCGCGTCGACCTTGGGCTGCGCAGAGGCGTGCGACGGCGCCCGGTGCTTCTCGATGGCCACGACGACGGCACCGCGACCGGGCCGTCTCCCGACGTGGACGACGAGGATCTCCGAGGTCTGCAGCCAGGGGTCACGTTCAGGGACCGCCTTGAGGATCCGGTGCGGCGTGCTGCGGGCCACCTCATCCATGAAGGTCGGCAGCACCGGCCGATGCGTGCAGATCGCCACCGCCGGCGCGCGTTCCTTGAGCTCGTCGCGGGCGAGGTTGCGGGCACGCTTGGGCTTCTCCCGGTGCGCGTCCTCGGTGATCCCCGGCTCTTCCTCGATCGTGGTCCCGATCGCGTCGGCATAGGGCCGGACGGTGTCCATGCACCGCTGCCACGGGCTGGAGACCACCCGCGTCACACCGTAGGCGGCCAGCAGCGGGACGAGGCCACGGGCCTGCACCCCACCGCCACCGGTGAGCGGTCGGGTGGACTCCCCACCGCGCCACACCGTGCGCTTGCGGGCCCGGGCGTGCCGGACGACGATCATCGCCCAGGTCTTGAGCCGTTCGTCGCGCCATTGATCGATGAGCATCCCGAGCGGCTCGCGGTCGTGCGGGTAGGTGAGCAACTTCTTGGCGGCGCCGGCCTCGACCCAGCGCACCTCGTCGATCTCCCGCGTGCTGGCCGGGGTGACGGCGGACCGTGCGGCGAGCGAGGCGTCCCCCTCGGGGGCCGGGACGGCCGCCCAGTAGTGCGCTTCCTTGCGTCGCCCGCCGCCGTTGCGATAGCTGACCTTCGACAGCGGCTGCCCGAGGATGACCTCGACGCCGGTCTCCTCGGCGATCTCCCGGATCGCGCACGCGGCCAGGCTCTCACCGGGGTCGACCTTGCCCTTGGGCCAGGACCAGTCGTCATAGGCCGGCCGGTGGACGAGCAGCACCTCGAGCTTCTTCTTGCTGTTGATCCGCCACACCAGTGCCCCCGCCGCCAATGTCGGGGTCGCGGCGCTCATCGCGTCGCTGCCACGCGTCGGCGGGCACGGGCGATGAGGAGCTCCTGGATGTCGTCGAGACGTTCGCCGTCCTCGTCCACGAGGTGCCGCAGCCAGCTGCCATCGGGCTGCAGGTGCCACGACGTCACGGTGGGCGACATCAGCTGGTCGAGCAACGTGACGAGGTCGTCCACCTGCCCGGGGTCGACGATCTTCACCAGCACCTCGACGCGCCGGTCGAGGTTGCGGTGCATGAGGTCGGCGCTGCCGATCCACACGTCCGGCCCGTCCGCGCCGCCGGCGAAGGCGAACAGCCGCGCGTGCTCGAGGAACCGGCCGAGGATGGACCGTACGCGGATGTTCTCGCTCAGCCCCGGCACGCCGGCCCGTAGCGCGCAGATGCCGCGCACGACGAGGTCGACCGGCACGCCGGCCTGGCTGGCCCGGTAGAGCGCGTCGATGGTCTCCTCGTCGACGATCGAGTTCACCTTGAACTTGATCCATGCCGGCTCCCCGGCACGGTGGCGGGCGATCTCGCCCTCGATGCGGTCGATCAGACCCGAACGGAGCGCGCGCGGCGCCACGAGCAGCCGGCGGAACCGGGAGCGCGGCGCGTACCCGGAGAGCTGGTTGAACAGCCGGGTGAGGTCCTGGCCGACCTCGGGGTCGCAGGTGAGCAGCCCGAGGTCCTCGTAGCCCCGGGCGGTCTTCGGGTTGTAGTTGCCGGTGCCGATGTGGCAGTAGCGCCGCAGCCCGTCCTGCTCCTTGCGGACCACGAGGGACAGCTTGCAGTGGGTCTTGAGGCCGACGATCCCGTAGACGACGTGCACCCCGGCACGCTCGAGCTTGCGCGCCCAGGAGATGTTGGCTTCCTCGTCGAACCGCGCCTTGATCTCGACGATCGCCAGCACCTGCTTGCCGGCCTCGGCGGCATCGATGAGTGCGTCGACGATCGGCGAGTCACCGGAGGTGCGGTAGAGCGTCTGCTTGATCGCTAGCACGTCCGGGTCGGCCGCGGCCTGCGCGAGGAACTGCTGCACCGAGGTCGAGAAGGAGTCGTACGGGTGGTGGAGCAGGACGTCGCGGTCCCGGATCGCCTCGAAGAAGTCGGTCGGGTTGGCGCTCTCCACCTCGGCGAGCTGCTGCGCGGTCACCGAGACGAACCGGGGGAACTTCAGCTCCGCCCGGTCCATCGCGTGGATGACGTTGAGACCGGTGAGGTCCAGCAGCGAGGGCAGCTCGAACACGTCGTTCTCGTGCACGCCGAGCTCCCGGACGAGGAGCTCGCGCACGTGCGCGCTGATGCCCTGCGCGAGCTCGAGCCGGACCGCCGGGCCGAAGCGGCGCCGCAGCAGCTCCCGCTCCAGCGCCTTGAGGAGGTTCTCGGCGTCGTCCTCCTCCACCTCGAGGTCCTCGTTACGGGTGACCCGGAAGGTGTGGTGCTCGACGATCTCCATCCCGGGGAACAGGTAGTCGAGGTGCTCGCCGATGATCTCCTCGAGCGGCACGAAGGAGGTGCGCTCCGCGTGCTCCGGGGCGTTCTCGGGGCGGTGCGGCTTGCCGGAGGCGTCGACGGCGATGAACCGCGGCAGCAGCGGGGGCACCTTGACCCGGGCGAAGTGCTCCTTGCCGGAGATCGGGTTGCGCACGACGACCGCGAGGTTGAGCGAGAGCCCGGAGATGTACGGGAAGGGATGGGCCGGGTCGACCGCGAGGGGGGTGAGCACCGGGAAGATCTGCTTGCGGAAGAACTTGTGCAGCCGCTGCTGCTCGCTCTCGGCGAGCTGGTCCCAGTGCAGGATGTGGATGCCCTCGGCGGCGAGCGCTGGCTGGAGATCTCCGGCGAAGGTGCGGGCGTGCTCGAGCTGCAGCTCACGGGCGCGGCTGCTGATCGCCTCCAGCACCCGGCGCGGTGAGACCCCGGACACGCCGGTGACCGCCAGGCCGGTGGCGATCCGCCGTTTGAGGCCGGCGACCCGCACCATGAAGAACTCGTCGAGGTTCGAAGCGAAGATCGCGAGGAACCAGGCACGCTCGAGGAGCGGCACCGCGGTGTCCTGCGCCTGCTCGAGCACCCGCTGGTTGAAGTCGAGCCAGCTGATCTCCCGGTCGGCGAAGCGGTCGACCGGCAGCTCCGGCAGCCCGGCCTGCGCACCGTCGGTCGCATCCGGCTCGACGGCGTCGTCCCCCACGGCACCATCGGTCATCGCGCCGTCGGTCGTGCTCGACGGCAGCGCAGGCGTGCCGTTCAGGGCTGCGGGGACGTCTTCCTCCCCCATCGCGCCGCTCAGCGGCTCCGTGGTGCTGACGTTCGGGTCGGCCATGCCATCTATCGTGTCACCTCATCGTGAATAGTGAATGTCCACGGCGGAGCGGTCGAAACCGGCACGTCGGTAGGTGCGGATCGCCGCGGTGTTGTCGCCCTCGACGTACAGCGTCGCCCGGGTCAGGCCGCGGCGAGCCATCTCGTCGAGCGCGAGGTCGGTGAGCCACCCCCCGAGGCCGCGGCCCTGCGCGGCCGGGTCGACGCCGAGCGCGTAGATCTCGCCGTCGTCCTCACCGGGGACGGCCTTGACCCACATCGAGGCGAGCAGCGCGTCGGGCCGGCCCGCCTCGTGCCCGAGCCACAGCAGCGTCGGGTCGAACCAGTCCTCGGCCTCGCGCTGACGGACGTCGTCGGCGGTCAGGCGTCCCTGCTCGGGATGGTCGGCGAACGCCCGGGAGTTCAGCGCCACCCACCGGTCCTCGTCCTGCCCGACGACGAAGGTGCGCGCCGCCGCGTCGGCCGGGGTGCTCCGCGACGGGCGGCCGGCGGCGGGCAGCGCCAGGCTCATCTGCCACAGCTCGCGGGTGATGCGTAGCCCGACGCGGTCGGCGAGCGCCCGTGCCGCCGGCAGGTCGCCGTGGGACCAGACGCTCAGCTGCGGCTCCTCGTCGAGGAGGGTGTCGAGCAGCGCGCCCCCCAGGCCGCGACGGCGGTGGTCAGGGGCGACGCACAGCTCGGCGCTGCCGGTGGGGTCGATCTGGGCGTAGCCGACGAGCTCACCGTCGACGGCGAGCCAGCGGTGCCGGGCTTCGGCGGTGCGGTGCCGGATCGCGAGGAGCCCGACCTCGCCGACGGGCGCGACGCCGTCGGCGGCCGTGACGGCGTCGAGCAGCGCGAGCACCCGGTCGGGCATGGCGGGGCCGGCGAGGTCGCGGCCGGCGATCGGTGCGGGGTCGGTGGTCATCAGTCCAGCCTGCCCGCTCGCCACAGCTCCGCGGCGCCCTCGAGGTCGGCGGCGGTGCCGAGCAGCGCGCTGGCGCGTCGGGTGACGCGGTCGGCGAGGGCGTCGTCGGACTCGGCGATCCAGTCGGCGTCGAACGCTGCTCCGGTGGCCACCACCCGGACGAACGCGGCCGCCCGGTCGAGGGCGACGTCGAGCTCGCCCTCGTAGACACCGGCGAGGACCGCGTCGGCCAGCCGGGACACGTCCGCCGGACCGGGCGGCTCGACCACGCCGGCGATGACGCCGGCGACGTCGGCGTGCGACCGCCCGAGCCGGAACCGGTCGGCGACGACCGCCGGGTCCGCGCGCACCCACTCGCGGATGAGGTAGAGGCGCCACAGTGAGCCGGGCAGCGTCCGGGGCGGGCTCTGCGACCACAGCTCGGCCACCGCCTCCAGACCTTCGACGTCGACCAGCCCGACGAGACGGGCGACGAGCTCCGGGTCGTCGCTGCCGTCCCGGCCGCGACGCACGATGACGTCGGCCGTCGCGTGGGCGGCCTGCGAGCGCAGTGCCGGATCGATGTCGCCGACGATGCGCTCGGCGGTCTGCGCGTCGAGCATGGCCGGGCGCCTGGGACGTCGTTCCACGGGTCCTCCTGCCTTGCTGCGTCGTCGGGCTCGTCCTCCCCGGGACCGGGCCCAGGGGTCACCATGCCACGACAGTCCACCGCATCTCGACCGCTGGGCGCGAGGTTTCTCGGTCTCCAGGCTGATGCGGCGCGGCTGCCGGCCGTGCTCTCCTGGGGCCCCAGCACAACCGAGGAGGCAGCGATGACCGCAGCAAACCAGAACGACGCCGTGCGACCGATCGAGGCCGCCGGCGACGCGCTCCATGTCCGGCGCGTGTTCGGCGAGGCGTACGAGCACGACGGCGCGTTCCTCGTCCCGGTCGCCAAGGTGATCGGTGGCGGCGGGATGGGTTACGGCACCGGGATCCCCACCGGCGCCGGCGGCGAACCGGAGGGCGGTACCGGCGGTGGCGGCGGCTTCGGGGTTCGCGCGAAGCCGGTGGGCGTCTACCAGATCCGCGACGGCCAGGTGACGTGGCAGCCGGCGATGGACCTCACCCGGGTGATCCTCGGCGGCCAGGCGCTCGGCGCGGTCACCGTCCTGGCACTGGCGTGGGCGCTGCGGCGCCGGCGCCGCAGCGGAGCCCCGCGGTACCGCCACTGCTAAAGCTGGCGGGTACCGCCGCGGCCGAGCTCGCGGTACCCGCCGCGGCGGTCCGGACGCGTCAGTCGAGCCGGCCGCCGCGCGCGAGGACGGCCGCGTGGGCGAGCTCGTCGGCGGTCACCGAGAGCGCGCTCGTGCGCCCGGTCACTGGCCGTGCGGCGTCGTCGTCGTGGGTGAGCCACCCCGCTTGCCCGCCCGCTCCCGCGGCAAGGACCCGGAGAAGGTCGGCCGCACCGTCGAGGAGGACAGCGAGCTCGTCCTCGGACTCGCCGTTGAACAGCGCGGCGAGCCGCTCATCGACGGTGGCCGGCTGCGGCAGCTCGGCGGCATCGTCGGGCGCCACGGTCGCGGCCCCCTCCCGGAAGCGCATCGTGATCGTCTCGGGGTCGCGCTGCAGCCAGGCGCGCACGAGGTAGAGGCGCCACATGGCTCCGGGCAGCGTGGTGGCGGGGCTGCGCGCCCACAGCGCGGCGATCTCGTCCAGCCCCTCCGCGTCGATGATCGCCACGACGCGGCCAGCGAGCTCCGCGTCCTCCGACAGTCTGCTGGGGCCGAGCAGCACCGCATTGGCGGTGGCATGGGCGGCCTCCGACGTCAGCGCCGGGTCCGAGTCACCCCAGATGAGCTCGGCGTCCTTGTCGTCCAGGCTCGCCGGACGTCTCGGGCGGCTGCGGTAATTCATGGTCGCTCTCCCTCGATCGACGATCACGGCGCGTGGCTCGATTCTTCCCCATCGGTCCCGCCGGCGCAGTGAGTAGCGCCAGGGTTCCCCGCCGGGACGAGCACTGCCCGGGCCGATCATGGCGGCCCGGGCAGTGCGTTCCTGGTGGAGGGTCGGCGGTCACGCCGTCGTGCGTTGGAGCGCGAAACCGACGCCGTCCGGCCCGTTCTGGGCGTCCAACGTGTGCCGGGCGAGCACCGGTGAGGCGACGCCGTCAACGAACACGCGAGCGCCGTCGTCGTCGATGATCTCGTCGCCGGACTCCGGTCTCGGCGAGAGTGCCATCTCGATCTGCTCGTTGTCGCTGGTCATCGAGATCCGTACGCCACCACTCTCGGGCAGGCCCGACTCGGAGGTGATCTCGGTGATCGCGGCCTTGGCGCTACTCGTCAGGGTCAGCATGAGTTCTCCCTCGCTAGGTGCGGCAGCTCGGTGTCGCGGTGGACGCCGTGCTGCCGGTGCCTCTCTACCGTCACCCGCGCTCGGTCACCACGCAACCCGAAGCCGTTCCGAGGTCCGGCCCGCGGCCCGTACCCTGGTCCCTGGACACCCCGGACCGGCCAGCGGGCCGAGGTCGGGCGTCCAGGGCCTCTAGCTCAATGGGTAGAGCAACGGACTTTTAATCCGTGGGTTGTGGGTTCGAGCCCCACGGGGCCCACCGCACGTCACGCCACCACGACCTCGACACCTCGCCGGGTGAACGTGCTCAGCGGCACCGAGGGGCTCTGCGCGTCAGTCACCAGCACATCCACGTCCTCGAGCGCCGCGAAGCTCACCGTGGTGTCCTGGCCGAACTTCGAGGAGTCGGCGAGCACGACGACCTTGCGGGCGGCGCGCACCAGGGCACGCTTGACGGCCGCCTCCTCGGGGTCCGGGGTGGAGAAGCCGTGCTCGGCGCTCATCCCGTTGGTGCCGAGGAAGACGACGTCGACCCGCAGCCGTTCCAGCGCCTCAGTGGTGACGGAGCCGACCGCCGCCTGCGTCCGGGCGCGGACCCGGCCGGGCAGCAGGTGCAGCTCGATCGCCGGCAGCGCCGCGAGCATGGCCGCGATCGGCACCCCGTGGGTGAATGCCGTCAGGCGCAGCTCCGGCGCGAGGAAGCCGACCAGCCGCGCGGTGGTGCTGCCGGCGTCGATCGCGACCGTGCCGCCGTCGCCGGGCAGCAGCCGCTTGGCGGCGAGCCCGATCCGCTCCTTCTCCCGGGACCGGGTGAGGTCACGCTCGTCGAGGCCGCTCTCCATCGCCGACAGCGACGCCGCCGGCACCGCCCCGCCGTGGACGCGGCGCACCAGCCGCATCCGCTCGAGCGCGTTGAGGTCCCGGCGCACCGTCTCGGTGGTGACGGCGAACTCCTCGGCGAGCTCGGTGACCGACACCCGCCCGCGAGCCATCACGAGCTGCGCCGCCGCCTGCTGGCGTTCTTCCGCGTACACCATGGTCCCCTCGGTCTGCCCGGCCGGCGCCGTCTGCGCTCGTCGGCGGTGGCTCCCCCGCCGAACCGCCACCGGCCGATGGTACGGTCCCCCGCCGCCCCGTGGGTCAGGGCTCGACGGTCACCTTGATCGCGGTGCCGCTGCGGACCAGGTCGAAGGCGCTCAGCACATCCGTTAGCGGGACGTGGTGGGTGATGAGGTCCTTCACCGGCACCTGGCCGCTCGAGATGTACTCCAGCGCCCGCTTGTTGTGCTCCGGCGCCGAGCCGTTGGCGCCGTGGATGTGCAGCTGGCGGTAGTGCACGACGTTGGAGTCCAGCGCGATGACGGGGTCGGTCTTCGGCAGGCCGCCGAAGAACGAGATCCGGCCGTTGCGCGCCGCCATCGCGACCGCCTGCTCCTGGGCGACCTTGGCCGCCGTCGCGGTGATGATCACGTCGGCGCCGCGGCCACCGGTCAGCTCCATCACCCGCTCGACGACGTCCACCTGCGAGCCGTCGATGACCTCGTCCGGTGCGGCGACCGCGGCCGACATCTGCAGCCGGTCGGCGTTGACGTCGACGAGGTAGATCTCGCCGGCCTGGTGCACGCCTCGCGCGACGCGGATGTGCATGCAGCCGATGGGACCGGCACCGAAGACGACGACGACGTCCCCCGGCTCGATCCCGAGCAGGTCTTGGGCGTTGATCGCGCAGGCGAGCGGCTCGGCAGCCGAGGCCTCGTCGAACCCGACGTTGTCCGGGACACGGTTGAGGCCGTCGACCTGGAGCACCTCACGCGGGACGATCATGTACTCGGCGAAGCCGCCCTCGTACTGGTAGCCGACCGACGTCTGGTTCTGGCACACCGCCATCCACCCCTTGCGGCACTCGTGGCACTCGCCGCACGGGACGGCCGCGATCACCTGCACGCGATCCCCTACCTGCCAGTCCTGCCCGTAGGCGCTCGCCACGTCGGCCCCGACCTCGACCACTTCCCCGGCGATCTCGTGGCCGATGGTCCGTGGCGGGCTGAGGTTCTGGTGGCCGTTGTGGAAGATCTTCACGTCGGTGCCGCAGGTGGAGCAGTTGCGCACCCGGAGCTTGACCTCGTCCGGTCCGCACTCCGGCTCCGGCCGATCCTCCAGACGCACGTCCTCGGGTGCGTAGAAACGCAGGGCCTTCATCGGTCCTCCCAGTCGTCGACCGTCATGACGCCGGCGGGTCCGGTGCCACCCTCCCGATCATAGCCACAGACCCGGGCAGGTGGAAGGTTGGGAATGCTTGGCTTCTTACCCGGTCATGCGGTTAACTAGGGCCACAGTCGTGAGGCACGTCACTGATCTCAAGGAGGAGAGATGTCCGCACCCACTACCGCGAGGCCGGCAGAGGAAGGTGAGAAGCCGCCTCGGGGAGGCCTGCGCGTCGCCGTCCAGAAGTTCGGCACAGCGCTGTCCACCATGGTGCTGCCCAACATCGGCGCGTTCATCGCCTGGGGTCTCATCACCGCCCTGTTCATCGAGGTCGGCTGGATCACCCTGATCGGCGACAAGGTCCTCGGCTACGAGGGCGGCTACGGATTCGTCGAGCACCTCGGCGGCTGGGGCGTCGGCGCCGAGGGCGGCGGGATCGTCGGCCCGATGATCACCTACCTGCTGCCCATCCTCATCGGCTACTCCGGCGGCCGGATGATGTACGACGACAACCTGCGTGGCGGCGTCGTCGGCGCCATCGCCACCATGGGCGCGATCACCGGCGCGGACGTGCCGATGTTCCTCGGCGCGATGGTCATGGGACCGCTCGGCGGCTGGTCGATGAAGCGGCTGGACGCGCTGTGGCAGGACCGCATCCGGCCCGGCTTCGAGATGCTGGTCAACAACTTCTCCGCCGGTATCTGGGGCATGATCCTGGCGATCGTCGGGTTCGTCGTCGCTGGCCCGTTCGTCTCGGCGTTCTCCGCCGCGGCCGAGCGCGTCGTCGACTTCCTCGTCGACAACAGCCTGCTGCCGTTGACCTCGATCCTCGTCGAGCCGGCGAAGGTGCTGTTCCTCAACAACGCGATCAACCACGGCGTCTTCACCCCGCTCGGCACCACCGAGGCGGTCGTCGACGGCGAGTCGATCCTCTTCCTCATCGAGGCCAACCCCGGGCCGGGCCTCGGCCTGCTGCTCGCTTTCATGGTCTTCGGCCGCGGGATGGCCAAAGCCTCCGCCTCCGGCGCGGCGGTCATCCATTTCGTCGGCGGCATCCACGAGATCTACTTCCCCTACGTCCTCATGAAGCCGCGGCTCATCCTCGCGCTCATCGCCGGCGGCATGACCGGCGTCGCCACCAACCTCGTCTTCGACTCCGGGTTGCGGGCGCCGGCCGCCCCCGGCTCGATCATCGCGGTGCTGCTCCAGGCCCCGCCCGAGAGCCTCCTCGGTGTCGTCCTGTCGGTCGTGCTCGCCACCGCGGTGACCTTCGCGATGGCCGCGCCGCTGCTCAAGCTGGGCAAGTCCGACGACGGCGACCTCGCCGGGGCCACCGCGAGCATGGAGCAGATGAAGGGCAAGCGCTCGAGCGTCGCCGGTGCGCTCACCGGCGACGGTGGCGTCGCCACTCGCACCGGCACCATCGACGCCATCGTGTTCGCCTGCGACGCCGGCATGGGGTCCTCGGCGATGGGCGCCTCGGTGCTGCGCCGCAAGATCCGTGCCGCCGGGTTCGCCGACGTCACCGTGGTGAACAAGGCGATCACCAACCTCACCGACGACGTCGACCTCGTCGTCACCCACGAGGACCTCACCGAGCGGGCGCGGCAGCGCACGCCCTCCGCGATCCACGTGTCGGTGGACGACTTCATGGGCAGTCCGCGGTATGACGAGGTGGTCGAGCTGCTCCAGCAGACCGCCGACGGCGGGCAGCCGGCGGCCGGGACGGCCGGGCCCACGACGACCGCGCCGGTGGCCGCGCCGCCGCCGGCGGAACCGGGCCCGGACCTGCTCGCGCCGGAGTCGATCGTGCTGGCGGGCACCGCCACCGGCCGCGACCAGGCCATCGACGAGGCCGGCCGGCTGCTCGTCGCCGTCGGCGCGGTGACCGACGCCTACGTGGCGTCGATGCACGAGCGCGAGACGTCGGTCTCCACCCACATGGGCAGCGGTCTGGCCATCCCCCACGGCACGAACGAGGCCAAGGGCGCGATCCGGCGCACCGCGATCTCCTTCGTCCGCTACCCCGGCGGGGTGGACTGGAACGGCAACCCGACCGAGTTCGTCATCGGCATCGCCGGCGCCGGCGACGACCACCTGCAGGTGCTCGCCAAGATCGCCGAAGTGTTCCTCGACGCCGAGCAGGTCGACCGGCTCCGTGCCGCGACGACCCCCGAGGAGGTCCGCCGGCTGCTGAGCACCGTGAGCGCCTGAGCCTCCGTGCCGCGAGGGATGGGGACCGGTCCCCGGCCGCCGAGGCCGGCGTGCCCCAGCCCTCGCGGTACGGTGCGAACCGTGAACCGTGGATCGCGCATCATCACAGCGCTCGCCGTGACCGCCCTCCTCGTGCTCGTACCGTCGGGAGCCAACGCAGCGAGCAACGACGTCATCCGTGACCTCGACATCGAGATCACCGTCCGGCCCGACGGCATGCTCGACGTCGTCGAGACCTACGAGTGGGACTTCGGCAGCCGGGAGGGCCTGGGCTTCACCCGGGTCCTCGACTCGCGCTTCGAGTACGACCCCGAGCCGGACATGGACCGCGTCTACCGCTACGACGACTTCCGGGCGAGCAGCCCCAGCGGGGCGCCCGCCGGGGTCTGGCCCCGCACCGAGGGCGCCCGGGTCCGCGCCGACGTCGGCGCGGCGGACGGCTCGTCCGACCGGCGCAGCGGACGCCAGACCTACGTCCTTCACTACACCGTCGAGGGCTCGCTCAACGCGATCCGGGACCAGGACGGCGTCGAGGACCAGGAAGAGCTCTACTGGAACGCCACCGGGCTGGACTGGGACATCCCCATCGAGGCCGCCACCGTCACCGTCACCGGCCCGGCGACCATCGGTGACCACGCCTGCTACCAGGGCCCGCGCGGCACCGACAACGAGTGCGACACCCTCAGCGCCACCGGCACCCAGGTGACCGCGAGCACCGGCCGGCTCGACCCGGGCGAGGGCATGACGATCATGGCCGCCTTCCCGGTCGGGACCTTCGGTGAGATCACACCGATCCTCGAACCAGCGTCCAGCGGTCCGTTCGGCGACACCGCCCTCGGCCGGGTCACCGACCCGATCGCGGACTTCTTGCTCGGCAACACTCCCTGGCTGCTCCCGCTCGGAATCGCCGCACCGATCGGCTTCGGCTACTGGCGCCGGCGCAAGGGCCGCGACCTCCACTTCGTCGGGTTGCCACCCGGGCTGCTCCCGCCGGCCGGCGCCACCCCCGAGGTGGCCCAGCTGTCGAGCGAGCCGCCGGTCGCGGTGCGCTTCACTCCGCCCGACGGCCTCCGGCCTGCCGAGGTGGGGGCGATCCACGACAAGCACACCAACGCGCAGCAGATGTCGGCGACGATCATCGACCTCGCGGCCCGCGGCTACCTCCGCATCGAGGAGACCCCCGCGGCCGGGCTACTCAAGCGCACCGACTGGGACCTCGTCGCCACGCCGGAGACCGCACCGACCGATACGCTGCGCATCTACGAGGAGCTGCTGCTGCAGAGCCTCTTCCGGGGGCGCCGCCGCGTGAGGTTGTCGTCGCTGCGCAACAGCTTCGCCCTCACGCTCAAGCAGGTCCAGGGCAAGCTGGCGGACGACATCGACGCGCGCAGTCTCTTCGTCAAGCCGATCCAACGCGATGGCCGCACCAGCCGGCCGTTCCGCGTGGTGTTGCTCGTCTTCGTCTGGATGCTCGTCGGTCAGGGGGTGGTCATCAGTATCGGCGCCGGGTCGGTGGGGATCGTCATCGGCGCCGTCGGAGGGCTCGCCGTCGCATTCGGTCTCGCCACGGCACTCACCCGCAAGGCCCGCCGGCAGCGCAACGCGGCCGGCCGCGCGCTGTACGAGCAGGGACGAGGCTTCGAGCTCTACCTCGGCACCGCCGAGGGGCACCAGCTGCGCTTTGAGGAGGGGGAGGACATCTTCTCCCGCTACCTGCCCTACGCGATGGTCTTCGACGTCGCCGAGCGGTGGGCCGGCATCTTCGAACAGCTCCGGCAGCAGGGCTACCGGGTCACCGAACCGACATGGTACGTCGGGACCCACGGTTTCAACTCCCGGTCGTTCAGCAACATGGGCGCCGCAATGTCGTCGTTCTCCTCGACCGCCAGCAGCACGCTCAGCTCGACGCCGGGTTCCTCCGGCGGATCGGGGTCCAGCGGCGGTGGCGGTGGGTCGTCAGGCGGCGGCGGAGGCGGTGGCGGGGGCGGCGGTCGCTGAGCCGCTTCCGGGTGCGGCCGGGTGGCGGCCGTGCCACGATGCGGTCCGTTACTTCCCCGGCACCGCCCGGTGCCATTGACGAGAGGACCCACCATGGGCGAGCTCATCGGTCTCATCATCTTCGGCGCCATCATCGGCGCTTTGGCGCGGCTGTTCATGAAGGGTGACCAGAACCTCGGCATCCTCTGGACGATCATCCTGGGAGCCGGCGGCGCCGCCCTCGGCTACTGGATCGCCGGCCTGCTCGGTGTCGACGACACCGGCGGCGTCGACTGGCTCCGCTGGATCATCTCGATCGTCATGGCGGTCATCCTCATCAGCATCTACCTGGGGCTCACCCGCGGGAAGACCACCAACCGCCGGTAACGCCACGTACGCACCGGCCCGCGCTGTCACCGACGGCGCGGGCCGCCGTGCGACTCCTGACCGACGACGTCGACGGCGAGCGCGAGGTGGTCGGAGATCGCCAGCCGCGTCGTCACCGGCGGCCCCGATGCGCGCAGACCCGGACCGCTGAGGACGTGGTCGAGCTGCCGGCGCGGCCGTGCTGCCGTGAAGGTGTCGACCCGCGCCAGCGGTGTCATCCCGGTGACGGCGGCGACGTCGTCGGCCTCGAGGTTGAGGTCGCCGACGAGCAGGTGCGGTCCGGGCAGGGTGCGCAACGCCCACGCCGCCTCGGCAAGCTGCCGGCGGGCGGTGGGCCGGTCGACGCTCAGGTGGGTGCACGCTACCGTCACCCTTCCCGCGGGGCCGTCGACGACGGCGGCGAGCACGGTCCGTGGCGGGTCGAGCCGCGGGTAGCGCAGGTGCTGCTGCCAGCCGGCCGCGCGCAACGCGGGCCACCGGGTGGGTCCCGGGCGCAGCGGACGCACGTGCCACGACACCACCGGCCACCGGCTCAGCAGCGCGACGCCGTACCCGGGACGCCCCGGGACGTGCGAGGGCACTGCCCGCCGTCGGACGCCGCGCTCCTGCCCGGCGAACTCGGCGGCGAACCGCCACCACCGCGTGCCGAGCGCACCAGCGGCGACCGCGGCCTGGTCGATCCGGCCGCTACGGGCCTGACCGACGTCGACCTCCTGCAGCGCGACGACGTCGCCGTCGAGCGGTGCGAGCGCCGCCGCCAGCTGCCCGTGCGAGTCTGCACCACCGGCCACGGGGTGCCCGTGCTGGAGGTTGGCGGTGACCACCCGCACGGGGGTGCGCTCAGCCGGTCTCGAAGGTGAGCGCGACCGAGTTCATGCAGTAGCGGTCGCCGGTCGGGGTCTGCGGTGCGTCGGGGAAGACGTGACCGAGGTGGGAGTCGCAGCGGGCGCAGCGCACCTCGGTCCGGACCATCCCCAGGCTCCGGTCGTCGATGAGCGTCACGGCGTCGGAGTTCTCCGGCGCGAAGAAGCTCGGCCACCCGCAGTGGGCGTCGAACTTGGTGCTGGAGCGGAACAGCTCGGCACCGCAACCGCGGCACCGGTAGACGCCTTCGCGGTCCTCGTGCAGCAGCTCCCCGGTTCCCGGGCGTTCCGTCCCGGCCTCCCGCAGCACGTGATATTCCTTGGGAGACAACCGCTCCCGCCACTCGTCCTCACTCAACGCTGCCGGGCGACCGAGGTCGATCGGCTGCTGGTTCGCAGTCATGGATCCATAGTGCGCCTTACCGACCGCTTTCGTCATCTTTTCTCTGCGAGACGAGCTGCTTGCCGAAGAAGTGGGTCGTGTAGGGGTTGTCCTCGAAGGCCTCGACCGGCTCGTAGCCCGCCGCGACGTAGAGCCCGAGGGCCTCGACGAGGGACTCGTTGACGGCGAGGATCACCCGGTGCCCGCCCAGCGCCCGGGCACGGTTCTCCAGCTGCTTCAGCAGGAACTTGCCGAGGCCACGGCCGCGGACGTCGGGCCGCAGCCACATCCGCTTGATCTCGACGACGCCGGGCGCGAGCACGTGGACGGCCCCGAACCCGGCCAGCTCGGCGGTCGCCACCTCGAGCGCGAGGATGAAGTCGCCACGGGGCGGCGTGACGTCCAGCGGGTCGGCGGCGTGGGAGAGCTCCGGGTCGTCCGCGGACTCCAGCCGGTCGGCAAGCTCGTCGAGGTAGGCGCGCATCGCGCGGGCAGCAGCCTCGCTGCCCGACTGCCCCTCGAGGATCCGCACCGGCGGAGCGGGCGACGGCCGGCGCCGGTCGGCGGCTGCGACGCCGTTGGCTTCGTCCATCGCTCAAGTGTGCACCTGATGCTGCGCGTTGTCCTCCACGGCCGTAGGCTCCCGAGCATGGCAACGCCAGCCTCCGCGCCGTCCCGGCCCCGCCTGTGCGTGCTCGGCCCCACGCCGCTCCTCATGGTCGAGGTCGAGGGCAGCGACGCCGACGCGGAGGTCCACCTCCACCCCGGCGGGCAGGGGCTGTGGGTGGCCCGGATGGCGCAGTCCCTCGGCGCCGAGGTGACGATCTGCGGCCCGTTCGGTGGCGAGGTCGGCACTGTCCTGCTGCCGATGCTGGCGTCGGAGCAGTTCACCGTCCGGTCGGTGCCGTACAACGCGGGCAACGGCGCCTACATCCACGACCAGCGTGGCGGGGACCGAGCGACACTCGCCTACATGACCCCGCGCCCGCTCAGCCGGCACGAGCTCGACGACCTCTACGGCACGGTGCTCGTCGAGGCGCTGGAGAGCGACGTCGTCGTCATCACCGGCGCGGAGCCCGCGGATGTCCTCCCGGCGAGCTTCTTCTCACGGATCGTGCGCGACGTGCGCAGTGCCGGCAAGTTGATCGTTGCCGACCTGTCCGGCGAGGCGGCCCTCGCCGCCGCGGCGGAGGGACCGGCCGTGCTGAAGATGAGCCACGAGGAGATCCAGGCCAGCGGCCTGGCCGACGACGACTCCCTCGCCGCGCTCGAGGCGGCCGGCAACCGGCTGGTGTCCGGCAGCGTCGGCGCGGCGATCATCTCCCGTGCCGGGGAGCCCACCCTCGTCATCACCGAGGGCGCCACCCACATCCTGCGAGGCCCGGTGGTGACGCCGCTGGACCACCGCGGCGCCGGGGACTCGCTCACGGCTGGCGTCGCGGTCGCGCTGGCGCGCGGTTCGAGCGTCGCCGACGCCGCCCGGCTCGGCGCGGCCGCCGGTGCGCTCAACGTCACGCGCCGCGGTCTGGGCACGGGGCGGCGCGAGCAGATCGAACGCTTCGCAGACCAGATCACCGTCACGGAGCTCAGCAACGACGACCGCGCCGCGGCAACCACCCCACCACCGGCAGCCGGCACGAAGCAGGAGGTGTGAGATGCGGGTGCTCATCACGAACGACGACGGCATCGCGTCCGCCGGACTGACCGTGCTGGCCGAGGTCGCGCTGGAGGCCGGCCACGAGGTCGCCGTGGTCGCACCCCACCGGCAGTACTCGGGCGCCAGTGCAGCGCTGACCTCCCAGGAGGTCGACGGGCGGCTCGCGCTGGTCGACGAGCGACCGCCGGGCCTGCCCGCGGCCGCCAGCGCCGTCGGCGTCAAGGCCGCCCCCGCGCTCATCACCTTCCTCGCCGCCTACGGCGCGTTCGGGCAGCGGCCCGACCTCGTGCTCTCCGGGGTCAACCTCGGTGCCAACACCGGGCGGGCGACGCTCCACTCCGGCACGGTCGGGGCGGCACTGTCGGCAGCCACCCAGGGCATCGGCGCGATGGCAGTGTCCATCGCTGCGGCGAACCCGCAGCACTGGGCCACCGCCAAGCTCGTCACCGCTACCGCCTTCGAGTGGCTCGTCGAGCAGCCCGACGACGACGAGCGTGTCCTCAACGTCAACGTGCCCGATGTCCCGGCGGGTCAGCTTCGCGGGCTCCGGGCTGCGCACCTGGCGAGCTTCGGTGCGGTCCAAGCCCGGGTGAAGGAGAAGGGCCAGGGCTACGTCTCACTCACCTACTCGAGCGTCACCGCTCGCGACGAGCCCGGCTCGGACCACGATCTCCTCACCCGCGGCTGGGCCACCGCCACGCTGCTCACCTCGCCGTACGACGACGCGGGCGACACCGTCCTGCCGAGCTTCGAGGGGCGCGGCAAGCACGGCCCGGTGAGCGTCGACGTCAGCTCAGGGACGGTGATGAGCTCGGGTGACGACCGCCCCAGCGGCGAGATTCCCGACGAGCAGCCCGGCTGAGACCGAGGGAGGCCCGGCCCGCGTAGCGATCGACCGCTGTGGCGATCGGCCCACGCACAGATCAGGTGTCGCGACCGCCGCCGTCCGGCCTCGACCGCGAGCGGCGGCGGCGCTTGATGGCCATCACCACCTCCATCCCGATGATCCAGGCGCCAGCCCCCAACGGCAGGCCCCCGGCAGCGCTACGGACCAATGACGATGCCTCCGGGCCGGTACCGACGACCTGGATGTCAGGCAGCAGGCCGTGGCCCGAGTACCCGGTGTAGGACATCCCCGCCAGCACGAGCACCACGGCGAAGAACCGGAGCACGCGGCGCACAGACCAGGTCTCTGGCCGAGGCTGCTCGGTCAGCCGGCGATAGTCGACGTCGTTCGACTGCGCATAGTCCTCGATCACCCGGCCGGCGATCGAGATGATCGCGAGCAGCGCAGCGGGCACCAGCCAGCCGCCGAACCACGCCGCGACGATGGCCAGGCACAGCATCGCGTCGAGCAGCACGCGGTTGCCCCGCGCTGTCGCCTCCAAGAGCACCGCCTGCTCGCGCTCGTCCCCGGGCAGGCGCACGGGCGGCGGTGGCTTGGCCGTGGCGCTCCACTCCCACCCCACGGCTTCGTCCTCACGGTCGCCTGACATCCTCGTCCTCTCAGTCCTCGTCGTCGGCACCGGAGCCGGCGGTGGCCCGGCGCGTGCGCTTCCTCGCGGAGACGAGCAGCACGACGAGGCACACGACGCTGCCCCCCAGGCCACCGATGACAGCACCTTCGACCAGGCTTGCCATGAACCCGGTGGCATCGGGCCCGACGACGTCGAGCGACGGCAACCGGACCAGGCCGTGGCCGGTGAAGACCGTGAACGCCATGGCCCCGACGGTGACGATCAACCCGCCGAAGACCACCGCGAACGTCATGACCCGATCCTTGAGCCCCGCCCGGTCCGCGATCTCGTCGACCTCGACGTCATGACGTCGCGCGTACCAGAGCGCGGCCCAGGTGGGGACCGCCAGGAGCGCAAGGACGACGGTCGGGACTACGAGCGACCCCAGCACCGCCGAGACGAGAGCGACGACGAGGTTCGCGTAGATGCCGAGCGTGAAGCCGAAGGTCGCCGCCTCGGTGAACACCGCCCTCTCACGCTCGTCGCCGTAAGCGGGGCCGTCCAGGTCCATGAACCGGCCGGCCGTGCTGGTGGCCCGTCGTCCATACTTGGGATTCATCGTCCTGCCTCCTGAGATTCGTCGGCCTCGGCGAAGAGGTCCTCCACGGTGGCGCCGAGCACCTTGGCGATGCGCAGCGCGAGGTACACCGACGGCGCATAGTCGCCCCGCTCGACGGCGATCACCGTCTGCCGGCTGACGCCCACCGCCTGCGCGAGCTCGGCCTGCGTCAGCCGCCGCTCGCGCCGGCGCAGCCGCACGGGATGCGTCGCGTCTGACACCTGTCGGGAACTCACGAGGGCAATGTTAGGAATCCTTGACATTCATGTCAAGAGTCATTGACATCGAGGAGGTGCCGGCCTCGCAAGGCTCGCGCCGGCGCGTCCCGCGTTCTACGCCCAGCCGAGCTCGTGCAGCCGCTCGTCGTCGATGCCGAAGTGGTGGGCGATCTCGTGGATGACGGTCACCGCGACCTCGTCGACGACCTCCTCCCGGTCCTCGCACATCCGCAGCGTGGGCCCGCGGAAGATCGTGATGCGGTCGGGCAGCGAGCCGGCCGCCCACCAGGAGTCACGCTCGGTCAGGGGGGTACCCTCGTAGAGGCCGAGAAGGTCAGGGTCGCCCGCGTCGGCAGGCGGCTCGTCCTCAACGAGGACGACGACGTTGTCCATCTTGTCGGTGAGCTCGGTGGGCACGAGGTCCAGCCCGTCGCTGACCGCATCCTCGAACTCCTCACGGGACATCTCCACCATAGGGCCATCGTCCCTCATCCGAGAGGCCACGTCGTCAGGTGTTGGTCGTCAGGTGTTGGTCGTCACCCCTCCGACCCCTACCTTCTGCCAACAGTTGATGAGACAATTGAATCGACAACGTTCGATCGATCACTTGCTACTGGGGGACGACATGAGCACGACCACGGCAACCACCGCCCGCTCCAAGAAGGTCAAGGCCGCTCTCGCCGGAGGACTGGTGCTCGGCATCGGTGCCGCGGTCACGCTGGCCTCCTGGACCGACCAGGCGTACGTCGACGCCCAGTTCGGGACCAGCGAGTTCAACATCCAGGTGCAGACCACCGAGGAGGCCGGCTGGGTCGAGGCCGACCAGGACGCCGGGGCAGACGCCAGCACCCTCGCGTTCACCGTCGACTTCGCCGACGCTCTGCAGCCCGGTGACACCGTCTACGCACCGCTCGACCTCCAGACCGACGAGACCTCCGTGGCGGGCACTGTGACCCTCGAGCCCGCGTCGGCTGACGACGCGGGCACCGGGGGCCTGTTCGACGCGCTCACCTACACGGTCACCGAGCTTGCCGCGGACGCCACCTGCGACGCCGACGCCGCCGGCACGGCGCTGGTGACGAACGCCGGCCTCGCCACTGGCTCAGAGACCGGGGCCATCAGCCTCGGCGCTGAGGGTGTCGACCCGTCGAACCTGTGCTTTGCCGTCACCCTCCCCGAGAGTGCCGACAGCCCCGACCTGCAGGGTCTGACCACGACCGCCCTGTGGCGCCTCGCCGCCGAGTCGGTCGACAACGCCTGAGCGCGATGACTGCCGCCGCACCCGGCCAGCGGCGTCACCGCACGTCGGTGCGGCCGGCCAGACCGACCCTCGGCGACCGCCTCCTCACACTGGCGGCGGTCGCCGGGGCGGCCTGCCTCCTGCTCGTGGCGCTGGCCTGGGCGGGCGGCATCACCCTGATCATGTTCCGCACCGGTTCGATGCAACCGACGATCCCGACCGGCAGCCTCGCGGTGGTCCGTGAGGTACCGACCGACGAGATCGCGGTCGGCGACGTCGTCACGGTTGACCGCACCGGCCGCCTGCCAGTGACGCACCGAGTCGTCGGCATCGAGGCCACCACGCCGGCGACGCTCACCCTGCAGGGTGACGCCAACCCGGCCCCGGACGCCGAGACGTACCAGGTCGAGACGGTCCGGCAGATGATGTGGTCGGTGCCGGAGCTCGGCCGGATCGTCGCCAAGCTTCAGCACCCCTACGCGCTCGGCGCGACGGCGGTCGTCGTGGCCGGGTGCGTCACCTGGTGGCTCTGGCCACGGGCGCGAGAGGAATAAGGAGACCGCATGACGGGGGGACGCTTGACACGGCCAGGGGGCACGCACCGCCGCACCCTGTGGGCGATCACGGTGCTCGGGGGGCTGTCGCTCGTACCGACCGTCGCCCACGCGGAGACGGTCCCCACTGGTCCACCGGCGCCCGAGCAGGGCGACTACCTGCGGCTTGACGCCGACCCTGGGCAGCTCCTGCTGTCCCCGGGCGACAGCGCACAGTGGCGCGTGGGCGTGGACCTGGTCGATCCCCCCACCCCGGGCGACATCGCCCTGCGCATCGACGCCGACGGGTCACTGACGGACGTCGAGGGCGGGATGACCTTGAGCATGAGCTGGTGCGACGCACCCGACGCTCGGTGCGAGGGCGGCACGGCGCTGCTGCCAGCGACGCCGGCAGCAAACCTGCCGGACGCTCCGCTGCAGGTCGATGGTCTTTCCAGCGGCTGGCTGCTGGTGACGGCGACGGTCCCGGAGGACGCCCTGCGTTCCGCGCAGGGGCGTGAGCTCCGCGTCGCCGTCGACGCTCACGCCCAGGGGAGCGACGCTCCGGCGCCGGACGACGAGCCATCGGCCCCTGCCGACACTCCGCCTGCGAGCACATCCGCACCGGACGCCGTGGAGCCGCCGGGCCGGCTGACCACCTCGGGTGCTCCCCTGCTCGCGCCCGCACTCCTGGCGGCCGCTTCGGTGCTCGTCGGTGCCGGCCTGGCCGGCGCACGGCGTCTCTCGCGCCGGCGGCAGGAAGAGATGGGGAGCAGCTCATGAGCAGGCCCGACGCATCCGCCCGTCACCAGCAGAGCGGTGCCCGACGCCGCACCACCGGCTGGCGCCGCCGCCTCACCGCGCGCCGCCGCCCGGCGGCCCTGCTCGCCGCCACGCTCGTGGCCGCGGTCGGCCTGGGCCAGGCCACCGCCCCCACCGACGCCCAGTGGACCGACCAGGCGTACGCCGAGGGGACGGTCACGACGGGGCAGTGGGTGCAGTCCCTGGCCCGGGCCCAGCTCATCGACGTCGACGGCCTCAGCCTCGACGTCGCCGACGCCATCCGCACCGACTCCAACAGCATCGACTCCCCGGGCGCGAACACCGCCGAGATCGACGCCGACGTGCTCCAGCAGCTGGTCGGCCTCGACCTGCCGGGCATCGAGCTGCCGCTCATCGGTGATGACAACGTCGAGGGACTCCTCAACCTCGGCAACGCTGCGGGCGCGGGCCTCCTCAAGGGATACGCCACGTCCCCTGCCCAGACGACCTCGACAGCTGCGTCCGGCACCGTGGACGACTCCGACGGCTCCATCGGCCTCGACGCCGGCTCGAGCACCGACTTCGCCCGTCTCGACCTCGGCGCGCTCCTGAGCCAGCTGCAGGTCGAAGGCCTGACCAACGAGGTCGTCCGCGCCGTCTCCCTCGAGGTCGGCGCCCTCGCCTCCCGTGCCGACGCCGACGGCGAGGACCTCGACCTCCAGTACCTCCTGGCCGGCGCGGAGCTCAACGTCTCCAGCCCGCTGCTGGGCACGCTGTCCGACACGCTCGCCACCACCTACGAGGCGACCGGCACGCTGGTCGAGGAGTCCCTCAGGGGGCTCGTCGGTAGCGGTGGCCTGGTGGACGACGCGCTGGGTCTCATCGACCTGCCGGCGGTCACCATCCCGCTGCTCGCGACGGTAGAGCTGGACCGGCCGACCGCCACGCTCGACGTGACACTGCCGCCGCTGGGCGATGTGCCCACCACGCCGATCTCCTCGCCGGGCGAGCTAGTCACCATCGACCTCTCGCAGGGCACGATCGGTGTCGACATCGCCAAGCTGCTCAAGGGCACCGAGGGGGAGGACCTCAACGGGCTGGACCCGAACACGTCGGTGCTCACCGACGAGACGATCGAGGCCATCGTCACGGGCGTCGCCGCCGCGCTCGGCGCCCTGCTCGACTCGATCAACGAGACGGTGCTGACCACGCTGCACGAGACCGAGTTGACCGTGAGCGCAGGTGGCCGGCTCCGGCTGCTCCTGGGGCTCGCCGGCACCGATCTGGACATCAGCCTGCATGGGACCTTGGCCGGCTTCGCCGGTCTGGAGGGTGCCCCCGCGCCTAGTTACGGCACCATCGCCGATATCACTCTCGTTGGTGTCACGGTCCCGGCCGGCGACCTGATCAACCTCGTCGTCGAGCCGCTGCTCGCCTCGGTGACCGCCGCCCTCGGGCCGGTCCTCGACACCGCACTGACCACCCAGGCCGACGTCCTGGCGAACGCGCTCACCGGCGTCGTCGACGTGGTGCTGGAGCCGCTCGAGCCGGTGCTCGACGGCGTACTGAGCCAGCTCGTGACGATCACCATCAACGAGCAGCCGGAGGTCGGCGACCTGGGCGAGGGCTCCGCGACGGTCCGCGCGCTGGCCCTCAGCCTGCTGCCGGGCCTGCTCGACGTCGGCGTCGACCTCGCCTCCTCCAGCGTGCTGGTCGTGCCGTGAGTCGCCACCGAGGCAACCTCGCGCCGGCGCCCACCCGACGTGCCGCACGCCACACCCAGCCGTTTTGCTACTGCGCCGTCTTTCACCGTATGCTGATCCAGGTCTTGGGGCGTCTCGGCGTCACGGGCGTCCAGCAGAACGGGCCCCCATCGTCTAGCGGCCTAGGACCCCGCCCTTTCACGGCGGTAGCACGGGTTCGAATCCCGTTGGGGGTACGGATAGTATGGCAAGCAGGAAGCCTCACCACGAGGCCCCGTAGCGCAGTTGGTTAGCGCGCCGCCCTGTCACGGCGGAGGTCGCGGGTTCAAGTCCCGTCGGGGTCGCGAGCGGAAGGCCCGGTCAGAAATGACCGGGCCTTCTCTTACCAGGCTCTGTAGCTCAGTTGGTAGAGCGTTCGACTGAAAATCGAAAGGTCACCGGATCGACGCCGGTCGGAGCCACCACGAGAAGCCCCCGCTACGGCGGGGGTTTTCTTATCCCCGGTGACCGGGCAGCTGCCTCGACACGTCGGCCGGGTTGCCGCTCAGCTCCCGGACCGGCTCGCTCGCCGCGACCGCAAGCGCTCCGACGCCTACCCCGCTCGCGGCGCGCGCGATCTGCGCCACCACGTCCTGCGGAGGCGTCCGTCCGGTGCCGACAAGCCACGGCCCCACGCTGCCCGCGGCGTAGGCGCCCACCGGCCTCGCAGCAGCGGCCGCTTGGCCGCTGCGCGACAAGAAGTGCAGAGGGCCCATGAAGTGGATCGCGCTTCGCGTCCACCAGTACGCCCGCTTGGTGCGGCTCACGTCGCCGGCGGTGCCGGTCTGCTTGCTGTACCGGTGAGCCCCGGTCAGCGGGACCAAGGTTCCGGGAGCGATCTGCTCGTAGCGGATGACGTAGGGCCGCAGCCCCACCCCCACCGACCCGACGACCAGACCGCGCTCGCAGACGAGCAGCCGCTCGCTGCTCAGCAGCAGCCAGATCACCAGTCCGATCAGCGCGAACGCGATCGTCGGGGCCACCGCGAGGGCAGCGGTCTCCCCCGGATTGATGAAAGTGATCGCCGACATCACCGCCCACGAGACGACGAATCCCACTCGCGTCCCGGTACCCGGGATGTCGCCGTACGCGTGCAGCACCGCACCGACGTCGCCACGGTGTCGTTGCTCTGCTCGCCGTACTCGACGCGTGTGGTTCACCGGTCTCCTCGCCCCTTGCTGCGGCGCGCGGTTGCACCCCGCAGCAAGGCTACCCACTCACGGGCCGAGCTCCGCACCAGGGATGGTGCGGAGCTCGGCCCCTCAGGTGGAGCGGGTCAGGACGCGTTCTGCGGGGTGCGACGCACTCCCAGCGTGTCCTTGCCGTCGCCGTTCCAGTCACCGACGTAGACCTCGTCGGTCGCGTGGCCGAAGAGCAGCCCGAAGTCCGCCGGCCCACCGGCCAGCGAGTTCCTCACGTGGTACTCCCGGCCCCGACGGACAGCGAAGGTGTCGCTGCCGTTGCTGTCCCAGTCACCGGCGAGGGTGACGTCGTCCGGGCGGCCGTAGGTGAAGACGCTGTCGGCGTCCCCGCCACGTAGCGAGTTCTTCACGTGGTAGGTCGCGCTACGGCGCACCGCGAAGGTGTCGGTCCCGTTGCCGTCCCAGTCACCGACCATCACGTCGTCGCCAGGCCGGCCGTACGTGAAGACCACGTCGGCGTCCCCGCCGCGCAGCGAGTTCTTCACGTGGTAGGTGTCGCCACGACGGACCGCCAGCGTGTCCACGCCGTCGCCGTCCCAGTCACCGACCAGCACGACGTCGTCGGGCCGGCCGTAGGTGAAGACCTGCTCCGCCGGGCCGCCCTGCGGGGCGTTGCTGACGAAGAACCGGTCTCCACGGCGCACCGTGATCGAGTCGGTCCCGTCGCCGTTCCAGTCACCGATGAGCACCTCGTCCGCGGCCCGCCCGTACTGGAAGGCGTGGTGCGCCCTCCCGGACCAGTCGTCGGACAGGAAGAACCCGTACCGCTGGGCGGGCGGGGCCGGCTCGCCGGCCTCGATGGAGACCGGGAGCTCGATCGTCGTGCCGCTGGGTGCGGCCACCAGCTCGAGGCTGTACTCCCCTTCGAGGTCGGCCGGGACGGTGAAGGTCACCGTCGCCGAGCCGTCGGACACCGGTGCGGTGTGCACCGCCTCGCCACGCTCACCGGACGTGAGGTAGATGGCAAGCTCGGTGTTGTCGGGGCTCCCCAGCGAGGTGAGGTCGAGCTTGCTGACCTCGAAGGAGATCTCCTCGCCGGCGACCAGCTCGCTCGGCAGCGGGTCCACGATCGCGGCACGACGGGCGAAGTCCGGCGACAGCGGCGAGCTCTCCTCGATGTACGTCATCCAGGCGTCGCGGTCGATGAGACCGGTCGGCTGCACGTCGGTCGCGCTCTGGAACACCGTGAAGTTGTCCCCGCCCTCGGCGAGGAAGGAGAACGTCCCGATCCGGTACTCGGCCGCCGGGTCGAGCGGGGCGCCGTCGATCATCACCGAGGTGATGTGGGAGCCGCGCTCAGCGTCCGGGTCGTAGGTGTAGGACACGTTGTCCGACAGTCCCAGGTGCAGGAAGGTCCGCGAGGAGGTCTCGGGCTGCCACTGCTGCTCGAGCATCTCGGTGAACTGCGCACCGGTGAGGGTCACCGTCCACAGGTCGTTGAGGAACGGCAGCACGGCGTTGGCCTCCGCGAAGGTCACCTCACCGTCCTCCTCGTCCCCGCCGGCCGCGTAGAGCAGGTCGGCCCGCAGCCCGCCGGGGTTGACGACGCCGATCTGCGCGCTGCCCAGGCTCTCCTCGCTCAGCGTGTCGCGCAGCGCGTTTCCGACGAGGTTGCCGAGCGTCGACTCGCTGCCGCGGTCGTCGCGGGCATCGGCCGCGCTGAACGCCGTCGTGATGTCGGCGGTGATCTCGCCGACGACGACGCCGCCCTCGATCTCGGCCTGCTCGAGCGCCGCGTCGAGGATCGTCTTGACCTCGGCGACGCGCGGGTAGGTCTCGACCAGCTCGGTCATCGGCGTCTGCGACACGCCCACGTTGCGGCGGCCGTAGTCGATGACGTCACCGGTCTCGGCGTCCACGGTGAGCACCACCTGGGAGACGAACTCCCCGTAGCTCTCACCCTGGACGACCGGCCGGAACTCACCGTCGCTGCCCGGGATCGGGCCGTCCCAGGCGTACACCTTGTGGGTGTGGCCGTTGAAGATGGCGTCGACCGCGCTGCTGGTGCCGTTGACGATGCCGGCGAAGGTCTCGCTCGAGGCGACCTCCTCCTCCAGCGTGGAGGCGTTCTCGTCGAAGCCGGCGCCCTCGTGGTAGCTGGCGACGATGACGTCGGCCTCACCGTTCTCCGGGTCACCGTCAGTCAGCTCAGTCGCGACACGGTTGACCGCCTCGACGGGGTCGCCGAAGGTCAGCTCCGCGATCCCGCCGGGCCTGACGAGGCTCGGAGTCTCCTGGGTGACGGCGCCGATGATGGCGACCGTCAGGCCCTCGACCTCGACCGTGGCGTACTCCGGCAGTGCCGGCTCACCGTTCTCGAGGTAGACGTTGGCACCGAGGTGCTCGAAGTCGGCCCAGTCGCTCACCTGGCCGGTGAGGTTGGTGAAACCGCCGTCGAACTCGTGGTTGCCGACCGTGGAGGCCGCCATGTCCAGCGCGTTGAGGATGCGGACAGTCGGTTCGTCCTCCTGGAGGGAGGACGTGAACAGCGAAGCACCGATGTTGTCGCCGGAGGAGAAGAAGATGGTGTTCTCCTCGCCCTCCTCGGCGCGCAGCTCCTCGATGGTGCCGGCGAAGGCGAGCGTGTCGTTGCCGGTCACCTCACCGGCCTCGTTGGTGTCGTAGTCGAACAGCCGGCCGTGGAAGTCGTTGATCCCCAGCAGGTTGATGTCGACGGTCGTCGGCTCCGGCTCGTCGGCCAGCAGGTCGATCCCGACGATGATCGGGTCGTGGTCGCTGGAGCGGTACGGCGAGTCGTCGTGGAAGTCGGTGACGTTGTAGTTGTACCGGCTGTACTCGAAGGCGATCGACTCGTAGGCGTTGATGTTCCAGATGTCCGCCCCGGTCACCGCGGCGGTGGCCGCCTCGCTGCCGAGGACGTGGTCGAGGGAGCCGACCATCGAGCCGAAGGAGTAGGTCGACTTCTCGGTCAACGTCTGACCGAGGTTGGTGTAGTCCGCCTCGTCGAAGACCATCATCGGGTCTTCCTGGGTGTAGGAGTTGAAGTCACCCACGAGGAAGACCAGCTCGGTGCCGGCGGTGGCCGCGACGTCGTCGGCGAACTCGGTGAGCGCGGTCGCCTGCCGGATGCGGTCGGGGTTCGAGGCTCCCTGACCGTCGCCCTGGTCGGCGTTCTCGCCCGAGCCCGAGCCCTTGGACTTGAAGTGGTTGTTGATGGCGACGAAGGTGTCGGCGTCCACGATCACGTCGCCGGACTCGTCGACGGGGGCGAACTCCTGGGCCATCGGCTCACGGGCGTTGGAGAACGCGTCGCTGCCGATAAGGATCTCGGTGTCCCCGACCGGCGCGATGGCGTCGGTCTGGTAGATGAAGGCGTTGCGGATGACGTCCTCGTCGGCCGGGAAGTCCGGCGCCGACTCGACGTAGGCCCAGGTGCCCTCGCCGGCGTCGGTGTTCAGCGCGTCGACGAGGCCGGCCAGGGCGTGGTCGCGGTCCTCTGGCGCGTTGCCCTCGACGAAGCTGATCGAGTTCTCGATCTCCTGGAGCGCGACGACGTCGGCGTCCAGGGCGGTGATCGCCGAGACGATCTTCTCGGTCTGCCGCTCGAGATTTTCGGTGTCGAAGGCGCCGCGGACGTCGCAGTTGCGCGCCGTCGTCGGGTCCCCCTCGCGGTCACCGTAGAACTGGCAACCGGCCTCCTCGGTGCCGAGGCTAGTGAAGTAGTTGAGCACGTTGAAGGTGGCCAGCGTGACGTCCCCGCCGACGTCGGCCGCTGCCGCCGGCCGGGTGCTGTCCCAGCTGATCGGCTGGACCTCGGCCGCGTTCGCGCCGGTGAGGCGGCTCTGCGGCTGGAGGTTCCAGGTGGAGTCCTGGTTGGCGATGGTGCGACGGAAGTCGAGGATCACCGGGCCGGTGAACTCGACCGGCGCGTCGACCCGCACGGGGTCGGCCGGGTCGAGGTAGGCGACCGGGGTGGTGTGGTCGTCGAAGTCGAAGTTCGTCCAGTCGTGGCTGGAGCCGTCGTCCATCCGGATCTCGCGGTCGGCGTTCGCCGCGACGAGCTCGGTGTACTCCGCGGTGCCGGGACGCACGACGTCGGTCGGCTGGACGAGCGGGGTGTCCCCGGCGGCCAGGCCGACCCAGCCGAACCTGTTGGTGTGGTAGGTGTCGGTGACCGTGAAGTCGCCCTGCGGGGCGAGCAGCATGGACTCGAAGGCCTCGCGCTCGTCGACCGCCGGAAGCTCGATCTGGGCCGGGACGACGTCGTCGTGCTCCTCGTCGAGCACGGTGAAGGACGCCGCGGCGATCTGGGTGAGGCCGAAGTACTCACCAGCGGTACCGGTCACCTCGACGAAGTCCCCGACCGCGACATCGGCGGCGAGCTGCGTGCCGCCACCGAAGACGAAGATGCCGTGCGAGGCGTCATGGCCCTCGAGGTCACCCCCGGTGCCCTCGGTCTGGATGAAGGCGCCGTTGAAGCCGCCCTCGGCGTAGGCGCCGGTGACGACGCCGCGCGTGGTCACCGTCTGGTTGTTCAGGGGGGTGGTGTCGCCGCTCCCCTGGATCTCGGCGATCGGGACCACCTCACCCGGCTCGGGGTCCGGGTCCGGGTCCGGGTCGGGGCCCGGGTCGCCGCCGGTGTTGATCGTCCCGAACGAGCTCGCGACCGGACCAACCCAGCTGCCATCGATGCGCTGGAGCGACTGGCCGACCGGGGTGGAGCTGGACTGCTCGACGCCGATGTCCGTACTGGTCAGCCCGGCCGCGGGACCGCCGACCGCTGCGAAGGTGCCCTCGTAGGAGAGGTACTCGACGACGGATCCTTCGGCGTCGACGAGAGCGACGCCGTCGGGAGACCCGTTCTGGATCCCGTTCTCGGGGTACACCTGCACGACGACGCCGGTGTCGTCGACGACCCCACTGAGGGTCTTGGTGTCGTACGGCGACCCGTTGTTGCCGTTGTAGAGGACGATCTGCCAGCCGCTGAGGTCAGTACCGACCGGCGCCTGGACCTCGATGGACTCACCGATATCCGTGCCGTCGTTGTCGTAGTGAATCTCACTGATGAAGACGTCGCCGTCGGTCGTGACTGCCGAGGCGGCGGGAGCGAGGGCAACGAGGGGAGAGAGAACGAGGCTCGCGACAGCGAGCCCAGCCACCCTCCCTCGACGTCGTCCCGGGGGAACGTGGCTACTCACATGTACTCCTTCGCCGGCTGGAGAGAGCCGGAATCTGTCGGGCAGAACGCCGAATGGGGGCGGAGGGAACAGCGCCTCTCATGATGAGGCCTACGTCACCCTCCGTCAACGTCTCACATTGCGAGACATCGAGAATTCACCGAATCGTTACCTCGGGTTCGCCGCCGGCACTGGGCGTCCGAGCAGGAAAAACGTGCACCCGCGGACGATGACGGCAATCATGGGCCGTACAGCAGTAGGTCAACAGCGCGTCACGCGCGGAGAAGAGGAATCGCGTGAGCCCCCAGGCATCACAGGACCGCAGCAATCGAGAGGAGCCCAAGGCGACCGTCGGTGAGCTCGTGGCGCGGATCTCCGACCAGTTCTCACGGATCCTGCGTGGCGAGATCCAGCTCGTCCAGCTCCAGCTCACCGAGAAGCTGAAGAACGTCGGCGTCGGTGCCGGCCTCTTCGCCGGCGCTGGACTGCTTGCCTTCTTCGCGCTCGGCACGCTCATCGCCGCCGCCGTCCTCGGCTTGGCCGTCGCGCTGCCAGCATGGCTCTCGGCGATCATCGTCGGGGTCGCCCTGCTCCTGGTAGCCGGGATCCTCGCCCTCATCGGCAAGAATCGACTGCAGGCAGGTGAAGCGCCGTCGGCAGAGGCCGCCAAGGCGAACCTCAAGGCCGACCTCAACGCCGTGAAGGAAGGGCTCCGCTCATGACCGCCGACGACAAGCGCAGCACGCAGCAGATCGAGACCGACCTCGAACGTACCCGCGAGGAGCTGGCCAGGTCCGTCGACCAGCTGAGCACGATGATCGACCCGCGCGTGCAGATCCAGGGGGCCAAGGACAACCTCAAGGCCGCCCTCGACCGCAGCAAGGACTCAGCGCAGCACGCGGCCGAAGGCGCCGGCGCCAAGGCCAGGTCGCTGCTCGAGGAGGTCAAGCAGGGTGACCCGAAGGCGATCGGGACGGTCGGGGCAGGCCTCGCCATCGTCGCGGCCGCCGTCACCATCCTCGCGCGCCGCGCTCGCTGAGCCGGAACGTCCGCCCGGACCTGGCCGCGGCCGCCGACTCAGGCGTCGCGGCCGGCCGGTCGGGGCACGCCACCGAGCAGCGCCTCGACCTCTGAGCTGCGGTAGCGCCGGTGCCCGCCCAGCGTCCGCAGCGCGGTGAGCTTGCCGGAGTTCGCCCAGCGGGTGACCGTCTTGGGGTCCACGCGGAACTTCGCCGCCACCTCACCCGGCGTCAGCAGCGTGTCGTCATGTTGCGTGGTGCCCATCTCAAACCTCAGTCCCTGACGTCGGGGCAGCCTGCCCCGCGGAAGCGGTCGGCGCGGCCTCGAGGTATCTCGTGGCCTGCCCGTGAGATCTCACCGTAACCATGGCGAACCGGGTGAAATACGGACGATAGTCCCAGTCGGTCCTCGCCCGCCGACGGCGCCTCGCGCCTCCGTCTCACCCCACCGGGGAGCGCCCTGAACGGCCAACGGACCGCTGCCGACACCCGGAGTGACCTGCGTCGCCGCCACCAGATGGCTCCGAAGGCCCTCGACCATGTAACGTTGAGGGTACGAACCATGACCATATGCACGGGGCCGCACTGGTAACACAGTGCCCGCCCCGCTTCTACGTTGGAGGGGGTCGACGCCATGGGGCGCGGCCGTCAGAAGGCCAAGCAGACGAAGGTCGCTCGCCAGCTGAAGTACTACAGCCCGGAGACCGACTACCGAGCCCTGGAAAAGGAGCTCACGTCTCACGAACGCGACCGCGAGGGTCGTGAGTATGAGATCCCCTCCGCCGAACCCGACGACGGGTGGGGATCGGACTCGCGCTGAGTCGGCACAGCTGACCGCAGTTCTCGCGGCGGGCTACCAGGCCCGTCGCGGGTTCTTGCGCACCCGCCCGGCCGGGCCCTCGAGGCCCCGGTGGCACTCGGCGAGGTCCCGACCGCGGGGCAGCCCGGCAGGAGCCCCACGGCTCCCGCCGTCGCCGGCTCAGCTGCGGTAGCTCCCGTGCATGCGCACGGCGCCGCCACGCATCCCCTTCGTCCCGGTCACCAGGTCGGCAACGGCGTCGTCCGCCGCTGCCCGGACCGAGCCGAGCTCCCACGCCGGGATCCCGGCGGCGATGCTGCCTGCCACCAGCGCGGCGGCGTCGTCCGGGGCGACGACGGCGACCATCCCCACGCCGAGGTTGAGCGTCTGCTCGAGGTCGGCCCACTCGACCGGCCCGAGGCGACCGATGAGGTCGAAGATCGGCGGCACCTGCCACGAGCCACGCTCGATGTCGGCTACCAGGCCGGCCGGCAGCACTCGGGCAAGGTTCGCGGCCAGCCCGCCGCCGGTGACGTGGCTGAGCGCGTGGACGTCAACCGTCTCGATGAGGTCGAGGCACGGCCGCGTGTACAGGCGGGTGGGCTCGAGGAGCTCCTCACCAAGAGTGCGGCCGAGCTCGGGCACCTCCCGGTCGAGCTGCCACCCGCTGACCTCCAGCACCCGCCGTACCAGCGAGTAGCCGTTGGCGTGCAAGCCCGAGGAGGCCATCGCCACGAGGACGTCGCCCTGCCGCACACGCTCGGGGCCCAGGACACGATCGGCCTCGACGACCCCGGTGACGGCGCCCGCGACGTCGTAGTCCTGCGGCCCCAGCAGCCCGGGGTGCTCGGCGGTCTCCCCGCCGATGAGTGCGGTGCCGGTGAGCGCGCACGCCTCGGCGATGCCGCGGACGATCGCCGCGATCCGCTCGGGCACGACCTGTCCGCAGGCGATGTAGTCGGTCATGAACAGCGGCCGGGCGCCAACGACGACGATGTCGTCGACGACCATCCCGACGAGGTCGTGGCCGATGGTGTCGTGCACGTCCATCGCCTGGGCGATCGCGACCTTGGTGCCCACGCCGTCGGTGGAGGTCGCGAGCAGCGGCCGGCGGTAGTCGCGCAGCGCGGAGACGTCGTACAGCCCGGCGAAGCCGCCGGCGCCGCCGACGACGTCCCCGCCCTGGGTCGCCTTCAGCGCGCCCTTCATGAGCTCGACGGCGAGGTCGCCGGCGGCGGTGTCGACTCCCGCGGCGGCGTAGTCGATGGGGGTACGGCTGTCGTTGCTCACGGCGCTCCGGTCGTCGAGGGGCTGCTGGCCCTGCGCGGGGGCAGGATGTTGTAGGTGTGGTCCCCGGCGGCGCGATCGCCGGCGTGCAGCCGCTCGGCGCCGACGTCGATGGGGTAGTCGCCGGTGAAGCAGGCGGTGCACAGCCGCTCGGCCGGGATCGCGGTGGCCTCGACCATGCCCTCGGTGGAGATGTAGCCGAGGGAGTCCGCACCGAGGTGGTCGCGGATCTCGTCGATGGTCAGCCCGTTGGCGATGAGCTCGGCCCGGGTGGCGAAGTCGATGCCGAAGAAGCAGGGCCACTTCACCGGCGGGGAGGAGATCCGGACGTGGATCTCGGCCGCGCCGGCCTCGCGCAGCATCCGCACCAGCGCCCGCTGGGTGTTGCCGCGCACGATCGAGTCGTCGACGACGACGAGGCGCTTGCCGGCGATGACCTCGCGCAGCGGGTTGAGCTTGAGCCGGATGCCGAGCTGGCGGATGGTGTCGGTGGGCTGGATGAAGGTGCGGCCCACGTAGGAGTTCTTCACCAGTCCTTGCGCGAAGGGCAGCCCGGACTCCTGGGCGTAGCCGATCGCCGCCGGGGTGCCGGACTCCGGGGTGGGGATGACGAGGTCCGCGTCGACCGGGTGCTCGCGGGCGAGGGCGCGCCCCATCTCGGTGCGGGCGGCGTTGACCGACCGGCCGGCGATGGTGGTGTCGGGCCGGGCGAGGTAGACGTACTCGAACACGCAGCCGCGCGGCTTGGCTGCGGCGAACCGGTGGGAGCGCAGCCCGTCGGCGTCGATGACGACGAGCTCCCCGGGCTCGACCTCCCGCACGAAGGTCGCGCCGACGATGTCCAGCGCCGCGGTCTCCGAGGCCACTGCCCAGCCGCGCGGCAGCCGGCCGAGCACCAGCGGCCGGAAGCCGCGCTCGTCTCGCGCCGCGTACAGGGTGTCCTCGTCCATGAAGACCAGCGAGAACGCCCCCTCCAAGGTCGGGAGCACCTCCAGCGCGGCCTGCTCGAGCGAGTTTGCGGGTGCGTCGGGAAGGCTGGCGAGCAGCGCGGTGATCACGGCGGTGTCGGTCGAGCTGCCCCGGCCGAGCTCGCCGGTGAGGTCGGTGCCGGACCTCTCGCGGACCTGCGCCATGAGCTGGCGGGTGTTGGTGAGGTTGCCGTTGTGGGCGAGCGCGACGGTGCCGGAGCCAGCCGGCCCGAGGGTGGGCTGGGCGTTCTCCCAGGAGCTGGCGCCGGTGGTCGCGTAGCGAGTGTGGCCGACCGCGATCTCGCCCGTGAGCATCGACAAGGTGCGGTCGTCGAACACCTGGGACACCAGCCCCATGTCCTTGTAGACGAGGATCTGCTCGCGGTTGCTGACCGCGATCCCGGCTGACTCCTGGCCGCGGTGCTGCAGGGCGTAGATCCCGAAGTACGTCAGTCGCGCGACGTCCTCGCCGGGGGCCCAGACCCCGAACACGCCGCACTCGTCCTGCGGGCCCCTCTCCCCTGGGAGAAGGTCATGGCTGAGCCGTCCGTCTGCGCGTACCACGTCCCATATCGTCCCACACCGCACCGTCTGTCGTTCACCCGCACCAGCGGGTGGTCGTCAGCGGCGCTTGCGCAGCGAGCGCCGGTCGGCCCACAGTGCGGTGACGAGCCCGAGCACGATACCCGCGCTGCCGAGGCTGAGCAGCAGCAGGAAGAACAGGTTCCGGCCGGTGATGCCGTCGTCGGAGACGCTGACCAGCGTGAGGACGAGCGAGGCCACCGCCCCGAGGAGAAACCCGACGACGGCGAACCGTCCGTAGCGCGGGGCACGGCGGCGCCGGGTCGGGTCAGCGACGTCGACGACCCGACGGACCGGCTCGTCCGAGGCGGACCCTTCCGGCTCGGCGGTCGTCGGCTCGTCCGCCGCGGGGGCGGGCTGGTCAAGATTGTGGTCGGGCTGGGGCGCCTGGTCGGCGGCGGGGTCCGGGCTGGTGCTGCTCACCGTCTTAACCTAACCCGGGCGCCGCGAGCCCCTGGCGCGTCGCCGCGGGCGCCGTCACCGGGTGATGAGCGGGAGCACGCTCGACAGGTCGGCCCGGATACCGGAGGCACTGACCCGTCCCTCGCTGACGGCGTCGTCCCAGCCGAGCCGGCCGGTGGCCAGCCGGAGCCAGGTGACCGGGTCGGTCTCGACGACGTTCGGCGGCGTCCCGCGGGTGTGCCGTGGCCCGGCGATCGCCTGGGTGGCGCCGTGGGGCGGCACCCGGACCTCGACGCTGTTGCCCGGCGAGCCCACCGCGAGCTCCTCGAGGGTGAAGCGCACCGCGGTCCGCACCACCGGCACCGGGCAGGGCTGGTCGCCGTCCCCGTCCTGCGCCGTCAACCACTGCCGCAGTGCGGCGATGCCCTCACCGGGGTCGATCCGTCGTCGTGCCACCCCGCCACCGTAGCCGCGGCGGGGTGCGCGGCGGCTACTCGGCCAGGACCCGGCGTCGCCGCGTGGCGGTGACGAGCGCCGCACCGAGCGCGACGAGCAGCGCGCCGCCGAGGAGGGGGGCGTTGGTCTCGGCGCCGGTCGACGGCAGGTCGTCGGCCGCCGTCGGCGCCGGGGTCGGGGCGGGCGGTGTGGTGGGCGCGGGCGTCGTCGGTTCCGGGGTGGGGGTCGGGGTGGGTGCGGCCTCAGCGGCCAGGTAGACGTCGAACCACACGTAGTAGCCGTTGACCTCGTCGGTCGCCTGCAGCTGCCACACCGCTGGGTCACCGAGCCCCTCCACCTGCGGGACGGTGACCCTCAGCTGGGCCCGCCCCACCTCGTCGGTGGTGTCCACGATGGCGTTGTCCACGTCGACGGCGCCGAGGTCGATGACCTCGTCGCTGCCCGGGTTGATCAGCGCGAGCGTCAGCTCTGCCGGCTTCGGCTCGTCGGTGCTGAAGGACAGCGACGACAGGTCGACGGCGATCTCGTCGCCCGGGCTGTAGGCCGTCTCCTGGGCCGAGACCCAGTGCACGCCGATCGCCCGCTGCACGGCGGGTGCCTCGACGGGCTCGTGGGCGGCGAAGTAGTCGACGAACGCCACGAGGTCCACGAGCCCGCTGTCGGCGACGTTCTGCCCCTCGGTGAAGGTGGTGAAGCTGTCGCCGCCGGCGGCGAGGAACGAGTTGGTGACGACCCGGTAGGTCGCTCCCGCGTCGAGCGGGGCGCCGTCGAGGCTCACCTGGCTGATCCGCTCGCCGGCTGGCGCTTCTGGGTCGTACAGGTAGAACAGTCCCTCGCTGACACCGAGCTTGAGGAACGGGCGGCTGGAGCCCTCCGGCTGCCACTGCTCCTCGAGGATCTGCACCACCTGCGCGCCGGTGAGGTCCAGCGTCACCAGCGTGTTGCCGAAGGGCTGGGCGGTAGCGACCTGCTGGAAGGTGACCACGCCGTCGTCGTCGCCCGTGACGTCCGCGCGGATCCCGCCCGGGTTCATGAACGCGATCTGCGCCGGGTCGTCAGGGAACTGCTGCTCCAGCGCCCACAGCTGGGCGTCGGCGATGAGGTTGCCGATCGTCGACTCCCCGCCGCGGTTCTCGCTGCCGTCGGACTGCTGCGCCCGGTTGAGGTCACGGGAGATGGTGCCGACCGGCACCTGTCCCAGCACGTCGGCGGCCTCCTCGGCCTCCGCGACGATCGCGGCGACGGCGTCGACCACCTCGTTGTCCTCGAGCACCGGGTACTCCTCCAGGCTGATGAGGTCGGTCGCCGCAGCGATCACGCTGCTGGCGTCCGGGTCCCAGGTGAGCGTGATGCTCCCGAGCGCCTCGCTGAACGACCCGGTCTGGATCACCGGCAGCGGTGCGGCGCTGTCCCGGTCGATGAGCGCCTCGTAGGCGACGTGCGTGTGTCCGGAGAACACCGCGTCGATGTCCGGGTTGGCGACGGCGCCGTTGACGAGCTCACCGAACGGCGTCGTCGGGCCGGTGATGTCCTCGATGGCGGCGGTGGGCGCGCCGTCGTGCGCGAGGACGACGACGAGGTCCGCCTCGCCCTCGAGGTCCGCTGCCGCCTCCTCGACGGCGTCGGCCATGTTGCCGAAGTCGAGCCCCTCGATCCCCGAGGGCGTCACCAGCGAGGGCATCGTCGGCGTCAGCGCCCCGATGAAGCCGACCGCCACCCCGTTGACGGTCTCCACGACGGTGGTCGCGTCGAACTCCTGGACACCGTCGCGGGTGACGTTCGCGGCCAGGTAGGGGAAGCCGGCCGGCTGCCACCCGGGGACCGGCGGGTCGGCGTCCGGCTCCCCGGGCCGGCCGTCGATGCGCTGGTGGAGGATGTCGGTGCCCTGGTCGAACTCGTGGTTGCCGAGAGCCGAGGCGTCCAGCCCCATCGCGGCCAGCGCCTGGATCGTGGGCACCTCGTCGTTGATCATCGAGACGAAGGTCGAGGCGCCAAAATTGTCGCCCGCGGAGACGAACAGGGTGTCCTCGTTCGCCGCGCGTGCGTCCTCGACCGCGGAGGCCAGCGCGACCGCGCCGTTGCTGTCGCGGGTCGAGATCCGGCCGTGGAAGTCGTTGATGCCGACAAGGTCCACGACGACGTTGCCGTCGTCATCGACGTCGGCGCCGGCTGGCACCGCAGCCAGACCGACAAGCACCAGCCCGAGCGAGGCGGCAGCGGCGACGGAGCGGCGGGCGGCTCGCCGGCTCCGGAAGGCGGGATCAGGGCGCATGGTGGGTCCTCGGAGCAGGCGACGCGTGTGGGACCCGTCACACTAGCGGCCAGGCCCGACAAGCGGAAGGCTTCGCCGGCGACGTCCGGCGGCCCGCTCGGCGTCAGCCGGCGCGGAGCGCGGCGACAGCCGCGGCGACCAGCTCCGGGGACGTGACGTCATAACCCCCACGCCCACCGCCGGGACCAGCCGGGCCGGCGTCATCGACCGGGGTCCGCGCCGAGAGGTGGAGCGCGGCCACGCCGGTGGCGACGAGGTCGGGGATGTGCTCGGCCCGCACCCCGCCACCGGCCATGACCTCGAGCCGGCCGTCAGCTGCCTCGACCATGCGCCGCAGCATGGCGGTACCGGCCGGTGCGGTCCGGGCGCCGCCGGAGCTGAGGACGCGTGACACCCGCAGCCTGGCGAGCGTCTCGACGCCGGCAGCCGGGTCCGCCAGCACGTCGACGCAGCGGTGCACGGTGACCTCGCGTCCCTCGGCGGCGTCACGCAGCGCCGCGAGCGCGTGCCGGTCGAGCAGGTCCTCGGCGGTGAGCGCACCGACGACGACGCCCGCGGCGCCGGTGTCCACGATCGCCTCGATGTCCCGCACCATCAGCGTCACCTCGGTGGCCGAGTAGCGGAAGCCACCGGTCCTGGGCCGCACGAGCACGTGCACCGGGATGCCGGTGGCGACCACGGCCTCAACCATCGCGATGCTCGGGGTGAGCCCGCCGAGCTCGAGTGCCGCGCACAGCTCGACCCGGTCCGCGCCGGCGGCGAGCGCGACGGCGGCCCCGGCGTCGTCCTGCACCGCGACCTCGAGGGTGGGCACCGTCGTCGTCACATCCCTGCCCGCCCTTCCGGATCCGGCCACACGTCGGTCACCAGCACGGCCCTGCGAACGGGTCGATCAGATGATCCCCTGAGCGAGCATCGCGTCCGCCACCTTGGTGAAGCCGGCGATGTTCGCGCCGATGACGTAGTCCCCCGGGCGGCCGTACTCCTCCGCCGTGGCGGCGCAGCGGGCGTGGATGTCGCTCATGATGCTGGCGAGCCGCTCCTCGGTGTACTCGAAGCTCCACGAGTCCCGGCTGGCGTTCTGCTGCATCTCCAGCGCGGACGTCGCCACCCCGCCGGCGTTGGCCGCCTTGCCGGGGGCGAACAGCGTGCCGGCGTCCTGGAAGAGCCGCACCGCCTCCGGCGTCGTCGGCATGTTCGCGCCCTCGGCGACGGCGATGACATCGTTCTTCAGCAGCGCACGGGCGTCGTCCACGTTGAGCTCGTTCTGGGTCGCGCAGGGCAGCGCGACGTCGGTCGGGACCTGCCAGATCGACGAGTCGGTCACCAGCCGCGACCCCGGACGGCGCTCGACATAGTCATTGGCGCGACCACGGTGGTTCAGCTTGACGTCCTTGACCAGCTCGAGGTCCACCCCGGCCTCATCAATGACGTAGCCCGAGGAGTCGGAGAAGGCGATGACCTTGCCGCCGAACTGGTTGATCTTCTCGATGGCGTAGATCGCGACGTTCCCGGAGCCGGAGACCGTGACCGTACGACCGTCGAAGCTCTGCCCGCGGGTGGCGAGCATCTCCTCGGCGAACATCACGGTGCCGTAGCCGGTGGCCTCGGTGCGCACGAGGGAGCCGCCCCAGCTCACGCCCTTACCGGTGAACGTGCCGGACTCGTAGCGGTTGGTGATCCGCTTGTACTGGCCGAACATGTAGCCGATCTCGCGCTGCCCGACGCCGATGTCACCGGCGGGGACGTCGGTGTACTCACCGAGGTGGCGGTAGAGCTCGGTCATGAAGGACTGGCAGAACCGCATGACCTCCTGGGCGCTGCGGCCCCGGGGGTCGAAGTCCGAGCCGCCCTTGCCGCCACCGATCGGCAGCCCGCTGAGCGAGTTCTTGAAGATCTGCTCGAAGCCGAGGAACTTGACGATCCCCAGGTAGACCGACGGGTGGAAACGCAGCCCACCCTTGAAGGGGCCGAGCGCAGAGTTGAACTCCACCCGGAAGCCACGGTTGATGCGCACCCGGCCGGCGTCGTCGACCCACGGCACCCGGAAGATGATCTGGCGCTCCGGCTCGCAGAGCCGCTCGAGCACCGCGGCGTCGACGTACCGCGGGTGCTTGCGCAGCACCGGACCGAGCGACTCGAAGACCTCCTGGACGGCCTGGTGGAACTCCCCCTCCCCCGGGTTCCGGCGCAGGATCTCCTCATATGCGTGCTCGAGCTGGTCTTCCACCTGGTGGCCACTCCTTGACAGTCGAGGGACGAAATCGCGTGCCCGCTCGTCGGTGGTGACCACCGCCGACGGATGCGGCGGGACAGCGTAATTCACGCGAAGCGCTGCGGCAGCGTCGTGTCCACGACGTGGCGCAGCTCGGGCAGCGGCAGCGCACCGACACCGGCGATGTCGAGCGTCGTCCCGGCGTCGTCGGTGGTGCCGATCTTCAGCGCCGGGACACCGCGCGCGGTGCACAGGTCCTGCAGGCGCACCTCCTGGCTGCGCGGGACCGCGACGAGCGCACGGGCACCCGACTCGGAGAACAGCGCGGTGGCGAGGTCGACGCCGTCGCGCTCGCACAGCGCCGCGAGGTCGACGGTGGCGCCGATCCCGAACCGCAGGCAGCTGTCGACCAGCGACTGGGCGAGCCCACCGGTGGAGAGGTCGTGCGCGGACTCGACGATCTCGTCGCGGGCACCATGGATGAGCACCTCGGCGAGCTGGCGCTCGGCGGCAAGATCGACCGCCGGCGGCATCCCCCCGAGGTGGTCGTGCACGACGTCGGCCCACGCGGAACCGGACAGCTCGGTGGCCGTCGTGCCGAGCAGGAAGATCGAGTGGCCGGCCGCGAGCCAGCCCGACGGCGTCGCGAGCGTGACGTCGTCCATCACGCCGAGCACGCCGACGACGGGCGTCGGGTTGATCGACGAGTCGATCCGGCCCGGCTCGCCGGTGCCGTTGTACAGCGAGACATTGCCACCGGTGACCGGGATCTCCAGCACCTGGCAGGCGTCGGCCAGCCCGGTGATCGCCTCGACGAGCTGCCACATCGCGTCCGGGTCCTCCGGCGAGCCGAAGTTCAGGCAGTCGGTCACCGCCCGCGGCCGCGCGCCGACGGTGGCGACGTTGCGGTAGGCCTCGGCGAGCGCCTGCTTGGCCCCGGTCGCCGGGTCGAGCTTGGTGAAGCGGTGGTTGGCGTCGGTGCTGATCGCCACCCCGAGGCCGGTGGCCTCGTCGACGCGGACCACGCCGGCGTCGTCGGGCTGCGCGAGCGCGGTGTTGCCCTGGACGTAGCGGTCGTACTGGTCGGTGATCCAGGACTTGCTGGCCTGGCTGGGGGCGGACACGAGCGCGAGGAGCTGGGCCCGCAGGTCATCCGGCGTGCTCGGCCGCGCCAGCTGCTCGGCGGTGTCGGCGTTGAGCGCGTCCTGCCAGGTGGGCCGCGCGTACGGGCGGTCGTAGACCGGGCCGTCGTGGGCGACGGTGCGCGGGTCGACGTCGACGATCCGCTCGCCGAAGTGGTCGATGACCAGCCGACCGGTCTCGGTGACCTCACCGATGACCGAGCTCTCGACGTCCCACTTGCGGGCGATCTCGAGGAAGGTGTCGAGCTGGTCGGGCCGGACCACGGCCATCATCCGCTCCTGCGACTCCGACATGAGGATCTCGCCGGCATTGAGCTCCTCGCGCAGCAGCACCTTGTCGAGCTCGACGTACATGCCGCCGTCGCCGTTGGAGGCCAGCTCGGAGGTGGCGCAGGAGATGCCCGCCGCACCGAGGTCCTGGATGCCCTCGACGACCTCGGCGGCGTACAGCTCGAGGCAGCACTCGATGAGCAGCTTCTCCATGAAGGGGTCGCCGACCTGGACGGCGGGCCGCTTGGTGACCCCGCCCTCCTCGAAGGTCTGGCTGGAGAGGATCGAGGCACCGCCGATACCGTCGCCGCCGGTGCGGGCACCGAACAGCACGACCTTGTTCCCGACGCCGGAGGCGTTGGCGAGGTGGATGTCCTCATGACGCAGCACGCCGACGGCAAGGGCGTTGACGAGCGGGTTGCCCTGGAAGGAGGAGTCGAAGTCGACCTCGCCGCCGATGTTCGGCAGCCCGAGGCTGTTGCCGTACCCGGCGATCCCGGCGACCACGCCGTGGACGACGCGCGCGGTGTCGGGGTGGTCGATGGCGCCGAAGCGCAGCTGATCCATGACGGCCACGGGTCGGGCGCCCATCGAGATGATGTCGCGCACGATGCCGCCGACGCCGGTGGCCGCCCCCTGGTAGGGCTCGACGAAGCTCGGGCTGTTGTGCGACTCGACCTTGAAGGTCACCGCCCAGCCGTCACCGATGTCGACCACGCCGGCGTTCTCGCCGATCCCGACGAGCAGGTGGCGCTTCATCGCCTCGGTGGTCTTCTCGCCGAACTGGCGCAGGTGGTTCTTGGAGGACTTGTAAGAGCAGTGCTCGGACCACATGACCGAGTACATCGCGAGCTCGGCGGCGGTGGGACGCCGGCCGAGGAGAGCGACGATCTGGTCGTACTCGTTCTCCTGGAGCCCGAGCTCGCGGTAGGGCAGCGCCACCTCGGGGGTGGCGGCCGCGTTCGCGACGGTGTCGGGCTGATGAGCGTCGGACATGGGACCCCCGGGGCGGGAAGCAGAAGGCAGCACGGCGTTCAGGGTACCGCCGGTGCGCCGCACGGCCTATCGCGTCCCACTCCCACCACCCGCCCAACACGCCGAGAGCAGGATTGTCCACGCCCACCCAACGCCCACCCCACGCCGAGAGCGGGATTGTCCACGCCCACTCCCAACGCCGGGAGCAGGATTGTCCGCAGCTAGCTGCTGGGCATCGTTCGGGGATAAGTCGGCTGTCGCAGACAACTCTGCTGTCGCAGACAAGTCTGCTGTCGGGGACAAGTCTGCTGTCGGTGGGGTGGGTGCGGGCGCGGGCGCGGTCGCGGTCGCGGTCGCGGTCGCGGGGGAGGGTGGTCAGCGGGTGGGGACGGCGCGCTCCTGGCGGGCGTGCTCGGCGGCGTCGCGCTGCCGGACAGCCTCGGCTCCGCTGGCGATCGGCGCGCGCAGGTGCTCGTCGGTGTAGCCGAAGGCGTCGACGAGATCGACGGCGTGCGGCCGCAGACGGTCGAGGAGCCGGTTGATGTAGCCAGTGACCGCCCGGGCACGCTGCGCGGTGATCCGGCCGTTGGTGAGGTACCACGCGAGGTTGTGCTCGATCCGCTCCAGCCCGTACAGGTCCCGCAGCCAGGTGAGGACGGTGCGGGTACGGCCCTCGGGGAGGGTGGCGAGAGCCGCGGTGAACGCCTCCCACTGGAGCAGCTCGGCATGGGCCTGGGCCGCCCCGATGAGGTCGTTCTGGTGAGCGTTGAACACCACCGCGGCCTGGGCCGCCGGGGCGTCCTTGACGCCGCGGAGCTCGCCGGCGATCTCCGCGACCATCGTCTCGACGCGGTCCTCGAGCAGCTCGCGCTGGGTGTCGGCGTCGCGCAGCTGACCGGCGGAGCGTGCCATCGAGCCGGAGTCGTGGATGGACTGGGCGGCGCGGCGCAGCGGCGTGCGGTGCAAGGTCATGTCCGCCGCACGGGCGGCGACGTAGCGCGCGGCGCCGGCGACGTCGATCTTCGCCATCGCCTTGCCGTAGTCGGTGAGCAGCCGCTTGCCGACGAGCTGGAGCAGGACGTTGTTGTCACCCTCGAAGGTGACGTAGACGTCGAAGTCCCGGCGCCAGGACACCAGCCGGTTCTCGGTCATGTACCCGGCCCCGCCGCACGCCTCGCGGCTCTCCTGGAGGGCGTCGAGCGCGAGCCAGGTGGTCGTCGGCTTGAGGGCGGCCGCCATCGTCTCGAGGTCCTGGCGGGAAGCGTCGTCGTCGTGCTCCCCGGAGAACACCTCGTGGTAGCGCTCGAGCAGCTGCTGCTGGGCGAAACCGGCGGCGTAGGTGCGCGCGAGCAGCGGCAGCAGCCGGCGCTGGTGGCGCTGGTAGTCCAGCAGCACGACCTCTTCGTGCTCGTCTGCACCGGTGAACTGGCGTCGTTGGTCGCCGTAGCGCACCGCGACCGACAGTGCCGCCTTGCTCACGCCGACGGCGGCACCCCCGAGCGAGACCCGGCCCTGGACGAGGGTGCCGAGCATCGTGAAGAACCGGCGGCCGGGGCTGGCGATCGGCGAGGTGTAGGTGCCGTCCGGCGCGACGCTGCCGTAGCGGCCGAGCAGGCTGGTCCGCGGCACCCGGACGTGGTTGAACCACAGCTGCCCGTTGTCGACGCCGTTGAGACCCCCCTTGGGCCCGTCGTCGTGGCCCGACACCCCGGGCAGGAACTCGCGCGTGCCGTCGCCGGCCACCCGGCGGATCGGCACGTAGAGGGCGTGGACGCCGTGGCGGCCGGCATCGGTGACGAGCTGGGCGAAGACGACGGCGGCCATGCCGTGGACGGCGGCGTTGCCGATGTACTCCTTGCGCGCCGACGCCACCGGGGTGTGGATGACGAACTCGTCGGTCGCCGCGTCGTAGGTCGCCGTCGTGCCGATGGACGAGACGTCGGAGCCGTGGCCGGTCTCGGTCATCGCGAAGCATCCGGGCACGACGAGGTTCATGATGTCCGGCAGCCACCGCCGGTGCTGCTCGGGGGTGCCGAGCTGCAGCACCGCGGAGCCGAACAGCCCCCACTGCACGCCGCCCTTGATCTGCAGCGACGGGTCGATGAGGAAGAGCTCCTCGAAGCCGGCGAGGTTCCCGCCCGGGTCACCGCCGCCGCCGACCTCGCTCGGGAAGCCGCGCAGCACGTCACCCTTCTCGACGAGCGTGCTGAGCTGCTGGAAGACTGTCTCGCGGTGCTCGTCGACCGTCTGGTCGAGCACCTGCCGCAGCTCGGGGTCGAGGGCGAGGTCGCGGGCGGCGCGGCGCTGCTCGCGCCACCGGCCGTCGAGCAGGTCACCGACCGTCCCGCCGTCGATCCTTTCGACGTCGTCGCGGCGCGTGGCGGCCGCCGAGGCCGGGCTCATCGCGGAGACCGCGGTGCGGACCGCGAGCTGGGGCAGCGTGCCGTCGGCCGCGCCGATCTCGGGCGGGACCGAACGGGCGCTGCGGTCACGGTCGAGGGACGCGGCGTCGTCGTCGTGCTGCGGTACGGGGGCGGTGGTCGTGGTCATGCGAGGTGCTCCGATCGGTGCTCGGTGTCGGGCGCGGGGGGCGGGGACTGGTGCGGGGCCGGCGCGACGCTGCTCTCCCGGCCGGTACGTACCCGGCGGGCGATCCCAGCAGCGCCCTCCCACGCCCAGTCGGTGAGGTGGGCGGCGAGCTCGGCCCGGTCGAGGCCGGCGATGACGTCCTCGATGCCGTGGCCGGCGTCGGTCTCCGGCGGGCCGTCAGCGGCGTGGTCGGTCGGCGCCGCGTCGACCCGGGCGGCGATCCACCGCTCGACGCTCGCCCGGGCCAGCCCGACGACGCCGGAGGCCCACAGCGCGGCGAGGGCACGGTCGCCGTCGTCGAGGCCGGTCGGGCCGAGGACCGGGAGCAGCGCGTCGGCCACGATGTCCTCGGTCTCGGCGATGAAGCCGCGCAGCGCGCCCGCGGTGGCTGTGGCCTCGGGCTGGGTGACGAAGGCGTAGACGTGCGCGGAGGTCTCCACGACGCCGAGGTAGACCTCGATCATCGCGGCGATCTGCTCACGCGGCCGGGTGAGCCCGGCGGTGGCTTCGGCGATGGCCGACCGCAGGCCGTCGATCACCGCGCCGCCGACCGCGGCCTGGAGGCCGGACTTGTCGGTGAAGTAGCGGTAGATGATCGACTTCGAGGTCCCCATCTCGGCGGCGAGCTCGTCCATCGACAGCTCGGGGCCGAGGTGGTGGACCGCCCGCCGGGCGGCCCTGACCAGCTCGGCACGCCGCGAGCTGCGGTGGGCATCCCAGCGGGCATGGCGGCCGTCGACCCGGGCGTCCGGGTCGACGGTGGCATCCTCCGGCGGCGGGGCGACGGGCGGGTTCGTCCCCGCGGCAGACGTGCTCGGCATCACAGAACTGACAGTATCAGGTACTGTCGGTCTCACGATGCCAGGGACGCAGGTCCCCCGGGACGACCGAAGGACGATTCGTGACCGAACCCACCACGCCACCCGTTCGCGCTGCCGCCGTCATCGGCGGCAACCGGATCCCGTTCGCCCGAGCCGGCGGCAGCTACTCGGCCTCGTCGAACATCGATCTCCTCACCGCCGCGCTCGAGGGGCTCGTCGCCCGCTTCGGGCTGGCCGGTGAGCGTCTCGACGACGTCAGTGCCGGCGCTGTGCTCAAGCACTCCAAGGACTTCAACCTCACCCGCGAGGTGGTGCTCGGTTCCTCGCTCGACCCTCACACCCCGGCCTACGACGTCCAGCGTGCCTGCGCAACCGGCCTCGAGGCGATCACCGGGATCGCCAACAAGATCGCCCTCGGGCAGGCCGAGGTCGGCATCGGTGGCGGCGTGGACTCGGCGTCCGACGCCCCCATCGTCGTCTCCGAACGGCTGCGTGCGGCCATCCTCAAGGCGTCGCGCGCGAAGACGCTGCCGGACCGGCTCAAGGCGCTGGCCGCGGTCCGGCCGGCGGACCTCAAGCCGGTCGCCCCGGACACCGCCGAGCCGCGGACCGGGCTGAGCATGGGCCAGCACCAGGCCATCACCACCGCCCGCTGGGACGTCTCGCGCGAGGCGCAGGACGAGCTCGCGCTGCGGTCCCACCACCGCCTCGCGGCCGCCTACGACCGGCACTTCTTCGACGACCTCCTCACCCCCTACCGGGGCGTCACCCGTGACGAGTCGCTGCGGGCCGACACCTCGATGGACAAGCTCGGCAAGCTCAAGACCGTGTTCCGGGCACCGGGCAGCGAGGACGCCACGATGACTGCCGGCAACTCCACCCCGCTGTCCGACGGCGCGTCCACCGTGCTGCTCGCCAGCGACGAGTGGGCGGCCGAGCGCGGACTGCCGGTGCTCGCGCATGTCGTCGACGTGCAGACCGCGGCGGTGGACTTCACCCAGGGCGCCGAGGGGCTGCTCATGGGCGGCTGCTACGCCGTCCCCCGCCTGCTCGACCGCCACGGGCTCACGCTGGCGGACTTCGACCTCGTCGAGATCCACGAGGCCTTCGCCAGCACCGTGCTCACCACGCTCGCGGCGTGGCAGGACGTCGAGTTCTGCCGCGAGCGCCTCGACCGTGAGCCGCTCGGCGCGGTAGACCCCGACCGGCTCAACGTCACCGGCTCGTCCCTCGCTGCCGGCCACCCGTTCGGGGCCACCGGCGGCCGGATCGTCGCCACGCTGGCCAAGTTGCTCGCCCAGAAGCGTGAGACGACCGGCAGCCCGGCGCGCGGCCTCATCTCGGTCTGCGCCGCCGGTGGCCAGGCCACCGCGATGATTCTGGAGGCGCGATGAGCGACAACTACCTCGACCTCGTCTCGCGCGGCTGGGGCCGGTCGGCGGCCAAGAAGCTCGGCCTGCCGCAGCCGGCACGACTGCGCCGTACCGACCCGACGGCGGTCGACGACCCGCTGCTGGCCGGCCCGGTCCTCGTGCTCAGCGACGCCGGCTCCCGGTCAGCGGCCGACGACGTCGCCCGTGGCCTGCTCGGCTGGGACCTCGACGTCCGTCGTGCCCCGGAGCTGGCCAAGGACAAGCGCTGGGGCGCCGTCGTCGTCGTCCTCACCGATCTCACCTCACCCGCCGGTCTCGGCGCCCCCGCGCTGGCGCTCGGTGCCGTGCTGCGGCGTCTGGCGCCCAGCGGCCGCGTCGTGACGGTCTCCCGTGATGCCGACGGCGCGACCGACCCGACCGTCGCGGCCGCCCGCCACGGTGTCGACGGCTTCCTGCGGTCGCTGGCCAAGGAGCTGCGGGCCGGCGCCACGGGCAACGGCGTCGTGCTTGCCGACGAGGTGTCGGTCCAGGCGCCGTCGGCGCAGGGCGCGCTGCGGTTCCTGCTCTCCGCGCGGTCCGCCTTCGTCGACGGGCAACTGCTCCACGTCGCCACCGGCGACGGCCGGCTGCCGACGGACTGGACCCGGCCGCTGGCCGGGCAGGTCGCGGTCGTCACCGGCGCCGCCCGCGGCATCGGTGCGGCGGTCAGCCGGGTGCTCGCCCGCGACGGCGCCACCGTCGTCGGGGTGGACGTCCCGGCGGCCGGCCAGGCGTTGAGCCGGGTGATGAACGAGGTCCGTGGCACCGCGCTACAGCTCGACATCACGGCTGACGACGCCGCCGCCCGGATCCTCGCGCACGCCCGGTCTCGCCACGGCGGGCTCGACGTCGTCGTCCACAACGCCGGGATCCTGCGTGACAAGCTGCTCGCGAACATGACCCCGGACCGGTGGGACGACCTCCTCGCGGTCAACATCCTCGCTCCGCTGCGGATGAACGAGACCTTCGCCGCCGAGCTCGGCGCCGGGTCGCGGATCATCTCGCTGGCCTCGACGTCCGGCATCGCCGGCAACCGCGGCCAGACGAACTATGCCACCGCCAAGGCCGGCATCATCGGGATGTCACGGGCCCTGGCGCCGGTGATGGCGGCGGTCGGAGGCACCGCGAACGCCGTCGCGCCGGGGTTCATCGAGACCGACATGACCGCGAAGATCCCGCCGGTCCCCCGGCAGGTCGCGCGGCGGGCGAGCTCGCTGCAGCAGGGCGGGCTGCCGGTCGACGTCGCTGAGGCGATCGCGTTCCTCGCCGCCCCGCAGGCCGGCGGCATCAACGGCGCCACGCTGCGGGTGTGCGGCCAGAACCTCGTGGGGCAGTGATGGCGATCAGCTACCAGCCCCTGCCCGCCGCGCCGTCGCTCGGCTCGCTCTACTCCCGGGCGATGTCCCGCACGGCCCGGCTGATGATGACCCGCGGGAGCGGTGCGAGCGCGCTGCCCACCACCGGCTACGCCGTCTCCGGGCTGTGCGGGGACGCCGGCCAGCTGTCGCGCTACCAGCACCTGCTCGGCGAGCCAGGCACCGACGTCCTGCCGGCCGGCTATGTCCATGTGCTGGCCTTCCCGCTCGCAATGGCCGTCATGGTGCGCGAGGACTTCCCGCTCCCGGTGCTCGGCATGGTGCACGTCGCCAACCGGGTGGTCCAGCACCGGCCGGTGCTGCTCGGCGAGGAGCTGTCGGTACGGGCGCACGCCGCCGATCCCCGCGGCCACCGCCGTGGCACCCTGGTCGACCTCGTCGTGACGGTGGCCGCGGGCGACGACGTCGTCTGGGAGGGCACCTCGACCTACCTGTCCCCGGGGCACCGGCTGCCCGGCACGACTGCCCCGGAGGACACCGCCGAGAGCCACCCGGACGCGGCCGCCGGCTCCACGCCAGCGGCCCCCGCGAGCGCGGTGTGGCAGCTCGGCCGGGAGGTCGCCACGCAGTACGCGGCGGTCTCCGGGGACCGCAACCCGATCCACACCTCCCGGGTGGGTGCTCGGGTGCTCGGCTTCCCCCAGCCGATCGCGCACGGCATGTACACCGCTGCCCGGGCACTGGCCCACGTGGGCCGCTTCCGCGGGGACACCTTCACCTGGGAGGTGGAGTTCGCCAAGCCGGTGCTGCTGCCGGGTCGGGTCGCGCTGAGCCTGGACCCAGCGGGCGAGGCGGTGCGCTACGCGGGCCGGCACCCCAAGTCCGGCCGCGTGCACTTCACCGGCTCGGTGATGCCTCACGTGTGACCCGGTGCCGGGTCCGCAGCGGGACGACGGCGGCGATGACGATCGCCACCGCACCGATGGTGGCGAGCAGCGAGACGCCCTCGGCGTAGACCGCGGCGCCGAGCAGCATCGCCACCACGACCTCCCAGTACGACAGCGCGGACAGCTCGACGGCGCGCAGGTGCTTGCCGGCGACGACGAGCAGCCCGAGCGCCAGCAGGCCGCAGACGAGGAAGAAGGCGGCTGCCCAGGCCCAGTGCGCTGCCGTCATCCCGCTGACGTCAGGCCGGGTGAGAACCACCATGCCACCGACCGCGAGGGTGCCGAAGAGGAAGTTCCAGAAGCTGCGGACGTCGGCGGGCATGTCGGAGCGGTAGCGGTAGCACAGCAGCGCCAGGCCGTAGAGGACGCCGGAAGCGGCCGCGAGCCCGTCACCCAGGAGCTGCTGCTCGGACCCGGTCGGGGAGGCGCCGTCGACGAGGCCGGAGGCGAGCATCATGCCGAGGAAGCTCGTGACCATCGAGACGGTCTCGCCACGGGAGAGCCGCTCCTTGAGCAGCGCACGGGCGAGGACCGTGGCGATCACCGGGCCGAGGTAGTGCAACGCGACCGCACGCGCGAGGTCGGTGAGCACGGTCGCCGACAGGTACGTCGCGAGCGACAGGCCGAGGAACACCCCACCGAGCACCACCGACCAGGACATCCGCACCTGCCGGAGCAGGGACAGTCGGCGGGAGAACGCCAGCAGCACCAGCACGCCCACCGCCCCGACGAGCATGCGGCCCAGGGTCAGCGCCTCGCCGAGCACCGCCCCCGGTGGGGTGGCGAGCCGGCCGAAGACCCCGGAGAAGCCCATCGCGGTCGCCGAGACGATAATCGCGACGACGCCGAGCCGACGACGCATCCGCGGCACCCGGCGGAACGGGGTGGTGGGGGCGAGCAGCGTGCCGCGACGTGCGGGTGCGTCGGTGACCAGAGCCATGGAGCTCCTCAGGCAGGGCGCGCGGAGGCGCGCCGAATGAGCAGGAACCTCCCCGCTCTGTCATTCGTACCTGAGAGCTTTCGCGGGACGTACCCGCTTACACCGTCGGTGAGCCCGTGAGGGCTGCTTTCCAGAGGTGCCTCGCCGCAGCGGTCTAGGGGGCCTGAGAGATTCCCGGGGAGGTTGCTCCTTCGGCGCCCGCTGACGCGGGACTCTCCCGCTGCGAGTCGATGGCGTGTTCAGTTGTCGACGGATCCATTATGGCGCATCTGCGCAACTGGTGACGATGATTCCGGTCACCGCGGCCCGCCCGGTGCCAGCCAGGCGAGGGCCGCGACGACGACGGCCGCGGTGCCGGTCTCGAGGGTCGGCCGGATCGCAGTGTTCGCCAGCCTCGCGCTCATTGCCCTCCATGATGCCGGCTACCCGACGGCCGGCATGCTCGCCGCGATCGTCGTCGGAGGCGGCTCCCGGACGACCGCAGGTGACCACAAGGTGACCGGCGGTTGTCCACCGACTGTCCCGCAGCTGTCCACAGGCTGAATGGCCAACCTGTGTGTATGTGCACAACCCTGTGGATGGCCGCTGTGGACAACCTCGGCGGATGGCGTGGGAAGCGTCACTCGCGTCGATATCGGCCCTCGCCGACCGCGACCTCGTCGCCCCGCCGGCGCCGATGCTTCACTGCCGGGCCCGTGGTGCGAGGATGACCGCCATGCGAATTGGTGTGCCACGTGAGGTGAAGGACTCCGAGGGACGGGTGGCGATCACCCCGTCGGGAGTCCACGAGTTCGTCCAGCACGGCCACGAGGTGGTCGTCGAGTCCGGGGCCGGGGTCGGTGCGTCGATCAGTGACGACGACTTCACCGCTGCCGGCGCCACCGTCCTCGACGACGCCGCAGCGGTCTGGGAGCGCGGCGAGCTCGTCCTCAAGGTGAAGGAGCCGGTGCCCGCCGAGTACGACCACCTGCGTGCCGGCCAGCTGCTGTTCGCCTACCACCACCTCGCCGCCAAGCCGCAGCTCACCGCCGAGTTCCTGCGCCGCGGCGTCACCGCGATCGCCTACGAGACCGTCGAGCTGCCCGACCGCAGCCTGCCGCTGCTGGCGCCGATGAGCGAGATCGCCGGCCGGCTCGCACCACAGGTCGGCGCCCACTCGCTGATGAGCGCCCAGGGTGGGCGCGGCGTGCTGCTCGGCGGCGTCTCGGGCGTGTACTCCGCGCGCGTCGTCGTCATCGGTGCCGGCGCCGCCGGCATGAACGCGGCCGCGATGGCGGTCGGCATGCAGGCCGACGTCATCCTCATGGACAAGGACGTCTCGCGGCTGCGGCACGCGGACTCCCTCTACCGGGGCCGCTGCCAGACCGTGGTGTCCAACGCCTTCGAGATCGAGCGGGCGGTCATGGACGCCGACCTCGTCATCGGCGCGGTGCTCCTGCCAGGCGCGCGGACGCCGCGGCTGGTGTCCAACGAGCAGGTGTCGCGGATGAAGGAGGGCGCCGTCGTCGTCGACATCTCGATCGACCAGGGTGGTTGCTTCGAGGACTCCCGGCCCACCACCCACAGCGACCCCACCTACCGGGTGCACGGCACGATGTTCTACTGCGTGGCGAACATGCCCGGTGCGGTGTCCCACACGTCGACTCACGCCCTGACGAACGCGACCATCCCGTATGCCCTCGACCTCGCCGACCGAGGCTGGCGCGAGGCGATGCGCGCGGACCCGGCGCTCGCCAAGGGTCTGGCCACCCACGACGGCGCACTGGTCTCCGCCCCGGTCGCCCACGCCCACGGCATGGACGCCGTCGCCCTCGCCGACGTCCTGGCCTAACACCAGCAACCTGTCACCGACAGCAGACTTGTCGCCGACAGCTGGATTGTCCGCGACAGCAGACTTGTCGCCGACAGCTGGCCGCACCCACCGCGTGGACAATCCCGCTCTCGGCGAGAGTGGGCGCTACGGGGGCAGCGGCCTGGCCGCACCCACCGCGTTGACAATCCCGCTCTCGGCGAGAGTGGACGCTACGGGGGCAGCGGCCTGGCCGCACCCACCGCGTGGACAATCCCGCTCTCAGTGAAGGAGGGAGGGGCTGGGGCCAGCGGTCAGGCGTTGACGAGGACGCCGAGCACCGAGGTAAAGATCGCCAGGCCGTCGGTACCGGTCCCGACCGAGGCCGGGCCGTCCGGGCCGAAGCCACGCTCCACGGCGTGCTCGGGGTGGGGCATCAGCCCGACGACGTTGCCCGCCGCGTTGCTGATGCCAGCGATGTCACGGGCAGAACCGTTGGGGTTGAAGCCCTCGTAACGGAAGACCACCCGGCCGGTGTCCTCGAGCTCGTCGAGGGTGCGCTCGTCAGCGACGTAGCCGCCCTCGCCGTTCTTCAGCGGGACGGTGATCACCTGGTCGCCGCGGTAGTTGGCGGTCCAGGCCGTGTCGGTGCTCGTCACCCGCAGCTGCTGGTCGCGGCACAGGAAACGCTGGTGGTCGTTGCGGATGAGCGCGCCGGGGAGCAGGTGCGCCTCGCAGAGGATCTGGAAGCCGTTGCAGATGCCGAGCACCGGCATCCCGCCGTTGGCGGCGTCGACCACCTCGGACATCACCGGCGCGAAGCGGGCGATGGCGCCGCAGCGCAGGTAGTCGCCGTAGGAGAAGCCGCCGGGCAGGACGACGGCGTCGACGTCGCGCAGGCTCACGTCGGCGTGCCAGAGACGGACCGGCTCGCCGCCGGCGATTCGGATCGCCCGCTCGGCGTCACGCTCGTCGAGCGAGCCGGGGAAGGTGACGACGCCGATGCGGGCGCCGGCGACGTCGGGCTGCGGCAGCTCCACCTCGAGGCGGTGCATCAGGCCTCCTCGGCGTCGTCGATCGCCGCCACGCGCACGACATCCTCGATCACCGGGTTCGACAGCAGGGTCTCGGCGGCGCGGCGCGCCTTGTCGAGGGCGTCGGCGTCGACGTCACCCTCGACCTCGAGCTCGAAGCGCTTGCCCTGACGGACCCCGATGATGCCGTCGAGCCCGAGCCGGGGCAGTGCGCCGGCGACGGCCTTGCCCTGCGGGTCGAGAATCTCGGGCTTGGGCATGACCTCGACGACGATGCGTCCCATGGGGTGAACTCCTGATCGGCGGATGACAGCGTCCCCGAGTCTACCGTCGCGCGCGACGGTAGACGTATCCGTGGCTTCGTGCGGCCGGTCAGACCCGGTACTGCGCCGTCAGCGGGCAGCTCCAGACGTCGAGGCCGCCGCGCCCCACCCGGTTGAGGTAGTGGAAGACCGTCCGCAACGACTGCATGAGGGTGGTCTCGGTGTAGCGCACGCCGAGCTCCTCGCAGTGCTTGCGCACCATCGGGGCGACCTTGCGCAGGTTCGGGCGGGCCATCGACGGGAACAGGTGGTGCTCCACCTGAAGGTTGAGCCCGCCCATGAAGGTGTCCATGGCACGGCCACCGCTGACGTTGCGGCTCATGAGGACCTGCCGGCGCAGGAAGTCGATCTTGACGTCCGGCGGGACGATCGGCATCGCGATGTGGTTCGGCGCGAACGACAGCGCCAGGTAGAAGCCGAACACCCCGACCTGGATGCCGATGAAGGCAGCGGCCTTGCCCGGGCTGAGGACGAGGAACACCAGCACGACGTAGGAGATCAGCCGGAACAGGATGAAGCTCAGCTCGACCCAGCGCCGCTTGATCTTCTCGCGACTCACCAGGCGCTTGATGCCCTGGACGTGCAGGTTCAGGCCCTCGAGGAACAGCAGCGGGTAGAAGAAGTAGCCCTGCTTGGTGGCGAGCCACCGGGTGAGCGGCGTCTTGCGCACCTCCGCGGCGTGGGCGCTGAACGCCAGCACGCCGGGCGCGATGTCCGGGTCGCCGTCGATCTGGTTCGGCTTGGCGTGGTGCTTGTTGTGCTTGCGCTGCCACCAGCCGTGGCCCATGCCGACGAACAGGTTGATCACGATGATCGAGATCCACTCGTTCCACTTGCCGGACACGAAGATCTGCCGGTGCGCGGCATCGTGGCCGAGGAACGCCGCCTGGACCATCAGCACCGCGAGGACGACGGCGGTGATCATCTGCCACCAGGTGTTGCCGATGAAGACGAACGCCACGGCAAGTCCCAGGCCCAGCACGGTGATCGCGATGAGCTTGGCCCAGTAGTAGCCGTAGGCCCGGCGCAAGAGGCCAGCCTCCTGAACCGCCTTGGTGAGAGCGGTGAACGAACTGACCTGCCGCACCCGCGGGGACGGGCTAGCGGTCTGGGCCTTGTCAGAAAAGGTGGAACTCACGTGATCATGCCTTCATCGGCGGGGCTCGCGACGATGTGTCACAGCCGCACCCGTTGGTTCGGGCACTGCCTCCAAGTGTGGCACGAATGACAGTCGATCGGGCACCTGGGACCGGATTCACCCCCGACCGCCACCACACCTGCACATCCCCGCCGGCACGCCCCTCCCGTCGCCGCCGGACGAACCGTGCCGGGGCTAGGCGGTCAGCCGGGTGAGGGCTTCGCGGTAGCGTCCCGCGGTGCGGTCGACGACGTCGTCCGGCAGCGCCGGTGGCGGGGCGTCGGACCGACGGTCCCAGCCGGAGGCCGGTGAGGTGAGCCAGTCGCGCACGTACTGCTTGTCAAAGCTCGGCTGGGCGACGCCGGGGCGCCAGCCGTCGGCCGGCCAGAACCGCGAGGAGTCCGGGGTGAGGACCTCGTCGCCGAGGACCACGGTGCCGTCCGGTGCCAGCCCGAACTCGAGCTTGGTGTCCGCCACGATGATCCCGCTGCGGGCCGCCAGCTCCGCTGCTCGCGCGTAGACGCGCAGCGTGAGGTCACGCAGCTCCGCGGCACGGTCGGTGCCGATCTGCTCGGCCATCACGTCGAAGCTGATGTTCTCGTCGTGCTCGCCGACCGCCGCCTTGCGGGCGGGGGTGAAGATCGCCTCGGGCAGCCGGGAGGCCTCGGTCAGGTCCGCGGGCAACGGCACGCCGCACACCGCCTGGCCCGCGCGGTACTCCACCAGGCCGGAGCCGGTGAGGTAACCCCGGGCGACGCACTCGACCGGGAACATCTCCAGCCGCCGGCAGACCATCGCACGCCCCGTCACCGCGGCCGGGACGTCGTAGGACAGGACGTGGTTGGGCACGATGTCCTCGAGCTGCCCGAACCACCACCGGCTCAGCCCGGTGAGGACCTCCCCCTTGCCGGGGATCGGCGTCGGCAGCACGTGGTCGTAGGCGCTGATCCGGTCCGACGCGACGACGAGGACGACGTCACCCTCCGGGTGCGGCTCGACCGGTGCGTAGAGGTCGCGGACCTTGCCGGAGTAGACGTGCTGCCAGCCGGGCAGCTCGACGGCGGTCACGGCTGCACCGCGACCGCGGCGGCGATGTCGCTGCGGTGCTGCGAGCCGGCGATCGTGATCCGCTTGACCCCGTCGTAGGCGGCCAGCCGGGCCGCGGTGAGGTCGTCACCCACCCCGACGACCGACAGCACCCGGCCGCCGTCGCAGCTGAGGTCTCCCTCGGACGCTGCCGCGGTGCCCGCGTGCAGCACGTGGACGCCGGGCAGCTCCTCGGCTGCGCCGATCCCGTCGATCCGGTCGCCCCGGCGCACCTCTTCCGGGTAGCCGTGGGCGGCGACGACGACGGTGACCGCGGCGTTGTCGTGCCAGCGCGGCTCGGGGGCGGTCGCCAGGGTGCCGGTGGCCGCGGCGAGCAGCAGCTGGTCGAGCGGCGTCGCGAGGCGCGGCAGCACCACCTGGGTCTCGGGGTCACCGAACCGGGCGTTGAACTCGATGACCCGCACACCCCGGCTGGTCAGCGCTAGCCCGCAGTAGAGGACGCCGACGAACGGCGTGCCCCGGCGCGCCATCTCGCGCACGACCGGCCGCGCGACCCGCTCCATGACCTCCTCGACGAGCTCGGGCGGCGCCCACGGCAGCGGGCTGTAGGCGCCCATGCCGCCGGTGTTGGGGCCGGCGTCGCCGTCACCGAGCCGTTTGAAGTCCTGCGCAGGGGCGAGCGGGACGGCGTCGGTGCCGTCGCACAGGCAGAACAGTGAGACCTCCGGACCGTCGAGGAACTCCTCGACGACGATGGTCGGCGCGGGCTGCCCCGGCGTCAGCTCTCGATCGAGGCACCCGCGGGCATGCTCGAGGGCGGCGCCCAGATCGTCGGTGACGACGACCCCCTTGCCGGCGGCGAGCCCGTCGTCCTTGACGACGTACGGCGCACCGAAGGCGTCCAGCGCCTCGGCGACCTCGTCGATCGTCGTGCACACATAGGCCCGCGCGGTGGGGACGTCGGCCGCTGCCATCACCTCCTTGGCGAACGCCTTGGAGCCCTCGAGGTGGGCCGCGGCGGCATCGGGACCGAAGCACGGGATGCCGGCCGCGCGCACGGTGTCGGCGACGCCCGCGACGAGCGGCGCCTCCGGACCGACGACCACGAGGTCCGCGCCCTCGGCGAGGGCGAGTGCCGCCACCGCCGCGGGGTCCAACGGGTCGACGGCGGCGTTTCGAGCGATCGAGGCCGTGCCGGGGTTCCCGGGGGCAACGACGACGTCGTTCTCGGCAGGGACGATGGTCAGCGCTCGGGCCAGCGCGTGCTCACGCGCGCCAGAGCCGACAACAAGGATCTTCACGACTTACGACCCTACCCGGCGGCGGGGTCGCTCACCGCAGATGATCACCGGCGGCCGGCGATTCCGGGGAGAACTCCCCATCGCCGATGCCGGTCAGCCGCTCCCGCAGCAGGGGGCGGCCGGTAGGGTTCGTGTCATGAATACACACCAGACCACCACCTCGCGTCCGCGCCGGCGGTTGGCAGCAGCCCTGCTGCTGCCGCTGCTGCTCGTGCTCGGCGGTTGCTTCCGCCTCGACATGGGCATCACGATCAACGAGAACGAGACGGCCGACGTGTCGATGGAGGTCGGTGACCTCACCGGGATGCTGACCCGCGAGGACATGGACTGCTCCTCCCTCGAGTCGGAGATCGTCAGCGGTCCCGACGCCGAGGACATCGACTTCGCCGTCGAGGACACCGAGACCGACGGCAACGTCGGCTGCCGCATCACCGCGACGGGTGCCCCGCTGGACACCTTCAGCGACGACTCGCTCGGCGTCACCCGCGACGGCGACAACTTCGTGTTCACCTTCACCGGTGACGACGCCGCGAGCATGGACGACATGGGCGACATGCCCGCCGGCATGGAGCCGGAGATCTCCATCTCGGTCACGTTCCCGGGCGAGGTCATCGAGGCCGACGACAACGCCGAGATCGACGGCAACACCGCCACCTGGCGCGGCATGGAGGCGTTCAGCGCCGGCGGCACCGCCACCGGTGCGGCTAGCGGCTCCCTGCTCGGCGGCGGCGGTGGTACCTCGATGGTGCTGTGGATCGTGCTCGGCGTCGTGGCGCTGCTGGCGCTCGCTGCCATCATCTTCTTCGTCGTGAAGAAGAAGCAGCAGGGATCGGCGGGCACGCAGACCGCGCCCTACGGCGCCCCCGCCGCCCCGGACAGCTTCGGCCAGCCTGGCGGCTTCGGCCAGCCCGGCGGCTTCGGCCAGCCCGGCGGCTTCGGCCAGCCCGGCGCCTCCGGTCACGGCGCGGTCCCGACCGACGCCGGTGCGGGCTACTCCGGCCAGCCGCAGACCGGCCCCTCGACCGCTGCGACCGACGCGCCGTTCACGCCGCCGGCCTCCCCCGAGGTCCCGCCGCAGGTTCCGGGCGACGAGCCGCCGGTGGACAACCGCTAACTCACGACGAGGGGCCCCGGTCCGTGCGATGCACGGACCGGGGCCCCTTTTCTCTGCCGTCGTCAGGACGGGCGGCGCCGCGTCAGCCGCACCGTCCAGTCGGTGGGCCCCTCCTGGCGGTAGGCGACCTCGATGGTGCCCCCCTCGCGCTCCTCGATCTGCGCGAGCAGCGGCAGCGGGTTGTGCGGTGCCACGAGGTCGAGCGAGAAGCCCGGGGCGATCGCGCCGAGGGCACCGAACACCGTCGCGTGGCGGATCGCGTGCGGGATCTGCCGCACGTCGAGCTCGGGCACCCCGTGGTCGTGCTCGCCACAGGCGCAGCCGCCGGCGCTCGCGGGCTCGGGACCGCGCTGGATCTCGACGTCGTTGATGGCCATGGTCGTTCCTCTCGTCCGGGTGTCAGCCCAGCATAACCAAGGAACTATCCGTGTTTATACGGTCGGGCTTAGTCGAGCAGCGAGTGGCGAACGATGGTCGCGGCGCGGTCCGGACCCACGCCGATCGAGGAGATCCGGGTGCCGGAGAGCTCCTCGACCCGCTCCACGTAGCGCTGCGCAGCGGGCGGCAGCTCACTGAACTCACGGCACTCGCTGATGTCCTCCGACCAGCCCTCGAGCTCCTCGTAGACCGGCACGGCGTGGTGGAAGTCGCTCTGGTCGAGCGGCATCTCCGCCATCCGCCGGCCGTCGACGTCGTAGGCGACGCAGACCGGGATGGTCGGCAGCCCGCTGAGGACGTCGAGCTTGGTCAGCACGAAGTCGGTGAGCCCGTTGACCCGGCTGGCGTACCTGGCCACGACGGCGTCGTACCACCCGCAGCGGCGCGGCCGCCCGGTGGTGGTGCCGTACTCCCCGCCGACCGAGCGCAGCCGCTCGCCGTCGTCGTCGTGCAGCTCGGTCGGGAACGGTCCCTCGCCGACGCGGGTGGTGTAGGCCTTGACGACGCCGACCACCCGGTCGATCCGGGTCGGCCCGATGCCGGAGCCGGTCGAGGCGCCACCGGCGATCGCCGAGGACGAGGTGACGAACGGGTAGGTGCCGTGGTCGACGTCGAGCATGGTCGCCTGACCGGCCTCGAAGACGACGGTGCGACCGGCGTCCAGCGCCTGGTTGAGGACCAGCGAGGTGTCGGCCACCATCGGGCGGAGCCGCTCGGTGAAGCGCAGCAGCTCCTCGACGGTCTCGTCGACCCCGACCGCACGGCGGTTGTAGATCTTCACGAGCAGCTGGTTCTTCTGGACGAGGGCACCCTCGACCTTCTGCCGCAGGATGGCCTCGTCGAACAGGTCCTGGACCCGGATCCCGACGCGCGACATCTTGTCCGCGTACGTCGGGCCGATCCCACGGCCGGTGGTGCCGATCTTGCGCTTGCCGAGGAACCGCTCGCCGACCTTGTCGAGCGTGCGGTTGTACGGGGCAATGACGTGGGCACCGGCGGAGACGAGCAGCTTGGAGGTGTCGACCCCGCGCGCCTCGAGCCCGTCGATCTCCTCGAAGAGCACCTCGAGGTCGACGACCACGCCGTTGCCGATCACCGGCGTGCACCCAGGGGACAGGATCCCCGACGGCAGCAGGTGGAGCGCGTACTTCTCGTCCCCCACGACCACGGTGTGCCCGGCGTTGTTCCCGCCGTTGAACTTCACCACGTAGTCGACCTGGGAGCTGAGCTGGTCGGTGGCCTTGCCCTTGCCCTCATCGCCCCACTGAGCGCCGACGACGACGACCGCTGGCATCTTCGATCCCTTCGCTGATCCTGGGCCGGTCGGCCCCCGCGCAAGAGTATCCGAGCGACCAGGTCATCGCCCCGGCGTCCCGTCCCACGGTCTGCGCGTGCGCCGCCGCGGCAGCCGCCCTAGGGTCGGGGGACGAGAGCCGCGCCAGGCGGCCGACGGGCGGAGGAAGCAGGGATGATCGAGATCGCGGCGTCGTCGGCGACGACCACCGTGACGGTCACCGGCGATCTCGACCTCGCCGAGCGTGCCCAGTTCCCGGAGGTCACCTCCAGGGTCAGCGGGCTGCGCCGGCAGCTGCTCGTGATCGACATGTGCGGCGTCACGTTCATGGACTCCACCGGCGCGGCGTTCCTCATCTCGCTCGCCGATGCCGCGAACCGGCGAGGCGGGGCCGCCGTGCTGCGCGGCTGCCACGACCGCGACCTGTTCGTCCTCGAGATCTGCGGCGCGCTCGACTCGTTCCGGATCGACGCCGACCACCGCTGCGAGCCAGCCGCGTCCTGACCGGCGGACGACCGGCGGCCCGGCGCCGCCGGCCTGGCTAGGCCTCCGCGGCCCGGCTCTCCCAGGGCTTGTGCGCGCCGACCCGCGCCCACACCACCTTGCCGGTGGCGGTGGGGCGCCAGCCCCAGTCGGCCAGCCGCGCGATGATGTGCAGGCCGAACCCGCCGACCCGACCGACCCGGCCGTCCCGCTGCACCGGCGGCGCCGGGTTGGCGTCCTCGACCTCGATCCGCAGGCCGTCACCGGTGTCCTGCAGGCGCAGGTCCACCCGGCCCCAGCCGTGCATGACGGCGTTGGAGACCAGCTCGGAGACCACTAGCTCCACGGCCGCGGTGTCCTCGAGGCCCCACGCCGCGCAGGTGCGGAGCACGAGCTTGCGCGCCCGGCCGATGGTCTGCGGGTCCGCCGGCATCTGCCAGCGGCGCTGCCGCGGACCGGTCCACGCTCGCGCCAGGTCGCCCAGGACGTCGGGGATCCGGACGACGACGACGGCGATGTCGTCCTCGGGCGCGTCTGCCAGCCGGAGCAGCACCTCCTCCCCCACGCCGGCGGCGTCCGGGGCGACGATGTCGGCCGCCACCTCCGCCAGCCGCTGGACGCCGTCGCGCATGGTGCGGTCGCGGCGCTCGACGAGCCCGTCGGTGTAGAACAGCAGCACGTCCCCCGGCTCGACGACGGTCCGCGCGGTGTGCCGGGGGCGTTCCCCGAAGCCGACGAGCATGCCGCCGGCACCGTCGAGCTGGCGCACCTGTCCCGCGCGCACCAGCATCGGCGGCAGGTGGCCGGCCCTGGTGTAGGCCACCTCCCAGCCGCCGTCGTCCCCCGGGCTGAGCACCGCGTAGACGAAGGACGCGGGTCGGGCGATCCGCATCCCGGCAACCAGCCGGTCGACCCGGCCGAGCACGGTGCCCGGGTCGATGAACTCCGCGGCGTAGGCGCGGACCACCGACCGGAGCTGGCCCATGGACGCCGCAGCCTCGACGTCGTGCCCGACGACGTCGCCGACCACCACGGCCACCTGGCCGTCCCCGACGTTGAGCACGTCGTACCAGTCGCCGCCCACCTGGGCGTGCTCGGAGTTGGGCGCGTAGTAGCTCCACACGTCGAGGCCCTCGACCGCGCCCTGCTCGGGCAGCATGGCGTGCTGGAGCGTCTCGGCGAGCCGGTGCTCGCGCTCGTAGAGCTGGATGTTGTCCATCGCCATGCCGACCCGGCGAGCCACCAGCTCGAGCAGCACCCGCAGCTCGGGCGCGGTCAGCGCCGGGGTCGCGTCCGCGCCTGCCTGCGACGCCCCGCGGGCCGAGCGGTCGACCGGCACGACGGCGAGCAGGCCGAGCACCGACTCCCGGCCGAGCACCGGCACCAGCCACAGCTCCTCCCAGTCGCCGGGGAACGACGCGTCGAGCGCGACGGCACCGAGCAGCTCCTCGGTCCGTGTGCCGCTGAGCACGGCCTCACGGTCGAGCACCACGGTGCGCATCCGGGTCTCGGCGAGCAGCGCGCTCACCGGGTCGTCCTCCCCGGGGTCGCGCGCCGTCCGCCGCTCGCCGGAGCCACCCGACGCTCCGCCGAGCTCGACGATCTGCTGGAGCGGCCCGCCGTCGGCGTAGAACGCGGCCCAGCCGACCGCCCGGCGCACGAGCAGCTGGGCGATGTCGGCCAGGGTCCGCACCGACTCGGCGTCAGCGAGGATGTCGGAGACTTTCGCCACCAGGCTCAGCGCGCGTCGGGCCCGCTCTTCGACGGCGGAGCGCTCCTCGGCGAGCACCGCGGAGGCGAGCTCGTGGCTGGCGTCGCGGATCGTCGTCAACCAGCGCCGCCGGCCGCCGCCGCCCGGGCCGAGCGGTGCGTAGGAGACGGTGGCCCGGAAGGTGGAGCCGTCCCGACGCCGGACGGCGCGCACGTGCGAGAACGCCTGCTCGCGGCGGAACGCCGCCACCAGCGCGGCACGATCGGTGCCCACCGCGTCCGCCAGCACGTCGGCCGGCATCTCACGGAGAGCGGCGGCGTCATACCCGGTGGTGGCGACGAGCGCACGACCGGCCCACACCACCTCCCACGGCTCGTCCGGGGCGTCGATGTCGATGTCGAGCACGACAACCGGGTCCGGCAGCGCATCGAGCACGTGAGCCACGGCAGGGTCGACGACGGTGGGGGGATCCCCCGGTCCGGGTCTCGGACTCACCATCTGCGGCTCCGATCACATAACGTTCCCTAGGATGCCTGCTAGCGTTCCGCGGTGCACGCCTGGACCACAGACCACGAAGGAGCAGCAGTGGTAGAAGACCAGTCCCGCAGCGGACAGAGCGAGCCAGGTTCGGCGTACCTCATGGCGGCCCCCGGCCGCACCCGGTTGGTCCTCTCCGGGGAGATCGACGTGGCGCTGAGCGCCGAGCTCACCGAGGCCATCACCGAGGCCGAGCGGTCGACCGACCCCATCGAGGTCGACGCCCGTCATGTGACGTTCATGGACTCCTCCGGCGTGGCACTGCTCGCACGCCTCGCGCACCGCTCGCCCCACCGGCTCACCATCATCAAACCGCCGGACGTCGTGCGGTTCCTGCTGGAGATCACCCGGCTGGGCGACCTCATCACCATCGTCGACGAGGACCCCGGCTTCCCGGGGGCCGAGCGGGTCGCGGGCGACATCGCCTGACCCTGGAGACACACGCGGCGGGCGCCGCCCGAGGGTGACGCCCGCCGCCGTCAGCGGAGCACGAGGCTCGTCAGGCCATCTTGGTGCCGGCCGAGCGCAGCTGCTGGCAGGCCTCGACGACGCGAGCCGCCATGCCGGCCTCGGCAGCCTTGCCCCAGGCGCGGGGGTCGTAGGCCTTCTTGTTACCGATGTCGCCGTCGACCTTGAGCACGCCGTCGTAGTTCTTGAACATGTGCTCGACGACGGGGCGGGTGAACGCGTACTGGGTGTCGGTGTCGACGTTCATCTTGATGACGCCGTTGTCGACCGCGGTCGCGATCTCCTCGGCAGAGGAGCCGGAGCCACCGTGGAAGACGAGGTCGAACGGCGAGTCCTTGCCGAGCTCCTTGCCGACGGCCGCCTGGATCTCCCCGAGCAGCTCCGGACGCAGCCGCACGGCGCCGGGCTTGTAGATCCCGTGGACGTTACCGAAGGTGAGCGCGGTGAGGTAGCGGCCCTTCTCGCCGGCTCCGAGCGCGCGGACCGTGGCGAGGCCGTCCTCCACCGTGGTGTAGAGCTTCTCGTTGATCTCGGCCTCGTGGCCGTCCTCCTCGCCGCCGACGACGCCGACCTCGATCTCGAGGATCGTGCGGGCCTTCTGCGAGAGCTCGAGCAGCTCCTCGGCGATGATGAGGTTCTCGTCCAGCGGCACGGTGGAGCCGTCGAACATGTGGGACTGGAAGGTCGGGTTCTTGCCGGCGGCGACCTCCTCGGCCGCGTACGCGAGCAGCGGCTTGACCCAGGAGTCGAGGTTCTCCTTGACGCAGTGGTCGGTGTGCAGCGCGATGGTGACGCCGTAGTTCTTGGCGACCGCGTGGGCGTAGCCGGCCAGCGCGAGCGTGCCTGTCACGCGGTCCTTGATGGTGGACCCGGAGGCGTACTCACCGCCGCCGACCGAGACCTGGATGATGCCGTCACTCTCCGCCTCGGCGAAGCCGCGGATGGCGGCGGTCACCGTCTGTGAGGAGGAGATGTTGATGGCCGGGTAGGCGAACTTGCCCGCCTTGGCCCGGTCAAGCATCTCGTTGTAAGACTCCGGTGTTGCAATGGCCACGGTGGCCTCCGCTCTGCTAGACGACTCGTCCTGAACGGAGCCGATTGTCTCACGAGCCAGGCGCCACCCGCGGGGCCGTCCACCGCTCATCGACCAGCGATGCGTGCTGGACGATCCAGCTGTGCATCGCGACCGCGGCGGCGGCGCCGACGTTGAGCGAACGCGTCGAGCCGTACTGGCTGATGTGGAGTATCTCGTCACACGCGGCCCGTGCCGGCTCGGACAGCCCGCCGGACTCCTGACCGAACAGCATGACCGCGGCGGCGGGCAGCGCCCGGTGCTCGATCGGCACCGACCCCGGGACGTTGTCGATGCCGACGAGCGGCAGGTCCCGCGCCCGAGCCCACTCGACCAGCCCGTCGACGGTGGGGTGGTGCAGCAGGTGCTGGTAGCGGTCGGTCACCATCGCACCGCGACGGTTCCACCGGCGCCGGCCCACGATGTGCACGCTGCCGACCGCGAACGCGTTGGCGGTGCGGACCACCGAGCCGATGTTGAAGTCGTGACCGAGGTTCTCCACCGCCACGTGGAGCGGGTGACGCCGGGAGTCGAGGTCCGCGACGATCGCCGCCATCCGCCAGTACCGGTAGCGGTCGACGACGTTGCGGCGGTCCCCCTCCGCCAGCAGCTGCGGGTCGTAACGGTCATCGGTCGGCCACTGGGCGGGCCCATCGGGCCACGGTCCGACGCCGACCTCGTCCGGTTCGGTCACCGGCTCTGCCGGCTCCGGCACTGGCAGCTCAGGCACCGGCTCCGGCGGCTGGGTCACCGGCGCCGTCAGGCGTCGCGGCGCGGGTCGTAGCCGCCGCGCTGGCCGCCGAAGGACGGGCCGCCCTCGGTCTCTGGGAGCGCGGCGGGCGCGTCGGGGCGGGTGAAGCTGACGTTCGGGGCGGCGCGCACGACCGGGTCGTTGGCCTCGAAGTACTCCGCCCGGCGGAAGGAGAAGATCCCGGCGATGACGTTGGGCGGGAAGGTCTCGACCTTGGTGTTGAGCTCGCGCACGTTGGCGTTGTAGAAGCGCCGGCCCGCCGCGATCCGGTCCTCGGTGTTGGTCAGCTCGGCCTGCAGCTGGGAGAAGTTCTCCGAGGCCCGCAGCTGGGGGTAGTTCTCCGCCACCGCGAACAGCCGTGACAGCGCCGAGCTCAGCGCGTTCTCGTTCTGCGCCCGCGACTCCGGCCCGGAGCCGCCACCGACCGCGGCGGCGCGAGCCTCGGTGACCTGCTCGAACACCTCGCGCTCGTGCGTGGCGTAGCCCTTGACGGTCTCGACGAGGTTGGGCACCAGTGCGTGACGTCGCTGCAGCTCGACGTCGATCTGCCGCCACGCCTCCTGGACGAGGTTCCGTAGCCGGATGAGCCCGTTGTAGGTGACGATCGCCCAGACGAGGACGAGAAGGAGCAGCAGGCCAACGACGACAAGTGCGATGAGCCAGGTGTTCACGTACGGCAGCCTCTCGGGGAGCGGTCCAGCGGTCTGGCCGATTCAACCACACCCGTCGCGGTGACCGACGGGTCCGGCAGCGACCGAACGCGCCCGGTCATCACGCGCACCATCGACCGCGGCGCGAGGCGCAGCAGGGCGGCTCCGGCGGCGTACCGGAGGCTGGGGGTGCAGAGCACGTCGCCGCGGCGCACGGCCCTCAGCGCGGCGGCCGCGACCCCGGTGGCATCGAGCCACACCCAGTCCGGCCACACCTCTGAGCGCATCCGTGCCCGGGCATGGAACTCGGTCCGCACCAGGCCCGGGCACAGTGCAGTCGCGGTCACCCCGGTGCCGCGCAGCTCGGTGGCGAGGCCCTCGGTGAAGACCCGGACCCAGGCCTTGTGCGCGGCGTAGCTGCCCATCGTGGTGAGTGCCGCGACGGAAGACACATTGAGCACCGCTCCCCGGCCGCGGGCCACCATGGCGCCGGTGGCCGCGTGGCTGAGCACCATGACGGCGCGGACCATGACGGCCAGCGCGTCCTCCTCGGCAGCCAGCTCGCCGCCCACGAAGCGCTGGCCGAGGCCGAAGCCGGCGTTGTTGACGAGCAGCCCGACCGGCCGCCGCGGGTCGGTGAGCCGGTCGGCAATCCGGGCGACGTCGTCGGGCACGGAGAGGTCCGCCGCAAGGACCTCGACGTGGACGGCGGCGACCGCGCGCAGCTGGGCGGCGACGGTCGCCAGCCGCGTCTGGTCACGCGCGACGAGCACGAGGTCGTGGTGGTCGGCGGCGAGCTGCCAGGCGAGCTCGAGACCCAGCCCCGCCGTCGCCCCGGTGATGAGAGCCGTGCCGCGTCGAGCCATGGATCTCACCCTAGAGGTGCGTCCCGGTCCCCACTGCCGCGCGGCTCGCTCGCCGTCGGTCGCCCCGCGTGGCTACGTGGGTGGTTGTGGCTGCTGGGCGGCCAGGACCACACACCTACGCGACGCCGGGCGGGCCGGACCGGGCCGGGCGCTCGCCGGGCCGCACGGCCGATAGCCTCGGCTCATGCGCCTGGCCACCTGGAACGTCAACTCCATCCGCACGCGGGTGGACCGCGTCATCGACTTTCTCCGCCGCTCGGGCACGGACGTGCTCGCGATGCAGGAGACCAAGTGCCGGGACGAGCAGTTCCCGCTGCTGGCGTTCCACGAGGCCGGCTACGAGGTCGCCTGCCACGGCCTGAGCCAGTGGAACGGGGTCGCGGTGGCGTCCCGGGTAGGGCTGTCGGACATCACGCCGGGCTTCGACGGCATGCCTACGTGGGGCGAGCCGGCCGCAACGGAAGCACGCGCGCTCGGGGTCACGGCCGGCGGGGTCCGGGTGTGGAGCCTCTACGTGCCTAACGGCCGGGAGCTGGCCCACCCTCACTACCAGTACAAGCTCGACTGGCTGGCGGCGCTGCGCAGCGCGGCCGACGGCTGGCTCACCGCGGACCCAGGCGCCGCCGTCGCGCTGGTCGGCGACTGGAACATCGCCCCGCTCGACTCCGACGTGTGGGACATCGCCGCGTTCGCCGGCGCCACCCATGTCTCCCCGGCTGAGCGGCAGGCGTTCGCTGCCCTCGCCGACGCGGGCTTCCACGAGGTCACCCGCCAGCACGTCCCGGACGCCTACACCTACTGGGACTACCAGCGGCTGCGCTTCCCCAGGAACGAGGGGATGCGCATCGACTTCACGCTGGCCTCGCCGGCGCTGGCCGGGCGGGTCACCTCGGCGCACATCGCCCGCGACGAGCGCAAGGGCACGCGCCCGAGCGACCACGTGCCCGTCGTCGTCGACCTCACCTGAGCTCCGGCGCTCGCTCGGGGCCGGTCCGGTGCGAGGTCACCTGCGTTCGCGATCGAGCGGGCAGCTCAGCCCAGCCCGAGGTCTGCCACGCCCAGGGCCGAGAGGTAACGGACGCCCTCCGCCTCGAGTCGCTCACGGGCCCCGGTGTCGCGGTCGACGACGACGGCGGCCCCGAGGACCACCGCGCCGGCCTCCCGCAGCGCCTCGATGGCGGTGAGCAGGCTGCCGCCGGTGGTGGAGGTGTCCTCGACGGCGACGACGCGGCGGCCGGCGACGTCCGGGCCCTCGACGCGCCGCTGGAGGCCGTGCGCCTTGGCCTCCTTGCGGACGACGAAGGCGTCGATCGCCAGGCCCCGCGAGGCGGCGGCGTGCAGCACGGCGGTGGCAACCGGGTCGGCGCCCATCGTCAGGCCGCCGACGGCGTCGATCTCGCCGGTGCCCAGGCCCGCCTCCTCGAGGAGGTCGAGCATGACGTGGCCGACGAGCGGGGCCGCGGCGTGGTGCAGAGTCACCCGGCGCATGTCGACGTAGTGGTCGGAGACCCGGCCACTGGCCAGCGTCACCTCGCCGTGGATGACGGCGAGGTCACGGACGTGGTCAGCGAGCCGGTTGCGCAGGGAGTCGTTGGGGGAGGTCACGGCGCCACAGTACCGGCGGTCGGTCCCGCCGGCGGTGGCGTGTCCGCCTGGTCGTCGGCGGCCGTCACCCAGCCGGGGTCGACCGGGACGTCGAAGGCGTGGGCTTCCCAGGTCTGCCACCAGCTCGCCGCACCGGCGGGGGTCCGGCCGATCGGGACGCGCTGCAGCAGGTCGCGCAGCTCGAGCTTGCGGTCGGCGATCTCGTCCACCTGGTCGGGACCGTGCTCGTCGTGCTCCGGCCCCTCCGGACCGAAGGCCAGCTCCTCGGCGCGCCAGATCTCGCGCCGCAGCTCGATGATGTCCCGCGTGATGGCCTGCTCCTCGGCGCTCGCTCCCTGGTGCACCTCGGCGGCGCGCAGGTAGCCGTAGTCGATCGAGATGGCGACGAGGCCTGGCGCCACCGTCAAGGTGTCATGGACGTCGAACTCCGGCTCGATGACGACGGCGCCGGCCTCTCGCGCCCGCATGACCTCGTCGCGCTGGACCTCGTCGGTCATGATCGTCGTCGTGGTCCGCAGGACGATCGCGAGCATGTCCTTGTCGTCGAAAGACTCCTCGCGCGGCACCCCGCTCGACGGTCCTGCGACGACGGCGTAGCAGGTGTGGACCCCGAGGTGCTTCATCGCGACCTCCGTCGGCAACGACTCCCGCACCCCGCCGTCGACGTAGTTCTCGGCGCCCAGGCGCACGGGCGGGAACACCATCGGGATCGCGCACGACGCCCGCACCGCCTCCACCAGCTCCACGGTGGCATCGACCTCCACCGGGCGGTTCTCCCGATCGACGAAGCTGCCGTCCTGCGTGACGTACCGCAGCTCGCCGCTCTCGAGGGCGACGACGGCGATGCGCAGCGTGACGCCGGAGGCCGGCACGGCCGCGGGGTCGAAGATGTCCGGCTCGACCAGGCGGTCGACGAACGGGCCGGGCCGGAACATCGACCGTTCCCGCTGGGCGCCCTCGACGATCTCCTCGATGTCCGAGCTCGCCCGGCCCATCGTGCGCAGGATCTCGATGGACTCCAGCACCTTCACCGGCCAAGCGTCCTCACGCTCCTCCTCCGTACGGGCGGGGCGGGCGCCGGTACGAGCCGTGCGCGCGTCGGTGCGGGTAGGCGGCGCCGTGGGGAGGGCGACGTCCGACGGCGCCTCGGCGGCGAGCGGAGCGGTGCCGGCGTCCGTCGGGTCGGCGGCGTCGGGCCCGCCCGGCTCCGCGGCGCGCCCGCTCGTCGACGGGCGGTCGGACTCACCGTTGCGGCCGGCGTCCACCGCCCGGTCGACCGCGGCCGTGATCCCGTGGCGCAGGTCGGCCACCCGCCGGAAGGAGCGGCCGAGCGGACCGGGCCGCCGGGGCCGCCGCGGCCCACGGTCGAGCGCCTGCATCCACACCGGCCCGCGCTCGCGCAGCCGGGTGAACCAGGGCAGCTCGGTGAACATGTCGGAGGACGAGCGCATCTCGCGAAAGAGCGTGTCGAGCCGGTCGAGGAGCGCGCGCTGACCGTCGTGGTCGGCGGACTGGGCGAGCACCGCCGCGATGATGGACCCGGCGGACGTGCCGGTGATGACCGACGGCGCGATCCCCACCTCACCGTAGAGGTAGTGCAGCGCACCTATCTGGAAGCTCGAGCGCGCACCCCCGCCGCTGAGGACGAGGCCGACCACAGGTTCGTCTGGAGCCGTGTCTAGGGGCATGTCAGCAGGCTACCGACGGCCAGGCCGCGGCGGTCAGGCGAGCTCGGTGAGGATCGCGTCGCCCAGGCCCGGCCACAGCTCCGCCGCCCACGGCCCGAACGCCTCGGCACCGAGGAACGCGGCGGCGAGGTCGGCGGCGGGGTCGACCCACAGGAAGCTGCCGGACTGACCGAAGTGACCGAAGGTCGCCGGGCTGTTGCCGGACCCGGTCCAGTGCGGTGACTTCGAGCCGCGGATCTCGAAGCCCAGGCCCCAGTCGTTGGGGTCCTGCCGGCCGAACCCGGGCAGCACGCCGGTGAGGCCGGGGAATGCGACCGTCGTCGCCGCGCGGTGGAGGTCGGCGGAGATGAGCGTGGGGCGCAGCAGCTCCCGGCCGAACGCGGCGAGGTCCTCGGCGTGGCCGGTGGCGCCGTGCGCGGGCGAGCCGTCGAGCACCACGCTGCTGAGGCCGAGCGGCACCAGCACGGTGTCCTCGAGCCATTCCTCGAACGGCGTGCCGGTGGCGTCGGCGACGTGGTCGGCGAGCAGCTCGATGCCACGGTTGCTGTAGATCCGGCGCCGCTCGGGGGGACCGAGCGTCTTGTCGGAGTCCATCGCCACCCCCGAGGCGTGGGCGAGCAGGTGCCGGACGGTGGCGCCGTCGGGGCCGGCGGCGGCGTCGAGGTCGACGAGGTGACGCTCGACGGCGACGAGCGCGGCGGTCGCGCTCAGCAGCTTGGTCACCGAGGCCCACCGAAAGGTCTGCTGGACCTCACCGTGCCGCCACCGGACCTCGTCCGGTCCGGTGACGACCACCGCGTGGGGGAACTGGGGGAACGGGAACTCACGAAGCGCTGTCACCGCTCCAGCATGCCACCCGCTCCCGAGCCGGGGCCGTCCGGCCGCCCGCGACCGCCGCTCCCGGCCCGGGCCGCGGAGGACGTCAGCCCGCCGCGCTGGGCACAGCGGGCCCGGTGACGGTGAGCACCAGGCCGTCGTCACCGCGGCCGACGGTCACGCTCGACCCGTCGGTGACCTCACCGGCGAGCATGAGCCGCGCGAGCTGGTCGCCGATCTCGCGCTGCACGAGCCGGCGCAGCGGCCGCGCGCCGTAGGACGGGTCGTACCCCTCGAAGGCAAGCCAGTCGGCGGCCTCGGAGGTGACCTCGAGCCGGATCCGGCGCCCCGCCAGCCGGGCGCTGAGCCGCTCGATCTGCAGCGACACGATGGAGCCGAGCTGCTCGAGGCTGAGTACGTCGAAGATGACGACGTCGTCCAGCCGGTTGAGGAACTCCGGCTTGAACGCGGACCGAACCGCGGCCATCACGGCCTCGCGCTTGGCGTGGTCGTCCAGCAGCTGGTCGACGAGGAACTGCGAGCCGAGGTTCGAGGTCAGCACGAGGATGACGTTGCGGAAGTCCACCGTGCGGCCCTGGCCGTCGGTGAGCCGGCCGTCGTCGAGCACCTGGAGCAGGATGTCGAAGACCTCCGGGTGCGCCTTCTCCACCTCGTCAAGCAGCACGACCGAGTACGGCCGGCGGCGCACCGCCTCGGTGAGCTGGCCGCCCTCCTCGTAGCCGACGTAGCCGGGGGGCGCACCGACCAGCCGGGAGACCGAGTGCTTCTCGGAGTACTCGCTCATGTCGATGCGCACGATCGAGCGCTCGTCGTCGAACAGGAAGTCGGCGAGGGACTTGGCCAGCTCGGTCTTCCCGACGCCGGTGGGGCCGAGGAAGAGGAAGGAACCGGTGGGCCGGTCGGGGTCGGCGATACCGGCCCGCGAGCGCCGGACGGCGTCGGAGACCGACCGCACCGCCTGCTCCTGGCCGATCAGCCGCTGGCCGATGACGTCCTCCATCCGCAGCAGCTTGTCGGTCTCGCCCTCGAGCAGCCGACCGGTGGGGATGCCGGTCCACGCGGCGACCACCTCGGCGACCTCGTCGGCAGAGACCCGGTCGGCGATCATCGGCGGCTCTGTCGGCGCGGTCTGCTCCGCCGCCTCCGCCGCGCGGATATCCCGCTCGACGGCGGGGATCTCGCCGTACATCAGGCGCGAGGCGGCCTCGAGGTCCCCCTCGCGCTGTGCGCGCTCGGCCTCGGTGCGCAGCGCGTCGAGCCGGGACTTGAGGTCACCGACCCGGTTGTGGCCGGCCTTCTCGGCCTCCCAGCGGCCGGTGAGGGCGGCGAGCTCCTCGCTGCGGTCGGCGATCTCGGCGCGCAGCGTCTCGAGCCGGTCGGCCGCGGCGGCGTCGTCACCCTCGTCCTGCCTGGAGTCGGCGAGGTAGGCCTCCTCCATCTTCAGCCGGTCGACGGCGCGGCGGAGCACGTCGATCTCCTCCGGCGAGGAGTCGAGCTCCATCCGCAGCCGGGAGGCGGCCTCGTCGACGAGGTCGATGGCCTTGTCGGGCAGCTGGCGGCCGCTGATGTAGCGGTCGGAGAGGGTCGCGGCGGCGACGAGCGCGCCGTCGGAGATGGTCACCTGGTGGTGCGCCTCGTACTTCGGCGCGATGCCGCGCAGGATCGCCACGGTGTCCTCGACGGTGGGCTCGCCGACAAAGACCTGCTGGAACCGGCGCTCGAGGGCAGGGTCCTTCTCGATGTGCTCGCGGAACTCGTCCAGCGTGGTGGCGCCGACCATCCGCAGCTCGCCGCGGGCGAGCATCGGCTTGAGCATGTTGCCGGCGTCCATCGAGCCCTCGGCGGCACCCGCGCCGACGACGGTGTGCAGCTCGTCGATGAAGGTGACGACCTCGCCGGCGGAGTCCTTGATCTCGTCGAGGACGGCCTTGAGCCGCTCCTCGAACTCGCCGCGGTACTTCGCGCCGGCGACCATCGAGGCGAGGTCGAGGGCGATGAGGCGCTTGTCGCGCAGCGAGTCGGGCACGTCGCCGTCGACGATGCGCTGGGCGAGGCCCTCGACGACGGCGGTCTTGCCGACGCCGGGCTCCCCGATGAGCACCGGGTTGTTCTTGGTGCGGCGCGACAGCACCTGCACCACCCGCCGGATCTCGGCGTCACGGCCGATGATCGGGTCCAGCTTGCCGTCACGGGCGGCCGCGGTGAGGTCCTGGCCGTACTTCTCCAGGGCCTGGAAGGTGCCCTCGGGATCGGCGCTGGTGACCTTGCCGGAGCCGCGGACGCTCGGCAGCGCGGCGAGGAGGGCCTCCCGGTCAGCGCCGGCGTTACGCAGGATCTCGCCAGACGTACCCTCGCTGCGAGCGATGGCGATGAGCAGGTGCTCGGTGGAGACGTACTCGTCACCCAGGGCACGGGCCTCCTCGCCGGCCTGGGTGATGACTGTCATCATCGACCGCGACGTCGCGGGATGGGCGACCGACGAGCCGGAGGCACCTGGCAGGGCGGCCACCGCGGCCTCGGCCCGGCGGGTGATCGCGGCCCGGTCCGCGCCGACGGCATCGACCAGCGCCGCCGCGACACCGCCCTGCTGGCCGAGCAGGCTGACGAGCACGTGCACGGGCTCCAGCTGCGGGTTGCCGGCGGCCGAGGCCGCCTGGATCGCAGCGGCGATGGCCTCCTGCGACTTGGTCGTCAACTTGTCCATCAAGACCTCCGATTGATGCTGGTCGGGCTACCGGTCGGTACAACCGGGACAAAGTTGAGCCTATTCCACTCAACCCCGCCCGGCGCGCCGTGGCCCGATCGCTGCGGCGCCGTCCGGGCGCCTCACGAGCCGAAGGGCACGAGGCCGAAGCGCCCCCACGCCACGAAGGCGAACAGCGACAGGTAGACGAGGTCGCCGACCATGAAGCCCCACTCGTTACGGCGGAACCGGGTGGTGGCCGCGCCGGCCATCACCAGCATCAACCCGGAGGCGGCCAGCGGGACCAGCACAGGTGCGACACCGACGGCAGCGGGCAGCAGGAGGCCCACCGCGCCCACGATCTTGATGCTTCCAATGGCCTTGATGTGACCGGCGCTGAAGTCGTCGACCCAGTGCTGGCTGCGGCCCAGCGCGCGGTACTTCTCCTTGGGCAGCAGCAGCTGACCGGCGCCACCGATCAGGTAGGCGACGGCCAGGAAGCCGGCCACGATCCACAGTGCGGTGTCCATATATGCTCCTTCGTGTTACCTCAGCCCTCACGGGCACGTCATACCCATGACGGATCTCGGCCCCGGAAGGTAACCGCACATGACTCCCGACGTTGTCCCCACCGAGGCGTTCGAGCGCGAGCGCGAGCGCCTCGTCGCGATGGCCCACCGGATGCTCGGCTCGCGGGCCGACGGCGAGGACGCGGTGCAGGAGGCCTGGCTGCGCCTGTCGCGGTCGGACGCCGGCGCCATCGACAACCTCGCCGGCTGGCTGACCACCGTCGTCGGGCGGGTGTGTCTCGACGTGCTCCGCTCGCGCCAGGCCAGGCCGGAGGCGCCGTACGACGCCCGGTTCCCAGAGCTCGTCGTCACCGAGGACGACGACGAGACACCCGAGGAGAGTGCGGTCCTGGCGGACTCGGTCGCGCTGGCGCTGCTGGTGGTCCTGGAGACCCTCCGCCCCGACGAACGCCTGGCGTTCGTGCTGCACGACGTCTTCGGGGTCTCCTTCGCCGAGATCGGCCAGATCCTCGGCAGGTCCACCGACGCCAGCAAGATGCTCGCCAGCCGCGCCCGCCGGAAGGTCCGTGACTCGCCCCGGACCACCGCCGAGCGCCAGGAGCAGCGTGACGTCGTCGACGCCTTCATCGCGGCTGCCCGCGACGGGAACTTCGACCGGCTCCTCGAGGTGCTCGACCCCGAGGTCACCTGGCGCTCCTACACGCCGCGCGGCACCATCGTGCACCTCGGCGCCACCGAGGTCGTGGCGGCGGCGCAGCGTGGTCGCCACGCGTCGGTCGTCGCGCGGCGGGTGCTGGTCAACGGCGAGCCGGGCATCTTGTCCTGGGGGCGGGGCGGCAAGCCGCTCAGCGTGATGGCCTGCACCGTGGCTGGCGGACGGATCGTGGACGTCGTGGCGCTGGTGGATCCGGTCCGGCTGGCAGCGATGGACCTACCGGCGCCCCCGCCCGAGCGCTAGGCGGTGGCCGCCGGGAGCAGCGGCCAGGGGTCGGCGGCCTCGAGCTGGGCGGCGAGGGCGAGGAGCATCTCCTCCTGCCCCAGCCGGGTGGCGCCGAGCTGGACGCCGACCGGCAGCGTGACGCCGTCGACCTCCGCGCGGTGCAGCGGCACCGAGATGGCTGCCGCACCGATCATGTTCCACGGGCTCGTCCACGGGGTGAAGGCCTTCTGCGCCTCGAAGTCCCCCGCCGGGTCGCCGTCGTCGCGCATCGCACCGATGAATGGCGAGGGTGTCGCCAGCGTGGGGGTGAGGACGACGTCGAGCCCGTCCCACACCTGGGCTGCGGCTCGTGCGAGGCGCTGGGCGGTGGCGACGGCGTTCGCGTAGTCGACCGCGGAGTAGCCGCGGCCCTGGTCGCGCATCCAGCGGGTCAGCGGCACGAGGAGAGGCTCGACGTCCGGCTCGATCGGCGCGGACAGCGCGCCGACCGCCCAGGTCGGGCGGAACGCCTCCCACTCCTCCGCGGTGAACGGCACCGTCGTCACCGTCACGTGGTGCCCGAGCGACTCCAGGAGCCGGCCGGCCCGCTCGACGGCGGCCAGCGAGCTCGCGTGGACCGGGGCGTCGACGACGTTGATCGGCTTGGTGAGGATCCCGATCCGCAGCGGCTGCGGGGCCCGGTCGCAGGCGTCGAGGAAGGTCGTCCGCGGCCGGGGCAGCAGGTAGTGGTCACCCGGCCACGGCCGCGACAGCACGTCGAGGAACGCCGCGGTGTCCCGCACCGTCCGACTGACGACGCCGTCCGTGGAGCCGCCCGCGCCGTCGACGCCGTACGGCCCCTTGGAGATCCGGCCGCGCGACGGCTTGAGCCCGACGAGGCCGCAGGCGCTCGCCGGGATCCGGATGGAGCCACCGCCGTCGTTGCCGTGCGCCACCGGGACGATCCCCGCAGCCACCGCGGCAGCCGCGCCTCCGCTGGAGCCGCCGGCGCTGCGACGCGGGTCCCACGGGCTGCGGGCAGGCGCGGCGACGTCCGGCTCGGTGTACGGCGGCAGCCCGAACTCCGGGGTCGTCGTCTTGCCGACCATGAGGGTGCCGGCCTCGGCGAGCGTCGTGGCGATGCCGTCGTCCGCCGGCGCGACGAACCCGCGCAGGGTGGCGCTGCCGGCCTCGAAGGGCAGCCCGCCGACCATGACGAGGTCCTTGATCGGGACCGGCACGCCGAGGAACGGCGGGAGCTCACCGCCGTCGGCCAACCGCTCGGTCGCGCGGTCCGCCTGGGCGCGAGCGTGGTCCTCGGCGACGTGGACGAAAGCCCCGACGTCGGGACCGAGCCGCCGGGCGCGCTCGAGGGTGTGGTCGAGCACCTCGGTCGGGGAGACCTCCCGGCGGCGTACCGCGGCAGCAAGGTCAAGGGCACTGAGCTCGTGGATGTCCGTCATCTCTCGAGGCTATCCAGCCCAGCGCCCCGCGGCCGCTCCGTCTCCCGTTGCGCGCCTCGCCCGGCGGGCGCACCCTCCTACGTACGTGCCGAAACCAGCGGCACCGACAGGAAGGACGTACCCATGGGTATCGGTGACAAGGCCAAGGAAGCCCTCGGCGGCGAGAAGGGCGAGCAGCACAGCGACGACGCGCTCGACCGCGCCTCGGGCCTCGCGGACGACAAGACCGGCGGCAAGCACGCCGACAAGGTCGAGAAGGGGCGCGACGCCGCCGACAAGAAGATCGGCAACGAGTGACCCGATCCGGTCGGGGTACGGCAAGGCCGGGTGCCTCGGACGTCTCACGACGCCCGAGGCACCCGGCCTGACTACCGCCTGGCTGCGGGCTGCGCTCAGCCCACCTCGGGCGCCAGCGCGCCGCGTCGTCGAGCAGCCACCACTACCACCCCGCCGATGAGCAGCAGGATCACCGCGGACAGGACGCCGGCCACCACCGGCGCACCGGTGGCGGTGAGCTCGTCGGCCGCTGCCCCAGCGGCGCCCCCGGTGGGCTCGCCGCCCGGTCCGCTGGTCGAGTCGCCGGCGTCGCCGCCGGCCGGGTCGCCAGTGGGCTCATCGATCGGGTCGTCGCCCGGCTCGCCGCTCGGCTCCTCCGTGGGCTCATCTATCGGGTCGTCGCCCGGCTCACCGCTCGGCTCCTCGGTCGGCTCCTCCGTGGGCTCCTCCGTGGGCTCCTCCGTGGGCTCCTCCGTGGGCTCCTCCGTGGGCTCCTCCGTCGGTTCCTCGGTCGGCTCCTCCTCCACCGACGCGTACTGCGGCAGCGCGACCTCGATCTCGTGGGCGGTGCTGTCCGCGCTCACCGCCAGCTCGACGGTCGCCACGTAGGTCGCCGGGGCCAGCGCCTCGTGCGAGTCCGAGACGTCGCCAGCGTCGGTGACGACACCATCGATGATCACCTGGTCCAGCGCGGTGACCTCGCCGGTGCGGGCGTCCAGCTCGACGACGGTGGCCGTCTCCGGCGGCGCCGCGGCCTCGTTCGCGCCGTCGTCGACCAGCGTCGCCAGGGTGCGGGCGGCGAGCTCGACCGGCTCGTCGGCCAGCACCGCACCGTTGCCGGCGTCCCAGCGGTAGGACATCGGCCAGACCACCGGGGTCGCCTCCATCCGCGGGTTCGCCGCGGTGCCCTCGTTCTGGTCCACGACGCCCTCGAGCTGGACGCTCTCACCGGTCTCGAGCGTGTCCGGGCCGAGGATCCGCAGGTCGTCGACGTGCGGCCGGACCTCGATGCTCAGCCACTGGTCGTCCGCCTCGGGCCAATAGCCCTGCGCCGGGTCGATGCCGAGCATCGACCAGCCGGTGAAGCCGCCGCGGTCCCGGGTCGAGCTGGGTCCCTTGCCGGCGTTGCCGTTGGTCAGGTGCACGACGCCGTCCTGGGTGCGCACGTCGAAGGCGCCCACGCCGGCGTTGACGACGGCCGCGGAGACTCCCTCGGCACGCAGCTCGGACATCCACCGCTCGATCATCCGGGCCTCCTGGCCGTCGGTGAGCTGGGAGGGCGCACCGGGCCGGAAGTCGCGGGTGGGGTGGTGGAAGAACGCGAGGAAGCCGGTGATCTCGGGGTCCTCGATGGCGTTGTCGATCTCCTCACGGAGCATCCGGAGCTGGGCGAAGTCGCTGCCGAGCCGGCCGGTGGCCGAGTTCAGCGTGACGACCCGGGTGCCGTCCAGCGTGCTCGCCGTCGTCGTCGGGCCGAACTCGTCGACGAAGTTCTCGATCGGGCCGCCCATGATCTCGTGGTTGCCGGGGACGTAGATCCACGGCAGCGCGTCCTCGTCCGGGATCTCTTCGTCGAGGATTCGCCGGGCGAGGTCGAAGTCCTCGGGGGTGGCCTCGTCGGTGAAGTCGCCGTTGATGACCAGCAGGTCCGCGCCCTGCTCCTGGACCTCCTGGATGGTCCGGCGGGCAGCCAGGGCGGCCGCCGAGTCGGGGTTGCGGGCGACGAACTGGGCGTCGGAGATCACCGCGATGCGCAGCGGGGCGTCGTCGACGTCACCGAGCCGGGACGACGACGGGTCGTGCCACACCTGCTGCTGCGGGATGTCGACGTCCTGCGGGACGTTGGCGTGCAGCCCGGCGACGATGATCTCGCCCTGGTACTGCGCGGCCGCCTTGGTCTCCATGAAGCGGATCCGCTCGAGCGTCAGCGGGTAGGTCGTACCGGTGGGCACCGTGAAGGTGACCTCCTGCCACCCCGGGGTGTCGAGGTTCGGCCCGTCGATGTTCCCGCGGACGCCGTCGCCGTTGGTGTACTGGATGCGGGGCCACACGCCGGTGCCGTCACCGTGGACGAGCGCGGTCAGTGACAGCGGCTGGCCCTCGACGCGGATCGGCTGCGGGGCGATCGCGTACGAGCCGCGGGTCCCGGTCTGCAGCGAGAAGTCGTGGGTGAGCTTGATGGCGTCCTGGCCGTCGGGCCCCTCGGCGGGCTCGATCCGGCCCGAGGCGCGGTCCTGGGCGTAGGTCCAGTCCGCGGCGTCGGCGAAGTCGGCGACGACGACGGTCTCGGTGCCGACGATGAGTGCGATGTCCACGGTGTGCCCGTCGACCTCGAAGGTGGCGGTCGCGGAGCCGAAGCCCGACTCCGGGACGACGCCGAACGTCGCGGCGGCAGCAGGCTCGACCGTGAAGCCGTCCCCGACGGTCACCGTGACGTCCGCGGTGTCGATCGGCGCGGCGTAGCCGTGGCGGTCGAAGCCGGTGATGACCACCGAACCGCTGCTCTCCTCGTCCGCGAGGGTGACGGCGGCCGTCGACGCCTGGATGCGGACCAGCTCGTCGAGCACCTGGACGTCGGTCTCGCCGCTGGCCACCGAGTCGTCGCTGGTCGCGGCGGAGGCGTTCACCGTGGTGCGACCCGGCGCCACGCCGGCGAGGACGCCGTCGTCGGTCACCGTGGCGACGTCGGGCGCGGTCGACACCCAGTCCTCGGCCGGGGTGACGACGGCACGCTTGTGCTCGTCGTAGCCGAGCGCCTCCAGGTTGCGCTGCAGGCCGGGGAAGACGCGGTCGGCGTTGGGCAGCCGGCTGGCCGGCCGGACGTTGTAGGCCTCGACGATCCCTGAGCTCTCGCCGACGACGACGCCGAGCCCGTTCGCGTCACGCCGCTCGACGCCGTCGGACGGGTTGTTGACCACCGAGGACTGCTCCTCGCCCGGGGTGGTGGCGTTCATCTGGGTGGAGCCGCCGCCGTCGAGGTTCATCGCGTGGTGGGCACCGAGCTGGTGCAGGAAACCGCCGAGCTCGTCGAGCGACATGCCGCGGGAGATCGAGCTGCGTCCCTCGATGACGACGAGGATCAGGCGCCCGCCGTCGGCGTCGAGGCCGACGGCCGTCCGGGGGTGGACCGTCGTGTCGCTGTGGGTCTGGACGACGCCGTCGCGCACGAGGTGGGCGCCGCCGCCGATGGCGACGATCGCCTGGTCGGCGTCGGAGCGGACGCTGTAGCTGGTCTGCAGCCGGTCGCCCACCTCGAGGGCGGCGAGCAGGTCGGCGTGCTCGCCGGCCGGGGCGACGACGACGCGCGCGTCCGCGGGGATCTCCCCGCCGCCGACGGGCTGCGCGGTCTGCGTTACCCGGGAGTCCGGTCCGACCCACACCTCGACGGCGTTGTCCCGGTTGCCCAGGCCGTTGACCCGGGCGTGGTCGCCCCAGCGCTCGGTGTACACGGCCACGCCACCGGCGAAGGTGGAGGCGTTGAGGCCGGTCAGTGGGATGTCCCAGCCGCGGTCCGGGGCGACCGCCCGGCCGTCGAGGAACACCTCGGTCAGGTGCCCGATCCCCCGCGGGTCGATGACCAGCGCGTTGTTGCGGCCGGGGTTCGGGGAGGTGATGACGCCCTCTTCGGCGTCGACCCCGACGCCGAGCGCGGAGCCGGAGTTATTGATATCGAAGAAGTCGCCGTTGACGCCGGCGACCGCGCCGGCCTCCTCGACCATCTCGGAGATGGTCGCGTTCCCGGCCGCCTTGCCGGAGTCCATGTAGTCCAGCGAGATCGCCGGGTTCGTCAGGTCGACGTCGAGGATCGCACCGCGCTGCCAGCCGGCGTCCTCCATCCGGACGAACTCGGTGAGCACCGTGCCGGGCCCGATCTCGGTCTCGGTGCGCTCGGTGACCATTGCGGCACCGTCGTCGCTGAGGTCGAGGTACCCCGGGACGTCGGCGGCCTGCGGTGGGGCGGCGGTTTCGATGTCGGGCGCGACGAGGGCGGCCGCCGGGGCGGTGAGCCCGACGGCGAGCGCGCCGGTGACGAGGCAGGACAGCAGTCCTGCGGTGATCGCGCGGCGACGAGGCCTGGCGGATTCGGACACGGAAGGAGGCCTTTCAGCGGAGGGGTGGGCTGCACCCGCCAGCACATCGCGGCGAGGTGGCCGAACGGTGACCACCGGGCGTCTCGGTGGTGACGGCCGGATGAATACCGGGCGCCCGACGCACACGTGATGGGATGGCGCCATGACCACTCCCCCGACCGACCCCCACGCCTGGCTCGAAGACGTCGAGGGCGATGACGCGCTCGGCTGGGTCCGCGGCCACAACGAGCGGGCCACCGCTGCCCTCGGCACCGAGCGCTTCGACGCGCTGCAGGCGCAGATCCTCGAGGTGCTCGACTCCACGGACAAGATCCCGGCGGTCGCCCAGCGCGGCGAGTTCCTCTACAACTTCTGGACCGACGCGGAGCACGAGCGTGGCCTGTGGCGCCGCACCACGTGGGACTCCTACCGCAGCGACGAGCCGGAGTGGGAGGTGCTGCTCGACATCGACGCGCTGGCCGCCGACGAAGGCGTCAACTGGGTGTGGCACGGCGCGCAGGTGCTGCGGCCGGCGTACGAGAAGGCGCTGGTCGCGCTGTCCCGGGGCGGCTCGGACGCCGATGTCACCCGCGAGTTCGACCTCGTGACCAAGACCTTCGTCGCCGACGGGTTCACCCGCGAGGAGGCCAAGGGCGCCCTGCGCTGGGCGGACTCCACCGGTGACGTCGTGTTCGCCTACACCGATGTCGGTGAGGGCTCGATGACGGCGTCCGGCTACCCGCGCACCGTCCGCCGCTGGGAGCGGGGCACCGCGCTGGCCGATGCGCCGGAGGTCTTCGCCGGCGAGACGACCGACATGTCGATCGGTGCCGCGCACGACTTCACCACCGGCTTCGAACGGGACATCGTGTGGCGGGCGCGCGCCTTCTACGACGCCGACATGTACCTGCTCGACGGCGGTGAGCTCACCCGGATCGACGTGCCGCGCTCCGCGGAGCCAGACGTCCACCGGGAGTGGCTGACCGTCGAGCTGCGCGAGGACTGGGAGGTCGGTGGCCGCAGCTATCCCGGCGGCTCCCTGCTCGCGATGCGCCTCGACGACTTCCTCGCCGGCGACCGCGGCTTCGAGTCGCTCTACACGCCGACCGCGTCGACGGCGCTGGTCGGGGCGTTATGGACGCGTCACCACCTCGTCGTCACCGTCCTCGACGACGTCACCAACCGGCTCGAGGTACTCACCCCGCCGACCGGCGACGCGCCCTGGCGCCGCCGCCCGCTCGACCTCGCGGCCGCGGCCACCGACTGGCAGGCGCCACCGTTGGCCACCATCGCTGTCAGGGCCGTCGACGCCGACGCGTCCGACGGGCTGTGGCTGACGGTCACCGGGTTCCTCACCCCGACGACGCTCGCCCGGCTGGAGCTGGACGACGACGGCGCCGTCGTCGGCCTGGAGCCGCTGAAGTCGATGCCGGCCTACTTCGACACCGACGGCATCCACGTGGAGCAGCACTTCGCGACGTCCGACGACGGCACCCGGGTGCCGTACTTCCAGGTCTCCCCGGTGCCCGCCGCCGACGACGCCGAGGTCCGCCCGCTGCCGACGCTGCTGTCCGGCTACGGCGGCTTCGAGATCCCACGGCTGCCGGGGTACTCCGCCGCCGTGGGCCGCGCGTGGCTCGAGCGCGGCGGGGCGTACGTCGTGGCCAACATCCGCGGCGGCGGCGAGTACGGGCCGCGCTGGCACCAGGCGGCGCTCAAGGAGAAGCGCCACCGCGCCTACGAGGACTTCGCCGCCGTCGCCCGCGACCTCGTTGCCCGCGGCGTCACCGACACCGCGCACCTCGGCGCGCAGGGCGGCTCCAACGGCGGGCTGCTCATGGGCAACATGATCACCGGCTACCCCGAGCTGTTCGGCGCCATCGTGTGCCAGGTGCCGCTGCTGGACATGAAGCGCTACAGCCAGCTGCTGGCGGGGGCGTCGTGGATGGCCGAGTACGGCGACCCGGACGTGCCCGAGGAGTGGGAGTACATCCGCACCTTCTCGCCGTACCATCGCTTCGACGCCGCGGCACCGGCGCCCCCGGTGCTGTTCACGACCTCGACCCGCGACGACCGCGTCCACCCTGGGCATGCGCGCAAGATGATGGCGCTGATGGCCGGAGCCGACAAGGACGTGACCTACTTCGAGAACATCGAGGGCGGCCACGGCGGCGCGGCGACCAACGCGCAGCAGGCGTTCATGAACGCGCTGGCCTACGAGTTCCTCTGGCAGCGGCTCGGCTGAGAACGGGACCCGGGATCATCCTTGTCAGGATGAATTCTTCCTTCTAATCTGAGGTGATGGCCCTCAACATCAAGGACGCGGACACGGATCGGCTCGCCCGGGAACTGGCGGCGGCCACCGGTGAGAGCATCACGGTCTCCACCCGCCGCGCCATCGAGGAGCGCCTCGCGAAAGTGCGGGCGCAGACGCGGGCAGCGAGCGCCGGGCACGACCTCCACGCCATCGTCGAGCGAGGCAGACGTCGGGCGATCCTCGATGATCGTCATCCCGATGACATCCTCGGATACGACGAGGACGGGCTTCCGTGACTGTCGTCCTGGACACATCGGCGCTGTCGGCGGTGATTTTCGGTGAGACCGATGCCGAATCACTGCTCGCGGCGATGCAGCGGCATGCCGGCGGTCTGACCATCAGTGCAGCGACTGCAGTAGAGGCTGGGATCGTCATCGAGGCCAAGCAGGGTCCGGAGGCGACCGCGGACCTGCACGCGCTCCTTGATGCCCTTCAGGTCTCGACCACGGCGGTCGACGGGGAGCAGATAGCGGTCGCTGTCGCTGCGTGGCGCCGGTTCGGCAAGGGTCGTCACCCGGCCGCTCTCAACTTCGGAGACTGTTTTTCATACGCCCTGGCGCGGACCCTCGGCGCCAGCCTGCTCTTCAAGGGCCGCGACTTCGCGCAGACGGACATTCTCAGCGCGGCGTAAGCCGGCGCCCCACCGGCGCCCCACCGGCGCCCCACCGGCGCCCCACCGGCAACGGGTAGCTTTCGTCAGACCATTGCTGACGAAAGCTACCCGTTGATCCAGCCGGCGGCTCAGTACTGACCGGTGCGGATGCGCTTGTTGACGCGCACGAGCCAGATGATGCCGATGATCAGCAGGACCAGGCCGAGGAAGCCGACGGCGAGGCCGATGAGACCCACGATGCCGCCGCTGAGCAGGGCGCCGAAGTCGATCGGCGGCGAGACGATCATCGTTTGCGAGGAGCCCTCCGGCAGGTCGCAGTCGATCGTGTAGGTACCGTTCGACGTCGTCTGGAACGTCACGCCTGGGATCGGGACGTCCTCGGCCCCGAGCGCGTCGATGGTCTGCGACACCTCGAGGGCACTGGCGCCAGGGTCGGTGACGTCGCACGACACGCTGCCGGCCGTGATGCTGGAGTCGTTGAACAGCACGAGTCGCTCGACGTCTGCCGGCAGGTCCACCGTGCCGCCGTTCGTCACCTCGACGCCGTCGGTGGCCATCTCGCCGACGGTGTCACCCGCCTGGGCCACCGCCATGACGATGCCGACGATCGGCGCCCCGATCATCAGCAGCGCCCCGACGACGACGGCGACGATCGCCCCGGTCCGCTTGGGCGGGGGCCCGGACGCCGGGCCGACGCCGTACTGCTGGCCGTAGCCGGCCTGGCCGTACTGGCCGGGCTGCTGGCCGTAGCCCGGCTGCTGGCCGTACTGGCCCTGCTGCCCGTAACCCGGCTGCTGGCCGTACTGGCCCTGCTGTCCGTAACCCGGCTGCTGGCCGTACTGGCCCTGCTGTCCGTAATCCGATGGCTGCCCATAGACGGGCGGCTGCTGCCCGTAACCCGGCTGCTGGCCGTAGGCGGGCGGCTGCCCCGGCTGCTGGCCGTGGTCGCCGGGCGTCGGGTTCTGCCCCTCGGGGAGTCGTCGGCCGTACTGTGGTGCGCCGTCGTCGTTGGTCATCGGGCCCTGCCCCTCATGGTCGCCGACCACTGGATCGGCCGGTTGTTGATGTCAAGCATGCCAGCCCGTTCAGCCCAGGTGCGGCGGGCGCCAGAGTACGAGTGCGCCACCCGACCGGCGCCGGACGCGCCGGCCTCGCGGCAGCTCGCTCACCTCGCCCTCGGCCGTGGCAGCGAACACCCGGCTGGCGCTGGCGACCTGCGACCGGAGCCGGGCGAGCTCGGCGGCCGTGCGATCGAGCTCTCGCTCGAGCTCGATGATGCGACGGATCCCGGCGAGGTTGATGCCCTCGTCCTGCGAGAGCCGCGTGACCTCACGCAGGCTCTCGACGTCGCGCGTCGAGTACCGCCGGCCACGGCCCCGCGTGCGTTCCGGCGTGACGATCCCCAGCCGGTCGTACTGCCGCAGGGTCTGCGGGTGCATGCCGGCCAGCTCGGCGGCGATGGAGATGACGTAGACCGCCGTGGCGTCGTCGATGTCATCGGTCGTCATCGGTCATCGCCTCCTCGTCGGTGTCGTCACGGTCCGCCGGGGACGGCGATCGGTCAGCGGGTCGCTTGGGCCCGCAGCTCCTCGCGAGGGTCCTCGCCTGCGGTCGCCTCGGCGTAGTCCTTGACGGCAGCCTTCGCCTTGGCGTTGAGGTTCTTCGGCACCGCGACCTCCACGGTGACCAGAAGGTCGCCGGTGGCTTTGGGGGTGTCGACGCCGCGGCCCTTGACGCGCAACGTGCGGCCCGACGGCGTGCCGGCCGGCAGCTTGAGGCGCACGAGGTCGCCCGCGAGGGTCGGGACCTCGATGGTCGCGCCCAGGGCAGCCTCGGCGAAGGTCACCGGCACCGTGAGCCGGAGGTTGCGGCCGTCGATGGTGAACACCGGGTGCGGGTCGACGTTGACGGTGACGACCATGTCGCCGGGCTCGCCACCACCGCGTCCCGGCTGCCCCTTGCCGCGCAGCCGGATCTTCTGCCCGTCGTGCACGCCGGGCGGGATCCGCACGGTCATCGAGCGTCCGTTGGTGGTCAGCTGCACGGTGGAACCCTCGACGGCGTTGCGGAACGGCAGCCGTGCGCTGGTGGTGATGTCGCCGCCCTGCTGGGTCGGACGGCGTCGGCTGCTGAAGCCCCCGCCGGAGAACATGTCCTGCAGGACGTCCTCGAAGCCACCACCGCCGGTGGAGTAGCGCACGCCGGGCCCGCCGGCGCCACCGCCGGGGAACATCCCGCCGAAGAGGTCCTCGAAGCCGCCGGCCCCGCCGGCACCACCGGAGCCCGCCGAGAACCGGGCGCCGCCGCCGGCCATCGTCCGCACGGCGTCGTACTGCTTGCGCTGCTCGGGGTCGGAGAGCACCGAGTACGCCTCACCGACGCTCTTGAAGCGCCCCTCGGCCGCGGTGTCGTCCGGGTTGCGATCCGGGTGGAGATCCCGGGCGAGCTTCCGGTACGCCTTCTTGATCGCTGCGGCGTCGGCGTCCTTGGGCACGCCGAGCTCGGCGTAGAAGTCCTTCTCGAACCAGTCCTGCCCTGCCATCGCGCCTCACCTCCACTCGTGTCGCTCTACTTCTACTACTGATCGGCCGTCCGACGCCCGCCGCCCGGCCGCCCGCCCGCGAACGGGGGGCGGGCCGGGCGGCCGGGCGCGGTGCTACTCGGGGACGCTGACGGCGACCCGGGCGGCGCGGACGATCTTCTCGCCCATCCGGTAGCCGGGCTGCATGACCTGGACGATCGTCGAAGCCGTCACCTGCGGGTCCGGGGTGCTCATGAGCGCGTCGTGGAGCTCGGGGTCGAACTCCTCGCCGGCGGCACCGAACCGCTCCAGGGCGACGCGCTGCTCGAGGGTCGTCTCGACCTTCTCGGCGATCGCGCCCAGCGGGCCGGTGAGGTCTCCGTGCTGGCGCGCCAGCTCGATCTCGTCGAGCACCCCGAGCAGGGCCTCGACGACCTCGACGTGCCCGGCGACCTTGAGGTCACCGGCGCCGGCCTTGGACCTGCGCACGTAGCCGTTGTACTCCTGCTGGAGGTTGTACAGCTCGGCGTTGCGACGGGCGAGCTGCTCGGCGAGGTCGGCCGCCTCGGCCTTGACCGCGGCCAGTGCCCCGGAGGCCACCGGGTCCTGCTCGTCGTCGGTCTCGGCCGTCACGGCCTCCTCGGCGGCGTCGGGCTCACGCACCTCACCGGTCTCCGGGTCGATGCGTCGCCGGTCGTTGACGACCGGCCGCTCCCGCTCCTCCTCCGGAGGCGGCTGACCGCCCGGGTTGATGTTCTCGCCAGTCACTTGGACTCGTCCTCGTCCACGATCTCCGCGTCGACGACGTCCTCGTCCGAGGACTGCTCGGCGGCCGGGGCCGCGTCCTCGGCGGCGGGCTGCTCGCCAGCGGCCTGGTCGCTGGCGTACAGCGCCTCACCGATCTTCTGCGAGGCGGTGACCAGCGCGGCCTGCTTCGCGGTGATCTCGGCGATGTCCTCGCCCTCGAGCGCCTTCTTCAGGTCGTCGACGGCGGTGCGGACCTCGGCGGAGACCTCCTCGGAGAGCTTGTCGGCGTTGTCGGTCAGCAGCTTCTCGGTGGAGTAGACGAGCTGCTCCGCGGAGTTGCGGGAGTCGGCCTCCTCGCGACGCTTCTTGTCCTCCTCGGCGTGCGCCTCGGCCTCCTTGACCATCCGGTCGATCTCGTCCTTCGGCAGGGCCGAGCCACCAGTGATGGTCATCGACTGCTCCTGGCTGGTGCCACGGTCCTTGGCGGAGACGTGGACGATGCCGTTGGCGTCGATGTCGAAGGTGACCTCGATCTGCGGCATGCCGCGGGGCGCCGGGGCGATCCCGGTGAGCTCGAAGGTCCCCAGCGGCTTGTTGTCGCGGGCGAACTCTCGCTCACCCTGGAACACCTGGATGAGGACGCTGGGCTGGTTGTCCTCGGCGGTGGAGAAGACCTCGGAGCGCTTGGTGGGGATGGCCGTGTTGCGCTCGATGAGCTTGGTCATCACCCCGCCCTTGGTCTCGATGCCGAGGGACAGCGGCGTGACGTCGATGAGCAGGATGTCCTTGCGGTCACCGCCGATGACCCCGGCCTGGAGCGCGGCGCCGACGGCGACCACCTCGTCCGGGTTGACGCCCTTGTTGGGCTCCTGGCCGCCGGTGAGCTCCTTGACGAGCTCGGTCACGGAAGGCATCCGGGTGGAGCCACCGACCATGACGACGTGGTCGATGTCCGCGACGTTGATCCCGGCGTCCGCGATGACCGCCTTGAACGGTGCCTTGGTGCGGTCGAGGAGATCCTTGGTCATGTCCTCGAACTGCGCCCGCGAGAGCTTCTCGTCGAGGTGGATCGGACCGTTCTCGCTCATCGAGAGGTACTGCAGCGAGATGTTGGTGTTGAGCGTGGAGGACAGCTCCTTCTTCGCCTGCTCGGCGGCCTCCCGCAGCCGCTGGAGGGCGATCTTGTCCTTCGAGAGGTCCACGCCGTCCTTGTTCTTCACCTGGGCGACGAGCCAGTCGACGATCTTCTGGTCCCAGTCGTCGCCGCCGAGGCGGTTGTCACCGGAGGTGGCGCGCACCTGGATGGTGGAGAAGTCGTCCTCGTCCTTGCCGATCTCCAGCAGGGAGACGTCGAAGGTTCCGCCACCGAGGTCGAAGACGAGGATGAGCTCGTCCTCCTTGCCGCGCTCGAGCCCGTAGGCGAGCGCCGCGGCGGTGGGCTCGTTGACGATCCGCAGGACGTTGAGCCCGGCGATCTGCCCGGCGTCCTTCGTGGCCTGCCGCTCGGCGTCGTTGAAGTATGCCGGGACGGTCACGACGGCGTCGGTGACGGTCTCGCCGAGGTACTGCTCGGCGTCGCGCTTGAGCTTGCCGAGCACCCGCGCGGAGATCTCCTGGGCGGAGTAGGTCTTGTCGTCGATCTGCTGCGACCAGTCGGTGCCCATGTGGCGCTTGACCGAGGTGATCGTCCGGTCGACGTTGGTGACGGCCTGCCGCTTGGCGACCTCGCCGACGAGAACCTCGCCGGACTTGGAGAAGGCAACGACCGACGGCGTCGTGCGCGCGCCCTCGGCGTTGGCGATGACGGTGGGCTCGCCACCCTCAAGGACGGACACCACGGAGTTGGTGGTGCCCAAGTCGATTCCGACCGCTCGTGCCATGTGAAGTGCTCCTGTCCTGTACGCGGGCCGGGTCCCGGCCCTTGAGTCGTCCGCACTCAAGTCTGCGCCTCGCGGCTGACATGTCAACTCGAGACCACCAAACTTGAGTCTGTCAGGCTCAACCTTGGGTGGATGAGTTTCATTCCCGGACGACGGCGGGTCGTCCGCTGCAGCTGGGTACGACTCTCGGCTACGTTGGCCGGCTGGGACGTCCCGGGCACGGGCAGAGAACGAAGGAGGCTGTGTGAGGATCGAGTTGACCATCGGTGAGGCCCGTATCGACGGCGAGCTGTTCGACCATCCGGTAGCACACGAGTTCGCCCGTATGCTCCCGCTCTCCCTGGCCTTCAACGACTTCAATCAGGTGGAGAAGGTCGCGCCGTTGGACCGGTCGTTGCCCCTGACCGGCGTTCCTCACGCGGACGCCCCCGAACCCGGGGAGATTGGCTACCACGCCCCCACCCGTGGGCTCGTCCTGTACTACGGACGTCCTGGACGGTGGCCCGGCCTGGTGCGGATGGGACGCTTCACCTACGACCTCGACGCACTGCGGGACCTACCAGACGGCTCCCCCATCCAGATCACGGCGGCTCCCACGCGCGCTTACTGAGCTATCGGGTCGAGCCGGTAGCCGCCACAGCAGGACGGAGCCTCAGCTCGCGGGCCTGGATGAGGGAAGAGGTGCGGGCCTGCGGGACTGACCAGGGTTCGACCGCTGAGAACAGGTCGATGCGCTGCCGCGCGGATAGCAGGGTGCTGCTGCCTGCTAGCTCAGGCGGGCTCGCAGAAGGCAGAACACGTTGTCCTCGGGGTCGCGCAGGACATGCCACTGCTCCTCGCCGGTCTGGCCGACGTCGGCCGGTCGCGCGCCGATCGCCAGGAGTCGTTCGAGCTCGGCTTCCTGGTCGCGGTCGGTTGGGTTGAGGTCCATGTGGAGCCACTGCTTGCCGGCCTTGGGATCGGTCGTCGGCCTCAGGATCAGGGTTGGCTGCAGTCCGCCGAACCCTTCGGCCGGTCCGACCTCGATCGCACCGTCCTCGTTGCCGAGCACGACGAAGCCGAGGACGTCGCACCAGAACTCCGCCAACCGCTGTGGGTCCTGGCAATCGATGACGAGCTCAGAGAATCGGGAAGCCATCTTCGTCACCCTATGGGCCGCGGATCACACGTGACAGTCCCATTCGGCAACCAGGGTTCTCGGGCGGCAGCTGGGCGGGCTCTGGTTGCGCAATGGCAGGACACGCTGGGCCCGGAACGAGAATACTTGGGGCCAGGAGGTGGCGCGCGTGCCGGAAGCGAAGCGACGCAGAGGCTGCCATTTCAGCGCCCTAGCCGGCGCCCTGTTGGCCGGCGCGCTCCTACTGAGCGCTTGCAGCACGGTCGCCGGCACGGATCCGGCCGGGTCCTCGACTGGTGACGAGCAGGCGACGGCGGGCGAGGGCTGGCGCCTCCTCGGCGAGGGGCCGTCTGGTGAGGTCTACCGCACCGCAGTGGCCACCACCGGTGACCAGCTGCGCACGATGTGGCGGTCGGCAGGTCTGGACGGCGCCCCGGCCGAGGTGGACTGGGAGCGAGAGATCGCCGTGTGGTTCGGTGCGGTCTACGGATCCGGTTGCCCGGTCCGCATGGACGGGGTCGTCGTCGACGGCGACCTGGTTCACGCCGATCTCGTGGTCCCCGGCGAGCTCTACGGCTGCCCCGACGACGCCAACCCGCACGCGTTCGTGGTGGCCATCTCCCGGGATCTGCTGCCGCCAGGCCCGTTCCGGGTGCAGCTCGAGGCGCGGGACCCGCATCCCGGAGCACCGGAAGAACGCACCGTGGTCGATGTGGATCTCGCGAGTCCAGGCAGCACCGCCACGGACGAGCAGGTGCACGCTGACCCATCGTTGACGGTCCCCGTCGAGCCTCCGCTCATTGCTGACGGGGAGGACCTTCCGGCGGACCAGCCCGTCCGGTACGTCTACCGTGCCGCCCCGTCCTGCGACAGCCCGATCGTCGGCCCGCTCGACGGATCGCTCTGGACGCCCGCCGACGGTGAGGCGCCCTGGGACGTCAACGACGGAGACGAGCTGACCTTGTACCCGCTCGGCAGCTCGGACCGCGAAATGGTCGCGTCGGTACCACACATGGACTGGCTGCTCGTGCGTGTTGCTGACGACCGAGCGTGCCCCTGAGGCACGGGGCCTTGCGGTTGCGTCAAGCCGGTCCGGACAAGGTGGCGATCACCTTCTGCACCCGGCGGGCCCGGGTCTCCTCCTGCTTGGCGCCGGCGACGGACTCCGCGTGTCCACGCTGCTTGCTGTAGGAGAGCGTCGACCACGCCTTAGCCGCCGCCGGGGCCGCCTCGAGTGCCGCGGCCAGCTCTGCCGGCGGATCGACGGTGCGGGGCGCGTCGTCGACCTCGAGGGTCACCTCGACCTCGTCCCCGGCGGTCCGGCCCGTCGCGGCGCGTGTCTGCGCGTTGAACGAGATCAGGAACTGCCCGCCCATCGAGGCGATCGTGGTCCGGTAGGTGTAGCCGCCGTCGATGGTGACGACCACCGGGACGCGCTTGCCGCGGCCGAACCCGAGGACGATGTCCTCGGGCACGACGATGCCGACGTTGTTGCCGCCGCCGGGCCAGAGCGCGGTTCGGAAACTGACCACAGTGACTCCTTCGTACCTGGTGGTGAGCTCAGCAGCAGCGCGCTCAGCGTGCGGCGTCCGCCGTCACCGGGACGTCGGAGAGCTCGGCGATGCGGATGTGGTTGCCGAACGGGTCGCGCAGGCCGAAGTCGAGGCCGTAGGGCTGCCTGGTGGGCTCGTCGGTGATGTCGACGCCGCGCTCGACGAGCTGCTCGTACATGCCCTGGGCGTCGCTGGTGACGAAGAAGAGGTGGCCACCTGCGGCGCCCTTGGTCACGAGGTCGCGGACCTGGTCGGCGGTCTGGTCGTCCATCGACGGCGGGCCGGGACGCTCGAGCAGGATCTGGTGGCCGTCCGGTGCCTTGACGGTGAGCCACCGCATCGGGCCGAAGTTGATGTCGTCGCCAAGCTCGAGCCCGAGGGTGCCGACGTAGAAGTCGAGCGCCTCCTGCTGGTCGAGGACGTAGACCTGACTGATGCGTAGCGCGGTGATCATGACGTTCTCCTCTGCTGTGCCTGCCCGGGGGCCGGGCGGGTGATGGGCACGACGTTAGTGAGCACGGCTGGCAATGGCTTATCCGAAACTGCTCGGTCTGCCCCAGCTCTTGGTGAAGCACGTCGGGATGGGCGCGGACGGCGTGCTCGCGCGGAACTCGCTCGGTGACTGGCCGACGATCTCGCGAAAGGTCCGGCTGAACGTGCCCAGGCTGGTGAAGCCGACGCTCATGCAGATGTCGGTGACCGACCGGTCGGTCTCGCGGAGCTGGTGCATCGCCCGCTCCACCCGCCGCCGCTGCAGGTAACGGTGCGGGGTCTCACCGAAGGTCGCCCGGAAGGTTCGGATGAAGTGCGCCTCCGAGACGAGGGCGATCCTCGCCAGGTCCGGGACGTTCAGCGGCTCGGTGTAGGCGCGGTCCATGGCGTCGCGGGCGCGCAGCAGCCGGCGGTTCGTCGCCTCTGAGTCCTGGCCCATGACTCCTATTCTGGTGCGAACGTGGTGATCTGAGATCAAGGCTGGTCGTGCGGGAGAAGTCGATGATGTCGAACCGGTCGGCACCAGCCCGATGATTCGCGATGCCCGGCCAAGTCGGTCCCCGTATGAACACTTTCGACATCACCATCGCCATGCCCACTGAGGACCGCCGGCGCGCACACGCCTTCGCGCAGGCGTTGGGGCTCCAGACCCCGGGCGAGCTCGCCGAGGACGGCGTTCCTGAGCCGCTCCAGGTCGTCGTCAACCAACGCGCCCGCGTCATGTACATCCCGACCGGAGGTTTCGGCTGGGTCACCGCCGAACGAGCCACGGCCGAGGCCGGCACTGCCGAATGTCTCCTCAGCATCTCCGTCGACTCGACGAGCACGGTGGACAACCTCATCCGAGCGGCGGGCGACGCGGGCGCCGAGGTCGCCATTCAGCCCCAGCAGCGGGAATGGGGATACACCGGCACCATCGCGGACCCCGACGGCGACCTCTGGGAGATCATGCATCCGGCTCAGTGATCCGACCCACCCGGTGGTTCGGCCCCCTTCGTTCGAAGTCTCTCCAGCCTCACCAGGTCCGACGCGGGCACATGCGGGAGGGTGAGAGCCGAGCCGTCGACCAGCCGAGCTTTGACCGGGATGAAGATCGACCACATGCCGGGCTTGACCGGGCGCAGCCGCTCCACCGCGCTCCAGGGGATGCGCCGCGTCTTGAGCTCGGTCACCTCGATGCCAGAGCTATCGGCCGCGGACATCTTGCGCATCTCCAGCACGGTGAGGCTGGCGACGAGGACATTGGACACGCCGACGACGCGTGTCCCCCAGTGCACATCGTCGGCAAAGAACGTCCAGCCGAGGAACAGCACGGTGAGCGGCAGCCAGATGTAGGTGAACGTCCGCCATCCCGTCCCACGGGCTCGCCAGACGCTGCGATGGGCCGAGTCCACACGCATCGATGCGCGTCCCTTCGTCGCGTACCAGCGAACCTGCCGGGCGGTTCGCCCGCCACGCCCGGTGGGTCCTAGTCTGCCGGACAGCACCCCGACCCGCCCGAGCACGAGCGCCGGTGAGCCCGCCGGCCACGACGAGACCGAAGGACATTCCATGACAGCTCCCGACCTGACCGTCGTTCCACTCACGACGGCGCTCGTCCGCGGCGCCGCCGAGCTCGAACGGTCGCAGCACGGCCTGCTGCCGCACCGGCTCTCCTCGTGGGCGCGCGCGCAGTGCGCCGACCCGCAGCTGGCGATGGTGGAGTCCCAGCCGTCGGGCGTGCACCTCGCGTTCCGCACCGCAGCAACCGTGATCGAGCTCGACCTGCACCGGTCACGGACCACCTACGCCGGCATCGCCCCGCGGCCCGACGGCGTCGTCGAGCTCGTCGTCGACGGTGAGCTGGTCGCGCAGGCCACGACGTCCGGCGGCACCACGGTCACCATCGACACGGCGGACGGCACCACGACGACGGACACCGGACCGGCGAGCACCGCGCGCTTCGCGGGCCTGCCAGCCCGGGACAAGGACGTCGAGATCTGGCTGCCGCACCGCGAGACCATCGAGATCCACCAGCTGCGTGCCGACGCCCCCGTGCAGCCCGCAGCGGATCATTCCCGGCGGGTGTGGGTGCACCACGGCAGCTCGATCAGCCACGGCTCCAACGCCGCCACTCCGACCGGGATCTGGCCCGTCGCCGCGGCACGCCTCGCCGGGGTCGACCTGGTCAACCGCGGGTTCGGCGGCAGCGCTCTCCTCGACCCCTTCGTCGCTCGGGAGATCCGCGACATGCCCGCCGACCTCATCAGCCTCAAGATCGGCATCAATCTCGTCAACGCCGACCTCATGCGGCTGCGGGCGTTCGGCCCCGCCGTCCGCGGGTTCCTCGACACCATCCGCGAGGGCCACCCCACGACGCCGCTGCTCGTCGTCTCACCGATCCTCTGCCCGATCCACGAGGACACCCCCGGCCCCGGCGGGTTCGACCTGGACGCCTTCGCCCAGGGAGTCCTCCGGTTCCGCGCCACCGGGGATCCCGCCGAGGTGGCAACCGGGAAGCTCACCCTGGCGGTGATCCGCGAGGAGCTGGCACGCATCGTGGCCGACAGGCGTGCCACCGACCAGCACCTGCACTACCTCGACGGGCGCGAGCTCTACGGAGACGCCGACGCGGCCGCGCACCCGCTGCCCGACGCCCTCCACCCGGACTCGGCGACCCACCGACTGATGGCGGAACGGTTCGTCGGCGCAGTCTTCGCCGACGGCCCGTTCGCAGCCAGCTAGTCCTCCGCGTCGGCCCCTGCCAGCAGCTCGGCCACAACCGAGCTCTTCGCGAGCGTGTAGTCGTCCCAGCCTCGCGACTGCCGAGCGGCGTGCTCCTTGACCTGCAGGTAGGCCCGTCGGGCGGACTCGTCGGCCCGCAGCAGGTCGCGGAACGCCATGCGACGGTTCCAGGCACGGCTGCCGTGCTCGACGACGTGGAGGACGAAGGCGCGATCGCGCCGGTCCGGCGAGCTGAGCCAGCAGTGGTGGTCCAGCTCGCCCTCGAGATCGAACCCCGCCGCCACCAGCTGCCGGGCAGCAGGCACGACCGACTGGGCATCGACGCCGATGAGGAGGTCGACGACGTCCTTCGCCGGCAGGTCGGGCACCGCGGTGGAGCCGATGTGCTCGATGGTCGCGTCCGGCACGATCAACTCGATGGCGGCGGCCATCTGCGCGAAGCGTCGGACCCACTCCTCGTACCGGCTCGGTACCAGAGTGACCGCTTGCTCGGTGTCCAGGTGAACAGCCCGCTCGGCATCCATGGCCGGATCATGGCACGCGCCGTCGTCCCGCTCCGTTCGCGACCAACGGGACGACCAACGGTCAGTCCGGGTCCTCCGGGTGCGGCGGGACGTCGTCGGCGACGACGGCGCCCCGCCGCCCGGGCGGCCGCTCCTCCCCGACGGTCGAGTCGCGGGCCGCTTGCCGTTCGCTCTCCGCATTGACCGCGGCCCCGAGGATGATGAGGAGGACGGTGAGCCACAGCCACAGCATGCTGATCGCGACGCCGGCGAGCGAGCCGTACATGCGCTCGTAGGTGCCCAGGTTCTGCACGTAGAAGAACAGCCCGCCCGTGGCTGCCAACCAGCCGGCGGTCGTCGCGGTAGCGCCGCCGCTGATCCAGCGCCACCGCGCCCTGCCCCGGCGGCCGGGCGCGAACCGGTACAGCACCTCGAGGCCGACGGTCACTATCAGCGCAAGGCCGATGCACGCCGCCACGAGGGCGAGCACGAGGACCCAGTCAGGCGCCCCGGCGAGCGCCCGGGCGACTACGGCGGTGCTGGTGAACACCGCTCCGAGGGCCACCGCACCACCGAGCACGAACGCCAGGGCCAGGAGCGAACGGCGGACCGCGCCCCGGGTGTCCTCCTCGCGGTAGGCGACGGCCACCGCCTCGATGAGGAACGTCATCGCGGTCGTCGCCGTCCCCAGTGCGACGGCGAAGGCAAGGAAGCCGTGGAACGTCAGGAGCTGGGTGGACGCTGCCGTGATCGACACCAGCTGGTCGGCCAGCACGTCGCCGAGCGCGGGCGGCAGCACCGCCACCACCCCCGAGAGGTGTTCCTGCGCCCGTGCCGGCGTGTTGACCGCGCCGTACACCGACAGCGCGGTGAGCATCACCGGCGCCACGGAGAGCACCGCGAAGAACGCGACGCCGGCGCTGTAGAGCAAGAACTTCTCGGCGAGGACGCGACCTGCCACCCGGCGCAGGATGAGCAGCCACCCGCGCAGCGGGATCTGGCGCGGTGCGACCGCACCGGCACCGGGTGCCGCGGGCGTCGGCTCGCGGGGTATGACGGCCGCCATGCGCTCAGTCTCGTCCCGGCCCGGGCGGCTCGCACTCCGGGATGCCGCGGCCGGCCTCGGTGCGCCGGCAGCGCTCAGCCGGTCGCGGCGTCGGTGGTGACGGCCACTCCCCAGCGCCCCGCTCTGCCCGGTGTGACGGTCCGGAGTAGCGTGGTTCGTCCCGACCGAAGGAGACCCAGATGTCTACGACGATCAGTGCCCACCTCCTTCGCGAGCCGCGCGGCACCTTCGAGCTGGTCCATGGCATCGAGCTGGGTGACCCGCAGCCGGGTGAGGTCCTCGTGCGGTACACCTCGACCGGGCTGTGCCACACCGACCTGTTCGCCCGTGACACCTTCCACCAGCCCGACTTCCCTGCCGCCATTTACGGGCACGAGGGCACCGGCGTGGTCGAGGCGGTTGGTACCGGGGTGACGGACGTCGTCGAGGGCGACCGCGTGATGGCCTCCTACGCCTCCTGCGGGCAGTGCCGCACCTGCCTCACCGGCCGGCCGTTCAACTGCGAGCAGTTCAACGACATCAACTTTGCCCTCACGCGTGCCGACGGTTCATTCAAGGCCACCCTTGACGGCGCACCCGTCGGGTCGAGCTTCTTCGGACAATCCTCCTTCGCCACCCACGCGCTGGTCGCCGAGCGCAACCTCGCCAAGGTGCCGGACTGGGTCGAGCCCGACGACGAGTACCTGCTGGGCCCGCTCGGCTGCGGCGTGCAGACCGGCGCCGGCGCCATCCTCAACGTGCTACGTCCGGGCCCCACCGACAGCCTGGTGGTGGCGGGCACCGGCGCGGTCGGCCTCAGTGGTCTGATGGCCGCGGTCGCCGCCGGGGTCGGCACGATCATCGCCGTCGACATCATCGAGGAGCGCCTGGCGCTGGCCAGGGAGCTCGGCGCCACCCACACCGTCGACGGCCGGGACGAAGACCAGGTCGAGCAGATCCGCGACCTCACCGGTGGCGGGACCAGCCACGCGTTCGACACCACCGGCGTCGCGCCGGTGCTGGCCCGGCTGGTCGACTCGCTTGCCTGGGGCGGCCACCTCGGCATCGTCGGCGCGGCCCCCGGCATGACTCTCGACCTGCTGCCGGTGATGCAGCTCGGCCGCAGCGTGCAGGGCATCGTCGAGGGCAACTCGGTGCCACGCGTCTTCATCCCACAGCTGCTGGAGCTGCGTCGGCAGGGCCGCTTCCCGTTGGAGAAGCTGGTCCGCACCTACCCGTTCGCCGAGCTGGAGAGCGCTATCGAGGCCACCGGATCCGGCGAGGCGGTCAAGGCCGTCCTCGTGCACTGAGCGGCGGCGTCTTCACCCTGCCGCCCCGCGACTGCCCATGACCGGACGGTCGGCCCCCGTCGCGCCGTCGAGATCCTCGTTGGATAGCGTGACGGCGACCACAGACGCACCGCAGAACGGGGAGCATGATGTGCAGCGACACCACCCGGACCGCGTCGGCCGCGGGCGCCGGAGCGGGAGCCTCAGTCGCGCGCGGGCAGCTCCTGGAGCGTCCAGGTGTTGCCGTCGGGGTCGTCGAAGGTGACGAAACGCCCCCATGCCTGCTCGTCGACGCCCTGCGCGGTGACGCCGACCGACCGCAGCTGGACCAACGCGTCATCGGCGTCCGGCACGACCACCTGGATCGTGTTCTGCCGCCCCGGCTCCAGGTCCCCGCCGAGCCCGTCGCCGAACGCGATCGAGCACGCCGATCCCGGCGGGGTCATCTGCACGAATCGCAGCCCCTCGAACGGGACCTGGTCGTGGTCAGCGTTGAAGCCGATCCGCAGGTAGAACTCCTTGGCACGGTCGACATCGGTCACCGGCACGAAGATGAGCTCGATCTTCCAGTCCATCGTTCACCCCTTCATCGTGGCGTCCGCTCTCGGACCGCCCATCCTCACCCTAGGAAGCATTGCGGTCACCTAACGGCCGGATTTGCGCCACGTTCGCGCGCCGATATAGCCCTGACCGGGCGCAGCCAGGCCGCGGATACTACCCACGGCGTACAATGAAACTTCCCGCGCCTCGAGCGCCCTCGGCTGACCCCGTACGGCTGCGCCCGACGATGCGCGACATGTTTGCTCGACGGCACACTCGACGCCTTGCAGCGCGAGGAGCCGCGGGCCGCCCGCGAGGCGCACGGTACGCCGTCCCATGAGGGACGTACCACCGCCGCTCGTGGGCCGGTGAAGAAAGGCGGAATGAGTGAAGCAACCCTTTGGAGTGGTGACCGGATTCGATCAGACCTGGATGGTCCAGGACCAGATCAGCGCGGGTGACCGCGAGGTGAAGTACACGGTCGACGCCGTGGGTACCGAGCTGCTGCTCTACCCCGATTCGGTGGCGCCCGTGCTCCGGGCCCGTGACCGCAGCGCCCGACGGCGGAGCCGGACGCTGGCAGCGTTGCCGGGCCAGTGGCGCAGCCGGATCGTGCGAGCCACCGGGCACGCCGCCCACCTCGCGCACGCCGTCAACGAGCGGCTCCTCGACCGCCGCTCCTTGCCGACCCGCGGTTCCCTGGTGCCGGTGGGCTCGGCGCTGCGGCCCCGGTGGGCCGCCGCCGTCTCACAGCTCGACGCCGACGACGAGACTCACCAGCAGCGCGCCACCGTGGTCGACACCCTGCGCCGCTCCGGCGTGGCCCCCGTGGTGCTGCCGGCCGGTCCCGGCAAGGACGCGTCCGTCGCGGTGCGCGGCCAGGACGCCGAGCACACCGCCGCCGCGCTCGCCGACGGCCTCGACCGGTCCTGGTACGCCGTGCCGCTCGACGCGTCGGCCGCCCGCCCGCGCCGCGTGACGCGAAGCCGGGTCCGTCAGCTGTGCGCCACCGACGGCGGCTTCCGTCTCTTCCGACTCACCGCCGGGGGCCCGGGCCGGCCGATCACCGCCGCCGAGGTCGGCATCGACGTCGAGGTGTGGCGCGAGCCGCAACCCACGGTCACCGACCGGACGGCCGTCAAGCACGGCACCGCCGCACCCGGCGCGGAGGCCGACCGGCGCCTCGCCGCTCCGCGCCGGCAGGCGTGGACCAACCGGCTCACCGACAAGGCCTGGCACGAGGCAACCGCCCGGCCGGCCGCCGATCTGCCGGTGCCGCAGCTGCCGCACCTGTTCGCGGCCACCGGACCGATCGACGTCGTCTACACCTGGGTGGACGGCGCCGACCCCGACTGGAACGAGCAGCGGGCGACCGCGCTCGGCTCCCCGCGGGACGTCGGCCTGCTGCCGGCCGCCACCCACGCGGCCCGCTTCCGCTCGCACGACGAGCTGCGCTACTCGTTGCGGTCGCTGGAGATGTTCGCGCCCTGGGTCCGCACCGTCCACGTCGTGACGGCCGGGCAGGTGCCGTACTGGCTGGAGACCGCCCACCCCCGCCTCAACCTCGTCGACCACCGGGAGATCTTCGCCGACCCGGCCGTGCTGCCCGTGTTCAACTCCCACGCGATCGAGTCCCAGCTCCACCGCATCCCGGGGCTGGCCGAGCGCTACCTGTACCTCAACGACGACGTCTTCTTCGGCCGCCCGGTCACCCCGGAGCTGTTCTTCCACGGCAACGGGCTGGCGAAGTTCTTCCCGTCCTCGGCGCTCATCGACCACGGCCCCCGCGAACCGCACGACGACCCGGTGACCAGCGCGGCGAAGAACAACCGAGACCTCATCGAGGACGTGTTCGGTCGCACGACGACGACGATCTTCCAGCACACCCCGCACCCGCAGCTCCGTTCGGTGCTGGAGCACATGGAGGACACCCACCCCGAGCTGTTCGCCCAGGTGGCGGCCTCGAAGTTCCGCCACCCGGACGACCTGTCGATCACCTCGGCGCTGCACCACTACTACGCCTACGGGCTGGGCAAGGCGGTCCCGGGACGGCTGGAGTACCTCTACCTCAACCTCGGGCATCCCGGGGCTGCCCGCCGGCTGCAGCACGTGCTCGGCGCCCGCGAGTTCGATGTCTTCTGCCTCAACGACTCCCCCGACGTCTCGGGCGAAGACGAGGACAGCGGCCGGCTGCTGCGTGCCTTCCTGTCGCGCTACTTCCCGCTGGCCAGCTCGTTCGAGCGCGGCATCGCGACCACCCCGCTCGACGACGTCGTGCAGCCACACGCCGCGCCACGGCGGCTGGCCGCCCAGGGGGCCGCCTCCAAGGACGGCTGAGACGCTGCCCGCCGTGGTGGCCGCAGCAGCTCAGCCGTCAGCCGCCAGCAAGAGCAGCGCTCCGATCACCACGAGCGCCGCACCGGTCCCGCCGTGCACAGCGAGGGCACGGCCACGAGAGCCGCCGCTGCGAGTCGCCACCACCACATCCGCCCACGGAGTCACCGCGGCGATGAGGCACATCGCACCGACCAGCCACGCCTGACCGCTCAGCAGGGCGGGCAGCACGACCAAGCCACTGACCACGTCCCGCACCCCTTTGACCGCCAGCCAGGGCTCGGCCGTCACCGCCGCACCATCGCCCAGCCCGAACTGGGCGGCCGCCGTGCGGGGCACCAGCAAGAACCGCAGGCCGATCACCACGATCGCCAATGCTCCCAGGCCCGCCAGCACCAACAGCAGCGTTGTCATCCGTGCCTCCCGTCTCGTCCGTCCAACGCTCCATGCCCGCGAGACACTCAGTCCCCGCGCATCTCCTGCAACGACCAACCGTTGCCGTCGGGGTCCGTGAAGAATGCGAACCTGGATCCCGGCGCACCCTCGGGACCGAGCTGCTGCACCTCGGTGATCGCGACGCCTCGGCCTGCGAGCGCGGCACGGGCCGCGTCGATGTCGCTGACGACGAGCTGCGGGCCCTTGGTCGAACCGGGTTCGCCCAGCGGCATGCCCTCCCCGATCACGACAGAGCACGCAGAGCCCGGTGGGGTCATCTGGACGACCCGCATCCCCGGCGCCGGGGTGACGTCGTGGTCAAGTCCGAAACCCACCTGCTCCGTGTAGAACGCCTTGGCGGCGTCGACGTCGGAGACCGGGATCCCGATGACCTCAAGTTTCATGTCCATGGCTGTCATCGTCCTTTCTTGGCTGAGATAGCTTGCGGATGGTGCTTTCCGGTCCAGACGCTTCCTGCGGCGTGGCCGATCAGGAGCTTGGTGTAGTAGACCGGCGCGAACCAGGGCGCAGCCACGGAGCGTCCCAGGACTCGATCCAGTCCGAGCCCGACCGCCGTTGCGGCAAGAGCGATCGGCAGGCGCACGTGTCTCGGCGCGGTGGCGATCACCGACGTGGTCGTGAGCAGCCACGCGTAGTGGGCAAGTGTCCAGCGGAGCGCCGAGCCTCGGGTGCGGTTCCCCACGGCCGCGTCGGTGTAGCCGACCGCTCCGGCGTGAAGAAGGTGCACGGCTGCGAATGCGACGTGCTCACCGGCCCCCTGGCCAGGCCGTTCGTACCAGCGCACGCAGCTGGGGGTGTTGTTGACCCAGACCCCGCCCCACAGGTCGACCGCGGCCAGCCGCATCAGTCCCCGGCAGTGCCGCGGGGCCCCCCGCTCGAGCGCGTGGTCACCCCACGCCGCTGCGGCGGCGACGGCGGCGATCGTGCCGACACCTTCGCCTCTCGACTGCCCGGGCCCGGCGAAACGGTCCCATGCGCCCGCGAGGCCATGTCGGACGTCGTCGTCGATCGCCATCTCAGCGGCCTCCCTGGTCTGCCATGAAGGACGAGTGAGGCGTCGCTGCTGCCACGGGGCGACGCTGAATGCCCCACAGAGCGGAGGCAAGCAGCAGCAGCCCGGGAGCGACGCCGCCAACCAGGTCGACGCTCGGCAGCCCGGCCCCCGTGAATGCGAGGAGGAGAGCCGCGACGCCGCAGAGGCTGATCGCGGCGCCCAGCAGGTTGAAGAATGCCTGATCGAAGATTCGGGCGAGAGCGAAGAAGTGAACCCCGACCACCACCGAGACCCATGCAACGCCTGCCTCCGGCGTCGCCAGCGGTCCTGCCACGACACGGACCCCTCCGAAGAGCAGTGCGGCTTCGACACCCACCACCAGCCAGTAGGTGCGGGGGAAGACCGGCCCATCGGGCCGCCCAGCAGCCGGTCGGTGCCCGGCAGCCCTGCGGGACACTGCGATCACCACGAAGCACAGTGCCGCCGCCGCTACGGCCCGGAGGGACCACTGAACCCCCGGCGGCAACGATCCGGCGTTAACCACGATGTACACCGCTCCGAACCCGGCCGCGATCAGCGAACCGACAACCTGACCCGGCATGGTTCCCACCTCCTCGGGCACTTCGACGGGACCTTTGGTGTCGCCGATCACGGTATTCACCTTAGTCGAGTCAGGTCAAGTATTATTTGGGCTATGACCCCAAGACCCGGCCCTCCGCCGGACGAGAGGCCGGCCCGTACCTATCGGTCTCCGCTGCGGACCCGGCGCGCCGCCGAGACGCGAGAGCGCATCGCGGCGTCGGCACGCGACCTCTTCGCCGAGCACGGGTTCGCCGGAACGACGGTCGCCGAGGTTGCCGAGGTTGCCGGGGTGACACCGCAAACGGTGTATGCCACCTTCGGCTCCAAGGGCGCGATCGTCGGCGCGCTCCTCGCCCAGCTGGAGCACGACGCCGATGCCGCCGGATGGTTGGTCCGTGTCCGCGCCGAGGCAGACCCGCGACGGAAGCTGGCGGACTTTGCCGCATGGACCAGTGCTCTGCTTTCCAGCAGCAAGGTTGCGCTCACCGCGATGCACGTCGCCGCTGGAGACCCGGCTCTTGCCGAGCTCCGGACGCAAGGCGACCAACACCGGCGGGCGGCACTACGCGAACTGGTGACCGACCTCGAACAGGCCGGGGCACTATCCCGCGACCTCACGATCGCGCGGGGGGTCGATCGCGCCTGGATGCTGACCGGGGTCGAGCTCTACCTGGCGGCAAGGGATGCCTGCGGCTGGTCGGATGCCGAGTACGCCGACTGGCTCACGCGGCTCCTGCAGGATCAGCTGCTCGATCACCCCGGTGATCGGCTCGGTCGCCCATAGCCTGATCGGTGCTTCTTAGCCGAGCATCTGGCGAAGCACGTAGGGCAGGATGCCGCCGTGACGGTAGTGGGCGGCCTCCACCGGGGTGTCGATCCGCACCCGCATCGTCAACTCACGGCTCTCGCCGTCCGACTCGATCCGCACGGTGACCTCCCGCGGGATCTCGTCCGTGCCCTCGAGGCCGAGGATCGAGAAGGTCTCCTCGCCGGTGAGGCCGAGCGACTCGGCGTCCTCCCCCTCGGCGAACTGCAGCGGCAGCACACCCATCCCGATGAGGTTGGAGCGGTGGATCCGCTCGTAGGACGTCGCCAGCACCGCCTTGACGCCGAGCAGCATGGTGCCCTTGGCGGCCCAGTCCCGGGAGGATCCTGAGCCGTACTCGGCGCCCGCGACCACCACGAGCGGCGTGGCGTCCGCCGCGTACTTCTGCGCGGCGTCGAAGATGCTCTCCGGCTCGCCGTCCGGCAGGTGGCGGGTGAAGCCGCCCTCGACGTCGGGCACGAGCTTGTTCCGCAGCCGCACGTTGGCGAACGTGCCGCGGATCATCACCTCGTGGTTGCCGCGGCGCGAACCGTAGGAGTTGAAGTCCTTGACCCTCACGCCGTGCTCGGTGAGGTACTGACCGGCCGGGGAGTCCTTGCGGATCGCGCCGGCCGGGGAGATGTGGTCGGTAGTGACCGAGTCACCGAGGTAGGCGAGCACCCGGGCACCGGCGACGTCACGCAGCGGCTCGGGCTCGACGGGCATGTCGTCGAAGTACGGGGGGCGGCGCACGTAGGTGGAGGCCTCGTCCCAGTCGAAGGTGAGGGTGTCCGACAGCTCCATGCCCTGCCAGTTGTCGTCCCCGGTGAGGACGTCGGCGTAGCCCTCGGTGAACATCTGCGCCTCGACGGTGGCGTCGACGGCGTCCTTGATCTCCGCCGTCGTCGGCCAGATGTCGCGTAGGTAGACGTCCTGACCGTCGTTGCCCTGCCCGAGAGGTTCGGTGAGCAGGTCGGTCTGCGTGCTGCCCGCGAGCGCGTAGGCGATGACGAGCGGCGGGGAGGTCAGGAAGTTCATCTTGGTCTCGCCGTGGATCCGGCCCTCGAAGTTCCGGTTCCCGGAGAGCACCGCGGCCACCGACAGATCATTGCCAGTGACGGCCTCGCTGACCTCGGGGATGAGCGGTCCGGAGTTGCCGATGCACGTCGTGCAGCCGTAGCCCACGAGGTTGAACCCGAGCTGGTCGAGGTACGGCGTCAGGCCGGCCTTGTCGAAATAGTCGGTGACCACCCGGGAGCCGGGCGCCAGCGACGTCTTGACCCACGGCCGGGATCCCAGCCCGCGCTCGACCGCCTTCTTGGCGAGCAGCCCGGCGCCGATCATCACCGACGGGTTCGAGGTGTTCGTGCACGAGGTGATCGCTGCGATGACGACGTCGCCGTGGTCGAGCTGCGTCGTCGCGTCCCCGATGGTGATGTCGACCGGGTCGGACGGCCACTCGGCGGGCCGGGCGTAGCCACCCTGGTGCGGCGGTTCGTCCCGGGCGACCCGCAAGCTGATGGCGATCGGGTCGCTGGCCGGGAAGGAGTCGGCCGAGGCGTCGTCGAGCCCGCCCTGCACGGCCTCCTCGTGGGAGCGGCCGGCGAGCAGGCCGCGGACCGCCCACTGCGCGGCCTTGAGCGGGATGCGGTCCTGCGGACGCTTGGGCCCGGCGATCGACGGCTCGACGGACCCGAGGTCGAGCTCGACCACCTGCGAGTAGTCGGGGGCGTGGTCCGGGTCGTGCCACAGGCCCTGCTCCTTGGCATAGGCCTCGACGAGGGCGATCTGGTGCTCGCTGCGGCCGGTGAGCCGCAGGTAGGTCAGCGTCTCGTCGTCGACCGGGAAGATGCTCACCGTGGAGCCATACTCCGGGCTCATGTTCCCCAGCGTCGCGCGGGTGGCGAGCGGCACGCTCGCGACACCGGGACCGAAGAAGTCGACGAACTTCCCCACGACGCGAGTACGGCGCAGCAGCTCAGCCACGGTGAGGACGAGGTCGGTGGCGGTGGTGCCCTCGGGCAGCTCGCCGGTGAGCTTGAGGCCCACGACCTGCGGGATGAGCATGCTCATCGGCTGGCCCAGCATCGCGGCCTCCGCCTCGATGCCGCCGACGCCCCAGCCGAGCACGCCGAGCCCGTTGATCATCGGGGTGTGGGAGTCGGTGCCGACGACCGTGTCGGGGTAGGCGAGCGGGCGCTGCTCACCGTCGCGGGTGAAGACGACGCTGGCGAGGTGCTCGAGGTTGACCTGGTGGCAGATCCCGGTGCCGGGCGGGACCACCTGGAAGTCGTCGAAGGCGTGCTGACCCCAGCGGAGCAGCTCGTAGCGCTCCTGGTTGCGCTCGAACTCGAGCTCGGTGTTCACCTGGAACGCGTCGGCGCGGCCGAAGACGTCGGCGATGACCGAGTGGTCGATGACGAGGTCGGTCGGGATGAGCGGGTTGACCCTCGCCGGGTCGCCGCCAGCGGCAGTCATCGCGTCACGCATCGCGACGAGGTCGACGATGCACGGCACGCCGGTGAAGTCCTGCATGAGCACCCTGGCCGGGGTGAACTGGATCTCGGGGCCCTGCGTCGCCGCCGGGTCCCACGCGGCCATCGCACGGACCTGCTCGGCAGTGACGAGCCGGCCGTCCTCGTTCCGCAGCAGGTTCTCCAGCAGGATCTTCAGGCTGAACGGCAACCGCGCCGAGCCCTCGACCCGGTCGAGCCGGAAGATGTCATAGCTGCTGCCGCCGACGTCGAGCCGGTCGCGCGCACCGAAGCTGTCCATGGTCATGGCTCCTCCTCATCGCCGATGCCCGGGGAGCCGTCACATGAACCGGCAGCGGCCGCGTGACGCTCGGCACACCGTACGTTTTCACCGTACCCCGGTTCGCGGCGCCCGGCAGCGTACGTCGCGAGCGAAGCTGGGACCGGCGTGAGTAGATGGGACCGGGGCGTCGTGCGGCTCTGCGACGAGCACCTGTCGAGCAGCGAGGAGAGACCGATGAGCGAGCACGACATCGAGGACGTGGACCTGCTGGTGGTTGGCGGCGGCAAGGCCGGCAAGTCGCTGGCGATGGACCGGGCGAAGGCCGGGTGGTCGGTGGTCATGGTCGAGCGCGACAAGATCGGCGGCACCTGCATCAATGTCGCGTGCATCCCCACCAAGTCACTCGTCGAGTCCGCCCGCACGCTGCTCACCGCCCGCGCCGCCGCCCGGTTCGGGGTCGCCGTCGACGGCGAGCCGACGGTCGACCTCGACCTGCTGCGCGCCCACAAGGAGGGCGTCGTCGGCGGGATGGTGCAGGCGCACGCCGAGATGTTCCCGGCCTCGGGGATGGACTTCGTCCTCGGCACCGCCCGCTTCGTCGGCGAGCGCACCGTGTCGATCACGACCGGCGACGGCGCGACCCGTCATGTCCGCGGCCGTGACGTCCTCGTCAACACCGGCACCACGCCCGCGTGGCCGGACCTGCCCGGCATCACCGAGGCAGGGGTGTGGGACACCGAGAGCATCCTCCACCTCGAACGCTTGCCGGAGTCCTTGCTCGTCCTCGGGGGCGGGTACGTCGGCTGCGAGCTCGCCTCGATGTTCGCCACCTTCGGCTCGCGGGTCACGCTGCTCCAGGGTGGTGACCAGCTCCTGGCACGTGAGGACGCCGACGTCGCGGCGGACGTCGCCGCGCACCTCACCGCGCAGGGGGTGGACGTGCGGCTCGGGTCGCGGGCCGCGGCGGTGCGCCGGGAGCCCGGCGGCGACGTCGTCGTGACCCTGGGGGACGGCACCGAGGTCCGTGGTGCGGACCTGCTGATCGCCACTGGCCGGACGCCCGTGACGGCCGATCTCGATCTCCCGGCGGCTGGTGTCGACGTGGACGACCGCGGCGGCGTCGTCGTCGACGACCACCTGCGAACCACCGCCGAGCACGTGTGGGCCGCCGGGGACGTCGCCGGCAGTCCGCAGTTCACCCATGCCTCGTGGCACGACTTCCGGGTCATCCGGGCGAACCTCACCGGCGCGGACACGGTCACGACCGGCCGTCTGGTCCCGTACGTCGTCTTCACGACGCCGGAGCTCGCGCGGGTCGGGCTGAGCGAGACCGAGGCCCGAGCCAAGGGCCACCGGGTGAGGGTGGCGCGGCTCGACCTCGCGGCGATCCCCCGCGCCAAGACCCGCCACGACACCACCGGCAGCTGGAAGGCCGTCATCGACGCCGACACCGACCTCTTCCTCGGCGTCGCGCTGCTCGGCCACGACTCGGGCGAGGTGATGACCGCTGTCCAGATGGCCATGCTCGGCGGGCTGCGCTACCAGCAGGTCCGCGATGCGGTCATTGCCCACCCCACCATGAGCGAGGGTCTCAACCTGCTCCTCGACACCCTCGACGGCTGACTGCCCGGCCGCTCCCCGGTCATCGCGACGCCGGATCCGCCAGGTCACGAGGGCGAGCACCTCAGTCGAGGCAGAACTCGTTGCCCTCGGGGTCCTGCATGACCACGTGCCCGGCGTCGATCACATCGGGCTCGATCCTCGTGAGCACCGTGGCGCCGAGCGCGATGAGCTCAGTCGCGCGGGCGTCGAGCGCGGCCATCCGTTCCGGGCCGGTGCGGCCGGGGGCGGTGCGCACGTCGAGGTGAACCCGGTTCTTCGCGGTCTTGCCCTCCGGCACGCGCTGGAAGAACAGCCGAGGGCCGGCGCCGTCCGGGTCGCTCACCGCCCAGCGGTCGTTGCGCCGCTCCGGCGGGATCCCCCAGGCGTCGAGCGTCGCCTCCCAGCTGTCAAAGCCGGGCGGCGGCGGGTCGTCGGCGTAGCCCAGGACTTCCGCCCAGAACCCGGCGAGGGCACGTGGGTCGTGGGCGTCGAAGGTCACCTGGACGGTCTGGGCCACGGCATCTCCAGGGTCGGGGCGGTGAGGGCAGGGGATGGTGTCATGAGGTCGCGCGCTGAGCCTGGACGGCGCTGTCCCGGCGGTAGCCCTCGGCCAGGCCGGTGGTGAGGCTCGCGACCAGCGCGGGGACGTCGGCGGCGGCCACCTGGAGGGTGCCGGTGCACACCGCGCCCCGCCACAGCGAGAGGACGGCGACCCCGTTGTCGTGGTGCCAGGACACGCGGACAGCTCGGCCCTCGCCACGGGCATCGGCGAAGACCTCGCCCCGCGCGGGCAGCGCGACAACCTGTCCCATGCCGCCATGATCCTCCTCGGCCGCCCGTTCCGCCAGGGTTCGGCGGCCGCACCCTGGCGGCCAGGTCCTCTGCGCTCACACCCGGCCGAGCGCGTTGACGGCGGCGGCGAACACCGGCGGCAGCGCCCCGGCGGCAGGGACGATCAGGCGCCGTGCCGGTGAGGCCGCGGTGGCGACGAGCGCGCCGGTGAGCCACCGGTGGCGGCGCACGACCTGGCGCCAGTCGCGCTCGTAGCGGTCGAGGTCGCCCGCGGCGATCGCGGCCACCGCAGCGCGGGCCTGCGCCAGCGCCAGGCTGATGCCCTCCCCGGTGAGGGCGTCGACGTACCCGCCGGCGTCGCCGACGAGCAGCGCCCGGCCCTGCACCCGGCGGCGCGAGGCCTGCCGCAGCGGGCCGGCGCCGCGCACCGCGGTGGTCCAGCCGGCTCCCGCCAGCCGCTCGCGCAGCTCCGGGAACTGCGCGAGGTGCTCCTCGTACGGTGCCCGGCGGCTGGTGAGGATGGCGATGCCGACCTCCTCGTCACCGACCGGCGTCACGTAGGCCTCCCCGCCGGCCGCCCAGTGCACCTCAACGAGGTCGGTCCACGGCGCGAGTCGCGCGTGCCGGCGCAGCCCGAACCGGACCGGGCCGCGCACCGGCCGGTCGAGGCCGAGCGCGTGGCGCAGCGGGGAGTGCAGGCCGTCGGCGACGACGACGTGCCCTGCCGCGACGCCGTCGACGATCACGCCGCCGGGCTGCGGCAGCACCTCGCGCACCCGGGACCGCTCGATCACCACGCCCGCGTCGCGCACTGCCTGCCGCAGCGCCCGGTGCAGCTCGGTGCGCCGCACGCCCCGCCCGGGACCGGCGCGGAACCGGGTCTCGGCGTGGCGCTCGCCCGCGCAGTAGCGGATGCCGCGGATCTCTCGCCCCTCGGGGTGCACGCCGAGGGCCGCGAGGTGCGCGACACCGGCGGGCATCACGCCCTCGCCGCAGGCCTTGTCCACGACGTCGACCCGCTGCTCGAGGACCCGCACCGTCAGCCCCGCGCGCACCGCGTGCAGCGCGGTCGCCAGCCCGGCCGGCCCACCACCGACGACGACGACGTCCACCACCGCGCCGGCCACCTCAGCCCCCGGCGGCGGCCAGCGCCCGGTTCTCGGTGCCGATCCGCACCGAGAGCAGCGCGGCGTTGGCCACCGTGAACACCAGCGCCGTCAGCCACGCGGAGTGCACGAGCGGCAGCGCGAAGCCCTCGACGACGACGGCGACGTAGTTCGGGTGGCGCAGCCACCGGTAGGGCCCGCTACTCACCAGCGCCATGCCCGGGACGACGATCACCCGGGTGTTCCACCGGCTGCCGAGCGTGGCGATGCACCACCACCGCAGTGTCTGCGAGCCGAGCGCGAGCACAAGCATGGTCCAGCCGAGCGCCGGCAGGAACGGCGGGTCGCGCAGCCACACCTCTGTGAGGCAGCCCGCGAGCAGCGCGGTGTGGAGCACGACCATCACCGGGTAGTGCCCGGCGCCGACCTCCCGACCACCGCGGTCGAACGCCCAGCGGGCGTTGCGTCGCGCGACGACCAGCTCGGCGAGCCGCTCCAGCGCGACGCCGGCGATCAGCACGGTGAACAGCAGCTGGGACATCACGCCTCCAGCAGCACGAGCTCGAGGCTGAAGCCGGGGCCCATCGCCATCATGACGCCGGTGGACCCGGGCGCCGGGCGCCGGTCGAGGGCCGCCCGCAGGATGTGCAGCACCGAGGCGGAGGAGAGGTTGCCGACGGTCCGCAGCGACTCTGTGGTGAGGACCAGCGCCGAGTTCGGCACGCCCAGCGTCTCGCCGAGGGCGCCGATGACCTTCGGCCCGCCGGGGTGGCACACCCACCAGCCGACGTCCGCGACGGTTAGCCCGTGCCCGGCCAGGAACGCCACGACGTCGGGGCCGACGTTGTCCCGGACGAGGTCGGGCACCTCGGCGCCGAGCACGATGCGCAGCCCGGTGGAGCCCACGTCCCAGCCCATGACGGCCTCGGTGCCGGCGTAGAGCTTGCTCGCCGACGCGACCACCCGCGGCGCGACGTCGTCGTGGTCGCGGCCGGCTCGCGGGTGCTGCTCCCCGACCGCGACGACCGCCCCGGCGCCGTCGCCGAACAGCCCGCTGGCGACGAGGTTCGCCGGCGAGACGTCGCCGCGCTGCACCGTCAGCGAGCACAGCTCGACGCACACGAGGGCCGCGACGCCGTCCGGGCGGCCGCGCAGGAAGTCGTGCAGCCGCGCGGTGCCGGCCGCGCCGGCCATGCAGCCCAGCCCGACGATCGGCAGCCGCACGACGTCGGCCCGCAGGCCCACCCGCGCCGCGATCCGGGCCTCGAGGGACGGGACGGCGAGGCCGGTGATCGTCGTGGAGATGATGAGGTCGACCTCGTCGGCCCGGATGCCGCTGCGCGCCAGGGCGGCGGTGAGCGCGGTCGCCCCGAGGTCGACCGCTGCCGCGATGAAGGCGTCGTTGGTCTGGCCGAAGTCCACCAGCTGCTCGTAGCTCGCCAGCGGCAGCGCGAGGTAGCGCTGGTCCACCTCGCAGCCGGCGTGGATGCGTCGCATGAGCCGCTCGTCGTGCCCCTCGACACCGACGATCCGCACCAGCGCATCGGTGAGCTCGGCCTGGTCGTAGCGGTGTACCGGCAGGACCGGCTCGACGGCGAGCAGCTGGGTCACCACCCGAGCGTACGGTCCGGCCCCGTCCGGCGCGCGCGGCGCCGTTGCCGGTACTGGCTGCTCCTGCGCTGCGACGGGGAGCGCCCGCTAGCCTCACCGGGTGCGCACCTTCCTCGCCCTCGCCCGCGCATCGCACCCGGCGCCGACCGCCGTCGTCACCGCGCTCGGTGCGCTGCTCGCCGTCGCGGCGGGGCACGGCACGCTGACCGTGCTGCTGGTCGGGCTGGCGGTCCTCACCGGTCAGCTGTCGGTCGGCTGGTCCAACGACCTCGTCGACGCCGAGCGGGACTGGGCGGTGGGGCGCACGGACAAGCCGCTCGCCACCGGTGAGCTCACCCGGCGGACCGTCACCGTGGCGCTCGCCCTCACCGTGGCCGGCTGCACGGCGCTGTCGCTGGCACTGGGGCTGCCGGCCGCGCTGGCTCACCTGGTGCTGCTCGCCGCCGCCTGGTCCTACAACCTGGGCGTCAAGGCCACGCTGCTCTCGTGGCTCCCGTACGCCGTCGCCTTCGCCGGGCTGCCGGCCGTCGCGTGGCTGGCGCTCGACCCCGCCGTCCTGCCGCCGTGGTGGCTGATGACGGTCGGTGGGTTGCTCGGCGTCGGCGCGCACCTGGTCAACGCGCTGCCCGACCTCGACGACGACGCCGCCACCGGGGTCCGGGGCCTGCCGCACGCGCTGGGGTCGCGGCGCAGCGGGGTGCTCGCCGTCGTCGTCCTCGTCGCCGGCACCACCGTCGCCACCCTCGGCCCGCCCCCGCCAGTGCCCGCGTGGGCGTGGGCGGTGCTGGCCGGGGCCGGGCTGCTCGCGGTCGGGTCGCTGCGGCGGCCGGGCCGGTTCGCGTTCCGCGCGGCGATGGTCATCGCGCTGGTGAACGTCGTCGTACTGCTCCTGCGCGCCGGCTGACCGCGTCGACGGACCGCCGGCGGCCAGTCAGCCGTCGACGTCGTGCAGGTGGTGCAGCACGTCGTGGGCAAAGTACTGGCCCAGGGTGCGCACCGTGAACGGCGAGCCGTTGCTCCGCAGCCCGGCACGGTCCCACTGGTCGAGCGGCACGCCGGCGAAGGCGGCAGAGACCTTCTTCGCACGCTGCGCCAGCTCGCCGGCGACCTCGTCCGAGCTGCGCTCGGCGTAGCGACCGTCGACGGCGGCGGCGTCCTGGTCCCAGTCGGGGAAGGTGGGGTCCTGCTCGCGCAGCAGGAGCGCCAACCGGTCGGTGAACACCCGGCAGACGTCCGAGACGTGCGCGGCGTACTCCAGCGGCGACCACGTCGAGCCGTCGGGGCGCTGCGCTGCGTCGGGGCGACGCAGGACCGCCATCCAGCGTCGCAGCGCGCCGTCCATCATCGCGGGGATGGCGCTTGGCGCGTACGGCGTCACATCGGTGCCGCACTCGGTGCAGGGGCGCTGCAGCACCCACGTCCAGTCCTTGGTGTCCGGCTCGATCGCCATGGCGCCTCCCGTCTCGTTTCCAACGGACAGGTATACCCCGCGGCCGGCGCCCGCCGCGCGCGGCGTCCGCGTGACGGCGCCACCGGTCCGGCCGGCCGCCCACGCCGTGGTGGGTCGGCCGGCCGGCAGCCGGTCTCAGGAGCGGCTCGGCAGCAGCCCGTGCGGGTCGAGCACGAACTTCTTCGCCACCCCGGAGTCGAAGTCCGCGTAGCCGCGCGGCGCGTCCTCCAGCGTGATGGGCGTCGCGTTGACCGCCGAGGCGACGTCGACCCGGTCGTGCAGGATCGCGTTCATCAGCCCCCGGTGGTACTTCATCACCGGGCACTGGCCGGTGACGAACACGTGGGACTTGGAGAACCCGAGGCCGAAGTTCAGCGACAGCGAACCGCGCTGCGCAGCCTCCTCCGCCGCGCCCGGGTCCCCGGTGACGTACAGGCCGGGGATGCCCAGGCTGCCGCCGGCCCGGGTGATGTCCATCAGCGAGTTGAGGACGGTGGCCGGCTGCTCGGTCTGCGCGTTCTCGCCGTGGCCACGGGCCTCGAAACCGACGGCATCGATGCCGCAGTCGACCTCCGGCACGCCGAGCAGCTGATCGATCTTGTCCTTCGGGTCCTCCTTGGAGACGTCGACCGTCTCGCAGCCGAAGCTCCTCGCCTGCGCCAGCCGGTCCGGTACGAGGTCACCGACGATGACCACCGCGGCGCCCAGCAGCTGCGCCCCGAGCGCCGCGGCGAGACCGACCGGGCCGGCGCCCGCGACGTAGACCGTGGAGCCGGCCTCGACGCCGGCACTGACCGCGCCGTGGAACCCGGTGGGGAAGATGTCCGAGAGCATGGTCAGCGACAGGATCTTCTCCATCGCCTGGTCCTTGTCCGGGAACTTCAGCAGGTTCCAGTCGGCATAGGGCGCCAGCACGTACTCGGCCTGGCCACCGACCCAGCCGCCCATGTCCACGTAGCCGTAGGCCGACCCGGGACGGTCGGGATTGACGTTCAGGCAGATGCCGGTCCGGCGCTCCTTGCAGTTGCGGCACCGCCCGCAGGCGATGTTGAACGGCACCGAGACCAGGTCACCGACCTTGATGTACTCGACGTCGCGACCGACCTCGACGACCTCCCCGGTGATCTCGTGCCCGAGCACGAGCCCCTCCGGGGCGGTGGTGCGGCCGCGGACCATGTGCTGGTCCGAGCCGCAGATGTTGGTGGCGACCACCTTGAGGATGGCGCCGTGGTCCACCCGGCGTCCGATGTTGTCCGGATGCACCCCCGGGCCGTCCTTGAGGACGAACTCGGGGTAGTCGATGTCGATGACCTCGACCTTGTTGGCGCCGGCGTAGCTCACTGCCCTGTTGCTCATGGCGAACTCCTCTTGTAGCTCGGATGTCAGTCGACGTCGTCGTCGACCCAGTCGAAGGTCTTGGTCACCGCCTTCTTCCAGTTGCGGAAGAGGCGCTCGCGCTCGGCCTCGTCCATCTGCGGGGACCACCGCTTGTCCTCGGCCCAGTTGTCGACGACGTCCTGCTCGCCCTGCCAGAAGCCGACCGCGATGCCCGCCGCGTAGGCCGCGCCCAGCGCCGTCGTCTCAGCGACCTTCGGGCGCACGACGTCCACGCCGAGGATGTCGGCCTGGAACTGCATGAGGGCCTCGTTGGCGACCATGCCGCCGTCGACCTTGAGCTCCTTGAGATCGACGCCGGAGTCGGCGTTCATCGCGTCGACCACCTCGCGGGACTGGTAGGCCGTTGCCTCGAGCACCGCCCGGGCGATGTGCCCCTTGTTGACGTACCGGGTCAGGCCCACGAGCGCGCCGCGCGCGTCGGCCCGCCAGTACGGCGCGAACAGGCCGGAGAACGCAGGCACGAAGTAGGCCCCGCCGTTGTCCTCCACCGACTTGGCGAGCTTTTCGACCTCCGCGGCGTCCTTGATGAGCCCGAGGTTGTCGCGCAGCCACTGCACGAGCGAGCCGGTGACGGCGATGGAACCCTCGAGGCAGTACACCTGCGGCTGGTCGCCGATCTTGTAGCCGACCGTGGTCAGCAGCCCGTTCTCGCTGTGCACCAGCTCGGTGCCGGTGTTGAGCAGCAGGAAGTTGCCGGTGCCGTAGGTGTTCTTCGCGGCGCCGACCTCGAAGGCCGCCTGCCCGAAGGTCGCGGCCTGCTGGTCGCCGAGGATCCCGGCGATCGGCACGCCCGGCACCATCCCGCCCTCGCGGCCCTTGCCGTAGACCTCGGAGGAGGAGCGGATCTCCGGGAGCATGGACAGCGGCACCCCCATGTCCTTGGCGATGTCCTCGTTCCAGCTGAGCGAGTCAATGTTCATCAGCATCGTGCGCGAGGCGTTGGTGACGTCGGTGACGTGCACGCCGCCGTTCGGTCCACCGGTCATGTTCCACAGCACCCAGGTGTCCGTGGTGCCGAAGAGCAGCTCGCCGGCCTCCGCCTTTGCCCGGGCGCCGTCGACGTTGTCGAGGATCCACTTGATCTTCGGGCCGGCGAAGTAGGTCGCCAGCGGCAGCCCGACCTGCCTCTTGTACTTCTCCGCACCCTCGCTGCCGCCGAGCTCCTCGACGATCTTCTGGGTGCGGGTGTCCTGCCAGACGATGGCGTTGTGGACAGCCTTGCCGGTGCTCTTCTCCCACACCACCGTCGTCTCGCGCTGGTTGGTGATGCCGACGGCGGCAAGGTCCCGGGAGGTGAGGTTGCCGCGGGTCAGCGCGAGGCCGACCACCTCCCGGACGTTGGTCCAGATCTCAGCCGGGTCGTGCTCCACCCACCCCGCGCGGGGCAGGATCTGCTCGTGCTCCACCTGCCCGGTGGAGACGACGCTGCCGCCGTGGTCGAAGATGATCGCCCGGGAGCTCGTGGTGCCTTGGTCGATGGCGAGGACGTAGTCAACCATGTCGTTCCTTTCACGTCGCTGCGGACGGTTCGTTGCCTTGGACGGAGGGGTCACAGGAGGTGGGCACCGGCGAGACCACCGATCGCGCCACCGATGAGGGGGCCGAGGACGGGTACCCAGGCGTAGCTCCAGTCGCTGGAGCCCTTGCCACGGATGGGCAGGAGCGCGTGCGCGATGCGCGGGCCGAGGTCACGGGCGGGGTTGATGGCGTACCCGGTGGGGCCACCGAGGCTGGCACCGATACCGACGACGAGAAGCGCCACGGCCAGCGGCCCGAGCCCCGAGGGCGTGTAGCCGAACGCGACGATGACGAACACGAGGACGAAGGTGGCGATGACCTCGGTGACGACGTTCCAGCCGTAGCTGCGGACCTCCGGCCCGGTGGAGAAGACCGCGAGCTTGGTGGCTCCCGGCGCCTCCTGGTCGAAGTGCTGCTTGTAGGCGAGGTACATGATGGCAGCGCCGATGACGGCACCGATCATCTGCGCGAGGAAGTAGACCAGCGCGTTGCCGGCCGTGGCCTCGATGACCCCGAGCCCGAGCTCTTCGTTGCCGCCGAAGAAGGGGTCGCCGCTGGCCCACAGCCCGACGGTGACGGCGGGATTGATGTGGGCGCCGGTGCTGTAGGCGACGTACACGCCGGCGAACACGGCCAGGCCCCAGCCGAAGTTGATGAGCAGCCAGTTGCTGCCGACGCCCACCCCTTTCGTCTTGGGCAGGAGCGCGTTGGCCACGACGCCGCAACCGAGCAGTGTCAGCATCGCGGTGCCCGCCAGCTCGGGCAGGAAGATCGTTGAGAAGTCCACGTTGTCCTCTCTTTCGCGTCCGGTGGCCCGCCGGTGCGGCCTTGCGCCGACGGGGTCGAAGGGTGCTCAGTCGGGCGGCGCCGCCATCGGGGCGATGTCAGCCGCCTGCTGCCGGGCGCACTCGCCGTCGGCGTCGTCGCCGGCTTCCTCGGCGGCTCGCTCGGCCGCGCAGCGCTCGGCGTAGGAGTCGGTCTCGCGCCGTCGTCGGTCCTCGTCCCAGCCGAGGATCGGCGCGATGACGTCCATGATCTCGGGCACCGCCGCCAGTCCGCGGTCGGCGACCTCGTAGACCAGCCGGGTGCGGTGGAGCATGACGTCCTCGAGGTGGAGGCCGCCCTCATGGGTGGCGGCGTAGGCGATCTCGACGCGCAGGTAGGCCGGTGCGTGCTCGAGCGGCCGGGCGAGGTCGGGCTGCTCGTCGACCATCGCGACCAGCTCCTCGAGCATCGAGCCGTAGCGGTGCAGCAAGTGGTCGACGTGCGCCTTGGTCCAGCCGTGGCGGGCGGCGTGCCGGTGCGCGCGGCGGTGCACGGCCTGCAGCCCGACGGCGCCGAGCAGCGGGATGCGATCGGTGATGGACGGCAGCCGGCGCGCCTTCTCCCCCAGCGCGAAGTCGACGGCGTCCTTGGCCATCACCCGGTAGGTGGTGAGCTTGCCACCGGCGACGACGGTCAGGCCGGGGGTGGGCGACGCCACCGTGTGCTCCCGGGAGACCTTCGCCGACGAGGTGCCCTCCTTGGTGCCCGGCTGCAGCAGCGGCCGCAGGCCGGCGTAGGAGCCGATGACGTCCGCGCGGGTGAGCGGCTCCCGGAGCACTTCGTTGGCGTGGTCGAGCACGTACTCGATGTCGGCACGGGTGGCCACCGGATGACGCAGGTCGCGTTCGTAGGGGGTGTCGGTGGTGCCGATGATCCAGTAGCGCGACCACGGGATGATGAACAGCACGCTCTTCTCGGTCTGCAGGATCAGCCCGACGTCGCCACGGATCCGCTCCCGCGGCACGACGAGGTGGATGCCCTTGGAGGCGAGCACCTTCAGGCCGCCGGTGCTGCCGGACAGCGCCTCGGTCTCCTCGGTCCACACCCCGGTGGCGTTGACGACGTTCCTGGCCTTGACGCTCAGGCGGGCGCCGGTCTCCAGGTCCTGCAGCTCGGCGCCGTCGACACGGCCGCTGGCGTCCTTCGTGAGGTCGACGAGCTGGGTGCGGCTGGCCGCCAACGCGCCGTAGCCGACGGCGGTGCGCACCAGCGTGGTGACCAGGCGGGCGTCGTCGACGGTGGCGTCCCAGTACTGGACGGCCCCGATGGCCGCGTCGTGGCGGAAGTCGGGGAACAGCTGCCCCACCTTGGTGCGGGTGAGGTGGCGGTGCAGCGGCATCGCCCGCTTGCCCGGGGCGATCCCGGCGAGCGCGTCGTACAGCGCCACCCCGGCACCGACGTAGGCGCGCTCCCAGATGCGGTGCTCGAGCGGGTAAAGGAAGGCCACCCGCCTCACCAGGTGCGGCGCGAGGTGCTTGAGGAGCAGGTCACGCTCGGTGAGTGCCTCGTGGACGAGGTGGAAGTCGAGCATCTGCAGGTAGCGCAGGCCACCGTGGACGAGCTTGCTGGACCGGCTGGAGGTCCCCGAGGCCCAGTCCTGGGCCTCGACGATCCCGGTGTGCAGCCCGCGGGTCGCGGCGTCGAGCGCGATCCCTGCCCCGGTGACGCCGCCGCCGATGACGAGGACGTCCAACGGTTCGCCCCTGCCGAGATCCGCGAGGGCCCTGGCGCGAGTGTCGGGCGTCATGGCCGCATCTGTCACGGGGCTCCTTCGTCCGAGGTGTCACGACCACCGGCCGCGCACACCTATCGTCGTGGACGCACCGCATGTCCGCAATATGGGACAGCGATGAATTTTCCTCGCTCAGCTGACCCGCCCGGCGGGCACGTTCGTCCGCGCCGGGTCGCGCTCGACCTTGTCCCCGAGGATCTCGTCGACCCGCGCCAGCAGCTCGGCGGGGATGCTCACGCCGGACGCAGCAACGTTCTGGGTGACCTGCTCCGGCCGGGAGGCGCCGATGATCGCCGCCGCGACGTTGTCGTTCTGCAGCACCCAGGCCACCGCCAGCTGCGCCATCGACAGCCCGAGCTCATCGGCGACCGGGCGCAGCTGCTGCACGCGGCCGAGGAGGTCGTCGTCGCCCACGTCGTGCCCGATCATCCGCGAGCCGCCCTTGTCGTCGGCGGCGCGCGACCCCGCCGGCGCCGGCTGGCCGGGCAGGTACTTGCCGGTGAGGATGCCCTGCGCCACCGGGGAGAAGACGATCTGGCCGATCCCCAGCTCCTGCGAGGCCGGCACCACCTCGGCCTCGATCACCCGCCACAGCATCGAGTACTTCGGCTGGTTGGAGACGATCCGGAAGCCCAGCTCGCGGGCGAGCAGCTGTCCCTCGCGGAGCTTGTCGGCGGGCCACTCGGAGACACCGATGTACAGCGCCTTGCCCTGCCGGACGACGTCGGCGAAGGCCTGCATCGTCTCCTCGAGCGGGGTCTCGACGTCGTAGCGGTGCGCCTGGTAGAGGTCGACGTAGTCGGTGCCCAGCCGCCGCAGCGAGCCGTCGATCGCCTCGAGGATGTGCTTGCGGGACAGCCCGGAGTCGTTGGGGCCCATCTTCCCGGTGGGCCAGTACACCTTGGTGAAGATCTCCAGCTCGTGCCGCGGGACACCCGCCAGCGCCTCGCCGAGCACGACCTCGGCGCGGGTGTTGGCATAGGTGTCCGCGGTGTCGAACGACGAGATCCCGGCGTCCAGCGCGGCTCGCACGCAGCTGCGCGCGGCCTCGTCCTCAACTTGTGCGCCGTGGGTGAGCCAGTTGCCGTAGACGATCTCGCTGATCTTCAGTCCGCTGCTGCCAAGGAATCGGTAGTTCACCATGGCCCGACAGTAGTCGGAGCGCGGCGGCAGCAGCCGCCGGCGCTCAACCGGGCCCGGCCCGTGGGACATCCATCTCGGCCGACGGTCGTTGCAGTACCCTGCGGCGAAGCCCTGTGGACTGGAAGGACCTCCCCCATGAAGCGCTCGACGCTCCGCCCGCTCGCCGCCGCACTTGCCGTCCCGATGCTCGCCCTCGCCGCGTGCGGCGACGCCGAGCCTGAGAACGGCGCCGACGCCGGCTCGGGCGACGACGCCCAGTCCTACTCGGTCGGTGTCACCCAGATCGCCGCCCACCCCTCGCTCGACTCCTCCCTCGTGGGCTTCAAGGCAGCGCTCGCGGACGCCGGGCTCGAGGTGGAGTACGACGAGCAGAACGCCCAGGGCGACCAGCCGACGGCGATCGCCATCGCCAACGACCTCGCCTCGGGTGGCCACGACCTCATCCTCGCCATCGCCACGCCGACGGCGCAGGCCGCGGCACAGGCGATCACCGACGTCCCGATCCTCATCACCGCCGTCACCGAACCGCTCGAGGCGGGTCTGGTGGACAGCTGGGAGCTGCCCGGCGCGAACCTCACCGGCACCAGCGACCTCAACCCGGTCGCGGAGCAGCTCGAGCTGCTGACGGAGATCGCCCCCGACGCCCAGAGCGTCGGCATCGTCTACAGCGCCGGCGAGGTGAACTCCGAGGTCCAGGTCGAGCTCGCCCGCGAGGCCGCCGCCGGGCTCGGCGTCGAGATCGAGGTCGCCACCGTGACGAACTCGGGAGAGGTGCAGCAGGCCGCCGACTCCCTCGACGTCGACGCCTTCTACGTGCCGACCGACAACACCGTCATCCAGTCCTTCGAGGCACTGCTCCAGATCGCCGAGTCCAAGTCCATCCCGCTCATCTCCGCCGACGGCGACACCGTGGAGCGTGGCGCGATCGCCACCTACGGCGTCGACTACGAGCTGCTCGGCTACCAGACCGGTGAGATGGCCGTGCGCATCCTCCAGGACGGCGCGGACCCGGCCGAGATGCCCATCGAGACGCTGACCGAGTGGCCGCTCATCGTCAACCCGGCCGCTGCCGAGCGCATGGGCGTGGAGCTGTCGGCCGAGCTGCTCGAGCGCGCCGACACCGTCCTCGAGTGACGCGAGCCTCTTCATGATCGGAGCAGTCGAGCTCGGGCTCATCTATGCCGTGATGGCGCTGGGGGTCTACCTGACCTTCCGGATCCTCAACTTTCCCGACCTCACCGTGGACGGCAGCTTCACCACGGGCGCCGCGACCGCCGCCGTCCTCATCACGGGAGGCACCCACCCGGCCCTCGCCACGCTTGCCGCCGGAGTGGCGGGGCTGGCGGCGGGAGTCATCACCGGGCTGCTCCATGCCAAGGGCGGGATCAACCCGCTGCTCGCGGGCATCCTCACCCAGATCGGGCTGTACTCGATCAACCTGCGCATCATGGGCAGCGCCAACGTGCCGCTGCTGCGCGAGGAAACGCTGATCACGCCGCTGCGGGACAACGGGCTGCTCGGCGGCGCGGTGGCGATCGGGATCTTCGCGGCGCTGGCGATCCTCGTCAAGCTCGTCCTCGACTGGTTCCTGCACACCGACACCGGCTTGGCGCTGCAGGCCACCGGCGACAACGAGGCGATGATCCGCAGCTTCGGCGTCAACACCGACCGGACGAAGATCCTCGGGCTCGCGCTGTCCAACGGCCTCGTCGGCCTCAGCGGCGCGCTCGTCGCCCAGTACCAGGGCTTCGCCGACATCTCGATGGGGATCGGCCTCATCATCGCCGGGCTCGCCTCGGTCATCCTCGGTCAGGCAGTCTTCGGCTCGCGGCTCATCGTCATCTCCACGCTGGCCGTCGTGCTCGGCTCGATCCTCTACCGGGTGGCGATCCAGCTGGCCCTCCAGGTGTCCTGGCTGGAGGCGAACGACATGAAGCTGGTCTCCGCCGTCCTCGTCGTCGTCGCCCTCCTGCTGCCCAAGTGGGGCCTGTTCCGACGGATCAGGGCGCTGCGCACGCTGCGGCGCACGGCCGCCACGTCCTCGACGACGGAAGGACAGTGACGTGCTCGCCATCGACTCCGTGAGCAAGACCTTCTTCCCCGGGACCCCGAACGAGCGGGTGGCGCTCGACGGCATCTCGCTGCAGCTGGAGCCGGGCGAGTTCACCACCGTCATCGGCTCCAACGGCGCGGGGAAGTCCACGCTCCTGAACATCATCGCTGGCACGCTCACCCCGGGCTCCGGCAGGGTGGTCGTCGACGGCAACGACGTCACCCGCCTGCCCGACCACCGCCGCGCCGCGCACGTCGGCCGGGTCTTCCAGGACCCGCTGGCGGGCACCGCACCGGACATGACGATCGAGGAGAACCTCGCCATCGCCTACTCCCGGGGCCAGCGGCGAGGACTGCGCCTCGGCGTCACCCGCGCCAAGCGGCAGTTCTTCCAGCAGGAGCTCGCCTCGCTGGAGCTCGGTCTGGAGCGGCGGCTGAAGACCAAGGTCGGCATGCTCTCCGGCGGTCAGCGGCAGGCGCTGTCGCTGCTCATGGCGACGTTCAGCGAGCCGAAGATCCTGCTGCTCGACGAGCACACCGCGGCGCTCGACCCGCAGCGGGCGGCCCTGGTGTCGAAGCTGACCGCCGAGGCGGTCGAGCGCCACCACCTGACCACCGTGATGGTCACCCACAACATGGAGCAGGCGCTGCGACTGGGCACCCGGCTGGTCATGATGCACGAGGGCCGGATCGTCGTCGACGTCGCCGGTGAGCGCAAGCAGCGCGCCACCGTCCAGGACCTGCTCGACGCCTTCGAGAACGTCAAGGGCGCCGAGCTCGACGACCGCACGCTGCTGCAGTAGCGCTGCGCCGCGGGGCGGTGAGGTGGGAGGATGGGGCTCCGACCCGGATCGGAGCCGTCAATGGCCATCGAGGAGCTCAGTGCTGAGGCCTGCCGGCGCCTGCTCGACGAGGTCAGCGTCGGCTGGCTCGCGCACTGCACCGCCGGCCGGGTCCACATGGTGCCGGTGAACTTCGTCGTGCACGCCGCGGAGCTGGTGTTCCGGACGTCCTACGGCACCACCCTCGAGGCGATCGTCGAGGGGCATCCCATGACCTTCGGCGCCGGCGAGTTCGATGCCGCGACCCAGTCGGGCTGGTCGGTGACCGTCAGCGGGGCGGCGCACCTCATCGGCGACCCACTGGTCAACCCCGGGCTGTCCGTGGCCGACGTGTGGCCGGCGCTGCCGCGAACCGTCCCGGTGGGCCTGGCGCTGACGGGTGTCACCGGGCGCCGGGTGCGGCCCGGGCCGACCGCGCCGGCGGCACCGGACACCAGCGCCGTGGCACCGCGGGCGGACCGCTGAGCGTCAGGCGGGCTCGGTGACGTCAGCGCGCTGCGCGCCGAGCGCCACGATGAGCTCGGCGGCGTCGACCGTCGCTGCTACGCCGTGCGCCCCGGCCCCGATCGACACCCGGCCGGTCACCCGCTCGTCGGCGACGACCGGCCAGGCCCGGGTGGCCCCGAACGGCGTGATGGTGCCGCGCTCGTAACCCGTGACGTCCTTGGCGGTGGCCGCGTCCGGCATCGACAGCCGGCTCACCCCCAGCAGCGCCCGCAGCTTGGGCCACGAGATGCTGCGGTCGCCGGGGACCAGCACGAAGAGGAAGTCGTCGTCGGCGCGCCGGACGACGATCGTCTTGATGATCGCGGCCGGTTCGACCCCGCGAGCCGCCGCCGCCTCCGCCAGACTGCTCACCCGGCCGTGCTGCGTGGCGGTGAACGCCAGGCCGGCCGCCGTCATCGCCTCGGTCGCGGCGGTGCTCACCGCGTCGTTGTCAGTCATGAGCTCACTCCGCACTCCGGGCGACGGACAGCGGGCCGGCGCCGGCCGGCTTCGGTGCCCGGCCGGGCGGCTGCGGCGGCTGCGGCAGCAGCGGTACGCGCCGCCGGGTCGGACGGCGCACCGGGGCGTCGGCGGTGGCCCGCACCCGCTCCCCGTACAGCTCCAGCTCCAGCTCGTCGCCGTCGATCAGCGAGCAGACGACCTCATCGTGGGTCGTCTCGACGAGGACGGCCATACCGCGCCACCGCAGCCGGAAGGCGAGCCGGGTGATCTGCTCGGGCAGCGCCGGGTCCACCCGCAGCATCGGTCCGCCGTCGCGCAGCCCGCCGAAGCCGTCGACGAGCGCCGTCCAGGCTCCGGCGAGCGAGGCGATGTGCAGCCCCTGGTCGGTGTTGGCCTGCAGGTTGCGCAGGTCCACCAGGGCGGCCTCGTGGAGGTAGGCGTAGGAGAGGTCGAGGTGGCCGACCTCAGCAGCGATGACCGCCTGCGTCCCGGCCGACAGCGACGAGTCCCGCACCGTGCGCCGCTCGTAGTAGTCGAAGTTCCACGCCTTCTCCTTGTCGGTGAACACCTCGCCGCACCAGTGCATGGCGAGCACGAGATCCGCCTGCTTGATCACCTGCTTGCGGTAGAGCTGGAAGTAGGGCGCGTGGAGCATGAGCGGGTAGGCGACCGTGTCGGCGTCGAAGTCCCACTCGCCGAAGCTGGTGAAGCCCTCCGACTGCGGATGGACGCCGAGCTGCTCGTCGTACGGGATGTGCACGGCCTGCGCCGCTGCGAGCCAGCCGGCCCGGTCCTCGTCGGTCACGCCGAGGTCGTCGGCGATGTCCGGGTGCCGCTCACAGGCCCCGATGGCGGCGCGCAGGTTCCGCGCCGCCATGAGGTTCGTGAAGACGTTGTCGTCGATGACGGCGGTGTACTCGTCGGGGCCGGTGACCCCCTGGACGCGCCACGTCCCGTTGCGGTCATGGTGGCCGAGCGACATCCACAGCCGGGCGGTCTCGATGAGGACCTCGGCGCCGCACTCCCGGTCCAAGGACTCGTCCCCGGTGGAGTTGCGGTAGTACTCGAACGCGCGCGCGATGTCGGCGTTGAGGTGGAACGCGGCGGTACCGGCGGGCCAGTACGCCGAGGTCTCCTCGCCGTGAATGGTGCGCCACGGGAACGCGGCGCCCTGCAGCCTGAGGGTCGCGGCCCGCTCCCGGGCCAGCGGCAGGGTGGAGGCCCGCCAACGCAGTGCGTCGGCCGCCGCCTCGGGCGCGGTCATCACCAGCACCGGCAGCACGAATCCCTCGATGTCCCAGAACGTGTGGCCGTTGTACCCGGTACCGGTGAGCCCCTTGGCGCCGATCGCCCGCCGCTCGGTCCGGGCGCCGGCCTGGAGCACCTGGAACAGCGCGAACCGCACTGCCTGCTGGATGACCGGGTCTCCCTCGACCTCGACGTCGGCCCCGGCCCAAAAGTCGTCGAGGTAGGCGGACTGGTCGAGCAGCAGCCGGTCCCAGCCCGCGTACCGGGCGCTGGTGAGCGCCGCGGCCACCTGGTCGCGCAGCGAGTGCTCGGACCTGGTGCCGGACCAGCCGTAGCCGATGTACTTGACGATCCGCAGCGTCTCGCCGGGCTGCAGCACCGTCACGACCGTGGTGCGCGCCCAGTCGTCACGTGCCTCGTGCTCCACCTCGTACTGCTGGGGGCACTCGATGACGTGGTCCATCCCCGCCGCCATCGACAGCCCGCTCCGCCGCGTGCGGTGCATGAGGATCGCGCCATCCTGCTCGACGTCCCGACCGAGCGGCTCGAGCGGGTCCTTGAGCGCGTCCGCGACCCGCGGGTCGCCGGTGCGGACCACCGGGGCGTCGTCGTTCGCGACGAGCTCGGACTGCACGATGAGCCGGGTCTCGGCGTCGACCGGCTCGACCTCGTACTCGATCGCCGCGATCGCCCGGTGGGTGAACGACACCAGGCGGGTCGAGCGGACGATCACCTGCCGGCCGGCCGGCGAGACCCACTCCACCTCCCGGCGCAGCGTGCCTGCGCGCAGGTCGAGGACCCGCTCGTGGGAGAGCATCTCGCCGTAGCGGACGTCGAACGGCTCGTCGTCGACGAGCAGCCGGATGAGCTTGCCGTTGGTGACGTTGACGATGGTCTGCCCGGACTCCGGGTAGCCGTAGCCGCCCTCGGCGTGGGGCAGCGGGTGGTTCTCGTAGAACCCCGACAGGTAGGTGCCGCGCTGGCCGGCCGGCTCCCCCTCGTCGAGGTTTCCGCGCAGCCCGAGGTGCCCGTTGGACAGCGCGAACAGCGACTCGGTCACCGGCAGCTCGTCGAGGTCGAGGTGGCGCTCACGCAGGCACCACGGCTCGACCGGCAGCGCGTGCTCGACGCTCACAGCAGCTCCCCCAGGTCCGCGACGACGATGTCCGCCCCGGCCGCACTCAACGCGTCGGCCTGGTCGAGGCGGTCGACGCCGACGACGTAGCCGAAGTTCCCGGCCCGTCCGGCGGCGACCCCGGCAAGCGCGTCCTCGAACACCACCGCCTCCGACGGCACCACACCGAGCCGCCGGGCGCCCTCGAGGAAGGTGTCCGGCGCCGGCTTGCCGGGCATCCCGAGCGCGTGAGCGAGGGAGCCGTCGACGAGCACGGTGATGTCATCGTCCAGCCCGGTGACCTCGAGGACGAGGGCCGCGTTGGCGCTGGACGACACGACGGCGCAGGCGAGACCGGCCTCCCGGGCGGCGTGGAGGTAGCGGGCCGAGCCTTCGAAGACGTCGACGCCCTCCTCGGCGATGAGCCGCAGCAGCAGCTCGTTCTTGCGGTTGCCCACCCCCGCGACGGTCTCCTGGTCGCCGTCGTCGTCGCGGTTCCCTGCTGGCAACGTGATGCCGCGGCTGGCGAGGAAGTCGCGCACGCCGTCCATCCGCGGCTTGCCGTCGACGTAGGTCGCATAGTCCGCGGCGACGTCGAACGGCCGGAACGGCTGCCCGGTCAGCGCCGCGTGACGCCGCAGGTACTCGTCGAAGGTCTGCGCCCAGGCCCGGGTGTGGATGGCGGCGGTCTGGGTGAGAACACCGTCGAGGTCGAAGAGGCAGGCACGGATGCCGTCCGGAAGTCCGAGCACGTTGCTCCTTTGGTCGCGAGGGGCACAGGCGTACCCAGGGTGCCACCGATCCTCCGCCAGGCGAACATTTGCCGCACTCCACGCGCCACTGCCCCTTGGCTAGACTCGCCCTTCGCGATCACGGCTCGCCCCTGCCAGCAGCGCCAGATGATCGGAATGGGCGAGCCGACGGTCTCGCCGGGCGCGCCGAGGTCAGGCGATGTCGGCGAGGGCGTCGAGGTAGGCGTCGAGCTCGCTGAGCAGCGGCGGTCCGGGGAGCCAGCCGACGACGACGTCCCGCTCGAGCCGGACCGACATCGCCGGGTGCCGCGCCACGACCGCGGCGAGGCGCTCGGCACGCACGCCGGTGACGTCGCCGGCGTCGTTGCTCTCGACGACGGCGCCGTCAGTCAGTAGGGTGCGGGGGCGTCCCGGCCGGTCCAGCGCCACGGTGAGCACGTGGAAGGTGCCCAGCCGCGGCCCGTCGGTGACGTCCAGCCGGCACGATGTCGCCGCCCGGCCCCGGTGGACACCGGCGATCGCCTCGCCGACCTCCCGCTCCGCGGCCGTGAAGGGCCACACCTGCCAGCGGCCGATCGGCTGCTCATCGGGTCCGAGCAGCCGCCAGCCGCGGATCTCGGCCCACATCCCCAGCTGCTGGCGCAGCCGGGTGCCCTGCCCGAGCCGCCGCCCCGTGCGTGCGATCAGCACCGCCGGCAGCACGATGATGACCAGCAGCATGAGCAGCAGCAGCGGCTCATTCATGGCCGATCGCCTCCCGGACGCCGGTGCCCCCGGCCTCGGCACCGGTCGCCGCGGGCAGCAGCACGACGCCGGCCGGGTCGAGGCGCACGGTGACCGACTCCGGCACGAGGACGTCGGGCCCGCCGGGCAGCAGCATCGTCGCGTTCTCCTCGCCGGGCAGCTCGACGTCGACCTCGAGGTCGCCGCGGCGCAGCCGCCAGCCGGTGACCGGCAGCCGAGCACCGGTGGTGCCGGCGGGCACGAGCCCTCGCGGACCGAGCGCGACCCTCACCGTGGCCGGTGACGCGGACCGCGCGCCGGCGGACGGTACGGACCGGGCGCCATCCCCGGCCACCACCGTGCCGACCTCGGTCCGGACCACGGCCCCGGTTCCGGCGGCCTCGAGCACGCCGTCGAGCACCGGGCCGTACCCGAGGAACCGAGCCACCTGCTCACTCACCGGGGTCCGCCAGAGCCGGTCGGGGGTGTCGACCTGCAGCAGCCGGCCGCCGGCCATCACCGCCACCCGGCTCGCGACGGTGAACGCCTCGTCCTGGTCGTGCGTCACGTAGATCGCGGTGGCACCGGCAGCGAGCAGGATGTCGCGCAGCTCGCCGGCGAGGTGCTCGCGCAGCCCTCGGTCGAGCGCCGAGAGCGGCTCGTCCAGCAGCAACAACCGGGGTCGCGGTGCCAGCGCCCGGGCCAGCGCGACGCGCTGCCGCTGCCCGCCGGAGAGAGTGGCGATCTCTCGCGGGCCGTAGCCGGCGAGCCCGACGAGGTCGAGCAGCTGGTCGACCCGCTCGGCGCGCTCCCGCCGCGGTACGCCGGCCATCACCAGCCCGTAGCCGATGTTGCCGGCGACGTCGCGGTGCGGGAAGAGCTGGCCGTCCTGGAACATCAGCCCGAAGCCGCGCTCGTGCACCGGCAGCGCGTCGATGCGCTCCCCCGCCCACCGCAGCTCGCCGGCGCGCAGCGGCTCCAGCCCGGCGACGGCGCGCAGCAGCGAGGACTTGCCGCACCCGGACGGCCCGAGCAGGGCGAGCACCTCGCCGGCCGGGACATCGAGCGAGACGCCGTCGACCGCCGTCGGGCCGTCCTCGTACCGGACGACCGCGCCCCGGACCTGCAGCCCGCTCACCATGCCCCCATCCTGTCCCCCCGCAACCGCTCAGCCACCATCATCACCGTCGCGGTCAGCGCCGCCAGCACCACCGACGCCGCGAGCGCCATGCCGTAGTTCTCTGCGCCGGGCCGGCCGATGAGCCGGAAGATGACCACCGGAAGCGTCGGGCTCTCCGGCCGGGCGAGGAACGACGTCGCGCCGAACTCGCCCAACGAGACGGCGAACGCGAAGCCCACCGCCAGCCCGAAGCCCCGCACGAGGAAGGGCCCGTCCACGGTCAGCAGCACCCGCCACGGCGAGGCACCCAGCACCCCCGCCACCTCTCGCAACCGCGGGTCGATGGCCCGCAGCACCGGCAGCACCGTCCGCACGACGATCGGCACCGCGACCACCGCCTGCGCGATCGGCACGATGATCGCCGAGCTGCGCAGGTCCAGCGGCGGGGAGTCGAGGGTGATGAGGAAGCCGAAGCCGACCGTCACCGCCGAGACCCCCAGCGGGAGCATGAAGACGGTGTCGAGCACCGCGAGACCACGCCGACCGGCGCGGGTGCGGGGCCGCCGCGAGACCACGACCGCCACCAGGGTGCCGACGACCACCGCCATCACGGTGGCGTCGACGGCGATCCGCAGCGAGTTCGCGGCCGCCTCCCACACCGTGACGGTGAGCGCGTTCGTCCCGCCGGTGGTGCCCAGCCGCAGGTAGTTGCCCAGCCCCCAGCCGTCCGGCGTGCGCAGCGACCCGACGAACAGGTGGGCCAGCGGCAGCGCGAGCAGACCGAGCACGACGACGGCGGTCACCAGCGCCGGTCCGGCGTCCGGTCCCGGCCCACTCGCCGTCCCGCGCAGCCGGAGCCGGCCGACAGCGGCGGCGTCGGTGCGCAGCTCCAGGGCCCGCTCCTGACGGCGGCGGGTCCGGGCGGCCAGCCACAGCGCGAGGCCGACGACGGCGAGCTGGACGATCGACAGCACTGCCGCGGCCCGCAGGTCGAGGAACTGGGTGGTCTGGATCCAGATCTCGGTCTCGATGGTGCCGTACCGGATCCCGCCGAGGGTGAGGACGATCCCGAAGGAGGTCGCGCAGAACAGGAAGACGACAGCGGCGGCCGAGGCGATCGCCGGCGCCAGCGCCGGCAGCGTGACGGTACGGAACGCGGTCCACGGCGACGCGCCCAGGCTGCGGGCTGCCTCCTCGGCACGGGGGTCGAGCCGTTCCCACATCCCGCCGACGGTCCGTACCACCACGGAGTAGTTGAAGAACACCAGCGCGGCGACGATCGCGGCGAAGCTGCCGTCGAGGCCGAGGAAGCCGAGCGGTCCGGTCTCGACGAGCAGTGATCGGAACGCCACTCCGACGACGACGGTCGGCAGCACGAACGGCACCGTGATGAAGCCGCGCAGCACGCGCCGGCCGCGGAACCGGCGCCGGTAGAGCACGTACGCGCCGGGCAGCCCGAGCAGCAGCGACACCACGGTGCCGGCGACGGACTGCGCCACCGTGGTGCCGAGGATGCGCCAGGTCCGGGGTCGCGACAGCACCTCGGCGGCGCCGGTGAGGTCCAGCGCCCCGCCGTCGACCAGGCCGCGGCCGGCCATCGTCAGCACCGGCCACAGGAAGAACACCCCGAGGAAGGCCAGCGGCAACCCGGCGGCCAACGACCAGCCGAGCGCCGCCGTCACCGACGGGCGACGGCGGCGCGGCGCCCACCGCGCGCCGCCGTCGACCGGTGCCGGGCGGGCGGCCGACGCCGCCGGGTCCGCCTCGGCCAGGACTCGGGTCATCAGCCGATGACGATCTCGGTCCACGTCCGGATCCACTCGTCGCGCCCGGCGGCGATGTCCGCGGGGTCGACCCCGTGCGGGTTCTCGCTCACCGGAGCGTGCTCAGCCCACTCCACGGGCAGGGTGGCGTCCGGGTCGGCGGGGTACATGTACATCTGGCCGGGGATGTCCTCCTGCACCTCGGGCGAGAGGAGGAAGTCGATGAACGCCTCCGCCCCCTCAGGGTTCTGCGCGCCGGCGAGGACCCCGGCGTACTCCGTCTGCCGGAAGCAGGTGTCGAGCAGCGCACCGGTGCGGCCGGGCTCTTCCGCGGCCGGTGAGGAGGAGTAGGACAGCACGAGCGGCCGGGGCCCGGCACCCTCGGAGCCGGAGAAGTCGACGTAGTAGGCGTCGGACCAGCCCTCGGTGACCCGCACGCCGTTGGCGGTCAGGTCCTGCCAGTACTGCTGCCAGCCGTCGTCCCCGAAGGCACCGACGGTGGCGAGCAGGAAGGACAGGCCGGGCGAGGAGGTCGCGGGGTTGGTGACGACGAGCAGGTCGGCGTACTGGGGGTCGGTGAGGTCCTCGAGGGTCGCCGGCTCCTCGATGCCATGGTCGGCGAACCACTCGTGGTCGATGTTGATGCAGACGTCACCGAAGTCGATCGCGGTGAGAGCGCCCTCATAGCCCTCGGCCGGCGCGCCGGCCGGCTCGTAGGGCGCGAGCACGCCGGCGTCCAGCGCCCGGGCGGCGAAGGAGTTGTCGATGCCGTAGACGACGTCACCCAGCGGGTTGTCGGCGGTGAGGATGAGCTGGTTGACCAGCGCACCGCCGTCGCCCGGCGCCACCTGGGTGACCCGGTAGCCGGTGGCTTCCTCGAACGAGGCGATCAGCCCCTCGCTGAGGTTGAACGAGTCGTGGGTCACGACGGTGAGCTCGCCACCGGAGTCGGTGGCCGAGCCGCCGTCGGTGGCAGGGTCGTTGCTCGACCCGCCGTCCCCGCTGCCGAGGACGCTGCAGCCGCCGGCGACCAGCAGCGCGGCAGCGGTGGCGGTGGCGGTGGCGCCGAGCAGCCGCCGGCTGCCGGCAGTCCGGCCGCTCGGGTGGTGGTGGTTGGTCATCATTCGGTGTCCTCCTCAGGATCAAGGAGGGGCCGCGCCCACCGGTGGTCGGTGGGGCACGGGGAGAGAATCCCGACTTCCTTCGCCGGTGCTAGCCGGGCAGGTTCGAGGGTCTGCGGTCTGCCGCACTCTCAGCACCTCTCGGTGCTCCCCTGTCGTTCCAGGCCATCCTAACCCCGGGGCCGCGCGAGTGCGGCCCGGCTCGAGGCAGGCGGCGCGTGGACAATCCCGCTGTCGGCGAGAGGGGGTGGGTGAGGGGGCTGAGAGAGGGCTGAGAGGGGGGTGGGTGGTGCGCCGGGGGGCGGTGGCCGATAGTTTGGGGCGAGTCATTCACGCACGCGGACGGAGAAGCATGGACATCGGCTGGAAGATCGTCAGTGCCGGCTCGGCAGTTGTTGCCGGGCTGGTCGCCAACAAGGTGCTCGACATCGGCTGGAAGGCCGTCACCGGTCACGAGCCTCCGGGCGACGACCCGAACGACCCGTCCATCAGCCTCGTCGAGATCGTCATCTTCGCCGCCGTCAGCGGCGCGATCATCGGGATCAGCCGGCAGCTCGCCCAGGCCGGCGCGGCCAAGTGGTACGGCGGTCCGATCGAGCAGAAGCCCTGACGGTCGCGGTGCCGCGCTGACTGACCGTGGTCAGCGCGTCCCGTCGTCCTCGTCGCCCGGCTCCCGGGCAGCGGACTCCGGGTCGGTGCGCTCCGCGCGCTCCCGGCGCTCGGCCTCCTGCTCGGCACGTTCGGCCTCGAGCCGGTCGAGCTCGTCGAGCTTGTCGGCCCGCTCGAGGTCCTCGGTGAGCTCGTCGACCACCATGAGCTCAGCATCCACCTTGCCGGTCCGGTAGCCGGCCCGGCTGAGCATGTGCGCCGAGATGGGTGCGGTGACCAGCTGGAACGCGACCACGAGCACGAGCGCAAAGGTCATCGCCAGGCTGCGCAGCGTCAGCGCCAGCCCGGTCATCAGCAGCATGAGGCCGAAGACCTGCGGCTTGGTCGCCGCGTGCATCCGTGACACCAGGTCCGGCAGCCGCAGCGCGCCGAGACCCGCGACGACCGCGAGCATCGAGCCCAGCAGCAGGAAGACGGCGCCGACGAGGTCGGCGACCTCAACCGCGGTCATCGCTCACCACCTCGTTCGTCGGCGTCGGCCACCCGGCCCCGCTGCCGCGGGCCGGACACCCCCGGGTCCTTGGCGGGGTCCAGCACCGCGATGACGACGCCGTCCTCGTCCACGTCGTGCACCGCCGGCGCGTCGTCATCGTCATCGTCATCGTCATCGTCATCGTCAGCCGCCGCCTCGCGCTCGGCGAGGATCTGCCGCAGCTCGTCCTTGGTGAGGATCCGCGCCTCGTCGGCGGACTCGAGCACCGCGAACCGTGCGATCGACACCGAGCCGACGAAGCCGACGAGGGTGAGGACGATGAGCACCGGGATGAGGTCGGCGCGGCGCGTGATCGCGGCCATCACCGCGATGGTGCCGAGGACGGTCGCGGTGATCAGGTCGAGGGCGAAGATGCGGTCGAACATGCTCGGGCCGCGCTCGAGGCGGACGAGCGCGAGGATCGCCGCGATGAGCAGCAGGACGAAGCACAGCGTGTAGATGACGCTCATCGGCGCTCCTCGGTGTCCCGGCGTGCGACGACGTCGTCCTGGATCCGCTGCCCGCTGCGGGAGACCAGGTACCCGGCACGGGAGGTGCTGCCGGGCACCAGCCCGGCGTCGAGCAGCTCCTCGCGCGAGCCGAAGGCGCGCAGCACCCGCTCCTCCTGCTCCAGCACCGACAGGTGGGCCTGCTCCAGCCCGCCGTGCATCTCGACGTCGAGCACGTGGACGTAGATCGTCCCGGTGACCCGGTGCGCCTCGACGACGACGGACCCCGGCACCAGCGCGGTCAGCCCGGAGGTCATCGTGAGGTAGAAGTCGGAGTGGCTGCGCAGCCGCACCCGGATGACGGCACCGTGCGGCGGTTCCTTGCGGACCACGATGCGGGTGACGTCCAGCGAGGCGCGGACGACGTCCCACACGAAACGGCTGACGAAGATGATCACGCCCAGCGGCCGGAAGCTGCCGTTGAAGTCGGTGGCCGGCAGGGCGAGCACGCTGGTGACGACGATCGCGACGATGACGCCGTTGACGACGTTGGCCACCGTGACCTCGCCCCAGAGGAAGACCCACACGACGGTGAGCCACAGCAGCAGCCCCCAGCTGGCGGCGAGCCGGCGGCGGCGCTGCGGGGCGCGCGGGAAGTCCATCGAGGTGTGCTTCACGGCAGCTCCCTCGTCTCCGGCGCGTCATCGACGTCGCCGGTGCCGTGGTCCCGCTCGGCGTCCTCGGTGACCTCGGGCGACTGCCCGGTGCCACGGACCCCGTCTGGCAGCACCGCGGTGACGTACGGGCTCTGCGCCCGCAGGTCGCGAGCGGCCCGGTCGGTGTACTCCTGCAGCGGGCCGGCGACGACGGTGAACGCGAGCGACATGACGACGAGCGCGGCGGCCGGCTGGAGCATCGAGCGCGGGATCGGGGAGTCCGGCAGCGGCTCGGGCGCTTCCTGCCAGAACGCCTGGTTCCAGGCCTTGGTCACCGCGTAGAGCGTCAGGAGGCTGGTGACCAGCGAGCCGGCGATGAGCGTCCACGCCAGCGGGCCGCCCTCGTTAACGCCGGCCTCGATGAGGCCGACCTTGCCGAGGAAGCCGGACATCGGCGGGATCCCGGCGAGGTTCATCGCCGGGATGAAGTAGAGGATCGCGAGCACCGGGGAGAGGCGCGCCAGCGAGCCGAGCTTGGCGAGCGACGTCGTACCGCCGCGGCGCTCGATGAGGCCTGCAATGAGGAACAGCGCGGTCTGCACGGTGATGTGGTGGACCACGTAGAAGATCGCCGAGGAGAGCCCGGCGGCGCTCGACATCGCCACCCCCCAGATCATGTAGCCGATGTGGCTCACGAGGGTGAAGGACAGCAGCCGTTTGATGTCCTGCTGCGCGACAGCGCCGAGGATGCCGACGATCATCGTCACCAGCGCGACGACGAGGAGCAGGTTGTCCAGCCTGCCGTCGGGGAACAGCAGGGTCTGGGTGCGGATGATCGCGTACACCCCGACCTTCGTCAGCAGCCCGGCGAACACCGCGGTGACCGGTGCGGGGGCGGTCGGGTAGGAGTCCGGCAGCCAGGCGTGCAGCGGGAACACCGCGGCCTTGATGCCGAAGGCGACGAGCAGCATCAGCTGGAGCACCAGCGCGGTGCCCGGATCGATCTCGGCGAGCCGGATGGACAGCTGAGCGAGGTTGACGGTGCCGGTCGCCGCGTAGACCAGCGCGATCGCCGCGAGGAACACCACCGAGGACAGGATCGACACGACGATGTAGACGGTGCCCGAGCGGACCCGCTCCCGTGAGCCGCCGAGGGTGATGAGCACGAAGCTGGACACGAGGAGGATCTCGAAGCCCACGTAGAGGTTGAAGAGGTCCCCGGTGAGGAACGCGTTGGACACGCCGGCGGACAGGATGAGGTAGGTGGGGTGGTAGATCGCCACCGGGGCGCCGTCGTCACCGTCGGCGTTGCCCTGCGCCAGCGAGTACACGAGGACGCCGAGGGTGACGGCCACCGAGACGACCAGCATGATCGCCGACAGCCGGTCGGCGACCAGCGCGATCCCCACCGGCGCCGCCCAGCCGCCGATGTCCACCGCGAGGGGGCCGTCGTTGACGGCGACGAGCAGGACGATCGCGATCCCCAGCACGCTGGTGAGCGCACCGAGCGTGACGAGGCGCTGGGCGCGGGGGAACCGTGCCAGGGCGAGCGCGATGCCGGCGGCCAGCAGCGGGATGAGGACCGGCAGTGGGACGAGTGCGTTCACCGCAGCTCCTCTCCGTCGTCGCTGCTGATGGCGGGCGGGTGGTGGCCCGTCGGGGCGTGGTCGCTCGAGGTGGCGGTCTCGTCGCGGGTCTTGGCGGCATCCTCGGCCAGCGTGCTCCCGGCGTCGTCCGTGCTCCGCTCCGACAGCTCGTTGCGCTCGGCCCGGCGGGCGATCCGGCGGTCCTCGAGGTCGTCCTGGACCTCGTCGTGCCCGTGGAGCTGCCACGACCGGTACGCCAGCGAGAGGAGGAACGCGGTGAGCCCGAGGGTGATGACGATGGCGGTGAGCACCATGGCCTGCGGCAGCGGGTCGCTCATCTCCGCCGGGTCGGTGGACCCCACGAGCGGCGGCCCGCCGGCGCGACCACCGGCGATGAGGAACATGACGTTGACGCCGTTGGAGATGAGCGCGATGCCGACGATGATCCGGGTGAGGCTGCGCTCGAGCAGCAGGTAGACGCCGGTGCCGACGAGCACTGCGACGAGCAGGACCAGCGCGAGGCTGGGAGAGGTATCGATCATCGTCGGCCCCCGGTTGACGGGCTCGGCACTGGGGCTGCCTCGGGCGCGGCGTCGTCGGCCGCGACCGTCGGCGAGTCGTAGGCGACGTCGGGCGCGACGCTGCCCTCGAGCTCACCCTGCCGGTCGACCTCGGCGCCGAGCGTCCGCAGGATGTCCAGCACGAGGCCGACGACGACGAGGTACACCCCGACGTCGAAGAACAGCGTGGTGACCAGGTGGAGCTCGCCGTAGATGCCCAGGTCCACGTCGATGGCGATGGACTGCAGGACGTCGCCGCCGAACGCCAGCGGCAGCGCGCCGGCCGCGGCGGCGATGAACATCCCGGCGCCGAGCAACCAGCCGGCCTGCACCGGCGCGGCCTCGCCGAGCTCGTAGCGCCCGCCGGCGAGGTAGCGCACGGTCAGCGCGATCCCGGCGATGAGGCCACCGGCGAAGCCGCCGCCCGGGGCGTTGTGCCCGGCGAGCAGCAGGAACACCGAGAAGACCAGCATGGTGTGGAACACCATCCGGGTGCCGACCTCGAAGATCACCGATCGGCGCTGCGGCGAGAGCGTGCTGCCGCCGCTGAGCCACTCCCGGTTACGGCCCGGGGCGCGCAGCGTCTCCGGCACCTCGGCAGGCCTCGCGCGGCGCAGCGCGGCGGCCCGGTCGGGTACCGGTGACGGCCAGACCTCGTGCTTGGCCTTGGCCTCCGCCAGCCGGCCGGCGCGGTCGATCTTGCCGGACCGGGAGCGTAGGAAGATCAGCGACGCGATGCCGGTCGCCGCGGCGAGCAGCACCGAGAGCTCGCCCATGGTGTCCCAGGCGCGGATGTCGACGAGCGTGACGTTGACGATGTTCTTGCCGTACCCGTACTCGTAGGCCTCCCGCGCGAAATCCGCCGACACCGGGGTGTGGACCCGGCTGCCGGATGCGACGAGGCTGAGGCCGGCCATCGTCAGCCCGGTGATGACGCCGAGGCCAGCGCGCCACCAGCGGGAGACCGCCAGCGGACGGTTGGAGAAGTACGCCGGCAGCCGGCGCAGCACGAGGATGAACACCACCAGCGTGATCGTCTCGACGAGCACCTGGGTGAGCGCGAGGTCCGGTGCGCCGTGGAGCTCGTAGAGCAGCGCCACCCCGTAGCCGCTGACGCCGAGCAGCAGCACCGCCTTGAGCCGGCGGCGGGCACGAGCGGTGAGGAACGCCGCGATCGCGATGACGACGACGACGGCGAGCTGCACCCGGCTGTCCCACAACCGCACCGAGTCGGGCAGCGTGGCGTAGCCGAGGGCTGCCCCGCCGCCGAGCGCGACGGTGACGAACAGGATGGTCGAGAGGTAGTTAGGCAGCGAGCCGCGCTGGGTGAAGGCGGTGACGTCGGCCGCGAGGTGCTCGAGGCCACGGATGGTCTTGCGGTAGGCGCCCTCGGCACCGTCGGTCTCCCAGAAGGCGTCCTGCAGCCGCTCGACCCGGGTGCGGGCGGCGAAGAGCAGCAGGCCGACGCAGATGATGAGCAGGGTGAGGACGACCGGGGTGCCGAAGCCGCCCCACAGCGTCAGGTGGCCGGGCTCCCCAGGGAAGGTCTCGGCGAACGGGGCGAGCACGTGCTCCAGCGACGCCGGGACGAGACCCACGACGAGGCTCGCCGCGGCCAGCACCGCGCTCGGCGCGACGATGAGGCGCGAGGTGCGCTGCGACGGCGGCTCGGCCACGCCGGGCTTGCTGGCGAAGGCGCCCCACATGAAGCGCAGGCCGTAGGCGAAGGTGAGGATCGAGCCGACGACGACGAGCACGAGCGCCGCGGTCGCCATGCCATCCGACTCCGCGAGCAGTCCCTCGAGCGCCCCCTCCTTGGCGACGTAGCCGACGAGCGGCGGCAGTCCCACCATCGAGGCGGTGGCCACGCCGGCGGACACCGCGGTCATCGGCATCCGTCGGGCGAGCCCGCTGAGCTCACGGAGGTCGCGGCTGCCGACGGACCAGTCGATGGTGCCGACGCAGAGGAACAGGCAGGCCTTGAACAGCGCGTGGGAGGCGATCATCGCGACGCCGGCGAGGGCGACGGCCTGGGTGCCGAAACCGACGAGCAGGATGATGAGGCCGAGCTGGCTGACCGTGCCGAAGGCGAGGAGCAGCTTGAGGTCGTGCTGCCGCAGCGCCCGGTAGCCGCCGAGCAGCAGCGTGCCGCCACCGAGGACGAGGATGCTCCAGCGCCACAGCGCCAGGTCGCTGAAGCCGGGGGCGAACCGGGCGACGAGGTAGACACCGGCCTTGACCATGGCAGCGGCGTGCAGGTAGGCGCTGACCGGGGTCGGGGCGGCCATCGCGGCCGGCAGCCAGAAGTGGAAGGGGAGCATCGCCGACTTCGTCACCGCGCCCAGCAGCACGAGGGCGATCGCGACGGGGACGATGCCGCCGGTGGGCGGGTTGGCGATGAGCTCGCTCATCGCGTAGCTGCCGCCCTCGACCTCGCCGAGCGCGACGAGGCCGGCGAGCATCGCCAGGCCGCCGAGCGTGGTGAGGATCAGCGCTTGGAGGGCGGCCCGCCGGGAGTTGCGCCGATCGTGGTAGTGCCCGATGAGCAGGAAGGAGGTGACGGTCGTCAGTTCCCAGAAGACGTAGAGCAGCAGCGTGTTGTCCGTCGTGACGAGCCCGAGCATCGTGCCCGCGAAGGCGATGAACACCCCGGCGAACCGCCCGAGCCCCGTCGCGGAGGCCGCGAAGTAGCTCGCGCAGTAGACGAGCACGAGCGCCCCGATACCGCCGACGATGAGCACCATCAGCCAGGACAGCGTGTCGAGCCGGAAGGTGAGGTTCATCCCCAGCGACGGCACCCACGAGACGTCGACGACGGGGTGGTCGCCGGCGAGCACCGCCGAGGTCTTCGTGGCGGCCCACACCGCGGCGGACGCCGGGGCAAGGGCGAGGACGAGGAAGAACCTGCGGCCCCACCGCTTCATGCATGCTGGCGCGATCACTGCCACCACGAGGTGGAGGATCAACAGCTGCAGCACTCGCGGCTCCCGGTCTTGAGTTCGGCGGTCGAGTCGTGGGTCATCCGCGAGATCTCGCGGCCGATGCCCGCCATCAACTCACCACGAGGGGACAGGCCTGAGAACGGGACTGCTCGAAAGTCTAACAAGTCTCCGTTGCCTCATGACCGCTGGTGCGTTCAATCACACCACCCTCTCCGGGAGCCGTCACCGGAGGAGGAGCGACGGTCAGGTCGCGCGAGTGGCCTCGACCGGGGCACCGTCCGGGTACTCGGCCAGCCCTGGCGGAAGAACGTCGGCCGGCGGCGGCGAACCGAGGCCCGGGGCCTCCGGCTCGCCCGGGGCACGGACCGCCAGCCCGTAGTGCGAGTACAGCTCGACCTCGTCGTGGGGGCTGAGGAGCGCGTCGGCCGCCACGCTGGGTGCGGCGAGGACGGTGAGCTTGTCGAACGGGACACGCAGCGCGGCGTCGGCGATGGTGGCACCGTCGAGCGGGACGAAGTGCTCGCCGGTACCGAGCAGCCCGGTGCGGACGGTCACCCACGCCGGACGGCCGCCGGCGTTGTCGAGGTAGACGTCACCGACCTTGCCGATCCGCTCGCCGTCAGGACCGCGGACGACGCCGCCCGCCTCGAGCAGCTCGCGGACCTCGTTCTCGCTCACCATCGCTGCGCCTCTCCCCTCAGATAACTTTCTGATAACGGTAGGCGCGGTCGAGCGTCCGTGCGAGTCGGCGGCTCACTCGTCCCGTCCATCGGCGAGGGACCCGACGGCGACGAGGAAGCCGTCGTCGTCGACGACCTCGCCACCGACGGCACCGTGCAGCAGCGCGGTGAGCCGTTCCACCAGCAGCCGGGCGGCGGTCCGCCGGCGGCGGCCGGCCAGCGGGGGCCGCGGGCCGAGGGCGGTCTCGGGATCGGCGGGCCGCCACCGCACCTCGTAGGTGACGACGCCGTTGCGCGCCCACGGCATGGCCCGCAGCGCGGGCTCCGGCGGGACGTCCCCGGACACGCCGATCTCGATGAGGTCACCGTCGGCGCTGTCGCCTGCGGCGAGCGCACCGTCGCGGCGCGGCGCCCCGACGAGTGCGTAGCCGTCGAGCACCTGCGGCTGGGCGAGCACCGCACGGTCGAGCGCGTCGGCCTCGGCGTGCAGCCAGGCCCGCTCGTTCTCGTCCAACGCGCCCGGCGGCGGCCGGTGCGCCGCGGGGCCGACGGACGCCTCGGCACCGGCGGGCTGTGTCGCGCCGTCGAGCGGGGCCTCGTCGTGGGGCAGCCGCAGGGTCGGCAGCTGGGGCGCCAGCACCTGCGCGCAGGCGTCCGGGTCGAGCCACACGGTGCTGTGCACGGTGAGGTCGACCGCGGTGGCCGGGTCGGGCACGAGCACCGTGCCGGTTCCCGCCAGCCGGACCGCCCCGCCGAGCCGGCGCGCCTGCGCGAGGAGGTGGCGCAGCACCCGGCCCTCGAGCCCAACCGGCTCGCCGTCGGGGAAGGCGTCGAGCAGCCCGCCGAGGCCGAGCAGCTCGCGTGGCACCGGCCCGGACCGTTCGATGGGGCAGCGCAGCAGCATCGCCAGCACCGCCCATCGCGGCAGGTCGAGCGCGGTGCGCAGCGCGTCGTCCAGCTGCCACGGACCGGTGAGCTGGGCGGCGCCGGTGACCCGGAGCGACGAGGGGCCGGTCCAGCCGGCGTCGTCGAAGTGGGAGGCAGCGAGCGCCTCGACCTCGTCGGGAGTCACCGCCCCCGGCAGTACGAGCAGGTGGCGCGGCTCGGCGAGCGTGCGGTCCAGCAGCGGCAGGCGATCCTCGGCCATGGCTACCCGACCGAGATCTTGCTGAAGCTCAGGTGCGATCGGGACGCGGTGGGGCCACGCTGGCCCTGGTAGCGCGACCCCTGCGCGCCGGAGCCGTAGGGGTGCTCCGCCGGGCTGGAGAGCTGGAAGAAGCACAGCTGACCGATCTTCATCCCGGGCCACAGCGTGATCGGCAGCGTCGCGGTGTTCGACAGCTCGAGCGTCACGTGCCCGGTGAAGCCCGGGTCGATGAAGCCGGCCGTCGAGTGGGTGAGCAGGCCCAGACGTCCCAGCGAGGACTTCCCCTCGAGCCGGGCGGCGACGTCGTCGGGCAGCGTGACCAGCTCGTGAGTGGCACCGAGCGCGAACTCGCCGGGGTGGAGGACGAACGGTTCATCGGCCGGCACCTCGACGAGCCGGGTGAGCTCGGACTGGTCCTGCGCCGGGTCGATCACCGGGTAGCGGTGGTTGTCGAACAGCCGGAACCACCGGTCGAGCCGGACATCGATGCTCGCGGGCTGGATCATCGCGGGGTCGTAGGGCTCGAGGGTGACGCGGCCGGCGTCGATCTGGGCGCGGATGTCGCGGTCGGAGAGCAGCACGAGCCGATTGTGCCTCATCGCGCGGCCCGACGGTCAGGAGACTGCGGCATCCCGCGCGGCGTCGACCATCCTGGTCGCCCACTCGACTGCCGTGGTTCTCAGGCGGCCTCGGGTGCCGGCACGAGCGAGACCGCACCGATGAGCGCGCGTCCGTCCCGGCGGATCTCGGCAAGCAGGCGCTCGCCCGGCGCCGCCATCGCCAGCAGCTCGTCGGCGGAACGGTCGAGCAGCTCACATGAGTTGCCGGTCCAGCGAGTGACCTGGTCGGCGAAGTCGGTCAGGTCACGGTGCCAGTCCTCGTCCCCCTCCTCGACGGCAGGAGGCCGGATGACGAGAAGGTCGATGTCACTGGACACATCACCGTCGCCCCTCGCGGCGGATCCGTAGACGACGACGCCGTCGGGAGCGTGAGTCCAACCGTTCGTGTGCTCCGCGATCCGCTCCCAGAGCTGGACGCGCAGGGATGCCAGCGCCTCGACCGGGCCGGCGGCGAGGTGTTCACGGTTGAAAGTAAACAGCGAGGCGGAGCCAGCGGGCACCCGGGTCACGAGCCCCGCCTCGGCGAGCTCGTTGAGGATCCGCGCGGCCCGAGCCTGGGAAACACGCGGCCGGGTCAGCTCGGCGATCGACCGCCCGGTGAGTGGCGTCGTCGTGGCCGCCAGGACGGCGAGCACTGGCCCGTGGGCGGACGGCACCACGTCGGCCATCGGGTTCGACACGTCCATTCGTCTTTCCCCTGAGAACTCAGCGACTCACGTGATCAGTCTTGTACTCACGCGAGTCCCGTCTCGGCCACCAGCAGACTCAGCCAGACCCGGCGTGGCCGCCTCCAGGCTCCTGACCTACGCCTTCATATGGAGCGGGTGACGGGAATCGAACCCGCGCTATCAGCTTGGGAAGCTGAAGTTCTACCATTGAACTACACCCGCGCGGCAACGCATCGCGCTGCCAGCCGACACTATACCGGCTGTCGCGGCGGCACCGAAAATCTCCCGGTCAGCCGGCGGTGAGAACCGCCCAGCCGAAGCCGTCGAGCTCGACCGCCGCGCCGTCGAGCCGGCCCGCACCCGCCGCGACCGCCGTCGCTGCCGGGACGTCCAGCCGCGCCGGCTGCTCGTCGATGTTGAGGGCGACGACGAGGCTCTCGCCGCTGGGCCCGGCGACCCGGTAGACCAGCTCGGTGTTCGTCGTCGTGAGGATCTCCGGGCGGGCGTCCCACAGCCACGGGTGGCGGCGGCGAAGGGCGAGCAGCTCGCGGTGGAGGGCATGGACCTGCCACCCGCCGGGGACCAGCTCGCCGGGCTGCTGGGGGAACTCGGGCCGGACGGCGTCGTCGCCCCCCGCCCGCTCCTCCTTCACGCCACGCATGCCCTGCTCGTCACCCGCGTAGACAGTCGGGGTGCCGCCCACCGTCAGCAGCACGACCAGGGCGTGCGTCAGCCGTCGGGGGTCCTCGAGCCGGCTGGCGATCCGGGTGACGTCGTGGTTGCCGACGAAGGTCAGCGGCACGAAGGTCTCGAGGAACTCCGCGTGCCGGGTCAGCGACCAGGCAAGCTCGTGGAGGTTGACGTCGTTCAGCGAGCTCCAGATCGCCTTCCACAGCTCGTACTGGGTGACCGCGTCGACCCCGGAGCCGGTGACGAAGGCGGCGTAGTCACCGTGGATGACCTCGCCGAAGATGTAGGCGTCCGGGTGCTTGGCACGTACCCGCGGCAGCACCTCGGCCCAGAACGACGCCGGGACGGCGTACGCGGCGTCGAGGCGCCAACCGTCGATCCCGCGGTCCAGCCAGTACGTCATGACATCGGCGACGTGCGCCACCACCGCCGGGTTGGCGTGGTCGAGCGCGACGAGCGCCTCGTGGCCCTCGAAGCTCTCGTAGCCGGGCTCGTCCCCCGGGCCGGCGCCCGACGGCCAGCTGAGCCGGAACCAGCCGGCCGACGCCGCGTCGGGACCGTCCCGCAGGACCTCGGCGAACCGCGGGAACCCGCGCCCGACATGGTTGAAGACACCGTCGAGGGTGACCCTCACGCCACGGGCCCGGCAGGCGTCGATGAGCGCGAGAAGGTCCTCCTCGGTCCCGAGCCGGGGGTCGACACGAAAGTGGTCGACGGTGTCGTAGCCGTGAGTCTCGGCGGCGAACACCGGGCCGAGGGCGAGGCCGTTGAGCCCGAGGTCGAGCAGGTAGTCGAGCCAGTCGACCAGCCGGCGCAGACGTGGTTCCGGTGGGGCACCGTCCGGCAGCGCCGCCGGCTCGGCCCCGAGGAACCCCAGCGGGTAGACGTGCCACCACATCGCGTGCCGCACCCAGTCGGTCATCGGTCTCCCTGGTCGTCCGTGCCCCTCGGGACGGCGGGTCGGTGCGTCGCCCCACCGCCACTATGCCCGATCGTCGCCCCCGCTGCGCCGGCACGGAACAACCTGGCGCTCCCGCCCGTTCCATGGGTGTGACCACGCACTCCCAAGACCCTGACCCTGCTCATCTCCCGGCGCCGACCGACGCGTCGCCATCGACGTGGCTGACTGCCGTCGACCCCGTCGCTCGCGCCCGGCAGGAGCTGCGGAACGCGGCGCCGAGTGAGCACCTCGCCACCATCCTCGACCTTGAGGGTGGCTCCGACCGGCTCGCGACCGCGCGCCACCAGGTGCTCGGGGGCGTCGAGGAGCTCACCGGGCTCCGGGCGGGCGAGCTGCACACGCTGCTGGCGGTGGCCGACGGCGCGGAGCATCACCGTGACGTCGCGCGCCGGACCGGCCAGGCCGATGCGGCGGCCGCCGCGACGATCGACGGCCTGGTCCGCCACGGTCTGCTCGACCGCCACCACCACCCGAGCGAGCCGAACGCCGAGGCGACGCAGACGCTCGTCCACGTGACCCCGCGCGGCCAAGCCGTGCTGGGCCAGTCGGAGGCGATCCGGGTACGGCTCCTCGACAAGATCGCCGGGTCGCTCGAGGACGTCGATCTGGAGACCGCGCGCAGCACCGTCGACGCGCTGCACCACTCGCTCACTGTTGGAGCGGGGCGCCAGCCGCGGCAGATCGGCGGCACGCCGAGCGCCTCGTAGCGCGCCGCAGGACGGTTACGGCAGTCCGACCCCGACCCCGCGCCCGCTCGGGGGCCGCTGGCCTGGTGGCCGGATCCGCTCGATAACCGGCGCGAGGATCTCGGCGAGCTCGGTGACCTGCCGGGGGTCGAGCGCGTCGAAGATGAGCGACCGGACGTCATTGACGTGGAGCGGGGCCGTCACCCGCACCTTGTCCATGCCGGCGTCGGTCAGCGTGGCGACCCGCGCCCGCGGGTTGTGCGGGGACCTCGCCCGCTCGACCCAGCCCTGACGTTCCAGCCGAGTGAGGACGTGCGACAGCCGGGAGAGCGAGCCCGAGGTGAGCTCGGCGAGATCGCTCAGCTGCAGCGTGCGCTCCTCGTTCTCCGAGAGCATCGCCATGACCATGTACTCGTAGAACGTGATGCCGGCCTGCTGCTGCATCCGCGTGTCGAGGGCGCCCGGTAGGGTCGTGACCAGCTCGGTGATGCTCAGCCAGCTCTCTCGCTCCGTCGTGGACAGCCACCGGGGGTCACCCGGTTGGTCACCAGCCATCTGCACTCCTTCAAGGTTGAGGCTTCAACTATAGAGGAGTGCGAGCTTGCCGTCAATGCCCGCCGCCGGCTCAGCCGTCGGTGAAGCGGGGCCGCCGCTACCGCCTCGCCACATCGGGTGACTTCCGTCAGCCCCGCGCTGACGGAACTTACCCGATCCGCCGGGCGGGGCCGGCGCCGCCGGGTGGGGCGGGCGCAGCCGGCGCCACCGGCTCAGCCGACCACCAGCGGGGCGAGGAGCCGCGCCACCAGCCAGCTCGCCGCGCCGAGGACCACGACGAAGCTGAGGTTCCAGCCCACCGCGGGCAGCGGCGTCAGTCGCGCGAGCACCCCCGGGTCGGAGCCGCGCGAGGGTCCCCGCACCACCGCCGCGAGGTGCCGCCACGCCCCCAGGGTGAGCAGCACCCCGGTGGCGACGAGCGCGAGCCCCTGCGCGGCCGGCGCGCCGGCCCACCACAGCCAGCCCACGCCGCCGGTCGCCGCAAGCATGACGAGCAGGGTGTACCAGGACCGGACGCGGACCAGCGACACCACGAGGATCACAGTGAGGCCGCCGAGCACCGGCGCTGCCCATCCCCGCGTCGCCGACCACACGAGAACGAGCCCGACGACGGCCGGCGCCGGGTAGCCCGCCCACGTCGTCACCACCCTGCCAGGGCCATGCTGCGGCCCGACCGTCACCGCATGGCCGGACATGTCGGCCCGGAGGACGAGGCCGGTGAAGGACCGGCCGACCAGGATCCCGACGACGCCGTGCCCGAGCTCGTGGACCACCGTCACCGCCACCCGCAGCAGCCGCCAGAGCGACGGCACCAGGACGACCACCACCCCGAGCGCGAGCGCCGCCACCAGCGCCCCCGCGGGCAGGTCGAGGTCTGCGAGGGCGGCGTCCGTCCGCCAGCGCCGCGCCACCTCCTGCCACCAGGAACTCATCGGGCCATTCTCCCCGACCGCCGCGCCGCGCCAGTCCGGGCACGCGGGCCCTTCCTCTTCCAGAACAGGCAAGCCTGCGTAAAGTGACGGGTGTGCCCGGCACCCGTCTCGTCGTCGCCGCCGCCATCCTCGACGACCTCACGACGCCGTCGTGGCTGCTCGCGGCACGACGCTCCGCGCCCGCGGCTCTCGCCGGACGCTGGGAGCTTCCCGGCGGCAAGGTCGAAGCCGACGAGCTGCCCGAGGCCGCGGTGCACCGGGAGATCGCCGAGGAGCTCGGCGTCGGGCTCGTTCTCGGCGATGTCCTCACCGGGCCCCGCGCGGGGGACTGGCCGATCGATGACCGGTTGACGATGCGAGTGTGGTCGGCCGTCCTCGCCGCCGGTGAGCCGGCGCCGCTGGCCGATCACGACGAGCTGCGCTGGCTGCGGCGCGGCCGCTGGGGCGAGCTGGCCTGGCTACCGGCGGACGTCCCGATCGTCGCGGCCCTCGAGGCGCGCTACGGGTCTACCGGCGGGTCGGGCGGGCGGGTTACATGACGTCGCGGCACCACCGGTCGGTACCGACCGGCTGGCGGTCGCCGCAGGTGTCACCGAACTCCTCGTAGTCCGAGCCGAGCGGGGACTCCCAGTAGAGGTCGTCGCAGGCGGCGGCGTCACCGCCCGCACACTCGTCCCACAGCAGGTCGAGGCTGGGGTCGTCGCCCAGCGTGGTGGTCTCCAGCGAGGAGAAGATGCTCGTCGCGGCGAACACCAGCGCACCGACGAGGATGACGGCACCGATCACGATCGCGGCGATGAGCCCCTTCCGGTTGCCGGTCGGCTGCGGCTGGTAGCCGTACCCGGTTGCCGCGAGGTCCCCGGGCGTCGGCACGTAACCGCCCGGCTGGCCGAAGGGAGCGGGGCCCGGGGCGCCGTAGCCGTGCTGCCCGGTGGGCGGACCGACGGCCTGGCCCGCCGGCGGCGCGTACGGGTTGACCGCGGCGTGGAGGTTGACCGCCCGCGCCGGAGGGCCGCCGGGCGCGGCGTACGGATGCGGGGCCGGCCCACCGGCCGGAGGTTGGGGCTGCGCGGGAGTCGCCCAGGCGGTCGCCGAGCCGGCGGAGCGCCGGGCGAGCGCCGCCGCGACCGCCGGGTCACCGAGGCTGCCCAGCCAGCCGAGCACTTCCGGCGACGTCGAGGGGTTCGCGGCGACGAACTGCCGCAGGTCGGGCCGCGCCCCGGCCATCTGCTCGAGGACCGGCGGCGGTGTCCCCCGGTCGGTCGCCTGGTAGACGGTGAACTCGTCCGGGCGGGTCATGGTGCGTCCTTCATGGTGGATCGGGTGGTGGGGCGACGCGTCCTGGTTACCCACCACTCACGTCGGTGGGAGTATGCCCGGTCTCGTGGACCAGGGCCACGGCATCTCGCAGCCGCGCGACGTCGACCTGCCCCGGCGCCGACGCCCGGGTGACCGCGCCGAAGGTAAGCACCGAGCCGAACACCTCGCCGGCGAGCCGCGAGACGACACCGTCGGGACCCATCGCCATGGTGATCACCGGCACAGCGAGTCGCTGCGTCGCCTCGTGCGTGGCCGCGAGGAGCTCCAGCACGTCCATCGGGTCGTGCGCCATCACCGCGAGCTTGGCGACGTCGGCGCCTGCCTCGGCCATCCGGGTGAGCTCGGCGAGCATCTCGGCGCGCGGCGGGGTGCAGTCGAAGTGGTGCGCCGAGGCGATGACGACGACGCCGAGCTCGTGGGCCCGCGCCACGGCGTCGGGCAGCACCTCGCCCCTGGCCAGCTCGACGTCGACGGCGTCGTGACCGGCGCCGTCGCCAGCTGCCTCGATGAGCGCCCGAACGACGACGCCGAGCTCGGCGTCGCGCAGCGAGACCTCGCCGCCCTCGGCGGCGGTGCGCACGGTGGCCAGCAGCGGGATGTCACCGAGCCGCTCCCGCAGCCCGGCGAGGACGGTGACAAGGTCGTTGGGTGGAGTGGTGAGACCGCGGGCGGCGAGGAGGTAGTCGATCCGCCACTCCGCGACGTCGGCCCCGGCGGCGACAACGGCGTCGGCCTCGCGCAGGAGGTCCGCGGGCGTCGTCGCGCACAGCGGTGCGGCGATCTTCGCCGGCCCGGAGCCGAGAGTGACCTGCCGGAGCCGGACGGTCCCGTTCACCCTGCTACCTCCCTGGTCGATGCCTGCCTCGCGAGACCCTATAGCGACGTCGCCGACGCCGGTCTACCCGTTCACCTCACGGCACGATGACGATCTTGCCCGCCGTGTGCCCAGCCTCGACCTCCGCGAGCGCCGCGCCCGCCTGGTCGAGCGGGAAGGCCGCGGTCACCAGCGGGTCGACGACGCCGGCCGCGGCCGCGGCCGCGACGGCGGCGAGCGTCCCGTCCAGGTGCTGCCGGCCGCTGCCGCCGAGCTCGGCCGCCACGCCGGGGTCCGCCGCGGTCACCACGGTCCCGGTCGCGGCGAGCGCCGCGCCCGCCTGGTCGAGCGGGAAGGCCGCGGCAACCAGCGGTCCGACGCCGCCGGCCGCGGCCGCGGCCGCGACGGCGGCGAGCGTCCCGTCCAGGTGCTGCCGGCCGCTGCCGCCGAGCTCGGCCGCCACGCCGGGGTCCGCCGCGGTCACCACGGTCCCGGTCGCGGCGAGCGCCGCGCCCAGCGAGCGCAGCACCTCTCCACCGACGAGGTCGACGATGAGGTCGGCGCCGTCGGGCAGCAGCGTCCGCACCGCCTGCGGGGCATGCGGGCCCGACGGCACGTGAACGGCCCCAGCGCTCTCGACCACCTGGCGCTTCGCCTCGCTCGCCACTCCGAGCACCCGGGCGCCCCGTGCCCGGGCCAGCTGCACCGCCAGCCGTCCGACACCGCCGCCGGCACCGAGGACGACCACGCTCTGCCCGGGGCCGAGCGGCACCTGGTGGACGAGGTCATAGGCGGTGGTGCCGGCGATCGGCAGCGTCGCCGCCGCCTCGAAGCCGATCGAGGCTGGCTTGGCCACGACGGCGGCGGCCCGCACCAGGGTCTGCTCGGCGAACGCACCAGCACCGGGCGCGGGCGGCCCGAGCACGGCGTCACCGATCCGGACACCGGTGACGCCCGGACCGACGGCGGTGACCACCCCCGCCAGCTCGAGGCCCAGCGGGGCCGGCAGAACCTTGGTGGCGCCGAACAGCCCGGCCCGGATCTTCCAGTCCGCGGGATTGACCCCGGCGGCCCGGACCGCGACCGCGAGCTCGCCGGCGCCGGGCACCAGCGCCGGCCGCTCGACGAGCTGCTGGTTCTCCGGCCCGCCCGGGGCGGTGAACACGTAGACCTTGGGCATCTGGCTCTCCTTGCTGCTACTCACTCGACGGCGCGGAACCTGCTGTGCTGCGCGCTGGCGCCTACGGTGCGAGCGACGGCACCGAACGGCCGAACCGGTCACGCAACGCGCGACGAGCGGCGTGCCAGCCGTTCATCCCGTGCACCCCAGGCGCCGGCGGCGCGGCTGCCGAGCACAGGTACACCCCCGGGATGCCGAGCCGGTACGGGTCCCACCGGCCGGTCGGACCGAGGACGACCCGCGGCATCGTCATCGCACCACCGGCAATGTCTCCCCCGACGTAGCTCTCGTTAGTGTCGGCGAGACGGGCCGCCGGGACGGCTCGTGAGGTGACGACGAGGTCGCGGAACCCCGGGGCGAACCGCTCGATCTGCGCGGTGACGGCCTCGGTCATGTCGAGCGTGGAACCCGCCGGGACGTGGGTGTAGGTCCACAGCGGCCGCAGGCCGCCGTGGCTGCGGCCCGGGTCGGCGACGGTCGGGTCGGACAGCAGCACCGCCGGCTGTCGCGGGTGCACGCCGCGCGCGACGTCGAGCTCCGCTGCCGCCATCTCCTCCCGGGTGCCGCCCACGTGCACCGTCGCCGCCCCGCCGACCTCCGGCGCGGCCCACGGCACCGGCCCGGAGAGGACGAAGTCGACCTTCGACGCGGCATCGCCATGGCGGTGGCGCCGCAGCCGGCGCCGGACGTCGGCCGGTAGCCGCTCGCCCCAGATCTGCGCCGCGGCCCCCGGGCTGGTGTCGAGGAGGTACGCACGTGCCCGCGGCAGCTCGGCCCACGTCGCCACCCGGTGGCGGGTGCGGACCTGCCCGCCGTGCGCCTCGAGGTCGGCCACGAGCGCGTCGGTGATCGCCTGCGAGCCACCCACCGGCAGGGTCCAGCCGCCGTGGTGCGCCAGCGCGCCGAGCATGAGGGCGGTGCCCGCCGGTGCCAGCGCGGGCAGCGCGGAGATCGCGTGCATCGCGACACCGGTGAGGAGCGCTGGTGCGGCGTCCGCGGTGAACGGCCGGTTCCACAGCGCCGTCCCCTGCTCGAGGACGCGCAGCCCGAACGCGACGGCACCGCGCACCCCGGCGGGGCTGCGCAGCGGAGCCGGGATGCCGCGCATGTCGCCGAGCGAGACGGCCAGCACCGCCTCGAGGTCCCGTACCAGCGGGCCGAACAGCCGCCGCCAGGCGTCTCCGTCCGGGCCGAGGTTGTCGACCGTCCGCTCGAGGTCGCGGTAGGCGAGCCCCGCCCGGCCGCCGTCGAGCGGTTGCGCGTAGGAGATCGCGGGCGCCCGCAGCTCGACACCTCGGGCCACGAGGTCGAAGGCCCGGAAGAACGGGCTCGAGGTCGCCAGCGGGTGCACCGCGGAGCAGAGGTCGTGCTCGATGCCCGGGGCCAGCCCGAGGTCCGCGGTGCGCGCCCCGCCACCGACGGTCGGCTGCGCCTCGAGGACGACGACGCCGAGCCCGGCCCGGGCCATCGTCACTGCTGCCGCGAGCCCGTTGGGACCCGAGCCGACGACGACGACATCGGTCACCTCACGCGCGGCACTCATCGCCCCAGTGTGGCTCATCCGGTGGTGACGGACCCGTCGACCACCTGCGGCTCGCCGTCGGGTTCCGCCTTCCGGGCGCGGCGCTGAGCGATCCGGCCGGCGACGCCGACCTCGGCTCGGCGCCAGGTCGCCGAGGTCACGAAGATCGCGTCGAACGCGATCATCGAGAGCGAGAACCACGGCAGGCCCATGAGCACCGCGATGCCGACGTGCATGAGGATGACGCCGACGAGCGCGAGCCGCCTGGTCACCGGGTGCAGGAGCCCGATGGCGAAGAACAGCTGGACGAAGACCGCGAAGTACGTCGCGGCGGTGACCATCACCGGGTTGAGCGTGAGCAGCGAGTTCAGCCACGGGAAGACGCCGTACTCGTGCAGGCTCAGCGGGTAGTAGAGGGCGGTGCCGTTCTGCCACAGCTCGCCCTGCACCTTGAACAGGGCCGACGCCGTGTAGAGGATGAAGAGCTGCAGCGCGAGCGCGACGAGCGCGACGTTGTGCAGCGGGTTGGTCAACCAGGCCGGGAGCACCGGCCGACCGACGAGCACGTCGCCGAGCAGCCCGGTCCGCGCGGCGCGGGCCGAGCGCCGGCGTCGCCGGGCGTCCAGCGACCAGTGCTCGGCGGTGGACATGAACAGCATGAGCACCAGCCCGATCCGGGCGATGTTGTCCCCCTGGTCCCCGACGAGACCGTTGCGCTCCACCAGCGCGGTCATCCCGATCGCGAGCACCGCGGTGGCGAGCCGCGTCCGCCAACCGACGATGACGGCGACCGCCACCAGCGCGAGCGCGAAGTACTTGAGGGTGAAGACGATGGGGCTCTCGCCCGCGAAGATGCCGCTGAGGGAGTCGAACCCGGTCGTCTGGCGGTAGGCGTCGATCCAGCTGGAGCCCGGGCCCCACACCGCGTGGCGGGTGCCGAAGTTGGCGACGAGGATGCCGAGCAGCGCGACGCCGACGAGGATCCGGGCGGCGGACAGCCCGTAGGTCGCGCGCTTGGCGCCGACCAGCCAGGTCTCGACGAACCCGACGGCGTCGCGTGCGCCGTCGCGGGCCCACGTGATCGTGCTCATTCCAGGCCCTCTCGGATGGCGTTCGGGTAGGACTCGAACAGCGCGGCGGTCTCCGCGGTGACGTCGGCCGCCGGCCGCCAGCCGTACTCGCGGTAGGTGCGCTCGGCGTCGTCGATGTCCCGCTCGTGGCGGTCGTTGAACGACGGTGTGTAACGGATCGAGCTGCGGTACTGCACGTGGGTGGTCTCCTCGGACCAGGTGGCGACCGCGAAGTACGTCGCCAGCGACGTCGCCACCGAGTCGTAGCGCAGGTAGCCGTCGACGGTGCTCGCCCCGGCCGCGCCGTCGTCGTCCACCGCCAGCAGCCGCTCGCGCAGCTCGGCGATCGGCGTCGTGAAGTAGCTGGCCTCGGCCTGCGTGCGCTGGCCGGCGCTCATGTCACCCATCCGGGTGTTGAGGTGGTTGGCGACGCGGCGCGCGGCGAGCGAGAGTCGTGGGGGGAACGGGTTGCCCCGGATGAGCGAGTCCTCGCCGTCGACGAGAGGGACCCAGTCAGAGATCCGCTCCTCGCCGGTCTCGGCGTCACGCACCATGGCGCGGACATCCAGCTCGACGGCGGCGCGACGCGGGGTCGGGGCGAAGATCCGCCAGTTCTGGTCGAACACCGGCATGACGTAGCTCCGGACGACGTCGGCGCCGATCGCCTCCTTCACCGGTGTGCTCGGCCCCACCCAGAGCCCGATGAACAGGGTGTGGACCAGCGCCACGGCGATGAGCGGCCACAGCACGAGGCGTGCTCGGCGGGTCACCGGGATCTCGCCTCCGGTCACCGCGGGGCCGTTACTTCTACGCATGTCGTCCTTCGTCGGGTCAACGGCGAACGTGGCCGTATGGCCCGGCTGCTGCCGGGCCATACGGCCACGTTCATGCCTCAGGCGCTATCAGCCTCGGGCGGCGTGCTTCCGCGACCACAGGGTCACGGCGGCTCCACCGATCAGGACCATCGCGGCAATGGCCGCGATCGCCAGGCCACCGAAGCCGGTGACCGGCAGCGACGGCGAGGACGGCGACGACGGCGCCGGCGACGGGCTCGTCGCTGCCACCACCGTCACGGTGTCGCTGGCACTGAGGCCCTCACCGGTGGCGGTGACGGTCAGCGCGCCCAGCGCGGTGCCGGCCGGGACGACCAGCGAGTCGCTGAAGCTGCCGTCCTCGGAGACGACGACCGTGTGCTCAGCGACGACGTCGCCGTTGCTGTCGGTGTACACCACCGTGATCGTCGAACCCGGGACGTAGCCCGAGCCGCCGATCTCGATCGTGTCACCAACGACGACACGGTCCGGCGAGGCGTCGACCGACGGGTCGTAGTCGCCCGCGTCGGGGTCCGTCCCGGCGTCCGGGTCGGTGCCCGCATCCGGGTCAGTCCCAGCGTCCGGGTCGGTTCCCGCACCGCCGTCGACAACCGTGACGACGTCAGACGCCGCGAGGCCATCGCTGACAGCAGTGATCGTCAGCGGGCCCACCGGCGTGCCGGCAGGCACGACGAGCGAGTCCGTGAAGCTGCCGTCATCGCCGACCGTCACCTGGTGCTCCGCGACGATGGTGCCGTCGCTGTCGGTGTAGACGACCGTCACCGTCGAGCCCGGGACGTAGTCCGAGCCCTGGACCGTGATCGTGTCACCCACGGCGACCTCGTCCGGCGCGCCCACGATGACGGGGGCGTAGTCGCCGTCCGGGTCGGTGCCCGCGTCGGGGTCCGTGCCAGCGTCCGGGTCCGTACCCGCGTCCGGGTCGGTGCCCGCGTCGGGGTCCGTACCGGCGTCCGGGTCCGTACCCGCATCCGGGTCGGTGCCCGCGTCGGGGTCAGTCCCAGCATCCGGGTCGGTGCCCGCGTCGGGGTCAGTCCCAGCGTCCGGGTCCGTACCGGCATCCGGGTCGGTGCCCGCGTCGGGGTCCGTGCCAGCGTCCGGGTCCGTACCCGCGTCCGGGTCGGTGCCCGCGTCGGGGTCAGTCCCAGCATCCGGGTCGGTGCCCGCGTCGGGGTCAGTCCCAGCGTCCGGGTCCGTACCGGCATCCGGGTCGGTGCCCGCGTCGGGGTCCGTGCCAGCGTCCGGGTCGGTGCCCGCGTCTGGGTCCGTACCGGCGTCCGGGTCAGTACCGGCGTCCGGGTCGGTGCCCGCGTCGGGGTCCGTACCGGCGTCCGGGTCAGTGCCCGCGTCGGGGTCCGTGCCGGCGTCCGGGTCGGTGCCCGCGTCGGGGTCCGTCCCCGCGTCCGGCTCGATCACGGTGACGACATCAGCGGCCGAAAGGTCGCCGCTGACAGCAGTGATCGTCAGCGGCCCCAGCGGCGTGCCGACCGGCACGACGAGCGAGTCCGTGAAGCTGCCGTCATCGCCGACCGTGCCCTCGTTCTGGCCGACGATGCTGCCCTCGCTGTCGGTGTAGACGACCGTCACCGTCGAGCCCGGAACATAGTCCGAGCCCTCGACCGTGACCGTGTCACCCACAGCAACCTCGTCCGGCGCGCCCACGACCGCGGGGTCGTAGTCACCATCCGGGTCAGTGCCCGCGTCCGGGTCAGTGCCCGCGTCGGGGTCCGTGCCGGCGTCCGGGTCAGTACCCGCGTCGGGGTCGGTGCCCGCGTCGGGGTCCGTACCAGCGTCCGGGTCAGTACCGGCGTCCGGGTCGGTACCCGCGTCGGGGTCCGTGCCGGCGTCCGGGTCAGTACCGGCGTCCGGGTCGGTGCCCGCGTCGGGGTCCGTACCAGCGTCGGGGTCCGTGCCCGCATCCGGGTCGGTGCCCGCGTCCGGGTCCGTACCAGCGTCCGGGTCCGTCCCAGCGTCCGGGTCAGTGCCGGCATCCGGGTCGGTACCAGCGTCGGGGTCCGTGCCAGCGTCCGGGTCGGTACCCGCGGCGGGGTCCGTGCCGGCGTCCGGGTTAGTACCGGCATCCGGGTCAGTCCAAGCATCCGGAGCGGTGCCCGCGTCCGGGTCCGTACCAGCGTCCGGGTCCGTCCCAGCGTCCGGGTCAGTGCCGGCGTCCGGGTCGGTGCCCGCGTCGGGGTCCGTCCCGGCGTCCGGGTCAGTACCGGCGTCCGGGTCCGTGCCCGCGTCCGGGTCGGTGCCCGCGTCCGGGTCGGTGCCCGCGTCCGGGTCCGTACCGGCGTCGGGGTCCGTCCCAGCGTCGGGGTCAGTGCCCGCATCGGGGTCAGTGCCCGCATCCGGGTCCGTCCCAGCGTCGGGGTCAGTACCGGCATCCGGGTCAGTACCGGCGCCTTCGATGACCTCGACCGTGTCCACAGCGGTGCGGGTCCCGTCGGTCGCACTGACTGTCAGGGCGCCCACGGCGGTGTTCTCCGGAACCGTGATGACGTCGGTGAACGCTCCGTCCTCGTCGACCACCACATCCTCGGAGGTCGCGACGACGGCGCCATCGCTGTCCGTGTAGGTGACCGTCACCGGCTGCTCGGGGGTGAAGGATTCGCCCTCAGCGGTCAGCTCGGCACCGATCTCGACCGGGTCGGGGCTGACGCTCAGCGCCGCCTCGATCTCGGAGACGCGCACCGTGGAGGACGCGAGGTCAACACCCACGCCACCGAGCGTGCCCGGCAGCACGTCGATCGCCAGCGCGCGAACCGTTGCGGAGTCCTCACCGAGGTCACCCTCGGCGGGCTGCTCGTTGATGGTGATCGTCGCGATCTGGCGAAGTACACCGTCGAGCACGGGCTCGAGCGGCTCCAGCACCAGGTCGACGACACCGGTGAGCGCGTCCGCGAGGACGTCAGCCTGGGTGGTCAGTGCGGTGTCGAGGATCGGCCCGAGGGCGGCGGTCACCGAGCCGAGCAGCGGCTGAACGACGAGGTTGATCAGCTCGCCAGCCGGAATGTTGATAAAACCGACACTGATATCGGCGATCGTTCCGAAGGTCGGCGCCGGAGCACCCTCGAGACCAGCAAAGCCTGCCAACGTACCGGTCAGGTCGATGTCCAAATCAGCGGAACCGATCCCGCCGAGCACATTGAGCTCACCACCGGCGTTGACCGTCAGCTCGCTCTCGTGCAGCGCGGTCAGCACCGTCTCGTTGACCGAGTCGAGCAGCGTGCCCACAGCGGTGGCCACTCCGTTGACGATGGCCTCGATGGTCTCATCGGTGAGCACGGACGTGTTCGGGTCCAGCCCGTTGAGGTCCTCGCCCTCGGTGCCCTTGAGCAGCTTGGCAATGTCGACACCGATCGTGCCCTGCGAGAGGTCGATGGTGACCAGCTCACCCGGCGAGGAGATCGGCGTGGTGAGCACGTCGTCCAGCGGCGGCAGCGTCACGTCGAGCGTGGCGGTCGGCCGCTCCAGCTGGGCAGTCACGAGCCCGAGGAGGTTGATCGCCGGCAGGTCGATGAGACCCAGCGCGTTGTCCACCAGGCCACCGGTACCGACGAGCCCGTCGAGGGACTCCTCGACCAGCGTGCCGGTCGCGTCGTAGGTGGTGGCGAGCGTGTTGGACAGCGTGCCGAGCAGCGGGCTGGAGACGTTGAGCTCCGCGCCAGCCAGGAGGTACTCGCGCTCGATCTCGCCATCGGCCGCCTCTGCGCGCGACGCGAGTGCGCCGAGCGCGACGGAGACCTCGTCGATGACGAGGTCGGTCAGGCCGTCGAGCTCGAGCTGGCCGAGCAGCGCCGTGAGGTCGAGCCGCGCGAGGTCCGTGCTGGAACCCGCGTCGAGGTCGATGACGCCGTCAGCACCGACGGCGCCGGAGGCGGCCGTCGATGTGGTGGCGCTCGGCGAAGCCGCGTACCCGTTGAGGACGCCGGCAGCGGCGCCGGCTCCGAGGTCGAGCAGGCCGCCGTTGGTGCCGTCGCTGATGAGCGGCAGCCCGATCGACGGAAGCTCGAGGTCGATGAGCGACTCGAGCACGGAGGCATCGATGTTCGCGCTGTTCGGCCCTGCATCGCTCGGGTTGCCGGACTCGGTCCGGATCACGTCGAGCAGATCAAGCCCTAGGAGGTCCGCGTTGATCAGCTGCGCGGCGGCCTCACTGTCGTCACTGGGTGCCGAGACGGCTCCCGATGCGCCCGCGACCGCGATGAGCGAGCCGGCAGCGATCGCCGCCAGAGGGCGCCGCCACCGTCTCACCGGTGGTCGTACTGCATGTCTTGCTGTCAAGAAAATCCCCCTCGTTGAACTCGACTACCGAGGGGGAGGGAGCACACGCGGGTGCACGAAGGGACGGTATCGCCCCACGCACCAGCACCGAAACCGCCCCCACCACTCGGCAACTATCTCCCTCAGGCGACCCGAAGAGACCGGTTGATCGGCCGATTTATCCGTTAGGGCCGCCGCCACGACCTTACGACGCCTGTCGACGACATTGAAAGGCGCGTCATAACGGTTCGGTAACGTTCAGCCGGATATTCTCACCATTCGGGAATGAGCGGCCAATATCACCAGTTCTGGCCGCCGCCGGAGCCGCCACCGCCTCGCTGCTGCTCCTCCTGGCGGTCGCGCTCCGCCTCCCGGTTGCGCTCCTCGAGCTCTTCGCGCTGCGGGTCGTCGGTGGGCTCCGGCGTCTCGGTGGGCTCGTCGCCAGGTTCCTCGGAGGGGTCGTCCGAAGGGGCGTCGCTCGGGTCGTCGGTCGGGTCCTCACCCGGGTCGGTGGGCTCGTCCGAGGGCTCCTCGGACGGAGCGTCGCTGGGCTCCGCGGACGGCTCGTCACGCTGCTCCTGCTCGTCCTCGCGCGCCTGGTCCTCCTTGTCCTGCTGCCGGTCGGAGGTCTCCTCGTTCTCCTGCATCGCGGTGCAGGGATCGATGACCTCACGGGCCTCGGCGTATTGCGCGGCCGCCATCGCCGGGTCGTCGAGCTCCGCGGCCTCGTCGCCCATCGCCTCGATCGCCACCGACAGGTTGGTGCGCACCCGGCACTCGGGGGACTGTGGGTCCTTGGTGTCGGCCGGCGCGCCGTCGAGCGGGGCGGCCACCGGAACGGCGACGAGCGCCACCCGGAGGTCCTCGGTGGCCAGGAAGTACTCCTCGGCGCGGTAGTGCGCGGTACCGCTGTTGAACCACGCCTTCCACGGTTCGGTGAAGCCCGTCCATCGCTGCTGGAGCTGGAACTGGGTCGCCGCCTGCGAGTACCGCATCGCTTCGTAGTCCTGCCGGCCCAGCAGGTTACCGAAGGCCGTGCCGAGCAGCAGGCAGCCGGCGACCATCGCGGCGAGCACGACCGGCGAGGACCAGCCGAGCAGGAGCCGGCGCCGGCGCAGTCGTGCAGACGTCGCGCCCTCGTCCTCGACGGCCGGCGGTCGTCCGACGCCGGGTTCGGTGCGCTCGGTCATGTCGCCTCCCTCGGTCGGGTCCTTCTGCTGGGCCTGGTCGGCCGCGGGAAGCGGCTGGTCTGGTACCAGATCTCCCACGCGAGCAGGGCCGCGAGCACTGCCGCCAGCGGCCACGAGGCGTCCTCGTACACAGAGACGTCGCGCCGGCCGTCGCCGGTGATGGTCTCGACGTCGACGCCGGCGACGAGACCGTCGACGGGGGTCGGCGAGATGCGGTGGGTGTAGTCGACGCCGAGCTGCTCGGCGACCCGCCGTAGCGCCGCCTCGTCGATCTGCGACACCGCGGGCGGGCTGCCCGGCTGCGTCGGGTCGACGATCCAGGGTGCGTCGGTCCCCGGCCCGGTGGCCGACGTGCCGTCGTAGGCGCGCATCTGCCCGCCCTCGGCGGTGCCGTACCCCAGCACCGCGCCGCCGTCGACGAGGTCGGCGAGCGGCTCGTAGGACTGGGTCTCCTGCTCCTCCACGCCGTCACCGCGGGTGTCCTCGCCGTCAGCGAGGAAGTAGACGAGGCGGACGTTCTCCGGGTTGCGCTCCGCCGCGCCCTCGAGCGCGGTGGTGAGCGCGTCCAGCGGCCGGTCGACCGCCGAGCCGGCGGAGTAGAAGGTGATCTCCTGGACCAGCGTGTCCGCCCAGGTCCCCACCGCCCGCGCGTCGGTGGTCAGCGGCAGCTGCCGGGTGGCCTGGGAGTCGAAGCCGATCACCGAGTAGCGGGCACCGGGCATCGCCTCGACGAGCGCGACGACGTCCTCGCGGACCCCGTCCAGGCGCGTCCGGCCGCCGTCGTAGTCCTCGGCGGCCATCGAGCCGGTGCGGTCGACGACGAAGAACATCTCGACGTTCGACTCGACCGTCGTCGTCGTGCTCGGCACCGCCGGCCCCAGGGCGATCCCGAGCAGCGCGACCGTCATGACGGCGCGCCGGAGCCAGGCGAGGAAGGTGCCGTCGCCGGTGCGCCGGGCGCGGATCGCGGCGATCAGGCAGATGACGAGCATCGGGCCGAACACCAGCGCGGTGAGCCACAGCGGCCACAGGAGTGTCAGTGTCATGAGCGCAACCGCCACGCGACGACGATGAGCCCGGCGACCCCGGCGACGGCGAGCCACAGCACGGTCTCGGGCCGGTCGGTGAGAACGACCTCCGGGTTGGCGTCGAGCTCGACCGCCTGCTGCCGCGAGATGTCGTCGACGATCGCGTCGACGGCGGTCGGGTCGTCGGCGTGGTAGAACAGCCCGCCGTTATCCTCCATCGCCGCCCGATACGCGTCCTCGTTCTCCTCGCTGTAGGCCTCGGAGGTGGAGGCGAACAGCCCGTAGAGCCGGATACCGCGCTCGGCCGCCAGCTCGGCCGCCTGGTCCAGCTGGTAGATCGGCACGCCCAGCACCTGGTTGTCGGTCGCGAGGACGATCGACCGCGAGCGCTCGGAATCGGTGTCGTCGAACGCGTAGGCGCAGCTCGCGAGACCGTCACCGACGAGCGAGGACGCCTCGTCCTCCAGCGCCAAGGTGCCGGCGATGAACTCCTCGAGGGCAGCGAGGTCCTCGGGGGCGTAGGACCACGCGTCGAGGTCGAAGTCGAGGATCTCGGCGGCCTCCTCGAGCTCCTCGGTGACGAGCGTGTAGTCGTCGGTGAGCGGGAAGACGGTGCGCGACGTACTGTTCCACACCGACAGCGCGATGCGCTCGCCGTCGAAGCCCTCAACCAGCTGGGAGAACTGACCAACGATCTCGGTGTCGAACTCGATCATCGAGCCGGACACGTCGAGGCACAGCACGATGTCCCGGTTGGCGAGCGCCGAGGCACGCACGTCCCGGTCCGCCGGCCGGGCCAGCAGCAGCGAGGCGCCGAGGGCCCCGACGATCGCGAAGACCGCGAGGCCGGCGAGCCCGGCCTGCAGCAGCCGCAGCCGGCTGCGGTAGGTCGGCAGCCGGCGCAGGTAGCTGCTGTTGGCCACCCAGCGCACCGCGCGGGGGGTACGGGCCGAGCGCGGCAGCACCCAGCCGACGACGGCGGCCGCCGCGACGATGCCCAGCACGACCGGGATGAGCCACTCCCACCGCATCACCACTGCTGGATCACCTCCCGGGCCTGGTCGGCGGCCGTCTCGGCCTCGGCGTCGCTGCGCCGGGCGAAGGACGGCTCCTCCCAGACGGCCAGCAGGTGGCCGATGCGGGCGGTCGGGTCGTGCGCCGCGATCTCGCTGCGGGTCCACGGGCGGACGTCGCGGCCGATCCGGTCGGAGGCGAAGTCACGCATGAGCCGCGCGAGGCGAAGGTGGAGCGAGCGCAGGTCGAGCTCGCCGCTGCGGTAGTCCGCGACGGCGCCGTCGACGGCGATCTCGTAACGGCCGCGTGCGTCACCGGTCATCGGCGGCTGCTTGGTGGGGTCGGGCCGGCGGGTGCTCAGCAGCACGTAGGTGAACCAGAGCGCGACGAGCAGCAGCAGGCCGCCACCGAGCGCTGGCACCCACCAGGAGTAGGCCTCGGGGGGCAGCAGGGAGTCAGCGCCGGACACGTCGTTGCCTCCGGAACAGGTCGATGAGGGCGTCGACGACGTCGTCGGAGCTGGCGGCCACGACGTGCTCGATCCCGCGGCGGCGCAGCATGTCGCGGATCGCCTTGCGCCGGTTGGCGACGGCGACGGTCGCCGCGGCGTGCAGCCGGCGGTCGCGCTGCAGGAACGGCGGCAGCAGGAGGTCCTCGTCGACGTCGGCGACGGGCCCGAGCCCCGGCGTCGTGGCCATGGCGTCGGCGATGGAGATGACCATGATGTCGTGGCGGGTCCGCAGCCGGCGCAGCGCGTCCTCGTCGTCGAGCCCGGGCCGCGCCTCGTCGGTGATGAGGACGACGAGCGTGCGCCGGTTGACCGAGGTGAGGATGCGGTCGAGCACCCGACTGAGGTCCGACGGCGGCGCTTCGCGGGCGAGGTCCTGCTCCAGCCGCCGCAGCAGCAGCTCCATGTGCCCGGTGCCGCCGCGCGCCGGGATCTGGGTGATGCGGCGCGAGTCGCCGGCGACGAGCGCGACGAGGTCGCCGCGCGCCCGGGCGAGGTAGGCGACGACGTCGGCCGCGAACAGCGCGACCTCCGACTTGCGTTCGCCGCTCGGCGCGGTCGCGGCCATCGACCGGCCGGTGTCGACGGCGAGGACCATGGCGAGGTTCGACTCGTGGACGAAACGGCGGATGACCGGGTACCCGGAACGGGCGGAGGCCTTCCAGTCGATGTCACCGACGTCATCACCGGGGTGGTACTCGACCATGTCGTCAAAGTCCTGGCCGTGGCCGGTGAAGGTCGAGCGGTGGCGCCCGTCGAGCAGGCCGGAGGCGCGCCGGACCGTGGGCAGGTCCAGGCGGGCGCGGATCTTGGCCAGCCGTGAGGCGCTCGACATGACGGTCCTTACGGGGCCGGCACCGCGGCGAACACGGCGTCGATGAGGGACTCGGGCGCGACGTTGTTGGCGAGCGCGTCGTAGGTGCGCACCAGTCGGTGGCGCAGCACGCTGTGGCTCAGCACCTTGACGTCGTCGGGCACGACATAGCTGCGGCCCTGCTGCAGCGCGTGCGCCTGCGCCACCCGCATGAGGGCGATGGCGCCACGGGGGCTGGCACCGACCCGCACGTGCTGGGAGAACTTCGGCAGCGGTCGCGGCCCGCCGCCGCGGGTGGTGTTGACGATCGCCACGATGTACTGCTTGATCGAGGCGTCGACGTACACCTCGTGGGTGAGTCGCTGGAGGTAGACGACGTCCTCGAGCGAGACCGGGCTCGTCGACAGCGGCGCGTCGAAGGAGCCGGAGCTGATGCCGTCAAGGATCCCCAGCTCCTCGTTGGGGCTCGGGTAGGTGAGGACCTCCTTGACGAGGAACCGGTCCATCTGGGCCTCGGGCAGCACGTAGGTGCCCTCCTCCTCGATGGGGTTCTGCGTCGCGAGCACCATGAACGGGCTGGGGAGCGGGAACACCTCGCCACCGATGGAGGTCTGCCGCTCCTGCATCGCCTCGAGCATGGCGGACTGGGTCTTGGCGCTGGACCGGTTGATCTCGTCGAGCAGCACGAGGTTGGCGTGCACCGGGCCGAGCTGGATGGAGAACTTGCCGGTCGCGTAGTTGAAGATCTGCGTGCCGACGATGTCGTTCGGCATGAGGTCCGGCGTGCACTGGATGCGGTGGAAGGTTCCCGAGACCGAGGACGCCAAGGTGTGCGCCGCCGTCGTCTTCGCCAGGCCCGGCACCGACTCCAGCAGGATGTGGCCGCCCGCCAGCAGCGTCGAGACCAGCGCGGCGCGCAGTGCCTGCTGACCGACGACCCGCTGGGCGAAGATCGCATCGATCCTGCCGAGCAGCTCACCAGCGCGACGGACGTCGTCGTGCGCGATCGTCGCCGTGCGAGGGGCCAGGCCCCCGTCGCTCGCAATGGTCATCGTTCCCCGTTCTCCGTGGGTCCGGCCGATCGTGCCGAGCCGGTCAGTACCGGCGCGAGTATGCCATCCGTACCTGGACACCCCCGCATCGGGCTCCCGCCCCGGCGGCATACCCTGGACGGGTGAGCACACCTTCCTCGAGGCGGCTGCGCCCCGCCGCCGGCATGGCGCTCGCCGCCGGGGCAGCGGTCCTCGCGCTCGTCCTCGCCCTGCTGTTCTCCGGGGCGGTGGCCGCGTCCTCGGTGCTCGACCCGGGAGCCGTCGTCCGCTGGGGCGTGCCGCTCGTCACCACGCTGGCCGACGGCGCTGCCGCGGTGACCATCGGCGCGCTCGCGCTGTGCGCGGTCGTGCTGCCGGCGACGCCCCGGCCGGCGCAGCCGGGCCAGCCGGCCCGCTGGCGCCGGTCGACGGCCGCCGTCGACGGCGCTGCCTGGCGACTGGCGCTCAAGGTCGCCGTCGGCGGCGCGATCACCTGGACGGCCGCCGCCGCGCTGCGGATCGTCCTCACCTACTCACGCACGTCGGGCCGGCCGCTCGACGCTCCGACCTTCGGCGAGGAGCTGGCCCAGTTCGTCACCCAGATCCCGATGGGCCGCGCCCACCTCGTCGCGACCCTCATGGTCGCGGTGCTGAGCGTCCTCGTCGTCGCGGTGAACACCCCGACCGGTGCCGCGCTCGCCAGCCTCCTCGGGCTGGCCGCGCTGGTCCCGATCGCGCTCACCGGGCACGCCGCCGGGGCCGCCGACCACGGCCTCGCGGTCTCCGCCATGTGGCTCCACATCGGATCGATGTCGCTGTGGGCCGGCGGGCTGGCGGTGCTGTGCCTCGTCGGGCACCGCCTCGGGATCGACCGCGTCCCCGCCGTCGTCCGCTACTCCACGATGGCCGGCTGGGTGTTCATGCTCGTCGGTGTCTCCGGGTTGGCCAACGGCCTGGTCCGGGTCGGCTCGTTGGCCGGGCTCGCCACGCCCTACGGGCAGCTGGTGATCGTCAAGACGGTGGCGTTCATCGTGCTCGGTCTCGTCGGGTGGCTGCACCGGCGCCGCACCGTGCCGCAGGTGGCTGACCGCCCCGCGCGGTTCTGGCGGGTGGCGGCCGGCGAGGTCGTGCTCATGGCGGCGGTCATCGGCGTCTCCGTCGCGCTGGCCGCCAGCCCGCCGCCGGTCCCCCAGGAACCGCCGGCGCGCCCCACCCCGGTGCAGGACATCACCGGCTACCCGGCACCGCCCCCGCCGAGCCTCGGGACGTGGCTGACCGAGTGGCGGCCCGACATCCTGTTCGGCATCGCGGCGATCGCCGCCGCCGGCGTGTACCTCACCTGGGTGCTGCGGCTGCGGCGGCGCGGTGACCACTGGTCCGTCCCGCGCACGGCGTCCTGGCTGGCCGGCGCCCTGCTGTTCGGCTGGATCACCTCCGGCGGCCCCGCGGTCTACGGGCTGGTGATGTTCAGCGGCCACATGATCCAGCACATGCTGCTCGTCATGGTGGTGCCGATCTTCTTCGTGCTCGGCGCACCGGTCACCCTCGCGATGCGCGCGCTGCCCGCCCGCGGCGACGGCTCCCGCGGGCCGCGCGAGTGGCTGCTGGCCCTCGTGCACTCCCGCTGGGCGCAGTTCTTCGCCAAGCCCGGCATCGCGGCGCTGAACTTCGCCGGCTCGATGATCCTCTTCTACTACTCACCGGCGTTCGAGTTCGCGCTGGACATGGACCTGCACATCGGCCACGTGCTCATGGTCGTGCACTTCACCCTCGCCGGATACCTGTTCGCCAACGCCCTCATCGGCATCGACCCAGGGCCTACCCGCCCGGCGTACCCGCTGCGGCTGGTGCTGCTGTTCGCCACCATGGCCTTCCACGCGTTCTTCGGGATCGCCGTCATGCAGGCGACGACCCTCTTCGCGGCGGACCACTTCGGCCGCCTCGGGCTGCCGTGGTGGGTCGACGCACTCGCCGACCAGGAGATCGGCGGCGCGTTCACCTGGGGCATCGGTGAGCTGCCGACGCTGGCGATGGCGGTTGCGGTAGGGATCCTGTGGGCCAAGGACGAGGAGCGCATCGCGGTGCGCACCGACCGCCAGGCCGAGCGCGACAACGACGCCGAGCTGGTCGCCTACAACGCCCGCCTGGCCCAGCTCGCCCAGCAGGACGCCCGCGACGACACCCGCTGACCGACTCCCGCCGCCCCCACGCCAGCCCCACCCGTGACAGCCGGCCCCCCCACCCGCGACAGCGGGATTGTCCGCGACAGCTGGATTGTCACCGACAGCAGACTTGTCACCGACAGCGGGATTGTCACCGACAGCGGGATTGTCACCGACAGCGGGATTGTCCACGGACGCGCTGCCGGGGTCAGCCGGCAGGGAAGGTGACGTCGGTGCCCTCGAGGCGCAGCCGCACACCGTCGTCGACCACCGAGAGCCGAGTAGGCACCAGCCCGTCCGGCAGCCCGGGGATGTCGAACCGCAGCTCGGCGACGGCCACATTGAGCAGGGAGAGCAGCTCCGCGCCGGCCGTGGCGTCGGCGCCGGCGAGCGCCTCCCCCAGCTCGAACCCGATCCGGCCGTCCTCGATGGTCGGCTCGAGGCCGACCGCGACGTCGAGCCCGGCCACCGAGGTCGAGAGCCGCAGCCGGCCGTCAGTACTGTCGAGCTCCACGACCCGCTCCAGCAGCGGCAGCTCCTCGGCGAGCAGCGAGCGCAGCGTGCGCAGCGGGATGTCGGCGTTGATCTCCACCGTTTCAGCCATGTACGGCGGTTGCGGGCTCACGCCGCGAGCGGCGACCCGGACGCCGGTGAGCACGAGCCCCTCGAAGGCTGCCTCGGGCGCACTCCCGCGGACCTCGGCCAACCGGCCCGCGCGCACCTGGGTGAGGAACGGGAACCCGTCGATCGTCACGTCCGCGCCGGGCGCCAGCGCGACGTGCTGCGACACGGCACCGAGGACCTCGCTCTCCGCCTTGGCGTGCAACGCACGGTCCGCGACCACCCCAACGATCCCGAGCACCACGAGCAGGACGAGGGTGATGACGGCGAGTCGGCGCATGCCCCTACGGTATAAGGGGGAACGACACCCGGATGTCGCGGGTAACAGGCCACTGGGAGGCAACGCGGTGCCCACGCACACCTCAGCGCCCGAGGACCGGGAGCCCGGCGTCGCCGCGCCCCCACCCCGGAGGAGCCGGCGTGACGTTCGTGCTGACGTCGAACCGCCGTCGGGCATGGCATGGCCGCTGCTGACGCTCATCGTCGGCGGCGTGGCGCTCGCGCTCGCGCTGCTGCTGATGTGGGGGGTGAGCCAGCGAGAATCCGCGGATCCGGTTCCGTTGCCGGACGCCGCGCTCGCCGTCACTGAGCCGGCACTCGGCAACAACGACGAGGACGAGGACGACGACGAGATCCCGACGCCGGAGGCCGGGCCCGACGAGCCTGCGGGGACGGCCGAGGAGGTCGACGCCGTCGAGCTGGCCCAGGCCGTCGCCCGGCTCGACTCGCTGGTGCAGACCAGCAGCTGCGCGAACCTCTACGCCGACGCCCAGATCTTTCACGAGTACGTCCCGGTGGCCGGCAGCACCGGCTCGTGGGCGGACCTCGTCTCAGCACGCCGCCCCGCCGTCACCCTCGACGGGCTGGCCGCACGGTGCGACGGCCGCTACGTCGAGCAGCTCGCCCGCTACATCATCGACGATCCGCGCGCCGACCCGCTGCTCGTCTACACCCTGCAGGACCACCTGGCAGAGCTGCCGCAGCACCACCCCGCCCCGACGGACGCCCTCGACGCCCCCACCTTCCGCACCGCCGGCGGCGTCGGGTGCACCCTCACCTACGACGGCGTCGGCTGCGCGGTCACCACGCACGACTTCGCCGACCCGCCGGCGTGCCTCGAGGGCGCCACCGGAGCGTTCTCCGTCGCCTTGTTCGCGACCGAGATCTATCCGTGCGCCGGCACCGTCACCGGTGGCGCGACGGAACTCGCCGACGGCCGCTCGGCGGCGGTCGGCGACTACGCGTGCACCGCCGTCGGGACCGGTGTGCGTTGCTGGCACACCGTCTCGGGGACCGAGTTCGCACTAAGCCCCACCGAGGTCACGCTGCCCTGACTCGTCGGGCGTCCGCGTCGTCGGCTGCCGGGTCGCCGCCCCGGGCTGCCGAGGCGTGATCCTCGTGCGCCACTGACCAAGTCAGGCGTCCGGCCACGCCCGGCGCAGCGGGGACGAGTCGATGTCCTCGCCGAGCTCGGCCACCGACCGGTAGACCGCCACCGCGCCGGCCCCGGTCAGCTCCGCGGCGCTGATACCGCCGGTGAGCACACCGACGCACGGGAGGCCCGCGCGCGCCGCGGCCTCGACGTCCCACACCGCGTCGCCGACGAAGACGGCACGGTCGGCGCCGGCCCCGGAGACTGCCAGCGCCGCGTGGACGAGGTCGGGGTGCGGCTTGGCCGCATCGACGTCCTGCGACGACGTGATCGGGTGGGTGTCCTCGTCCACCTCGAGCACGGTGCGGAGGATGTCGAGCTCGGCGGGCGAGGCGGAGGAGGCGAGCACCGCTCGGGCGCCTCGTTCGGTGATCGCCGCGAGCAGCTCGGGCACCCCGTCGAACCGGTGCAGCTCGACGGCCGACGCCGCGTAGTGCTCGTCGTGGCGCCGCTTGACCTCGTCGCCGAGCTCGTCGGCGCGATCTCCTAGCAGCTCGGCGAGCAGCAGGTCGCCGCCCATGCCGATGCAGCGGTGGGTCCGCCAGGAGTCGACCGGGTGCCCGGCCTCGCGGAACGCGCGCGACCAGGCCGCGGTGTGGACGTAGCTGGAGTCGACGAGCGTGCCGTCGATGTCGAGCAGCACGGCGCCGGCGGCGTCGTCGTGAGGGTTCATGGTCCGTTCGTACCGCAGCGGCGGCCGCGGCGCACCCGCTGGCGCCCTGCGGCGTCAGCCCGGCGGTCCGGCGTCGATCCGGTTGCTCATCTCGGTGTACCAGGTGAGCGCGGCGATCCCGGTGTAGCCGAGCTGCTCGGCGACCGCGAGCAGCACCTGCTCCCGCTCGGCCGCGAGCGCGTCGCTCAGCGTGACGTCCGGGGCGGCGAGGGAGCGCCGCAGCCGGTCGGTGAACCACTCGGCCACCTCCACGGCGACCGCGGAGGAGTGGCTCGCGGCCATGTGCTCGCCGTCGACGATCACCAGCTCGACCGCCTGGATCGCCTGCCGCAACGCCTCGTGCTCGACGTTGCGGGCCTCGACGTCGTGCGCGACGTCGTTGAGGACCTGCGCGCCGCCCTCGGCGCGGGCGTGCTCGAGCAGCTCGGCGAGACCGCTGTCGGTCGGCAGGCCGAGGCGGTGCTGGGCGAGGCGCACCTCGGCCATCCCGGGGATCGCCTCGAGGGCTGCGACGAACACCGGCACGACGGCCTCGACGGCGGCCCTGGCCCGCTCGAGGTAGATCTCCCGCACCGCGTCGGTGAGCCGGTCCCAGGTGGTCGACTCGCTGCGGGCCTCGCCGATCGCGAGCCGGCGGGCGGTGACCGGCACCGCCGCCCGCGCGACCTGGTCCAGCAGCACGTCGGCCACCGGCGGGCCGTCCGCGTCCGCCTCGCCGGGGTCCGCGTCGGCGGGCGGGTCGGCGCCGAGCAGTCGACGGCGCTCCTGCCGCAGCCAGTAGATCTCCCGCTGCGCGGCCGCGAGGGCCCGCGCGAGCTCGGCCGCCACGTGCTCGTGCACCGGCGGACCGGCGTCGGCGTGCGGCTGCGGTGAGGCTGCGGAGTTCGCCACGGTCACACGTTAGAGCGCACCGCGCGCCACAGCAGGTCAACGCGCCGGGCGGCCCGGCGCGGGTCGACGGCGGGCCGTGATAGGACGGCACCGTGAGCGACCACACCCCCTTCCATAACCTCGACGACTACATCGCGCTGCCGCGGCTCGGTGGGCTGGCGCTGTCCCCGGACGGCACCCGGCTCGCCGCCGCGGTCAGCGCGCTCGACGAGGACCGCACGGCGTACGTCTCCGCCGTGTGGGACGTCGACCCCACCGGCGAGCGGCCGGCCAGCCGCCTCACCCGGGGCACCAGCGGGGAGTCGCAGCCGACGTTCACCGCCGGCGGAGACCTGCTGTTCGTCGCCAAGCGCGGCGACGGCGACGACGTCCGGCCCGGGGTCTGGTCGCTGCCCGCCGCCGGCGGCGAGGCCACCCTGCTGGCCGCCCACCCCGCCGGGGTCTCCGGCGTCCGCGCGGCGCGGGACGGCGAGACGGTCGTCGTCGCGGCCAGCGCCCTGCCGGCCGCCGCGTCGCTGGCCGACGAGCACCGGCTGCGCACGTCGCGCAAGGAGTCCAAGGTCAGCGCGATCCTCCACACCGGTTACCCGGTGCGGTACTGGGACCACGACCTCGGCCCCGACGCGCCGCGCCTCTACGCCGCCGAGCCCGCGGCCGTCGAGCCCGCGGCCGACGAGCCCGCGACGGTCCCCGCCACTGACGGCGGCTCCCCTGCCGGCAGCGACCAGCCGCCGCGCGGCAGCCACCCGCTGCGCGACCTCACGCCGTCGCCCGGTGGCGCGCTGCGCGAGGCCCAGCAGGACCTGGCCGCTGACGGCAGCTTCCTGGTGACGACGTGGAACGTGGCCGAGGCCCGCGGCGCGATGCGCAGCGAGCTGCACCGCATCGAGGTCGCCACCGGGGAGCAGACCGTGCTGGTCGCCGTGCCGGAGGTCGAGCTGGGCACCCCCCGGATCAGCCCCGACGGACAGCTGGTCGCCTACGCGCGAGAGTCGCCCAGCACCGCCTACCAGGCGCCGCGCCAGTGGCTCGAGGTGGTCGCGGCCACCGGCGGCGAGCCGCAGCAGGTGGCTCCGGACTGGGACCGCTGGCCCGGCGACGTCCGCTGGCTGCCGGACGGCTCGGGCCTGCTCGTCGTCGCCGACGACGACGGCCGCTCCCGGCTGTTCCACGCCGACCTCGCGACCGGCGCCGTCGTCCGGCTGACCGACGAGGGCGCGCTGAGCGACGTCGTCGTCGCCCCGGACGGCACCGCCGCCTACGCGCTGCGCGCCTCCTACGCCTACCCGGCCGAGGTGGTGCGGATCGACCTCGAGGGCATCGGCCGGCCAGGCTTCGTCCCCGGCAGCGCCGCGGTGACGCGGCTGCGCGGACCGGCTGAGCGGCCCGCGCTGCCCGGCACGCTGACCGAGATCGAGACCACCACCGACGACGGCACCCGGGTCCGGGCCTGGCTGGCCCTGCCCGACGGCGCGTCCGCCGCCGCGCCCGCCCCGCTGCTGCTGTGGATCCACGGCGGCCCGCTCGGCTCGTGGAACTCGTGGTCGTGGCGCTGGAACCCGTGGATCATGGTCGCCCGCGGCTACGCCGTGCTGCTGCCCGACCCGGCGCTGTCCACCGGCTACGGCCAGGACTTCGTCCAGCGCGGCTGGGGCGCGTGGGGTGCGGCACCGTTCACCGACCTCATGGCGATCACCGACGCCGTCGAGGAGCGCGACGACATCGACGCCACCCGGACGGCCGCGATGGGCGGCTCCTTCGGCGGCTACATGGCCAACTGGGTCGCCGGGCACACCGACCGGTTCCGGGCGGTCGTCACCCACGCGAGCCTCTGGGCGCTGGACGCCTTCGGCCCGACGACGGACGCCGCCTGGTACTGGGGCCGGGAGATGACCCCGGAGATGGCGCTCGCCAACTCCCCGCACCGGCACGTCGCCGAGATCCGCACCCCGATGCTCGTCATCCACGGCGACAAGGACTACCGGGTGCCGATCGGCGAGGGGCTGCGGCTCTGGTACGAGCTGCTCTCGTCCTCCGGGCTGCCGGCCGACGACGACGGCGTCACCCCGCACCGGTTCCTCTACTTCCCCGACGAGAACCACTGGATCCTCACTCCGCAGAACGCCAAGGTCTGGTACCAGGTCAACCTCGGGTTCCTCGCCGAGCACGTGCTCGGCGAGGGGCCGGGCGAGCTGCCCGCGACGTTGGGGATCACGCGACCAGCGCAGTAACGTGACGCCATGAGCAGCGACCGCGCCGATGCGTCGACCGTCCTGGCGGCCCTCGACGTCCTGCTCGACGGCGCCCGGCACGCCTCCTCCGACGCGCTGCCGGACCTGCTCGCGGCTGCCGGCCGGACGATGGGCTGGCAGGTCGTCGCGCACCTGGTGACCTTCGACCAGTGCCGGCTCGTGCCGCTGGGCGCCGAGGGGACGACCCGTGCGGTCGACGACGAGGCCGGCGCGGGGCTCGCCTTCCGGTCGATGGCGCCCACCACCGACGCCGACGGCGACCACTGGATCCCACTGCTCGACGGCGCGGAACGGCTGGGAGTGCTGCGGGTGAGAGCGCTGCCCGGCGGGCCCGACCCGCGCGACCGGGCGGCCGACCTCGGGCGGCTGGCGTCGCTCACCGGCCACCTCGTCGCCGTGCTCTCGCCGTCCGGCGACGCCATCACCCGTGTGCGGGGCGCCGGCGACCGCCGCGTCGAGGCGGAGATCATCTGGAACCTGCTGCCGCCGCTGACCTTCACCGCGCCCGACGTCGTCATCTCAGGCCTGCTCGAGCCCTGCGAGAAGGTCGCCGGTGACCTGTTCGACTACGCCGTCGAGGGCACCACCGCGCAGTTCGCGATCCTCGACGGCACCGGCCACGACCTGCGTGCCGGGCTGCTCGCCTCGGTGGCCCTGGCGACGTACCGCAACCACCGCCGTCGGGGCGCGGACCTCGCCACCTGCGGCCGGATGATCGACGAGACGATGCACGGGCACACCGACGGCGCGGGCTACGCCACCGGCGTGCTCGCCCGGCTGGACACCGCGACCGGCCGGTTCGACTACCTCAACGCCGGCCATCCCCACCCGCTCCTGCTGCGCGGCGGGCGGGTGGTCCGCGCCCTCGAGCACCCTGGGCGGGGGATGTTCGGGCTCGGCGCCCAGGACCTGGGCACCGGCCACGAGCAGCTCGAGCCCGGCGACCGCGTCATCCTCTACACCGACGGGATCACCGAGGCCCGCGCCGACGACGGCACGTTCTTCGGGCTCGACCGTCTCGTCACGCTGCTCGAGGAGCATGCGGTCGCGCAGCGCCCGGCACCGGAGACGCTCCGGCTCGTCGTCCGCAGCGTGCTCGAGCACCATCGCGGCGTACTGCGGGACGACGCCACCCTGATGATCATCGAGTGGGCGCCGCCCGAGCGCCGCGAGGTACGGCCGGGGCACGTCGGCTGACCGACCCAGGCCTCCTCGCCAGCCCGGTCAGGTCCAGACGAGGCTCATGTCGGGGTTCTCCAGCACGGCGGCGACGTCGGCGAGCAGGCGGGCGCCGAGCGCACCGTCGACGAGCCGGTGGTCGAAGGACAGCGCGAGCTGGGTGACCCAGCGCGGCTTGATCTTGCCCTTGTGGACCCACGGCTGCTGCCGGATCGCGCCAAAGGCGAGGATCGCGGACTCACCGGGGTTGAGGATCGGGGTGCCGGTGTCGATGCCGAACACCCCGACGTTGGTGATGGTGATCGTCCCGTCGCTCGTGTCGACCGGCGCGGTACGCCCGGCGCGGGCCGTCGCGGTCAGCTCGGCGATCGCCGTCGCCAGCTCGTGGAGGTCGAGCCGGTGGGAGTTCTTGATGTTCGGCACGATCAGGCCCCGCGGCGTCGCGGCCGCGATCCCGAGGTTGATGTAGTGCTTGTAGATGATCTGCTGCGCCTCGTCGTCCCACGACGCGTTGACCTCCGGGTGGCGGCGCACCGCGATCAGCAGCGCCTTGGCCGCCAGCAGCAAGGGTGTCACGCGGACGTCCGCGAACGCCCGATCCGCCTTGAGCCGGGAGACGAGGTTCATCGACCGGGTGACGTCGATGGTGTGGAAGACCGTCACGTGCGGCGCCGTGAATGCCGAGGAGACCATCGCCTCCGCGGTCCGCTTGCGCACCGAGCGCACCGCGACCCGCGTCGTGCGGCCGTCGGGGGAGACCAGGCCGTCGGCGAGCCACGGGGTGTCGTCCCCGGGGTAGGTGGCGAGCCGTCGGGGCTCGGCCTCCTCAGCGTGGGCGACGACGTCCTCACGGGTGACGATGCCCCCCGGGCCGGTGGCGGCGACCGCGGTGAGGTCGACGCCGAGGTCCTTGGCGAGCTTGCGCACCGGGGGCTTGGCCAGCACCGCCGGGGTCCGCGCGGCGGCGGGCGTGGCAGCGGGCTGCCCGGCGCCCTTCGGTGCGCCGACGGCGACCGGCGCGCTCGGCGGGACCTGGGCGGGAGTGGCGGGTGCGCTGCGCTGCGCGGGCGCGCTGGGTTGCGCCGGCGCGGCGGGCTGCGTGGGTGCGGCGGGCTGCGTAGGTGCGGCGGGTTGGGCGGCGGCGAGTGGCACGGCTGCGGACGCGGCCGACGTCGGTGCCGGGCTCGGTGACGACGACGGCTCGGGTGCAGCCGGGCGGCGCCGGCGGCGAGCCGTCGGGGCGGCCTTCGTGCCGTACCCGACAAGGACGTCACCGCTCGTGCTCGCCTCCTGGGCGACGCCGTCGGCCGGTACGGCCACCGGTGCGCCGTCGTCGGCCGGGGCCTCGCCGTCGGGGTCGACGTCGATGACGATGATCGGCGTGCCGACCGCGACCGTCTGCCCCTCGGTGACAAGGATCTGGCTCACCCGGCCGGCCCAGGGTGCGGGCAGCTCGACGAGCGACTTCGCGGTCTCGATCTCGACGATGTTCTGGTTGACGGAGAGCGTGTCACCCACGGCGACGTGCCACTCGGCGATGTCGGCCTCGGTCAGGCCCTCACCGACGTCGGGGAGCAGGAACTGCTGATAGGTCGGCACACGTTCTCCTCTTGGGGTCGGCGGTCCTCAGAATGCCAGGACACGGTCGACGGCATCGAGCACCCGGTCCAGGCCGGGCAGGTACTCCTCCTCGTGGGCGGAGGCGGGGTAGGGGGTGTGGAAGCCCCCGACCCGCAGCACCGGGGCCTCGAGATGGTAGAAGCACTCCTCGGTCACCCGGGCGGCGATCTCAGCGCCGGCGCCGAAGAACATCGGTGCCTCGTGGGCGACGACGAGCCGTCCGGTGCGCCGCACCGACGCGGTGACCGTCGCGAAGTCGATCGGCGAGACCGACCGAAGGTCGATCACCTCGAGCTCGTGCCCCTCGTCCGACGCGGTCTGCGCCGCCGCCAGCAGCGTCTTGACCGTCGGGCCGTAGCCGACGAGGGTCGCCGCGGTCCCGGGCCGGGCGATGCGGGCGCCGTGGAGGCCGGTGGTCACGCCGGTGCCGGAGAGATCGACGTCGGCGTCGACGTCCACGTCGGCGCGGTCCCAGTAGCGGGCCTTCGGCTCGAAGAACAGCACCGGGTCCGGGGAGGCGATGGCCTGCTGGATCATCGTGAACGCGTCACCCGCGGTCGCCGGGGACACCACCCGCAACCCCGGGGTGTGGGCGAACAGCGCCTCGGGAGACTCGCTGTGGTGCTCGATCGCGCCGATCCCACCGCCGTACGGCACCCGGATGACGACGGGCACGGTGACCCGGCCCGCCGAGCGGTAGCTGAGCTTGGCGAGCTGGGTGGTGATCTGGTCGAAGCCCGGGAAGATGAAGCCGTCGAACTGGATCTCGCACACCGGGCGGTAGCCGGCCATCGCCAGCCCGATCGCGGTGCCGATGATGCCGGACTCAGCGAGCGGGGTGTCGACCACCCGCGTCGCGCCGAACTCCCGGTGCAGGCCGTCGGTCACCCGGAAGACCCCACCGAGCGGGCCGATGTCCTCGCCCATGAGCAGGACCTTGTCGTCGCGCGTCATCGCCGCCCGCAGGCCGGCGTTGATCGCCTTGGCCATCGGCGTGGCGACCGCGGTCATCGGGCCGCCCCGGCGTCGTCGAAGGACTCGTGGTACTCGGTGAACCACTCCCGCTCGGCGGCGACCTGGGGGTGCTCGGCCTGGTAGGCGTGGTCGAAGATCTCCGTCGGGGACCCGGCGCTGAGCTCGCGGCAGAAGTCACGGGTGCTGGTGGCCAGCTCCTCGGCGGCGACGTCGACCTCGGCGAAGAAGGCGGCGTCGGCCTGGCCGGAGTCGGTGAGGTAGCTCCGCAGCCGCGCGATCGGGTCGCGCTCGCTCCAGTACTCCTCCTCCACGCTCGTGCGGTAGCGGGTGGGGTCGTCCGACGTGGTGTGGGCGCCCATCCGGTAGGTGAAGGCCTCGATGAAGGTCGGCCCACCACCGTTACGGGCCCGGTCCAGCGCCTCGGCGGTGGCGGCGTAGGTCGCGAGCACGTCGTTGCCGTCGACCCGGACCGAGGGGATCCCCAGGCCCTCACCGCGGCGCGCGAGCGGCACGGTGGTCTGCCCGCTCGCGGGGACCGAGATCGCCCACTGGTTGTTCTGGCAGAAGAACACCACTGGCGCCTTGTTGACGGCGGCGAACACCATGGCTTCATGGACGTCGCCCTGCGAGGTAGCGCCGTCGCCGAAGTAGGCGATGACGGCCCGGTCGCGCTCGGCGTCACCGGTCGCGACGTCGCCGTCGCGCTGGACCCCCATCGCGTAGCCGGTGGCATGCAGCGTGTGGGAGCCGATGACGAAGGTGTAGAGATGGAAGTTGTGCGCCTTCGGGTCCCAACCGCCGTGCTCGGTGCCGCGGAACACCCGCAGCAGGTCGCGGACGTCCATGCCGCGGGCCTGGGCGACACCGTGCTCCCGGTAGGACGGGAAGACGAAGTCCTGGGAGCGCATCGCGCGGCCGGAGCCGACCTGCGCCGCCTCCTGGCCGAGGCTCGGCGGCCACAGCCCGAGCTGGCCCTGACGCTGCAGCGCCGTCGCCTGGTTGTCGAAGGCGCGAGTGAGGGTCATGTCGCGGTACATGTCGCGCAACGCTGCGCCGTCGACGTTCGCGACCCACCGGTCGTAACGGTCATGGTCGAGGCGTCGACCCGTGCGGTCGAGCAGCTGGACGAGCGCGTCGGGATCATCCGTGTGCGTCGTGCCAGGGGTCGGCGTCAGTCTGTCCATGGTGGTGACAACCTCCATCGGTCCCTGTCCTCCTGCAAGATATTCGGGTCGAGCCTCGAACCTACGCAAGCGTAACCTACGGTCCCGTAACTTGCGGTTGTAGAGGTCGCACAGATCTCCCGGGACCCCGTTGTACGGACCCGAAACCGCCCTCCCATGTCCCCGACAGCAGACTTGTCACCGACAGCGGGATTGTCACCGACAGCGGGATTGTCACCGACAGCAGACTTGTCACCGACAGCAGACTTGTCACCGACAGCGGGATTGTCCGCGCACGACCCGGCGGCGGGTGGGGTACCGCGTGCCGGAGCCGGCCGCGGCCGCCTCGTTACGGGGTGGCGGCGGAGGTGATGGGGTGGCGGCGCCAGTCGGCGGCGAGGTCGAGCACCAGGTCGTTGCCCTCCCGCTCACCGATGCTCACCCGGACGCCTTCGTCGCTGAAGGGACGCACCACCGCGCCTCGCGCGAACGACTCACGGGCGAAGGCGCCCGACGCCCGCCCCAGCGGCAGCCAGTAGAAGTTGCCCTGCGCGTCCGGCACTGCCCACCCCTGACCACGCAGCGCGTCGACGACCCGCTCCCGCTCCGCAACGACCTCGGCGCAGTGGGCCTCGACCTCCTGCTGCGCGCGCAGCGCGGCAACCGCGGCCACCTGGGCCAGCGCGTTCACCCCGAACGGCGTCGACGCCGACCGCAGTCCGCGCACGAGGCGCGGCCGGGCGAGCGCGTAGCCCACCCGCATGCCGGCGAGCCCGTACGCCTTGGAGAAGGTCCGCAGCAGCATGAGGTTCTTGAACTCGGCGAGCAGCGCAAGGCCGTCCGCCACCTCCGGGTCGCGGACGAACTCGATGTACGCCTCGTCAAGGACCACGAGGACCTCGCGCGGCACCGCAGCGAGGAAGGCCCGCATCTCGTCCTCGTGGACGACGGTGCCGGTCGGGTTGTTGGGGCTGCACACGAGGACCACTCGGGTCCGGTCGGTGATCGCGGCGGCCATCGCCGGGAGGTCGTGCCGGCCGTCGGCGGTGACCGGCACCCGGACCGACGTCGCCCGTGCCAGCTGCACCGCGATCGGGTACGCCTCGAACGAGCGCCACGCGTGAATGACCTCGTCACCGGGCCGGCAGGCGGCCTGCAGCACCGTCTCGAGCACCGCGACCGAGCCGTTGCCGACGACGACGCGGTCCTCGTTCACCCCGACGTGGGCGGCGATCCGTGCGACCAGCTCGGTGGCCGCGAGGTCCGGGTACCGGTTGAGGTCCGCGGCAGCGTCGGCGACCGCGGCGACGACTCCCGGCAGCGGCGGGAACGGGTTCTCGTTCGAGGAGAGCTTGAAGGTCGTCATGCCCGCGGGAGCCGGTCGGCCGGGGACGTAGGTCGGCAGGGAGTCGAGATCTCCACGCAGCCGGAACGCAGGTGCCATGGGCGCCATGGTCGCACCCCATCTGCTGGAGACGTAACTCGGTCGCGACGGCCCCCTGAGCACCACCACCGGCGAGCAGCGCCGGCGGTCCCCCACTCAGGGGTCGCTGCGGACGGCCCGGAGCATCGCGGCGACCCCGACCAGGACGATCCACCCCACGGCGACGGCGACGCCACCCACCGGGGACAGCGCCGGATCCGTGGCCTGGTAGAGCTGCGCCGCGGCACGGTCAGGGAGCCAACGCGCATGCTCGGTGGCGCCGGCGAGCACCGGCGAGATGATCAGCAGGAGACCGAGGACGACGGTGAGCGCGGGCATCACGTGCCGCAGCAGCATCGCCGCCGCGTGAGCCAGCACACCGATGACCGCGAGGTAGATGACGGCGCCCGCCAGGCTCCAGGGGTCCACCGCGGTCGGCTGTCGTGGGACGTCGAGCAGCACCTGGGTGAGCCTCGCCGCGGCCAGGCAGCCAGCGACGGTCGCTGCCGCCGCCATCATGACGGCCACCAGCGCGGCGACGGTCTTGCCGGTGGCCAGACGCCCACGGTGAGGCATGGCTGCCAACGTCATGCGCAGCTGACGGCCGTCGTACTCCTGGCCGGCGGGCAGCACCCCCAGCAGCACGAGGCCCCCGTGCACGAAGGGGACTGTGCGCAGCGTGATGTCCAGCGCGGACGCCGGAGCACCGGCCCCGTCGGCAGCAGCGAGCGCGGCGGCGATCACGCCACCGGTGAGGATCGTGCCGATGACGGAGTATGCGACCAGCGGCAGGGTGCGGAGCTTGTCGAGCTCGGCGGCCACGATGTCGCGCAGACGCACCGGACTCACGCGTCCCGGCGGCGGAAGACGACCGCGGCGGCCACCAGCAGGGCCATCGTCCAGCCGGCCATCACCAGGCCCCCGGGCACGGCGTCCAGCCCGCCGTCGACGGTGAAGTCGCCACCGAAGAGCCGGCGGCCGGCCATGTCGGGCAACCAGTGGGCCAGCTCCGTCACGTTCGTCAGCAGCAACGAGACCGACACCAGGGAGCTGTTCACCACGAGCACGAGGAGCGGGACGGTCCCGCTGCGGGTCAGCACCGTGATCGCGCAGGCGATGAGTCCGGTGAGCGACCAGTACAGGGCGCCGCCAAGACCGCGGGTGGCGGCCTCTGCCACGGTGACGGTCTCCACGCCGCCCTCGCCGATGATCCCGACGGCGACGGCGACCGTCACCGGGATCGTGGCCGCGGCGACGGCGAGGACCAGCACGGCGACGGTCAGCGCCTTCGCGGCAAGCACGACGGCGCGGCGCGGCACCGCGGCGAGGGTCGCGGCGATCTGCCTGCCGCCGCCGTCGTCGCTGGTGACGTACTCGCTGCTGACCACGACGACGCCGACGATGACCGCGCCGACGGTGCCGAGCGGCATCGCCGCGAAGGCGGTCTCGACCGGTGAGGTGTCAGCAACGCGGTGCAGCGCGCCGGCGTCGATGGCCGACCGCGTGGTCACCGCGTTGAGCAGGGTGAGGGCGGTCGATCCGAGCAGCGCGACGGCCAGCCCGGCCCAGACCGCCGGCAGGGACACCGCCTTGCGGAGCTCGGCCGCGAGCGTGGTCCACAGCATCATCGTGCCGCCCCGTGCTCACCGGCGGTGAGGGTGAAGAACGCTGCCTCCAGCGAGGCGTGCCCCGCGGTGACCTGCTCGACCGTCCCCGTCGTCACGATCCGGCCGCCCGCGATGACGACGAGGTCGTCCGCCACGTCGGCGACCTCGCTCATGAGGTGGCTGGAGAGCAGCACGGTGCCCCCGGCGTCCGCATGTCCCCGGAGCAGGTCGCGGATCCAGCGGATTCCCTGCGGGTCCAGGCCGTTGACCGGCTCGTCCAGCACCAGCATCTGCGGCGCACCGAGCAACGCCGTCGCCAGCCCCAGCCGCTGCCCCATCCCCAGCGAGAAGCGCCCGACCCGCGTATCGGCGGCGTCGGTGAGGCCGACATCCTCCAGCACCTGCGCGACCCGGTGGCGGGCGATGCGGTTCGAGCGGGCGACCCAGGACAGGTGGTGACGTGCGGTGCGCGACCGGTGTGCACCGGAACCGTCGAGCATCGAGCCGACCGTGCGTAACGGGTACCGCAGCTGCCGGTAGGGCCGGCCGGTGACGAGGGCGCTGCCGCCGTCGGGGTGGTCGATGCCGAGCAGGATCCGCAGGGTGGAGGACTTGCCCGCCCCGTTCGCCCCGAGGAAGGCGGTCACCCGTCCGGGTTCGGCCCGGAATGTCACGTGGTCGAGGACCGTCCGGGTGCCGTGGCGCTTGACGAGCTGGTCGATGAGGATCATGACCATCAGCCTCGACGGCGGCGCCGGGGCGGACATCGGCCCCGGGTCCGGACTTCGCGACGGCCGTCGGACCCTGGTACGTCGGACCCAGGTCCGATGTGCCGTGAGCACCCGCGATCTACGCTGGCGAGGTGGAGATCGCCGACCGGCCCGTGCTGCGCTCGCGGGTCTGGCTGACCGCCGGCCTGCTGCTGGCACTGCTGGTGCTCACGCTCTCGACCATCGGGATCGGCCCACCCGCCGCGGTCCTGACGACGATGCTCGTCGCCGCCGTGCTCGCCGCGTCGGTGATGGCCTGGGCGCTGCTGCGCAGTCGTCATCAGCGCCGCGTCTACGAGGACGAGCTCACCGCCTGGGCCGCGGAACGAGCCGCGCAGGCCGAACGACTACGGATCGCCCGGGACCTGCACGACCTCGCATCCCACGGCCTCGGCCTCATCACGGTCCGGGCAGCCGCAGCCCAGAGCGTTTCGGGGCCCGGCGCCGGTGCCGAGCATGCTGCGGCCCTCGTCGACATCGAACGCAGCGGCCGGGCAGCGACCACCGAGCTGCGTCGGATGCTCGCCCTGCTGCGCACCCCGGGGACCGAGGCACCGCTGCGCCCCGCAAACAGCCTCGCCGACCTGGCCGAGATCGTCGATGCCGCCCGAGCCGGTGGCGTGGTTGCCGAGCTCGACGTGGGCGAGCTCGGCGAGGTGTCCGCGGGCACCCAGCTGACCGTGTGCGCCGTCGTGCGTGAAGCGTTGACCAACACCGCCCGCCATGCCGGACCGACCACCGCCCGCGTCACCGTGCGCCGTACGAAGGACGCCGTCCTCACGACCGTCGTCGACGACGGTCCGGCCCTCGGCTGGACAGCGCAGCCCGGGGCCGGCACAGGGCTGGTCGGGCTGCGCGAGCGCGTCGCCGCGCTGCAGGGCTCCATGGACACCGAGAGCACCGGCCGCGGCTACCTGCTCGTCGCGAGCGTGCCGGAGACGCCCAGCCGACCGGTGCTTCGGTGAGCGCACCGATCCGGGCGCTCGTCGTCGACGACCAGCCGCTCATCCGTCACAGCCTGCACCTGGTGCTCGACGCCGCCCCCGACATCACCGTCGTCGGTGAGGCCGGCACGGGTGACGACGCCGTCGCCCAGGCCACCGAGCTGCGCCCCGACGTCGTGCTCATGGACATCCGGATGCCCGGTGGCGACGGTATCGACGCCACCCACCGGATCACCGCCGACCCGGCGCTGACCGCCGTCCGGATCCTCGTGCTCAGCATGTTCGAGCTGGACGAGTACGTCGATGCCGCTCTGCGCGCCCGCGCCAGCGGGTTCCTTCTCAAGGACGCCGTCCCCGAGGAGCTCACCGAGGCTGTCCGGCGGACCCACGCCGGTGAATCACTGTTCGCGCCGCGCATCCTCGCGCGCCTCATCGAGCACTATCTTCAGCGCCCGGTCCCGTCGCCCGCGCCGGCGTGCGACGTGCTCACCAGCCGGGAGCGGCAGGTACTCACCCTCGTCGGGCGTGGCCTGTCCAACCACGAGATCACCCAGACACTCATTGTCTCGATGGGCACCGTCAAGTCCCACATCGGCAGCCTGCTGGCCAAGCTGCATGCCCGCGACCGCGCTCAGCTGGTCATCGCCGCCTACGAGCAGGGGCTGGTCGCCGCCGGCGGTGGCCCCGGCAGTTCGTGAGGCCTGACATCGCAGGCCAGCAGGATGGCACCATCGCTACATGGGATTCATCCTCCGACTCATCATCAACGGCGTCGCGATCTGGCTGTCGACGCTGCTGCTCAGCGGCGTGACGGTCGCCGACCGCGGTGACGGCTGGGACCAGGTCCTCGTCATCGCCGTCATCGCGCTGATCTTCACGCTGGTCAACCTGGTCATCAAACCGGTCGTGTCGTTGTTCGCGCTGCCGCTGACGATCATCACGCTGGGCCTGTTCACGCTCGTCGTCAACGCGCTGATGGTGCTGCTGACGAGCTGGCTCTCGGGCTTCACCGAGTTCGGCCTCCACGTCGACGGCTTCTGGTGGGCGCTTGCCGCGGGCGTGATCATCTCGCTGGCGAGCTGGCTCCTCAACGCGCTGCTGCCGAGCAAGCGGTAGCGCTCAGCCGGCCCGCTCGAGCCGGTACGTCGTCGCCGTCACCGGTGTCCCCGGGCGGCCGGTGATCTCCGCCAGCCGCGCGTCCAGGTGGCCGACGGACGGGTCGCCGGAGGCCAGCGCGAGGGCGGCGGTCTGCGCGTAGGCGTCGATCGAGTGCGCGGTGGTCAGCGGCACCCTGAAGTCCAGCGCGCCGTGCTCCCCGGTGGTCAGCGCGCGGCTCACCGTCGTGCGGTGCAGCTCCGCGGGGTTGGACGTGCCGTCCAGGCCGACGACGACGTCCTCCATGTGCTCGAGGTTGAGCACCTCGGTCTCGGCCGGGGTCGGCAGGTGCCCCACCGGCGACCCGGCGGTGACCACCGCGCGGATGTCGTACCTGCTGCGCACGAGCGGGTCGGCGGCCAGCCGCATCGCGGTGAGCCCGCCCTGGCTGAACCCGACGACGGCGATCGCCTCGCCGGGCGCTACCCCCGCCAGCTCCATCGCGCGGATGGCGCCGATCTCGACGTCGCTGACGGCGCCGGCGTAGGTCTCGAAGTTCGTGAGGTTGTCCACCGGGTTGCGGCCGCCGAGCCCCAGCGCCTGCGTGCTCGGCAGCAGCAGCACCCAGCTGCGCGAGCCATCGGGGTGGTCGGCGCGGCGCAGCTGGATGCTGCCCGGTTCGACGTCGTCGTCGCCGATATGGATGGCGTGGAGCGCGGCCACCGTCGTCGGCAGGTCGGTGGTCACCGGCACCGGGTGGGGCGGCTCGACGGCGAGCACGTCCAGCGCGGCGTCCGGGGCACCGCGCGGCCGACGCCCGCTGACGAGGTGCCAGCCGGTGACGACCGGGACGAGCAGGCGCTGGGCCCGGGTGAGCTGCTCGACGTCGAACCGCCGGCCGTCGTAGGTCCACGTCCCCGGCAGCAGGAACCACGGCAGGATGTGCTGCCCGCCCTCGCCGAGCTCGCGCACGGCACGGTCGAGCGCGATCGCGTCCGGCGGCAGGGTGTCGTCACCGATCGCCCAGTTGAGCAGCTCCGACGCCGCGGCCCCGATTCGGCCGAACGTCGTGCTCGGCGGCCGTACCGGCAGCCGCCCGACGAGCAGCGCGGCCCCGAGGGTGCTGCCCAGCGTGCTCGGCAGGTGGAGCGGGTCGAGGAGCGCCGCGAAGTAGCTGATCGCCGAGGGCACCGCGGCGTGGGCGGTAGCCGCTGCCTCGGCCTCCTCGTAGGTCAGCCGGGCGTACCGCAGGGCGATGTGGAGCTCATCGACCTCCGAGCGGAGGTGCTCCAGCCCCACGGGCCCATGGACGGCCTCGTCGATCGCGCCGTGCACGAGCCGGGCGGCGGTGGGTGCGAGGTCGGCGTCGAGGTCGACGTCGTGACGGATCGCCTCGAGCGCACCCCGGGCGTGGTCGCCGCCGCGGCGTACGTCGTCGAGCCGTTGCTCGATCCGTACCAGCTCCTCGGTGTCATACCGCTGGTGGCCGACGCCGCCACGGACGTGCACCGCCATCGCGTACGGGTCTCGGAGAGCGGCGGGGGCGCCGTCTCCATCGTGGGCGTGGAAGAGCATCAGCCGGCCGCCGGGTGTGACGTCGCGACGTCCTCGGCCATCTGCCGGGCCAGGCCGTACACCTCCTCGACGGCGTCGAGGACCCGGGCGCAGCCGACCAGCAGCTCGGTGAGCCGGTCAGCAAAGCCGTCTGCGGCCACCGACCGCCAGTGCTCCGGGAAGGCCGCTCGTAGCGACGCCTGCATCTCGGTGAGGGCACCGATCGCGTCCACGGCCGAAGCGCAGGCGTCGCCGGCACCGCCCCACTGGTCGACGGCGACCGGCAGGCAGCTGAGGTCGGTCATAACCACCTCCAGGATGCTCGGATGCGCAGGACGCTAGTCCGGTGCGCCGTCGCCGCCGTTCGCCGCCATCGAGCCCCGAGGATGGCGAGGGTCCGAGGCGGAGCTGTGGACAGCGCCGCCGGCGCCACGCCGTCATGTGCCTTTGCCACGCTGACCTGGGACAATGCGGAGATGACCCCGTTCACTGTCTCCTTCGTCTGCACCGGCAACATCTGCCGCTCACCGATGGGTGAGGCGATCCTGCGCGACCTGCTCGACCGCGAAGGTCTCGGCCAGGCGGTGCGGGTCGTCTCCGCAGGTACCGGCGACTGGCACATCGGCGGCCCGGCCGACCCTCGCGCCGTCGCGACGCTGCGTGAGCGGGGACACGACGGCAGTCTGCACAAGGCGGAGCAGTTCATCCGCGCCGACTTCGCTGACGTCGACCTCGTCCTCGCCCTCGACCGCAGCCACGAGCGCCACCTGCGAGCCCTCGCGCCGACGGACGAGGCAGCCGCCAAGATCCGGCTGCTGCGCGACTTCGACCCGGTGGCTCGGGAGACCGGCGAGCTCGAGGTCGACGACCCCTACTTCGGGGACGAGCGGGACTTCGTCACGACCTACGAGGAGCTGGCCCCCGCCTGCGAGGGCCTCGTCGAGCACCTACGCGCCGTGCTCGCCGACCGCCCCCGCTGACCCCTCCCCCTCTTTCACCGAGAGCGGGATTGTCCACGCCCACCCTCGCGCCTCCCCCCTTCGCCGAGAGCGGGATTGTCCACGCCCCTCGCGCCTCCCCCTCACCGAGAGCGGGATTGTCCACGTACACCCGTCCCTGAGAGCAGGATTCTCCACGTTCGAGCCCGTTTGCCCGTCGAGTGCGCTGCGGACAATCCCGCTCTCGCAGACAAGTCAGCTGTCGCGGACAAGTCAGCTGTCGCGGACAAGTCAGCTCTCGGGGACAAATCGGCTCTCGCGGACAAGTCGGCTGTCGCGGACAATCCCGCTCTCGCTGACAATCCCGGGCGGGGTTAGGGGAGGTCGTCGAGGTGGTCGACCAGGCTTGCGGCGAGGCCGGTGTAGGTGGCGGGGGTGAGGGCGAGCAGGCGCTGGGCGGTCTCCTCGGGCAGGCCGAGGCCGGCGATGAGCTCACGCATGCCCTCGCCGTCGACCCGCCGGCCGCGGGTGAGCTCCTTGAGCCGCTCGTAGGGGTCGGCCATCCCCTCGGCGCCCGCGACGGAGGCCGCCCGCATCGCGGACTGGATCGCCTCGCCGAGCACCTCCCACGAGTCGTCGAGGTCGCGCGCCATGGCGTCGACGTCGACGTCCAGCCCCGCGAGCCCGCGGCGCACGTTGTCGATCGCCAGCAACGAGTGCCCCAGGGCCACCCCGATGTTGCGCTGCGTGGTGGAGTCAGTGAGGTCGCGCTGCAGGCGTGAGGTGACCAGCGTGGCACCGAGGGTGTCGAGCAGTGCGCTGGAGATCTCCAGGTTCGCCTCGGCATTCTCGAACCGGATCGGGTTGACCTTGTGCGGCATCGTCGAGGAGCCGGTCGAGCCCTGCGCGGACAGCCGCTGGCGGAAGTAGCCCAACGAGATGTACGTCCACACGTCGGTGCACAGGTTGTGCAGGATGCGGTTGAACCGCGCGACGTCGGCGTAGAGCTCGGCCTGCCAGTCGTGGGGCTCGATCTGGGTGGTCAGCGGGTTCCAGGTGAGGCCGAGGCCCTCCACGAAGGACCGTGACACCGCCTGCCAGTCGGTCTCCGGCACCGCGATGGCATGCGCTCCGTAGGTGCCGGTCGCGCCGTTGATCTTGCCGTTGAACTCGGTGAGCGAGATCCGCCGCAGCTGCCGGCGCAGCCGAGCGGTGAGCACCGCGAGCTCCTTGCCGAGCGTGGTCGGCGTCGCGGTCTGCCCGTGGGTGCGCGAGAGCATCGGGATCTCGGCGTTGTCCTTGGCCAGCGCCGCCAGTTCGCCGACGAGCGCGATCGCCGCTGGCTGCCACACCTGGCGGACGGCGTCACGGATGGTCAGCGCGTAGGACAGGTTGTTGATGTCCTCGCTGGTGCAGAAGATGTGGACGATCTCGCCGACGTCCGGCAGCACCGAGCCCTCCCCCAGGACGTCGCGGGCCGCGGCCAGCCGCCGCTTGAGGAAGTACTCGACGGCCTTGACGTCGTGGCGGGTCTCCGCCTCGATCTCGGCGAGCTCGGCGATCTCCGCCGCGCCGAACGAGTCGACGACGCCGCGCAGGTAGGCGATGTCGGCGTCGTCCAGGTACGGCGCGCCGGGCAGCGCACCGGTGGTGGTGAGGTGGACCAGCCAGGAGACCTCGACGTCGAGGCGGGCGCGGTTGAGCGCGGCCTCCGACAGGTGCTCGGTGAGCGGCGCGACGATCGGCCGGTAGCGGCCGTCGAGCGGCCCCAGCGCGATCGGTGGCTCGATCCCCGCAAGCTCCACCCGGTTGCGGCCGGGCGCGGCGGTAGCGCTCGCCGTCGTCGTGGCGAGTGCGGAGGTGACCGGGACGGAGGCGTTGTGCTCACTCATGCCCTCAGTCTTTCAGAGTGCACCGACCTGCTGCCGACACGTCCGCGGCCGGCCCGCGTGCGGCGCCGTCCTGGCGGTCGCACGCTGATGTGCGCCACTATGGCGCCACACCTATCCGGGAGAGAGACCATGAGCAACGACCCGTCGCCCGTCGACCGCACCACCGTCATCGACGTCGAGGGCATGACCTGCGCGCACTGCGTCGCCGCGGTGACCGAGGAGCTCTCTGCCGTCCCCGACGTCAGCAAGGTCAGCGTGATCCTGCGCGACGGCGGGACCTCCGAGGCGACCGTGGTCTCCGATGCCGTGCTCGACCAGGACGCGCTGCGCGCCGCCGTCGACGAGGCCGGCTACACCGTCACCGCGATCCACGTCGACGACTGAGAAACGCAACGTCGCTCGGGCCGCCCCCCTCGATCACCGCTCGCCCCTTCGAACAGGGGTTTGGTGAGTGGAAGGGGCGAGCCGGGCGACGGGTCGTCGACGACCCGGGCGGGCAGGCGGCCCCGCGAGGACCCGCACCGGAAGGCCTGCTATAACCGGACCGTGGACCCCACCTGGCGCCGGTCGCGGATACGCGCCGAGATCTGGATCGTGCTCGGGCTGTCCCTCGGCCAGTCCGCCGTCTACGCCGTCGTCAACATCGTCGCCCGGCTCACCGCCGGGCCGCCGCTGGGGCAGCAGTCCGCGACCCTCAACGCGTCCCGGTCGTCTCGGCCCTACCTCGACCTCGTCTACCAGCTGCTCGGCATCGGCTTCAAGGTGCTGCCGGTCCTCCTCGCGCTCTACCTGCTGAGCGAGCCCGGCCGCCGCGCCGTGCACCGGGTCGGGCTCGACTTCAGCCGGCCGGCGCGCGACCTCGGGGTCGGGGTGGGGCTCGCCGCCGTCATCGGGGTCCCGGGCCTCGCGCTCTACGGCCTGGGCCGCGCCCTGGGCATCACGGTGGAGATCCGCGCCGCCGCGCTCGACGCCTACTGGTGGGTGGTGCCCGTCCTCATCCTCTCCGCACTGGCCAATGGCCTGCTCGAGGAGGTGATCGCCGTCGGCTACGTCACCGAGCGGCTCGAGCAGCTCGGCTGGCGACCGGTCGCCATCGTCGTCACCAGCAGCGTGCTGCGCGGTGGCTACCACCTCTACCAGGGCATCGGCCCGTTCTTCGCGAACCTCGCGATGGGCCTGGTGTTCGCCGAGTACTACCGCCGACGACGGCGCACCGGCCCGCTCGTCATCGCCCACACCCTGCTCGACGTCGTCGCGTTCGTCGGCTACGCGCTGCTGCCGGCGACGGTCCTGCGCCACCTTGGCGTGGGCTGAGCCGCGGGCCGTGCAACGTCTTCGGTGACCGGTGCGCCTAAACTCGGGCGCATGACGGAACCTGGGGGCGCCACCGACCTCACCGTCCCCGCGACCGCATCCTGGAGCAACCTCCGTCCTGGCAGCACTTCGCGGCGGCCGGAGGACACCACTCCCCGCAGCCGCGTCCTGCTCGTCGACTTCCCCGAGGTGCGGGTCCGCCGGGCCAGGGACCTCGTCGAGCTCATCGGCTCCGGCGTGGGTATCGCCGTCGTGCTCCTCCTCGCGGTGTACGCCCACGCGACCGCGATCGGCGTCACCGAGGACGTGCAGTCCGCCGTCGCCGCGGTGCTCCGTCAGCTCCTCCTGCTGCCGGTGACGATCCTCGAAGGGCTCGTCACCTTCTTCGTGCCGCTCGTCGTCCTCGCCCTTGAGCTGGTCCGACGGCGGTGGCGCACCGCGCTCGAGGCGCTCACCGCGGGCATCGTCGCCGCGCTCGTCACCGCCGGTGCCGCGTTCCTGCTCGACACCTACGGCGCCACCGCGCTGACCATCGGGCTGACGATCACCACCGAGGGCCATCGGGTCGTCGCGATGAACCCGGTGGTCGCCGCCCTCGCCGCGCTGCTGACCACCGTGGGGCCGCGAGGGCGGCGCCGCGCGGTGCGCTGGTCGTGGAGCCTGCTGTGGGGCGTGATCGTGCTCAGCGTGCTCCGCGGCGCGCTGACGCTGCCCGGCGCGGTCGTCACGGTGCTGCTCGGTCGGGCGGTGGGGCTCGGCATGCGTTACGCCGCCGGCGTCCTCAACGTGCGCGCCACCGGCGTCAGCCTGGTGCGCGGGCTGCGGCGCGCGGGGCTCGACCCGGCGCGCGTGGTCCGGCTGGACGCCACCGAGGGCGAGCCGCAAGCCTGGACGGTGACGACAACCGCGCCCATCGGCTACACCGAGCAGGGGCTGGACATCAGCACGCCGGTGGCCGCCGAGCCGCCGGCGCCCACCATGGCCACTGCCGCGAAGGACGACGGCGCCACACCGACGCGTGCCGGCGGTGCGCCTCGGCGCCCCGACACGATCGTCCCCGACGCGCTCGTCGACCCCGCGACGGTCATCGCCGACCTCGCCGCGCCGGGCGGCGTGACGCTCGACGCGCTCGGCGCGCACCGCGTCTACTCGGTCCACGACACCGCCGGCAAGCGCTGGTACGTCACCGTGCTCGACGGCGACCGCCACGTCGTCGGTTACCTCTCCTCGCTGTGGAGCACGCTGCGGGTGCGGGGCCTGGCCCACCGCCGCAGCGCGACGCTCCGCGACACCGCTGACCGTGCAGTGCTGCTCGCGTACGCCGCGGAGCGGGCCGGGGTGCGCATCCCGCCACTCGTGGGCCTCGCCGAGGCCAGTGACTCCGTCCTGTTCGTCAGCGAGCACATCCCCGGCGCCCGCCGGCTGGTCGACATGGATCCCGAGGACGTCGGCGACGACGTCCTCGACGCGATGTGGTCCGAGCTGCGCACCGCCCACGTCGCCGGGATCGCCCACCAGGACCTCACCACCGGTGCCATCCTCGTCGGGACTGACGCCGCCGTGTGGCTGACCGACTGGGAGAACGGCGAGATCGCCTCCGCCGAGCTCACCCGCCGGCTGGACCAGGCGCAGCTGCTCGCCCTCACCGCGATCCACGTCGGCGAGGAACGGGCGCTGGCCAGCGCCAGCCGCAGCCTGAGGTCGGGCCAGCTCGCCGCGCTGGCGCCGCTGCTGCAGCCGGTGATCCTCACCGGGCAGGCCCGCGCGGCGGCCGGCAAACCACGGGAGCTGCTCAACTCGTTGCGCGCCCGGCTGGTCGACGAGGTCCCGGCAGCAGACGTCGAGCCGGTCCGGCTCGCGCGGTTCAGCGTTCGAACCGTGGTCATGGTCTCCATCGCGGTCGTCGCCGTCTGGCTGCTCCTCGGATCGCTCAACTTCGAGCAGGTGGTCGCGGCCGCCCGCGACGCCAACCCGTGGTGGCTGCTGGCCACCTTCGTCCTCGGCGTCATCACCTACCTCGGATCGGCGATGGGCCTGGTGGCTTTCTCCCCGGAACGGCTGGGGCTGGTGCGCACGACGCTGGTGCAGGCCGCCGCCGGCGTCGTCACCCTCGTCGCACCCGCCGGGGTGGGCCCCGCCGCCCTCAACCTGCGCTTCCTCACCAAGCAGAAGGTGAAGATGCCGCTGGCGGTCGCCACCGTCACACTCGTGCAGGTCTCGCAGTTCGTCACCACGGTGCTGCTGCTCGTCGCCATGGCACTCATCACCGGCTCCGCCGGGACCCTCTCGCTGCCCACCGGCGCGGTGAACGCGGTCGCGGTCACCACCGTCGCGCTCGTCGCGATCGTCCTGCTCGTCCCGCCGCTGCGCAGCTGGCTGTGGCTGAAGGTCGGGCCCACGCTGCAGCAGGTGTGGCCACGCCTGCTGTGGGTGGTCGGCAGCCCCAGCCGGCTGCTCATGGGGATCGGCGGCAACCTCATCATGACCATCGGCTACGTCGCGTCCTTCGGTGCGGCGCTGGCCGCGTTCGGCTACACGCTGGCGCCGACCACCCTCGCGATCACCTACCTCACCTCCAACACTGTCGGCGCGGCGGTCCCCTCCCCCGGTGGCATCGGGCCGGTCGAGGCGGCGCTGACCGCCGGCCTCACGGTCAGCGGGATCCCCGCCGGCGTCGCCTTCTCCACCGCGCTGGTGTTCCGGGTGCTGACCTTCTGGGCGAGGGTGCCGATCGGCTGGGTGGCGCTGCGCTACCTCCAGCGCCGGGGCGACGTGTGACGGCGAGAACGGCCACAACCACCACGCCGACGCGCGTGTCCCGACGGCCGCGCCGCGAGGCCTGGGTGGTCGCCGCCGTGGCGACCGCCGTCTACCTCCTCGTCGCCGTCACCCAGTGGCGCAGCTGGTACTCACCGTCCTGGGACCTGGCGATCTTCACCCAGCTCGCCAAGGCCTACGCGCACCTCGAGGCGCCGATCGTGCCGATCAAGGGACCGGGCTTCAACCTCCTCGGCGACCACTTCCACCCGATCCTCGTGCTCCTCGGCCCGGTGTACCGGCTGTTCCCCTCCGGCCTCACGCTGCTCGTGGTCCAGGCGCTCCTCGTCGGTGTCTCTACCTGGCCGGTGACGGCGCTGGCGGTGCGCTGGCTGGGACGCCGGCCCGGCGTCCTCGTCGCCGTCGGGTACGCGCTGTCATTCGGGCTCCAGGGCGCGGTGCGCACCCAGTTCCACGAGATCGCCTTCGCGCTGCCGTTGCTGACGTTCGGCCTCGCTGCCCTGCTGGAGAGCCGATGGCGTGCTGCGGTGGTGTGGCTCGGGCTCGTCGTCTTCGTCAAGGAGGACCTCGGCCTCCTGGTCGCCGTCCTCGGCCTGATCATCTGGCGCCGGGGCGCCACCCGGGAGGGCATCGGGCTGGCAGCCTGGGGCGCCGGCTGGTTCCTGCTGGCCACGACGGTGATCCTGCCCGCACTCAACCCGCGGGGGCAGTGGGACTACACCGACAACCTGTCGGTCGGGGATGCCCTCGGTGACCCGCTCGGCACCCTCGCCGCGTTCCTCGGCCCCGGCGAGAAGGTCGTCACCGTCCTGCTGCTCGTGCTCGCCGCGGGCGTCGTCGGGCTGCGCTCGCCGATCCTGCTCGCGGCGCTGCCCACCCTCGCCTGGCGGTTCCTCGGCGACGTCTCGTTCTACTGGACGTGGCTGTGGCACTACGACGCCGTCCTCATGCCGCTGGCGGCCGCCGCCCTGCTCGACGCGGTCGGGCCGCGCGCCGGAGTGTCCCGAGGCCGCGACCCGGCGCCGGCCGCCGAAGACACCGCGGACACCGCGGACACCGCGGACGCGGTGGTCCGCTCGGCACCGGACCGCTGGTCCCACCGCACCCGGACGCGGGTCGCCGTCACCGGCACGCTGCTGGCAGTCGTCCTCACCGCGCCGGACCTGCCGGTGGTCGGCCTGCTGGACGCCGAGACCTACCGGGTGCCGAGCCGCGCCGAGGGTGCCCGGGAGGTGCTCGAGCTCATCCCGGAAGGCGCCACCGTCGCCAGCGACATCGCGCTGCTGGCCTACCTCGTCCCGACGACCACCACGCTGTGGTCCGGCACCGCCGACAACCCCGCCGCCGACTACTACGTCATCGACCGCGAAGGCTCGACCTGGGGCGACAACCCGCCGGCGGACGCCGCGAGCTACGCCGAGGGGAAGCATCCCGGTACGTCCTACGAGGTCGTGCTCGACAGCCACGGCTACCAGGTCGCCCAACGGGCCACCGACGGCTGACACGCCGGTGAACGGTCGCCTGCCGGCTCCTGCCTAGGATGGCGTCATGCCTTCCGTCGACTCCTCTCGTGGTGCCCGCGTCCTGCTCGTCGCCGTCCTGGTCGCGCTGACCGGCTGGCTCCTCGCGCCCACCGCAGTCGCTCACGACATGCTCATCGCGTCCTCACCGGAGGACGGGCAGGTGCTGCCCGAGTCCCCGGCGGAGGTGTCGCTGACCTTCAACAACCCGCCGCTCGCCGTCGGGTCCGCCATCGTCGTCGAGGACGCGGACGGCGAGCCGGTGGTCGAGGCAGAAGGGGTCGTCGAGGGCACCGAGGTCCGCGCCGACATCACGGACCCGCTGCCGGCCGGGGAGTACACCGCCGTCTGGCGGGTCGCCTCGAGCGACGGCCACCCGATCGAGGGCCGCATCGGGTTCACCGTCGAGGCCGCCGAGCCCGAGCCTACAGAGCCGGCAGCCGACGAGCCCACCACCGACGCCGCGGCGCCCGCGCCGGAGCCGACGACGGAGGCCACCACCGCCGACCCGGAGGCGTCCGCCACGTCGACGCCAGCCGCGACCGACGACGGTTCCGGGCTGCCGACGTGGGCCGTCGTCGCCATCGGCGTGGTGGCCGTCGGGAGCGTCGGAGCGCTCATCGTCAACGCCGTTCGCCGGCAGCGCTCGGCGGAGTGACCGTCGCCGTGTGACCCATGTCGCACTGCTCGTCGACAGCCGGTTCGGAACGACTTTTCGTTGCAAGCACGCGCCATTCTCCGGCAGACGGCGCCGCTGAAATCAACGTGAGCCGCAGCCCCTCGGCGGCATAGTGTCAGAGCCATGATCCGTCGCCTCATCGCCCCCAGTGCCCTGCTCCTCGTCCTCGTCGCCGGCTGCAGCTCGTCCACACCGGACGAGGACGCCACCGCCTCGGCACCCACGGACGACGCCCAGACCACCGCCTGCGAGGCGTTCTTCGCCGGCACCGGCACGCCGCTGGCGGAGCGTTCCGACGCGGCCCGCTCGGCACTCTCCGGCGGCGAGGTCATCGACCCCGCCTCCTACAGCGAGGTCAACGTCCTCGAGCAGCGCCTCACCGAGCTGTCCCGCACCGCGCCGGAGTCCGTCGCCACGCTCCTCGACGAGATCAAGGCCCCGTTCAGCGAGGCCGTGACCGCCTACAACGAGGCGATGAGCGAGGGCGAGGAGCCGCAGTTCCCGGACCTCACCTCGATCGACGTCGCGGGCTCGGCCGCCGCGCAGGACGAGCTCACCGCCACCTGCGAGACCGACGCCGCCTGATCCGGCAGTCGCCCTCACCGTCGGGGTACGGCCGAACGACGACCAAGCGCGGCGAATCGAGCCGCGCTTGGTCGTGATCGCGTGCCGGTACCCACTTTGCGGCCGCGTCGCGCCGATACGCTGCTGATCATGAATGGACGGGGCCGGTGCCGAACGAGACCGAGGTCGCCACACAGGGCCGGCTCGTGACGTCACCTCCCACCAACGCTGACGCCCAGCGGCTGTCCACTGCGGGCCTGGTGACTCGAGTCGTCGCGATGGTTGCCGCCTTGGGTGTGCTCGGCTACGGGCAGCTCGCCGACACCAACGACCTGTTCCCCCTCGGCACGTTGTCGCAGTACGCCACGGCACGAGACCTCAACGGCACCATCCGTTCGACCTACCTGCTTGCCGACACCGCCGCTGGCGACGGCCAGCGCATCGCGATGAACGAGCGGTCGATCGGTGTGGCACGAGCCGAGATCGAGGGCCAGCTGGACCGCATCCTGGCTCGTCCAGAGCTCATGCAGGCCGTCGTCGACTCGCGTGCCGCCCTCGATCCGGGCGCACCCCTGATCGAGACGCTCTACCTCATGCGTTCGGTTCAACAGCTGGAGAACGGTTACGTGGTCGGGGAGCCCGAGCAGATCGAGCTGCTGCGCTGGGAGTCCACCGCGATGGAGGGGGACTGACGTGGGCGCGGTGCGGCGCTGGCTGACCCGTCCCGTCCCGCTGGCCCGGGTGGCAGCGTTTCGTGCCCTGATCTATGCCTTCGTCATCTGGGACGTGCTCTACAACTTCAACGACGTCGTCCAGCACTCCTACGTCCCCGAGCTGTACCAACCCACGCTCCTGGCCCGGTTGGTCCAACTGCCGCCCCTGAGCACCGAGATCTCCTACGGGCTGCTGGCCGCGCTCATCGCCTGTTGCGTGCTCGCCATCGCGGGCAGGGTGCAACGCCTCGCCGGCTGGGGCGCGACGGTCACCTTCTGGATCTGGGCGCTGAACTCCCAGGGCTTCTCCTACGTCCAGCACGACCACATGGCCCTGATGGTCACCACGCTCGTCCTGCCGACGATCGGAGTCGCCCACTACCGCGATCACCGCCTGTCCCAGGCAGCCGGATGGGCATTTCGCTGCATCCAGCTCGCGACCGTGCTCACCTACTTCGGCTCGGTGTTCGCCAAGTGGTCACGCGCCGGAAGCCTGGTCACCTGGGCCAACGGCTCGGTACTGACCTGGGCGATCGTGCGGCGGGGATCGGACCTGGTGCGCTGGACGCTGGAGTACCCGATGCTGCTGCGGGCGGCCCAGTGGGGCTCCCTCATTCTTAAGATCCTCTCGCCGGTCGTGCTCTTCCTGCGAGGGCGGTGGCTCTACCTGGCCATCGGCTGCTTCTTCGCCTTCCACCTCGCCACCTTCGTGGCCATGGGCATCCACTTCCTGCCCACGGTGGTGTGCTGGTTCGCCTTCCTCCCGCTCGAGAAAGTCACCCGTCGGCTCGTGGACCGTTCGCGCCGCACCGGCCAGGTCGCCCAGCCGTCAAGCGCGTAGGGAGCCGACGCCGTTCGGCACCCGCCGCTCTCACGGTCAGCCGTCGGGCTCCTGACGGAGCGGCACGAACCGGTAGGTGCCCTCGGCGCGGGTCTGCGTCTCGCCGTCGGACCGGTCGACGACCGTCATCCGGCCCGCGACCGGGATGACCATCCGGCCGTCGTCGGCGAGCTGCGCGACGAGCTCCGCCGGCAGCGAGTCCGCCTCGGCGGACACCAGGATCCGGTCAAACGGCGCGGCGTCGGGGTCACCCAGCACCCCCGACGCCGCCAGCCGGACCACCGGTCCGGTGACGCCCGCCGCGCGCAGGTTCGCGGTTCCGATGCTCACCAGCTCAGGCTCCAGCTCGACGGCGTGGACACTGCCGCCGGGCGCGGTGAGCAGGTCGAGCAGCGCGGTGGTCCAGGCCGAGCCGCTGCCGACGTCGAGCACCTGGTGGCCGGGGCACGGGTCGAGCAGCTCGAGCATCCGCGCCACCGTGGTCGGCTGCGAGCACGTGGCACCGTGCCCCAGGGCCAGCGGAAGGTCGAGGTCGGCGAACCGGTGCTGGTCGGCCGGCAGGAACGCGCGGCGGTCGAGCCGGGCCATCGCCCGGCTCACGCGTTCGGCTGCCGTCGCCATGGCACCATCATGCCCACCCGCCGGCCGCAGCGCGCGGGCGCAGGTCACCAGGTCAGCTGTGCGCGCCCAGCTCGTTGCGGCCGAACTCCTGGAGGAAGCGCGGCCCGTCCGCGGCCAGCTGACGCCCGAAGCTCGCGCTCCAGTGCCGGAACGGGGTGCCCGCGAGGGAGTCGTTGGCGAACCGGGCGTCGTCGGTGACCTCGGTGACGCAGAAGTCCGGGATGGTCAGGTCGGTGACCGGGCCACCGCGCTCGCACTCAGCGATGATCAGCGGGTGGTTGCGGCCGAGGAACGAGTCGATCACCCAGCCGTCGGTCCCCAGCCACAGCGAGTAGCGGAGCTTGGCGACGAGGTCACCACCGAGGCGCACCATCGCCAGCCCGGCGGTGACGTCGAGCTCGCGCTCCGCCTCGTAACGGGTGCCGCCCACGTACGGACCCTTGGCGGTCAGCGCGCAGAAGGTGAACGAGTCGGCGAGCCGCTCGAGCACGTCGTACTCGTCGACCTCGACGGGCAGCGGCTCGTCCGGGGCCGGGCCCTGGAGACGGATGCGCAGGGCGTACCCGTCGGCGGCGAGGAAGTAGCTCTGGACGATGACCGAGGGGCCCGGCTCGTCGCGCAGCTGCGCCGGCAGCTCGCGCACGACGAACTTGCGCTCGAACTCGAAGTCACCGAAACCGGTGTCGCTCATGGCGTCAGGCTACGGGCCGCAGGCGTGGTTCGGCCGCAGACGCGGCCGAACCACGCCTCATCAGCGCACCCGGACGGTGGCGAGGTCCAGGCCCGGCAGGTAGCCGTCGTCACCGGTGTAGATCGCGGAGACGATCGTGNCCCCCCCCCCCCCCACGCCTCATCAGCGCACCCGGACGGTGGCGAGGTCCAGGCCCGGCAGGTAGCCGTCGTCACCGGTGTAGATCGCGGAGACGATCGTGAGCGAGCTCAGCGCCGGCAGCTGGACGTCGGCGGTACCGTCCGCCTGCAGCGGCACCGTGGCGACGTGCCGCAGCCCGGCGTAGACCTGCACCGATCCGGTCGGCACCGGTGCCTGCCCGCGACCGAGCACCTCGACGGTGATCTCCGGCGCGGTGCCCCGCGGCACCTGCCAGGACTCGGCGCTGATGCTCACCCGTGACACCAGCGGCCGCACCGTGTAGCTGGTCGTGGTGCTCGTGGAGGCGGCGACCTCGCCGCCGCCGGTGTAGACGGCGGTGAGGCGGTGGGTGCCGGCGGCCAGGTCGGCCGGCAGGTCGAGCGTCAGCTGCCCGGTCCTCCCGTCGATGACCAGCTCACCGGCGGCGATCACCTCGTCACCTTCACGGATCTCCACGGTGCCTGACGGCGCGTCTGCGTCGGCGTCGACGGTCACCTGCGCCGTCGTGCTGGTGCCGTAGGTCCCGAGCCGGCTGCCGAGCCGCAGCGTCGTGCGCGACGGCGCGGCCGCGACATCGACGACGACCGGCTCGCTCACGGAGGGTTCCCACAGCTCGGACTCCGGGACGAACGCGGCGGTCAGCGAGTGGCTGCCGGCACCGAGGGGGGTGGCGATGCTCGCTGAGCCGGCCTCGACCGTGGCCGAGCCGAGCTCGTGCTCGCCGTCGTGGAAGGTCACCGTGCCCTCCGCCTCGGCGGGTGCGACGGTTGCGCTCAGCGCGAGCTCGGAGCCGACGACCGGCTCCCCGGTGACGGTGAGCGTCGTCGTCGTCGGCGTGGTCTCCACCTCGGGGACGGTGATGTCGACGACCTGCGCGCGCGCCCCGAGCTCATTGTGCGAGTGCAGCACGAGCAGCGGGCCAGGCTCGGTGGCGCCGGCGGCGCGGTGGACGGTGAGATCGGTGCCGGTGGGGGACCACATCGCGTTGAGCTCACCGCCGGTCGTCCACACGTCCGGGGCATAGGGGTCGTAGCTCACCGGCTCGACGGAGTCGATGACGCCGTCACCGCTGGGGGCGTACTGCGAGGAGGTCCACACCGTGAACGTCGGCACCGTGCCGGGCTCGATGAGCCCGAGCGGGATCGGGGCGACGAGCACGTTGTTGTCGAACACCGTCGAGTCGACGTCGCCCCACGTCCCGTTGATCGCGGAGAGGGAGATCGACTGCCCGGTCTCGTAGTCGAAGGTGATCGCGAGCGTGACGTCGACCGTGGTGTCGTACTTCTGCACCACCGTCTGCAGGTCGGGCACGCCGTCGCCGTCGAGGTCGGTGTCGATGACCGGCACCGTGGTCGTGCCGAGGGTGGGCCACTCGCCCTCCACCGCGATGCCGACACCGAGGTAGCCGAGCCAGGGGGCCTCACCGGCTGCCTCGAGCTGCGGCGCGGTCGACATCATTCCGACGTACCGGATGTCGCCCGCCGCCACCTGCGTCGGCGACGTCGCGATGCCCGGGGACGCCTCCAGCTTCGGGCTGGTGGCGACGAGCTCGAGCACCGAGGCCAGCGAGGTCCAGCCGCCGGAGTCGACCGGGCGGCCGGTGAGCTCGAGCGGAGCGCTGAGCGCGTCGGCGGCCGGCATCACGACCGGCTCGGCGGACACCTCGGAGACGAGCCGGGGGGCGGCGTGGACCGGGACCACCAGGGTGTCGCCCTCGCCCCGAGGGGCGAGCACGACCCGGCCGGCGAGCGTGGCGACGAACTCCCGGGCGACGCCGATACCGGAGTCGGGGTCGGACGTCGGGTCGATCTCCCGGGCGAGGGTCGCCGGGTCCGCGGTGAGGGTCACCGTCACCGTCTGGCTGCGGCCCGGCGGCACCGTGATGGAGGCCGGCGAGGTCGTGATGGTCGCACCGCCGGTGGTCGAGGCCGCCTCGAACCGCGGCAGGAACCGCACGGGGGCGCGGGACGCGACATTTTCCACGGTGATGGTGCGACTCGCGACGACGGTCTCCTCGCCGACGTCGACGACCCCGAAGTTCACCGACACCAGGTCCGGCGCAGCGGAGTCGTAGGCGATAGCACCGGTGGTGACAGCCTCACGGGCGTCCACCCGTCCGGCGCCGATCCGCTCGGGACCGAACAGCGGCCCGCTGGGGCCGGGGTCGCGCAGGACATCGTGGACGGCGGTGTTCATGATCGCGGCCTTGGCCTCGACCGGGGTCCACGTCGGGTTCGCGCCGCGGACGAGCGCGGCGATGCCGGCCACGTGCGGCGAGGCCATCGATGTCCCGGTGAGCGTGTGCGCGAGCGTGCCGGCCCCGGACGCTGCCGAGGAGATCGAGGTCCCCGGCGCGGCGACGTCCGGCTTGACCACTCCGAGCGAGCCGTGGGCGCCGCGGGAGGACCCTGGGTTGAGGGTGTCGGCGACGGTGGGGTCGGCGACGAACTCGGCGCCGGTGTAGGACGGGCCGACCCGCACCTCGAGCGTGCCGGCCTCGATCTCCGGCAGCAGGAGGTCGGTGGTGGCGGCGGTCAGCTGGCCGCCGGGCGTCTGCGCGTCACCGGCGATACCGGCGGCGAAGATCGGGTCCTCGGTGCCGATGAGGACGCCGGCCGCGCCGGCGGCGGTGGCGTTCGCCCAGCGCGCACCGCTGCCGCAGGCCCGGGTGGCGTCGTTGTCGTCCCAGTAGAGCCAGACGATCTCGCCGGCGATCTGCTCGGCATAGGGGGTGAGCGGCTCGCAGCCGTCGACGGCCGCACCGAGGTAGATCACCCGGCCCTCGGCGTCCTCGCTGCCGGCGTAGGCGACGGTGTTCTGCATGGCGTGCTGGCCGAGCAGCGACTCGTCGGCCGCGGCGGTCACCTCGACGGCGTCGAAGGTCATCGTGCCGCCGACCGAGTTCGCGACGGCGAGCGCGCTGCGCGAGTTGCCCGGGGAGCCACCGACGTCGGTAGCGTCGCCGCTGTTGCCGGCGGACATCACCGACAGCGTGCCGAGCTCGGCGAGCCGGTCGACGAAGAGGTTCTCCGGGTCGTCGACCGGGGCGGCCGAGGCGCCGAGCGAGAGGTTGATGACGTCGAGCCGGTCGTTGAAGTCGAGGTCGCCGTTGGGGTCGGCCGCCCACTCGAGGGCGTCGATGGTCACGCCGGTCGAGCCGCCCTGGTCCCCGAAGACCTTGAGCGCGTAGATGCCGGCCTCGGGCGCCGAGCCTGGCCCGACCTGCCAGTCGCTGGTGTCCTCGAGACCGCCGTAGTCGCCCCGGAAGGTCTCGCCGTCCGGGGTGACGCCGTAGCCGGCGGCGGTGCCCGCGACGTGCGTGCCGTGCCCGCTGTTCTCGCCGGTGTAGAGCGCGTCGATGGGGTTCTCGTCCGGCTCGGGGATCAGCGTGGTACCGGGGATGCGGCCCGACGCGTCGTAGTTGGGGCCGGCGAAGTCGTAGCCGCCGAGGAACTTCGCGTCGTCGAAGAGCCCCTCAGGGACCGGTCCGGCGCCGTCCTCGCCATAGGCGGCCGCGTACGCCTCGGCGGTGCCCGGCCCACCGAACGCGGCGTGGGTGTAGTCCAGCCCGGTGTCGATGACCCCCATCCGGATGCCCTCACCGGTCTCGCCGTAGGCCTCCCACACCTCGGCGGCACGGGTGAAGCTGTTGGTGCCCTTGTTCTGCGGCTCCTTGAGGGTCACCAGGTGGACCGCGACGACGTCGTCGGACTCCGCGAGCGCCCGGATCTGGTCGGCGTCACCGGTGACCACGGTGCCTGCGACGAGGTTGCTCGTCACCGACAGCCGCTGCGGCGCGGCGCTGCGGGTCTGGAGCCTCGCAGCGTCCTGCGGCACGACCGCGGCCGCGAGCTGCTCCACCTCCTCGACCGCCGCTCCGGCGGCCGCCACCGAGCCGCCCTCCTCGACGACGTCGAGCGCGGAGGGCGCGGCGAGCTGGACGAAGGCGGTGATCGGACCGTCGGCCGCCCGGAGCGTCTGGCTCACCTTGTGCCCGGCATCGATGCCGGGCAGCGAGAGGTCGGGCGGCGGATCGTTCGCGGCGCCAGCGGGTACTGCCCCGAGCGCGGCGACGGCGGCGAGCGCCAGGGTGGACAGGACGGCCGTCAGCGAGCGACGCATCTCGGGACTCATTTCGCCGGAGGACCCACGCCGCGGGTCGGTTCGGCGGGGGCACCACGGCATCACTGCCGCGGAGCTGCGACCAACGTAGCGTCCCCCTGAGACACCCGTCACCCCACCCGGCCGCGAATCTCAGTCTCGAAGACCCGGGCCGGCCGGCCGGCTGGCACGCAGCGCACCGGCGGTGGCCACGACGACGAGCGCGATGCCGCCGAGCTCGGCGGGTGCCAGCGCCTGACCGAGCACGACGAAGCCGGCGAGGGTGGCGATCACCGGCGCCAGGCTCATCATCACCGCGAAGACACCGGGCGGGATCCGGCGCAGCGCGGCCATCTCGAGGCTGTACGGCAGCGCCGAGGAGAGCACGGCGACGAGGACACCGACACCGAGGACGCTGGGGACCAGCAGCTCGCTCCCGCCATCGAGGATCCCTGGCACAAGGGTCAGCAGCGCGGCGACCGCCATCGCCAGCGACAGCCCGTCGGCGCGGGCGAAGCGGCGGCCGACGTCGGCGCTCAGCAGGATGTAGGCCGCCCAGGCGGCGCCGGCGACGAGCGCGAGGACGACCCCGGCGATGTCGAGGTCGCTGAAGTCGCCGCCGCCGAGGGTGGCGACCCCGGCGAGCGCGAGCAGCGCCCACAGCACGCTGCTCGCCCGGCGCCGGGTGACCACCGAGAGGGCGAGCGGCCCGAGCACCTCGAAGGTCACCGCCACGCCGATGGGAAGGCGGGCGATCGAGTGGTAGAACGTCGTGTTCATCACCGCGAGCGACGTGCCGAGCGCGACCACCGCGAGCCAGTCCGCCCGCGACCGTCCCCTGACCCGTGGCCGGAGCACCGCGAGGAGGATGACGGCGGCACAGCTGAGCCGCAGGGTGATCGCGCCCCCGGCGCCCACGCGCGGGAAGATCAGGGCCGCGACGGCGGAACCGAACTGGGTGGACACCGACGCGGCGAGCACCAGTCCGATCGCGACGACGCGCCCGCTCGGCGGGGTTCGGGGCACCGGGCCACCCTAGCCGCGCGGTGATGGCGGGCATCTCGCCAGACCGGTCCGTTCGGCCAGGTTCAACCGGCCACAGCGAGCACGACGAGCTCCCGTGACGCAGAATCAGGTGGGACAACGGATGCCGAGGCGAAGGGGCTGCGGCCGATGCCCGCTACCGAGAAGAAGCTGGTCTGGTGGGGCTATCTCATCCTTGGCGCTCTGCTGGTCGCGATGGGGCTGTTCCTTCTCGACCTCGCCCCCGGTGCCAGTTCCGAGTCCAGGCAGGCCAGGGGATACGTGCTGGCATGGATAAGTCTCATCGCCGGCCCGTTCATGGTCTTGTACGGGATCTCGCTCAAGCTCCGCGGCAAGAGCCGCGGATAGCGCGGCGGGCTCCACTCGCCCGGCCCTCGGTAGCGCTGCTCCCCGTGGACCTGAGGACCACGCCCCGGACGAGCGCCATGCCCCCTCCCCTATCGCTCCGACGCAAACTATCCGATACTTCGAGTACCGGTAACGACGCTGGGAGGCGATCATGGCCAGCACGACGCAGGTATCGGAGCGCGAGTCACGGCAGGTGGCCGAGCAGGCCCGGGAGACGCAGTGGCGTCAGCCGAGCTTCGCCAAGGAGCTCTACCTCGGCCGGTTCCGGCCCGAGCTCATCGACCCGCACCCCCGCCTGGACCCGGCGGCGATCCGCCGCGGCGAGGCGTTCCTCGCTCGGCTCCGGGAGTTCCTCAGCACCGTCGACGGCGAGGCCATCGAGCGCGAGGCCCGCATCCCGCAGGACGTGCTCGACGGGCTCGCCGCGGTAGGGGCGTTCGGCATGAAGATCCCCGAGGAGTACGGCGGCATCGGGCTCGGCCAGGTGTACTACAACCGCGCGCTCATGCTCGTGGGCACCACCAACCCGTCGCTCGGGGCGCTGCTGTCCGCGCACCAGTCGATCGGGGTGCCCGAGCCGGTGAAGCAGTTCGGCACCGAGGAGCAGAAGGTCGCCTACCTGCCGCGCTGCGCGGCGGGCGCCGTCTCCGCGTTCCTCCTCACCGAGCCGGACGTCGGCTCCGACCCCGCCCGGCTGCAGCTTCGCGCCACCCCGACGCCGGACGGCGGTTACGTCCTCGACGGCACCAAGCTGTGGGCGACCAACGGCGCCATCGCCGAGCTGCTCGTCGTCATGGCCCGGGTTCCCACGGAGGACGGCCGGCGCGGCGGGATCACCGCGTTCGTCGTCGAGGCCGACGCCCCGGGCGTCACCGTCACCCACCGCAACGCCTTCATGGGCCTGCGCGGCCTGGAGAACAGCGTCACCCGGTTCGACGGGGTCCGGGTGAGCCGGGACGCGGTGCTGGGCGGCGAGGGCACCGGCCTGAAGATCGCCCTCACCACGCTCAACACCGGCCGGCTGTCGATCCCCGCGCTGTGCGTCGGGGCGAGCAAGTGGTCGCTGAAGATCGGCCGGGAGTGGGCTCGGGAGCGGGTGCAGTGGGGCCGGCCGGTCGGTGAGCACGCCGCGGTGGCCCACAAGATCGCCTTCATGGCCACCAACACCTACGCGCAGGAGGCGGTGCTCGAGCTCACCGGCCACCTTGCCGACGCCGGGGTCACCGACATCCGGATCGAGGCGGCGCTGGCCAAGCTCTACACCTCCGAACGCGCGTGGCGGGTGGCCGACGAGCTGGTGCAGGTCCGCGGCGGGCGCGGCTACGAGACGGCGGCGTCGCTGGCGGCGCGCGGTGAGCGCGCGGTGCCGGTCGAGCAGGTGCTGCGCGACCTGCGGATCAACCGGATCTTCGAGGGCTCCACCGAGATCATGCACCTGCTCATCGCACGGGAGGCGGTCGACACCCACCTGTCGGTGGCCGGCGACATCATCGACCCCGACACCAGCCCGGGGGAGAAGGCATCCGCGGCGCTGGACGCGGCGAAGTTCTACGCCACCTGGTTGCCCACGCTCTACGCCGGCCGCGGCCAGCTGCCTGGCAGCTACGACCAGTTCGGCACGCTCGCGCGCCACCTGCGGTTCGTCGAGCGGTCCTCGCGGCGGCTGGCCCGCTCGACCTTCTATGGCATGGCGCGCTGGCAGGGCGGGCTGGAGAAGAAGCAGGGCTTCCTCGGCCGGGTCGTCGACATCGGCGCCGAGCTGTTCGCGATGACGGCGGTGTGCGTACGCGCCCGCATGCAGGCTGCCGACGGGCAACCGGGCAGCACCCGGCTTGCCGACGCCTACTGCCGGCAGGCCCGGCTCGAGGTCGACCGCCTGTTCCGGGCGCTGTGGTCCAACAACGACGTCGACGACGAACGCCTCGCCCGAGAGGTCCTCGCCGGGGAGCACGCCTGGGCGGAGGACGGCGTCCTCGACCCGTCGGAGGGCACCGGGCCGTGGATCGCCGAGCCGTCGTGACCAGCGGCTGCGGGTCCCTACCGGCCGAGCACCGCGCGGGCGGCGAGCGCCCGGACCGCCGGTGCGGCCGCCGGTTGGTCTCCGGTCTGCTCCCGGGGTGAGCCCTCACGGAACGCGTCGACGACGATCCCCAGCACTATGCCGGTCGCCCGGGCGCCCTGCCGCACCGCCCAGGTGTCGATCAGCGCGTCGGCGCCGATCCGCCAGCCCGCCTCGGACAGCAGTCGGGCGGTGACCTCGTGCGCGTCATCCCGGCCCGCCGCCACGCACAGCAGCCAGACAGCGCCCGCCTCCTGCTCGAAGTCGTCACGGCCGAGCGGGAGCGCACCGGCGATGTGCGCCGCGAGCGCGGCGGCGTCGGTCGCCACCCGACGTCCCGCGGGGGTCCGCACCAGCCGTCCCCGGTCCTTGCGCACCAGGCGTAGTGCCCGCGCCGTCTCCCGGAGCCGGGCGACCGGCACGGTCTGGTCCTCCCGGTCGGTCCGTCCCGGCCACCAGTGGTCGACGCCGAGCGCCTGCGCCAGCTCCTGGACGACGACGGGCCGCAACCGGCCGGCCGCGGTGAGCGAGGTGCCCTCGGGGCCGACCGCGTCGAGCAGCACCTGCCACGGCCGCACCGCCGGGGCGAGGTTTGTCGGTGGCGCCGCCGCGGCCGACCGGGCGAGCTCGGCGAGCAGCGCGAGGTCCTCGCCGCCGAGCCGGCCCGCCAACGAGCGCAGCGCGACGACCGGCGTGCTCATGAGGTCGGCGACCGCCGCCGCGCCCTCACTCACGGCCGCCATCGCGGCGGTCGCCTCGGCGGGGTCGAAGCGGGCCGGGTCGAAACCGGCCGGCAGCCAGTCGCGGTACTGGTCGAGCAGTGCCGACTGCTCAGCGTCCGGGTCCGTGGCCGCCAGGGCGGCGACCAGCTCGCTGTAGGTCCACTGACCGCCGACGTCCTCCGGTGGGCAGGCACCCCGCCCGTCCAGGCACCTCGCGGCGGGTTCGTCGCCGGAGGCTGGCTGGACGTCGTCGACGGTGAGCGTGTGCTGCCAGTCGTCGCCGAAGTCGTAGAGGTAGCCAAGGACGTCTCCCGCCTCCCGCAGCACCTGGTCGAGCCGGACGGTGGACTCGCGGACGCCGTCCTCGCCCTCGGCGATGTCGATCTCGGTGACGAACCGCGGCTCGGCCGGCTGGTAGGCGTCAACACCCCGCCAGAAGCGGTGCAGGTGGTAGTTCTCCCAGCCCATTGCTGCCTGGAGCAGCTCGTGCACGACGTCGAGCGTGAGCTCGCCGCGGACCTCCAGCTGCCGCCAGACCGGCGGCTCGACGTCGTCGAGCGTGATCGTCAGCCTGGTGATGACGGCGTGGCTCGGTCCGGGCAGCAACGCGTCGGTCATCACGTCATCTCCTCGGTAGCACGGCGTTCCCGCCAGGCTATCGCCGCGCGGCCGTCAGCCGCCGAGCTCGACGCCGACGAACCCGTGGACCAGCACGATCACCAGAACGACGACGAACCCGGTCACCACAGCACCGGGCCGCCCGACGTCGTAGCCGCGCTCGAGGTGCGGCGTGCGGCGCCAGAAGAACGTCGCCATCGGTGCGAACACCAGGGCGGTGCCCGGCCCGATGATGGTCCACAGCAGAACCTCGCCGTCGGCCCCGGCGGCGAGCGCGACCGCTGCGTAGGTGACGAGCAGGACGCCGGTCGCCACCAGCCACGTCCACACCGAGGCCGCGACGATACCGGCGGGCTCCGAGAGCGCCCGGGTGATCTCCCGGCACAGCAGGTACGCGTTGAGGAACATCCCGGCGAGCCCGACGACGAAGGCGAGCACCGAGCCCCACAGCGGCACGCCCCAGATCTCGAATGCCACCGCGGTGTCACCGACCGGCGCGACGAGGCTGATCATCAGGTAGCCGAAGGCACCCTGGAGCGACGCCAGCCCCGCCCAGACGACCAGCGCCCGGAGGTACCCGCTCGCCACCGCCCGCCCGAGCAGGTACAGCACCGCGCCGAGCACGAGCGAGAACACCGGCCCGGCGATGGCGATGAGCGCAAGGTTCGCGTCGGTCGTCGCCGGATGGTCGGCCATCGCCCCGGTGACGGTCGCCGAACCGGTGAGCAGCAGCGCGACGACGGCGTGCGCGTACTCGTGCAGCTGGATCTGCGCCATGGCCGCCGTGGCGGCCACCAGAGCGGTGAGCCCGATGATCGCCCCCCGCGACGGTGCTGATCGTCGGACGGCTGCCGCTTGCTGGTCGGTTCGTTCCGTCATGTCCTCGCCCCCGAGATCGACATTGGCACCGCTGGGCGCCGACAGTAGCAGGGGCTCTCGCGACCGGCTGGCACCAGCCGGTCGCGGCCGCGAGGTGAGTGGCAGCGGTCAGGCTCCCTGCGGCGGCTCGCCCGCTCCGGCGAACCGGCGCGCGACCGTCTGGAGGTAGGCCACCAGCTCCGGTGGCGACTCGACGGTGAAGTCGGCGTCGAGCTCGGCGAGCATCCCGGCGAGCACGTGGAGCGAGTCACCGTCCAGCCGGAGCCGCGACGTGCGCGGGTCCACCGCCTCGACCTCGCCGTGGGTACGCCAGCGCCGCATCACCTCGCTGTCGACCGGTTCGTGGACGAGGATCGCGGCCTTGTCCTTCCACAGCGCCCGCACCCTGGCGACGAGGTAGGCGCCGGCGTCGTCCTCGGGCAGCTGCCGTGCGGTGAACCGGCGGCCCAGCGGGACCCGGGGGCGCAGCCGGTCGACCCGGAAGGTGCGCCAGTCCTGGCGGGTGAGGTCCCACGCGACGAGGTACCAGTGCCCGACCCACGTCACCAGCCGGTAGGGCTCTACCTCCCGCAGCGATGCTGCGCCGTCGCCCCCGACGTAGTCGAACCGGACGACGAAGCTGTCCCGGCAGGCGCCGGCCAGGGTGACGAGGACGCTCGGCTCGACGACGGCGGAGCCCGGCACATGGACCACGCTGGCGCCGAGCTGCTGGCTGCGGGCCCGCATGCCGGCAGGCAGGATCTGCTCCAGCTTGCCCAGCGCCCGCAGTGCTGCCTCCCCGACGCCGTGGACGTTGCTGCTCGCGGCGGTGCTGAGCCCGATGGCGACGGCGACCGCCTCGTCCGCGGCGAGCTGCAGCGGAGGCAGCCGGGCACCGTCACCCAGCCGGTACCCGCCGCCGGGCCCCTTGATCGCCTGCACTGGGTAGTCGAGGTCCCGGAGCTTGTCGATGTCGCGCCGCAACGTGCGGTCGCTGACCGCCAGTCGGTCCGCGAGCTCACGTCCGGGCCACTCGCGCCGCAGCTGCAGCAGGCTGAGCAGCTCGAGCATCCGGCGGGAGGAGTCGGCCATGTGGTCAGCCTGCCTGGGGCAGCGGACACAGGGTGTCCGGTACCGCTCGTAGCGTCATGAATGTCCGGTCCGGCCTCGGAAGGAACATGACATGGATCCCCATCTGCTCGACGACTTCGCTGCTCGGAGCGTTGGTGTGACCTTGGCGGAGCTCACCCGGAAGCAGCGTATGCCCGCCTCCGGACGCGCCATTCGCCCACCACGCACCCGCCGCGGACGCAGCTCGCTCCGCCGCCGGTCGACACCGGGGCGGCGGCAACCAACGACCCGCCGGCCGGCGCGGCTGACCACGGCCATCGGCGGTGCCGCCCTCGTCGGGCTGCCGTCGGTGGTGGTGATCTCACAGATGCTCCGTTGAGCGGCGCCAGAACCCAGCTGCCGACGCCTGCTGTCATGCAAGGAGTCTTCCTAAAGAAGTCTTGCGCAAGGCTTCTTTAGCATCTAGGGTTTGGGGCATGAGCCCGAAGAAGTACGAGTCGATCTCCGATCCCGAGCGCATCCGCGCCATGGCCCACCCCCTCCGCCTGGAGCTCCTCGATGTGCTTCACGAGGTCGGGGAGGCGACCGCGACCGAGTGCGCAGCGCGTGTCGGTGAGTCGGTGGCCAGCTGCTCCTTCCACCTGCGGACCCTGGAGAAGTACGGCTACGTCGAGCGCGCCGAGCCCCGTGGCCGGGAGAAGCCGTGGCGGGTGGTGCACCGGTCCCTGCGCACCGAGCCGGCGCCGGACGTCCCGGGGTCGTTGCACGCCACCACCGAGCTCGCCCGGATGTCCTTCGGCCGCCAGGCGGAGCGGCTCGCCGCGGCTCTCGACCACCTGCCCCGGGAGCCGCAGGAGTGGCTCGACGCGACGGCCCTGATCACCTCGACCGTCTGGGCGACCGCCGAGGAGGCCGCCGATCTCGCTCGGGGGATCAAGGAGCTCCTCGACGGACTCGCCGAGCGCGAGGACGATCCGGCGTCGCGCCCCGCGGGCGTCCGCCGTGTCCGCCTCCTCTCGGCGGTCTATGCCGACCCGCCCTCGGAGACACCGTGAGTGCCACCGGCGCTCCCGCGCGCCGCGGCCCGTCCGCGCTGCGCCACCGGGGCTTTCGTCAGCTGAGCGTCGCCTGGGTGTTCACCAACGTCGCCGACAGCGCCCTTTACCTCATGGTGGCGGTGTGGGTGAAGGAGCTCACCGGCTCCGACGGCGCGGCCGCCGCCGTGTTCGCGGCCCTCGGGCTGCCGGCCTTCGTCGCCCCGTTCATCGGCCAGCTGGTCGACCGTGTCTCCCGCAAGCGGCTCCTCGCCGTGGCGAACGCGCTCATGGCTCCCGTCGTCCTCAGCCTCGTGCTCGTCACGGGCCCCGGCGACCTCTGGCTCGTCTACGTGGTCACTTTCGCCTACGGCGCCATGGGCTACGTCACCGCCGCCGCACAGTCCGGCCTCATCCGCGACCTCCTCGACGACGACGACCTCCCCGGCGGCAACGCCCTGCTGAGCACGGTCGACCAGGCCTTCCGCCTGCTCTCCCCGCTGCTCGGTACCGGCCTGTACGTGCTCGCCGGGCCGCGCGCTGTCGTCGTCCTCACAACGGTCTGCTTCGCGGTCACCGCCGTGCTGCTCACGCGACTCACGGTCACCGAGAGCCCAGGCGAGCCCGCGTCCGGCGCGTACCGGTCGCAGCTCGCCGGCGGCTTCCGCCACCTGACCCGGATGGCACCGCTCGGCGTGCTGACCATCGCGCTCGCCATCGGGGTTGGAGCGACGGGCCTGACCAACGTCGCCGTCTTCCCGGTGATGGAGCAGGGGCTCGGGGTCGATCCCGCGATGCTCGGCGTGCTCGTCAGCCTTCAGGGGATCGGCGCCGTCGGCGGCGGCCTCACCTCGGCCCGGCTGATCCGCCGGTGGGGGGAGCCGCGGCTCATCACCGTCGGGCTGCTGACCATGGCCATGGGCATGACCCCATTGGCCTTCGCCGGGACGATCGGTGGCGGCGCCGACCTCGGCGTGGTCATGCTCGGCCTGGTGACCGTCGGAGCAGGCGCGCCGTGGATGATCGTCGCCTTCGTCACGCTGCGCCAGCGACTCACGCCACCACGCCTGCAGGGCCGCGTGGCCGCCGCCTCGAACGTGGCACTCAACCTGCCGCAGACCCTCCTGACCATGGCGGGTGCCGCGGCCATCGGCGTGGTCGACTACCGGCTGTTCATCCTCACCACGATCGTGCTCCTGCTGCTGGCGACCGTCGTCGCCGGCCGGGTCGGCCGTGGTGACACCGTCGGGCCGCTCACGGCCGCCCGCCACGACGTCGGAGAGGAGGCATGACCATGCACCCGCACCTGCTCCACGACTTTGCGGCCCGCAGCGTCGGGACGACCCTCGCGGACTACACCCGCGCGGAGCGCACCCCCGCATCCCGGCCCAGGAAGCCGCGCACGACCTTCGGCTGGCCCGGCACCCGGCGCTGAGCCGCCCTGCTGGCCTGCCGGGCCGCGCGGTCATCGCTCGGAGTCAGGCTCTGGTCACTCGTCGCTGACGGTGTACGTGACGGCCATCGTGCGCTGGGACCCGGGCGCCAGCGTGATCGCCTCGTCGAGGACGTTGGCGGTCTCGACGCAGACCATGCCGGGCCACTCGTCGTCGCCGTAGTCGGCCATCGCCGCCGCCTTGTCGATCCAGGGGTTCCACACCACCGTGTGCGCCGATCCCTCCTTGGCGATGCCGATGACCCGGCCACCGGCGGCGTCGTCGACGAGCGCGGTCGCCGTCGAGCGGTAGACCCGGTCGGTCTCCGCCTCGAACGTGACGGCGCCGTGCTGCGTCACGAGATCAGGACCCGCGCCGGGCGCCTTGTCGAGGTAGGCCGCGCCGTCGAGACCGAGAACCCGGGTCGTACGGGCGTCGGCGACCGCGAAGTACGTGTGCAGCGCCTCCTCGTAGGAGAACGCCGAGTCGCCGGTGTTGCGCACCGTGAGGTCGACATGGAGCTCGCGCCCGACCCGCACCGTGTACGTCGCCTCGAAGTCGTGCGGCCACGCCGCCGCCGGCTCGAGGCCGGCGACGTCGGCGGTGGCGAGCTGCAGCGTCAGCGTGACGACGTCGTCGCGATCCTCGGCGCCGACGAGCCGCCAACCGGCGAGCCGGGCGAAGCCGTGGGCCGGCGGTGCCAGCCCGGGCTCCCGCCCGGCGCCGAACCACGGGAAGCAGACCGGGATGCCGCCGCGGATGGCCGAACCGGGCGCGAACTCGGAGTGGTTGCTCATCCAGAGCACCGGCCGCTCACCGGCCGGCGTCCAGGCGGTGACGTGCGCACCGTTGAGATAGAGCTCGGCGGTGGCGGCCGGGGTGGCCACCCGGAGCACCGGCAGGTCACCCTCGCCGGTGGTGAGGGTGACGGAGTCGGGAAGGTCGGTGACCGGGCGGATGCTGTCCATGGCTCGACGGTACTCCGGCTCAGCGGTCGGTGATCGTTACGAGATTGCTGCCGACGTGCCGTTCCGCCCGGGGCGTTCGTTCCGACTCCGGCGGCGCCTTGCCAGGGCCAGCGGGCCGCGGCTTGCCACATCACCTAGCCTGTCGTCACCACACCGCGCGACACCGCGTCGCCGATCAGGAGGCCGGGCCATGACACCTGAGATCATCCAGCTGCCAGAGGTCGCCACGGCCGCCGTGCGCGACACCATCCCGATGACCGAGCTCGCCGGCTTCTTCGACCGGTCGTTCGGCCTGCTCGCCACCGTGCTGGCGGAGCAGGGGGCGAGCCCGACCGGCCCGGCCTACGCGCGGTACTTCGGGCTGCCAGGGGACACCGTCGACGTCGAGCTCGGGTACCCGGTCGCCGAGGTGATCCGCCGGCAGGGTGAGGTCTACGCGGCCTCGTTGGCGGCGCCGCGCGTCGTCCGCGCCGTCCACGAGGGCTCCTACGACCAGCTCGGCGACAGCTGGCGGGCGCTGTGGGAGTGGATCGTCGCTCGCGGCCTCAACGCCGCGGACGAGATGTGGGAGGTCTACGTGACCGAGCCGACCCCGGACGGCGACCCGGCCGCGATGCGTACCGAGCTCAGCTGGCCGTTGCGAGACTGACTCCGTTCACCAGGGTCACCTACGGTGCAGCCGTGACCTCCCACGACGGCGCCCTGGCGCGCCGGCTCAGCACCACCGATGCGGTGGTGATCGGCCTCGGCTCGATGATCGGCGCCGGGGTTTTCGCCGCATTCTCCCCCGCGGCCGCGGTGGCCGGCTCCGGGCTTCTCGTCGGGCTGGTGATCGCCGCCGCGGTCGCCTACGCCAACGCGACCGCCTCGGCGCAGCTGGCGGCGCAGTACCCGACGTCGGGCGGGACCTACGTCTACGGCCGCGAACGGCTGGGGCCGTGGCCCGGCTTCCTCGCCGGCTGGGCGTTCGTCATCGGCAAGACCGCGAGCTGCGCCGCCATGGCGCTGACCTTCGCCGCGTACGCGGCCCCGGCCGGCTGGCAGCGGCCCGTAGCCGTGGCGGCGGTGGTCGGGCTGGCCGCGGTCAACTACCGGGGAGTCACCCGGACCGCGCGCCTCACCCGGGTGATCGTCGCGGTCGTCCTCGTGGCACTGGCGGTCGTCGTCGTCGCCGGGCTGGTCGGGGGCGCGCCGCAGTGGTCACAGCTGAGTCCGTGGGACGGCACGACGGGCGGCTGGTACGGGGTGCTGCAGTCGGCCGGGCTGCTGTTCTTCGCGTTCGCCGGGTACGCCCGCGTCGCCACCATGGGTGAGGAGGTCCTCGACCCGGCTCGAGCCATCCCGCGCGCCATCCTCATCGCGCTGGGCCTGGCGGTGGCGATCTACGCGGTGCTCGCGGTCACCGTGCTCGCCGTGCTGGGACCGGCGGGCACGGCCGCGACGACGGCGCCGCTGGCCGCCACGGTCGACGCGAGCGGCTGGTCGTGGGCAGCGCCGGTGGTGCGCATCGGCGGCGCTGCGGCGTCGCTTGGCGCGCTGCTCGCGCTCATCGCGGGGATCGGCCGCACCTCGCTGGCGATGGCCCGTCACGGCGACCTGCCGCGGACCCTGGCCGCGGTCCACCCCCGGTTCCGGGTGCCGCACCGCGCGGAGGTGACGCTCGCCGTCGTGGTGATCGTGCTCGTGCTGTCCGTGGACCTCAGGGGGGCGATCGGCTTCTCGTCCTTCGGGGTGCTGGTCTACTACCTCGTCGCCAACGTGGCGGCGTTCAGCCAGCACGCCCCGTACCGGCGCTTCCCGCGGCGGCTGCAGGTGCTCGGCGCGGTCGGCTGCCTGGTGCTCGTGGCCACCTTGCCGCCGGCCGCGATCGCGGTCGGCGCCGGGGTGCTGCTCGTCGGTGTCCTCCTGCGGCTGGCCCGCCGGACGCGCTGACAGGAACTACCGGCCGTCAGTCGTCGGCGACCCACCGGTCGGGGTCGCGCCGCGACACCTCAGGGTCGGTCCAGGGCGATCCCCGATAGCGGTACCGGGGCCTGCCGCGGTGGGCTGAGACCATGTCCTTCTCCTCCGGCGGCGTCGCCGATGTCGTCGAGGCGTGGCGGCTCGTCCTCGACGCCGTGGTCCCGGACCGCCTGCCGCCGCTCGTTGGTGGACTGCTCGGCCAGCTGCCGGTGCAGGTGATGCTGGCGACGGTCGCGGTGGCGGCCGTGGCGCACGTCGTGGACCGGGTCGGCCTCGCGATGCCCCGGCGCCGCCCGCCGGCGGGCGATGACGCTCCGTCCGGTCGGGGACGGAGCGTCATCGCCGGCGTGCTACCGGCCCGGGCGTCCGCGCCGGCTGACGACCAGTCCGGCGCCCGCTGCGGCGACGAGCAGTGCAAGCACGGACAGCCACGCGAAGAGCGTCCCGTCGGCGCCGGTCGCGGGCAGGCCGCCGGACGCGTCGGAGCCAGTGCCGGCACCGGCGTCCGCCCCACCGTCGTCGCTGCCGCCGCCGTCGCCGGTGGCGTCGCCGCCGGTCCCGCCGTCATCACCGGTCCCGACACCTGACCCGTCGCCGTCGTCCGCGGCGCCATCCCCGTCGGGCAGGTCGTCCCCGTCGTCGGTGTCGACCGTGCGGATGTCGACGAGGGCGGAGGCGACCTCCTCACCGCCGTGCCGCACCACCACCCGATGCTCGCCGACCGCGACCGAGGCCGGGACGGTCGCCGCAACGGTGAACGCGCCCGCGTCGTCCGCCGTGGCGGTGCCGAGACCGGTCGGGGTCGAGCGCAGCTGGACCTCGTAGTCGGCGCCCGGCACGAACCCGGTACCGCTCACGCTGATGCCGCCGCCCGGGACGAGGTCGCCGGTGACGTCGATCGTGCCGTGGTGGTCCGGCGAGCCCGGTCCGTCCTCCTCGACGACGACTGGTTCGGAGGCAGCGGAGCTCTCGGACCAACCGACGCTGTTGAGCGCCCGCACGGTGGCCGTGTAGTCGCCCGGCGCCACCCCGTCGAGCACCGCGGACAGCAGGCCCCCGCCGACCGTCGCGGTCGTGCCGTCACTCAGCGTCACCTCGTACTGCTCGACCGGCGCGCCGCCGTCGTCGCCGGGTGCCGACCACTCGGCGGTGATCGCGTCACCACTCACGGTGGCCATGACGTCCGTCGGGGTGCCCGGCGCCTCGGGAGTCGCCGCCGCCCCTCCCACGAACGCCGAGACGGTGCTGCGGGTGACGTGGCCCGCGGCGTCCTCAAGCTCGACGAACCAGCCGTACCGCTGGTCCGGAGTGACGTCGTCCAGCACGACGCTCACCGGCTCGTCACCGGTCGCGTGCTGCGGCGAGCCCACCTGGGCCGGCTCCCCCGCCGCCACGGTCAGCGAGCTCGTGGCGAGCGTGCGCGTCGTCGTTCCACCGAGGTCGATCTCGAGCACGAAGTTCTCGGTGTCGTGGCCGTAGAGACCGGGCACCTCGCCCTCGCCGATCTCGTTGTGCCACGGCCCGTCGGAGGTCGCCGTGTCGAGCAGCGGTGAGTACGTGTTGAAGTACATGAGGTCGTTCTCGGCGTCGACACTGATGTGCTTGAGGTACTGCTGACCGCCGTAGACACGACCCTGGTAGTCGGTGAGCACACCGTAGGCAGTGCCACCGCCGGCCGTCCTCGCACTCGCGACACCCGTGCCGGTGACATGGCCACCGAGCACGAGCTCGACGTTCGCGTACGGCGTGACCAGGTTGTCGACGACGTGGTCGTTCGACCACCGTCCGGCCTCGGTGTTGACGGAGTTGTGGACCGCGAGCACGACGGCGTGGTCCTGGTGGCCGGCAATGACGTCCTGCGCCCAGGCGATGCCGGACTCGTCCCCGTCGTCGATCGAGAAGAACCCGACCGTGAGGAAGAGCAGTTTCGCACCGTCGATCTCGGCGGTGTAGTAGTAGTTGTCGATCTCGTGACTGCCACCGAAGGTGAACGCACTGTCCTCGAGACTCGCCTCGAGGCGCGACATCGGGAAGTACGTCGGCAGCATCAGTCTGGTGTTACGGCCCTCGTCGACGTCGTGGTAGTCGTGGTTGCCCCACGAGACCATGTACGGCAGGCCGGCGTCCTCCCAGGCCGCCACCGCGGGCTCCGCGTTTAGGTACTGGTACTCCTGCGACAGGTACGGGCGGTTGACGAGGTCACCGGCCTGGACCGCGATCTGAGTCTTGCGCTCGTCGGCCACCTCGGCCACGTACTCGAACTGGTCGACCATGAGCTCCGGCGTCGCCTGGGCGTACAGCTGGGTGTCGGGCACGTGGTCGAACGCCCAGTCGTAGGTCGCCGGGTCGGGCAGCTGCTCGAAGTCGTAGCCGGCGTCGGTGGGCAGGGAGGTGAGGCCGCGCCAGACCAGCAGGTGCAGCACGCCGTCGGCCAGCGCCCCCTCGTCGCTGCGCGCGGTCACGTCGAGGGTGACCTCGTCGCCCGCCGAGCTCGCCCCGGAGTCCTTGAGCAGCCAGGTGTTCGCGTCATGGTCGTAGACGTACGCCGAGACCGGCCGATCGTCGGCCGTGCCCCGCCAGCTGAGGTGGAGCTGGCCCTCGGCGGCCTGGTCGTCCGGCACCGGGATCTCGTAGATCTGGAACGGGTTCTCGTCCTCGCCCACCGTGGTGGGCGACAGCTCGTCGGTGACCTCGCCGCTCTGCGGGGTCAGCGCGTCGGGCAACCTGTCGGTCGTGGTGCCGGTGCGCACGACCGTGCCGCCCGCGTCGAGGTCGAGGAGCTCGTCGGCGTAGAACGTCGCCGTCGTGCGTTCGAGGTCCTCGGTCCGCGGGGTGGCCGTGAGGGTCACCGCCGCATCGTCGCCACCGGCGTCCGCGGCGTCGTCGGCCACGTGGGGCGGGGCGGGGGCCACGGTGTCGAGCACCGTCGCAGCGACGTCGGCCGCCGTGGTGCCGTCCTCGCCCGTGGCGGTGAACGTGATGGTCTGCTCACCGAGCGCGTTGACCGGTACCTCGATCGCGAACGAACCGGCGCCGACCTCCTCCGATGCGGTCACGTCGCCGGCGACGGAGGCGGTGATCGTCGCGCGCTTGCTCACCGTGCCGGTCACGTCGACCAGCCCGGCCTCGAGCTCCGCTCCGCCCTCCGGGGTGCCGATGATGAGCTGCACCGGGTCGTCCTCGCGCTGAGCACGCTCGCCCACGGTCACGGCGTCACCGAAGTAGTTGGCGTACCGGAACGCCTCGAAGTCCGGGGTGAAGGGGACGCCCGCGATCTGCACCTCGTCGATGACACCCGGGAACGGCGCCGACAGCTCGCCGTCGTTGGTGGCGTAGTCACCGATCGTGGTCAGCACGGCGGGGTCGGAGAACGTGGTGCGGTACTCCAGCATCTCGCTGTGCACCTCCTCGCCGTCGATGAAGACCGAGTACGTCATGCCGTCGTAGGTCTGGGTGACCAGGTGCGGCGTGCCGGTCTCGGGCATCGCGAACGAGTGGTTGAGGTCGACGTCGCCGAACTCGAAGCTGTTGCCGGCCAGCCGGGTGCCCACCTCGGCGTCGGCTCGCACTCCCTGCCAGAAGGTCGCGAGGCCGTCGTCGGTGGCGCTCTCCTTGGCCACGATCGGGGCGTCGCCGCTGAGCGTGGCCAGCTCGGCGTCAGTGATGACGGACACCGTGCTGACGGTGAACCGGTCGTGGTCGCCGCCGACGTCACCGGGGTACTCGATACGCGCCCCGCCGAAGTCGGTGGCCATCGTGCCGAGCGAGGACTCGACCGTGTCCAGCCCGTCGCCGACCACGGTGCCGGTCTGTGTCCCGGTCGAGTCGGTCCGGGCCTCCCCGGCCTCGCTCGGCGTCGCCAGGTGCTCGACCAGCGCGTAGTCCTCACCCCACACCTGGGTGGGGTCGTTGCCGGCGCCGCTGCCCCCGTAGTACGCCCAGACCGTGGTCGCCGAGCCGGCGGCCAGCTGGGGCAGCTTGATCCACAGCACGGAGGTCTCGCCCGGCTGCCACCGCTCCACCTCGTAGGCGAGCGGGGCGCCGTCGGTGCCGAGCACCGCGAGCGCGTCCGCGGCGACGTCCGGGGTATCTGCCAGTCTGACCTGCACCGGCGCGCCGGTGAAGTCGGAACGGGTGGTGTTGCGCACGGTGATCGGCTGGCGCTCGGTCGCCGCACCGTCGGCCCACGCGAGGGTGCTGCCGTCGGTGGACACCAGTCCGCCCAGCTCGCGCAGGCGCTGCTCCAGCGCGGCCAGCCGGTCGAGGTTCTCGACGGCGCCCTGCTGGGCGGTGCTCAGCGAGTCGACGGCGTCACGGGCGGCACCGACCGCGTCCGCGTCATCGACGCTGAGCGTGCTGGGCTCGGGCAGCGCGTCGATCCGGGCGCTCACCGGTGAGACCTGCCGGTCGACGCCGAAGCTCTCGAAGACGCGCGGGCTGCCCTCGGCCCTGATGTCGTAGACGTCGACCGTCAGCCGGTCCTCGGTCACCGTGATCCCGGCGAAGTTCTCGGTGTCCTGCTCCCCGGTGCGGTCGAAGAGGTCGAGGTAGGCGTCCAGGTCGATGCCGTCCGCGGCCTCGGTGGCCTGGGTGTAGTGCTTGGCGCCGGCGGTGTTCGGCAGGAAGTAGATCGTGCCGTCCGGGTCGACGGCGTACTCGGCCCGCTTGCCGTTCTTCATCTCGGTGATGACGGTGGTCTCGGCCACGGCGGCGTTCTCGACGCCGTCCGGGTCCGAGACGAGCACCTTGCTCCGGCTCATGACGTGGTCGTGGCCCTGGAGGACGAGGTCGATGTCGAGCTCGTCGATGAGGGGCACGAGCACGTCGCGCATGGCGACGATGTCGTGGTCGTCGAGGTGGGTCGCCGTGGTGTAGGGCCCCTTGTGGAGGCTCATGATGATCCACTCGGCGCCGCCGTCGCGGGCCGCCGTCACGTCGGAGCGGAGCCACTCGAGCTGCGCGTCGCTCACCGCCTGCTCGGGGTCCTCGTTGGTGTTGAGCACGACGAAGTGCGCCCGGTTGTAGTCGAAGGAGTAGTAGGCGCCGCTCTCGGTGTCCTGGCCGTTGGGTGCGTCCAGCGCGAAGTGGTCGACGAAGCCTCCGGCGGTGGCCTCGTGGTTGCCGGCGGCCGGCGCGACGGTCGTGCTCAGCAGGCTGGGCTGCGCGGCGTCCAGCAGGTCGATCCAGTCCTGCTCACGGTCACCGTTCTCCACGACGTCACCGTTGTGCACGATGAACTCCGCCTCGGGGACGTGCGTGAGGGACTTGGCGATCGTGGCGGCCGAGAGCTCGGCCTCGTCCTCGTTCTGCGACTGGGTGTCGGTGAGGTTGACGAAGGTGAAGTCGTCCTCGCCGTCGCTGGTGACGAAGGCGCCGGTGGGGCTCCACACCTGCGCGGCCCGGTCGCCGACCCGGTAGTGGTACGTGCTCCCCGGCTGCAGGCCGGCGGCGACGGCCTGGTAGAAGGTCTCGCCGTCCCGGCTGGTGCGCTGCTCGGCCGGCACGTCGAACGTCGACTCCCCCTCGGGGAACTCCCGGTCGCTGCTGATCCGCACGACGGCCTCGCCGTCGGCGATGCTCGAGTACCAGCTGAACGCCCGCTGCGTCTGGCTGTCACCGTGGAAGGTCGTGGTGATGCGGTTCGGCCGCTGGTCGTCGCTGATGACGTGGGGCACGGGGTGGCCGAGCTCCGCGTCGAAGCGCCAGTCCTCGGCGAAGTCCCAGCCGATGGCCTCGTACGTCGCCTGCTCCTGCAGGTCGTCGGCGCTGGTGTCGGCGCCGTTCTGGTCGTCGTGCGCGCCGGTGACGGTGGCACCGTCGATGCGGATGCTGTCGAGGGCGAGGTTGTCGCGCAGCGAGGCGACCCGGTAGCTGTCCGGACCGACGAAGCCCAGGATGCGGCCCGCGAACCCGGGCACGGTGCCGCTGTAGGCGATGTCGCCGGAGTGCGCGACGTTGCGCTCGACGGACACCGAATTGTCGTGGCCGGGGTAGGCGAGGACGTGGCCGGCATCGACGCCCCGGGCGCCGCCGGTCTGCCGCGTGGTGAGATCGACGGAGACCAGGTTGTCGGTGATCTGCGCGTCGTCGGTGGCGTAGGAGGCGACCCCGGCGGGCATCTTGTCGGCCGAGATCGTGCCGTCGACCCAGCTGGCGCGGACGATGCTGTCGCCGTGGACCTCGGCGCTGAGGCCGGCGACCTTCTCGGCGTCGTGCGCGACGAGCTCGACGTCGATGATGCTGACGCCCTCGATGGTGCTGTCCGTGGCGATCACCGCGAGCCCGGCGACCAGGTCCGGGTGCTGGCCACCGTCCGCCGTGACACCGGCCAGGGTCAGGTCGTGCACGGACGCGCCGTCGAGCTGCCGCACGAGGCCGAGCTGGTTGCTGTCGCTGCTCGGCCCGTAGGTGAGGCCGCGGACCGTGCGCCCGGCGCCGTCGAGCACCCCCTCGAACCGGTCGATGCCCGGGAACGCCGCCCGACCGGTGAAGTCGAGGTCACCGGTAAGGACGTAGTGCTTGTCTCCGGTGTACTTGCCGTTGCCGGCGTTGAGCTGGGCGGCGAGCAGCTCGAGGTCCTCCTCGGTGCCGATCTCGAACGGGTTCTCCTCGGTACCGGTGCCGAACAGGCTGTAGGACGTCGCGGGCACCGGGTGGGCGAGCTCCTCGTCCCAGTCCCAGGCGTTGTTGAAGTCCCAGCCGAGCTCCTCGTAGGTCGCGCGCTGGGCGAGCTGCTCGGGGGTGGTGTCCGCGCCGTGCTGGTTGCGGGTACCCGGGCCCGTCACCGACTCGCCCGAGATGGTGATCGCGGTGCTCGCGAGGTTGTCCTCCGCCGTCCACCCGTCATACCCGGTGTAACCGATGATCCGCCCGGTGAATCCGTCGACCTTCCCGGAGTAGTCGATGGTGCCGCCGAGCGCGACGTTCCCGGTGAAGGTGCCGTCGTTCGGGGTGCCGGGGTAGGCCAGGACGTGCCCGGCGTCGTTGCCCCTCGTCCCGGCGCTGCCGCCGCCGGTGAGCATCGTGAGGTCGACGTCCACCAGGTTGTTCGCGACGAGGGTGGTGCCCTTGGCGTACGCCACCGCTCCCGCGGGCATCTCGCCGGCGACGATCGTGCCGTGGACCCGGTTGTCGGTGACCGTGCCGCCGTCGAGCTCGGCGATTATTCCCGCGACCTTCTCGGCGCTGCGCGCAGTGAGGTCCGCGTCGATGACGCTGTTGCCGGTGACGGTGGCGCCGACGGCGAACACGGCCAGGCCGGCGACGAAGCCCGCGTCGTCGCCGTTGTCGGCCCGGACGCCGTCGAGCGTGAGGTTGCGTACGGTCCCCTGGCTCACGCGGCGGATCAGCGCCCGCGAGTCCCGGTTGGCATCGCCGTCGTCCGGGTGGGTGCCGTAGGTGATGTCGCTGATCGAGTGTCCCGCGCCGTCGAGCACCCCCGAGAACGTGTTGATGCCGTCGAACTCCGCCCCGGCGAAGTCGATGTCCGCGGTGAGTCGGTAGCTCGCGCTGCCGAACCGTCCGGGCTCCTCGTTGATCGCGTCCGCGACCGCCACGAGGTCGTCCGCGCTGGCGATCTGGTACGGGTCTCGGTTGCTGCCCGCGCCGGACAGCGAGAGCTCGGCCGCTGCGGCAGTGGGCAGGAGGCCCGCGCACGCGAGACCTCCGACGACGAGGGTGGCGAGAGCAGTGCGGACGGAGCGCGTACGGGACATGCCGGGATCACAGCCGATTCAGTCGTAGGTCCTGGTACCGGCGAGGCCAGGAGCCACCGCCTGGACCAGGTAACCGGCTCGAGACGAACGCATAGCGGCGACGTCATGAACGTCGGACGTACATCGGCGGAACTCGGTTCCCGGTGCGGCGACCGGCTCAGGCTCCTATCAGCCGACGAGCGTCCGCAGCGTGCGCAGCGCGACGGACAGCGACGCCAACGAGACCTCCTCGCGGTCCTCGAGCTCGGCGAGCACCTCGCGCAGCCGGTCGGCCGCCGCCGGGTGCGCCTCGTCCCAGGCGGCGAGCAGCTCCTCCGGTGAGGCAGCGTCGTCGCCGTCGGCCATCACCCGCTCGGTGAGGTCGTTGAGCACGCCGTGGAGGTCTTCGCGCATCGCCACCCGCGCCAGCGAGTCCCACCGCTGCTCACGGGGCAGCTCGCGGACCCGCAGCAGCAGCCGGTCGATGCCGAAGTGCTCCTCGGCGGCGAAGCGCAACGGCGCCACCTGCTCGGCCGGGCGGCCGGACCGCTCGCTGAGCACCACCGCGTCGAGCAGCGAGAACGACTCGACGAGGCAGCCGGCCGTCTCCGCGAGCGGCCGTGGCACGCCGGCCGCGGTCAGCTCCTCGACCTGGTCGAGCACGTCCTGCCGGGCGCGGCCGCGGAGGTAGCCGGCGACCTCGGGGCCCAGTCGCTGGACCGCCGGACCGAACCGGTCGATCGTCGCGCCGACGGCGAGGTCCGCACCGCCGTGCTCGACGAACCACCGCACACCGCGGTCGAGCAGCCGCCGGAACTCGAGGTAGAGCGCGCTCTGCACCTCGGTGCCCACCTCGTTGTCGAGCTGCTCGACCTCCCGGACGAATGCCGCGAGGTCGAACACCTCCCGGCTGACCACGAAGGCCCGGGCGACCTGCGCGGGCGCGGCACCGGTCTCGTCGAGCGCGCGGTGCACGAAGGTGATGCCGCCGCGGTTGATCACCGAGTTCGCCACCCGGGTGGTGATGATCTCCCGGCGCAGCCGGTGGGACGGGATGTCCGCGGCGAAGTCCTCCTGCAGCGCCGGCGGGAAGTACTCCCGCAGCTCCCGTTCGAACCACGGGTCGTCGGGCAGGTCGGAGGCGATGAGGTCGGTCTTCAGCGCGAGCTTGGCGTAAGCGACGAGCACCGCGAACTCCGGGGAGGTGAGCCCCTGGCCGCGGTCGGCGCGGCGCGCCAGCTCGGAGTCCGGCGGCAGGAACTCCAGGTCGCGGTCGAGCTCGCCGCGCTCCTCGAGCCAGTGCATGAACCGTTGGTGCGCACCGAGCATGTGGGCCTGCTGCGTGCGGGCGTTGCCGAGCAGGACGTTCTGCTCGTAGTTCTGCCGCAGCACCCGGGCGGCGACGTCGTCGGTCATCGTCACGAGCAGCTCGTCGCGGTCCGCGAGCGCGAGCCGGCCGTCAGCGACCGGGGCGGCGAGGAGGATCTTGATGTTCACCTCCTGGTCGGAGGAGTCCACCCCGGCGGAGTTGTCGATGGCGTCGGTGTTGAGGTGCACGCCGTGCTGCGCCGCCTCCACCCGGCCCAGCTGGCTCACCCCGAGGTTGCCGCCCTCGCCGACGACGTGGCAGCGCAGCTCGGCGCCGTCGACCCGGATCGCGTCGTTGCCGCGGTCCCCGATGTCCGCGTGGGACTCGCTGGACGCCTTGACGTAGGTGCCGATGCCGCCGTTCCACAGCAGGTCGACTCGGGCGGTGAGGATCGCCCGGATGAGCTCGGCGGGCGTCAGCTGCTCGACGTCGTCGGCCAGCTCGAGCCGCCGGCGGACCTCAGGGGTGATGGCGACGGACTTGGCCGACCGCGGGTGGACGCCGCCGCCGGCACTGATGAGCGAGTCGTCGTAGTCCGCCCAGCTCGACCGGGGCAGCTCGAAGAGGCGCCGGCGCTCGGCGAAGGAGGCTGCGGCGTCGGGCTCGGGGTCGAGGAAGATGTGGCGGTGGTCGAAGGCGCCCACCAGCCGGATGTGCTCCGAACGGAGCATGCCGTTGCCGAACACGTCCCCGCTCATGTCGCCGATGCCGACGGCGGTGAAGTCCTCGGCCTGGGTGTCGTGGCCACGCTCGCGGAAGTGGCGCTGCACCGCGACCCAGGCGCCGCGGGCGGTGATGCCCATCTTCTTGTGGTCGTAGCCGCTGGACCCGCCGGAGGCGAAGGCGTCGTCGAGCCAGAAGCCGTACTCGCGGGAGATCTCGTTGGCGACGTCGGAGAATGCCGCGGTGCCCTTGTCCGCGGCGACGACGAGGTACGGGTCGGCGCCGTCGTGGCGCACCACCCCGCGCGGCGCGACGATCTCGCCGTCGACGACGGTGTCGGTGACGTCGAGCAGCGCGGCGATGAACAGCCGGTAGTCCGCCTGCCCCGCGGCCAGCCAGGCCTCCCGGTCGGCGGCCGGGTCGGGCAGGTCCTTGCCGACGAAGCCGCCCTTGGCGCCGGCCGGCACGATGATCGCGTTCTTCACCACCTGCGCCTTGACCAGGCCGAGGACCTCGGTGCGGAAGTCCTCGCGCCGGTCGGACCAGCGCAGCCCGCCGCGGGCGATCTCGCCGAACCGCAGGTGCACGCCTTCGACCCGAGGGCCGTACACCCACAGCTCGACGGTAGGGCGCGGCGCCGGCAGGTCTGGCACCCGGTGCGGGTCGAGCTTGAAGGTCACCGTCGGCGGGCCGTCGTGGTCGCTCGCCGCCGGGTCGAGGTGCTGGAAGTAGCTCGTGCGCACGGTCGCCCGGACGATGCCGACGAGGGCGCGCACGATCCGGTCCTGGTCGAGGCTCGCGACGTCGTCGAGCTCGGTGAGGACCCGCTGCGCGACCTCCTTCTCAGCGCGCTCGCGCTCGTCGTCGTCGGTGTCCCAGTTCGGGTCGAAGCGGGTCTCGAACAGCTCGACGACGAGGCGCGCGAGCCGGGGGTTGTCCCGCAGCGTCGCCTCGACGTACTGGCGCGAGAACACCGACCCGGTCTGCCGCAGGTAGGCCGCGAGCGCCCGCAGCACGACGACCTGCTGCCACCGGAGGCCGGCGAGCAGGACCAGCGCGTTGAACCCGTCGTCCTCCGCGGCGCCGTGCCACACGGCGAGGAAAGAATCGTGCAGCCGTTGCGCGAGGTCGTCGTCGCTCGTGGGCCACAGGCTGCCGGAGCGCAGGTCGAGGCCGATGTCGGAGATGTGGGTCTCGGTGCCGTCGGCCTCGTGCAGGGTGTGGGGGCGCTGGTCGAGGACCTCGACGCCCAAGCCCTGGAAGATCGGCAGCACCGCGGAGAGCGCGAGGGTGCCGTGGCGGTAGAGCTTGAGGCGGCGCCCCTCGGGCGACGCGCCGGGCGGCAGGTAGAGACGCAGGCCGAGGGCGTCGCCGGTGAGCGCGTCGAGGTGGCGCAGGTCCTCGGCGGCCTCCGGTGGCGCGACGTCCTCCTTGTAGCCCTCGGGGAACGCCTGGCCGAACCGGCTGAGCAGCCGCTGCGCGTCCGTGGTGCCGAACCGCTCGACGGCCGCGTCGGCGAGGTCCTCCTCCCAGCTGCGGACCGCGGCGGCGACGCGCTGCTCGAGCGCGGCGACGTCGAGCTGCGGCAGCGCGGTCCCGGGGGCGACGCGGACGACGAAGTAGAGCTGCGCCAGCGCTGACTCCGAGACGCGGGTGGCGTGCTCCACCCCGTGGCCGCCGACGGCGTCGCGCAGCAGGTCAGCGATGTGCTGACGGACCGCGGGGGTGTACCGGTCGTGGGCCAGGTAGACGAGGGCAGCGACGAACCGCTCGTAGGGGTCCGCGCGCAGGAACAGCCGGGTCCGGGGCCGGTGACGCAGGTGGACGACGGCGGTGGCGACCTCGCTCAGCTGCGCGACCGGCGCCTGGAACAGCTCGTCGCGCGGGTAGGCCTCGAGGACGCGCAGCAGGGTCTTGCCCAGGTAGCTCACCGGCGGGTAGCCGACCCGCTCCTGGACCTGACGGACCTTGCTCGCGACGAAGGGCACCTCGGTGACCGCCCAGTCGTACGCCGTCGGCGTGAAGAGCCCGATGAACCGTTGCTCTCCGGTGACGCGGCCGTCGTCGTCGATGACCTTCACCGCGACGTAGTCGAGGTACTCCGGGCGGTGGACGGTGGAGCGCGAGTTCGCCTTGGTGACGATGACCAGCCGCGGTTCGGCGGCCTTGCGGGCGGCAGCGGGCGGCAGCGTCCGCCGGTCCCGGTCGTCGTCGCGGAGCAAGCCCAGGCCGGTGTCCGGCACCGGCTCGAGGTAGGCCTCCTCGCTGCCCTGCTCCGGGGTAAACGCGTACTCGCGGTAGCCGAGGAAGACGAACTGGCCGTCGGCGAGCCAGTCGAGCAGCGCCCGGGCCTCCGCCACCTCGGTGGCCGCGGCATGGCCCGGCGGGCTGTCTCGGAGCGCCGTGGAGATCGTGCGGGCCTGGGCGGTCATCGGCGGCCAGTCGGTGACGGCGGCGCGGACGTCGCCCAGCACCCGTCGCAGGCCGTCTGCCAGCTTCTCCCGGTCATCCGCCCCGGCGACAGGGCCGACGTGGAGGTGCACCCACGACTCGTTGAGCGCGTCGTCGGCGTCGTCGGCGGGGTCGAGGACGACGATCAGCGCACCGTCGGCGTCGCGCCGCACCCGCGGCTGGGGATGGACGAGGAGGCGGACGGCGTGGCCCTGACGGGAGACCTCAGCGGTGACGGAGTCGACGAGGAAGGGCATGTCGTCGGTGACGACCTCGACGACGGTGGCGCCGGCGCCCTCCTGCGGCGCCAGCACCCGGACGCTCGCGGTGCCGGGCCGACGGTCCCGGGCCACGGCGAGGTGGGACAGCGCAGCACCGAGAAGCTCGCGGGGCGACTGCGCGAGAAGGTCCTCACCGAGGACGTCGCGGTAGAAGCTCTGCAGCAGCGTGGTGACCTGGGCCCGGGGGACGCCCTCGGCGGCGGGCAGGCTGTCCGCGGTGGCGGCCGCCGCCCGCAGCACCTCGGTCCGCTCCTCGTCGCGCATCGAGGCCATGACTGACAACTCCCTTGCTCGGGTACATCGGGCTCCGCACCTGTGCCGGATGCTACGCACCGCGCCGAGCCGCCGCGCTGTGGACCGGTACCGCGCGCCGGAATTTCGCCCGGCTCCCGGTGTTGAAACAGATAGACCGACACGTGACGCCATGACAGGAGGAACGAGTGCGCAGACGCCGCTACATCGAGTTCGAGGACGACGGCCTGCAGCTCCGCTACGCCCCGCACCCCAACGGCGGCGGCCTCGTGGAGATCGGCGCCCAGGTCCATCCCAACGCCTACGTCGCGGCCGGCGCCTACGTCGACTCCGGTGCCCGCGTCCACGCCGGGGCCCGGATCGCGGCCGGCGCCTGGATCGACCGTGACGCCGTCGTGGGCCGCGACGCCGTCATCGGCTCGCACGCCCACCTCGGTGCCGGCGCGGTGCTCGGCCAGGGCGCTCGCCTCGGGGCGCGGGCCGTCATCGGAGCGGTGGCCCGCGTCGAGAACGGCGCGACGGTCGGGCCCGAGCTCAGCTACCCGGCCGGCGCCCGGATCGCGGCCGGTCCGGGAGACTTCACCACCGCGGCATAACGCGGCGACGGCCACGCCGGTGGCATGCTGGCCGCATGTCAACCTCACCGGGCGGCGGCGGTGCCCCGCTGCGCAAGGTCGTCATCGCCGGCGGCACCGGCGCCCTCGGGCGGCGGCTCGCGGCCGACCTCGCCGGGCGAGGGCTCGACGTCGTCGTCCTCTCTCGCACCCCGGACCGGGGCGCGGCGGCACGGGAGGTCGCATGGGACGGCCGGAGCGTCGGCCCCTGGGCCACCGAGCTGACCGACCCGGCCGGCACCGCCCTCGTCAACCTCGCCGGCAAGCTCGTCGACGTCCGGCCCACCGCGGCCAACATCGCTGCGCTGCGGGACAGCCGGGTGGCGGCCACCCGGGCGCTGGTCGAGGCCAGCCGGCGGCTGGACGCGCCGCTGGCCCGCTGGGTGCAGGCGAGCACGACGGCGATCTACTCCGACGCCGGCGAGCAGCGGGTCACCGAGTCGTCCCCCGTGCCGGACCCCGGCCTGCCGCAGATGACCGGCGTCGCGGTGCCGTGGGAGGCGGCCGTCGAGGGCGCGAACACCGACCGGCTCACCGTGCTGCGGACGTCGCTGGTGCTCGACCGCGACGTGCCGGTGATGGACCGGATGCTGCTCGTCACCCGGTTCGGCCTCGGCGGCCCGATCGGCACCGGCCGGCAGTGGATGAGCTGGATCCACGTCGAGGACTGGCTCGCGGTGGTGCGCGCGGCGCTCGGGCTGGACCCGGCGGTCGACGTCCAGGGCACCGTCATCGCCTCGGCGCCCGAGCCGGTGCGCAACGCCGACATGATGCGGTCGCTGCGCCGGCGGCTGGGCCGGCCCTGGGCGCCGCCGACCCCGCTGCCGCTCCTGCGCCTCGGCTCCGTGGTGCTCCGCACCGACCCCGCGCTCGCCGCCACCGGCCGGCACGCCACCTCCGAGGTGCTCGACGCCGCCGGCTTCCGGTTCGCGTTCCCGACCCTCGACGCCGCGCTCGACGACGTCCTCGGGTGACCGGCACGGTGCACTCCGGCAACATCCACCCCGTCCCGGGTCCGGCCCTGACCGGGCCGAGGGAGGGACGCCCATGACGCAGCTGATCGTCGCCGCCGGCGTGCTCGCGCTCGGCGTGGCGCTCATGCGGGCCGAGCCCCGGCGGCTCGGCAACGGGGTCGTCCTGCTCACCGGGATCTCCATGGTCGGGTTCGGTGTCGTGGAGCTCGTGGGCCAGCTGGGCGGCGACCCTGGGCATCTGGCGGGCGGGCTCGCGCTGCTCGCTCTGCTCAGCATCCTGTTCGGCTATGCGGCGGTGCTGGCGCTGGCGGGGGTCTACTACGGCGTCGAAGTCCTCCGCCGGGAACGGGTATCACCGGCGACGGCGCTCGCCCTGGTCGCCGGGCTGGGCCTGCTCACCTACCTCGCCCTCGGCGTCGCGGCAGTGCGAGGCGGCGGGTCCGAGCCGATGGCCGTCGCGGTCCTGCTGTCGGCGCTGCCGATCGGCTACCTCGGCTTCGCCTTCACCGCGTTCCTCGGCTACTCCTGGCTCTACGGACGCCAGTCACGCCTCGGTCCGACACCGGCCGGGGTCATCGTGCTCGGCGCCGGCCTCGCCGGCGACCAGGTGACCCCGCTGCTCGCCGGGCGGCTGCGCACCGGACGCGAGGTTTACGACCGCGCCCGTGCCGCCGGGACCGCGGCGGTGCTCGTCACGTCAGGCGGGCAGGGACCGGACGAGCTCATGCCTGAGGCGCGGGCGATGGCCGACTGGCTCATTGCCGACGGCGTCCCCGCCGACCACGTGCTGGTGGAGGACCGCTCCCGGACCACCCGGGAGAACCTCCTGGAGTCACGGCAGATGCTCGCCAAGGCTGGGGTCGACGGCCCGGTGACGGTGGTGACGAGCAGCTACCACGCACTGCGGGCGGCGACCCTCATGCGGACGGTCGGGCTTGCCGGCAACGCCGTCGGGGCACCGACGGCACGCTACTTCTGGCCCTCCGCCATGGTTCGGGAGTTCGTCGCGCTGCTGCGTGACAACCTGCGGCTCAACGCCGTCCTGCTCGGGCTGCTGTCGCTGCCCCTGGTGGGCTACGGGGCCGTGGTGCTGGTGAGGGCGCTGGCCGGATAGCCGGAGCAGGGTTGCGCCCACCCGGCCGGTGGGCGCGGGGCGGTCACCGAGCCCGTGGCAGTGGCGGCGTCGCTATGGTGGCCGGATGGCCCACCCGGCACCGCTACAGCTCCCGCCTCCTGCGGTGCTGCCGCCGGCCGTATGGCACCAGCAGGCCTGGTGGCGGCTGGCGCTCCGGGGACTCATCGCCGTCGGGCTGGTGGCCGGCTGGTTCCAGCTGGCGCTGACCCCCGTCGACCGGTCGGTCGACGATCTCCTTTACGCCCTGGAGACGGGCGAGGTCACGAGCGTGACCATCGCGCTCCGGGAGCCCGGTTTCGTCCAGGGCAGCCTCCCGGTCACCTGGGAGGGGCATGGCCGCCCCGGCCGCACCAGCTACGAGTTCCAGCGTGGTTCGCTCCCGCAGCCGCCTGGCTGGGTCGACGAGGGACAGGCGATCCTGCACGCCGCGCAGCGCGCTGGGGTGGACGTCAGGGTCGCTCCGCCGTCGCAGATCATGCCGTCGGGGATCACCTGGCACTGGGCGGGCATCGCCGCCCTCACCGCGCTGGTGGTGCTCATCGCCGGACCACCGCCGCGGCTGGCGACCAAGTGGGCCTGGTGGTGGTTGTGGCTCGCCGTGCCGCCGATGATGCTCCTCTTCGTCGTGCTCGAGCCACTGCCGCTGTGGCGCCGAGGGTCGCGCGGGCCGGTCGCCACCCGCCTCACCGGCGGGTGGGCCTTCCTGCTGGGCATCGTGGCCGCCGGCGTCCTCGCCGCTGTCGTCCCCGGCTATGCGGAGATGTTCCCGAACGGTGCCGGATGAGAGGGTGGAGGTCGACCGACGGGTGAGGTGTGAGCATGACCGAGCAGGACGCGCGTAGCAGGGCGACCGAGCCCCAGACCGCCGATGGTCTGGCCGCCGGGGAGCACGAGCAGTTGGCCCACGCGCTGGAGACGCGCTTCACCGCCCACCTCGACGCCGCTGCGGCAGCCGCTCGGGAGGCCGAGCGTGAGCTCGCCGAGGCCGGCGACCGGCTGGCGAGCGCCGAGCAGGCCGCGGCCGACGAGCAGTACCGGTCCGACCCGCTGGTCTTCATGCGGGCGACCGTCGACGACGACGTCGACGCGCTGGTGCGCAAGACGACCCCCAAGAAGCTGCGGGCCTCCTACCGGTTCCTGCTCGACCGTGCGGTGGAGCTGGCCGCCGGGGAGGTCCAGGGCTTCCACGACGACCAGACGGCAGCGCAGCGCGACCGCGAGCTCGGTGTCCAGGCGTGCCGGGAAGCCCTGGAGCGGGCGACGGCGTCGCTCGAGGACGCCCGGGCGATGCAGGAGCGGGTCGAGTCGGCGCGACGGTCCGCCCGTCAGGGGCTGGCGGTCATGGTGGAGAAGCTCACCGCGCCGCCGACGACCGGCTGACCACTGCCTCGAGGCCGCATGACTGGCCGTTGCCGGCGGGGCTGACGGCGCGTGCGCTGGACGGTAGCGCCGGTGTTCGGCGGGGCGGTCCCGGTGTGGGCGGTGCGATCCCGGTGGCGCCGGATGGCGAGCTGCGGTGCAATAGTCGACACGCGTGTCCGCGGAAGGACGTGCCATGCGACGTTTCGTCATCGGTGCCGACGTCGCGCTGGAGCTTGCTCGGACCGGGGCGGCGCCGGGCATCGGCACCCAGCTGGCCGCGCCGACCCTCTTGCGCTCCGAGCTGGTCTCGCTGCTGTACCGGTCGGTGCGGGCCGGCGAGCTGACCAGGCAGGAGGCCAATGACTACCTGGACCACGTCCGTGGCCTGCGGATCCGGCTCCTCGGCGACCGGGTGCTGCAGCGCACCGCGTGGGACATCGCCGAGCGCCTCTCCTGGCCGGACACGCTCACCGCCGAGTACCTCGCCCTCACCCGCCTGCAGGCCGACGCCTTCACCACCCTCGACCCCGAGCTGGCCAAGGTCGCCGCGACCGTGGTGCCGGTCGCGACGCTGGAGGACGTGCTGGGGCACTCGTGAGGCGCAGTGCCTGCGTCACCGTCACCGTCACCGACACGGGCAGGCGAAGGTTCGCGTCCGGTCCTCGGGAGCCGACGGGGCACCGGGGCGGGGTCGGTATTGCGACCACTCACCGCGAGGTCCGTCCTGACGGGACGACCCCCGTGCCAGGTGCACGATCCTTCAGTGCCGACGGCGATGCCTACGACACGTTCATGGGCCGCTACTCGCGGGCACTGGCTCCGGCCTTTACGGACGTGCTCATCGGACGTCACAAACGTTCGCGACAGGTTGGCGCAAATGACACCTTCCGTTTACTTCGATTTGGGAGTACTTGAAGGTCCCCCCGTCTCGCTTGTCGAAGGGCTTCCGCATGTCCACAGTTCCACCCACGCCGACCGCGCCCGCGGCCAGAGCGACCAGGCGCCGTCCGCGGCGTGCGGTCGGCTACCTGCTGACCGCACTCATGGCCTCGACCGGAGCGCTGACGGCGACCGCGACGTCTGCCGCGGCCGACACCACGGCCCCGTTCGACGCCGTCGACCCGTTCATCGGCACCGAGCTCGACCTCACCCAGGACAAGAGCAACGACGCGTACGGGAACACCTTCCCCTCCGGCGCGCTGCCCTTCGGCATGGTCCAGCCCAGCCCCACCACGTACAACACCGACCCGGACGCCCACACCCTGGTGAAGGAGAAGGGCGGGTACGAGTGGACCGGTGACCAGATCCGCGGCTTCGGCATGACCCGCTACTCCGGGACCGGCTGCCACCTGAACTACGGCGGCTACGAGTTCCCCACGACCCCCTACAGCGGTGAGCTCACCGAGACCGGCGCGCTCCCGCTCAGCCCGGGCGTCGACCACCGCAGCTACTTCCTCGACTTCAGCCACGACGACGAGGTCGCCGAGCCCGGCTACTACGCCGTCGAGACCGCGGACGGCGTGCTCTCCGAGCTGACGTCGACCGACCGCACCGCCGTCAGCCGCTTCACCTTCCCCGAGGACGCGGACAGCGCCACCCTGCTCGTCAACGCGTCCGGTGCCAACAACCAGGTCCACGACGTCGTCCTCGACATCGACCCGGAGACCCGGACTGTCAGCGGCTGGACCTACGGCGCCGACGTGTGCAACGAGGGCCAGTACGTCGCCCACTTCTCGACCACCTACGACGAGCCCTTCGAGTCCTGGGGGACCTGGGACGGCGCCCAGCTGACCGCCTCGGGCACCGAGGCCGAGCGGGTCACGGGCGACACGTCCGCGGACTTCCGCAACCAGGTCGGCGGGTGGATCACCTTCGCCGACGGCGCGGAGGTGACCGCGCAGACCGGGTTCAGCTACGTCAGCGTCGACAACGCCGCGGAGAACCGCGAGACCGAGGTCGCCGACGCCGACTTCGACGAGGTCCGGGCACAGGCACGGGCCGAGTGGGAGGAGGCTCTCGGGGTCATCGACGCGGAGGGCGGCACCCACGACCAGCGGGTGACGCTGTACACCGCGCTCTACCACGCGCTGCTCCACCCGAACGTCCACCAGGATGTCAACGGCGAGTACCGCGCCAAGGACGGATCGGTCCAGACCGTCGAGCCGGGCCGCAACCACTACAAGATCTTCTCCGGCGGCGGCTGGGACATGGTCCGTAGCCACGCCCAGCTGCTCGCCATGCTCTACCCGTCGGTCGCAGACGACATGAACCAGACGGTCGCGGACCAGGTCGCGCTGGCCGGCCGGTGGGAGGCCTTCCGGGGCGTCGACAGCTACCAGAACCTCGTGAGCACGCTCGACGCCTTCGGGGCGACGGACTACGACCGTGAGGCGGTGCTCGCGTCCATCGTCGACTCCCAGCGCCTGCCCGCGACGGACTCCGGCCGCTTCCAGGCGTTCCAGTACTTCGCCACCGGCATGATCGAGAACGGCAAGGGCGGCGACGCCACCTCGCGCATCCTCGACCACGCCCTCACGGACTTCTCCGTGGCGCAGCTGGCACAGCGCCTCGGGGACGAGGAGGCCCACGACACCTTCATGGGGCGCGCGCAGAACTGGCGGATGGTCCTCGACCCGCAGACCGAGGAGGTCCGCCCGCGCTCGCGCAACGACTTCGACCGCGGCTTCAACCTTCAGGAGCGGGGCAACCAGTTCCACCAGTCCACCGGCCACCAGTGGAACTGGCACGTGCAGCACAACATCGGCACGCTCATCGAGATGCGCGGCGGGGCGGCGGCCTCCGAGGCGGTCGTCGACCGGCTCATGGAGGACCTCGACGCCGGTGCCTACAACAAGTCCGGCAACTACCTGTCCAACCAGCCGGCCTTGACCACCCCCTGGGTCTACAACTGGCTCGGCAAGCCGCACAAGACGACCGACGTGCTCTACCGCGCGATGGACGAGATGTACCACACCGGCCCCTCCGGCCTTCCCGGCAACGACGACCAGGGTTCGCTCAGCTCCTGGGCGGTCTTCGCCAACCTCGGCGTCTTCCCCGCCATCTACGGCACGGCGAACCTCGTCGTCACCGCCCCGATGTTCGACGCCGTGACTATCACGAGCGCCGACTCCGAGCGCGTCTACGAGATCAACGCCCCGGGCGTCTCCGACGGCGCGCGCTACACCGCTGGCCTCAGCGTCGACGGCGTCGCGCAGACGGCGTCCTGGGTGGACGAGGACTTCACCCGCGAGGGTGGCGTCCTCGACTTCCAGATGTCCGAGACCCCGGGTGGCTGGGGCTCGGGCGCCGAGGACGTCCCGCCGTCATACACCGACGGCACCTCCGCGAGGAACAACGTCGGCACCGTCCCCCACGGCGCAGCCAACATGGGATCGATGGACCTCAGCGACTGGGCGTTCTCCCGGGAGAGTCTCGCCGCCGGAGGCGCGGCCCAGGGCGCCGAGATCCCCCACCCCCGCCACGAGAGCATGGTCTTCACCTGGCCGGAAGCCGAGCCCGGCGAGCCGGACAACTGGATCCCCCACGGCCAGCGAATCGACCTCGAGCCAAAGCAGGCGGCGACGATCTCCTTCCTCGGTCTCGCCACGAACGGCCCCGCGGCCGGTGACGCGACCGTCGAGTACACCGACGGCTCGACCCAGCAGGTGCCCGTCTACTTCACCGACTGGGGCCAGGGGCCTGGTGGCGGCAACGAGACCGCGGTCCAGGTCGGCAACCGGATCAGCCGCAGCGGCAGCGTCGGTGGCGGCACGTTCCGGGTCTTCGCCACCCGCCCCGCCCCGCTCGACGCGGACAAGACGGTCGAGGCGGTCATCCTTCCGGGCGCCGACCACGGCGGCCTCATGCACGTCTTCGACATCGCCACGTCCGAGGAGGACTGGTTCGACGAGAACGCGCCGCTCGGTGACCCTGAGCGGGTCGTCCTCACCGCGACGCAGGACCCGTCGACCTCGCAGTACGTCACCTGGCGCTCGGAGAGTCCGCGCCGCCTGGCCGGCATCGCCGAGGTCCGTCCCGCCGACGGTGGCGACACCGTGACGGTGCAGGCGGAGAGCCAGCCCGAGCGCTCGGTGCTCGGCTACCCCTCGCGCAGCCACAGCGCACGGCTCGAGGGCCTGGAGCCGGGCACGGAGTACGAGTACCGCGTCGCGTCGGGTGACCGCTGGAGCGAGTGGTTCAGCTTCACCACGGCAGCGGCGGAGTTCGAGCCGTACACGTTCCTGTACCTCGGCGACGCCCAGAACGGCATCCCGACGATCTACCCGCGCTCCGTCAACGCCGCGCACGAGGCGCACCCCGACGCGCCGCTCACCATCGTCGCCGGTGACCTCATCGACCACGCGACGAGCGAGCAGCAGTGGGACGACTGGTTCGACGTCATGTCACCGCTCCGGACGGACAGCCAGGTCCTCGCGACGCTCGGCAACCACGAGATCGGTGGGCAGCCGTTCATCGAGAACTTCACCGACAGCTTCACCTACGACGCCAACGGGCCCATCCCGTCCGACGCGCGTCAGTTCGCCGCCACCCACGGTGAGCACCTGGCCAACGTCCTCAAGGACACCGCCTACTTCACCGACTACCAGGGCGTGCGCTACATCAGCGTCAACGCCAACCACGACGACATCTGCCCGATCTCGCGCCCCGCGGGTCAGCCGGACGACTGCGAGCTCAACCGTCAGGCGTGGTTCACCGCGCAGGCGCAGTGGCTCGAGCGCACCATCCAGTCCAACCCGCACCACTGGACCGTGGTCTTCAACCACCAGCCCGTCTTCTCCGTCGGCGTCTCCAGCGGTGGGCTGCGTGACGAGGTCATGTACCGGCAGCACATCCTGCCGGTCATCGAGCGCAACGACGTCGACCTCGTGCTGCAGGGTCACGACCACACCTACGGCCGCGGGATGCACAACAACGCTCGCACGGACGTCGACGGCACCAGCGCCGGTCCGGTCTACGTGGTCGCGAACGCCGGCGAGAAGATGTACGACCTCCCGCCGTCCGACGACAACCGCTGGACGCAGAACAACGCGGAACTCCAAGTGCAGGTCCAGGACGTGGCCACGTACCAGGCGATCCGCGTGGAGGAGAACACGCTGAGCTTTGAGTCCGTCGCGACGTGGGTGGCACCCCGCGGCACGAACGGGCAGTACGCGGCCGGTGACACGCTCGACTCCTTCACCATCACCAAGTACGACGACGGCGCGCGCTGGGTCACCGAGGCGGGCGCCGAGGCGCCCGGTCCGGAGGAGCCCGCGCAGAACCTGCCGCTCCCCACGCCCGAGGACTTCGACGCCGACACCTACGGCGAGGTCGTCTGGGAGGACGACTTCTCCGAGGACCGTCTCGAGGAGTACACGGTCTACGGCGGAGGCTCCGAGCAGCCGGCCGCGCTGGACGTGGACGTCGCCGACGGCGTGCTTACCTCCTCGTCCGAGGAGCGTGCCTGGACGCAGCTCGCGCTGCCCCAGGAGGCCGGGGACCAGTTCGCCCTGGTCGTCGAGCCGAGCGCCTTCCTCGACGGCACGCCGGACGAGAACACGCTGATGCTGGGCATCAGCGCCGGCCCGGCCGAGCGTGCGTACTCCTGGTACAACCACTCGCGTGGCAACAGCGGCATCACTGTCCAGGCCGACAGGATCGGTCAGGGCCTGTCCGAGGGTGCCGGTCCGGCCTTCCCGGTCGAGTGGGAGCAGGGCGACCGCTTCGCGGTCCGCGGCGACCACGGCGAGGTCACCGTCTGGTTCGAGAACGACGGCGAGTGGGAGCTCGTCCGTCGTGGCCTGCTCAGCCTGAGCATGGAGGAGGAGCTCTACACGGGCTGGGCCCCGACCGTCGGCCTGCGGCAGGACGCCGGCGAGCTCAGCCTCGCCAGCATCACCCTGCTGCGGCCCGAGTCGGCATCCGAGCCGGGTGAGCCCGGCGAGCCTGGTCAGCCCGGCGAGCCCGGCGAGCCCGGCGAGCCCGGCGAGCCCGGTCAGCCCGGCGAGCCCGGCGAGCCCGGTCAGCCCGGCGAGCCCGGCGAGCCCGGTCAGCCCGGCGAGCCCGGCGAGCCCGGTCAGCCCGGCGAGCCCGGCGAGCCCGGTCAGCCCGGCGAGCCCGGCGAGCCCGGTCAGCCCGGCGAGCCCGGCGAGCCCGGTCAGCCCGGCGAGCCCGGCGAGCCCGGTCAGCCCGGCGAGCCCGGCGAGCCCGGTCAGCCCGGCGAGCCCGGCGAGCCCGGTCAGCCCGGCGAGCCCGGCGAGCCCGGTCAGCCCGGCGAGCCCGGCGAGCCCGGTCAGCCCGGCGAGCCCGGCGAGCCCGGTCAGCCCGGCGAGCCCGGCGAGCCCGGTCAGCCCGGCGAGCCCGGCGAGCCCGGTCAGCCCGGCGAGCCCGGCGAGCCCGGTCAGCCCGGCGAGCCCGGCGAGCCCGGTCAGCCCGGCGAGCCCGGCGAGCCCGGTCAGCCCGGCGAGCCCGGCGAGCCCGGTCAGCCCGGCGAGCCCGGCGAGCCCGGTCAGCCCGGCGAGCCCGGCGAGCCCGGTCAGCCCGGCGAGCCCGGCGAGCCCGGTCAGCCCGGCGAGCCCGGCGAGCCCGGTCAGCCCGGCGAGCCCGGCGAGCCCGGTCAGCCCGGCGAGCCCGGCGAGCCCGGTCAGCCCGGCGAGCCCGGCGAGCCCGGTCAGCCCGGCGAGCCCGGCGAGCCCGGTCAGCCCGGCGAGCCCGGCGAGCCCGGTCAGCCCGGCGAGCCCGGTCAGCCCGGCGAGCCCGGTCAGCCCGGCACCCCCGGCGAGCCCGGTCAGCCCGGTCAGCCCGGCACCCCCGGCGAGCCCGGTCAGCCCGGTGAACCCGGCACCCCCGGCGAGCCCGGTCAGCCCGGTCAGCCCGGCACCCCCGGCGAGCCCGGCGAGCCCGGTCGGCCCGGTGAACCCGGCGAGCCCGGCATGCCTGGTGAGCCCGGTCGGCCCGGTGGATCCGGCCAGCAGTCCGGCGGTTCCGGCGACCGTGGCGATCACGGCGCGGGACACGGCAGCAACACCGGCAGCAGCACCGGCGGCCTGGCGGCCACGGGTGCAACAGTCGCGGGGCTCGGCCTCGCGGCGGCGCTGCTGCTCGCCGTCGGCGGTGCGCTCTTCGCCGTGCGCGCCCGCCGCGCGGGGGGCGTGAGCGAGTAGCCCTGAGCTGACAGAGCACCACTGAGGGGGTGCCGAACGGCGGAGACGCCGGGTCGGCACCCCCTCTGCTGCAGAGCCGCCCCCAGGAGCTGCTGCACTCCGGGGTCAGAGAAAGTCGGGGGCGTGATCATCCGCCCATCGTCGGTAGGTACGTGCCGTGGCTCCTGTGATCTGCTCGAGAGTGAGGTAAGCGCCGTCGTCTGGGGCGCTTGTGTCGTGCGGTTCGTCGGCGGCGCCTTCGACGCCGTTGTAGTTTTCAAAGCCGAATAGAAGCTCTGCATTCGCGGCCGCGAAGCCGCCTTGATCCCGATAGAAGGCGCGGGCCTCGTCTGCGGTGACTACGTCGAGAGCGATTTCTTCGCCAACCGCTTCTGCGATTGCCGCGACCTGTTCACGTTTGGTGAGGCTGTCAGGTCCGATGATCGTGTCGATTCGCCCTCGACGCTGCGGGTCGAGCAGGTCGGCCACGACGACGTCGGCGACGTCGCCTTCATGGATGGGGTGGCCGACCTGATCGGGAAAGGGTTCGACCACTCGGCGAGATGTTCTGATCGTGGGCCCCCAGATCAGGAGCGAGTTCGTCGCGAACTCACCCGGGCGGACGATGCTCCACTCCAGGTCTGAACGCATCACGGCGTCTTCCACGACAGCGTTGTAGGTGGTGTCGTAGCCAGCTGTCACGGCCGCGGATGAGATGACGACAACGTGCTCGATTCCCTGCTGCTTGGCGCGAGCGAGCACCTCCTGCACGGTCTATGGCACCGCGATCAACACCAGTTGAGCCGCGCTACGGAACGCGCTGCGCAGAGTGGACGGAGCCTCCAAGTCTCCGTGAGCCGCCTCCGCGCCCGATGGGAGTGACGCAGGTTCGGGACTTCGAGACGTGCCCCGCACCGAGTAGCCAGCCTCCAGCAAGCTCACAATGACCCGGCGGCCGATGGCCCCAGTGGCGCCAGTGACGACGATGGGACGCTGGCGTTTGTCTTCCGTGCCGTACGAACTGCCGAAGAGGGACTTCCCCTCGAGCGGAGTCCTGGCCGGGCGGGTCTCGTAGTTGGGGTCAGCGTCTCTGCGTGCCATCAGATCTCCGATGCTCTGTTCTTAGGGGCACCATCGTCTCTACACCACACCGCCGACAATGCGGCGCTGCACTGGCGAACACACGAAAGACCTGCGCGAGTACGGACGCAACCCCCGTAGGGCAGACCTTCCGAGTCCGCACCGTAAGCATCGAACCCGGTGGAGGTAATCACGCTGGCCGAGGCGGCGTTCCATGGGGACGTTCCGAAGGGAATCCCCCCTGCGGAACGTCATCGCCGAACTTTCCGAGCCGCGTGCGCGTCATCGCGGCACCCCTACTGCGGCATGTCGTGGAACCGCGAATAGTGGCCCTGGAAGGCGACGGTGATGGTGTCGGTGGGGCCATTACGGTGCTTGGCGATGATGAGGTCGGCCTCGCCGGGCCGGTTCTCCTTGTCGTAGGAGTCCTCGCGGTGCAGCAGCAAGACGAGGTCCGCGTCCTGCTCCAACGAGCCGGACTCACGGAGGTCACTCATCATCGGCTTCTTGTCGGTGCGCTGCTCGGGGCCACGGTTGAGCTGCGCGACCGCGATGACCGGCACCTCGAGCTCTTTGGCGAGCAGCTTGAGCGCACGGGAGAACTCCGAGACCTCCTGCTGTCGCGACTCCACCCGCTTGCCCGAGCTCATCAGTTGCAGGTAGTCGACCACGATGAGCTTGAGGTCGTGGCGCTGCTTGAGCCGCCGGCCCTTGGCGCGGATCTCCATGAGCGACATGTTTGGGCTGTCGTCGATGAACAGCGGCGCCTCTGACACCCGGCTCATCGCGCCAGCGACCTTGGTCCAGTCCTCGTCACGCATGGTGCCCTTGCGCATGTTCTGCAGCGGCACGCCGGCCTCGGCGGACAGCAGCCGCATGGTCAGCTCGGTACGGCCCATCTCCAGCGAGAAGATCACCGAGGTGAGTCCGTGCTTGATGGACGCCGAACGGCACCAGTCCAGTGCCAACGTGGAGTTGTGGGTCGGCACCATCGCGTGGGACGCGAGGTAGAGATGGGTCGGGTGGTCGATCTGCACACACTTGACCGGCACGCTCTCCACCCGCCGTACCGAGGTGATGAACCGGGACCTCCGGCGGGGGGTGGAACCATGCCGGCGCTCGAGGTGCACTTGACGCTTGCGGGTGAGGGCGAAGACCGTGTCGTCCGTGGTGAAGGTGATCGTGAACGCGGTCGAGCTGTCGGCCGTCCGGCCGCGAACGGTGCGCTCCGACCAGCCGGTCCGGTAGCCGAGGCTGTGGATCAGCTCGCGGACGTCATTCGCCAGTCGCCGGCTCGTGACGGTGAACTGAAGCGAGCCGGCCGGCGAGACCGTCCCGTCGGTGTCCATCAGGCCTGACAAGAGAGCGCGACGCTGGCGCTCGCCCCCGCGGAGGAACTCCATCGGGATGTGCTTGTTGCCCAGCACGCCGACGGTGCGCAGGATCGCCTGGACGCTGCCGTGGTCCCGGTAGCACGACTCGCACTGCCCAGTCCCCGAACACTCGACGCCGCAGTCGATGCAGACCGGCCGGACCTCCTCCAGGTGCAGCGTCCTGCGCTTGGGGCCGCAAGTCCGACCGCAGGTGCGAACCTGCGTGGCCCGCGGCACGAACAGTGCGCCACAGACATCGCACGCGCGCTCACTGCGCCACGTGCTCTCGGGAAGCCGGATCGAGTAGTTGCGGCCGGCGCACGCCCGGACCTGGTAGCCGGCGGCCTCGATGAAGAGCCCGATCTCCGGGTCGTCGGACGTGTACCGGGCGCCGTTGCTGTGACCGTCGCCGAGCCACACACCCAGGACGTACGGGTCGAGGGGCAGCTCACGCTCGGGCAGCGCTAGCGGGGCGGCTGTCGTCACGCAGTGGTTGAGCCGGTTGTCCGCGGTCGCGCAGCGCAGCGACGAGGCGATCTGCGCCGTCGTCCTCACCTCGGCTACGACGGCCTTGCGGCGAGAACTGCCGGCGCCGACGAGAGCCTCCTGTGCCGACCTCCGCGAGGCACGGGTCTCGGTCAGCCACTGGTGCTCAGCATCGGCAATGATCGTCGTCCCGTCGTCGAACTTGATCTCGTAGCACGGCCGGTCCACCATGACCTCGGTGGCCGCGACGACCCTCGTCGGCGTTCCGTCGACGGCGAGGAGGCTGTCACCCACCTGGACCTCGCCCATGGTGGTCCAGCCGTCCGGCGTCGGGAGCGGGGTGTCGAGAGCCAGCGCCTTGCCGACAGCCGGCCGTGCCGCGACGATGACCATCTGCCCGGGGTGCAAGCCGTTCGTCAACGCGTCCAGGTCGGTGAACCCGGTGGGCACGCCCACCATCCCGGCGCCGCGGTTGGCGTTGTTCTCGATCTCTTCCATCGTCTGGTTGATGGTGTCGCGCAGCGGCGTGTAGTCCTCGCTGGTGCGGTTCTCGGTGACCGCGTAGACCTCCGCCTGCGCCGAGTTGACCAGCTCGTCGACGTCGCCGCCGTCGGTGGCGTACCCCAGCTGGGCAATGCGGGTGCCGGCCTCGACCAGCCGCCGCAGCACCGCCTGGTCGCGCACGAGGCGGGCGTAGTACCCGGCGTTGGCCGCCGTCGGGACGGAGGAGATGAGCGTGTGCAGGTAAGCGGCCCCGCCCACCCGGCTCAGCTCGCCGCGCTTGTTCAGCTCGGCGGCGACCGTGACGGCGTCGGCAGGCTCGCCGCGGCCGTAGAGGTCGAGCACGGCGTCGTAGACCATCTCGTGCGCCGGCCGGTAGAAGTCCTGGCCCCGCAGCTCCTCGATGACGTCGGCGATGGCGTCCTTGGACAGCAGCATGCCGCCGAGCACGCCCTGCTCGGCCGCCACGTCCTGCGGCGGGGTGCGATCGAAGTACTCGCGGCCGCCGTTGTTGGACTCAAGTACCCGCGTGTCGATATCGGTCATCGCGACTCCCTCTTCGTGCTGCAGGTCTACCGCAGGCCACTGACATGCCTGGCCGGCGGCGAGCCCAGGGGCCGCAGGCGACGACTGGAGGGTCGCGCCACGCGCACGGTCTTACTGCGAGCGACGGTACGCGGCGCACCGCGGGTACGCTATCCACGCCTGTGGACAACCCTGGGGACAGCCGGTGGACAGTGTCCCCACCTCTGTGCACAGGAGGTGGATAACTATGTGGATAACACCGGTGCAATTCGGTTGAACCCGCAGCATGACACGGGTTGGTGAGTGCACAGCATGTGGAAGGAAACTGGTCAGCACATTGGTGGACAGAGCACCACGGCCTGGGGATGACGGCCGAGTCACACCCGCACCAGCGGTCCCGGCAGCATCAGCCGGCCGCCGGCTCGACCGTCAGCTCCTCGGGCTCGCGGTGCCCGCGCTCGGCGCCCTCGTCGCCGAGCCGCTGTTCGTCCTCATCGACTCCGTCATGGTGGGCCGGCTGGGCACCGCCGAGCTGGCCGGCCTGTCACTCTCCTCCACACTGCTCGTCTCCGCCGTCGGGATCTTCGTGTTCCTCGCCTACGCGACCACCGCCGCCACCGCACGGCGCGTCGGGGCCGGCGACCGGGCCGGCGCCGTCAGTGCCGGCATCGACGGCATGTGGCTGGCCCTGGGGCTCGGCGTCGCCGTCGCACTGGCGCTCGGGCTGAGCGCCGACTGGCTGGTGACCGCCCTCGGCGCCGACGCCACCGTGGCGCCGCACGCCGTCGCCTACCTGCGCTACTCCGCCGGCGGGCTGCCCGGAATGTTCGTCGTGCTCGCCGCCACCGGCACGCTACGGGGGCTGCTGGACACCCGCACGCCGCTGGTCGTCGCCGTCGCCGGCGCGACCCTCAACGTGGGTCTCAACGCCCTGCTCATCTACGGGCTCGGCATGGGCGTGGCCGGCTCCGGCCTGGGCACCGCCGTCGCTCAGACCCTCATGGGAGCCGCGCTGGCTCTCGTCGTTCTCCACCGCGCCCGCGGGCTGCGAATCTCGCTGCGGCCCCACCGCTCAGGGATCTGGGCCGGTGCGGTCGCCGGCGCACCGCTGTTCGTCCGCACCCTCACGCTGCGGGTAGCGATCCTCCTGACGGTCACGACGGCGACGGCGCTGGGCCCGGTCGGGCTGGCCGGGCACCAGGTGGTCAATGCGCTGTGGGGGCTGGCGGCCTTCGCGCTGGACGCGCTGGCAATCGCTGCCCAGGCACTGGTCGGCCAGGGCCTGGGCGCGCGCGACCACCACCGCGTCCGCGCGGTCACCCGCCGCGCGCTGTGGTGGGGAGTGGGGTTCGGTGCCGTCATCGGCGTCGTCATCGCCGGTGGCGGCTGGTGGATCACCCGGCTGTTCAGCGCTGACCCGGCGGTGCAGCACGCGGCCGCCGTCGCCCTCGTCATCACCGGCGTCACGATGCCGATGGCCGGCTGGGTGTTCGTCCTCGACGGCGTCCTCATCGGCGCCGGCGACGGCCGGTTCCTCGCGTGGGCCGGGATGCTCACGCTGGTGGTCTACGTGCCGCTCGTCGCGGCCGTGTGGCTGTGGGCGCCCGGCGGCGCCCCCGGGCTCGCGTGGCTGTGGGCGGCCTTCGCCGGCGGCTTCATGCTCTCGCGCGCCGTGACGACCGGCGTACGGTTCCGCGGCGACCGCTGGATGGTGCTGGGCGCGGAGGGGCGATCGACGAACGGGTAGTTTTCGTCAGCCAGAGACTGACGAAAACTACCCGTTCGCGCAGGGCGGGCCGCAGCGCGAGCCCAATGAGCCAGCCCGGAGGCCGACTCAAAGCCTGGTCAGGCCTCGACGACCGAGATCTCGACCGTGGCCTGGACGTCCTCGTGCAGACGGATCTGCACCTTGTGCTCGCCGAGCGACTTGATCGGGCTGGAGACCTCGATCTTGCGCTTGTCGACGGAGGGGCCACCGGCCGCCTTGACGGCCTCGGCGATGTCGGTGGTGGTCACCGCACCGAAGAGACGTCCGCCGGCGCCGCTGCGCGCGGAGACGACGACCGGCTTGGACTGCAGGCTGTCGCGGATGGAGCGAGCCTCCTCGACCGTGGCGACCTGGCGCTTCTTGCGCGCCTGACGCATCTGGTCGATCTGCTTCTGCGCGCCCTTGGTCCAGCCGGTGGCCAGGCCGCGGGGGAACAGGAAGTTGCGGGCGTAGCCGTCCTTGACCTCGACGACGTCACCAGCGGTACCGAGGCCTGAGACCTCGTGGGTGAGGATGATCTTTGCCATGAGTGTGTCCCTCCGCCTCAGCGAGCCGAGCTAGCGTAGGGCAGCAGCGCCATCTCGCGGGCGTTCTTGACCGCGCGGGCGATGGCACGCTGCTCCTGGACGGTGACACCGGTGACCCGGCGCGCGCGGATCTTGCCGCGGTCGGAGATGAACTTGCGCAGCAGCGCGGTGTCCTTGTAATCGATCCCGGTGACCTTGGCCGACTTCAGCGGGTTGGCCTTCTTCTTGCCGGGCTTGCGAAGAACGGGCTTCGCCATGGTTGTACTCCTTGAGATTCAGTGCGCGGCGCGAGCCGCACGAAACGTCTGACTAGAACGGGGGCTCGTCACCGAACGAGCTCGACCCACCTGTGGCCCACGGGTCGTCGGACTGGCCACCGGCCGGCTGGTTGGCGTTGCCGCCACCGAAGCCGCCCTGGTTGCCGCCGCCGCCACCCTGACCGCCGCCGAAGCCGCCGCCACCACCCTGGCCGCCGCCCCCACGCGGGGTGCGGGTGACCTTGGCCGTGGCGTACCGCAGCGACGGACCGACCTCGTCGACCTGCATCTCGACGACGGTGCGCTTCTCGCCCTCACGGGTCTCGAAGGACCGCTGCACGAGACGTCCCTGGACGACGACCCGGTTGCCCTTGGCGAGCGACTCGGCGACGTTCTCCGCCGCCTCGCGCCACACCGAGCAACGCATGAACAGCGTTTCGGCGTCCTTCCACTCGTTGGACTGCCGGTCGAAGGTCCGGGGCGTGGAAGCCACGGTGAAGCTGGCGACCGCAGCCCCCGAGGGGGTGAATCGCAGCTCCGGGTCCGCCGTGAGGTTCCCCACGACGGTGATGATGGTTTCGCCTGCCATGCCGGTCTCCTTCAGCTCGGGTCGTTGGTGGGTGCCTCGAGGCTCAGCGAGCGTCGGGGCGGATGAGCTTCGTCCGCAGGACTGCCTCGTTGAGGCCGAGCTGCCGGTCGAGCTCCTGCGCGAGCTCCGACGTCGTCGTCATGTCGACGACGGCGTAGATGCCCTCGGAACGCTTCTTGATCTCGAAGGCCAGCCGACGCTTGCCCCAGATGTCGACCTTCTCGACGGTTCCGCCACCGGTCGTGATGACCGAGAGCAGCTTGTCGAGGGACGGGGCGACGGTGCGCTCGTCGACCTCCGGGTCGAGGATGATCATCATTTCGTATCGACGCATGCTTATACCCACCTCCTTTGGACTTGGCGGTCACGGTCCTTCCGTGACAGGAGGGTGCTGCGTTGTCTGGCCCGGGCGGGTGGACGCGGGTGCGCTCCGCACAGGCCAGCACAACACTCTAACGTACCGGTGCCACCCCTCGGACAGTCGTCCCGCTCACACCCGACGGCGGGGAGGCGGCCCGGTCAGCGCGGCCGGCCCGCCGCACGCTGCGCCTCGTACAGATCGGCGACGGCGGACGCGCCGAGGTCGGTGACGCTCTCCAGTGCCGGCCGGCCTCCCGGGTAGTCCGCCCGCAGCTCGCTCGTGTCCTCGGTCACCCCACGGACACCGACCGTGACGCTCTTCGGCGCGATGTCACCGAGGCAGACCGCGTAGGACCGCCCGTTGGTGACGTCCACGCCCCAGTGCGCGGTGCGGGCACCGAAGTACGGCCCCGACCGCGACGAGCCGCCGACGCGACCGGTGTTGTTGATCGTGATCCCGGTGCGCAGGTTCTCGAACGGCAGCGCCCGGTGGGAGTCGAAGGTGCCCTCCGCCACCACTCCCCGGTGGTAGACGTTGCCGGACGACAGCCCCTCGGCGTTGAGGCCGTGCAGGTTCGCGCCCTCGACCAGCGGCACGGTGAACGGCTCGACCTCGAAGTCCTCGACAAGGTTGTCGTGGGACTGCATCCGCATGACGAACGGGTGGTGGGTGGCCCGGCCCGCGACGGTGACGTTCGACATCGTCACCGACTTCGCCCCGGTGAGACCGAAGGCGACGTCGGCGTTCTCCACCCGGACCTGGTCGGCCCAGCAGTCGTGTGCCGCCTGGAAGTGGACGCCGTTGGAGCCCGGGTTCTGGTTGTGCCGGGTCTGGGTGAGGAGCTCGTTGCGGATGGTCAGCCGCTCGACGCCCACCTCGGTGACGGCGGGCCCGAGCTCGCGGAGCACCGACGGCCACCGCGGGCTGAGGTCGTGCTTGACCGGCTGGGCGAGCCGGACGGTGGTGGCGTCGATGACCTTCTCGACCCGGACCGGCCACTGCAGCGTGCCGTACTGCGGGTAGAAGCCCTCGGTGCCGCGCACGAGCTGCGGCGCCCCGGCCGGCCAGTCGTACCCGATGGCGCCGGGGGTGCCCCCGGCGAGGTGGCGCAGCAGCCCGGCGTCCGACGGGTTCTCGGTCTCCAGCAGCACCATGGCGCCGGTCCGCAGCCCTGCCGTCGACGAGACGCTGATCTCCTGCGCGCCACGCGGCGCGGCACCGACGGCGGCGAGGGTGGCGCCGGGGATCCAGCCCTCGGTGCCGAGCCACTCCTCACGCTCCAGCTTGCGCAGCACCGGCTCCGGCACCACCCAGATCTGGCCACCGGCCCACGACCAGCGGTTCTGCCCCTGCGACTCCTGCCAGTTGTCGCGGTACCCCTCCTGGAGCGGGCGCGAGAAGTGCAGGACGGTTCGCCCGACGCTCGCGCCACGAAGCACGACACCGGACCAGTGCATGAAGATCGGCGAGCTGAGCAGGTACGTCCCCGACGGGACGAGGACGGTGCCGCCGCCCTGCTCCCCGACGGCACGGACGGCGGCGTTGAACGCGGCGGCGTCATCAGTGACCCCGTCACCCTTGGCGCCGAACTTCCTCACGTTGGCCGCTACCCGGATGCGCGGCGCCCGCGACCCGCCGCGGTAGCCGGCGCGGGTGAAGTCCCCGACGAGCGGGTGTGCCCCCGGCGCCTGCGACCACTCGGTGAGGAGCTGTCGCGACAGGTCCTGCTGCCCCGCGGCGGGCACCGCGCCGACAGGTGCGGCCCCCGCGGCCGGACCGAGTGCGGCGATCGCCGTCGTCGCGGCCGCCACACCGAGAAAACCGCGCCGACTGACCGGTGCTGATCCGAAGTCCACCATGACATTCCCCCTGACCTCATCGTCGTCGGGGTGGTCTGCGCCGACCGCTCCGCACCGCGATCACCTCGCGGTACGACCGGTCCCCCCGACGTCGCCGCCGTTGCGCGCGACCGTCGGATCTCACCACGGATCGCGTCACGGGCCAGCGGGGTTGCCACGTCTTGCCTGGAGCCACGGGCATCGCCCGCCGTCGTCAGCCGCCGGGCGCCGGTGCCTGTCCGTTGTTCCCCGGCCCGCCCGGGCCGGGTCTGTCGTCGGTGCCCGGGCCGGGTCCGGGCGGTGGCTCGTCGTCGCCCTCGTCGGTGGTCGGTTCCTCGGTGGGCTCGGACGTCGGCGGCGTCGTCGGCTCCTCGGTCGGCTCGGGGGGCGGCTCCGGCTCGGGTGGCCCGCTCGAGACGACGACGGTCACCGTGGATCCGGGCTCGACGGCGTTGCCGGAGCCGGGCAGCGTGCTCACCACGGTTCCCGCTGGCTGGTCGGACTCCGAGCGGGTGACCTCCGGGACCAGGCCCGCCGCGGTGATCGCCGCGACGGCGGACGCCTCGTCCTGCCCGACGACGCCGGGCACCTCGACCGTCTCCGGCTCCTGGGTGGTCGGGTCCGGGGCCGGCTCGCGGGTCGGCTGCGGCCGCGGCGATGGCGCCTGCGGGGTCGGGCGGTCCGGGAAGTCCTCGATCGGCTCGTCGGCGAGGACCTCGACCATGAAGTCGCGCCACATCGTCGTCGGGTAGGTCGAGCCGGTGATGGACTCGTACTCCCCGAACGGGGTGAGGCTCTCCTCGCCGCCGTCCTCCCCGACCTGGTACATCGCCACGACCGTCGCCAACTGCGGGGTGTAGCCCGCGAACCACGCCGAGCGACCCTCGTTGGAGGTCCCGGTCTTGCCGGCCGCCGGCCGGTCGATGTCCCGGGCGCGCACCCCGGTGCCGTCCTCGATGACCTTGGTCATCGCGTAGGTCGCCTCGGCCATGACGTCGGGCTCGAAGACCTCGGTGCCGGGGCTGCCGCCGGTGTAGATGGTGTTGCCGTCGCCGTCGAGCACCTCGGCGACGATGTGGGTCTCGTGCCGCACGCCCTGCGCCGCGAACGTCGCGTACGCCCGCGCGACGTCGATCGGGTGCGGGGAGGCCGGGCCGAGCACGTTCGAGGGCACCGCCTCGAGGCCCAAGGTGTCCTCCGGGTAGCCGGCGTCGATCGCCGCCTGCATCGAGCGCTCCGGCCCGACCTCGACGTTGAGCAGCGCGTAGCTGGTGTTGACCGACTGCTCGGTGGCAGTGATCAGGTTGACCCAGCCGCGGTTGACCTGGTCGTAGTTGTTGACCGGCTGCTCGAAGCCGTCGATCTCCATCGGGGTGTAGCTCGGGTAGGTGCTGTCCAGCCCGATCCCCTCCTCCAGCGCGGCGACCAGCGTGAAGGGCTTGAAGGTGGACCCCGCCTGCGCGACGTCCTGGGTGGCGGCATTGCGGGACTGGCTGATGAAGTCCGGCCCGCCGTACAGCGCGACGACGGCGCCGTTCTCCGGGTCGATCGACACCAGCGCCACCCGGTTGTTCTCCGGCCGGTCCTCCGGCAGCGCATCGACGACCTCGACGGCGGAGGCCTGCGCCTCGGCGTCGACCGTGGTGCGGACGTGCAGGCCGAGGGTGTCGATCTGCTCCTCGGTCATCCCGACCTCGGAGACGAGCTCGTCGCGCACCATGTCGAGCAGGTAGCCGTTGGGCCCGGCGTAGGTATCCGAGCGCGCGTAGTCGATCGTCTCGGGGAAGGTCTGCGCGGCAGCTTCCTCCTCGGTGATCCACCCGTCACGGACCATGAAGTCCAGCGTGCGCGCCCACCGCTCCTCGGCCCGCTCCGGGTTCTCCGCCGGGTCCCACGCGCTGGGCGCCGGGATGATCCCGGCGATGAGCGCGGACTCCGAGAGGGTGAGGTCAGCCGCCGGCTTGCCGAAGTAGTTCTGCGCGGCCGTCTCGATCCCGTAGGCGTTGCGGCCGAAGTAGATGGTGTTGAGGTAGTCGCCGAGGATCGTGTCCTTGGTCTGCTCGCGGTCGATCTTCAGCGCAAGGATCGCCTCGCGAAACTTGCCGACATAGCTCGTCGTCGTGCCCAGGTAGTAGCGCTCGACGTACTGCTGGGTCAGCGTCGAGCCACCCTGGGTGGGGTTTCCTCGCAGGTTGTTCCACAGCGCGCGGCCGATGGCGATCGGGTCGACGCCGACGTTCTCGTAGAACCGGCGGTCCTCGGAGGCGACCACCGCCTGGCCGATGTGCTCCGGCAGCGTCGCCATGTCGACGATCTGCCGGTTGTACTCCGCGAAGCTGCCCATCTCGGTCTCGTCGTCGGCGAAGTAGACGTTGGTGCCCTGCGCCTGGGCGAAGTCGCCCGGCTCGGGGATGTCGGTGGTGATGTAGGCCGCGGCGAACAGCCCGACGACGACGGCGACCCCGGTGACGGCGACGCCGAGGACCACCCGCCAGCTCGGCACCCAGCGACGGACCCGGCCCTTGCCGGCCCGCGGGTAGTCGAACCGACGCTTCTTGGTCGACTCGCCCGTTGTCCGTCGCCGGGATCGGCGTGCGTCCTTCGTGTCGCCCGCCACGGGCTTCCCTCTTTCGTTGGCTACAGGTGGCCGGGCAGCGCCCGACATCGCCAAACAGTATGGGGTACACCTATTTCTGGCGCCGTGACGCATCCCTCAGAACGGGTGGTCTTCACACGATCTACCCAGCATCCGCCACTGGTCTGCCGGTGGTGCTCACCGTGCCCAGGGTGTCGTACGTGCCCGGACGTCGTACGCGGCCGGGGCCGTCGATGGCCCCGGCCGCGGCGGGTCAGCGCTCGACGTCGCCGGCGATGAAGGCCTCGACCGACGCGTGGGCGGCGTCGTCGGGACGCTGCACCGGCGGGGACTTCATGAAGTAGCTCGACGCCGAGAGCAGCGGGCCGCCGATCCCGCGGTCCAGCGCGATCTTCGCGGCGCGGATCGCGTCGATGATGATGCCCGCCGAGTTCGGCGAGTCCCACACCTCGAGCTTGTACTCGAGGTTGAGCGGCACCTCGCCGAAGGCGCGGCCCTCGAGGCGCACGTACGCCCACTTGCGGTCGTCGAGCCACTGGACGTAGTCGCTGGGGCCGATGTGCACGTTGCGCGCACCGAGGTCGTGGCTGAGGTTGGAGGTCACCGCCTGCGTCTTGGAGATCTTCTTGGACTCCAGCCGGTCACGCTCGAGCATGTTCTTGAAGTCCATGTTGCCGCCGACGTTCAGCTGGTAGGTGCGGTCCAGCACGACACCGCGGTCCTCGAACAGCTTAGCGAGCACCCGGTGGGTGATCGTGGCGCCGACCTGGGACTTGATGTCGTCACCGACGATCGGCACGCCCGCAGCGGTGAACTTGTCGGCCCACTCCTGAGTACCGGCGATGAACACCGGCAGGGCGTTGACGAAGGCGACGCCGGCGTCGATCGCGCACTGGGCGTAGAACTTCGCGGCGTCCTCCGAGCCGACCGGCAGGTAGCAGACGAGGACGTCCGCCTTGGTCTCCTTGAGGGCGGCGACGACGTCGACCGGCTCGGCGTCGGACTCCTCGACCAGCTCGGCGTAGTACTTGCCGATGCCGTCGAGGGTGGGGCCGCGCTGGACGGTCACGCCGGTGGTCGCGACGTCGCACAGCTTGATGGTGTTGTTCTCGCTGGCGTTGATCGCCTCGGCGAGGTCGAGGCCGACCTTCTTCGCGTCGACGTCGAACGCGGCGACGAACTCGACGTCGCTGACGTGGTAGTCCCCGAAGGTCACGTGCATGAGCCCCGGGACGGAGCCCGCCGGGTCGGCGTCGGCGTAGAAGGTCACCCCCTGGACGAGTGACGATGCGCAGTTGCCCACTCCGACAATCGCGACGCGGATCGAGCTCATGGTGTCTCCTTGCTGTTGGTGGCATCCGGGCTGCCGTCGGCAGCCCGTGGGGTACGGAAGTCGAGCGCGCCACGGGTGCCGCGCTCGGTGTCGATGAGGTTCTCCAGCCACTGCACCTCGTGCTCGACCTGCTCCAGGCCGTGCCGGGCGAGCTCGGCGGTGTAGGCGTCCATCCGGTGCCGGGCGCGCTGGGTGGACAGGCGCAGCATCGCCAGCCGCTCGACCATCCGCGCGTGGCGGCCCTCGAGGATCCGCAGCCGCGTGCGGGCATCGGTCGTCGCGAACAGCGTGAAGCGGACGTCGAAGACGTCGTCGTCCCACGCGGTCGGCTCGGCGCGCGCGAGGAGCTCGGCCAGGTGCTTGCGCCCGGCCGCGGTGGGCTCGTAGACGATCTTGGCGCGCTTGCCCGCGAGCGCGTGCGGCAGCGTGTCACCGGTGGCCTCGACGATGAGACTGGCGTCGGTGAGGCGCCGCAGCGCGGGGTACAGCGAACCGTAGGACAGCGTGCGGAACGTCCCGAGCTGGGCGTTCAGCTGCTTGCGCAGCTCGTAGCCGTGCATCGGCGACCGGTCGAGCTGGCCGAGGATGGCAAGCTCGAGGACCTGTGCGCGGGTGCTCGTCCCGCCGCTGCGCGTGCTCCCGCCGCTGCTCCGTGCCGCCATGCCCACACCTCCTCATGCCCGATCTATCGCTGCGATATATCCGGATCGAGAGTAGCGCACCACATGGCCTCGTCTCGGCGGGCGGGCCGCAGCGGCGGCGGCTCAGGGCAGCGGGCAGCGGGCAGCGGGCAGCGGCTGCCCGCCCCGCGAAACGGGTGACTTCCGTCGGTCCAGGGCCGACGAATCCCACCCGATCGCGCCCGCCCGTGGGCCGCCGTCGCCACGGAGCCCGCCGTCCACATGGGCTGCCCGGACCGGGGAGCTTTCGTCAGTCCATGGCCGACGGAAGCTCCCCGGTCGGCGAGAGTCACCGGGAGTCACGGGAGTCACCGGTCAGAGAGCCGCGAGAGTCACCGGGGCAGCGCGGCCACCGGGCAGCGGGGGCCGCAGGGGCGAGGGGCATCGGTCCAGCCCCCTCGCCGTAACGCGGTGATCACCTGCACCGCCGTCTGGCAGGCATCGACGCCGACGTGCCGCCAGCGGTACCGCAGCGTCATCTCGTTGGTCGCGAGCAGCGCGGCGTTGTCCCGCCAGGTGTCGAGGTCGGTCCGACCATCGGGATGGGCGAGCTGGCCATCGAGCTCGATCCGCACCCGGTAGCGCCGGTAACGGCAGTCGGCCCGGGTCCACCGGCCGGAGAGCTTCTCGCGCACCTGGAGCTCCGCCGCCGGCAGTCCGTGCGCATCTTCGACGTCCCGGTGATAGCGGTGCTCCATCGGCGACTCCACCCCGTCCTCGACGTCGGCGAGCACCGCCACGACGAACGCCCGGTGCCGCAGCCGCGAGCGCTGCTCGGCGGTGCTCAGCACGTCCGCCGGCGGCAGTCGGCGGCACACCTGGGTGAGAATCCCGACGACGTCGTCCGCGCCCGTCGCCCGGTCCACGAGGTCGAGCGCGGTCTCCGCCTCCGCGGTCACGGCCACCAGGCCCGGTCTGACCTCGGGCATCCTCCGACGTCGGTGCACCCGCAGCCCCGGCTGCGGACGGACGACACGGGACCACGGGACGCTCACCTCCACGAGGCCCCCCGCCGCGGCGCGTTGGGCATCGTTGCGCTCCACCCAGTAGGCCTTGGCGCTGCGATGGGAGAGCGCGGCGCCCCGTCCCGCGTACCGCAGCGCGGCCACCATGCTCGTCCGCCAGCTGAGTGGACCGGTGTGGGTGACGTACACGCCGGGGTAGACCCGCTGCCAGCGCTTGCCTAACACCTGGCGCGAGATCCAGTCCGGCGTCGCCCCCTCCGCGAGTAGCTCGCGCCGGGTGAGCACCGAGGCGCGGCGCGCAGCGAGGTGGTCGAGACGCCGTGGGTCCGGGGCCATCCACCCAGCATGGTCCGACTCCCGCCACGGCTACCCGCAGTCGACCGCAGGTGGGGGAATCACCGCCGCGAAGGGCAACCGTGGACCACCGTCATTGCGACGGACGGCCAGTTGGCCTGCAGCACTGACACTGACACTGTCGCCGAGCCCTAGCCGTGGCCGCGCCCGCCGCCGACCAAACGGCCCGTCATAGCGGGCAGCTTCCGTCAGGCCTGGACTGACGCAAGCTCCCCGCTCACGGACGGGGCGACCTCGCGGGGCGGGCGGGGCCCTCCGCAACCCGCGCGCACCGGTCGGATAGCCTGCGTCGGTGCCTCGCGACGTCATGACCAGCCGATGAGCGTCCTGAGCGACCTGCGGACCGTCGCCGTCCACGAGGGGTTCCGCAAGCTGTTCGCGGTGCGGCTGGTGTCGCAGTGCGGGGACGGCATGTTCCAGGTCGGGCTCGCGGCGCTGTTCTTCTTCAGCCCGCAGAGCATGGCCACCGCGACCGGCGTCGCCGCCGCCTTCGCGGTGCTGCTGCTGCCGTTCACCGTCGTCGGCCCGTTCGTCGGGCCGCTGCTGGACCGGTGGAGCCGGCGCCAGGTGCTGCTGCTCGGCAACGCGATCCGAGTGGTGCTGGCGCTCGTCCTCGCCGTGCTCATCGCCGCCACCGGTGTGACGGCGCTGGTGTACGTCGTCGCGCTCGTCACGCTCGGCGTCAACCGCTTCCTGCTGTCCGCGCTCTCGGCCGGGCTGCCGCGGGTGGTCCCGCGGGACCAGCTGCTCATGGCCAACACGCTCACCCCGACCCTCGGCGCGGTGTCGGCCGTCGTCGGCGCGGCGCTCGGGCTGCTCGTCGGGGCGATCGTCACCGCCGACAGCGTCAAGGACTCCGCGGCGCTGGTCTGCGCGGCGCTGCTGTTCGGTGTCGCCTCGGTGCTGGCGGCTCGGCTGGGCCGCGACCAGCTCGGCCCCACCCGCGCCGCCACCGCTGCCGGGCTGGCCGACGATCTCCGCCACACCCTCGCGGAGCTCGCCGACGGCGCCCGCTACCTCGTGCGCCGCGGCACCCCGGGGATGGGGCTGGCCGTCATGTCCTTGCACCGGTTCCTGTACGGGATGAACTTCATCGCGCTCATCCTCATCTCCCGCAACCTGCTCTCCGACCCCGCCGACCACAGCGCCGGCATGGCCACCTTCGCGCTCCTCACCGGGGTGTCGTTCGCCGGTAACGGCCTGGCGATCGTGCTCACCCCGGTCGCGCACGAGCGGATGTCACCGTCGAGCTGGATCGTCGTCTGCTTGGGGATCGGCGCGGTGAGCCAGCTGCTGCTCGCCACCACGCCGGTGATCGGCGTCGTCGGGGTCTCTGCCGTCATGCTGGGCCTCAGCGTCCAGGGCGCCAAGATCGCAGTGGACACGATCGTGCACCGCGACACCGACGACGACTACCGCGGCCGCGCCTTCGCGCTGTACGACGTGATGTACAACGCAGCGTTCGTCGCCGCAGCGGCGCTGGGAGCAGTGGCGCTGCCGGACAGCGGCTGGTCACGGGCGGTATTCGCCGGGCTGGCCGTCACCTACGTCGTCCTCGCGACCGGCTACCGCACCGGCGTCCGCCGGCTGCACGATGAGCCGAGGCCGATCCACCGGTAGTAAGTTCGGTCTGTGACTCTTCAGCCCTCGCGCCCGGACCCTGACTTCTCTGACCTCCTCGAAGCCAACCGGCGATACGCCGGCAACTTCGCGCTCGCCGGCTTCGACGGCGTCGCCCGCGCCGGGGTCGCCATGGTCACCTGCATGGACTCGCGGATCGACCCGCTCGGCATGATCGGCCTCGAGCCGGGGGACGCGAAGATCCTGCGCAACCCGGGTGGCCGGGTCACCGACCAGGTGCTCATCGCGCTGGTCATCGGGGTCAGCCTGCTCAACGTGCGGCGCATCCTCGTCGTGCACCACACCCGTTGCGCGATGGCCACCGACACCGAGGAGCAGCTGCAGGCAAAGGTCGCCGAGCGCACCGGTCAGGACGCGTCCTGGATGACCTTCGGCGTCATCCGCGACCAGGAGGCCGACGTCCGCGCCGAGGTCAACAAGGTCTACGCCCACCCGCTGGTCGCGGACTACGTGGAGGTCGGCGGCTTCCTGTACGACGTCGACTCCGGCCTGCTGCGCCCGGTCGTCTGACCAGGCCCGGCCACAGCCTCGCGCTCAGCCCTCACACTCAGCCCTCGCGCTCGGCCCACCAGGCGAGCAGCCGCTCCCGGGCAACCTCCTCGCCGACCATGCCCTCCTCCATCCGCAGCTCGAGCAGCATCTTGTAGGCCTGCCCGATGACGGGGCCCGGTCCGACGCCGAGCAGCGCCATGATCTGCTCGCCGTCGAGCTCGGGACGCACCTTGGCCAGCTCCTCGGCCTCGGTGAGCGCGACGATGCGCTCCTCGAGGTCGTCGTAGGCCGCCGACAGCCGCATCGCCTTGCGCCGGTTGCGGGTGGTGCAGTCGGCGCGGGTGAGGCGGTGCAGCCGCTCGAGCAGCGGGCCGGCGTCGGTGACGTAACGGCGCACCGCGGAGTCGGTCCACGCGCCCTCGCCGTAGCCGTGGAACCGCAGGTGCAGCTCGACCAGCCGGCTGACGTCCTTGATGGTCTGCTTGTCGAAGCGCAGCGCCTTGAGCCGTTTGCGGGTGATCTTGGCGCCGACGAGCTCGTGGTGGTGGAAGCTCACCCCGCCGCCGGGCTCGAACCGGCGGGTGTCGGGCTTGCCGACGTCGTGCATGACGGCGGCCAGCCGCAGCACGAGGTCCGGCCGGGGTACGGCACCGGCGCGGCCGGTCTCCAGCTCGATGGCCTGGTCCAGCACCACCAGGGTGTGCTCGTAGACGTCCTTGTGCCGGTTGTGCTCGTCGACGGTCAGCTGCAGCTCGGCCAGCTCCGGCAGCACGACGGCTGCGACGCCGGTGTAGACCATGAGCTCGAGGCCGCGTCGGGGCCGCGGGGAGATCAGCAGCCGCTCCAGCTCGCCCCGGACCCGCTCGGGCGAGACGATCTCGAGCCGCTCCGCCATCGTGGACATCGCCGCCATGACGTCCTCGGCGACGTCGAAGCCGAGCTGGGCGGAGAACCGGGCGGCGCGCATGATGCGCAGCGGGTCGTCGTCGAAGGACTGCTCCGGCTCCACCGGTGTGCGCAGCAGCCCGGCCTCGAGGTCGGCCATCCCGTTGTGCGGGTCGACGAAGGTGAGGGCGGGCAGCCGCACCGCCATCGCGTTGACGGTGAAGTCGCGCCGCGACAGGTCGCCCTCGAGGGTGTCGCCGTACTCGACGACAGGCTTGCGCGAACCCACCTCATAGCTCTCGGTGCGGTAGGTCGTCACCTCGACGATGACGTCACCGCGTCGGGCGCCGATGGTGCCGAACTCCTTGCCGACGTCCCAGTGGGCGTCGCCCCAGCGCGCCAGCAGCGCCTCGGTCTCCTCCGGCCGGGCGGAGGTGGCGAAGTCGAGGTCGTGGCTGACCGAGCCGAGGAAGGCGTCGCGGACCGGGCCACCGACGAGCGCCAGCTCGTGCCCGGCGTCGGCGAACACACCGCCGAGCTCGAGCACGGTCGGGGGCAGCGAGGTGAGCGCCGCAGCGGCGGTGCGGGCGAGCGCTGCGGCGGGACGGGGCGCGTTCTGGGTGGGCATTTGTCCAAGCCTGCCACGTCCCCGGCGGCGCGCGCGGCGCCGGGAGCGGCCGGCGTTGATTATGGTGACCTCATGTCCGCCGTCCCGTCTCCGCGCCGCCGCATTCCCCGGCCACCGCGGATCCACGCGACAGTGCGGCGGACCGCGCTGCTGCCCGTCGTCGACGAGACATCGGCCGGTGGGCTGGTGGTCAAGGTCATCGACGGCCTCGCCTACACGGCTGTCATCGCGCGCCGCAACCGCGGCGGCCGGCTCGAGTGGTGCCTGCCCAAGGGGCACCTCGAGGGCGTGGAGACCCCGCAGGAGGCCGCCGTGCGGGAGATCGAGGAGGAGACCGGGATCACCGGCCGTGTCCTGCGTCACCTCGCGACGATCGACTACTGGTTCGCCGGCGACGACCGCCGGGTCCACAAGGTCGTCCACCACTTCCTGCTCGAGGCGACCGGCGGTGAGCTGACCATCGAGAACGACCCGGACCACGAGGCAGAGGACGTCGCGTGGGTAGGGCTCAACGAGGTGGCCGCCCGCCTGGCCTACCCCAACGAACGCCGGGTGGTCGCCACCGCGAGGGACGTGCTGGCCGGCCGCGCATGAGGAGCATCCGCCTGGCAGTCCTCGCCCTGGCCCTGATCTTGTCGACCGCGATCCCGACGTTCGGCGTGGCCCCGGCGCCTGACGACCCCACCGCGGGCGAGACGGCCGGCGAGGTCACCGTCAGCCTCACGTCCATCGAGCCCGCCGTGCTGCGCCCCGGGGACGACCTCGTCGTGCGCGGCACGGTCACCAACGACACCGACGCCCCGCTCGTCGAGCCCGAGCTGCGGCTGCGGGCGCAGCAGCGGACGCCGATCAGCCGCTCGATGCTCGAGCAGTGGCTGCTGCCCGGCACCTTCTCCAGCACCTACCTGCTGCAGGCCGTCGCTCTCGAGGAGCCGGTCGCGGCGGGTGAGGTCACCTCGTTCGCGATTCGGGTGCCCGCGGAAGAGCTGCCGCTCGACGAGAGCTACGTCAGCTGGGGCCCGCGCGGGCTGGAGGTCGCCGCCAGCGATGCCGCCGACCCGGTCACGCCCGCCGCCACCGACCGCAGCTTCCTGCTGTGGTGGCCCGACCTCGACATCGAGACCATGCCGCTGGCCGTGCTGGGCGCCGCTACCCCCACCGCGGGCGAGCGGACCACCGCCCGCCTCGAGGGCACGTCGGTGGCCGAGGCCGCCGCGGACCGGCTCACCGGGCTCGTCGGGGCGCTCGACGAGGCCGACGTCGATCTCGCCGTCGACCCGTCGCTGCTGGTCGGTGCGCCGGACCCGGTCGACCTCACCGGCGACGGCGCCCCCGCCGACGGCCCCACGACCGCCCCTCCCGAGGACGAGGACGAGGACGATGTCGACGCCGTGGACCCTGCGGTGACCGCGCTGCGGGAGGCGGTCGCCTCGTTCGCCGGTGGCGCCGGGCGCACCGTGCACGCGCTGCCGTGGGCCGACGCCGACGTCGCCGCGCTGACCCACCTCGGTCGCACCGACCTGCTCGACGACGGCGCCGACCTCACCGTGGCTGCCCTGGAGCAAAGCGGGCTGGCGGGGACGGTCAGCAGCACCCTGGCGTGGCCGGCAGCCACCCAGCCGGACGCCGCGACGCTCGCCACCGTCGCCGGCAGGGGCGCCACTGCCGCGGTGCTGCCGAGCTCGGCGCTCGAGGTGGTCGACCAGCTCACCTACACCCCCAGCGGCCGGGCCGAGCTCGCCGGGGACGGCTGGCAGCTGCCCGCTGCCCTCAGCGACGACCGGCTCTCCGCGCTCCTCGCCGGCGAGCGCCTGCCGTTCCTGCCGGCCGACGTACCGGCCGCCATCCCGCTGGACGCGCTCACCGCCCGTCAGCTCCTCCTGGCCGAGACCGCCGTCGTCACCCGGGAACGACCGACCGACCGCCGCGACCTCGTCCTGGCCCTGCCCCGCGACTTCGCCGGCGACCCCGCCGAGCTCACCGAACGGCTGAACGCGCTGTCGAGCGCGCCGTGGCTCGACCGCGTCGATCTCGCCGAGGTGCTCAGCCATGACGTCCCGGACGACCTCGAGCGCACCGAGCTGCCGGACGAGGTGGTCGAGACCGGGGAGCTCACCCCGCCGGAGCTCGACCGGGCCGCCGACGTCATGGCGCGGACGTCCGCGTTCGCCGCGGTGCTCGAGGAGCCCGCCGCCCTCGTCGAGCCGGTCCGCACCGAGCTCCTCGAGCTGCCCGCCGTCGCCTGGCGGGAGGCACCCGCGGGCCGGACCCGCATCCTCGGCGCCGCCGAGGATGCGGCCGACACCCGCCGCGGCCTCGTCGCCGCGCGCCCCGGCAGCACGCTCAACCTCATCAACGCCGAGGCCCACATCCCGGTCGCGGTGAGCAACGGCCTCACCCAGGCGGCCAACGTCCAGGTGCGGCTGCGACCGCGTGACCCCCGGCTCGTGGCACCGGATGCGGTCTCGCTGACGGTCGCGCCGCACGAGACGGCCACCGCGCAGGTGCCGGTGCACGCCGTCGGCAGCGGCAACGTCGTCGTCGACGTCATCCTCACCTCGCCCGCAGGCGACCCGATCGACGAGCCGACCGAGATCCAGGTCCGGGTGCGGGCGGACTGGGAGACGGTGGGCACCGCGATCGTCGCCGGCCTGCTCGTCGTCATGATCATCGTCGGCCTCATCCGCACCGTCCGCCGGGCCCGGCGCACCCGGCAGGGCGCCTCGCTCGCCGAGCCGGCCACCGACACCACCGATCCCAGCGACCCCAACGACCCCAACGACCCCAACGAGACACCGTGACCACGTCAGCCGACGCGCCCCGGGGCCTGGCGGGCTCCGCGGCCGTGATGTTCTCCGGGACGCTCGTGTCCCGGCTCCTCGGCCTCGTCCGAAACGTCGTGCTCGTGGCCGCGATCGGCCTCACCGGGGCGGCGAACTCGTTCTCGGTGGCGAACAAGCTGCCCAACGTCGTCTACATGCTCGTCGCCGGCGGGGTGCTCAACGCGATCCTCGTGCCGCAGATCGTCCGGGCGATGAAGGGCCGCGACGGCGGCGACGAGTACGTCAACCGGCTGCTGACCATGGCCGGCGTGGCGCTCCTCGCCCTCACCACGCTCCTCACCGCCGGTGCCACTGTGCTCGTGGCGGTCTACGCCGCCGAGCTCGAGCCGCAGTGGTTCACGCTCGCGGTCACCTTCGCGATCTGGTGCATCCCGCAGCTGTTCTTCTACGGGATGTACACGCTGCTGGGCCAGGTGCTCAACGCCCGCGGCGTGTTCGGGCCGTACATGTGGGCGCCGGCGGTCAACAACGTCGTCGCCATCGTCGGGCTGGTCGGCTACATCCTCGTGTTCGGCGGGGCCGCCACCGGCGCCCACGAGGACCCGGCGGCGTGGACCGGGCTGCGGATCGCGGTCATCGCCGGCACCGCCACGGTCGGTGTGGCGCTGCAGGCTGTCGTGCTCGTGGTGCCGTTGCGCCGGTCCGGCTTCCACTTCCGGCCCCGCTGGGGGCTGCGCGGCTCCGGGCTGGGCCGGGCAAGCCGGGTGGCGACCTGGGCGTTCGCCAGCCTCGCGGTCGCTCAGCTCGGCTTCATCGCGATCTCCAACCTCGCCGCCGGGGCTGCCTCCGCGATGGCGACCCGGGGCGTGTCCACCGTGGCCGAGCTGCCGAGCATCGCGGCCCGCGCGGTGACCTTCGTGCCCGGCAACGCCGCCTGGGACAACGCGAACTTCCTCTACCTGCTGCCGCAGTCGCTCATCACCGTCTCCCTCGTCACCGCGCTGTTCACCCGGGTCTCCGGGTACGCGGCGAGCGGCGACACCGCGGCGGTGCGCACCGACCTTTCGCTGGGGCTGCGCACCATCGGGGTGTTCACCGTGTTCGCCGGCGGGGCGCTCGCTGTCATCGCACTGCCGCTGGTCCAGGCGGTGCTGCCGACGACGACGCTCGCCGAGGCGCAGGGCATCGCGCGAGTGGTCGTCGTGCTGCTTGCCGGGATCGCCGCGCTGGGCGCCTTCACCATGGTCCAGCGGGTGTATTACGCCTTCGAGGACACCCGGTCGCTGTTCCGGCTCCAGATCCCGCTCACCGCCATCGTCATCGTCGGCTGCCTGGCCGCCACGCTGCTGCCGCCGCACTGGTGGCTGGTGGGCGCTGCGGCGGCCATGACGCTGTCGAACGTCGTCGGCTTCCTCGTCGCCTACCTCGCGCTGCGGCTCAAGCTGCCGAGCCTCGACGGCCGCCGGGTGCTGCGCACCCACCTGCGACTCGTGATGGCGGCGACGCCCGCGATCCTCGTGGGGTGGGCGCTGCTGCACCTCATGGGACCGGCGGCGATGGCCGACAGCACCGTGCTCCGGCTGCTCCAGGCACTGGCACGCGTCGTCGGCACCGGCGTGGTCATGAGCGTCGTGTACTTCCTGCTGCTGCGGGGGCTGCGCGTCGACGAGCTCGACACCATGCTGCGTCCGGTCGGCTCGATGGTGGCTGCCGTGGGCCAGCGGCTGCCGCAGCCGCTGGCGCGCTGGTCCGGCACGCTGGCCCGTCGGATGGGAGCGGGTGACGCAGTGCGTACCATGAGCGGGCACGTCGCCACGACCGGCGCGGGTCGCCACGAAGGGAACGAGACGCTGGACAGCCACTCCGCGCAGAACGCGCCCACGCTGCCACCCGGCACCGTGCTCTCCGGACGCTACCGGCTGGAGCACGAGCTCGACCCGATGCTGCCCGGCACCGCGCTGTGGCAGGGCCGCGACCAGATTCTCGACCGGGTGGTCTCCGCGATCGTGCTGCCCGGCACCACCGGCCCGTCGCTCGAGGCGCTCGACGCCGCACGTCGCGCCGCGCTGGTGGACGACCCTCGGCTGCAGCGCATCCTCGACGTCGGCCAGCACGACGCCCACGGCTACATCGTCACCGACGTCGCCGGCGGTCCGTCGCTGGCACAGCTCGCCGCCACCGGCACGCTGCCGGCCAGCCAGGCGCGCGCCGTCATCGGGGAGGCCGCCAGCGCCCTGGAGACCGCGCGCCGCCGTGGTGTCCACCACCTCGCCCTCACTCCCGCCGCGCTCCACCTGACCCCGGACGGCCAGGTCAAGCTCGCCGGCACCGGTATCGCGGCGGCCTACCTCGGGCTCGACGACGGCGACCCGCTGGCGGCGGCACGCAACGACGCCGTCGGCCTCGTCCGGCTGATGTACGTCGCGCTCACCGGCCACTGGCCCAACGGCAGCGCGGCCGCCGACGCCACCCGCCGGCCGGGCATGGCCGATGCCCACCTGCCCGACGCCCCGAGCACCGAGGGCGTGACGACGGCGCCACGCGAGCTGCGCGCCGACGTGCCCGCCGACCTCGACGACCTCTGTCGCCGCACGCTGCGCCCCGGCTACGACGGGCCGCGGACGCCCAGCGAGCTCATCCGTGAGCTCGCGCCCTGGCGCGACATCAACGTCGAGGCACTCGCCGGCGACGACCTCGCGCTGCCGTCACTCACCGCGTCGCCCGAACCCGCCGCGTCACTCACCGCGGCACAGGTCGCCGCCGGCAGCGAGTCTGACGACGAGGACGACGACGTCGACGGTCTCGACGACGCGGTGCCCACCGCCACCGAACCGGCCGACCCCGACTCCGGATCCGGCCCGCCGGACGTCACTGCCCCCGGTGCCGCAGCGGCCGCTGCGGCGGCAGCCGGTGCATCGGCCGCGACCGCCGTCGCCGGTGCCGCCGTCGCCGGCACGCTGGCGACCGGTGGCACGGCCGACCCCGCAGCGGTCATGCCTGCCGCCCGGCCTCGACCGACCTGGCCCGCGGTCTCCACAGGCGCCGCCGTCCGCGCCCAGGTCGACGAGCACGGCGCGTCGGAGGACACGACCGGCGCACCCTCATCAGCGACCGAGGCAGCCGCTCCCGACACCACCGGCTGGCGGCCGCGCTCGTTGACCGGAACGCCGGCTCCCACCGACTTCACCGACGTCGTGGCCGCCGGCGGGGACGTGCCGGCCGAGGCTCCCGCCGGCGGCGGTCGCCACCACCGTGGTTCCGCGGCCACCGCGGCACTCGGCGCAGCGGCTGCGGGCGCCGCGTCGGCGGTGGCGGACGCCGCCCGCACGAGCACCAGCTCGGTACGGGGGAAGATCGCCGGCTGGCGTGAGCAGCGCGAGGCGAGGGCCGAGGAGGCTGACGCCGTACGGCGGGAGGAGGCCGTCGAGGCTGCGCTGTCCGCGCAGGAGCAGGACGCCGCCACCGCTGATGCCCCGCCGGCGCCGGCCGCAGGTGCCGGAACACCTGCACCCGTCGCGACTGACGCCCCCGTCCGGCCGGCAGCCGACCCGACGTGGCAGCCGCAGCCCACCGGTCCGGTTGACGAGGCCCGCCCGGACGGCGCCCCGGTGCCGTTCCGGGAACGGCGCCTCGACCCCACCCCGATCGTGCTCGCCATCGCCTTCGTCGCCGTCATGCTCGCGGCGGTCCTCGCGTTCCGGACGCTGTTCGCCGACTCCGAGCCCGTCGTCCTGCCCACTCCTGCCGTGACGCAGGAGGCGGAGCCGGAGGCGACCGACGACGGCAGCGCCGCGCCCGAGCCGACCACCGAGGCCGAACCGACCACCGAGGCGGCCGAGCCGCCCGTGATCGCCTCCCTCGCCCCGCTGGACCCCGAGGGGGACGGCGCCGAGAACCCCGATCTCACCGGCCGTGCGCTCGACGACGACTCGAGCAGCTACTGGCGGTCGCGCTCCTACGTCGATCCCTCCTACGGGATGAAGTCCGGCATCGGGCTCTCCGTGGAGCTCGAGGAGGAGACCGTCGTCTCCGCCGTCACCCTCGACCTCATGGGCGAGGGCGGCAACGTGGAGATCCGCGCGACCGACCCGTCGACGCCGACCGAGGGCGATCTCCTCGCCTCGGGAGACATGGGCCCGGAGACCACGTTCACCTTCGCCGAGCCGGTGACGACCGACCAGCTCGTGCTGTGGTTCACCGAGCTGCCGACGGCCGCCTCTGACGGGCGCAACCGGATCGAGCTGGCCGGGCTCACCGTCGAGTGAGCCGGAACAATCGGTCCGCCGTCGCCGTTATCGCTACCAGATCCCCGCACCCCGACCGTCGTTAGGACAGCCATGACTGAGAACGCATCCACCACGACCCACGAGGTCGTCATCATCGGTTCCGGTCCGGCCGGCTACACCGCGGCGATCTACTCCGCGCGCGCGAACCTGGCACCGGTGGTGCTCGCCGGCGCCATCACGGCCGGCGGCGCGCTGATGAACACCACCGAGGTGGAGAACTTCCCTGGCTTCCCCGAGGGCGTCATGGGTCCGGAGCTGATGGAGAAGATGCAGGGCCAGGCCGAGCGCTTCGGTGCCGAGGTCCGCTACGACGACGCCGTGTCGGTCGAGCTCGCCGGTGACGTCAAGGTGGTCACCACCGGCGAGGGTGACGTGCTGCGCGCCCGCAGCGTCATCCTGGCCAACGGCTCCGCCTACAAGGAGCTGGGCCTGTCGGGCGAGCAGAAGCTCACCGGGCGCGGCATCAGCTACTGCGCGACCTGCGACGGCTTCTTCTTCCGCAACCAGCACGTCATCGTCGTCGGCGGCGGGGACTCGGCGATGGAGGAGGCCACCTTCCTCACCAAGTTCGCCGACAAGGTTACCGTGATCCACCGCCGCGACGAGCTGCGTGCCTCGAAGATCATGGCCGACCGCGCGATGGCCAACGACAAGATCGAGTTCGCGTGGAACAGCGAGGTCATCGAGATCCAGGGCGAGGAGAAGGTCTCCGGGGTCCGGCTGCGTGACACCGTCACCGGTGAGGAGCGCGACCTCGACGCCACCGGAGTGTTCGTGGCGATCGGCCACGTGCCGCGCACCGAGATGCTCGCCGGCCAGGTCGAGCTGGACGAGAACGGCTACATCGTCGTCGCTGCCCCGAGCACCGTGACGAACCTGCCGGGCGTCTTCGCCTGCGGCGACGCCGTGGACCACACCTACCGCCAGGCCATCACCGCCGCCGGCACCGGTTGCGCGGCAGCGCTGGACGCCGAGCGCTACCTCGCCGCCCTCGGCGAGGCCGCCGAGCCGGCCAAGGACGCCTCGCAGACCCCGCAGGGCGCACTGGCGCTCTAACCGACGATGGGACGCGTACGGGCGGTCACCGACGACGAGTTCGACGACGTGGTGCTGGCAGCTGCCGGCGCCGTCGTCGTCGACTTCTGGGCGGGCTGGTGCGCGCCCTGCATGACGATGGCCGCGGTCGTGACCGAGCTGGCGCACCGCTTCGGGGACCGGCTGACCTTCGTCACGGTCGACGTCGACGCGGCGCCGTTGACGACCGCCCGCTACGGCGTCGTCTCCATCCCGACGTTCGTCGTCGTCCGGGACGGTGAGCTCGAGGCGATGATCGTGGGTGCGCGCCCCAAGCCGACCCTCCTGGCTGAGCTCGAACCGTTCGCAGCCTGACACGGATGTGCTCCGCCGGGGCGCCGGGGCGTAACGTGTCGGGCAGCGCGCACGACGCCGGAGGAGGACGACCTGTGACGAGCCCCGACGAGCCACGACCGGAGACACCCCCGGTCACCGGGACACGACTTGACCCGTGGTTCGACTCCTACGCCGAGCGCGCCCACGGGATGCGGTCCTCGGAGATCCGAGCGCTCTTCGCGGTGGCCAGCCGGCCGGAGGTCGTCTCGCTCGCCGGCGGGATGCCCAACATCTCCGGCCTGCCGATCGACTTCCTCGCGGACATGACTGCCCGGCTGCTGCGCGATCGCGGCCCGGAGGCGCTGCAGTACGGCAGCGGCCAGGGCGAGCTCGCGATGCGTGAGCAGATCGTCGAGGTGATGCGTTACGACCACGTCCACGCCCACCCGGACGACGTCGTCGTCACCACCGGGTCTCAGCAGGCCCTCGACCTCGTGACCGAGATCTTCGTCAACCCCGGCGACGTGATCGTCGCCGAGGCCCCGAGCTACGTCGGTGCGCTCGGGGTGTTCCGCGCCTACCAGGCGGACATCGTGCACGCGCCGATGGACGCTGAGGGCCTGGTGCCCGTCGAGCTCGACCGCATCCTGCAGCGCCTCAAGGCCGAGGGCCGCCGGGTGAAGATGCTCTACACGGTGCCGAACTTCCACAACCCCGCCGGGGTGCTGCTGACCGAGGAGCGGCGCCCGCAGATCGTCGAGATCTGTCGCCGCCACGGTGTGCTCATCCTCGAGGACAACCCGTACGGCCTGCTCGGTTTCGACGGCGACCCGCTGCCGGCCCTCAAGAGCTACGACCCGGACGGGGTGATCTACCTCGGGTCGTTCTCCAAGACCTTCGCGCCCGGCTACCGGGTGGGCTGGGCGGCCGCGCCGCACGCGGTGCGCGAGAAGCTCGTGCTCGCCAGCGAGGCAGCGATCCTCTCGCCGTCGCGGTTCAGCCAGCTGTCGATCACCTCCTACCTGCAGGAGTACGACTGGTACTCGCAGGTGAAGAACTTCCGCGTGCAGTACCGGGAGCGCCGGGACGCGATGATGACGGCCCTGCAGGAGTACCTGCCGGAGGCCAGCTGGACGGTGCCGCAGGGCGGCTTCTACACCTGGGTGACGCTGCCCGAGGGGCTCGACGCCAAGGCCATGCTGCCCCGCGCCGTCACCAACCTCGTCGCCTACGTCTCCGGCACCGCGTTCTACGCCGACGGGCAGGGCGCGGACCACATGCGGCTCTCCTTCTGCTACCCGACGCCGGAGCGGATCCGGGAGGGCGTGCGCCGTCTCGCCGGCGTCGTGCGGGCCGAGGCGGAGCTGACCGAGATGTTCGGCACGACGGCCCGGCCGCGAGGCGGCGGCCAACTCATCGACATTCCGTCACCCGACCAGGCGTGACCAGCGGATCGGAGCAGGCAACCATGCCCACGAAGAAGCCACTGAACGTCCTCATCCTCGCCGGCGGCCTCTCGCACGAGCGCGACGTCTCGTTGCGGTCCGGGCGCCGGATCGCTGAGCTGCTGCGCAGCTCCGGCCAGCAGGTCGAGGTGCGCGACGTCGACCACACGTTGCTGCCGGCGATCGCCGACTCACGGCCGGACGTCGTGTTCCCGCTGGTCCACGGCTCGACCGGGGAGGATGGCTCCCTCCGAGGCCTCCTCGAGATGCTCGGGCTGCCCTTCGTAGGGTCCGACGCCGCCGCCTGCCGGCTCGCCTCCCGCAAGCCGGTGGCCAAGGGCATCGTCGCGCGCGCCGGGGTCGCCACCCCGGCGTTCGTCACCCTGCCGCGCGGGCTGTTCCACGAGATCGGCTCCCCGGGTGTCATGTCGACCACGCTGGAGGGCCTGGGCCTGCCACTGGTGGTCAAGCCGGAGGACGGCGGGTCCGCCCTCGGCGTGACCATGGTGACCGACGCCGCGGACCTGCCGCAGGCGCTGGTCAGCAGCCTGTCCTACGGCAGCACCGCGCTCATCGAGCGCGCCGTCGCCGGCACGGAGGTCGCGGTCAGCGTGATCGACTCCGGTGACGGCCCGGTGGCGCTGCCGCCCGTGGAGATCGTCACCGACGGCCCGTACGACTACGACGCCCGGTACAACCCGGGACGCACCGAGTACTTCGTCCCTGCGCGGTTGCCGGCTGACGTCGCCGCGGCTGCGTGCGACGCGGCGGTCACCGCCCACCGCGCGCTGGGCCTGCGAGACCTGTCACGCACCGACCTCATCGTCGACGACGCCGGCGTGCCGTGGTTCCTCGACATCAACGTGGCCCCGGGGATGACCGAGACCTCGCTGTTCCCGCAGTCCGCCCAGGCGCACGCCGAGGCCGGCGGGCCCAGCCCGGCCGGGCTCTACACGACCCTCGTGGCAGCGGCCGCCGCCCGCGGCTGAGTCGTTTTCAGCCGGCGGGCTTGTCCGTCGGTACCTGGTCGACGCTTGGCGCGAGGACCTCGAGGATGCGGTTGAGATCCTCGACGCTGGCGAACTCGATGTTGATCCGGCCCTTGCGCTGACCCATCCCGATCTTCACCCGGGTGTCGAACCGGTCGGCGAGCTTGGTGGCAATCTGGTTGAGCTCGGCGGTGTACGCGGTGGTGCGCGGACGACGGCGCAGCTCCGGGTCGACCGGCTCGTCACCGAGCGCGACGATCTCCTCGGTGGTCCGGACGCTCAGCCCCTCCGCGACGATGCGCTGTGCGAGCCGCTCCATGGCGCCGGCGTCCGACAACCCCAGCAACGCGCGCGCGTGGCCGGCGGAGAGCACGCCGGCGGCGAGGCGCCGCTGCACCAGCGGCGGCAGCTTGAGCAGCCGCAGGGTGTTGGAGATCTGCGGACGTGACCGGACGATGCGCGCAGCCAGCTCCTCGTGCGTGCAGTCGAAGTCCTCGAGCAGCTGCTGGTAGGCGGCAGCCTCTTCCAGCGGGTTCAGCTGCGAGCGGTGGAGGTTCTCCAGCAGCGCGTCGCGCAGCAGGTCGTTGTCGTCTACCTGCCGGATGATCGCCGGCACCGTGGTGTTCCCGGCGAGCTGGGAGGCACGCCAGCGGCGCTCGCCCATGATGAGCTCGTAGCCGGCGTCGTCGCCGGCGGGCAGCGGCCGAACAACGATCGGCTGCAGCACGCCGACCTCGCGGATCGACGCAGCGAGCTCCTCGAGCTCCTCCTCGTCGAAGACCTGACGAGGCTGACGCCGGTTGGCGACGACGTCACCCACGGCGACCTCGGCGAACGTGGCACCTGGCACCTCGACGAGGCCGTCGTCCTCGGCCACCGGTGACACCGCTGCGGCGCCCGGGGAAGCGGGGGTGGCCGGGGCAGCGGTGGCAGGCTGTTCGGCTGCGGCAGGGGTCTCGACGGGGGCAGGGGGCTCGACGGGGGCCGGTGCTTCGACGGGAGCCGGTGCGGCCGCCGCGGACACCGCCGACGGCGTCTGGGCCGCTGCATCCGTCTCGGGCGTGTGCGGCGCGGCCGTGGGCGGCGTCGCGGCCGTGGGCGCTGACCGGCGGCGGGGAGTCAGCGTGTCAGCCGGGATCTTCGCGCGCTTGGCGGCAGGGCGGCGGGTGCCGTTCTTCGGGGCAGCGCCCGCCGAGGACGCACTGGACGCCCCCGTGCGCCGTCCGGTCGTGGCCGGCGCGGCCGCCGGCGTTGTGGCGGACACCGTGGCGGCCACCTCAGCCGGCGGCGCCACGACCGCCTCGCCGCGCACTGCGCGTTCGGCGGGGCGGTCGCCAGACCGCTGCTCGGGGAAGAAGACGTCGACCGGCCGGCCGGTAGCCGGTGCCGACGGAATGAGGGCGCCCAGTCCCTTGCCCAGACCGCGTCGCTTCTCACTCATTGATGTCGTCCTCCGAGTTCAGGTGCCCGTTTCCGGGCGTCTCTTGCTGTGGATCGTTGGCGTGGTGGTCCGCGTTCGGAGCCGTACCGTTGTTGTCGGCATCGCCCGCCTGGCCTGTCTGGGTGGCACGCTTAGAAATCTCCTGCGCCGCTGCGCGGTAGGCGAGGGCCCCGGTCGAGCCGGCGTCATAGGTGAGCACCGTCTGCCCGTAGCTGGGCGCCTCGGAGATTCGCACCGATCGCGGGATCGCGATGTCGAGCGTCTGCTTGGGAAAGTGGGTGTGTACCTCTTCTGCCACCTGGCGGGAGAGGTTGGTCCGCTTGTCGTACATCGTCAGCAAGATCGTCGACACATGTAGCGTGGGGTTGAGGTGACCCCGGATGAGCTCGATGTTGCGCAACAGCTGACTGAGGCCCTCCAGGGCGTAGTACTCCGACTGGATCGGGATGAGCACCTCACGTGCCGCGACGAACGCGTTGACCGTGAGTAGACCTAGACTTGGCGGGCAGTCGATGAATATGTAGTCGAACTTTTGCTCTTCGTCGTCTTGCAACGTCGCGATGGCGTTACGCAGCCGGTTCTCTCGGGCCACCATCGACACGAGCTCGATCTCGGCTCCGGAAAGGTCGATCGTGGCCGGGGCGCCGAAGAGTCCCGGAACTGCTTCGCACGGCTGGATGACTTCGGCCAGCGGTACGTCGTCGATGAGGACGTCATAGGTCGACGGTGTGCCGGCATGGTGATCGATGCCGAGTGCGGTGGAGGCGTTGCCCTGGGGGTCGTTGTCGATGACGAGTACGCGGAGCCCGCCGATCGCCAACGCAGCAGCGAGGTTGACGGTAGTTGTCGTCTTGCCTACGCCACCCTTCTGGTTCGCGACCGTGAAGATGCGCGTCTCCTGTGGCTTGGGAAACAAGGTGCCCTCAAGGGCGACCCGGCGCCGCGCGTCCTCGGCTAGTTGAGCAGCGAGGGGAGTGAACTCATCGGATCCTGAGATCTCGTCGAAGAAGCTCGCCGCGCCCGCCGTCGCCTGGCGCTCGGAGGTACCTCGGGTCGTCGGATCGACACGGTCTTTTGGCTGTGCCACACGCACCCCTCAGATTGATTCCGCACTCGGCGACACTTGCGCCATCGGCCTGGTACCAGGGTAATCGCTCCCCACGGTTCCGTTGACAAGCGCCGCGTAGTGTCGTGGATCGCGTCCGCGGCACTGTCGCCTTGGAGCATTCCGGTTCCACGTGAAACCGCGACCGCATCGTTCGGTTGCGAGTTAATGAGGCGGGTGTTTGCCGAAACTCTCGTCCGTAGTAGGGGATGCGCAAGGCTCACCAGCTCACTGTGACCGAGCGCGCCTCAGTCTCTGGTCACCATGGTTCACGTGGAACCGAGGTCCGTGCATAGGTCGTATCGTGCATCCCCTGCCGACCTCCTTCGCCGTTCACTGGTGCAGACATCCCGCTCGGCCGTCCACAGGGCTCGCCCCCAGATGGAGCCGGCTTCATCGTGCATCGCGTGCGTGCCCAGGCGGCAGGGTTGCTCTTCTGCGTGGCGACCACATGGCCATCCTCGCCCTCACTGCATCAAGGGGACGCTGATACCGCACGGCCAGGGACAGGAGCCGGGGAACTCGGCTGGCAGATTCGGCCGCCGTTCCACGTGAAACGAAGGATGCGCCGATCTCCACCATCACGGAGCACCTCCACGGCCCACGCCCGCGCCCGTACTGGCATTAGCGAACCATGTACAGCCAACCTGATCATCACCCGAAACTGGAGCGGAGAGCAGTCATGTGGACACGTCCTCCGGGACGAAGCGTCGGAAGCTCGCCGGTACTTCCCGAGCAAGCTCACACAGCAAGTTGCGGTGGTACTGGCTGCTGCTGCGCTGTCGGCCGCCTCAATGCTGCATGGTCAGCGGTCAGACTGCGCAAGCAGCTCACCGGGCACGGGGGCCTGGCTATGGCCGCCCAATACCTCTCTCAACGTTTATGAGCGCTCAAGCCCATCACGTCGGACCTCGTGGCATCCCCGCGCTCGGTGGATGATGCGCTGCGGCACGGACGACAGGCTCCGTCGAGGGGCGTCCTAGGCGTACCGTCGGTTCCGACCTCGCCGGCCGGCCAAGATGGTCTCGGTTCCACGTGAAACCGCGCGGTCCCAGGTTGGCCGCGGGCGATAGCGGTGGTGAAGCTGCGCGAACAAGGCGCGTACGTTCTAACGCCGCGATAGGCGTGTGCCCGCAAGGCGTCGCTGTAGTTGTAACTAGCGCGGGCAACCACGGAGGGCGCAGTAGCTTCCTCCTGTCCGGGACAGTCGAGCATGGTGTTGCGCACGGGCGGGAGAAGGGTTTCACGTGAAACCGTGGCAGTCGTCAGGAACGCTCGTGCCGCGCTCGGACTTTGGCCCTCGTGGACGATGACAGGCTCCGCCTGCGGCATCAGAAACGTATGGAGCTCCTTTCAGCCGCCATCGTTAAGGTGGGTAACTGCGGCGTCATCTTTCCAATCGCTAACGTAGCGGCTGGACGCGACCAGCGTATGGGCCGTCACGGTGCCCGCCGCCTTGGTCGTGGACCGAGTGCTTGCTGCACACCATGCAAGGCATGTTGGGATCGAGCGTGAATGCCACTGGAGGCACTCTGCTCGGCGCTCGGCGCTCGGCGCTCGGCGCTCGGCGCTCGGCGAGGATCCCTGGCTGACGGGTCGCCACCGCCACTTCAGGTCAAAGTTTCACGTGGAACCATCCGATCGTCGGGTGGGCTCCACCAGTGGAACCCTAACTGGCGCAACACGCCCAACGCGATCGGCCCTAAGGCCGTGGCGTCCGCCACGGAGGATCGCGGAGTGGAACCGTGTCCAACTGGCGAGCGAGATCAACTGCCACAAATCCAGATCGCATTGCTACCACCGCCAGCCGCGTCGGAGCTGCCGGCCAACAGCGGCGACGCACGCACCGCGTCGCCCGCAGCACCAACGGTGGGCGCAGCTCCTGGACGTCACCGTGCCGCCGCCGGCACGCGCGGCCCATCACATCCCAGCCACCAGCCACCGCTGCACAGACCCTCGCGCGGGGCGGTTCCACGTGAAACGCGACCGCCTTGCAATCAACTACGAGTTTCGAACCGCGACAACTACGCGCGCCGGGACATCGCTGCCAAGCACCGTCACCTCATGAACCTCGGCCTCGCTCACGCGGGCCTTCCGAAGCACGTTGCGTGCCTCAGACACTTCCTCGGCAGCACGCTCTCCCTTGAGAGCCACCAGCCGGCCGCCGGGAACCAATAGCGGCACCGTCCATGGGATCAACTTCTTGAGACTCGCCACGGCCCTGGCGGTCACCACCTCGAACGCTTCCTCGCCGTGGAGCTCTTCTGCCCTGGCGCGGTGGACCCGCACATTGTCCAGGTCGAGCTCTGCGACGACGTCGGTCAACCACGTGACACGGCGATCCATGGGTTCGATGAGGTGTACGCGGAGATCCGGCCGCATGAGCGCGACGATCACGCCCGGGAATCCTGCGCCTGAACCGATGTCAGCGAACTCAGTGACGCCCTCCGGTATGAACGGCACGACGGCAGTGGCATTAAGGAGGTGCCTGGTCCACAGCCGCGGCAGTTCGCGCGGGCCGATGAGGCCTCGGAGCTCGCCCTCAGCAACGAGCATCTCGGCGAACTGCTGCGCCTGGCCCCACCCCGAGCCGAACACGTCGGCGGCACCGGCCGGCGGCGTCTCAGCAGAAAGCTCCTGGTCGACACCGAGGGGGGAGCCGCCGGCTCCTGCCGCGTCGCCCCCCGCTTCGCCGTCTGCCGTCATCGTCTGCTCCGACGCCACATAATAGAACGCACGTTCGAACCTAGGCGCTCGGCTTGCTGGAGATGACCACGAACCGGTGGGGCTCAACGCCCTCGGAGTCGCTCACCAATCCAGCCGCGGCCACAGCGTCGTGGACCACCTTGCGCTCGAACGGATTCATCGGATCCAGCGTCACTCGGTGCTCTCCCGCGGTGACGCGGCCGATGGCCTCGTCCGCAACCGTCGTGAGCTCACTCTTGCGCTGACGACGATGCCCAGCGATGTCGAGCATCAGTCGGCTTCGCTCGCCCGTGCGTGCCTGCACGGCTAGCCGCGTGAGCTCCTGGAGCGCGTCCAGAACCTTGCCGTCCTCGCCGACCAGCTTGCGCAGCTCATGCTCCTCGCCGGACTCTGCGACGATCTCCACCGCGGCGCGGCCGTGATCGATCGACAGATCGATGTCGCCGCCGAGGTCGGCAATGTCGAGCAGTTCCTCGAGGTAGTCCGCTGCGATCTCGCCCTCCTCCTCGAGGCGCTTGACCGTGTTCGACACCCGCCGCTCACCGTTGGCGGTAGCGTCCTCGGTGACGTCCTGCTCGGCGGCCGTGTCATCCGTCGCCTCGGTGGTGACCACATCGTCTTCCACGTCGGATGCCCGTTCCGCCGGTGCTGCCTGCTGCTCACTCACGGGTTCTTCCTCTTTCCTCGGTGTCCGCTATCGGACCAGATCTTGGTGCGGCTCACCAGCCGCAGTGCAGGGGCTCAGTTCTTCGGCGTGGAGCCGGACCCAGGGTTCTTGCGCTGCTGCTGACGCTCGAGATCAGCCTTCCGCTGCGCAGCCCGCTGCGCGTGCCGTTCGGCTGCACGCTGCTGCGGGGTCTTCTTGGGGCCGACCTCGGCAGCCGGCTTCTTCTTCGCGGGCTGGTCGTCGCTCGGAGCATTGCTCTTCGTAGCGTTCTTCGGCGGAGCGGCCGCTACGGGTGCGTCGTCGGCCGACGCAGCAGACCCAGGGGCACTCCCGGCGCCGGCCGGCGCCGTGGCGCCGTCGACCTTCCGCTGGCGGTCCTTGCGCTTGGGCTGTACCCGCTGCCCGCGCTGGACGGTCGTCTCGGGTGCCTCCTCCGCAGGCAGGAGCTCCTCGACCGGCACACCCTTGCGCGCGGCACTGCGCTCCAGCTTCGCCCGCTGCCGCGCCTGGTACTGACGCTCGGCCTCCGAGCCCGGTGCAGGCAACTTGCGGATCGTGTAGAACTGCTGACCCATCGACCACAGGTTGGTGGTCAACCAGTAGATGAGGACACCGATGGGGAAGTAGACCCCCGAGAACATGAAGACGAGCGGCATCAGATACATGAGCATCCGCTGCTGCTTGGCCATCGGGTTGTCCAGCGCGGACTGCGGCATGTTCTTCATCGTCAGCTGTCGCTGCGTGGTGAACGTCGTTGCCGACATGAGCACGATGAGGACTGCAGTGAGAATTTTTACGCCGACTGTGGAGCCCTCGCCGAGGAACGACTGGGACAGTCGGGCACCCAACAACGTGGCGTCCATGAACTGCGAGGCGACGCCCGCGTCGATCGGCCCGAGCGGCTCACCCTCCCGGTAGCTGCCGTTGGCGATCTGCGGCATGGAGTACAGCACGCGGAATAGCGCGAAGAAGATCGGGGACTGCGCGAGGATCGGCAGGCACGAGGAGAACGGGTTGGTGCCGTGCTCCTTGTACAGCGCCATCATCTCGGCCTGCATCTGCTGGCGCGAGGCAGGGTCGTTCTTGCCCTTGTACCGCTTCTGCAGCTTCTGGAGGTCCGGCTGCAAGAGCTGCATGCCGCGCGATGCCTTGATCTGCTTGAAGAACAGTGGGATGAGGATGATCCGCATGAGGATCACGAGGCCCACGATGGACAGCGCCCACGTGGTCCCGCTCGCCGGGTCGAGCCCGACGGCGGTCAGCACCTCGTGGAAGAGATAGAGGATCCACGCAACGACCCACTTGAGTGGGTACAGAATTGTGTCAAAGAAACCCATGCGGGTGATCTCCTAGAGTTCTTCCGGCGCGTCCTGAGTCCGCGCCCCACCGTCAACTACGTCGAGGGTACGTTGTCCGCGCCGTTTCGAGGACCACGGCATGACTCCGCCACGGTCGGGGACCTCGTCGACGCCCCCGTCGCTCCACGGGTTGCAGCGCAGCAGCCGCCACGCTGCAAGCCCGCTGCCACGAAGGGCCCCGTGGCGTTCCAGCGCGGTGATCGCGTAGGCCGAGCATGAGGGGTAGTACTTGCAGCTCGCCGGCAGCCAGGGCGAGACGATCAGCTGGTATCCGCGGACCACCAGCGCGAGCACCCGCGCGCCGAGCCCTCGTCGGACGGCGGTCACCGGGACGCCCCGCGGCGGGCCAGTCGGCGCCGCGCACCGCTGAGCCCGGTGTCAACGTCTGCGGCGAGCACCGCACTGCTGGCATCCCTGGCTGCGGGCAGGGCGCGGAGCACGATCATCTCTCCGGCCGCGAGCCCAGTCATCCGCGATGCCATGACCCCGCGCAGCCGCCGCTTCACCTGTGTGCGCTCGACTGCGTTCCCCACGGCCTTGGATACGACAAGTCCCACGAGCGCAGGCTTGTCACCAGCACTCGTGGGCTCGCGAAGGTGGACGACGACGGTGCGCGTCCCGCTGCGGGCGCCGCCACGGACGGCGTCGGTGAAGTCTTCCGACCGACGCATCCGATGCCGCGGCGGCAGCACGCTCAGGCCGAGAGCTTGTTGCGTCCCTTGCGGCGGCGCGCACCGAGGATGGCGCGACCTGCACGGGTACGCATGCGCAGCCGGAAGCCGTGCACCTTGGCACGACGCCGGTTGTTCGGCTGGAAGGTCCGCTTGCTCACGGCAGTACTCCAAAAAGTCGATTGTTCCCGCCACCGTGCTCGGTAGCAGATCCAGACGGTCAGCGCGCAGGCTTCCGTCTGGTGACAGGCACCACACAAGAGCCGCCGCAGCGACCTGCCAACGATAGGTGACCGCCCAGTCGCTGGTCAATCCACCAACCGTGGTTCCTGTCACTGCCACGCCTCGTCGCGTCGCTGCGGCGTTGCACACAATCTGTGGATAACTATGTGGATCAGTCCGACGGGTGCGACACTCGATACGCCCGACCGCTGCTTTGGAGAGGACCATTGTGCCTGAGAACGACCAGATCCAGATCATGGATACCTGGGCACGCGCCGTGGAGATTCTCACCGAGAGCGGGGACATCGGCGGCGCCCAGCTCGCCTTCATCCGCCTCACCCGTCCGCTCGGCGCGGTGGACGGCACCCTCCTGCTCGCGGTACCGAGCGACTTCGCCAAGGAGTTTCTTGAGACGCGCGCACGGGTGGCACTGACCGACGCGCTCACCGAGGCCACCGGCAGCCCGGTACGTTTCGCGGTGACCGTGGACCCCACGCTCGAGGAGGTGCAGGTGCCCTCGCCGGCGGAGCCCGAGCCGGAGCCCGACGACACGTGGTCCACCGCACCTCGAGAGTCCCGGCCCCGCAGCGCCACCGAGCGCGGACGGTCCGCCAGCGACGCCGACGGCCAGGCCGCGCGACTCAACCCCAAGTACACCTTCGAGACCTTCGTCACCGGCGCGAGCAACCGCTTCGCCCACGCCGCCGCGACCGCCGTCGCCGAGGCCCCCGCGAAGGCGTACAACCCGCTGTTCATCTACGGCGACTCCGGGCTGGGCAAGACCCACCTGCTGCACGCGATCGGGCACTACGCCCGCAACCTCTACCCGGGGGTCCGGGTGCGCTACGTGAACTCCGAGGAGTTCACCAACGACTTCATCAACTCGATCCGTGACGACAAGGCGGAGGCGTTCCAACGGCGGTACCGCGAGGTCGACGTGCTCCTCATCGACGACATCCAGTTCCTGCAGGGCAAGGAACAGACGATGGAGGAGTTCTTCCACACCTTCAACACGCTGCACAACGCGAACAAGCAGGTGGTCATCACCTCCGACCTGCCACCCAAGCAGCTCAACGGCTTCGAGGACCGGATGCGGTCGCGGTTCGAGTGGGGCCTGCTCACCGACGTCCAGCCGCCCGACCTCGAGACCCGCATCGCGATCCTGCGCAAGAAGGCCGGCAACGAGAACCTGCAGGCCGACGACGCTGTGCTGTCCTACATCGCGTCGCGGATCTCGACGAACATCCGCGAGCTCGAGGGTGCGCTCATCCGCGTCACCGCCTTCGCCAACCTCAACCGGCAGCCGGTCGACGAGTCGCTCGCGGTGATGGTGCTCAAGGACTTCATCACCGACACCGACGGCGAGGACCTCACCCCCACGCTCATCATGGGTCAGACCGCTGACTACTTCTCCATCTCCATCGAGGCACTGTGCAGCGCGGACCGGTCCCGGGTGCTCGTCAACGCCCGACAGATCGCGATGTACCTGTGCCGGGAGCTCACCGAGCTGTCGCTGCCGAAGATCGGACAGCTCTTCGGCGGGCGAGACCACACCACAGTGATGCACGCCAACCGTAAGATCCGCGAGCAGATGGCAGAGAAGCGGTCGACCTTCAACCAGGTCACCGAGCTCACCAACCGGATCAAGCAGCAGGCTCGCAACAGTTCCTGACGTTCTGCCGGACCCGACAGCGCCGTCGGTCGCCCCGAATTGCACAGATGTGGACAAGCCTGTGGACAGCCGTGGACGACGGCCGGTTGTCGGTGGACAACTTGTCCTCCACCAGTGGACAGCGGCGGACCCATTTCGGTTGTCCACCGACAACCACAGTTGTCCCCAGGTCGCCCAGCTCCGAACTACACATCCGGATCTCGGCCGTGACCTGCACGGTTGCGAGTTGTCCACAGGATCCACAAGGCCTACTACGACTACGAACCCTTACCCCTGCGATGCCTGTGAACAACAAGAACCTCGCGGTACAGTGCCCATCCGCGCATCCCGGTGACACGGCTCCCGACAGGTCGCGTAAGGTTCCAGCAGCGCCGTCGTGGACACATGGAAGGTCAATCAACGTGAAGCTCAGGGTCGAACGGGACATCCTCGCCGAGGCCGTCGCATGGACAGCTCGGTCACTACCGAGCCGCCCCGCGGTTCCTGTCCTCGCCGGCGTCCGGCTGGAGGCCACCAGCGACGGCACGTTGACACTGTCGAGCTTCGACTACGACGTCTCCGCACGCTCGAGCATCGCCGCCGAGGTCGAGGCTCCCGGCGTCGTGCTGGTCTCGGGCAAGCTGCTCGCGGACATCACCAAGGCGCTGCCGGCACGGCCCATCGACCTCACCCTCGACGGCACCAAGGTGATGATCACCTGCGGCTCGAGCCGGTTCTCGCTGCTGACCATGCCGGTCGACGACTACCCCGCGCTCCCTGCGATGCCCGAGATCTCCGGCGCCATCGATGCCGACGTCCTCACCGAGGCCGTCGCTCAGGTGAGCACTGCCGCGAGCCGTGACGAGACCCTGCCGCTCCTCACCGGCGTCCGCCTGGAGATCGAGGGCGAGAAGCTCACGCTCCTGGCGACCGACCGTTACCGGCTCGCCATGCGTGAGATCAGCTGGCACCCGGCGTCCCCGTCGTTCTCCGCGGTCGCCCTCGTCCGCGCCCGCACGCTGTCCGACGTCGCCAAGTCGCTCACCAGCGCCGGGACAGTCGACGTCGCGCTCGGGAGCGAGGCCAGCGCCTCCCTCATCGGGTTCGAGGCCGCCGGCCGCCAGACCACGTCGCTCCTCGTCGACGGCGACTACCCCCCGGTCCGCCGCCTCTTCCCCGACGAGACCACCACCCACGCCGTCGTCGCGACCGCGCCGCTGGTCGAGGCCGCCAAGCGGGTGGCCCTCGTCGCCGAGCGCAACACCCCGATCCGGCTCTCGTTCACCGACGGCCAGGTCGTCCTCGAAGCCGGGCAGGGTGAGGACGCGCAGGCATCCGAGGCGCTGGAGGCGATGCTCGTCGGTGAGGACATCACCACCGCGTTCAACCCGCACTACCTCCTCGACGGGCTCGGCGCGCTGACCACGGACTTCGTCCGGCTGTCCTTCACGCACCCGAGCAAGCCCGCGGTCCTTACCGGCCAGGGCAGCCTCGAGGATGAAAGCGACGACACTTTCCGTTACCTCCTCATGCCCATCCGGTTCGCTGGGTAGCTCACCACCGCAACGCCACAACCGTGGCGCCGTTCCCACGTGAAGGAGTTGACATGCACATCGGCATGATCGGTCTGGGTCGCATGGGCGGCAACATGCGAGACCGGCTCGTCGCGGCGGGACACACCGTCACCGGCTACGACACCAACCCGGACATCACCGACGTTCCCGACCTCGCCGGCCTCGCCGCCGCGATGCCCGCTGGGGAACGCGTCGTGTGGGTCATGGTGCCGGCCGGCGACATCACGCGCAGCACCATCGCGCAGCTCGCCGACGTCCTCGGCGAAGACGATCTGGTCATCGACGGCGGCAACTCCTACTACCGCGACGACCAGCCCAACGCGGACCTCCTCGCCGAGCGAGGCATCCGCTACCTCGACGTCGGGATCTCCGGCGGGGTCTGGGGCCGCGAAGGTGGCTACGGCACGATGGTCGGCGGCAGCGCAGAGGACGTCGAGCGGCTGATGCCGATCTTCGACGCACTGCGCCCCGAGGGGCCGCGTGACGAAGGCTTCGTCCACGCCGGCGGCACCGGTGCCGGCCACTTCACCAAGATGGTCCACAACGGCATCGAGTACGGCCTCATGCAGGCCTTCGCCGAGGGCTACGAGGTCATCGCCTCCCGGCCCGACCTCGTTCCGGACGTCACCGCCGTCATGCGCGGCTGGCAGCGCGGCACCGTTGTCCGCTCCTGGCTGCTCGAGCTGCTCGTCGACGCCCTCGAGGACGATCCCGGACTGGCCTCCATCGACGACTACGCCGAGGACTCCGGCGAGGGACGCTGGACGCTGCAGGAGGCCATCGACAACGCGGTGCCGGCGCCCACCCTCTCCGCGGCGCTGTTCGCCCGGTTCACCTCCCGGCAGGACGAGTCACCGGCGATGAAGGCCATCGCCGCACTGCGGGAGGAGTTCGGCGGGCACGCGACGCGCCCGGTCGGCCCGGCGTCGTAGGCGTGTACGTCTCTGACCTCGCGCTCAACGACTTCCGGTCCTACCCCGAGCTCGTCCTCGCCCTCGACCCCGGCGTCACCGCCTTCGTCGGCCACAACGGCCAGGGCAAGACCAACATCGTCGAAGCGATCGCCTACCTCGCCAGCTTCACCAGCCACCGGGTCGCCTCCGACCAGGCGCTCGTGCGGCACGGTACCGGCGGTGCCGTCATCCGCGCCCGAGCGGTGCGCGACGGCCGCCAGACGCTCGTCGAGCTGGAGATCGTCGCCGGCCGGGCCAACCGGGCCCGCCTCAACCGGGCCGCGGTCAGCCGCACCCGGGACGTGCTCGGCATCGTCCGCAGCGTGGTGTTCGCGCCGGAGGACCTCGAGCTCGTCAAGGGCGACCCGCAGGTGCGACGACGGCTCCTCGACGACCTCCTCGTCCAGCTCACCCCCCGGCTCGCCGGCGTCCGCAGCGATTACGACAAGGTCCTGCGGCAGCGCGGCGCACTCCTCAAGAGCGCTGGAGCGGCTCGCCGGCGGGGTGGCTCGTCGCCGGACCTCAGCACGCTCGACGTGTGGGACGGACACCTCGCGGCTGTCGGCGCGCAGGTCATCGCCGCCCGCGTGGACGTCATGCGGCGACTGCGACCGCACGTGGCTCAGGCGTACGAAGAGGTGAGCGCCGGTCAGGGTGACGCGGTGATCAGCTACCGTTCCGCGCTGCTCGACGCCGAGGGCGGCGAGGGCCCCGCCGGGGAGGCGGACGAGGATGCCCTGGCCGACAGTGCCGCCGTCGAGCAGCGTCTCGTGCACGCGATGGCGCAGCTGCGGAGCAAGGAGATCGACCGGGGGGTGAGCCTCGTGGGCCCCCACCGCGACGACCTCGTGCTCACTCTTGGTGGGCTGCCCGCCCGCGGCTACGCCAGCCACGGGGAGTCGTGGTCCTTCGCGCTGGCGCTGCGCCTGGCCGGGTACGAGGTGCTGCGCGATCACGACACCGAGCCGATCCTTATCCTCGACGACGTGTTCGCCGAGCTCGACGTCCGGCGACGGGAGCGGCTGGCGGGCATGGTCGGTGGCGCGGAGCAGGTGCTCATCACCGCGGCGGTCGCCGAGGACGTGCCAGAGAGCCTCGCCGGCGCACGGTTCACGGTGGCGGGAGGGACGGTGACCCGTGGCTGACGGCTCCGCAGCGACCCCACCTCCCTCAGGCGCGACCCCCGACGCCGCCCCTGTGGCGCAGGACAAGGAGCAGCTGAGCGCCGCCCGGCAGGCGCTGGCCCGTGCCCGCGGCGCCGCCGCCGCGAAGGGGCTGCGGCGTACCTCACCGGGCCGGCCACGGTTCCGGCCGGGCCCCGGGATCGGCAACGTCGGCAGCGGCTCCGGCCCTTCCCGGCGCGACCCGCAACCGCTGAGCACTCTGGTGTCCAAGATGACCCTCGAGCACGGCTGGAGCGCACCGATCAGCATCGGCGGCGTCGTCGGGCGGTGGCGTGAGATCGTCGGCGACCACCTCGCCGACCACTGCGAGATCGAGACCTTCGACGAAGCCACCCTCGTGCTCCGCGCGGACTCCACCGCCTGGGCCACCCAGCTGCGGCTGCTGCAGCCGCAGCTCGAGCGGCGGCTCGCCGAAGAGGTCGGCGAGGGAGTGGTGGAGACCATCGTCATCCGCGGCCCCGGCGGCCCGTCGTGGGCGAAGGGCCGCCGATCAGTGCCGGGACGTGGTCCACGGGACACCTACGGTTGACCGGCATGGGGAGAACTCCCCGAAACGGACGATCTGCTTGTGGAAAGCCCTGTGGATATTCGCGGTTTGGCGCCGCCACGCAGTAGAATTGACCGACCGACCCGCGCACTGCCGGCGTCCTGCCGCCAGCGGGTGAATGCGGAGCGCCGCATGCTGTCCGTCACCAGGTGGTGGCATGGTGCTGCGCGACAACGATCGACGAGGAGAGCCCCAGACAGTGGCTGACGAGACTCTCGCCCCGGACTCCGGGACGAGCCCCGAGGAACCGGGCTACGACGCAACGAACATCACCGTTCTCGAGGGTCTCGAGGCCGTCCGCAAGCGGCCGGGGATGTACATCGGGTCGACCGGTGAGCGGGGCCTGCACCACCTCGTCTACGAGGTCGTCGACAACTCCGTCGACGAGGCGCTCGCCGGGCACGCCGACCTGATCGAGGTCACGCTCCTCGACGACGGCGGGGTCCGGGTCGTCGACAACGGCCGCGGCATCCCGGTCGACATCGTCGAGTCCGAGGGCAAGCCCGCGGTCGAGGTCGTCCTCACCGTCCTGCACGCCGGCGGCAAGTTCGGCGGCGGCGGGTACGCGGTCTCCGGCGGGCTGCACGGCGTCGGCGTCTCTGTCGTCAACGCGCTCTCCGCCCAGCTCGAGGTGGAGATCCACCGCGACGGCAAGATCTGGCACCAGCAGTACCGCCACGGCGTGCCGGTCGCGCCGCTGGTCGAGGCCGGCGAGGCGACGTCCGCCGGGACCACCGTGACGTTCTGGCCTAGCGAGGAGACGTTCGAGACCACCACCTTCGACTTCGAGACGCTGCGGGCCCGGTTCCAGCAGATGGCCTTCCTCAACAAGGGCCTGCGCCTCACGCTCGTCGACGAGCGCGCTGGCGACACCGGTGACGAGGTCACCGGCCAGGAGCCCGACCCCACCGAGGAGGAGCACCCCGGCCAGCGCGCGGTCAGCTACCTCTACGCCGACGGCCTGCTCGACTACGTCAAGCACCTCAATGCCGCCAAGCGGGTCGAGCTCATCAACCCCGAGATCATCTACCTCGAGTCCGAGGACGCCGAGCGGCGGATCTCGCTCGAGGTCGCGCTGCAGTGGACGAGCGCCTACTCCGAGGCCGTCCACACCTACGCCAACACCATCAACACCTCCGAGGGCGGTACCCACGAGGAGGGCTTCCGCTCCGCGCTGACGTCGGTCGTCAACCGGTATGCCAAGGACAAGGGCATCCTCAAGGAGAAGGACGAGAACCTCACCGGTGACGACATCCGCGAGGGTCTGACCGCGGTGCTGTCGATCAAGCTCGGCGAGCCGCAGTTCGAGGGCCAGACCAAGACCAAGCTCGGCAACACCGAGGCCCGCACCTACGTGCAGCAGGTCCTCTACAGCCACCTCGGTGACTGGCTCGACGCACACCCGAACGAGGCCAAGGACATCATCCGCAAGGGCCAGCAGGCCGCCGCGGCCCGGCTGGCGGCGCGCAAGGCGCGCGAGGCCACCCGCCGCAAGGGTGCGCTCGAGTCCGCCTCGATGCCGGGAAAGCTCAAGGACTGCTCGAGCCGCGACGCCACCAAGTCGGAGATCTTCATCGTCGAGGGTGACTCGGCCGGTGGCTCCGCGGTCCAGGGCCGTGACCCGGAGCACCAGGCGATCCTGCCGCTGCGGGGCAAGGTGCTCAACGTCGAGAAGGCCCGGCTGGACAAGGCGTTGGGCAACCTGGAGATCCAGGCGCTCATCACCGCGTTCGGCACCGGGATCGGCGAGGAGTTCGACGTCTCCAAGCTGCGGTACTACAAGATCGTGCTCATGGCCGACGCCGACGTCGACGGCCAGCACATCTCGACCCTGCTGCTCACCCTGCTGTTCCGCTACATGAAGCCGCTCATCGAGCACGGCCACGTGTACCTCGCGCAGCCGCCGCTGTATCGGCTCAAGTGGTCCAACGCCCCGCACCAGTACGTGTACACCGACCGAGAGCGTGACGCGTTCCTGGCCGACGGCCGCGCCGCCGGCTGGCGGCTGCCCAAGGACAGCGGCATCCAGCGGTACAAGGGCCTGGGCGAGATGAACGACCAAGAGCTGTGGGACACCACGATGAACCCCGACACCCGCACCCTGAAGCAGGTCACCATCGGCGAGGCCGCAGCGGCCGACGAGATCTTCTCGGTGCTCATGGGCGAGGACGTCGAGTCCCGCCGCGAGTTCATCCAGCGCAACGCCCACGACGTGCGCTTCCTCGACATCTAGGCCGCGCGGCTACCCGGCCCCTTAATTCCGACGACGAAGGACAACAGTGACGCAGCCTCCCACCACGCCCCCCGAGCCCACCGGCGACGAGGGGACGGCCGACCCGGGCACGGCAGGTGTTGCGGTGCAGCGTGACCGCATCGAGCAGGTCGACCTCAAGCTCGAGATGCAGCGGTCCTACCTCGACTACGCGATGAGCGTCATCGTCGGGCGTGCGCTGCCCGACGTCCGCGACGGCCTCAAGCCGGTGCACCGACGCGTGCTGTACGCGATGTTCGACGGCGGCTACCGCCCCGACGCGTCGTTCAACAAGTGCTCCCGCGTCGTCGGCGAGGTCATGGGCCAGTACCACCCTCACGGCGACACCTCCATCTACGACGCGATGGTCCGCCTCGTGCAGCCCTGGTCGCTGCGCTACCCGCTCATCGCAGGCCAGGGCAACTTCGGGTCTCCCGGCAACCTCGGTGCCGCCGCCCCGCGGTACACCGAGTGCAAGATGGCGCCGCTGGCCATGGAGATGGTCCGGGACATCGACCACGACACGGTCGACTTCCAGGACAACTACGACGGCAAGAACCAAGAGCCCATCGTGCTCCCCGCGCGCTACCCGAACCTGCTGGTCAACGGCTCGGAGGGGATCGCCGTCGGGATGGCCACCCGCATCCCGCCGCACAACCTGCGCGAGGTGGCCGCCGGCGTGCAGTGGTACCTCGAGAACCCCGAGGCGGAGCCGGAGGAGCTGCTCGGCGAGCTCATGCTGCGCATCAAGGGCCCCGACTTCCCCACCGGTGCCACCATCCTCGGCCGGCGCGGCATCGAGGACGCCTACCGCACCGGTCGTGGCTCGATCACCCAGCGCGCCGTGGTCAACGTCGAGGAGATCCAGGGCCGGCAGTGCCTCGTGGTCACCGAGCTGCCCTACCAGGTCAACCCGGACAACCTCACGACGAAGATCGCCTCGTACGTCCACGACGGCCGGATCCAGGGCATCGCCGACATCCGCGACGAGTCCTCCGGGCGTGCCGGTCAGCGCCTGGTCATCATCCTCAAGCGCGACGCCGTCGCCAAGGTCGTGCTCAACAACCTGTACAAGCACACCCAGCTGCAGGACAACTTCCCGGCCAACATGCTGGCCCTCGTCGACGGCGTGCCCCGCACGCTGAGCCTGGACGCCTTCGTCCGGCACTGGGTCCACCACCAGGTCGAGGTCATCGTCCGGCGCACGACGTTCCTCCTCAAGCGGGCCGAGGAGCGCATCCACATCCTGCGCGGCCAGCTCAAGGCGCTCGACGCGCTCGACGAGGTCATCGCCCTCATCCGGGCGTCGGCCTCCGCCGACACCGCGCGCACCGGCCTGATGGACCTGCTCGACATCGACGAGGTGCAGGCCGACGCGATCCTCGCGATGCAGCTGCGCCGGCTCGCCGCACTCGAGCGGCAGAAGATCATCGACGAGCACGACAAGATCGAGGCGGAGATCCTCGACTACCAGGACATCCTCGCCTCCCCGGCCCGGCAGCGCACGATCATCTCCACCGAGCTGGAGACGATCGTCGCGAAGTTCGGCGACGAGCGGCGCACCACCATCGTGCCGTTCGACGGCGACATGTCGATCGAGGACCTCATCCCCGAGGAAGACGTCGTCGTCACGATCACCCGTGGCGGCTACGCCAAGCGCACCCGGACCGACAACTACCGCTCGCAGCGCCGTGGCGGCAAGGGGGTCCGTGGCACCCAGCTGCGCGAGGACGACATCGTCGACCACTTCTTCGTCACCACCACCCACCAGTGGCTGCTGTTCTTCACCAATACCGGGCGGGTGTACCGCGCCAAGGGTTACGAGCTGCCCGAGGGCGGGCGTGACGCCAAGGGTCAGCACGTTGCCAACCTACTGGCCTTCCAGCCGGACGAGAGCATCGCGCAAGTGCTGAGCATCCCGAACTACGAGGACTCCGAGTACCTCGTGCTCGCCACCAAGGCCGGGCTGGTGAAGAAGACCCGGCTCACCGACTACGACTCCACCCGTAGCGGCGGCATCATCGCGATCAACCTGCGCGAGGACGACGGCGGCGAGGTCGACCAACTGGTCTCCGCGCGGCTCGCCAACCACGACGACGACCTGCTGCTCGTCTCCCGCAAGGGACAGTCGATCCGGTTCACCGCGTCCGACGAGGCGCTGCGCCCGCTCAGCCGCGCGACGTCAGGGGTCACCGGGATGAAGTTCCGGGAGGATGACGACCTTCTCGCGATGGCTGTCGTGCGGCCCTGGAACGAGGACAGCGCGCTGTTCGTCGTCACCGAGGGCGGCTTTGCCAAGCGCACCGCCGTGAGTGAGTACCGCGTGCAGGGCCGTGGCGGTCTGGGGATCAAGGTCGCCAACCTGGTCGAGGCTCGGGGCGACCTCGTCGGAGCCCTCCTCACCGCGCCCGGCGACGAGGTGCTGGTCATCATGGAGCGCGGCAAGATCGTCCGGTCGGGGGTGGACGAGGTCAAGCTCACCGGCCGCAACACCCAGGGCGTCATCTTCGCCAAGCCTGACAACGGTGACCGGATCATCGGGCTGGCCCGGAACACGGAGAGCGACCTCAACGGGGACGATGGCGTAGCGTCTTCCCCTGAAGAGGCCGCACCGGGTGACGACGGAGGAGAAGCATGAGCAGCAGCACCCCCGAGGGGCCGAGCGCTCCTAGCCCAGCGGCCGGTGGTCCGGACGAGGCCGGCGCTGCGGAACGCACAGCCATCCGCACCAGCCTCGCCCAGCGGTTCGCCGCCGCCAAGGCCGAGCCGTCGCTGAGCGCCCCGGACTCGCCGTCATCACCGGTGGACGAGACGATGGCGACCCCGCGGACGGCCCAGCACCCGCCCGTGCAGGCTGACGCCACCGGTGCGACGGGTGCCGCACCGACCGGGCCCGCCGCGCCGACCGCTGGCCCGGTGGCCAGCCCGCCGGCGGCCACCGCGCCACGCTTCGGTGCCACCGCGACGAGCTCGACCGCGCGCGAGGCGACCGGTGCCACCAGGCTGGGCGAGGACCCCGGACCCGCGGCGCAGGCGAGGGCTGCCAACCAGCCCCCCACCGCCGGCCGGCCGACGGGTGCGCGCAAGGTCCGGCTCTCCTTGGCCCGGGTCGACCCGTGGTCGGTGATGAAGCTGTCGTTCCTCATGTCGATCGCGATCGGCATCGGCATCATGATCGCGACCGCGGCCATGTGGTTCCTGCTCGACTCGATGCAGGTGTTCGCCGACATCCGCGAACTGCTCGTCACGCTCGGGTCACCCGACTTCCTCCAGCTCATGGAGTACGCCGAGTTCGACCGGGTGATCTCGATGGCGGCGATCATCGCCGTCGTCGACATCCTGCTGCTCACCGCACTGGCCACCCTCGCGGCGTTCCTCTACAACATCGTCGCCGCGCTGGTCGGCGGGGTGCACCTCACCCTCACCGACGACTGACAGGTGTGGCGAAGATGACTCTCGCCAACCGCTCGCCGGGTTTGGGAACGGTCGGCGCGCTGAGGTAGTCTGCATCGGCGCCCTCCTGGAAGTTCCGGGGGCGAACGGGCCTATAGCTCAGACGGTTAGAGCGCTTCCCTGATAAGGAAGAGGTCGCTGGTTCGAGTCCAGCTAGGCCCACCACCGCATGTCCGAGCCACGGGAGTGATGATGAAGAAGCTGGTCGGGATCACCGCTCTCGCCGTCGCGGGGTACGCCGTGTGGACCAAGGTCAAGCAGGACCGCGAGGACCGCGCGTTGTGGGCCGAGGTCACCGACAGCTTCGGCGGGAACACCTTCCCCGAGGCGACCGGCACGGTGGCACCGGCCGGCTCCTGAGGGCCGGTACTATCTCTTCAGCCGGGCGACCGGCCGAGGGGCCATGGCGCAATTGGTAGCGCACCTGCTTTGCAAGCAGGGGGTTGCGGGTTCGAGTCCCGCTGGCTCCACCATCACGCAGCGGGAATGAAGAACGTGCTGGATCCAGCCCCAGGGGGCGGACCCAGCACGTTCTGTCGTTCAGCGCGACGGACGTCCTACTTCTTGGTCTTGTCCGTCGCGGTCTCGCCGCCACGACCGAGGTCGACCGGGGACTCCGCGGCCTGCTCAGCAGCCTCGGCGTCGGCGTCGGCGACGACCTCCGCGATGTCCGCGGCGGGCTCGGCGTCCGCCACCGGCGGGACGGTAGAGACCTCGGGTGCGCTGGTCGCGTCCTCCCAGTACTCCTCGGCCCACGGGTCCTCGACCGGCTGGGTGCGGCGCCACAGCAGGTAGCCGGTGCCGGCGGCGGCGGTCCCGACGAGGATCCACCCGACGGTCTTGGCCCCACGGTGCGACTTCGTCGGCTTGGTCAGCGCCTTCTTCGCGGCCTTGCCGGCCTTGCCCGCGCGGTCCTTGATGTTGTCCTCACCAGCGGCGGCAGCGGCGGCGTCGTGCATCGCCTGCTGCAGCCGCGGGATGTAGTCCTCGACGAGCTTGTCCCGCGCGGTGTCGACCGCCGGCCGCGCCTTCTCGGCAGCGGCCTCGATCTTCGGGGCGGTGGCCTTGACGCCGTCGCGCCAGGCCTTGTCGAGCTTGGGGGCGGCGACGTCGGTCGCCCACACCTTGCCCTGCTCGGCGAGCGAGGCCGCGGCCTCACCGGCCTTGCCGGCCTGCTCACCGATGACGTGCCCGAGTTCAGCGGCCTGTCGGCGGACCTTCTCGGCGTCGATCTCGCTGAACTTCTGCTTGCGCGACATGTGCTCTCCCTCGTGGCTGCGATGCTAAGGAATCATGGTCCCATCACGGGCCGACTCCTGCACCATCCCGTCGTCTTCTTTGTGGCGTCCTACCATCGTCTACCTTGCCAGACGCGCCGCGGCTGCACGATGCGGCGGATGCGTGAAAGTATCGCTGCATGGAAGCCACACTGCACACGAGCGTCGGCGACATCGTCGTCGAGCTGTTCCCCAACCACGCCCCCAAGACCGTCGAGAACTTCACCTCGCTGGCCACTGGCGCGAAGACCTGGACTCACCCCGGCACCGGTGAGGAGACCAACGCCCCGCTGTACGACGGCGTCATCTTCCACCGGGTCATCCCGAACTTCATGATCCAGGGCGGCGACCCGCTCGGACAGGGCATCGGTGGCCCCGGGTACCAGTTCGACGACGAGATCCACCCCGAGCTGGACTTCACCGAGCCCTACGTTCTCGCGATGGCCAACGCCGGGAAGATCGCCGGGCACGGCACCAACGGCTCGCAGTTCTTCATCACCACGGCTCCCACGACGTGGCTGCAGGGCAAGCACACCATCTTCGGCAAGGTGACCGACGCGGCCTCGCGAGCGGTGGTCGACTCGATCAACGGCACGCCCACCGGGCGCAACGACCGCCCCGTGACCGACCTCGTCATCAACTCGGTCACCGTCACCGACTGACACCTATGAGCTACCCCTCGGGGCAGACCGGCGCTGCGGCGCCGGTCTGCCCCCGCCACCCCGACCGAGTCTCCTACGTCAGCTGTCAGCGCTGCGGGCGCCCGACCTGCCCCGAGTGCCAGCGAGCCGCCCCGGTAGGGGTGCAGTGCGTCGACTGCGTGCGTCAGGCCGAGCGCGCGATGCCGACCCAGCGCACCGTCTTCGGCGGCCGGGTCCGGCACGGCAAGCCGGTGGTGACGATGACCTTCATCGCGCTGTGCCTGCTCGTCTACGTCGTCGACCGGGTGGCACCCGGGGTCCGCAGCACCCTGTGGTTCGTCCCCGCCTTCGGAGAGACCGAGCCCTACCGGTTCCTCACGGCGGCGTTCCTCCACGGCGGGTTCCTCCACCTGGCCGTGAACATGTACGCGCTGTGGATCGTCGGCAGCGTGCTCGAGCCCGCCCTGGGGCGGTGGCGCTACACCGCGCTCTTCCTGCTGTCCTCGCTGGGTGGCTCGGTGGGGGTGCTGCTGCTCGCCTCGCCGGCCGCCGCTTCGTGGATGACCGCGGTGGTCGGTGCTTCCGGTGCGGTCTTCGGGCTGTTCGCCGCCATCGGCCTCGTGCTGCGGCGCCTGGGGCGCGACGCGACGCAGATCCTCGTGCTCCTCGTCATCAACGCGGTGCTCGGTTTCGTCATCGCCGGCATCGCCTGGCAGGCGCACCTGGGCGGGTTCATCACCGGTGGGCTGCTGACCGCCGCGTTCGTCTACGCCCCGAAGGGACGGCGCACCATCGTGGCGGTGGCCGCGAGCGTCGTCGTCCTGGTCGTCCTGATCGTGCTCGCGGTACTCAAGTACGCCACGGTCTGAACGGGCGAGTCACACCGATGTAGTTCTCCACACCCCTGTCCACAGCTGTGGACAGGGGTGGACTTACACCCGTGTAGTTCTCCACAGGGATGTGCACACCTGGGGAGAACCTGTCAGCGCCAGCGCAGCGTCATGAGGAAGCCGGTGAGGAGGACGACGAAGCCCACCGCGAGGTTCCACTGACCCAGCCCAGGGATCGGGCCGGCGGCCTCGATGATGTAGGTGACCACCACCCACAGCATCCCGACGACCATGAGGACGACGGCGGTCGGTACCCACCACTGCGGGCTCTCCTTGGCCTTCGGCGGTGCGGGCGGGGTGTACGTGGACTTCTTCTTGCGGCGCTTGGACTCCGGCACGCTCGCGTCTCCTTCAACGGGTCGCCCGACGGGCGATGGGCATGGGGCTGGCGTTGTGCCCTTCCGGACGCAACAGTCGTCACCTAGCGTAGTGGTCAGCAGCACACACCCGTGCCGCGGCTCGGCGATCGATGGCGCAATCGGCAGAATGGGGACGACATGACACTGCCGGTTGACCCGTCCGAGAGCGCCCCCGCACCGCGCCGGGCGAGGCGGTCGGTCGCCGTCGGCCTGGTGGCAGCGCTGGCCGGGCTGCTGTTCGCGACCAACGCCCACCTGTTCGAGGGTGCCGACCAGCGCTCCCCGAGCAACCTCGTCGAGCTGGCCCGGGCGCAGACGCAGCGGCTGGAGGAGTCCGAGGCGAACGTCGCGGAGCTGCGTGCCGCGGTCGACACGCTGATCGACACCGATGACGTCGCGCCCGTCGTCGACGAGGCCACTGCCGAGATCACCGAGATCGCTGCTGGCAGCACGCCGCTGGCGGGGCCGGGCATCGTCGTGGAGATGTGGGACGCCCCGGCGCCGCCCGACCTGGCCGCTGCCGGGCTGCACCCCGATGACCTCGTCGTCCACCAGCAGGACCTCGAGGCGGTGATGAACGCGATGTGGGCCGGCGGGGCGGAGGCAATGATGGTCCAGGACCAGCGCATCGTCTCCACCTCCGCGGTGCGGTGCATCGGCAACGTCTTGCTCCTCCACGGCCGGCACTACTCACCGCCGTACCGGATCAGCGCGATCGGTGACACCGCGGAGCTGACGGCTGCGGTGCGAGCCGCTCCCGCGGTGAAGATCTACCAGCAGTACGTTGCCCAGGTGGGGCTCGGCTGGTCCCAGGAGACGGTCGAGGAGATCGAGATGCCCGCCTACAGCGGTCCCACCCGGATGGAACATGCCCGCGTCGTGGTCGATTAGGCTACGAGACATCACTCACCACCACTGAGGGGATCCGCGATGGCGACCTCCGACGTCCGGCAGCTGACCGAGACGTGGCCGTCCGGCGAGCCACCGTCCGGCGAACCGCCGCGCCGTACCCGGACCCGGCAACGGCCCCGCCGTCGCCGTGGGTTCTTCGCGGGCCTCGTGGGAGTCGTCGGCGAGCTGATGATCACCCTCGGGGTGCTGCTCGGCCTGTTCGTGGTCTGGCAGCTGTGGTGGACCGATGTCGAGGCCAACGCCTTCCAGGACACCGTGCTCGAGGAGTGGCAGGCCACCGAGAACTACGTCGAGGCCCCGAGCCTCGTCGGCGAGGAGCGTCGCGACGCCCCGCCGGTCCCGGCGGCGGGCGACGAGGGCGACGTGATGGGCACGATGCACATCCCGCGGCTCGGCGAGGACTACAACCGCCCGATCGCCAGCGGGGTCGGCCTGGACGCCACCCTCAACCAGGGCTACATCGGCCACTACCCCGAGACCGCGCGGCCCGGGGAGATCGGCAACTTCGCCTCCGCGGCGCACCGGCAGTCTTACGGCGCGCCCTACCGTGAGATCGAGAAGATCGTCGATGGCGACTCGCTCATCGTGGAGACCGACGACGCCTACATCGTCTACCGGGTGACGAGCCACGAGATCGTCTACCCCGACCAGGTCGAGGTCATCGCACCGGTCCCCAACGAGGTCGGCGTCGAGCCCACCGAGCGGCTCATCACGCTCACCACCTGCCACCCGCTGTTCTCGGCGGCGCAGCGGGGGATCACCTACGGCGAGTTCGACTACTGGGTGGACAAGGCCGACGGCATGCCCGCCGAGATGGTCGAGGGAGGTAACTGATGTACGGCGCCCTCTGGCGGATCCTGCCCGGCCCTGCGTGGTTCCGGGTCGTCCTGCTCCTCATGCTCGCGGCAGTGGCGGTCTACGCGTGCTTCACCTGGCTGTTCCCGCAGATCGCTCCCTTCATGCCGTTCAACGAGACGACCATCGAGGCGACGACGTGACGGGTGCACCGGGCGCCGCCCGCCGCATCCTCGTCATCGACAACTACGACAGCTTCGTGTGGACCATCGTCGGCTACCTGCAGCAGCTCGGTGCCCAGACCACCGTGGTCCGCAACGACGAGCCCGCCGGCGACGTCACCGACTACGACGGCGTGCTGATCTCACCCGGGCCAGGCACCCCCAAGGAGGCCGGCAGCAGCCGGGAAATCATCGAGGCGTGCGCCGCGGCCCAGGTGCCGCTGCTCGGCATCTGCCTCGGCCACCAGGCGCTGGCCGAGGTCTTCGGCGCCACGGTGAGCCACGCGCCGGAGCTCATGCACGGCAAGACCTCGCTCGTGGAGCACGACGGCAGCGGAGTCTTCGACGGCGTGCCGTCGCCGTTCACCGCGACCCGGTACCACTCGCTCGCCGTGGAGACCGCCACGGTGCCCGACGAGCTGGTCGTCACCGCCCGCACCGGCGACGTCGTCATGGCGCTGGCGCACCGCTCGCTGCCGCTTCACGGCGTCCAGTTCCACCCCGAAGCGGTGCTCACCGAGCACGGCCACCGGCTGCTGGCGAACTGGCTGGCGATGACCGGCGACGCCGGCGCCCCCGCCCGCAGCGCCGGCATGGCCCCCCTCATCCGCACCTGACGCCGCCCCCGCGGTTAGCCCCCGGCGGGGGCGCGGGGCGCGTGCTGCGTGGGGTGGCGGGTCGGCGCTGTGCTTCAGCCGGTGGTGCCGATGCCGGCGTCGGGTGAGGGATCCTCGTCGCCGGGCGGGGGGTCCTCCGTCGTGGGCTCGTCGCCGGGCGGGGGGTCCTCCGTCGTCGGCTCGTCGGTGGGCTCGTCCGTCGTCGGATCCGGGGTGGGGACCTCGATGGCCACGGTGAGGGTGATCGTGCTGAACCGCGGGATACCGGGGCCCTCACGGTCCTGGTCGATGACGGTGCCGGGATCGTGGTCGCCGGTCTCCTGCTGCACCGGCGTACCGGGGGTGATGGTGAGGTCGCTGAGGACCTCCTGCGCCTCCTCCAGGGGCATCCCCCTGAGGTCGGGGACCTCCACGTTGCCGGTCGCGAGGACCAGGGTGACCTCGCTACCGGCGGACACCGGATCACCCACCGCCGGTTCGACCTCGGAGACGCGGTCGCGCTCGTTGCGCGGATCGTCGACGGACTCGGTCCGGTACCGAAGGTCGAGGTCGAGCCGGTCGAGCGTGTCGCGTGCCTGGACCTGGGTCATCCCGCGGACGTCGGGCATCGCCACGGAGTCCGGGCCGGCGGAGAACCTCACCGTGACGGCCTCACCGGGCTCCACCTCGGTGCCGACCTCCGGGTCGGCGCTGACGAACAGCCCCTCCTCGACCGCGTCGGAGAACTGGGGGTCGCCAATGTTCAGGACGAGCCCCTCCTCCTCGAGCTCGGCCCTCACCTGCGCCTCGTCCATGCCGTCCAGCACCGGGACCTCGACGGCGGTCGGTGGCGGGGGCTCTTCCTCCTCGCCGTCGGTGATGAGGAGGTAGGCGACCGCGATCGCCGCGGCGAGCCCGATGAGCACGAGCAGCCACACCCACCACGGGGAACGGCTCTCCTCGTCCTCGTCCTCGTCGTTGACCGTGGCGGTCGTCGCCGTCGCGGGTGCGGCGGCCGGCATCGCGCGGGTGGCGGGCCCGGAGACCACGGTGGTCGGCTGGGCGGCGGCCGCGGCGGCCCACGTGTTGGCGGCGGGCGCGGAGACGGCGCCGCCGCGCAGCGCCTTCTCGAGGTCGGTGCGCATCGCGTCGGCGTCCGGGTACCGCTCTTCGCGGTCCTTGGCCAGCGACTTGAGGACGATGCGGTCCAGCGCCTCGGGGATGTCGGCGGCGACCTCGCTGGGCGGGCGCGGGATCTCCCGGACGTGCTGGTAGGCCACCGCGACGGCGGAATCGCCGCTGAACGGCGGCTTGCCGGTGAGCAGCTCGTAGAGCAGGCAGCCGGTGGAGTAGATGTCGGAGCGGGCGTCGACGACCTCGCCGCGGGCCTGCTCCGGGGAGAGGTACTGCGCGGTGCCGACGACGGCGTGGGTCTGGGTCATCGTCGCGGCGGAGTCCGCCATCGCCCGGGCGATGCCGAAGTCCATCACCTTGACCTGGCCGGTCGGGGTGAGCATGACGTTGCCGGGCTTGATGTCGCGGTGGACGATGCCCTCGCGGTGGGAGTAGGCCAGTGCCGACAGGACGCCGACGACGATCTCGCCGGCCTCGTCGATCGGTACCGCGGTGCCGTCGGTGAGCAGTGAGCGGACGGTGTGCCCCTCGACGTACTCCATGACGATGTACGGCACGTGGACGGACTCGCCCCGGGTGGTGACGACGTCGTCCTCCCCGGTGTCGTAGACCGAGACGATCGCCGGGTGGTTGAGGGCGGCGGCCGACTGCGCCTCACGCCGGAACCGGGTCTGGAACATCGGGTCACGGGCGAGGTCGGAGCGCAGCACCTTGATCGCGACGGTGCGCGAGAGCCGTCGGTCGTGGCCGATGTAGACCTCTGCCATGCCCCCACGGCCGATGAGGTCGTGGACCTCGTATCGTCCGCCGAGCACCTTGGGTACTTCGTCCACCACGCGTGGTTCCTCGCTGTCAGTCGCTGGATCGGTCGATGGTCACGTGCACGGCCCCGGCCGGGGAGTCCTCGCCCAGGGCAAGAGTACCGATGAGCACTGCTGCGAGGACGATGACGATGGCCACACCGACGCCGACGGCGGTGAGCCACCGGCGGTCAGCGGCGAGGTCGCGACCGATGGGCCGCCGTCGGGCCCGCGCGGTGCGGTGCAGGGCCCGGCGCGTGGGAACGGCCGGGGCAAGAAGGGCCGCCGTGGGTCCGTGGTCGTCGGAGGGCTGGTCCTGGCGGTCCGGGGCGGGCCCGGAGCCGGCGATGGTGGCGGGGACGACGGCGCCGGCGGGCGGCGTGTCGGCCGCAGCTGGTGAGCGCGTCGTCGCCGCGGCCGGCGCGGCTGTCGTGACCGCCCGCTCGGCAGCCGCTCCCGCCACCGGCCGGGTGGGGACCACCGGCGACGCTGGTGGGCCGCTGAGCAGCTCCTCCGCGGCGCGGGCCAGTGCCGCCGCGGACCGGGGCCGGTCGGCAGGGTCCTTGGCGAGCATCGCGGTGATGAGGTCACGGACCGGCGCCGGGATGCCGGCCGGCAGCGTGGGGACCGGCTGCTCGACGTGCGCGAAGGCGATCTCCACCGGGTTCGCGCCGGTGAAGGGGCGCTGCCCGACGAGCGACTCGTAGCCCACGATCCCGAGCGCGTAGATGTCCCCCGCGGGCGAGGCCTTCTTCCCCAGCGCCAGCTCGGGCGGCAGGTACTGGGCGGTGCCCATGACCATGCCGGCCGCGGTGAGCGCGTCCTGCCCCACCCCCAGCGAGATGCCGAAGTCGGTGAGCTTGGCGACCCCCTCGGGGGTGAGCAGGATGTTCGACGGCTTGACGTCGCGGTGGACGACGCCGGCGACGTGCGCGGCGTGCAGGCCAGCGGCGCACTGCGCGATGATCCGCAGCGCGTCACGCGGCGGCAGGGTGCGCTCCCGGTCGAGGACGTCGGACAGCGGCTCGCCGGCGACGTACTCCATCACGAGGAACCCGCTGCCGGCCCGCTCGCCGTAGTCGAGGAGGGTGGCGACGTTCGGGTGCGAGACCCCGCCGCCGTTGCGTGCCTCGGCACGCAGCCGGGCCAGCGCGGTCTCGTTGCCGCGGAGGTCGTCGCGGAGCACCTTGACGGCCACCACCCGCTCGAGGGTGCGGTCGTGGGCCTGCCAGACCTCGCCCATCCCGCCCACCGCGATGCGTTCGGTGAGTTGGTACCGGTCCTTGAGGACGCGGCCGGCGTGGGCTGCCATGGTCATTCCTGCAGCAGCGCGGCCAGCACCTGGCGCGCGATCGGGGCAGCGGTGGTGCCGCCGGAGGCGAGGTCGCCGTCGATGCCACCGTTCTCGACGACGACCGCGACCGCCACCCGCGGGTCCTCGGCGGGGGCGAAGGAGGTGAACCAGGCGTGCGGCGGGGCATCGGTGCCGCTCTGTGCGCTGCCGGTCTTGCCGGCGACGGTGATACCCGGCAGCTGTGCGGGGCTGCCGGTGCCGTTGGCGACGGCATCGACCATGAGGTCGGTGAGCACGTCGGCGGTGCCGGCCGAGACGGACTGGCGCAGCACGGTCGGCTCGGTGGTGGACACCACCTCGAGGTCCGCGCGACGCTCGGTGGCTACGAGGTAGGGCTGCATCTGCTGGCCGCCGTTGGCGATCGCCTGCGAGATCATCGCCATCTGCAGCGGCGTGACCCGCACGTCGTACTGGCCGATCGAGGCCATCGCGGTGTTGGCGGCGTCCATGCCCTGCGGCACGGTGGAGGGGGTGACCCGCAGCGGCACGCGCAGCGGCTCGCCGAAGCCGAAGTCGGCGGCCTGCTCGCGCAGCGCGTCCTCGCCGAGCTCCATGCCCAGCGCCGCGAACGGCGTGTTGCACGAGTGGGTGAACGCGTACTGCAGCGGGACGGTCGGGTTCGCGGTGCAGGAGATCCCGCCCGGGTTCGACACCACCCGGTCCGACAGCGGCAGCGCCAGCTGCGCCGGCGCGGGTACCTCGGTGTCGGCCTCGTAACCCTCCTGCTCCACCAGCGCCGCGGCGACGAGGACCTTGAAGCTCGATCCCGGGGCGTAGAGGTCGCCGCCGATGGCCCGGTTGATGAGCGGGTCGGTCTCCTCGGCGAGCAGCGTCTCGTAGGCGGCGCTCGCCTCCGCCCCGGTGTGGACCGCGAGCTCGTTGGGGTCGAAGCTCGGCTTGGAGACCATCGTGAGGATCGCGCCGGTGCGGGTGTCGAGGGCGACGACGGCGCCGCGCTGGTCGCCCAGCGCGTCCCACGCCGCCTGCTGCCCGGCCGGGTCGATGGTCAGCTCGATCGAGCCGCCCTGCGGCTGGCGGCCGGTGACCAGGTCCTGGATGCGCTGGACGATGAGGGAGTCGGCGGTGCCGTTGAGGACCTCGTTGGTCTCTCGCTCGAGCCCGGTCATCGAGCTGAGCGCCGCGGCGAAGTACCCGGTGAGGTGGGCGTAGAGGTGTGGTTGGTCGTAGCTGCGCTGGTAGCCGTAGACGTCGTCGACCGGGGTCGAGGAGGCGATCGTGTCGCCGGCGACGATGATCGGCCCGCGGTCGCGGCCGAACTCTTGGTAGATGGTGCGCACGTTGCGGCCGTCGGCGTTGAGCGAGGGCGCCTGGAAGTACTGCACGGACGTCGCGGTGACCATGAGCGCGAGGAACATGAGGGCGACGACGACGGTCAGTCGGCGGACGGGGGTGTTCACGTCAGCCTCACCACCTCGGTGGGTGAGGAGTCGTCGCCCACCGAGTCGAAGGTGACCGGGGTGGCGCTGCCGCCGGGGGCGATCGGGCCCACCGGGAGGTCGCCGGCGAGCGGCGCCGGGCGCCGGGCGCTGTCGGAGATCCGCAGCAGCAGCGCGATGATCATCCAGTTGACCACCAGCGCGGAGCCGCCCTGCGCGAGGAACGGCGTCGTCAGCCCGGTGAGCGGGATGAGCCGGGTGACGCCACCGACGACGACGAAGATCTGGAACGCGACGACGAACGAGAGGCCGGAGGCGAGGAGCTTGCCGAAGCCGTCGCGCACACCGATCGCCGCCCGCATGCCGCGCTGGGCGAGGACGAGGTACATGAGGAGGATGGCCAGCACGCCGGTGAGCCCGAGCTCCTCGCCGAGGGAGGCGATGATGAAGTCGGAGTTCGCGTACGGCACGAGGTCCGGGCGGCCCTCACCCCAGCCGGTGCCCATGAGGCCGCCGGAGGCCATCCCGAACAGCCCGTTGACGAGCTGTCCTGAACCGCCCGGGTTCCGGTTGTACATCTCCGGGCTCAGCGCGTCGAGCCAGACGGCGAACCGGGCGCCGACGTGCCCGAAGGTGGTGGCGGCCAGCGCGGCGCCAGCGCCGAACAGGGTGAGCCCGATGAGGACCCAGCTGAGCCGTTCGGTGGCGACGTAGAGCATCGCGACGAACAGCGCGAAGAACAGCAGCGCGGCGCCGAGGTCGCGCTGGAAGACCAGCACCACCAGCGCCACCGCCCACGCGAGCAGGATCGGGCCGAGGTCGCGGATGCGAGGCAGCTGCAGGCCGAGGATCCTCGGCCCGGCGAGCGCGAGGGTGTCGCGGTTGGTCACGAGGTACCCGGCGAAGAAGATCGCGAGGAACACCTTGGCGAGCTCGGCGGGCTGGAAGGACATCGGGCCGACGCTGATCCAGATCCGGGCGCCGTTGATCTCGTTGCCGATGATCGGCAGGAGCGGCAGCAGCAGCAGGACGAGGCCGGCGATCATCGACAGGTAGGTGTAGCGGCGCAGCGTGCGGTGGTCGCGCAGGACGACGAGGATCACCACCGCGGCGAGCATCCCGATGACGGTCCACAGCACCTGCCGGTTGGCGAAGCCGGTCGTCATCTCACGCAGCGCGTAGGCGTGGTCGAGCCGGTAGATCATCGCCAGCCCGATGCCGTTGAGGGCCACGGCCGTCGGCAGGATCACCGGGTCCGCGTAGCGGGCCCGCCACCGCAGCGCGACGTGCGCGAGGAGGGCCAGCGCGGCGAGCACGCCGCCGTGGGTGAGCATCCCGGCCGGCGGCGAGCCGGTGGTCGCCAGGCCCACCTGGAGGTAGGCGTACAGGCCGATGCCCAGCCCGAGGGCGAGCATCACGAGCTCGATGCCGCGGCCGGACCGGGCCGTCTGCTGGGTGATGGTCGCCATCACGGACCGCCGGAGGTCGACGGGCTCGGCGTCTGGGTGGGGGTCGGCGTCTGCGTCGAGGTCGGCGTGGGGGTCGGCTCGGGCACCGGGGTGCTGCCGCTGCCGACGTCGCGGACCTCCTCGCGCAGCTCACCGACCCGCTGCTGCGCCTGGTCGAGGGAGGAGACCGTGATGGTGCTCTCGAGGCGACGCTGCGCGAAGGTGGGCAGCTCGTCCAGCCGGAGGTCGGTTCGGGTGTGGAGCCGGGAGAACGACACCGGGCCCACCTCCTGCGGGATGCCCTGGAAGATCGCGACGACGTCGCCGTCGGGCGCGATGTAGTACTGGGTCTGGGTCCAGCGGTAGCCGAACCAGCCGCCGGCGGCGATCAGCCCGAGGACCACCAGCGTGATGGCGGTACCGAGCAGCCACCGGCGCAGTCGCCCGGGGCGCCGCTCTGCGGGCTCCGGCTCCTCGGGGGGCGGCGCGTTGAGGGCGGCAGCGCGGCCGGCAGCGCCGAGCGAGCCGCGGCTGCGCAGCGACCGGCCGGTGGCCGCCGAGCCGACGATCTGCGGTGCCGTGGAGGGAGCGGCGCCGTCGGGCAGCGCATCGACGTCGAGGAAGTCGGCGACCACGCAGGTGACGTTGTCCGGCGCGCCGCCGCGCAGCGCGAGGGCGATGAGCTCCTCGGCGCACTCGCCCGGGTCGGCGACCGAGGCGAGGACGTCGGCGATGGTCTCGGCGCTCACGACGCCGGACAGCCCGTCGGAGCACAGCAGCCAGCGGTCGCCTCGCCGTGCCTCACGCACCGACTCGTCGAAGACGACGTCGCCGTCGGTGTCGCCGAGGACCCGCAGCAGCACCGAGCGCTGCGGGTGGCGCTCGGCCTGCTCGGGGGTGAGCCGGCCGAGGTCGATCAGGTGCTGGACGAAGGTGTGGTCGGTAGTCACCTGGGTGACGACGCCGTCGCGCTGCAGGTAGGCCCGGGAGTCGCCGATGTGGACCATCGCGATCTTGGTCTCCGAGCGCAGCAGCGCGATGCAGGTAGTGCCCAGGCCCGCGAGCTCCGGGTCCTGGTCGGCGCGCTCCTCGAGGTCGCGGTGCGCGGCGGCGAGCGACTCGCGCAGCTGCGGCAGCAGGTCGTCGGCGGCCGGGACGTCGTCGTCGAGGTGGACGAGGTGGGACAGCACGACCGAGGAGGCGATGTCGCCGCCGGCCGGGCCGCCCATGCCGTCGGCGAGCACGAGGAGGTGCGGCCCCGCGTAGCCGGAGTCCTGGTTCGCGGTGCGCACGAGCCCGACGTCGGAGCGGGCGGCGAAGTTGACGGTGAGGGTCATCGGCGGGTCAGCGCTGCAGCTCGATCACGGTCTGGCCGATCCGCACCTGGGTGCCCGCGGCCAGCTGGACCGGGCGGTCGATGGGCTGGTCGGCGACGAGCGTGCCGTTGGTGGACCCGAGGTCCTCCACCCACCAGGCGTCGTCCTGCGGGAAGAGCCGGGCATGACGGCCGGAGGCGTAGTCGTCGTCGAGGACCAGCGTGCAGCTGGGGGCGCGCCCGACGAGTACCGCCGACGGGCCCAGTGGCAGCGTGGTGCCCGACAGCGGGCCCTGCGTGACGATCAGCCGGGTGGGGGCGTTGCGGGCGGGGCGCTGCTCCTTGCGGGCGGCCGCCGGGGCTGGCGGCGGGCTGGGCCGGCGGCTGCCGCGGGCCTCGGCTCGCGCGCGGCGGGTGATCCGGGTGCCGAAGACGTCCTTGCGCAGCACCGCGAGGGCAGCGATCACGAACACCCACAGCAGCGCGAGGTAGCTGAGGCGTAGCAGCGTGACGGCAAGCTCGGTCATGACGTGTCCCTACCCGCCGGTGGTGTCGTCGTCGGAGCCGTTCCAGAACAGGATGCGGGTGCGGCCGATGGTGATGGTGTTTCCGTCGAGCAGCGTAGCGGCCTCGGTGCGGTGCCCCTCCACATAGGTGCCGTTGGTGGACCCGAGGTCGGTGGCGACGGTGCCGCTCGGGGTGACCCGCAGCTCGAGGTGGCGCCGGGAGATCCCGGAGTCGTCGACGACGATGTCCGCCTCGGTGCCGCGCCCGAGGACGGTCACCGGGCCGGTGAGCAGGTAGCGCTCGCCGTCGATGTCGATGATCGGGTGGCGGGTGGAGGCCGCGGTGGCGGCGGCCGGGGCGGTGGCGCCGCGGCGGGTGTTGGAGTCGACGGCGAAGCGGCCGGTGGCGAGCTCCTCGTCGGTGGTGAAGGTGACCGCGACCGGACCGACGAACGAGTAGTGCTGGCTGGCACCGTGCTCGGTGATGGCGGCGACCATCTCGTCGACGAGGGCCTCCTCGCCCCAGGACTGCACGCGCTCGCGGTCGCTGGTGCTCAGCTGGACGGTGAACTCGTTGGGCACGACGGTGCGCCCTCGCGAGAGAGCCGCGGCGCGATCGTCCATGTTGCGGCGGATCGCGCTGGCGATCTCCACCGGCTTGACCTCGCTGCGGAACGCCTTGGCGAAGACGTTGTTCACCGCGTTCTCCACCTTCTTCTCGAAGCGGTCGAGCGCTCCCAACCTCACACACCTCCTCCCCAGCACACCGGACCCTGCGGACGTCCCCCAGACACAACCTTCCTGATGGTAACGATCATGCATCGTTCCCGGTGCATCCGGCACGGTGAGCGTGTGGCGACCTTCTGAGGGCTCCGGCCGGTTGCGGACCTCTGGTCGTGTGAGGCGCGTCTCGTTGACCCCCTGGACGTCGATGCGAGGAGGCCGTGCGTGTTAACCTTTTCCACGCTGTGACCATGTAGGCGCGAGTGGCGGAATTGGCAGACGCGCACGGTTCAGGTCCGTGTGCTCGAAAGGGCATGGGGGTTCAAGTCCCCCCTCGCGCACAGCAGAACGGCGGGATCCCGAGACGGGATCCCGCCGTTCGTCTTCATTGAGCTCCGCCCAGCGCCTGATCTTCCGTCATCGGCGGCGCTGGCGCCGATAGGCTCCGCTCCAGGCCCGAACGGTGCCCCATCCTTCCCCTGGAGCCTTGATGAGTGAGTTCGCCGTCGCCACGACAGCGCTGCGCAAGACCTACCGCCGGCGCGGCGGCGGCAGCGTCGGGGTGGAGGGGCTGGACCTGCACGTGCCGATCGGCGGTGTGCACGGCTTCCTCGGGCCGAACGGGTCGGGCAAGACGACGACGATCCGGATGCTGCTCGGCCTCATCCGGCCCGAGTCCGGCACCATGCGCATCTTCGAGCACGAGGTGCCGCGCCAGCTGCCGGCGGTCATCGGCCGGGTGGGCGCCATCGTCGAGTCGCCGAAGTTCTTCCCCACGTTCACCGGCCGACGCAACCTCGAGCTGCTCGCCGGCGCCATCGGTGCACCGGCCGGGAAGGTGGACGAGGTGCTCGAGTCGACGGCGCTGGACGAGCGGGCCGGTGACCGCTACAAGTCCTACTCGCTGGGCATGAAGCAGCGGCTGGCGATCGCCGCCACCCTGCTCAAGTCGCCCGACCTGCTGATCTTCGACGAACCCACCAACGGCCTGGACCCGGGCGGCATCCGGGAGATCCGCGAGACCATGCGGCGCCTGGGGGCCGAGGGGCGCACCGTGCTGGTCTCCAGCCACATCCTTGCCGAGGTCGAGCAGGTGGCCGACACCGTTTCCATCATCGGCCGCGGCCGGCTGCTCGCCGAGGGGCGGGTGGCCGACGTCATCGGCGGCAGCGCCCAGCCGGCGGCGGTCAACGTCGGGGTCGCCGACCCGGTGGCCGCCGAGCGGATCCTGACCGAGGCCGGGCTGCGGGTCCGCCACGACGGCGGGATGCTGCGGGTACGTGGTGCGTCGGACCCGGCCCGGATCACCGAGCTGCTCGCCGTCGCCGGGATCTACGTCAACGAGCTCACCCCCGAGCGGATGGACCTCGAGCGGGTCTTCCTCGACCTCACCGCGGGCGAGGGCCTCGACCGGCCGGCCGCCGGCCGTCACGGCCGAGATGCCGGCACCGGACCGAAGGACGGTGAGGTCCGATGACCCGCCTGCTGCGCGTCGAGCTGCGCCGACTGGTCTCCCGGCGGCTCGTCGTCCTCACCATGCTCGGCACGCTGGCGGCGTCGCTGCTCCTGCTGTGGGGGGTCTGGCAGACCTCCCAGCCGATGTCCGGCGAGGAGCTGGAGTACGCCGAGCAGGCCTACCAGGAGCAGCTGGCGCACTGGGAGGAGCACGGCGAGGAGGACATCGCGCTGTGCCTCGAGGACGAGGCAGCCGAGGCCGAGCGGCTCGGTGAAGCGGTGGACTGGGGCTGCGAGGGGATCACCGCCCCGGAGCGGGAGTGGTTCATCAACACCGCCCCGCCGCTGCAGGACAGCCTGCCCGGCTACCTCGGCATGCACGCCTACCTCCTGGTGTTCGCGGCGCTGCTCATCGGCGCGACGTTCTCCGCGGCCGAGCTGAGCACCGGCGCGATGAGCACTTGGCTGAGCTTCGAGCCGCGCCGGCTGCGGGTGTACGCCTCGAAGATGCTGGCTGCGGCTCTGGGCATGATCCCGGTGGCGCTGCTCGCCGTCGGCGTCGTCGTCGCGGGCTCGGCGCTTATCGCCGACCACGTCGGGCTGGCGCACGCGATGACCGGCGAGGACTGGCAGGACACCGCCTGGATGTCGCTGCGGGTGGTCGGCGTGGTGGCGCTGGCGGCTCTCGTGGGCGGCGCGTTCGGCTTCCTGCTGCGCCACACCGCCGCCATCCTCGGGCTGGGGGTCGCCTACCTCGTCGGCGAGCAGATCGTCACCGGCCTGGTGCCGGCCACCGCGCCCTGGGTGCTGAGCACCAACGTCAACGGCTGGGTGCAGCACGGCACCTCCTACTACCTCGAGGAGTGCACCACCGACGCGACCGGCACGATGTGCGAGTACACCGAGCAGACGCTGTCCTTCGGGCACAGCGCCGGCTTCCTGCTGGTGCTGACCGCCGTCGTCGTCGTGGTCAGTGCGCTGGTGTTCCGGCGCCGGGACGCTGCCTGAGGTGTCGGCAGCGATGTCTGCAATCAAGAAGATCAACCCGCGATATTTCAGTGAACGGGCCATAGACTGAAATCATGGACGTAGCCATGTTCGGAAACCGAAAGACGGGTGAGTTGGTTCCCATCCAGGGCACCGACGCTCGGCTCGGGCCCTGGACTCACGTCGCCTTCGTCCCCGAGCCGCTCGGCCGAATGTCCGGATCGCTCAGCACCGCGACACACATCCGGGTGGGCGATGCGCGGGCGGCCCTTGCTGCCCTCGACAGTACGGCGCGACATCTGCCGAACCCAGGCCTGCTACGGCAACCCTCGTTGCGGCGAGAGGCTCAGAGTACGGCGGCGCTCGAAGGAACGTACGAACCGCTACGCGATGTGTTGACGGCGGATGCCGATCACCCAGCGAGTCCGGCGATGCGGGAGGTGCTCAACTTCGTGACGACGGCCGATCAGGCGTTCGACTGGATCGGGAGCGGTCGTCGGCTGTCCGTCAGCATGCTGGCGGAGCTCCAGCGGAACCTGGTTGCCGGAACGCCCACGGAGACCAGCTCGTCGGGCCAGATCCGCGATACCCAGGTCGTGATCGGTCATCGAAGGCGCACCGGAGCGGACGAGTTCCCGGTACACGCCGCCCGCTTCGTGCCGCCGCCACCTGGCATCGAGCTGGGCGCTCGGGTCGGTGACCTCCTCTCGTGGCTGCATACCGACCATCGAAGGGCGATCGATCCGGTCGTCGCCGCAGCCATGGGCCACTACCAGTTCGAAACCCTGCACCCGTTCCACGACGGCAACGGGAGGATGGGGAGACTGCTCATCGTGTTGCACCTCCTGGTGATGGGCACACTGAGCGAGCCGACACTGACCGTCTCGCCGTGGTTCGAGGCGCGCCGGACGGAGTACTACGACCGGCTCCTCGCCGTCAGCACGACGGGCGACTGGGACGGCTGGATCGGGTTCTTCGCTGAGGGCCTGGAAGCCTCTGCGACGCAGACCCACCAACAGATGCTCGCGCTCGTCGCCGCGCAAGGAGAGATGAAGGACGTGATCCGCGCGTCGAACCTGCGGGCGGACACTGCACACCACCTCGTTGACTACGCCATCGCTCACTCAACATTTACGGTCCGTCAGGTCCAACGGGACCTCGCTGTGTCCTACGGCCGCGCCAACGCGTTGGCGGCTGACCTCGAGCGGTTAGGCCTCCTCGATTCGGTGGAAGGGAGCCATCCCCGCCGCTTCTTCGCGCCCGATGTGATGCGGGTGCTGACCGCGGCGTCGCCGTAACCGGCCGTCGGCCGGGTCAGCTTGGTCAGGTGAGCGGCATCCCGTTGGCCGACCTGGAGTAGGTGCCTTGCTGGGACACCAGCAGCGCGATGAACTCCACGATGACCCAGATCCACAGCGGCACGAGGAACACGAAGCCGATGAGGATGAATGCGGTCGCGTAACCGGCGAACGCGAGCAACAGCTGCGCGATGCCCCGCCCGGTGTAGCCGAGGTAGAAGTTGTGGATCCCGAGGTTGCCGAGGAAGAAGCACAGCAGCACGGCGGCGATGCGGGACTTCGGCGGCGCCATGTACTGCGGGTGGCCGGCGTACTGCGGCGCGGCACCGTACTGCGCTGGCACGCCGTACTGCGGTGGCACCCCGTACTGCTGCGGAGCTCCACTGTTCGGCTGGTGGTGAGGCTGGGCCGGTGAGCTCGGCTCGGGGGGCGTGGTTATGCTCCCAATCCTAGAGCGGTTTGCGGTGGTAGAACGCCGTTTTGTCGATCGTCAGCGGATCCCGCGCATCATCCGGGTGACCCGGGGCGCCACCGCGAGCAGCAGCAGGCCGATGCCGATCGTCACCGCGCCGAGGGTGCCGAAATAGGCCGCCTCGTTCTCCTCGGTGTAGAAGCTGGCGAGCGTGCCGGACAGCGCGGTGCCCAGCGCGAGGGACAGGTAGAACAGCGCCACCATGAGCACCGGGTAGGCCTTCGGCGCCAGCTTCGTCGACAGCGACAGCCCCACCGGGGAAAGCATCAGCTCACCCATCGTCGCGACGAGCATGATGAGCGCGATCCACAGCACCGGGACCGCGACGGTGCCGGCCATCGGCAGGAAGATGAGGAATGCCGCGCCCATGAGCATGATGCCGAGGCTGAACTTCACCGGCGTGCTCGGTTGCCGGTTCCCGAGCCGGGTCCACAGCGCCGCGAAGACCGGTGCCAGCACGATGATGAAGAACGGGTTGAAGGACTGCACCCACGGAATCGGCATGGTCCAGTCCCCGAGCCACGGCAGGTTGGCGAACTCACGGTCGAGGCGGGTGTCGGAGTAGATCGTGATCACCGTGAACTGCTGCTGGAACAGCGCCCAGAAGGCGGCCGAGCCGATGAACATCGGGATGAACGACACCACCCGAGAGTGCTCGTCGCGGTCGATCCGCTTGCTGGTCAGCAGTACCGCGAAGAGGACCACCGCGGACACCACGGTCGCGACGACGACGACGTCGGCGAGGTTGCCCGGGTTGAGCAGCCCGGTGACGGCGGCGACGACGATGACGACGACGGCCGTGACGGCGATCCCCAGGTACCGGCCGTACTGGTCACGGGGCAGCGGGTTGGGCGCGCCATGGACGCGGTCGGGCAGGTGCCGGCGCGCCAGCAGGTACTGGGTGAGCCCGATGGCCATGCCGACCGCAGCGAGCGTGAACCCGAGGTGGAAGCCCCACCGCTCCTGTGCGACCCCGGTGAGCAACGGGCCGATGAGCCCGCCGACGTTGATCCCCATGTAGAAGATGGAGAAGCCGGCGTCGCGGCGCGGGTCGTCGGCGGAGTAGAGCGCGCCGACGAGGTTGGTGATGGTCGCCTTGAGCCCGCCGGATCCGATGGCCACGAGGATGAGGCCGGTCGCCAGGCCGAGGAAGCCGGGCAGCACGGCCAGCCCGACGTGGCCGAGCATGATGAGCACCGCACTGACGAACATCGTGCGCTCGGAGCCGAGCAGCCGGTCGGCGACCCAGCCGCCGAGGATGGAGAACAGGTACACCGACCCGCCGTAGGCCCCGAGGATGCTGGTCGCCTCGACCCGGTCGATGCCCAGCCCGCCGTCGGTGGTCTGGAAGTACATGTACAGCAGCACGATGCCCTGCATGCCGTAGAAGGAGAACCGCTCCCACAGCTCAACGCTGAACAGGTTCGCCAGGCCCCGAGGCTGACCGAGAAAGCTCCTCCCGCCGCGATCGCCGCTGGGTGAGGGTGCTGCCGGCGACATGCCGGCCGTTGCCGGATCTTCAGAGGCCATGGCCCCATGCTCCGCTCGTCACCGGTGGTCCGCCAGCCGGTCACCGTCCCCGGGCGACGGAGTTCCCCGCCCGCTCTCCCACTCCCCGCCCCCTCGCCGAGAGCGGGATTGTCCACCCCTCCCCTTCGCCGAGAGCGGGATTGTCCACCCCGCCCCTTCGCCGAGAGCGGGATTGTCCACCCCGCCCCTTCGCCGAGAGCGGGATTGTCCACGTTCGAGCCCGCTTGCCCGTCGAGCGCGCTGCGGACAATCCCGCTCTCGGGGACAATCCTGCTCTCGGGGGTAAGTCTGCTCTCGGGGACAATCCCGCTCTCGGGGGTAGGGCTGCTCTCGGGTGGTTCAGGCGTTGGCGCTGACCAGCTGGCTGCTGCGGACGCCCTCCATCGCCTTGGTCCACGGCACGAGCTGGTCGAGCATCGGCTCGACGGACGCGATGGCGTTCGCGGTGGGCGCGAGGACGGCGTAGTTCTCGAAGTCGGTGGCGAGGCCGAGCAGCACGGCGTTGCGCACGTGCGCCACCTGCATCTCCGAGAGGATCCCGCGCAGGTGCTCGACGGCGCGGGCGCCGCCGGCCGAGCCGTAGCTGACGAAGCCGGCGGCCTTGTTGTGCATCTCCGGCGCGAGGTAGTCCAGCGCGTTCTTCAGCGCGCCGGTGATCGAGTGGTTGTACTCCGAGACGACGAACACGAAGCCGTCGAACTCGTTCATCCTCGCCGACCACCGCTGGGAGTGCGGCTGCTGGCCCGGGCCCATGGCCGGCGGCACCGACTCGTCCCACACCGGCAGTGCGAAGTCAGCGATGTCGACGATCTCGAACTCGGCGTCCGAGCGCTGCTCGGCGACGCCCTTGACCCAGTGGGCGACGTTGAGGCTCTGGCGGCCGGGACGGACACTTCCGGTAACGATGGCGATCTTGGTCAAGAGATTTCCTCACTCAGGTGGGCTGTGGTCGCTGGCTTGAACCTTCAAGATAGACAGGTTGTTCCGCCCCTCGACGTGGGCTGCGTCACCCTGGGGCCCAGGGCGGACCGAGGTCCCAGGGGCCGCCGCCCGAGCGCCGGTACCGTCGAGATATCCACCCCCGCCGAGCGAGGAGCGAGTCCCCATGAAGGCCGTCCAGTACCGCACCTTTGGAGCAGGCCCCGAGGTTGTCGAGATCGACCGGCCGGTCCCCGGCCCCGGAGAGGTGCTGCTGCGGATCACCGCCGCCGGCATGTGCCACTCCGACCACGTCGTCATGGACATGCCGGAGGAAGGCTTCCCCTACGCGATGCCGCAGACGCTCGGTCACGAGCCCGCGGGCGTCGTCGAGGAGCTGGGGGAGGGTGCCACGGGCGTCGAGATCGGCGACGCCGTCATCGTCTACGGCTGCTGGGGCTGCGGCGTCTGCGAGATGTGCGCCGACGGCTCCGAGCAGCTGTGCCTGCGCGGCATGCGCTCGCCCGGCCTCGGCGCCCCTGGCGCGATGGCGGAGTACATGATCGTCGACAACGCCCGCCACCTCGTTCCCATCGGCGACCTCGACCCGGTCAAGGCCGCCTCGCTCACCGACGCCGCGCTCACCCCTTACCGCGGCATCAAGCGCGTCATCGGCCATCTCGGCGGTGGCTCGACCGCGGTTGTCATCGGAGCCGGCGGCCTGGGCCACGTCGCGATCCAGCTGCTCCGCGAGCTCACCGCGACCCACGTCATCGCGCTGGACATCGGTGAGGACAAGCTCGCCTTCGCCCGCGAGATGGGCGCCCACGAGGCCTTCGAGTCCGACGCCGACGCCGCCGCGAAGGTCAAGGAGCTCACCGGCGGACGAGGAGCCGACGTCGTGTTCGACTTCGTCGGCATCGACGCCACCGGGGAGCTTGCGCTCGCTGCGGTGCGGGTCGCGGGCGTCGTCGTCATCCTCGGGGCCGGTGGCGGCACCGCGAAGGTCGGGTTCATGTCCGCGCCGTACGACGTCACGGTCACCACCTCGCTGTGGGGCCGGCGCAACGAGCTCATCGAGGTCGTCGAGATGGCCAAGCGCGGCCAGATCGAGATCCACACGACGACGTACCCGATCGAGGACGCCCCCCGGGCGTACCAGCTCCTCGACGAGGGCCAGATCACCGGCCGCGCCATCGTCGTCCCCTGAGCGGCCCCGTCCCACCTGTGGCCCGGCGCCCGGCCCCAGCCTCACCTGTGGCCCGTCGTCTCGTACCTCTCGATCAACGGTCGCCAGTTCTAGCAGGGCGGTTCTGAGCGAAAGGGACGAGCCCTCGGGTCGGGGCGGCGGAGCGAGGCGGGGCGGCGGCGCCGGCGCCGCTGACCCGGCTGCCCCGGGCGTCGTAGGCTCGGGGCATGATCATCGGATCTCACGTCGACCGCACCGATCCCGTCGGGGAGGCCCGCGCTCGCGGTGCGCAGGCCGCGCAGATTTTCCTCGGTGACCCGCAGAGCTTCAAGGACGTCTCCGTCGCCCACCCGGGCGGGGCGGCCGGGCTGCGGGAGGAGGCCGCCGAGGCCGGCGTGGACCTGTACGTCCACTCGCACTACGTCATCAACGTCGCCTCGACGAACAACCGGATCCGGATCCCTAGCCGCAAGCTGCTGCAGCGGATCGTCGACCTGGCCGCGGAGGTCGGGGCGCGTGGCGTCGTCGTCCACGGCGGCCACGTGACCAAGGACGAGGACCCGGAGATCGGCTTCGACAACTGGCGCAAGTGCATCGACGGCCTCGACCTGGCCGTGCCGATCCTCATCGAGAACACCGCCGGCGGCACCAGGGCGATGGCGCGTGGCGTCGACCGGATCGCCCAGCTGTGGCAGGCGGTCTCGGCCGCTGACGGCGGAGACCGGGTGGGCTTCTGCCTCGACACCTGCCACGCCTACGCCGGCGGCGAGCAGCTCGCCGGGCTCGTCGAGCGGATCACCGCCGCCACGGGCCGCATCGACCTCGTGCACGCCAACGACTCGCGCGACGCCTTCGACTCCGGTGCGGACCGGCACGCCAACCTCGGCGCCGGCAGCCTGCCTGCCGACGACCTCGTCGCCCTCGTCCGTGACGCCGGGGCACCGGTGATCGTCGAGACCCCCGGTGGCGTCGCGGAGCAGGGCACCGACATCGGCTGGCTGCGCGAGCGGCTCGGCTGAGCCGCCGGGCACCGGGCTCACCGGCTCAGGACAGCACGTCCTTGCCGGCGAACCGGCCGTAGGCGAGGGCGCCGAACATCGCGATGTAGCCGCCCTGCAGCAGTGCGTTGTCAGCGAACGAGCCCCACGCGATCGGCTCTCGCAGCAGGTCGGCGAAGCCGAGCCAGTGGTGGCTGAACAACCACGGGTGCAGCCAGGCCAGCTGGTCGAGCGAGCCGAGCACCTGCGCGACGATCGACACGACGACGGTGGCCGCCATCGCCCCGACCGGCACCACCGTGAGGGTGGAGAGGAACAGCCCGACCGCGCTGAGCCCGAGCATCGACACGCTGACGTAGGCCGCGACGAGCAGCGCACGGCCGAGGGCCTCCCACGGCCCGATGGTGTCCCCGGACAGCAGCGTCACCGGCCCCACCGGGAACAGCGCGGCCCCGATGGCGGAGCCGGCGACGACGATGCTCGCCGTCGCCGCGAAGCAGAACGCCGCCGCGCCGACGTACTTGGTCACCAGCAGCCGCAGCCGCCCGACCGGTGCCAGCAGCAGGTAGCGCAGCGTCCCGAGCCCGGCCTCGCCGGCCACGGTGTCCCCGGCGACCACGCCGACGGTCAGCGGCAGGAACAGCGGGATCGTCACCACGAGGCCGGTGATCGAGACGAACAGCCCGTTCTGGGTGACCCGGTCGAGGAACGGCGGGCCCTGGCCCGGGCCGGGCGGCGTCGACGAGACCTTCACGACGACGGCGATGATCACCGGGATCGCCGCCAGCGCGACGAGCATCGCCCAGGTGCGGCGCCGGCCGAGCAGCAGGGCAAGCTCGGACCCGACGAACGCCCAGGCGCTGCCCCTGCGGCGGCTTGCCGGGGCGCCGGTCGTGGGCCCGGCGCCGTCCGGGCGCCCGGCGTCAGTGGGCAACGTCGAACCCCTCTCCGGTGAGTGCGACGAACCGGTCCTCGAGCGTCTCCTGCTCGATCCCGAAGCCGCGCAGCCGTACCCCGCCGGCGACGAGCGCGGCCGCGACCGTCTCCGGCAGCGGCGCGTCGTCGGGCAACGCGGCCACCACGACGGCGGCCGCGCCCTCATCGGCCCGGGGCGGTGCCGTCGCGGAGTCGTCGTTGACCGGGACCAGACCGAACCGGGCGAGCTCACGGCGGGCTGCCACGGGGTCGGGCGTGACGACCCGCAGCCGGGTCTGGCCCAGGCCGCGCAGCTCGTCGAGGCTGCCCTGCGCGACGAGCCGCCCCTCGCGCATGACCGCAGCGTGGCTGCACACCTGCTCGATCTCGGCGAGCAGGTGGCTGGAGACGACGATCGTGGTGCCGCCGTCGGCCAGCGACCGGATGAGCGTGCGGACCTCCCGGGTGCCCTGCGGGTCGAGCCCGTTGGTCGGCTCGTCGAGGACGAGGAGGTCGCGCGGCATCAGCAGCGCCCCGGCGATCCCGAGGCGCTGCTTCATCCCCAGCGAGTAGGCGCGCACCCGCTTGCTGCCGGCGTGGCTCAGCCCCACCCGCTCGAGCGCCGCCGCGACGCGACTGTCGCGGGTGGCCGACGCCGCATGACCGTCCGCGGCGTCGAGGCGCTGGAGGTTGGCGGCCCCGGAGAGGAACGGGTAGCTCGCCGGTCCCTCGACCAGCGCCCCGACCCGCGGCAGCACCTCGCGGAGCGCGCCGGGCATGTCGCGACCGAGCAGCTGCACCGCGCCGGACGTCGCCGTGGCCAGGCCGAGGAGGACCCGGATCGTCGTCGTCTTGCCCGAGCCGTTGGGCCCGAGGAAACCGAACACGCTGCCCCGCGGCACGGCGAGGTCGAGATCGTCGACCGCGAGCTGGCGGCCGAAGCGCTTGGTCAGCCCGTGGGTCTCGACGGCGAGGTCGTCACCGGCAGCCGCGGCGGCGGGGGTCATGAGTCGGCGAGTGCCTGGAGGTGCTCCGGGGTGACGGCGCCGACGAGGATGCGACCGTCGTCCGTCACCAGCGCGCTCAGCAGCGAGGTGGACAGCAGCCGGCCGCCGTCGACCGGCTCGGTGAGCTCGGCCAGCAGCGGCTCCTCGGTGAGTGCGGTGGCATCTGCCCCGGCGTCGAGCACGACGACGGTGCCCCAGCCCTCGCCGAGGACCGCCGGTCCAGGCAGCTCGCCGAGCGCCCCTGCCTGCCCCGGGGCGTCGAGCTCGGGCGGCAGCGCGTGGTCGGTGCCTGGCCCCGCAGCGCCGTGGTCGGGCCAGTCGGCCGGGTCCGGCACCGGGACGTCGTACGCCTCGACGGTGGCGTCAGCGGGTGGCGCGAAGTCGAACAGCGACGCGTCCGGCGCGGCGAGGTCGATGTCGGTGTACGCCAGCCGGAACGCCGGGTCGGTCTGCCCGTCGGCCATCACCGTGACGCCGAGCGGGAACCCGGTCTCGCCGTCGACGGCGATCGTCACGCTCGCCACGAGCGTCTCCGCCGCGCGCGGGGTGAGTACCAGGGTGTACGCGTCGCGGCCGGCGACCCGGGCGTCCTGGCCGACGCTGAGCTCGGTGCTCGGCTCGAGCGCGTCGACGACGGCGGTCGCCAGCTCCTCGGGGGTGGGGATGTCCACGGCGTCCGGCCGCTCCGGGTGGCCGGGCCGCTCCGGGGGAGCAGGAAGGTCGGCCGGGTCGGGCAGCGTCACGTGGGTGGCGGTGTTCGTGGCGGAGTCGTACGCCCAGACGTCGGTGCCGTTGACGACGACGTTGCGCTCGGCCAGCCCGTCGACGAGCTGGAACCTCGCCTCGCCCGGGCCACCGACGAACACCCGGCCGGTGTGGTCGCCGGTGAGCAGCTCGAGCAGCTCGGTGGCCGCGGTGGCCTCGGGAGGTTCGGTCGCGGGCGTGCTCTGATCCGAGTCGGCAGGGAGGGCGTCGTCGCCGCCGGCGTCGTCACCGAGCCCCGCACCACCGGGCGGTCCGCCACCGAAGCCACCGGCGCCGGCGAGCCCGGCCGGCAGCTCGGGCAGCCCGAGGTCGGCGCTCTTCTCGAAGCTGCCGGAGAACGCGGTGACCGAGTGGCGGCCGACCATCGCCAGCACGTCCTCGGGGGACCTGTCGGGCAGGTCGACCGCGCCGGCCTGCGAGGTGACGGCGACCGTGCCCGCGATGATCGCGGCGACGGCGCCGGCGGGTAGCCAGCGGTGCCAGGTGCGGGTCATGGGGTGCTCCTTCGAACGCGCCTGCATCGACGGTACGTCGGCCCCGGCGCTGGTGCCAGTGCCGCACTGTCTACACTTCGCCAGTGGGCATCTTCGAGTTCATCGGCAGCTACTGGTGGCTGGTCTTCCCGCTGGGAGGCGTCATCGGTGGCTCGGTGAGCGGCTTCGCCAAAGGGCTGCGCAAGTGGGACGAGCGCCGTCGTCGGGACCGGATCGAGCTTGCCAGGATCAAGTACGGGGCACGGACGGCCGAGGCCGAGCAGGTCCGGGTGACCCGCCGGGAGATCGACCGGACGCTGGACCGGCACACGGCGGTGAACCAGCGCTGGCTGGACTACGAGCTCGACATCGCCAAGCTCATCGACTACCCGCTGATGACCGACATGCGTGAGCCGCTGACCGTCGACTTCCACCGCGCCAAGCGGGAGGCCGAGTCGCTGCGTCCCGACGACCCGGCCGAGCTGACCGACCCCGACCTCCTCACCGAGTTCCGCGACGCCGTCAGGCACTACGAGACCGCGTTCGACGTCGCCGAGCAGGAGGCCCGGCGCCGGCAGACCGCCGGTTTCTCGCCCGCTGAGCAGCAGGCGCTGGTCCGGGCGCGGAAGTTCATCGCGCTCGCCGACAACCCGTCGGCCACCTACGCCGAGCGGCAGACCGCCTACCGCCGTGCCACCCGGGAGCTCGACGGGCTCGTCGTGCTGCCGGTCGCAGCGACCGACAGCTTCGAGCAGCGCATCGCCGGCGCCATCGGCGCACGGGGCGATGACCAGCCAGGCTCCGCATCGGACACAATGGGGGGATGACCAAGGCCGAGCCACCCGAGGCCGTGACCGTGCGGTCGGTGGCGCGGGCGGCGGGAGTCTCGATCGCCACCGTGAGCCGCGTGATGGCCGGCAGCGCCGTCGTCAGCGAGGAGCGGACACAGCGGGTGCTGCAGGTGGCCCGCGATCTCGGCTACCGCCCCGATCCCATCACTGCAGCCAGGTGCCATCAGTTGCCGCCGGGCTGGGCCCACCGGTCGATGCCCTCGGTGGCGCCCGGCGCCGATACGCTGACGGGCAGGCACTGACGGCACGCGACGGCACGGGAGGCTCGGTGGACGCGACGGGCGGCTCCCCGATCGAAGCCGTGGACCGGGCGTTGCTCATCCTCGACTCCCTGGCTCGCGCCGGTGCGGGCGGTTCGTCGCTGGCGGACATGGCGACCGGGCTCGGGCTGAACAAGTCGACCGTCCACCGCGCACTCGCGGCGCTGCGGTTCCGTGACTTCGTCACCCAGGACCACGCCACCGGCGTCTACCTCCTCGGCCCCGCGGCGATCGGGCTGCACGACCGCTACTTCGCCGACGACCAGCTGCCGCTGCTGCTGCACTCCGCGCTGGTGGCGCTGTCCACCGAGATCGCTGAGCTCGTCCACCTCGGGGTGCTCAACGGCGCCCATGTGCTGTACATCGACAAGGTGGAGCCGCAGCGGTCGGTGCGGGTGTGGTCGGCGGTGGGGCGCCGGCCCCCCGCGGCCTCGACCGCGCTCGGGCGGGCGCTGCTGGCGTACCGCGGCACGACCGAGGCGATGCTCGACGGCTACGTCGAGGTCTCCCGGGCCGACGACGACGGCCCGGCGGCGGCGGTGACCGCCGACCACCTGTGGCGGGCGCTCGAGGACGCCCGACGGCGCGGCTTCGCGGCCGAGCGCGAGGAGAACGAGCCCGGCATCAGCTGCCTGGCCGTCCCGCTGCTGCGTGCCGGGCTGCCGGTGGCTGCGGTGAGCATCACCGCGCCGGCCGAGCGGATGACTGACGAGCGCTACGGGTGGCTGCACGAGCAGGTGCAGCGCGTGCTGCCGCCGCTGCTGCCCACCGGAATGACGCTGCCGACGGTCGGTTAGCGCCGGACGAGCTCCTGCACGCCGGCCGGCGTGCGGTGACCACCCCGCCCGCGTAGCCGCCGCGGCGGGGCGCCCCGTCGTGCTCGGCCCGACGCCGGCGGACGGCAGCGGCCCGAGCCGCCGAGTGCCGATCATTGCCAGGTGTCGATCCACCTGACATCATCAGTTCTGGACGCCGACACGTGCGTTCTGCCTAGCGAAATGGTTGACAGATGAGCGTCCTCTCGTCCCTCAGTGCCGCCCGGCTCGTGCCCGTCGTCGTCCTCGACGACGCCGCGCACGCCGACGCCCTCGCCGGGGCCCTCGTCGCCGGCGGGCTGCCGGTCGCCGAGGTCACCTTCCGGACCGCCGCGGCAGCCGACGCGATCCGCGCGATGGCCGACCGCGGCGACATCCTCGTCGGCGCCGGCACCGTCCTCACCGTGGCGCAGGTGGACGAGGCCGTCGCCGCCGGCGCCACGTACGTCGTCTCCCCGGGCCTCAGCCGGGCCGTCGTCGAGCGCTGCCAGGAGCACGGCGTGCTGCCGCTGCCCGGCGCGGTCTCCGCCACCGAGATCCAGGCAGCCCTCGAGCTCGGCCTCGACACCGTCAAGTTCTTCCCGGCCGGCACCTCCGGCGGCGCCCCGGCGATCAAGGCACTCACCGCGCCGTTCGGTGGCGTGCGCTTCGTGCCGACCGGCGGCATCGGCCCGGCGAACCTCGCCGACTACCTGGCCATCGACGCCGTCGCCGCTATCGGCGGCTCCTGGATGGCGCCCCGCGACCTCGTCGCCGCCGGCAGGTTCGACGAGATCACCCGGCTCACCGCCGCGGCCGTCGCGCTCGCCGCATCCTGACCAGACCCGACCTCACCACCACGAAGGAACCGATCATGGCCCTGACCATCCGCCCAGCCGCTGACTGCCGCTACGACGCCGTCTCCCTCGGGGAGGTCATGCTCCGCCTCGACCCCGGCGAGGGCCGCATCCGCACCACTCGCGAGTTCCGCGTCTGGGAGGGCGGCGGGGAGTACAACGTCGCCCGTGGCCTGCGCCGCGCCTTCGGGCTGCGCAGCGCCGTCGTCACCTCGCTCGTCGACAACCACGTCGGCCGGCTCGTCGAGGACTTCATCCTGCAGGGCGGCGTCGACGCCTCCCACATCCGCTGGCTGCCGTTCGACGGCCTCGGCCGCGCCGCCCGCAACGGCCTCAACTTCACCGAGCGCGGCTACGGCGTCCGTGGCGCGGTCGGGGTGTCCGACCGCGGTCACACCGCTGCCTCCCAGCTGCGGCCCGGCGACGTCGACTGGGACCACCTCTTCGGTGAGCTCGGCGCCCGCTGGCTGCACACCGGTGGCATCTTCGCCGCGCTCAGCGAGACCACCGCCGAGGTCGTCGTCGAGGCCGTCACCGCGGCGAAGAAGCACGGCACGATCGTGTCCTACGACCTCAACTACCGCCCGAGCCTCTGGAAGGAGATCGGCGGCCAGGCCAAGGCCCAGGAGGTCAACCGGGAGATCGCCAAGTACATCGACGTGATGATCGGCAACGAGGAGGACTTCACCGCCTCGCTCGGCTTCGAGATCGAGGGCGTCGACGACAACCTCGCCAACCTCGAGACCGACAGCTTCGTCGCGATGATCGAGCGCGCCGCCGCCGACTACCCGAACTTCCAGGTCATCGGCAACACCATGCGCACCGTCCGCAGCGCCTCGGACAACGACTGGGGCGCGCTCGCGTGGTCGCGGGAGACCGGCGTCGTGCAGGCCACCCACCGCACCGGCGTGGAGATCCTCGACCGCGTCGGCGGCGGCGACTCCTTCGCCTCCGGCCTCATCTACGGGCTGCTCGAGGGGGTCGACCTGCAGACCGCCGTCGAGTACGGCGCCGCCCACGGCGCGCTGGCGATGACCACCCCCGGGGACACCTCGATGGTCACCAAGGACGAGGTTCTCAAGCTGGCCGGCGGCGGTAGCGCACGCGTCGACCGCTGAGGGGCCCGAGACACCCGGCGCGGCCACCCGGCTCGGGTCAGGCGGGCGGCGGGTCCAGCCGGCGGGTGGCCCGGGCGACCTCCGCCTCGGCGGCGCTGAGCGCGGCGTGCGCCGCCCGGGCGCGCACCAGACCCGCGGCGAGCTGCCCGGCGGCCGCTGTGCCACCCGGGCCGTGCGTCGTCCCGGTCGAGCCTGCGGCTGCCCGGGACGACGCGAGGGCGTGAGCGAGCTCGGTGCCCGCGGCGCGACCCTCGTCGATGGCGCGGGCGAGCGACGCGCTCGCGCCGTCGACGAGCTGGATCCGGGCGAACTCGAGGCTCGTCCGTGATCGTGCGACCTGCTCGTCCAGCGCGAGCGTGAGCTCGGCGGCCTCGGCGCGTGCCTCTCCGGCGCCCGGTGCCGCGACCGGCCCGCCGTCGGCCGCGGGTGCGCGCCGCGCCCGCAGCACCAGGACCGTGACCACGACGACCATGACCAGCAGCACGACGACGAGCAGTGCGGCGGCGGCGAGCATCGAACTCATGGCGCCAAGCCTACGGCCGTGATCCTGCCGGCGACCGGCCCGCGCCGCGCCGGCGGTGGGGAGTCAGGGGGTGCGGGCAGCGACCGGCGCGGCGATGAGGTCGAGCACGACGTCGGCCGACAGTGCCGCGACATCGTCGACGGCGAGCCGGAAGTCGTCCCCGGCGTCGGGGCCGCACAGGTCCGAGACGCCGCGGACGGCGAGGAACGGGACGTCGAAGTTGTAGCAGGTCTGGGCGATCGCGGTGGACTCCATGTCCGCGGTCAGCGCGTCAGGGAAGGCGCCCCGGTAGTGCTCCACGGTGCGACCGTCGACGAAGGAGTCGCCGGAGAGCATCGCGCCGACGAGGACGCCGGGGCGGTTCTGGGCGCGGTCGAGCAGCGCAGCGCTGGCCGGGAAGGTGGCCGGCATCCCCGGGATCTGGCCGAGGGTGTAGCCAAAGGCGGTGGCGTCGGCGCCGGCGAAGGCGTGCTCGGTGCCGACGACGACGTCCCCGACGCGTACCGCTCGGCCCAGCCCGCCGGCGGACCCGGCGGAGATGACGACGGTGGCGCGGACCGCGTGGACGGCGAGCGTCGTCGCGGTGACCGCGTTGACCGCGCCGATCCCGCTGCGGACGAGCAGCAGCCGCCGGCCGTCGACCGTCGCGAGCACCGACCGGGCGGCGCCGGCTTGCCGGTGGTGGCTCAGGTGCTCGGCCCGCTGCTCGAAGGGCGCGATCTCCTCGTCCATCGCGGCCACGACGATCGCGTCCACGGTCGCCTGGGGCGCGGCGAACGGCGAGCCGGGTGGCAAGGCGGTCCCGAGCAGCTCCGTCATGCCATGACCTGCTCCCACGCGTCGCGGGCGTCGAGGAAGCCCTGGGCCGCGGCGCGGGCCCCCTCGAGGTCGTGGCTGGCGCCCCAGCCGCACTGCACCTCGTTGGCCGCGGGCACCTCGTCGGCAGTGACGACGTCGCGCAGCGTGGTCTCCAGCAGAGGGAGGAAGGCGTCGTAGCCGGTGTTGAGCACGATGGCGTAGAAGCCGGTCTGGCAGCCCATCGGCGAGATGTCGACGACGACGTCGCTGTGGTTGCGCATGTGCTCGGCCATGAGGTGCTCGAGCGAGTGCACGACCGGCATCTCGAGGTGCTCGACGTTGGGCTGGCGCAGCCGAATGTCGAACTTGGTGAGCACGTCGCCCCCCGGCAGCGTCTTGGTGTCGGCGACCCGGACGAACGGCGCTCGGACGGCTCGGTGATCGAGGTTGAAGCTCTCGACATTCATTGTCTTCACAGGTTCCATCATGGGCGATGTGGTATGTGCCTGTCCTGCGAGTTTGGTGTGGATTGCGCCACCCTCGGACCTGCCCAGCCGGTCGTTCGTGGCCTGCGACACGCCGCCCCGGCGTGTCGGTCTGCGTGTCTGACGGTTCGTCGACGGCCGTCCACATCCTGTGGATAAACCTGGGGGATACCGGCCGGAGTTGTCCACAGGCCACGGTGGCGCCGTCGGCGGACGAGGCGGGCCGCGCGATGTCAGTGGTCGCTGGCAGGCTCTGGGCACGGGCCGACGGCGACGCGAGAGGCGTCGTCCACAGCCCGTCCCCAGCAGGGGGCGCATGATGCACAGCAGTACGCCGGAACTGTGGAGGACACGCCGAGAGTCGACTCGCCGACACAACACCTTGGGGTAGTACCCAACCGCCACCACTAGGTGTAGTGTCTGAGACCTACTGACCGCGGGAACTACATCCGTGTGGTTCCACTGGTGAATGACCGGCCCCTGAGGGGGAGCGGGACTCGAGTTCACCGCACGAAAGGAGATCCGCTCACATGAGCATCACCGTCTTCAGCAAGCCGGCCTGCGTCCAGTGCGACGCGACCTACCGTGCGCTCGACAAGAACGGGCTCGAGTACGACGTCGTCGACATCTCGGTCGACGCCGAGGCACTGGAGAGCGTCAAGGCGCTCGGCTACCAGCAGGCCCCGGTCGTCTTCGCCGACGGCGACCACTGGTCCGGCTTCCGGCCCGACCGGATCAAGGCGCTGGCGGCGCAGGCAGCCGTCGCGGTCTGACACATGCTTCGGCCGGATCGCCCTCACCCGGCGATCCGGCCGAGACCAACGCGCCGGCCTCGGCCGAGGGCCTGCCGGCGCATCGTAGGGCTACAGGCAGGGGGCGAGATGGGCAACATCGTCTACTTCTCCTCGGTCTCCGACACCACGCACCGGTTCGTCGAGCGGCTCGGCCTGCCGGCGCAGCGGATCCCGCTGCGCCCGGCCGACCCGTTCCTCCGTGTCACCGAGGAATACGTGCTGATCGTCCCGACGTACGGCGGCGGGCACGGCCGCGGCGCGGTACCGCGCCAGGTCATCAAGTTCCTCAACGAGGAATCCAACCGGGACCTGTGCCGGGCGGTCATCGCCTCGGGCAACACCAACTTCGGCGAGGCCTTCTGCATCGCGGGCGACATCATCTCCGCGAAGCTCCAGGTGCCGTATCTCTACCGCTTCGAACTTCTGGGTACAACTGAGGACGTCAACCGCGTCCGCGAGGGATTGGGACAGTTTTGGCAGCAACGGTCACTGATATCGGCATGACGCAGCAGAGCGCGGCGCCGGAGCTGGACTACCACGCTCTCAACGCCATGCTCAACCTCTACGACGCGGACGGGAACATCCAGTTCGACGCCGACAAGAAGGCCGCTCGCGCGTACTTCCTGCAGCACGTCAACCAGAACACCGTCTTCTTCCACACGCTGAAGGAGAAGCTCGACTACCTCGTCGAGGAGGGCTACTACGAGCCCGAGGTCCTCGCGCAGTACTCTCCGGAGTTCCTCGAGCAGATCTGGGACGCGGCGTGGGCCAAGAAGTTCCGCTTCGAGACCTTCCTCGGCGCCTTCAAGTACTACACCTCCTACACGCTCAAGACGTGGGACGGCACCCGGTACCTCGAGCGGTTCGAGGACCGCACCGTCGTCGTCGCGCTGGCGCTGGCCGGCGGTGACGAGCAGTTCGCCCTCGACATGGTCGAGGAGATCCTCTCCGGCCGGTTCCAGCCGGCGACGCCCACCTTCCTCAACGCCGGCAAGGCGGCCCGTGGCGAGCTGGTCTCCTGCTTCCTGCTGCGCACCGAGGACAACATGGAGTCGATCGCGCGCGCCATCAACTCCTCGCTGCAGCTGTCCAAGCGCGGTGGCGGCGTCGCTATCTCGCTGACCAACCTGCGCGAGGCCGGCGCCCCGATCAAGCGGATCGAGAACCAGTCCTCGGGGATCATCCCGGTGATGAAGCTGCTGGAGGACTCCTTCTCCTACGCCAACCAGCTCGGTGCGCGTCAGGGGGCCGGCGCGGTCTACCTCAACGCCCACCACCCCGACATCATGCGGTTCCTCGACACCAAGCGGGAGAACGCGGACGAGAAGATCCGCATCAAGACCCTGTCGCTCGGCGTCGTCATCCCCGACATCACCTTCGACCTCGCCCGCAAGAACGAGGACATGTACCTCTTCTCGCCCTACGACGTCGAGCGTGTCTACGGGGTGCCGTTCGGCGAGGTCAGCGTGACCGAGAAGTACGACGAGATGGTCGACGACCGCCGGATCAAGAAGACGAAGATCAAGGCGCGGCAGTTCTTCCAGACCCTCGCGGAGATCCAGTTCGAGTCGGGCTACCCGTACATCATGTTCGAGGACACGGTGAACAAGGCCAACCCGATCGACGGCCGGATCACCATGTCGAACCTGTGCTCGGAGATCCTCCAGGTCTCCACGCCGTCGACGTACAACGACGACCTGTCCTACGACGTCGTCGGCAACGACATCTCCTGCAACCTCGGGTCGCTGAACATCGCCAAGGCGATGGACTCCCCGGACCTCGGCAAGACGATCGGCACCGCGGTCCGCTCACTGACGGCAGTCTCGGACCAGACGCACATCAACTCGGTGCCCTCGATCGAGAAGGGCAACAGCGAGTCCCACGCCATCGGCCTGGGCCAGATGAACCTGCACGGCTACCTCGCCCGCGAGCGGATCTTCTACGGGTCCGAAGAGGGCGTGGACTTCACCAACATCTACTTCTACACGGTGGCGTTCCACGCGATCACCGAGTCGAACAAGCTCGCCCAGGAGCGCGGCAGGGCCTTCGCCGGCTTCGAGCGTTCCACGTACGCCAGCGGTGAGTTCTTCACCAAGTACACCGAGCAGGAGTGGCTGCCCGCGACCGAGCGGGTCCGCGAGCTGTTCGCCACCGCCGGCGTCCACATCCCCACCCAGGACGACTGGCGCGCGCTGGCGGCGTCGGTCAAGGAGCACGGGCTGTACAACCAGAACCTCCAGGCGGTCCCGCCGACCGGCTCCATCTCCTACATCAACAACTCGACCTCCTCGATCCACCCGATCGTGTCGAAGATCGAGATCCGCAAGGAGGGCAAGCTCGGGCGCGTGTACTACCCGGCGCCCTACATGACCAACGACAACCTCGAGTACTACGAGGACGCGTACGAGATCGGCCCCGAGAAGATCATCGACACCTACGCCGCGGCCACCCAGCACGTGGACCAGGGCCTGTCGCTGACGCTGTTCTTCAAGGACGGTGCGACCACCCGGGACCTGAACAAGGCGCAGATCTACGCGTGGCGCAAGGGCATCAAGACGCTCTACTACATCCGGATCCGCCAGCTCGCCCTCGAGGGCACGGAAATTGAGGGTTGCGTCAGCTGCATGCTGTAGCAGCCGGCACCCAGCTCTCCCGGGCCGCCACCCGACGGCCTCCTGAACGACGACGAAAGTAGCAACGAACGTGTCGGAGAAGCTCAAGCTCGTCGACCGGGTCCAGGCGATCAACTGGAACCGGGTCCCGGACGAGAAGGACGTCGAGGTCTGGGACCGGCTGACCTCGAACTTCTGGCTGCCGGAGAAGGTGCCGCTGTCCAACGACGTCCAGTCGTGGGCGACCCTGAACGACGCCGAGAAGAACATGACCACCCGGGTGTTCACCGGGCTCACGCTGCTGGACACCATCCAGGGCACGGTCGGCGCGGTCAGCCTCATCCCGGATGCGACGACCCCGCACGAGGAGGCCGTTTACACGAACATCGCGTTCATGGAGTCGGTGCACGCCAAGAGCTACTCCTCGATCTTCTCCACGCTCATCTCCACCCCGGAGATCGACGAGGCCTTCCGCTGGTCGGAGGAGAACGAGAACCTCCAGCGCAAGGCCGCGATCATCCTGCAGTACTACCGCGGCGACGACCCGGAGAAGCGCAAGATCGCCTCGGTCATGCTCGAGTCGTTCCTGTTCTACTCCGGCTTCTACGCCCCGATGTACTGGTCCTCGCGGGCCAAGCTCACCAACACCGCTGACCTCATCCGCCTCATCATCCGTGACGAGGCCGTCCACGGCTACTACATCGGCTACAAGTACCAGCGCGCGCTGGAGAAGCAGTCCCCGGAGCGTCGTCAGGAGCTCAAGGACTACACGTTCGAGCTGCTCTTCGAGCTGTACGAGAACGAGGAGCAGTACTCCGCGGACCTCTACGACCCGCTCGGGCTGACCGAGGACGTCAAGGCGTTCCTGCGGTACAACGCGAACAAGGCGCTGATGAACCTGGGCTACGAGGGCCTGTTCCCCAAGGACCAGACGGACGTCAACCCAGCGATCCTGTCCTCGCTGAGCCCCAACGCCGACGAGAACCACGACTTCTTCTCCGGCTCGGGCTCGAGCTACGTCATCGGCAAGGCCGTGGAGACCGAGGACGACGACTGGGACTTCTGAGTCTCGCCTCTGCTCGCTGCTGAGAGCCGGACCGTTCACCCGAACGGTCCGGCTCTTCGGCTGTGCCCGGTGGCCCCCTGAGGAAGGCCGGGGAGGCCGGCAGACCGGAGGGGGAAACCCTGGCCCGCCAGCCGACGGACCAGGGTTGAACCGGGGTCGATCCCCGATCCGCCGGCACGGCCATGCCCGATTCACTGGACTCGACACCAGCCGGCGCACCGAGCCCGGCTGACGAGCCAGAGGCAAGCAGATGATCGAGGCACGAAACCTCACCAAGCGGTACGGCGAGAAGACCGCCGTCGACGGCGTCAGCTTCACGATCCCCGCCGGCACGGTCACCGGCTTCCTCGGACCGAACGGGGCCGGGAAGTCGACGACGATGCGGATGATCGTCGGCCTCGACCGGCCGACCTCCGGCTCCGTCACCGTCAACGGAGCCCACTTCCGCCGGCACCGCTCACCGTTGCGGGAGGTCGGGGCACTGCTGGACGCCAGCGCCGCGCACCCCGGGCGGAGCGCACGCTCGCACCTGCGGGCGATCGCGGCCAGCCACCGGATCCCGCGCAAGCGCGTGGACGACGTCATCGAGATGACCGGTCTGAGCGCGGTCGCGCACCAACGCGTGAAGGGCTTCTCCCTCGGCATGGGACAGCGGCTGGGGATCGCCGGGGCGCTGCTCGGTGACCCACGGACCCTCATCCTCGACGAGCCGGTCAACGGCCTCGACCCCGAGGGCGTCACCTGGGTGCGCACCCTGGTCCGGCAGCTCGCGGCGGAGGGTCGCACCGTGCTGCTGTCCTCCCACCTCATGAGCGAGATGGCGATGACCGCGGACCACCTCCTCGTCATCGGCCGCGGCCGGATCCTCGCCGCCGGTCCCGTCCAGGACGTCATCGACTCCGCGACCGGCGCCGTCGTCGTGGTGGCCTCCCCGCAGGCGGGCGAGCTCGGGGCGCGGCTGGAGGCGACCGGCGCCGTCGTCGACCGGGCCGAGGACGGCGGCCTGCGGGTCCGCGGCACCTCCGCCCAGGCCGTCGGAGCGCTCGCCGCCCGGGACGGCATCGTCCTGCACGAGCTGCGCCTCCAGCGCGCCAGCCTCGAGGAGGCCTACCTCAACCTCACCGGCACGGCGGTCGAGTACCGCTCCACCACCACGACCACGGAGACCTCGCGATGACCACGACGACGACGCACCCTGCCGCCACCACGCCGCGCACTGCCGGCCGGCCGAGTACCTCGGTAGCCGGTGACGTCAGCTTCCGCGGCGTCCTCGCCGGCGAGTGGGTCAAGCTCGTCTCGCTGCGCTCGACCTGGTGGACGGCGGCCATCACGGTGCTGGTCATCGCGGCCCTCGGCGCGGTCCAGGCCTCCGCGGTCGACGACGTCGTCCGGCTCGCCGCCGAGCTGGGCATCGAGCCGGACGGCGCCGAGCTCGTCATCTCCGGCTTCCAGTTCGGGATGGTGACGGTCGCCGTCCTCGGAGCGCTGCTCATCACCGGGGAGTATGCCAGTGGCACGGTCCGCTCGACGCTCGTCGCCGTGCCCACCCGGCTGCCCGTCCTGTGGGCCAAGGGCCTGGCGCTGGTCTCGTTCACCATCCTGGTCAGTGTGCTGAGCCTGCTCGCCGGCACCGCCGCAGCGGCCCCGTGGCTCTCCGACGCGAACCTCGTCCCGGCGCTCGACCAGGCCACCACCTGGCAGTCGTTCGGCGGGATGACGTACTTTTTCGTCGCCGTCGTGCTCATCGCGCTCGGTCTCGGCGCCGTGCTGCGCCACACGGCCGCGACCATCACGACCGTGCTCGGTCTGCTGCTGCTCATCCCGGGCGTGCTGCAGGTCGTCCCGATCGAGTGGGTGCAGAATCTGGTGGCCGTCACGCCCCTGCCGGCGGCGATCGCCTTCGTCGGCACCTCGGGGGTGCAGGGCACCAACGAGGTGCTCACCGCCTGGCAGGGCGTCGCGGTGGTCGGTGGCTACGCCCTGCTGGCCCTCACCGCCGGGGCGATCAGCATCTGGCGGCGCGACGCCTGACCCTGACGCCGCCGACTCCTTCCGCAGCAGTGACAACGGCGCCCCGCCCGGGAGTATCCGGGTGGGGCGCCGTTGTCGTGGTGTGCCAGATCAGCCGCGCGTGAGCCTGCGGGTCAGCGGGACCGCCAGGCCCAGGCCGACGAGTAGCGCCGCGGCGCCCGCCAGCCAGCCGACGGAGGCTCCGGTGCTCGGCAACGAGCCGGCCTCCCCACCGGTGGGCTCCGGTGCGCCGGACCCACCCGGCGCACCGTCGTCGTCCCGGCCGCCGTCGTCACCGCTGTCCGGGCGGTCGTCCGCCGGTACGGTGGTCGGCTCCTCGGTCGGCAGCTCGCTGTCGGCCGAGAAGGCCCATGACCACGTGGCCTCGGCGCCGTCGGCGAGGGCGAACCCGGGCAGCGCCCGTGCCTCGACGGTGACCGCGCCGGTACCCGGGTAGGTGCCGGCGGGCACCACCGCGCCGTCGAGCAGGTACTCGACGCCGTCGACGGCCGGGACGGTCACGACGTCCTGCTCGGTCCCGTCGAGGTCGGTGAACGTCGCCGGGGCAGGTGTCACCGCCGTCGCCTCGCCGACGGCGAAGATCGTCGTCGTCCCGGAGACCTCGTTGCCGACGACCACCAGCGGCAGGCCGTTCCCGGAGGCGGCGGCGGGGATGAAGGTCACGCCCTCGGGACCGAGGTCGCCGGCCTGGGAGAGGGCCGCCTGGACGGCGTCGTCCCCGGGCTCCGCGTCGACGACGTCCTCCATGGAGACCGAGAAGTCCCGGTTGTTGAGGTAGGTGACGAAGCGGGCGTCGGACGGCTCGGTGATGTCGTAGACGACGACGCCGCCGAACCGCTCGAAGCCGACGAAGGCGTAGGTGCGGCCGTCGACCTCACCGATCGCGAGGTTCTCCGGCTCGGGCCCCTTGTCCTCGCTACGTCCCTCGAGGTTCGACTCGCTGTGGTTGGAGTTGAAGAACTCCGGCGCGGCGGCCGCGGTGATCCGCTCGAACTCGTCGCCGGAGTCGAAGACCTGCTCACCGTCGGTGGTCCAGATCGAGATCGACCGGGCACCGAAGGCGTAGAGCTCGTCGAAGCAGGAACCGTCCTCGGCCAGCCCGTTGGCGATGCTCACGTTGAGCCGGCCGAGCTGGTCGTCCGAGAGGTGGTCGGTGACGGCGGCGTCCTCGCAGACGCCCGGGGCCGGGGTCTCGTCAGGGTCGCCGAGGTCCTTCACCCGGATCGACTCGACGTAGTCGCCGAACTCGCGGGCGTCGCCCTCGTTCGCGGTGACGAGGAACGTCTCGCCGCCGGCCGTGTAGGACTCGATGCCGTCGGGCATGTAGATCCCGTGCAGCCCGGGGTAGGTGTTGATGGCGATGGTGGGTGCGTCCCGCGGGTCCCGGTCCGAGGCGTCGAGCCCGTTGCCCTCGACGGAATGGTCCTTGAAACCGAGCGGCCAGATGTCGGTGACCGTGGCGGACTCCAGGTCCACGACGGCGACGGCGTTGGCCTCCTGCAGCGCGGCGTAGGCGGTGCGGTCGTCACCGTCGATGGCGATGTACTCGGGCTCGAGGTTCCGCGAGATCGGCAGGTCGTCGCCGTGCGGCGTCGGGCCGAAGACCCGGACGTCGTCGGGCAGGGTGCGGGTGCCGTCGTCGTAGGCGTGGAAGTCCGCGGTGCGCACGTCGTCCTGCGCGGGAGCGCCGAGCGTCGCCGGCAGCGTGACGACGGAGACCGAGCCTTCGGGGTCGACCGAGAAGTCGTTGGCCGGCTCGCCCTCGTTGGCGACGACGGCGTAGGTGCCCGCCGCGTTCACCGTCACCATGTCCGGCAGCGCGCCGACGCGGACGGCGCCGAGCGCGGTGCCGTCACCGGCGGCGTCGAAGGTGACGAGGTAGCCGAGCTCGGTCTTGGTCGGGTGCTCGACCGCGATGAGCCCGAGGCCGTCCTCGCGCACGGCGACCGAGTTCGCCACCGCGCCCTCGGGGATCGTCCCGCCGTCGGCGGACGGGGTCGCTGCCGCGGTGATCTCGTGAAGCAGTGTGGGGTTCGACGGGTCCGCGAGGTCGAGGACGTCGACCTTCGCCTCGGCGGCGTTGACGACGAAGAGCCGCTGCGTGCCGGCGTGGTAGGTGACGATCTCCGCGGCGGAGGCGTCGAAGATGCCGGACTCGTAGGTACCGACGGCGGTGAGCTCAAAGGCGGCGTCGTCGGCGGAGTAGGTGACGGGCTCGGGCACGATCGCGGCCTGGGCGGCGATCCCGACCAGCGGGGCGGTGAGGGCGGCGACGGCGAGGGTGGCGGTCGCGGGCAGGAGGGCGCGCCGCAGCGGGCGGCGCACGGTGTGGGAGGCGGTCGGCTGTGGAGGCATGATCGTCCTTCGTCGGTCGGCACGTGCCGGGTCACGGCAACGCTATGAGCGCGCGGTAGCGACGAGATGTCTCGCGGATGAACGGACGGGGGCGGTGTCGGCGCACTGACCGCCGCCGTGCTCACGGCCGGCCGCCCGCATGCTCGCCCGAGGCGGTAGCGGAAATTCCGATGCGGACCGCATCGGTCGCTGGGAGGGTGGCGGCATGGCTACACCCGACCCACTTCTCGACCTGGCGGCGGCTCACGGACTTACGCTCGATCCGGCGTCGATCTCTCGTAACGAGATCGGCCTGGACTTCCAGGTCGCTTACGCCCGCACCCTCGACGGCACGCCATGGATCCTGCGGATCCCCCGCCGCCCCGACGTCGCAGTGGGCCTGCCGAAGGAAGCTGCCGTTCTCGAGCTCGCGGCCGAGCGCCTGTCGGTGGCGGTCCCGGAGTGGCGGGTGGTGTCCGACGAGCTCGTCGCCTACCCGCAGCTGCCCGGTGCCCCCGGCCTCACGCTCGACGGCGACCAGCCGGTCTGGCACCTCGATCCCGCGTCCCCGCGCTACGCCGAGACCCTCGGCCGGCTCCTCGCCGACCTCCACGCGACGCCGGTGGCCGAGGCGCGGGCCCGGGGGATCGAGGTCCGTCAGCCCGACGAGGTCCGGCGCCGCTGGCAGCAGGACGTCGCCGTCGTCGCCGACTCCTTCCGCATCGGTGACGCACTGCGCGGCCGGCTCGACTCGTGGCTGGCCGATGACGACCTGTGGCCCGACCGCACCGTGTTCAGCCACGGCGAGCTCTACCCGGCGCACGCACTCATCGACGACGACGGCGCGATCACCGGCGTCATCGACTGGACCACCGCGAGGTTCGACGACCCTGCCCGGGACTTCATGTTCCAGCACGCCGGCGCGCCCACGGAGGCCTTCGACGTCACCGTCGCCGCCTACCGCGCCGCCGGCGGCACAGAGTGGCCACGGCTCGCCGACCGGTGCGCCGCGCTCATGGCCGCCGGGCCGATCGGCTACGGGCTCTACGCGCTCGCCACCGGCCGCGCCGAGCACCGCGAGGCCGCGCAGGCACAGCTCGATCCGTAGCTCGGGCACCGTGACCGCCCCGGGAACAAGGCCGCACAGCCCCGGGTGCCGCTGCGGGTACCGGAGGAACTAGGCGTCGTCGTCGAGGCGGAAGCCCACCTTGAGACCGACCTGGTAGTGCGCGATGGCGCCGTTCTCGATGTGCCCCCGCACCTGGGTGACCTCGAACCAGTCGAGGTTGCGGATGGTCTTCGAGGCCCGCTCGATGCCGCTGCGGATGGCGTGGTCGACCCCCTCGGGAGAGGTGCCGACGATCTCGGTGACGCGGTACGTGTTGTTGTCCATGACTCATCATGGCGCGGTCGGCCCTCACCCGCTCGGCGACGGCGCCCGGCTCGCGACGGCGCCCCGATCGCGCGGCTGGACCGGGGAGGTTCCGTCCGGCTCAGCCTGACGAAACCTTCCCGTTGTCACCGGGGTCATCGCCGGGGCCATCGCCGGGACTCGCCGGCTACTCGTCCTCGAGCTCGACGCCCCGGAACTCCGGCAGGAACAGTGCCGCCACCATCGCCACCACGAATGCGACACCGAAGATGGCGAAGGCCAGCTCTGAGCCGCCGGTGACGACGAACCACGGCACCGACAGTGGTGCGATGATCGAGGCGATGCGGCCGAACGCGGCCGCGCTGCCGGCGCCGGTGCCGCGCAGCGCCGTCGGGTAGATCTCCGGGCTGACGGCGTAGAGCGCGCCCCACGCACCGAGGTTGAAGGCGGATAGCGCCATGCCGGCGGCGATGAGCGTCGCCACTGTGTCGGCCTGCCCGAACAGCACCGCCGCGACTGCTGAGCCGGCGAGGAAGGTGGCGAGCGTCGCGCGCCGTCCCCACTTTTCGATGAGGAACGCGGCCAGCGCGTACCCGGGGAGCTGGGCGAGCGTGATGATGAGCGTGTACTCGAATGACTTCACCAGCGAGAAGCCCTGGTTGACGAGCAACGACGGCAGCCAGATGAAGGCCCCGTAGTAGGCGAAGTTCACCCCGAACCAGGTCACCCACAGCGCTGCGGTGCGGCGCCGGAAGCGCGGTGCCCACAGCGCCCGCCAGTGCGGCGCAGGTTGCTCGGGCGGCAACGGCGGGGAGGGGACGGCCGCGACGCCGGCCGACTCCTCGTAGACCCGGACCGCAGCCTCGGCCTCGGCGGCGCGGCCCTTGCGCTCGAGGAAGCGCACCGACTCGGGTAGGCGGAGCCGGACGTAGATCGCGTAGAACGCCGGCACCGTGCCGATGAGGAACGCCCACCGCCAGCCGTTGTGCAGCGGCACGACGAAGTAGCCGATGAGGGCGGCGGCGAGCCAGCCCAGGGCCCAGAACGCCTCGAGGATGACGACGATGCGGCCCCGGATTCGCTTCGGGGCGTACTCGCTGACGAGGGTGGAGGCCACCGGCAGCTCCGCGCCGAGCCCGAGGCCGACGAGGAAGCGCAGCACGATGAGCATGGCGAGGCCGCCGGCGAACGCGGAGGCGCCGGTCGCCAGCCCGAAGATGAGGAGCGTCAGCGCGAAGACCTGCCGCCGACCGATCCGGTCGGCGAGCAGCCCACCGACGCTCGCTCCGATCGCCATGCCGACGAAGCCGACCGAGCCGATCCAGGAGACCTGGGTCTGGCTGAGCAGCCACTCCTCGGCCAGCGCCGCCATGATGAAGGAGATGAGGCCGACGTCCATCGCGTCGAGGGCCCAGCCCAGCCCGGAGCCCCCGAGCAGCTTGCGGTGGGCCCGGGTGAACGGCAGCCGGTCGAGCCGCTGGGCGCGGGTGAGGGAGCTCGACACCGGGGTGTCGGGGGCGGCGTGCTGGGTCATGGGAGTCCTCGTGTCGGGGCCAGAAGGCGCGACTCTACCTGCTGTACTCCACATGAGCATAACCCGTGCGGCGGTCCGGTGGGACGGGCCGTGACGAGGGGGGCTGGTCAGTGGGCGAGGGCCTCGACGACGGCTGGCACCGCACGGGGGTCGGTCTGCAGCAGGACGCCGGTGACCACGGTGCCGCGCCACTCGGCGAGCTGGTCGCGCAGCTGATCCGGGTTGCCGGCCAGCGCGACGTCGAGGACCAGCTCGGTGGGCACCGCGGCGGCAGCGGCCTCCCGGTCGCCGGCGGCCCAGCGGCGGGTCACCTCGGCGCACGCCGAGTCGTAGCCCAGCCGCTCGATCGCCTCGCGGTGGAAGTTCGTCTCCGTCGAGCCCATCCCGCCGATGTACAGCGCCAGATGGCCACGGAGGTGGTCGGCGGCCTGCTCGACGTCCCGGCCCAGCGCCACCGGCAGCGACGCGTTGACCTCGAAGTCCGCTGCGGGGCGCAGCCGGGCGTCCCGCTCCGCGAAGCCCGTCGCGAGCCGCTCGCGGAACTCGTCGTCGAGCCGGGGCGAGAAGAACGCCGGCAGCCAGCCGTCGGCGATCTCCGCGGCCAGCGCCACGTTCCGCGGTCCCTGGGCGGCGAGGTGGATCGGCAGGTCGGCTCGCAGCGGGTGCACCGTCGGGCGCAGCGCCTTGCCCTGCCCGGTGCCGCCGGTGAGCGGCAGCCGGTAGTGGTGGCCGTCGATCGTCACCGGCGCCTCGCGTCGCAGCACCTGCCGCACGACGTCGACGTACTCGCGGGTGCGCTCCAGCGGCCGTGGGTACGGCTGCCCGTACCAGCCCTCGACCACCTGCGGCCCGGAGGCGCCCAGGCCGAGCACGAACCGGCCGCCGGAGAGGTGGTCGAGGGTGAGCGCTGCCATCGCGGTCGCCGTCGGGGTGCGCGCCGAGAGCTGCGCGATCCCGGTGCCCAGCCGCACCCGGGAGGTCTGCGACCCCCACCACGCGAGCGGCGTGAAGGCGTCCGAGCCATAAGCCTCGGCGGTCCACACCGAGTCCAGCCCCGCGGCGTCGGCGAGTGCGACCGCCTGCGCGGCGCCCTCCGGCGGGCCGGCGGACCAGTAGCCGAGGTGGAGCCCGACGGCGAGCGAGCGCTGCGGCCCAGGTGCTGCGCCGGCCACGTCCCGCTCGCCGTCGTCGGTCATCGTGCCGCGGCCGTCGTAGCGACGTGCGGCATGACCTCGGCGGCGATGAGGTCGAGGTGCTCGAGGTCGGCGATGTCCAGGCACTGGAGGTAGACCCGGGTGATGCCCTGCTCGCGCAGCGCGCGGATCCCGTCGACGACCTCCTGCGGGGTGCCGGCTAGTCCGTTGCTGCGCAGCTCCGCGGGCTCCCGCCCGATGGTGGCCGCCCGGCGCGCGACCTCGGCCTCGTCCCGGCCGACGCAGGCGACCAGTGCGACGGAGTAGACGAGCTCGTCGGGGTCGCGCCCGAGCTCCTCGCAGGCGCTGCGCACCCGGTCCCGCTGCGCCGCGATGGCGGACTTCTCCGGGAAGGACTGGTTGTACTCCGCCGCGAAGCGGGCGGCGAGCAGCGGGGTCCGGCGCGGGCCGTTGCCGCCGATGATGATCGGCAGCGGCTCCTGCACCGGCTTGGGCAGCGCGGGGGAGTCGACCAGCTGGTAGTGCTCGCCGTCGAAGTTGAAGTGCTCGCCGATCGGCGTCGACCACATGCCGGTGAGGATCTCCAGCTGCTCGGTGAACAGTCCGAAGCGCTGCGCCGGGAACGGCACGCCGTAGGCGGCGTGCTCCTCGGCGAACCAGCCCGTGCCCAGCCCGAGCTCCACGCGGCCGGCGGACATCTCGTCCACCTGCGCGACCTGGACCGCGAGCATCCCGGGGTGCCGGAAGGTGGCGGAGGTGACGAGGGTGCCGAGCCGGATCGTCGACGTCTCCCGCGCGAGCGCGCCGAGCGTCACCCACGAGTCGGTGGGGCCCGGGCCGGGGTCACCGTCACCCATCCGCTGGAAGTGGTCGGAGCGGAAGAAGGCCGAGAAGCCGAGCTGCTCGGCGCGGCGCGCCAGGGCGAGCTGGTCGTCGTAGGTGGCGCCCTGCTGGGGCTCGATGAAGATACGAAGGTCCATGCCGCTAGCCTGCCATGCGCCGTCGTCGGGCCCGCCCAGGCTGCGGAGAACCCGCGGGCCCCGGCTCGATGCTGAGCCGGGATGCCGTGGTGGACGAGCCACGGCGCCCGCGGGTACCGGTGACTGCTGGGATCTGGCCGCGGTCGCGGCGGGGACCCAGGAGTCCGTCCGCCGGACTGCTAGCGAGCAGTCACCTCACGCGTCCGATAAGAATTCACTGGTCGGACCACCTCCTTTCCCGTGTCCGACGAGCGTAGGCACCGTCCGGTGGGCCTGTCACGGGATTAATCGGGTCAGTCGCTTGCGAGGGCGGCGTCGCCCCTCGCCACCGCGAGGTCGACGGCGTCGGGAACCGGCAGGTCGCCACGGAAGGCGTCGTCGAGCACCGGGGCGATCGCGTCGATGGCGGCCTGCATGCCAGGGCCGGCCGGCGGGGGCGTCAGCTCGCCCGCCGCGGCGTCGAGGAACGGGGAGACGTCCACGCCCGCCTGACCCCAGTGGTCGAGGAAGGCCGGCTCGGCGTCGACCACGCCCGGCAGCGCGATGCCCTGGCCGGCGAGGGCGAGCTGGCCGTCGGCCGAGCCGATCCAGTCGAGCACCTTGGTGGTGGCGGTGAGGTCCGCCGTGCCGGCGTGGGCTGCCGCGACCACGCCGTGGACGATCGAGACCTGGCCCGTCGGGCCGGCGACGACGGGCGCGATGCCCCAGGTGAAGTCGGCCTCGGTGGCGATCTGGCGCAGGTGGTAGGACCCGGACTGGAACAGCGCGAGCCGGCCGTCGAGGAACATCTCCAGCGTGGCGTCGACGCCGGCGGTCACCTCCGCGGGCGGTGCGACGTGGTGCACGGTGACGAGGTCGACGAGGTACTGCACCGCGGCGACGCCCTCCGGTGACCCGAAGCCGAGCTCGTCACCGGTCTGGAACTCGGCGCCCGCCTGCGCGAGGAACGGCAGGAGGACCGACTGGAGCTCTGGCTCGGCGTTGAAGCCGTAGCGCGCCACCGCCTCGGGGTTGAAGTCCTCGTCGGCGACGGTGCGGCCCTCGGTGTCGACGGTCAGCTGCTGGGCAGCGGGCAGCAGGGTGTCCGCCGGTGCCGCGGGCTCGGCGTCGTCCGTGGGTTCGTCGGTCGGTTCGTCGGTCGGCTCGCCGGCGGGCTCCGCGGCGGGTTCCGCGGCCGGCACGGTGACCGCGGCGGCGTCCGCCTCGGGGGCGACGGTGGGATCTGGTGCGGGCTCGGGCGCCGGCGGTGGAGCCCAGGTGAGGTCGGTGGGGTCGATGCCGGCCTCCTCGACGAGGTCGGCGTTGTAGTAGAGGGCGACGGCGTCCCACAGCTGCGGCACCCCCCACAGCTGGTCGTCGTGCGTGTAGAGGTCGACGACGGCGGGCTGCCACTGCACCGCGTCACGGTCGAGCACCTCGTCCATGCTCACGAGGAGGCCGGCGTCGGCGTAGCCCTCGACGTTCGCGGTGTTGGTCCAGAAGATGTCCGCCGGGGTGCCTGCCGCCATGTCAGCCTCCAGCTGGGACCAGTAGGACTCCCACGGCACCACCTCGACCTCGACGTGCACGTCGCGGTTCGCGGCGGTGAAGGCGTCGAAGGACTCCCGGTAGGCGGTGGCGGCGGCCTCGTCCCACAGCCGGAAGGTCACCGTGGTGATGCCGGCCTGCGGGTCGGCGTCGGAGTCGTCACCGCCGGGATCCGCGCAGGCGGCGAGAATCAGCGAGCCGGTCACGAGCGCGCCGATGGCGACGCGTCGGCCCACGCGGCTCATCTGTCCTCCCCAGGTCGCTATCGACCAGCCTACCCGGATGTCGTTGCCGACAGGTGACCCAACCAATACGTGACATAGGGAAATCGCGGGGCGAGCCATGGGGTGCCAAGGCTCGGTCGGTCGCCACCGGTGCCCGGTCGGTGCCCGGTCGGTGCCCGGCCCGCGCCTGGGTGAGGGCCGCCCGCGCCCGCGGGAGGGCCGCCAGCAGCTTTGGACGACCACCCGGGCCATAGATCGACCATCTGAACCTGGGTTGAGCGCCCTTAGGAGCGACTAAGGGTGGTGGTGTGGGGGCTCTGGTCGCGGCGGCGCTCGAACGTACCGGCGGGAAGCAACCTCCGCGCCGTGGCGTTACCTCGACGTGAGCCCAGTTCTCCTCAACGACCCGCACCCCGTCCTCGACGGTGCCCCGGCCGGCACGCCGACCTGGCGCGTCGACGTCGTCGTCATCGGGGCGGGGCAGGCGGGCCTGTCCGCGGCCTACCACCTGCAGCGGCGCGGCTACCGCGGCATCACGGGCGACGACGGCGCGGACTCGGCCGCAGCGTCGGGCACCTTCGTCGTGCTCGACGCCGAGGACGGCCCGGGCGGCGCGTGGCGCCACCGGTGGGAGTCGTTGCGGATGGCCACGGTCAACGGGATCCACGACCTGCCCGGCATGAGCCAGCCGCCGCCGGACGACTGCGAGCCGTCGAGCGCTGCGCTGCCGCGCTACTTCGGGGAGTACGAGGAGCGTTTCGACCTGCCGGTGGAGCGGCCGGTGCGGGTGCGGTCGGTCGAGCGCGTCGATGATGACCCGGCCGGCCGACTGCGCGTCGTCACCGACGCCGGCATCTGGTCGACGCGCGCGCTCATCAACGCCACCGGCACCTGGCGCAAGCCGATGTGGCCCACCTACCCCGGGCAGCGGGACTTCCGCGGCGAGCAGCTGCACACCGCCGACTACATCTCCGCCGAGGAGTTCCGCGGCCGGCACGTGGTCGTCGTCGGGGGCGGGATCTCGGCCGTGCAGCACCTCGACGAGATCTCCCAGGTGACGTCGACGACGTGGGTCACCCGCCGGGAGCCGACGTTCCGGGAGACCCCCTTCGACAAGGACGCCGGCCGGCACGCCGTCGCGATGGTCGAGGAGCGGGTGCGCGCCGGCCTGCCGCCACGGTCGGTCGTCAGCGTCACCGGCCTGCTCCGGACCCCGGCGGTGGCCGCGATGGCGGCGCGCGGCGTGCTCGAGCGGCGGCCGATGTTCGAGCGGATCGAGCCCGACGGCGTGCGCTGGGCCGACGGCAGCGTCCAACCGGCCGACGTCATCCTGTGGGCGACCGGCTTCCGCGCGCAGCTCGACCACCTGCGACCGCTGCGGCTGCGCGGCCACGGCGGCGGGATCGTCATGGCCGAGACGCGGGTCGCGGCCGAGCCGCGGGTGCACCTCATCGGGTACGGACCGTCGTCGTCCACCGTCGGCGCCAACCGCGCCGGCCGCGACGCCGTCCGCGAGCTCGACGACCTCCTGAGCTGACCAGCCACCCCACGCGCCGACAGCAGGATTGTCCACCCGCCGCCGGCCCCCACTTGCGCCGAGAGCGGGATTGTCGACCCGCCGCCGCCCCTCACATGCGCTGACAGCGGGATTGTCCACACATTCTGGCGTGGACAATCCCGCTGTCGACGACAAGTCGGCTGTCGACGACAATCCCGCTGTCGACGACAAGTCGGCTGTCGACGACAATCCCGCTGTCGACGACAAGTCGGCTGTCGGTGACAATCCTGCTGTCGGTGAGGAGGGGGGCGCGGGACTACTGGAGGCGGCGTAGGCCGAGGGTGTCGGTGCGGTTGCCGTCCCAGTCGCCGACGAGGACCTCGTCGGTGGGGCGGCCGTAGGAGACGACGCGGTCCGCGTCGCCGCCGCTGATGGAGTTCTTCAGGTGGTACACCTGGCCGCGGCGCACCCCAAAGGTGTCGCGGCCGTCGCCGTCCCAGTCGCCGACGATGACGTCGTCGCTCGCCCGGCCGTAGAAGATCACTGCGTCGGCGTCGCCGCCCCGCAGCGAGTTCTTCACGTGGTACTCCTGTCCGCGGCGGATAGCGAGCGTGTCGCGGCCGTCGCCGTTCCAGTCCCCGACGAGCACGTCGTCGCCGGCGTGGCCGTAGGTGATGACCTGCTGGGCCGGTCCGCCCCGGTTGTCGTTGCGGATGTGGTACTCGTTTCCGCGGCGCACCGCGAGGGTGTCGCGGCCGTCGCCGTCCCAGTCGCCGACGAGGATGACGTCGTCGGGGCGGCCGTAGCGCAGGGAGTAGTCGGCGCCGCCGGCGCGCAGCGTGTTGCTCACGTGGAAGACGTCGCCCCGGCGGACGGTGATGGTGTCGCTGCGGTTGCCGTCCCAGTCACCGATGAGCACCTCGTCGGTGTCGCGGCCGTACTGGAAGACGACGTCTGCCTCAGAGCCGAAGGTGTTGGAGATGAAGAAGCCGGTGGGCGGCGGGGTGACCCGCCACCAGTGGTGGAGCATCCCGAACCGGAGGTTGCTCGTGCCGGTGACGGTCTGCGTGCCGGTGCTGCACACCACCTGGGCCTCGGTGATCCGCCCGCCCCAGGCGCCGTTGCCGTCGCGCTTGGTGACGACCAGCTCCTGGAGACGCCCGTTGCGCGGGCAGTGCGCCTCGACGGTGCTCACGTCGAGGCGGTCGGTCCACCGGCTGCGGGTGTCCCCGGAGGCGGTGCCGGTGTAGGGATCGGCCTTCGCCACGAGGTAGGGCTGGCTACCACGGGTGGAGTAGCCCCCGTTGGTCGAGGAGAACTGGGTGAAGGCGACGGCGTCGTTGTACCTGCGTACCTCGCCGCCGGTGTCGGTGACCGCGTCGTCCGTGCGGGGGTGGTCGTGAGCGGTGACGACGTTGCCGGCGCGGTCGACGACGGCGCGGCCGCCGTAGACCTGGCAGGCAGTGGTGTCGCAGGTGAGACCCGCGGAGTTGCCGGCGATCTCGGCGAGCACGTAGCTGCGGGCGGCGACCGCTTGCGCGCGCAGCGCCTGCCCGTGCCAGGAGGCCGGCACCTCGCGGGGGACGACGCCGCGCAGGTACTGCTCGAGCGCCACGTGGTTGCGGACGTCGAGCTGGGTGCTGTTCTCGCGCACGAGCTGGATGGTGCCGCGGTACCAGGTGCCCCGGGAGGAGCTGGAGCCGACGACGGCGCCGAGGTTGTCGCCGTCGTTGTCTCGTGCCGTGACGGTCAGCTCGGTCGCGGTGAAGACGTGCTCCGGCCCCTTCGCTCCGGACGCCGTCGTGTGCCGCACCCAGAACCGGTTGCCCTCCGCGCGATCGACGGTGATGAAGCCGCCCCGGTAGCTGCGGGTGGTGTTGCCCGCGCCGGCGACCCTGATCTGCGTCGCACCCGCCGGCGCCCAGAGCTGCACCGACCCGGTGTTCTGGTGAGCCATCAGTCGCACGTCCAGCGTGCTGTTACCCACGGAGCCGACGCTGGTGCCGGGGTAGTAGAACCCGAGGATCTGGCGGTAGCTCAGCCCCTGCTGAGCGGCGCCCTGCGCGCCCCACTGGGACATCCCGATGCCGTGGCCCCACCCGCGGCCCTGGACCTCCCAGGAGCCGGAAGCGGGACGCGGGTAGGTCTCGGCGGCGGTGGCAGGAGCGGGTGCCACCACGAGAACGGCGCCGACGAGGAGCGCGGCGAGGCCGGCGGAGACGAGGTGACGGAAGCTGCGCATGGCGGTCTCGATCGTTCGTGGGCGGGCTGGCGGCCGTGCACCTGAGCGTACTCCGGCGGTAGGAAAAGACGCGGCGGGCCGGTTCTTGACAGGCAAAGGTTACTGAGTAACCTCTGACACATTACTCAGTAACCATCGGAGATGACATGTCGGTCCGGCACGGTCTGCTCGCCCTCCTCGCAGAGGAGCCGATGCACACCTACCAGCTCAAGCAGCAGTTCGAGGAGCGCACCGGGAGCACCTGGCCGCTCAACATCGGGCAGGTCTACACGACGGTGCAGCGCCTCGCCCGCGACGGCCTGGTCGAGGCGCTCGCCGGTGAGGGGAGCGACGTCGAGCGCTTCGGGCTCACCACTGCCGGGCGCGAGGCCGCAGCCGCATGGTGGACGACGCCCGTGGAGCGGGGGGCGCCGGCCCGTGACGAGCTCGTCATCAAGCTCGCGCTGGCCGCTGCCGCGCCGGGAGTCGACGTCGTCGACCTGGTCCAGCGCCAGCGCCGCGAGTCGATGCGCTCGCTTCACGAGTACACCCGGCTGCACCGCACCGCCGGCGACGACCTCGCGTGGGGCCTGGTGCTCGACCACCTCATCTTTGCCCTCGAGGCAGAGATCCGCTGGCTCGACCACGTCGAGGCGAAGGTCGCCCGAGCCGCTCGGACGGCACCGGATCAACGAACGGCAGAGCAGGGCGCGGCCGACGTGAGCCCGTCGTCGCGACAGGACCAAGAGGCACGGCGATGAGCACACCCGATGCCAGGCCCGTCCTGCTGAGCCTGCGCGGTGTCGGCCGGGTGCACGGCGACGGTCCCACGGCCGTGCACGCCCTGCGCGACGTGGACCTGGACATCCGCATCGGCGAGCTGGTGGCGATCATGGGTGCCTCCGGCTCCGGGAAGTCGACGCTGCTCAACATCGCCGGCGGGCTCGACACACCCACCGCCGGAACGGTGAACCTCGGCCGTCACGAGCTGACCTCGCTCGACCAGCAGGCACGCGCGAAGCTCCGACGGCGCTCCATCGGCTACGTCTTCCAGGACTTCAACCTCATCCCCGCGCTCACCGCGCTGGAGAACATCTCGCTGCCCCGCGAGCTCGACGGCGTGGCGCTACGCAGCGCCCGCGCGGAGGCGACGGCGGCGCTGGAGGAGGTCGGTCTCGCCGAGCTCTCCGGCCGCTTCCCCGACGAGATGTCCGGCGGGCAGTGCCAGCGGGTGGCCATCGCCCGCGCGGTCGTCGGACCGCGCCGTCTCATCCTCGCCGACGAGCCGACCGGTGCGCTGGACTCCACCACCGGCGAGGACGTGCTGCGCCTGCTGCGGGCACGCATCGACGCTGGCGCGGGCGGCCTGCTGGTCACCCACGAGGCACGCCACGCTGCCTGGGCGGACCGCACGATCTTCCTGCGCGACGGCGTGGTCATCGATTCCACCGGCGACCCGGCCGAGCCGGAGTCCTTGCTGACCACCGCGGACGGGCACTGATGGCGCGCCGGCTCGTCGCGCTCCGGGCCGCCGCCCGTATCGCGGCGCGCGACGCCCGGCGGGCCAAGGGCCGCACCGCGCTCGTGGCCACCATGATCGGGCTGCCGCTGCTCGTCGGTACCGCCGGCGGCACGCTGCTGAACTCCGGGGAACCGACTCCTGAGCAGATCGTCGCCAGCCGGCTCGGGGATGTTGCCCAGGCCGAGATCGGCGCGCGCTGGGCCGGCGAGGTCGACCAGGGTGTGCTCGGGCAGTACGGGCCGATGGGCGGTGGAGGCGACGACTCCGATCCGCCGAGCGACGTCGAGCACGAGCGCGCGATCGCCGCGATACTGCCGGCTGACGCCGAGCTGGTGCGGGCGACGGCCGACGGCGGGATGGCGACGAGCGAGGCGCGCTCCCGGCCGTCCCACGCCGAGGTCCTCGAGCTGCCCGAGGACCGGCTCGCCGACCTCGTCACGGCACCGCTGACCTCCGGCGCACTGCCCCGATCTCCCGGTGAGTTCCTCGTCGGTCAGGACACCGCCGAGACCTTCTCGGTGGAGGTCGGGGACGCCCTGACGATCGACCTGGGCCTCGACGAGCCGCTCACCGGCACGGTTGCAGGCGTCCTCGAAGCCGGTGCGGCGACGGACGCCGCCCTCGCGCTGACCGGCACGCTGCCCGCGGTGCCGGACGGCACGCAGAGCGGGAGGAGCGAGCGGCAGGTGCGTTGGTACGTCTTCGGCGACAGTCCCGTCACCGCCGCGCATGTCGAACAGCTCAATGCCATCGGCTCGCCGGTGCTGAGCCGGCACGTCGTGCTCAACCCGGATACCTGGCACGGCGGCCCGGATATGGGCGGCACCGACGCCGGTGTCGTTGCGGTCGTCGGTGCCGTCGCCGCCATCGTGCTCGTCGAGGCGATCCTGCTCATCGGCCCCGCCTTCGCCGTGGGCGCCCAGCGCAACCAGCGTCAGCTCGCGATGATCGCGGCCGTCGGTGGCGATGCCCGAACGCTGCGTCGGGTCGTTCTGCTCGGTGGTGTCACGATCGGGCTGGCGGCTTCGACGCTCGCCGTGGTGCTCGGGCTGGGCGTCGCCGTCCTCGCGGTCTGGGGCGTCAACCTCGTTTGGCCGCTCACCTTCCCGGCGCTCCGGATTCCCTGGCTCGTGCTGCCGGCGGTCATCGCCCTGGGAACCCTCATCGCCACGGCCGCCGCCTGGTTGCCGGCTCGGCGCGCCGGCCGGCTCGACGTCGTGGCCGCGCTCGCCGGCCGTCGCGCCGAGGCCCGTCCGCGCCGCCGGGTGGCGATCATCGGTGCGGTGCTCGCCGGCGCCGGCGTCGCGGTGGCCATCGTCGGGGCGAGCGCGTCGCAACCCTTCCTCGTCGTGGGCGGCGTCGTCGCGCTGGAGATCGGGATCGTGGCCACGGCCGGCGCGATCGTCGCGCTGGTGGCCCGGCTGGCGCCGCGCCTGGGACTCGCGGGACGCTTCGCGCTGCGCGACGCGTCCCGGCAGCGGTCCCGGACCGCGCCGGCGGTTGCGGCCATCATCGCGGCGCTCGCGGGCGCCACTGCCGGAGCCGGCTTCATTGCGTCCTCCGAGGCGCACCGAGACGCGACGTACATGGCCGCAGGGCCCGAGGGCACGGTCATCGCAGGAATCCTCCCCTTCGAGTCCGACGCGGCCGTGACTGCTGACCAGCTCACGGCTCTGTCGAGCATCGTGCACGCCACACTCCCGGTCGAGGCCGTGCACACCGTGGCCATGGCCTCGCTCATCGATCCCGACGATGCCGCGTCCGCCGACGAGGCAGCCTTCTTCCTCACCAGATGGCCCGGCGGCGACGCGTGCCCGCTGGACGAGCTCAGCAGCCCGGGCACCGCCGAGCTCCTCGAGCACGCTGACGACCCACGGTGCCAGCAGTCGGCGTGGTCGGGAACGCAGACGCTCGTGTCCCGGCTCTCGGGTGCGGTGCTCGTCGACGACGGCACCCTGATGACGAGCCTCGGATTCCCGGGTGCCGAGGAGGCTGCTGCGGCGCTTGCAGCGGGACGAGTCGTGGTCCCCAGCGAGCTCGCGATCCATCGCGACGGCACCGTGCACCTCGACGACGAGCGCTACGTCGACGGTGAGGAGGTCAGGGTGGTCGACACCTACGAGCTGCCTGCCACCGCAGCTGATCTCGGCAGCAACGGCATGTTCGACGTGTTCGCCATGGTCTTCCCTCCCCAGGTGGTCGAGGAGCTCGGCCTGCACACCGAGGACGTCGGCCTGCTGGCCTCGACCTCCCGAATGCCGACCGAGGGCGAGGAGACGGCTGCCTACGACGCCGCCTACGAGCTCGACACCATGGCCTACGTCGGCGTCGAGCGTGGCCCCGGTAATGAGTCCCTCGCGGTGTGGATCGTCGTGGCTGCGGCCCTCGTCGTCGGTCTGGGCGCAACGATGATGAGCATCGCGCTGGCACAGACCGAGACGAGGCCCGACCTGGCCACCCTGGCGGCCGTCGGCGCCTCGCCGGGGATCCGACGGCGGATCGCGGCGGCCCAGGCCGGCGTCCTCACCCTCATCGGTGGGGTGATCGGCGCCGGGACCGGACTGCTGCTCGCCGCCGTCATCGTCACAGCGATGCGCCACCAGTGGGGCCGGGTGGACCCGCTCTGGCAGCTGGTCATCCCGTGGCCGGCAGTGGCCGCCATCGGACTCGGCGTGCCGCTGGTGGCGATGGGCGCCGCCTGGCTGTTCACCCGCTCCCGGCTGCCCATGGTGCGCCGCATCGCGGGATAGCCCGCGACCCCCAACTGGCTGCGTCGCGGGCGTGGAGGGCGCCCGCGACGCAGCCCTACCGTCCCCTGTCCAGTCCGGCGCACGGCAGACCGTGCAGTGTTGTACGTGAGCGTACGGTGACGGCATGGTCACGATCAGTGCGAGCGTCGCACGTCAGACTCTTCCCGCCCAGCTGGACCGGGTGGAAGCGGGCGAAGAGGTTGCGATCACCCGGCACGGGCGTGTTGTCGCCGTGCTCGTTCGTCCCGACGCCCTCAGGGCTCGCCGCGCCCCAGAGGCATGGCGTCAGGCCGACCGCATCGGTTGCCCTGCTCGACGACGCCCGCAGCAAGCCGGTTCCGCGGCCGGTCCTCAGCTCCGGGCCCGCGGAGGAGCTTGTCGCGACAGTTCGCGCAGGTCGAGCTGCGCGATGAGGAGCTGCAGGTCCCACCGCCGTCAACGTCCGTAGACGTCACTGCGATGACCAAGGGTCACGACGACGACGAGAAGGACGCCGTCGTCCACGGTGTAGAGGGCCCGAAGCGCCGCCGGCCTCAGCTCGATCCGGTAGCTCAGGCCGAGCGCAGCAGCTTCTGCAGGCGCTTGACCGAGACCTTCGTCGGCGTGCCCAGCTGCTGGGCGAAGAGGCTGACCCGCAGCTCCTCGATCAGCCACCGGACCTCGGTGAGCGTCGCGTCGCGGTCGGGCCCGGCGGTGGCGTGCCGGGCGGCGTCGACGGCGGCCTGGTACTCGTCCTCGACCTCGCCGACCTGCCACGCGAGGTTCGTGTCCTGGTGGACGTTGTCCTGCGCGCGCTCGATGCGGCGCTGGGCGGCCCGCAGGTAGCGGGGCAGGTGGACGAGCCGGTCGGCCGGAGTGGCCGAGACGAAGCCGGGGAACACCAGCCGGGCCGCCTGGTCCCGGACGTCGGTGAGCGTGTTGAGCAGGAACATCGACGTCGCATCGCGGATCGCGGCCTCGAGCCCGCGATACGCGTCAAGGGTCGCCACCAGCTGCCCGATGATCCGGTAGACCCGCTCCTCCAGGTCGGCGCGCACCGCGGTGCGCAGCTCGCCGTACGCCGTCGCGTCCATCGGCTCGCCGGCGCCGCGGGCCACCCACTCGTCGGCGATCGCCGTCACCGCGGCCAGCTGCACGTCACGCACCAGCGCAGCGGTGTCGCGGTACGGGCTGGCGGCCAGCGAGAGCGCCTCCCGGCCGGTCCACCGGGTGGTCACCCTCGGCGTCGCCAGTGCCGTCTCGGCGAGCAGCAGGTGGCGCACGCCGCGCCGGTGGCCGCGGACCTGCTCCCCGGCGTCGGCGAGCACGACGAGGTCGACCCGGCCCGCGGCCGGGCCGGCGACCTGGGTGGTCAGCGCCGGGTACCCGCGAACGAGCAGCCCCTGCGGGCCGACCGACTCGATCTGCCGCGGGATGACGCCGTCGGGCAGGTCCGGCCAGCCGGTGAGGCCGCGCTGCTCGGCGAACCCGGCCGGCACCGCGGAGCTCCCGGGCGCCACCGGCCCGGCGTCGCGGGCAGCCGCCGTGCCGCCCCCGCTCGCGTCGTCCCCGCGCCGCGCGACCTGCCCGGCACCGGGACCTGCGTCACGACTGGCCTCCTCCATGGCGATCTGGACCGCGCTCTTGACCGCGCTGCGCACCGCGTGCTGCGTCTGCGCGGCGAGCCGCCGTTGGAGGGCAGCCAGCGAGGTGCCCTCGCCGAGCACCTTGCCGTCGCCGTCGACCACCCGGAAGTTCATCCGCAGGTGGGGCGGCAGACGCTCGTCGTCCCACGCATCGTCGGGGATTTCGACGTCCCGCAGCATCCGCACCGTGGCCTTGAAGGACTCCCGGAACGACGGCGCACCGAACGGCGCCGGTGCCACCTCCGACCACTGCGGCAGCATCGTGAGGACCTCCGCCGCGACGTCGGGTGCCGGCACCAGCTGGACCCGCACCTTCTTCGGCAGCGCGCGGATCGTGGCGACGGTGAGCTCGGGCAGCAGGCCGGGGACCATCCAGTCGAAGCCGTCGGGCCGCAGCCGGCCGAGCACGCTGATCGGGACGTGGAGGGTGACGCCGTCGGCCGCGGTGCCCGGCTCGAACTGGTAGGTGAGCGGCAGCGTGAGGTCGCCCTGCTGCCAGGTGTCGGGAAAGTCCCCGGCGGAGACGTCACCGCGCTCGCCGAGCAGTAGCTCCCGGGTGAAGGTGAGCAGCTCGGGCTGCTCGTGGCGCTGCTTCTTCCACCACGAGTCGAAGTGCCGGGCGCTGACCGCGGAGTCTGGCAGCCGCTCGTCGTAGAAGTCGTAGAGCCCGTTCTCGTCGAGCACGAGGTCGCGGCGGCGGGTGCGGTTCTCCAGCTCCGCTACCTCCTCGAGCATCGCCCGGTTGTGGGCGAAGAACTTGTGGTGGGTGCGCCACTGGCCCTCGACCAGCGCGTGGCGGATGAACATCTCCCGTGCCAGCGCCCGGGAGTCGGCGTCATCGACACTGGCCAGCAGCACGGTGCGGTCGGCCACCAGGGTCATGCCGTAGAGCAGCACCTTCTCGTGCACCATCGCGGCGCCCTGCTTGGTGGACCAGTGCGGCTCGGAGTGCACCTTCTTCACCAGGTGCGCGGCGGCCGGCTCCACCCAGGACGGCTGGATCCGCGCGATGGTGCGCGCGAACAGCCGGGAGGTCTCCACCAGCTCGGCCGCCATCACCCACTCGTACCGCTTGCGCGCCAGCCCCGAGCCGGGCCATGCCACGAACCGGGTGCCGCGCGCGCCGAGGTACTCCCGGCGCCGCTCGTCGTAGCTGCCGAGGTTCGACAGCAGCCCGACGAGCATCGCCTGGTGGATCGCGTCGGCGCTCGGGGTGTCGGCGGACTGCCCGAGGGCGAGGGCCGCGCCGACCGGGTCGCCGGCCGTCTCGGCGGTGCTCGGCAGCGACAGCGGCCGCATCGTCAGCCCGAGCGGCTTGGCCAGCTGCCGCAGCTGGGTGACGACGTCCTGCCACTCGCGCACCCGCAGGTAGTTGAGGAACTCCGCGCGGCACAGCCGCCGGAACGCCGAGCCGGACAGGTCGCGCTGCTGGATCCGCAGGTAGCGCCACAGGTTGAGGTAGGCGAGGAAGTCCGAGGTCGGGTCGGTGAACCGGCGGTGCTTCTCGTCCGCCGCCTGCTGGTGGTCCGCGGGGCGCTCGCGGACGTCCTGCAGGCTGAGCGCGGCGACGATCACCATCACCTCGGCGGCGCAGCCCAGCTTCTCCGCCTCGAGCAGCATCCGCCCCAGCCGCGGGTCGATCGGCAGCCGGGCGAGCTGGCGCCCGACCGGGGTCAGCCGGGGCCCGCCGTCCGCGGCCGGCTGCCCGCCGTCGAGCGCGCCGATCTCGGTGAGCAGCTGGATGCCGTCGCGCACCGCGCGGGTGTCGGGCATGTCGACGAACGGGAACCGCTCGATGTCGCCCAGCCCGAGCGAGGCCATCTGCAGGATGACCGAGGCCAGCGAGGTCCGCAGGATCTCTGGCTCGGTGTACTCCGGGCGGGACTCGAAGTCCGCGCGGGAGTACAGCCGGATCGCGATGCCGTCCGCGACGCGCCCGCACCGCCCCGACCGCTGGTTCGCGCTCGCCTGGGAGACCGGCTCGATCGGCAGCCGCTGCACCTTGGTCCGGCTGGAGTAGCGCGAGATCCGCGCCGTCCCCGGGTCGACGACGTAGCGGATCCCCGGCACCGTCAGCGAGGTCTCTGCCACGTTGGTGGCGAGCACCACCCGGCGGTGGCGGCTGGTGCGGAACACCCGGTGCTGCTCGGCCGCGGACAGCCGGGCATACAGCGGGACGACCTCGATGACGCCGGGGCGGTCGGCGTCCCCGCGGCCGAGGTAGCGCGGCCCGAGGTGCTCGGCGAGCGCGACCTCGGTGTCGCGGATCTCGCGCTCGCCGGAGAGGAACACGAGGATGTCGCCCGGTCCCTCGGCGACGAGCTCGTCGACCGCCCGGCAGATCGCGGTCGGCTGGTCGAGCGCGTCGGCGTCCGTAGCGGCCGGGGCCGAGGTCCCGCCGTCGTCCTCCTCGAGGTCGGGCACGAGCGGGCGGTAGCGCAGCTCGACCGGGAAGGTACGCCCGGAGACCTCGACGACCGGGGCCGGCACGCGCTCGCCGTCGTCCTCGGGCGGCGCACTGAAGTGGGCGGCGAACCGTGCGGAGTCGATCGTCGCGGAGGTGATGACGACCTTGAGGTCGGGCCGGCGGGGCAGCAGCTGCGCGAGGTAGCCGAGGATGAAGTCGATGTTGAGCGACCGCTCGTGCGCCTCGTCGACGATGATCGTGTCGTACTGGCGGAGCATCGGGTCGCGCTGGATCTCGGCGAGCAGGATGCCGTCGGTCATCAGCTTGACCAGCGTGGTGGGGCCGACCTCGTCGGTGAACCGCACCTGGTAGCCGACCGCCCCGCCGAGCTGGACGCCGAGCTCCTCCGCGATCCGCTCGGCCACCGTGCGCGCCGCGATCCGGCGCGGCTGGGTGTGGCCGATCTGGCCGGTGATGCCGCGGCCGAGCTCGAGGCAGATCTTCGGCAGCTGGGTGGTCTTGCCCGAGCCGGTCTCGCCCGCGACGATGACGACCTGGTTCGCGGCGATCGCGGCGGCGATCTCGTCGCGCCGTGCGGACACCGGCAGCTGCTCGGGGTAGCTGATCGCCGGCAGCGCCTCGCGTCGCGCGGTGAGCTGCTCCTCGGTGAAGCCGCGGTGCTCGCGGGGTCGGCGGTTCCCGGTGCGGCCCCGGCCGCCACCACGGCGCCGCTGGCCGGCACCCGCGGGACGTCGGTCGCCCCGGGGCTGCCGGTCCCCGGCGGCTGCGACGTTCTGTTCACTGCTCACGATGACCCATTCTCACCTACGCTCGGCTGAAGAGGCGCGCGCTTTCCCCGATGGCGAAGGTGCCTCCCTGGACACGAGGTCCGAGGCCGTCAAGGAGCTCCTCGGGCTCGCGGCCTGGTTCCTCGCTCCCGAGGAGGGCTGAGCCGTGGGCAAGGCCTCGCGCATCGCCCGGCGTCAGAGCTTCGGTCGCCCCGTGCGCACCTACCGGCAGACGTTCCCACTCTGGTTCCACCTGCTCTTCGTCGCGATGATCGTGGTCATCGTCGGCGCAACGGCGGTGAACCAGAACCTCGGGATCGGCACCAAGGTGTGGGGCGCCTCGATCCCCCTGGTGCTGCTGGTGGTGGCGTGGTGGTTGCTGTGCGACGTCCGTCTGGTGCTGTGCGAGGCAGGGCTGGTCGTCGGTCGCTTCTTCCCCTTGCTGAGCCCGTACGTGATCCCCTATCGCGCCCTCGAGCCGCGGGGCGTGACCTGTGTGAGCGACGTCGGACGGCTGTCCGCGGTGACCGGCAGGTCCTTCGGCTCGACCCTGTTCTACTTCCCGCAGTCCCGGCGCGGCCTGGTCTTCGACGGGCCGCTGCCCGCGCAGGCACGGTCGCGCAGCAGCGTGGTGGCCCACGGCTTCGACACCTCGACAGATACGGTGCGTGGCGGCAAGCTCTGGGCCTTCGCCTATCGCGGCCGCCCCGAGGAGCTGATCGCCACGCTGCAGCAGAGGCTTGTCGCACAGCAGGTCCCTCACGCCGAGCAGCTGGCGCAGGTGGCGCTGCCCGAGCGCGGAGTCGGGGCGAATCGCGACGAGGCGCGCGCCAGGATCAACGGCTTCGCCCGCTGACCGGCTCTGCTGCGCTGATCCCGCGGGCCTCACCGGACCGCGCGGAGCCGCACCCTCGCCCCCGGCGCCGCCTGGATCGCGCCGGGCACCATCGGCTCGCGTCGATCGCCCCCGGGCGGCCGGTCACCGGCGGGTGCGGCGTTCTGTTCACTGCCCACGATGGTCCATTCTCACCTACGCTCGGCTGAAGAATCTCTCGCTTCCCCGTGGTGAAGGTGGGTGACGACGTGAAGGCTCCCGACGGCGTGCGTGTGACCGGTGAGTCCGGTGAGCGGTACGAGCAGGTGCTCACGCCCACCGCGCTCGAGCTGGTCGCGACGTTGCACCGCCGGCTGGACGCCCGGCGGCGCGAGCTGCTCGAGGCACGACGACGGCGGGTCGCGGCGCTGGCCGACGGCGGCACGCTGGACTTCCTGCCCGAGACGGCGGGCATCCGCGAGGACGCCTCCTGGCGGGTCGCTCCGCCGGCGCCGGGCCTGGTCGACCGGCGGGTGGAGATCACCGGCCCGACCGACCGGAAGATGACGGTCAACGCGCTGAACTCCGGCGCGAGAGCCTGGTTGGCGGACCAGGAGGACGCGAACACGCCACGGTGGGAGTCGGTGGTCGGTGGCCAGCTCAACCTGCTCGACGCGATCAACCGCACCATCGACTTCACCGCGGAGAATGGCAAGCGCTACGCGCTGCGTCCCGACGAGGAACTGGCCACCATCATCGTGCGGCCCCGCGGCCTGCACCTGCCGGAGAAGCACCTGCTGGTCGACGGCGAGGGCACGTCGGGGGCGCTCGTGGACTTCGCGCTCTACCTGGCCACCGCCGGGCGGCGGCAGATCGAGAAGGGGCAGGGCCCGTACTTCTACCTGCCCAAGCTCGAGTCGCACCTCGAGGCCCGGCTGTGGAACGAGGCGTTCGAGATCGGGCAGGACCTGCTGGGCATCCCGCGGGGCACCATCCGGGCCACCGTCCTCATCGAGACCTACCCGGCGGCGTTCGAGATGGAGGAGATCCTCCACGAGCTGCGCGAGCACTCCGCGGGGCTCAACGCCGGCCGGTGGGACTACATGTTCTCGGTGATCAAGACCTTCCGGACGCGCGGCCGGGACTTCGTGCTGCCGGACCGCAACGCGGTGACGATGACGGTGCCGTTCATGCGCGCCTACACCGAGCTGCTGGTGCGCACCTGCCACAAGCGCGGCGCGCACGCGATGGGTGGGATGGCGGCGTTCATCCCGAGCCGCGACGAGGCGGTGAACCAGACCGCGTTCGCCAAGGTCCGCGAGGACAAGACCCGCGAGGCCACTGACGGCTTCGACGGCTCGTGGGTGGCGCACCCCGGCATGGTCGAGCTGTGCGCGGAGGTCTTCACCGCCGTGCTCGGCGACCGACCGAACCAGATCGACAACACCCGCGAAGACGTCACGGTCACCGCGGCGCAGCTGCTCGACGTCCGCTCGACGCCCGGCGAGGTGACCGAGGCCGGGCTGCGGAGCAACGTCTCGGTGGGCATCCAGTACCTGCGGTCCTGGCTGGCCGGGCAGGGCGCGGTGGCGATCTTCAACCTCATGGAGGACGCCGCCACCGCCGAGATCTCCCGCTCGCAGGTCTGGCAGTGGCTCCACAACAAGATCACGCTGGCCGACACCGGCGAGCTGGTCACCCGCGAGCTCGTCGGCCGGGTGGTCGAGGAGGAGATCGCCGCGCTGCCGGGGCAGCCGGGCGACTACGAGGAGGCGAAGCAGACCTTCCTCGCCGTCGCCGTGGCCGACGACTACGCCGACTTCCTTACCCTGCCGGCCTACGAGCGGATGCCCTGACCGGGCCCGCCGATGGCCTCGCGGGAGTCCACCACCGGTGACCGGTTCGACCTCGTCGTGCGCGGCACCCGGGTCGTCGGCCCCGACGGCGTCGCGCCCCGGGAGGTGGGCGTGGTCGACGGCGTGATCACCGCCGTCGAGCCGCTCGGCACCGGCCTGCCCGGGCGCACCGTCATCGAGCTGGCCCGCGACGAGGCGCTCATCCCCGGGCTCGTCGACGCCCACGTGCACGTCAACGAGCCCGGCCGGACCGACTGGGAGGGGTTCGCCAGCGCCACCCGCGCCGCAGCCGCCGGCGGCGTCACCTCGATCCTCGACATGCCGCTGAACTCCGTGCCGGCCACAGTGGACGCGGCGGCGCTGGCACTCAAGCGTCGCGTCGCCGCCCCGCAGGTGTTCGTCGACGTCGGGTTCTGGGGCGGGGCGGTGCCCACCAACCTCGGCGAGCTCCGCGCGCTGCACGACGACGGCGTCTTCGGCTTCAAGTGCTTCCTGCTGCCCTCCGGCGTCCACGAGTTCCCCCACCTCGAGCTCGACGAGCTCGAGACCTTCCTGACGGCGCTCGCCGGCCTCGGCGCGATGATGATCGTGCACGCGGAGCACCCGGGGGCGGTCCTCGGGCCGGCGAGCACGCCGGACCGCGACTACCGGCACTACCTGGCCTCGCGGCCCCGGCAGACCGAGGACGGCGCCGTCGTCGAGGTCGTCGAGCGCGCCCGGCGGACCGGCGCGCGCAGCCACATCGTCCACCTCTCCTCCGCCGACTCGCTGCCGGTGATCCGCGCGGCCCAGCACGACGGCGTCGACCTCACCGCGGAGACCTGCCCGCACTACCTCACGCTCGTCGCCGAGGACGTCCCCGCCGGCGCCACCGCCTTCAAGTGCTGCCCGCCGATCCGCGAGTCGGCCAACCGGGAGGCGCTGTGGGAGGGGCTGCTCGACGGGACGATCGAGTACATCGCCAGCGACCACTCGCCGTCGACGCCGGACCTCAAGCACCTCGACGACGGCGACTTCGGGGCCGCCTGGGGCGGCATCTCCTCGATCCAGCTCGGGCTGCCGATCGTGTGGACCGAGGCGCGCCGTCGCGGCATCGGTCTGGAGCGGGTCGTCGACTGGATGGCGGCCCGGCCCGCCGACCGGGCCGAGGTGCGGGGCAAGGGCCGGCTGGCGGTCGGCTACGACGCCGACCTCGTCGTGCTGGCGCCGGAGGAGCAGTTCGTCGTGCGCGCTCAGCGCCTGCACCACAAGAACCCCCTCACCCCGTACGAGGGCAGGACGCTGCGCGGGGTGGTCCGCCGGAGCTTCGTGCGGGGCGTCGAGGTCGACCTCGCGCAGCCGCGCGGGCGGTTGCTGCGGCGTGGCGGTTGAACGGGTCCGGTGCGCCACCGCCGGTCAGCGGTGCATGCCGCCGAGGCCGAGCGGGACGTGCCGGTTGACGTCCTTGTACAGCAGGTAGCGCAGCGGGCCCGGCCCGCCGGCGTAGCAGGCCTGCGGGCAGAACGCGCGGAGCCAGATGAAGTCTCCCGCCTGCACCTCCACCCAGTCCTCGTTGAGCCGGTACACCGCCTGCCCCTCGAGGATGTAGATGCCGTGCTCCATCACGTGGGTCTCGGCGAACGGGATGATCGCGCCGGGCTGGAAGGTCACGACGTTCACGTGCATGTCGTGGCGGACGTCGGCCGGGTCGACGAACCGGGTGGTGGCCCACCGCCCGTCGGTGCCCGGCATGGCGACCGGCTCGACCTCGCGCTCGTTGGTCACGAAGGAATCGGGCACCGCCACGCCGTCGACGTGCTGGTAGGCCTTGCGGATCCACATGAAGCGGGCGGGCACGGCGGCGTCGTTGCGGACCGACCAGGGCGTGCCGGGCGCGAGGAACGCGTAGCCGCCCGGGACCATCCGGTGCTCGTTGGTGTCGGGCGCGTCCTCGTCGAGGCGCAGCGTCAGCTCGCCCTCGAGGATGAACAGCACGGCCTCGGCCGCCGGGTCGTCCTCGGGCCGCTGCGAGCCGCCGCCGGGGGAGACCTCCATGAGGTACTGCGAGAAGGTCTCGGCGAAGCCGGTGAGCGGCCGGGCGAGCACCCACAGCCGGGTGCCTTCCCAGAACGGCAGCTTCGAGGTGACGATGTCGCGCTGGCTGCCGCGCGGGATGACGGCGTAGGCCTCCCGGAACATCGCCCGGTCGGTCAGCAGGTCGGTCTGCGGCGGGTGGCCGCCGTGGGTGGACCAGTACGTCGGCTCGGGCATCGGGGGTCCTTTCGGGCCGGGGGTTGCGGTCCTGCGTGCGGGTGACGAGAGTGGCACCAGCTCCGCTCCTCGAATCTAGTGGGAGGCCGACGTCGTGACCTCGGGACTGGCGAGCTTCAACGCCGCCTCCGACGACGCTGCCCGGCGTCTGCTCCTCACCTGCGTCGACGTGCCGCGGTGGGCCGCGGAGCTGGCGACCGGGCGGCCGTACACCGACGTCGGGACGTTGCTCGCGGCCGCCCGGACGGCGGCCGACCCCTGGACGGACGAGGAGGTCGACGCCGCGGCCGCGCGCCACCCGCGCGTCGGCGAGCCGCCCGCGGGCGACGACGCCGGCGCCGCGCACTCGCGCCGCGAACAGGCCGCGGTCGACGCCACGACAGCCGAGCGGCTGCGGGCCGCCAACCGGGCCTACGAGGACCGGTTCGGCCACGTCTTCCTCATCCGGGCCGCCGGCCGCGGCGGCGACGAGATCCTCGCCGCGCTCGAGCACCGCCTCGGCAACGACCCGGCCACCGAGCACCGGATCACCGCCGACCAGCTCCGAGAGATCGCCGTCCGTCGCCTCCAGGAGGAGCTGGCATGACCTCACACATCACCACCCACGTCCTCGACGCCGTCGCCGGCGCGCCCGCGGTGGGCGTCGGGGTGACGCTGTCGCGGGTCGAAGGCGACGCCGTCACCGAGGTGGGCTCCGGCGCCACCGACTCCGACGGCCGCTGCGGCGCGCTCGGCCCGGCGCGGCTGGCGCCGGGCACCTACCGGATCATCTTCGCGACCGGTGAGTACTTCCGCGCCCGGGACACCCCGACCTTCTACCCCTCGGTGACCATCGACTTCGTCGTCGAGGAGGGCCAGGACCACTACCACGTCCCCTGCCTGCTCAGCCCGTTCGCCTACTCCACCTACCGCGGCACCTGACGGCGCCCGGCGTGACCGACCGGCTCGGCTGACGCGCTAGACCGGCACCGCGGCACTGCTCAGCCGCTTGAGCAAAGGTGTTGCGGATTCCGACATGAAGTCACCGGCACTGACGCCACGGCACCGCAGATACTGGGAGAACCTAAAGTTGTGGCCGCAACTGCGGCAGAACTTCGCGCCGGTCGCGGACTTCATGTCGGCATCCGCAGTTCCGCGAGGTCGCAGGCCCGTCCATAGCGCCGTCTGACGCTCCGGCCGCCGGGCCGGCGCCGGCGGCCGACGCTGGCGCCCGCACCCGCCCCTCCGCACCCTCCGGATAGGTCGATCCTCTGGGTACTTATGTCGCGTTGTGACGGTCGATCTATGCACCAGAAGATCGACCCAACTGGCGGGAGTCTTCGGCCGACGGCGGGGCGGGGTTCGCGTTAGGGTGCTGGGAACGGCTCAACGAGGATGTGAGCGATGGGTCCAGCTGAGGTCACCGTCAACGGGCGGGTCCGAGAGATCGCCGGTACCGGCGTGCACGCCACCTTGCTCGACTGGCTGCGCGCCGAGGGTCTCACCGGCGCCAAGGAGGGCTGCGCCGAGGGCGAGTGCGGCGCCTGCGCGGTGCTCGTCGCCCGGCCCGACGGCGACGCCGGCACCCGCTGGACGGCGGTCAATGCCTGCCTACCGCCGGCGCTCGCCCTCGACGGCCAGGAGGTCATCACCGCGGAGGGGCTGGGCACCGCGGCCGGCGCCGGCGTGGTCGAGAACCTCCACCCGGTCCAGCGGGAGATGGCCCACCGTGGCGGCTCGCAGTGCGGCTACTGCACGCCGGGCTTCGTCTGCGCGATGGCCGCGGAGTACTACCGGCCCGAGCGTCGCCGGCCCGTCGGCCTGGCGGCCGACGACGTCCAGCCATCGAGCGACGGCGACCTGCCGACCGACGGCGATCTCTCCAGCGACGGCCAGCGGTCGCGCGACGACGATCCGTCCACCGACGGTCACGGCGAGACCGACGGCCACCTGTCCGCTGATGGTCAGCGCCCCGCCGGCCACGGCGAGACCGGCCCCAACGGCTTCGACCTGCACGCGCTGAGCGGCAACCTGTGCCGTTGCACCGGCTACCGCCCGATCCGCGACGCCGCCTACGCGCTCGGCGACCCGGACGTCGGTGACCCGGTGGCGGAGCGTCGAGCGCGCCCGGCCCCGGCGCCGCGCGCCACGTCCCTCGCCGTCGGCGGCGCGCAGTTCTGGCGCCCCGCCACGCTGGCCGAGCTGCTCGCCGAGCTTGCCGAGCGTCCCGAGGCCCAGCTGGTCGCCGGTGCCACCGACCTCGGCGTCGAGGTCAATATCCGCCACGCCCGGCCGGCTCGGCTGGTGGCGATCGACCGGCTCGAGGAGCTGCGCACGCTGACCGTCGCCGCCGACCACATCGAGATCGGCGCGGCGCTGACACTCTCGGAGATCGAGCGCGCCCTCGACGGCCAGGTCCCGATGCTCACCGCGCTGTTCCCGCTGTTCGCCTCGCGGCTCATCCGCAACAGCGCGACCCTCGGCGGCAACCTCGGCACGGCCTCGCCGATCGGGGACGCCGCCCCGGCCCTCCTCGCGCTGGACGCCGCGCTCGTCCTGGCCGCCAGCCACGGGGAGCGCGCGGTCGCGCTGTCGGAGTACTTCACCGGCTACCGCCAGACGCTCCGAGAGCCTGGCGAGATCATCCGGGCGGTGCGGATCCCGCTGCCGCTGCGCGAGCACACCGCGTTCCACAAGATCGCCAAGCGGCGGTTCGACGACATCTCGAGCGTTGCCGTCGCGCTGGCTGCCCGGTTCGACGGCGGCACCGTCACGGAGATCCGGATCGGCCTCGGTGGTGTCGCCGCCACCCCGGTACGGGCCGGGGCCACCGAGGAGGCGCTGCGCGGCCGGGCCTGGACCCGGGAGAACGTCGTCGCCGCGGCGGCCGTCATGGCGGGCGAGGGCACCCCGATGGACGACCACCGGGCCAGTGCCCGCTACCGCAGCGCGATGCTCGAGCAGTCGCTGCTGCGGTTCTACGCCGAGCACGATCCGTCGCGCAGCGAGCAGGTGCCCTGATGGCATCCCTCGCCGAACGTCCGATCGACCCCGTGGTGGGCCGCGCCGTCCCCCACGAGAGCGCCGACCAGCACGTGACCGGCACCGCCCTGTACACCGACGACCTCGCGCTGCGCAGCACCGGCACGCTGCACGCCTGGCCGGTCCAGGCGCCGCACGCGCACGCCCGCGTCACCCGGCTGGACGCCGAGCCGGCGCTCGCGGTCCCCGGTGTGGTCCGGGTGCTCACCGCCGCCGACGTGCCGGGCCGCAACGACTCCGGCACCAAGCACGACGAGCCGCTCTTCCCCGACGAGGTCATGTACTACGGCCACGCGGTCTGCTGGGTGCTCGGCGAGACGCTCGAGGCGGCGCGGCAGGGCGCGGAGGCGGTGACGGTCGACTACCAGCCGCTGCCCTCCGTGCTCAGCCTCACCGAGGCGATCGAGGCGGAGAGCTTCCAGGGCATGCGACCGACGATCACTCGCGGCGAAGCCCGAGCGGCGTTGGCGCAGTCGGCGCACCGGTTCGCCGGCGAGATCGAGTGCGGCGGTCAGGAGCACTTCTACCTCGAGACCCACGCGGCGCTGGCGCAGGTCGACGAGGGCGGGCAGGTCTTCCTCCAGTCCTCCACCCAGCACCCGTCGGAGACCCAGGAGATCGTCGCCCAGGTGCTCGGGCTGCGCAGCCACGAGGTCACCGTGCAGTGCCTGCGGATGGGCGGCGGCTTCGGCGGCAAGGAGATGCAGCCGCACGGGCTGGCCGCCGTCGCGGCGCTCGGCGCGGTGCTCACCGGCCGGCCGGTCCGGCTGCGGCTCACCCGCAACCAGGACATCACGATGACCGGCAAGCGTCACCCGTTCCACGCCACCTGGGAGATCGGCTTCGACGCCGACGGCCGCATCCAGGCGCTGGTCGCCACCCTGACGTCAGACGGCGGGTGGAGCCTGGACCTGTCCGAGCCGGTCCTCACCCGGGCGATGTGCCACGTCGACAACTCGTACTTCATCCCGCACGCCGAGATCCACGGCCGGATCGCCAAGACCAACAAGACTTCCCAGACGGCGTTCCGGGGCTTCGGCGGCCCGCAGGGCATGCTCGTCATCGAGGACATCCTCGGGCGCTGCGCCCCGCTCCTCGGGCTCGACCCGGCCGAGCTGCGCCGCACGAACTTCTACCAGCCGGGGCAGTCCACCCCCTACGGGCAGCCGGTGCGGCACGCCGAGCGGCTTGCCGCGCTGTGGAGCCAGGCGCTCGAGCGCTCCGACCACGCGGCTCGCGGCCGGCAGGTCGACGCGTTCAACGCGGCCTACCCGCACGTGAAGCGCGGGCTGGCGATCACCCCGGTGAAGTTCGGCATCTCCTTCAACTTCACCGCCTACAACCAGGCCGGCGCGCTGGTGCACGTCTACAAGGACGGTTCGGTCCTCATCAACCACGGCGGCACCGAGATGGGGCAGGGCCTGCACACCAAGATGCGGCAGGTGGCGGCGACCGCGCTCGGGGTGCCGCTGAGTGCCATCCGGCTCGCCCCGACCCGCACCGACAAGGTGCCCAACACCTCGGCGACGGCGGCGAGCTCGGGCGCCGACCTCAACGGCGGTGCGGTGAAGGACGCTTGCGACCAGATCCGCGACCGGCTCGCCGAGGTGGCGGCGCGCAAGTGGAACATCCACCCCGACGACGTCCGGTTCGTCGACGGCCGGGTGACCGGCATCGGCTTCCACGACGCCGAGCTCTCCTTCGCCGAGCTGGTCCATGACACCTACTTCCAGCGCATCTCGCTGTCTGCGGCCGGCTACTACCGCACGCCGGGCCTGCACTGGGACGCGGCGCGGATGCAGGGCGAGCCGTTCAAGTACTTCGCCTACGGCGTCGCCGTCTCCGAGGTGGAGGTCGACGGCTTCTCCGGCGCCTACCGCTTCCTGCGGACCGACATCGTCCACGACGTCGGCGACAGCCTCTCGCCGCTGGTCGACCTCGGCCAGATCGAGGGCGGGTTCGTCCAGGGCGTGGGCTGGCTGACGCTGGAGGAGCTGCGCTGGGACGAGTCCGACGGCGAGCACCGCGGCCGGCTCGCCACGCAGGCCGCCAGCACCTACAAGCTGCCGAGCTTCTCCGAGATGCCCGAGCAGCTCCACGTCCACCTCTTCGAGCGGGCCACCGAGTCCGGCGTCGTCTACGGCTCCAAGGCCGTCGGCGAGCCGCCGCTCATGCTCGCGTTCTCGGTCCGGGAGGCGCTGCGCCAGGCGGTGGCGGCCTTCGGCGAGAGCGACCCGGAGGTCCGCCTCGCGAGCCCGGCCACCCCCGAGGCGGTGTTCTGGGCGATCCAGGCGGTGCGGGACGCCGCGGTGGCCGCGCGCCACGGGTCGGTGGCGAGGGTCTGATGGACTGGCTCGGCGCCGTCGCGCAGCTGCGGGCCGAGGGCCGGCCGGGGGTGCTGGTCACGGTGGTCGGGGTGCGGGGCCACGCCCCGCGCGAGGCGGGCGCCAAGATGGTGGTCGCCGCGGACGTCACGTGGGACAGCATCGGTGGCGGCAACCTCGAGGCGACCGCCACCGACCGCGCCCGGGAGATGCTCGCCGCCAGCAGCCCCGCACCGGAGCAGCTGACCCTGCCGCTCAACGAGCACGCGACCACCAGGCACGGTCAGCAGTGCTGCGGCGGGGAGGTCACCCTCCTGCTCGAGCCGCTGCGCAGCCGGACCACGGTGGCGATCTTCGGCGTCGGGCACGTCGGGCACGAGCTCGCCCGGATCCTCGCCCGGCTGCCGGTCTCGCTGCACCTCGTCGACAGCCGGCAGGACCCGCTGCATCCTGATCAGCTGGCCGACGTCGAGGGCCAGGCCGACGTGCACGTCCACCACGCCCCGGCGCCCGAGGTGGTGCTCCGGTCCCTGCCGCCCGGGGCGCACGTGCTCGTCATGACCCACGACCACGCCGAGGACCTCATCCTCTGCGACGCCGCCCTCACCCGCGGCGACCTCGCGCACGTCGGCCTCATCGGCTCCCGGGCGAAGCTGCTGCGCTTCCGTCGCCGGCTGCACGACGCCGGCCACGACGACGCCGCGATCAGCACGATCACCTGCCCGATCGGACTGCCGGGGATCACCGGGAAGTCGCCCGCGGTCATCGCGGTGAGCGTCGCCGCCGCCCTCGTGCAGTCGCTCGAGAGCAGCACGTCCGCGACGGCCCACCGCGGCGGCCGGGCCGTGGCGGCGCCGGCGTGACCACCGCCGTCCACCCGCGTCGGCGACGAGCGCACCCACCCCACCGAAGGAGCGAGCGATGACCGAGAGTGCGGAGACGCCGGATGCCGGCGGCGGGATCGTGCTGGGCGCCAACCAGTACGGCAAGGCCGAGGTGCGGCTCGTGAAGGTCGACCGCGACGAGGCGCGTCACCGCATCACCGACCTCACGGTCAGCTCCCAGCTGCGCGGCGACTTCACGGTCGCCCACACCGAGGGGGACAATGGCCCGGTCGTCGCCACCGACACCCAGAAGAACACCGTCTTCGCGCACGCCAGGGACGGCATCGGCTCGCCCGAGGACTTCGCGATCCGGCTGGCACGGCACTTCACCGAGTCCTTCGACTGGGTCAGCGGTGGCCGCTGGGAGGTCAAGCAGCACAGCTGGCAGCGCATCGCGACGTCGCTGCCGAACCACGCTTCCGACGGCGAGCACGACCACGCCTTCGTCAAGGGCGGCACCGAGACCCGGACCGCAGTGGTCCAGCGCGACGGCGACGACGTGTTCGTCGTCGCCGGGCTGGAAGAGCTGTCGGTGCTGAAGTCGACCGGCTCGGAGTTCCACGGCTTCGTCCGGGACCGCTACACCACGCTCGCGGAGACCACGGACCGCATCCTGGCGACCTCGGTGACCGCGCGGTGGCGGTACGCGGACCTCGGCGTCGACTTCACCGCGGTGTACGAGGACGTCCGGCGGATCCTGCTCGAGACCTTCGCCGACCTGCACTCACTCGCCCTGCAGCAGTCGCTGTTCCACATGGGCCGCCGGGTGCTCGAGGCCCACCCGCAGATCGCCGAGATCCGGTTCTCGATGCCCAACCTCCACCACTTCCTCGTCGACCTCGCACCGTTCGGCCTGGACAACCCGGGCGAGGTCTTCTACGCCCCAGACCGGCCGTACGGGCTCATCGAGGCGGAGGTTCGCCGCGACGGGCTGGCCCCCGAGCCGCGGGCGTGGGCGACGGTCACCGGCTTCTGCTGATCACGCACCGACACGCGCCCCCCTTTCGCGCCGACAGCGGGATTGTCGACACCGTCGAGCCCCCGCGCCGACAGCGCGGAGCTCAACCTCCTCGCCGACAGCGGGATTGTCGACGCCTTGAGGATCCGATGACGCTGAGCCTTGCGGACAATCCCGCTGTCGGTGACAAGTCTGCTGTGGGTGACAATCCCGCTGTCGGTGACAAGTCTGCTGTGGGTGACAATCCCGCTGTCGGTGACAAGTCTGCTGTGGGTGACAATCCCGCTGTCGATGACAAGTCTGCTGTGGGTGACAATCCCGCTGTCGATGACAAGTCTGTTGTGGGTGACAATCCCGCTGTCGGTGATAAGTCTGCTGTGGGTGACAATCCCGCTGTCGGTGACAAGTCTGCTGTGGGTGACAATCCCGCTGTCGGTGACAAGTCTGCTGTGGGTGACAATCCCGCTGTCGCGGACGGGGCTGTTACGACTTTTCGCGCACCTGGCGCTGGATGCGGCCGAGCATGGCGGCCATGCCGCGCAGCCGCAGCGGGCTGACCGCTTCACCGAGCCCGAGCTGGTCGGTGACGTCGATCGGCACCGCGAGCACCTGCGCCGCCGGCAGCCCGTCGAGCGCCGCGTGCAGCACCCCCGCGAAGCCACGCGTCGTCGGGGCCTGCGGCGGTGCCGAGATGTGCAGCCGCACCACCGGCTCGTCATCGCTCACCACCACCTCGGCGAGCAGGTACACCGGGGACTGGCACTCCTGGACGGCTTCGAGCAGCTCGAGGTGCGCGGCGTAGCGCTCGGGCAGCGCGGGCAGCTCCTGCCCGAACTCGACGAGCAGCTGCAGCCGGTCCGGCACCGACATCGCGGTGAAGTCGTCGACGATCTCGGCGAGCTGGTCCGGTAGTCCCTCGGCAGCAGTGGTCATCTGAGTAGTCTTCCACTCAACGCAGACAGCCGTGAGGGAGGGGCCAGTGACGGTGTCGCCCGGCGATGAGCCCCGGACCTCGCTCGGCCGGGCCGTCCTGGACGACGCCGACGCACGGCTGCGCGACGTCGACGAGCTGCTCGCCACGGCCTACCCGGGCGACGACGGCTCCCGGCAGCCGGTCCACACCGTCTACGTCCCCGCCGACCGGTACCGCGAGGGGCTGGCGCACGAGTGGGGCGCGGCGGCCCGCCGGCTGCTCGCCGAGCACGGCGGCACCGCGGCGCTGCTGGCGGCGATCGGCGTCCCGGACGAGCTTCGCGACGCCGTCGGCGCCCAGGTGGCGGACAAGCTCGCCCGCGAGCCGGTCGAGGACCTGCGGATCGACCTCGAGGACGGCTACGGCCGGCGCCCCGATGCCGAGGAGGACGGCGACGTCGTCGCCGCCGCCCGCGGGGTGCGGCGAGAGATCGCGACCGGCCGGGGCACCCCGTTCGTCGGGATCCGGTTCAAGTGCCTCGAGCGGGTCACCCGGGCACGGGGCATCCGCAGCCTCGACCTGTTCGTCAGCACGCTGCTCGAGGACGGGCCGCTGCCCGACGGGCTGGCCCTCACGCTGCCCAAGGTCACCGCGGTGGCGCAGGTCGAGACGATGGTGATGCTGTGCGCCGAGCTCGAGCGGGCCAACCGGCTGCCGGCCGGCCGGCTGCGCTTCGAGATCCAGGTCGAGACGCCGCAGGCGGTGCTCGACCACCACGGCCGCACCGCCGTCGCGGCGATGGTCCACGCCGGGGCCGGCCGCGTCACCGGGCTGCACTACGGCACCTACGACTACTCCGCGGCGCTCGGCATCGCCGCGCCGTACCAGTCGATGGCGCACCCGGCGGCGGACCACGCCAAGCAGGTGATGCAGCTGGCCGCCGCGGGCACCGGCGTCCGGCTCTCCGACGGGTCGACCAACATCCTGCCGGTCGGCGGCGACGACGACGTACGGGCCGCCTGGCACAACCACGGACGGCTCGTGCGGCGCTCGCTCGAGCGCGGCTTCTACCAGGGCTGGGACCTGCACCCCGGCCAGCTGCCGAGCCGGTTCGCCGCCACCTACGCGTTCTACCGCGAGGGCCTGGCTCCGGCAGCCGGCCGACTGGCGGGCTACCTCCGGCAGGCCGGTGGCGCGGTGATGGACGAGCCCGCCACCGCCCGGGCACTGGCGTGGTTCCTACGTCGTGGTCTCGACTGCGGGGCGATCAGCGGGGCCGAGCTGACGCAGGCGGGCGTGAGCGTCGAGGACGTCGCCGCCCTGGTGCGCCGCCCCGGAGGGGACGACTGAGCGGCCGCCGGGTCAGCCGAGTGGCTGAGCGGCCGCCGGATCAGCCCAGTGCCGCCAGCCGCGCGCGGAAATCGTCCTTCACGTGCGGCGGCGCCCAGGAGATGTCGATGGCGTTGCGCTGCAGCTGGATCAGCTCCTGCTCGGAAAGACCGGCCTCGGCAACCAGCACCTCGAGGCACTCCTGCACGTACCCGCCGAAGTAGGCCGGGTCGTCGGAGCTGATGGTGATCTTCACGCCGCGGCGCAGCAGCTCGGCGATCTCTGCGGCCTTGGTGGCGCCGTAGAGCTGCCGGTTGGAGATCGGGCAGGACGTGAGGCCGATGCCGCGGTCGATGAGCTCCTGGGTGAGCTCGTCGCTCTCCAGCACGTTGGTGCCGTGGTCGATCCGCTCCACCCCGATCTCGTGCAGGCACTGACGGATGTGCTCGATCGAGTCCGGCTGGTCCGGGTCGCAGTGCATGGTCAGCCGGTAGCCCTCGGCGCGGGCACGGGCGAACACCGCGGCGAACTTGCGCGGTGGGTTGTCGCGCTCGTCGGAGTCGAGCCCGACGCCGACGATCCACTCCCGGTAGGGCAGCGACGCCACGAGGTTCGCCATCGCGAACTCCGGCTGGAAGTCCCGCAGGAAGCACATGATCAGTGCGCTGCGCACCCCGAGCATGTTCTCGGCGTCCATCTGCGCCCGCCGCAGCCCCCGGATGACGACGTCGAACGGCACGCCCCGTGAGGTGTGGGCCTGCGGGTCGAAGAAGATCTCCGTGTAGACGAGGTTCTGGGCGGCCATCCGCTCGAAGTAGGCCCAGGCGAGGTCGTAGAAGTCCGGCTCGGTCAGCAGTACCTCCATGCCCGCGTAGTAGCTCGCCAGGAAGTCGCTGAGCCCGTCGAACTCGTAGGAGGCACGGACCTCCTCGGCCGATGCGAAGTCCAGCGGCACGCCGCCGCGCTGGGCGAGCCGGAACCGCAGCTCCGGCTCCAGCGTGCCCTCGATGTGCACGTGCAGCTCGCACTTGGGCAGCGCGGCGAGGAACTCACTGGTGCTGGTCATGGTGATCCTCTTCCGGTTGTCTGACCGGCCATGAAACCAGCCCCTGGTGGCCGGGTCCACCAGCCGGGCCACGGCGGGTGAGAATGTCCTTGTGCGCATGTTTGCCGGTTGGCTGCTGACCCTCGTGATTGCGGCAGCCGCGCTCATCAGCCTCGACCCGGCGCGGCTCGGCCTCTCGACGACGGTGCCGGTCACCCAGGTCATCGCGCTGCGGCCGGCGCTCGCCGTGGGGTTCGGCGGGCTCGGTGCGCTGCTGCTGCTCGGCGTCCTCGTCGGGCTGCTCCTCGGCCGGCGCGGTGTGCGGCGTACGGTGCTCGCCGTCGTGCTCCTCGCCGTCGGGCTCGGGCACGCCGCGGTGCTGGGCCACCGCGGCCTGGACACCAGCGGCACGCTCGCGGCCGCCGAGCCCGGCGAGCAGATCACCGTGCTTGCGCTGAACACCTACGGGGGTGGCGCCGGCCCGGCCGAGGTGGCCGACGCCGCTGCCGAGCTCGCGGCGGACGTCCTCATGCTGCCCGAGACCTCCGGCGCCAGCGCCGAGCTGATCGCGACCGAGCTCACCGACCGCACCGGCACCGGCTACCAGTGGTTCGCCCGGAGCACGGGCGCGTGGGACGCCCGCTCGACGGCGCTGCTCGTCAGCGACCGGCTCGGCGAGTACACCGAGGCAGCCGGTCCAGAGACGACCTTCGGCTCGGTCCGCGCGGAGCCCGCCGACGGCTCCGGACCGGTATTCGTCGCGGTCCACCCGATCGCCCCGCTGGCGCGCGGCGGCACGATGGCCGACTGGGAGCGGGACCTCGACGCCGTCACCGCGCTGTGCCGGGAGGTGAGCGGCGTCGTCGTCGGCGGGGACTTCAACGCCACGCTCGACCACGCGCCGATGCGCGAGCTCGGCAGCTGCGTAGACGCGTCGGTCGAGGGCGGCGTCGGCGGCGTGGCGACGTGGCCGGCGCGACTGCCCACGCTCCTGGGGGCAGCGATCGACCACGTGCTCGTCGACGACCGGGCGTTCACGGTCGTGGACGCCGCCGTCCGCGAGGTGGACGGCAGCGACCACCGGGCGGTGGTGACCCGGATCCGTCCGGTGGCGCCGTGACGCCGCGGCGCGGCGGCGCCGGCCGGACCTCGGCTCAGCGGCTGAGGAGCGTCGCGAGCTTCCCGACGGCGTCGCGCCAGAAGGTCTTGGCGCGGTCGCGGGCGTCGGCGTCGGGCAGCCGGGAGTGGGTCGCGGTGACCCTGACCCGGCCCTCGCGGGCAGCGGTGACGGAGAGCAGCACCCGGGTGCCGTCGTCCCCGGCCAGCCGGACCGTCTTGCCGGCGGTGACGCCGGTCTGCTGCCACGGCCCGGTGAGCCAGGCCTGGCGCAGGTCGGTGTCCGCGAGGTGCGGGAAGAGGTCGTCGACGGAGCGGCCGACGGTCTTGGAGGCGCTCGCCTCGAAAGTTCCGTCCGGGCGCTGGCCCGGCTCGCGCATGCCACGCGCCTGCTCGTAGCCGACCGTGAGGCCCTGCGCCCACCAGCCGTCGACGTCGTGCTCCTCGACGAGCCAGGCGGCGATCCGCTTGTGGTCCCAGCCGGTGGCGCCGGCGCCGTCCAGGAGCGCGAACCACTCCTGCCGCGGGCGGCCGGTGCGGTCGACCACGGTGTCATCGCCGACCAGGTCCTCGGTACGTCGCGTCATGGCGCACACGGTACTGGCGCCGTGGCGGTGCGGGAAGGGCGACGACGCGCCCCCACCGGGCAGGTGGGGGCGCGCCGCGGCGTGGGCGGCCTGGCCGGCGAACCGGGGCGTCGCGGCTGGCGGACCGGTCAGCGGTTGATGCGGCTGCCGGCACCACCCTCGCTGATGTCGCCCTCGACGCGGGCGCCGCGGTAGACGTACAGGTTGCTCTTGTCGCGCTCGCTGGCGTTGCCGTCGATCCGGGCGGTGCCGTAGAGGTACAGGTGGCCGGCCCCGCTCTCCTTGACGTTGCCGTCGACGGTCCCGCGGATGTACACCGCGCCGTCGTGCAGCTCATGGACGTTGCCGTCGACGCGTGCGGTGCGGAAGATCTCGAGCTTGCCGGTGCTGCTCTCCTGGATGTTGCCGTCCACCCGGCCGTGGACCTGGACGGTGCCGTGGCCGGTCTCCTCGACGTTGCCGTCGACCCGGCCGTTCTTGCCGATGACGATGGAGCCCACTCCGACCTGCTTGACGTTGCCCTCGACCGTGCCGTTGATGGTGAGGGTGCCGTTGCGGACCTTGAGGTCGCCGTCGATGGTGCGCCCGGCGGCCACCGTGTAGTTGCCGGACCGGACGATCTCGTCGGCCTGTGCTGCGGACGGGAGTGCAACGAGCATGAGCCCGGCGACCGCGCCGGCAGCGAGAGTGCGTCGAACGTTCATGGCGGTGTTCCTCTTCTCGAAGTCCTCGGGACCGTCCCCGTGGATCGGCACCAGTCCATCGGGTGCCCGTGAGGCCACCGTGAGGGGGCGGTGAGAGGCCTCTCACCGCCCGGTCACCCGCTGTTCACCTGCGTGCGGGCGGGACGACTTCTGCCATCAGGCGAACCTGCAGGTCTCGCATGGTGGACGTGTCTTGCTCAGCGACAACCGTCGCCGCCACGATGTCCACGCCATCAAGAGCGGCCGAGAGTCCTGGCTCGTCGACGTCGCAGCAACCCCCCGATCACGGGTGAGGGTGCTTCCGCCAGGTTCGATGGGAGAACTCTGTTGAGCACCGCTAGCCTCGTATCCGTGCCGTCCGGCCGACCGACCGTCTCGTTCGAGCTCTACCCACCGCGCACGCCGGCGACAGCCGCCGCCGCGTGGGAGACCGTCCAGCGCCTCGCCGCTGCGGGCCCGGACTTCTTCTCGGTCACCTACGGTGCCTCCGGCTCCTCCCGCACCGCGTCGCGCGACGTCGTCCGGCGGATCCTGCGCGAGACGACGGTGCCGCCGATCGCCCACCTCACCTGCGTCGGCGCCACCCGCGCCGAGCTCGCCGACCTCGTCGGGCAGCTCGTCGACGACGGGGTGCGGGACTTCCTCGCGCTGCGCGGCGACCCGCCGGCCGGGGAGACCCGCTGGCAGCCGCAGCCTGGCGGGCTGGCCGGCTCCAGCGAGCTCGTCGAGCTCATCCGCGACGTCGAGCGAGAGCGGCTCGGCACCGACGGCGCGGTGAGCATCGCCGTCGCCGCCTACCCGGCCGGCACCAGCCACACCCGCGCGCAGGACGTCCGGGCCCTGCTCGACAAGCAGGCCGCCGGCGCCGACTTCGCCGTCACCCAGGTCTTCTACGACGTTGAGCCCTACGTCTCGCTGGTCGAGGAGGCCCGCTCCGCCGGCGTCGTCCTGCCCGTGGTCGCCGGGATCATCCCGATGACCGACCCCGGTCGCCTCGCCCGCCTCGCCCAGCTCACCGGCGTCGAGGTGCCGCAGCGGGTGGTCGACCTGCTCGCCGTCGAGGACGACGAGCACCGCCACCGCCTCGGTATCGACGCCACCGTCGAGCTCGTCGAGGCGGCGATCGCCGCCGGCGCTCCCGGCATCCACCTGTACACCTTCAACCAGTTCCGGCCGGCGCTCGACGTCGTCGAGCGTCTGCGCCGGCCGCTACCCACCATCGCCCCCACTCACGCAAGGACACTGTGATGCCCGACTCCACCACCCCCGTGCTGCCCGCCGCCACGATCCTCGGGTACCCCCGGATCGGGCCGAACCGCGAGCTCAAGCGGGCGATCGAGTCCTTCTGGGCCGGCCGCAGCGACGCCGACGACCTCGAGGTCGCGGCCGCCGGGCTGCGGCGACTCTCGCGCCAGCGGCTCGTCGAGCTCGGCCTGGGCCGTGACGACGCGTCGATCCCCAGCGACTTCTCCTACTACGACCAGGTGCTCGACACCGCGACCACCGTCGGTGCCGTGCCGCCGCGGTTCCGTCACCTCCAGGACGACGACGGCGCCCTCGACCTCGACGGCTACTTCACCGTGGCCCGTGGCAAGGACGACCGGTCCCCGCTGGAGATGACCAAGTGGTTCGACACGAACTACCACTACCTGGTGCCGGAGATCAGCCCGGAGACGAGCTTCCGGCTCACCGACTGCCGCGTCGTCCAGCTCTTCCTCGAGGCCGCCGCCGAGGGCATCACCACCCGCCCCACGATCGTGGGGCCGGTGACCTTCCTGCTGCTGAGCAAGGCCGTCGGCGAGGAGCCGGCGACCGAGGCCGACGGCGCCGCCCCGGCCGCCCCCGCGCCCGAGGGCTTCCACCCGCTCGACCGCCTCGAGGACCTGCTGCCCGCCTACGTCGACCTGCTCCACGCGCTGGGCGAGGCCGGTGTGCCGTGGCTGCAGATCGAGGAGCCGGCGCTGGCCGTGGACTCCGACCTGCCGCGCGAGCGGATCCTCGCGGCCACCGCCCGCGCCTACGAGGTGCTCGCCGGGGAGGTCACCCGCCCCGGCCGGCCGGCGCTGTTCGTGCCGATCGCCTACGGCCCGGCGGAGGATGCGCTGCCGGTGCTCGCCGCCGCCGGCGTCGAGGCGGTGGGGATCGACGCGGTGCGCGGCGAGGTGCCGGCGCCCGAGGTGCTCAGCGTGCTCGGCGACGTGACCGTCGTCGCCGGCGTGGTCGATGGCCGCAACGTGTGGCGCTCGGACCTCGACGCCGCGTTCGGCAAGCTCGAGGCGCTCGCCGCCGGGCTGGCGGCCGACGCCGTCGCCACCGGCCGGCTCGCCGTCGGGACCTCGACGTCGCTGCAGCACGTGCCCTACGACGTCGAGCCGGAGACCGGGCTCGACCCGCAGGTGCGCAGCTGGCTGGCGTTCGCCGACCAGAAGATCGAGGAGGTCCTCGCGCTGGCGACCGCGCTGGTCAACGGTCGTGAGGCGGCAGCCGGGGCGTTCGACGCCGCTGCCGACCGCCGCCGCAGCCGTCTCGAGCACGCCGGGGTCCGCCGGGCCGACGTGCGCGACCGGGCCGCAGCGCTGACCGAGGCCGACTACCGCCGCGCCGACTTCGCGCAGCGGGTCGCGGCGCAGGAGGCGGTCCTCGACCTGCCGCCGCTGCCGACGACGACGATCGGCTCCTTCCCGCAGACCGCCGAGATCCGCAAGGCTCGCGCCAGCCACACCAAGGGCGAGCTGAGCGACGCCGACTACACCACCGCGATGCGCGAGGAGATCGCCCGGGTGATCGCGCTCCAGGAGGACCTCGGCCTGGACGTGCTCGTCCACGGCGAGCCCGAGCGCAACGACATGGTGCAGTACTTCGCGGAGAACCTCGACGGGTTCTCGGTCACCAGCAACGGCTGGGTGCAGTCCTACGGCACCCGCTGCACCCGCCCCTCGATCCTGTGGGGAGACGTCGCACGCCCGGCGCCGATCACGGTCGAGTGGTCGCAGTACGCCGCCTCGCTCACCGCGAAGCCGGTCAAGGGCATGCTCACCGGGCCGGTGACGATCCTCGCGTGGTCCTTCGTCCGCGACGACCAGCCGCTGGGCGACACCGCCACGCAGGTGGCCCTCGCGCTGCGCGACGAGGTCGCCGACCTCGAGGCTGCCGGGATCGGCGTCATCCAGGTCGACGAGCCGGCGCTGCGGGAGCTGCTGCCGCTGCGCGCCGCGGCCCACCAGGCCTACCTCGACTGGTCGGTCGGCTCGTTCCGGCTCGCCACCGCCGGCGTCGCGGACCGCACGCAGATCCACACCCACCTCTGCTACTCGGAGTTCGGTGAGGTCATCGGCGCCATCGACGCGCTCGACGCCGACGTCACCAGCATCGAGGCAGCGCGCTCGAAGATGGAGGTGCTGCCCGAGCTGCAGGCCGCCGGCTTCGCACGCGGCGTCGGCCCGGGCGTCTACGACATCCACTCGCCGCGGGTGCCCAGCGAGACCGAGGTCGAGGAGCTCGTCGCGCTGGCCGCCGACTCGGTGCCGGCACGGCTGCTGTGGGTCAACCCCGACTGCGGGCTGAAGACCCGCGGGTACGCCGAGGTGGAGCCGGCGCTGCGCCACCTCGTCGAGGCCGCAGCCGCCGTCCGGCAGAAGCTGTCGCAGACCGCCGCGGTCTGAACCTGGCTTGCCGGGTCAGCTGATTCGGCGCCGGGCGGGCAGGCCGCGATCCCGATCCGGGGTCGCGGCCTGCCGGCCCCGGTACGCCGCTGCCGGCGCGGCAGGGCACTCTCGCCGCGGTGTCGTGAGGATAGAGACATCACGGGTGCGGCTGTTGGAGCGATGGTCGTCGTCAGGCGAAGATGAGGGGTGTCCTCCTCCTCACGCCGGTGGCGCACCACCGTCAGCACCGTCGCAGCCCTGATCGTCCTCGGGGTGCTCGTCGACGGCCTCACCGGCGTGCTCATGGTCCTCGGCCTGGCGGCCGCCGTCGTCGGCCTCGCGGCCCTCGTCACCGGCCGACGGCCGCTCAACCTGCCGGGCCGCGGCGGTGGTGCGGTGGCGCTCGTCGTCGCGGCCGTGCTGGTCGCCAGCGGCGCCGCGACGATGCCGGCGAGCCCGCCGGCCGACGCGGCTCCGGACGCGCCGACGTCGCCGCCGACGGCGGCGAGCCCGTCATCGGCAGGGGAGCCGACGACGGACGCGGCGGGGGAGCCGACGGTGACCGAGTCGACGTCACCGGCGGTGGACGAGCGCGCCGGATCTGCGCTCGCCGCGGCGCAGGACCTGGTCGTCAAGGGCCGGGCGCCGAAGACCGGGTACGACCGCGACCTGTTCGCCTACCGGTCCTACGACCAGGACCGCAACGGCTGCGACGTCCGCAACGACGTCCTGCGCCGTGACCTCGTCGACCTCGTGGTCGAGCCCGGGACCAACGGCTGCGTGGTCACCGTCGGGCTGCTGCACGACCCGTACTCGGGCGCCGAGATCTCCTTCCGCCGCGGCGCGGACACGTCGAGCGACGTGCAGATCGACCACGTCGTCGCGCTCTCCGACGCCTGGCAGAAGGGCGCGCAGTCATGGGACGGTGCGACCATGCGCGAGTTCGGCAACGACCCGCTCAACCTGCTCGCCGTCGACGGCCCGCTGAACTCGCAGAAGGGCGACGGGGACACCGCCACCTGGCTGCCGCCGAACACGTCCTTCCGGTGCGAGTACGTGGCTCGGCAGGTCGCGGTGAAGCGCGAGTACTCGCTGTGGGTGACCGACGCGGAGCAGCGCGCGATGGTCAGCGTCCTCGACGGGTGCCCCGACCAGCCGCTGCCGATCCGCGAGACCGCGGCCCTCATGCCGGAGCTCGCCGGCACGGCCCCGGCACCGACGTCCGCGCCGCCGGCCAGCCCAGCCCCGGTCCAGGGAGGCAGCACCGACCCGCAGTTCCGCACCTGCAAGGACGCCAAGGCGGCCGGCTTCGGCCCCTACGTCGCCGGTACAGACCCGGAGTACGACTGGTACCGCGACGGCGACAACGACGGCACCGTCTGCGAGTAACCCCGCCCGCCCTTCACGCGAGACCCACCTCTCGCGAGAGCGGGATTGTCAACGCGAGCCTCCCCCCAGAGTCGTCGAGAGCGGGATTGTCAACGCGGACCTCCCCTAGAGTCGTCGAGAGCGGGATTGTCAACGCCGCCCCTATCGTCGAGAGCGGGATTGTCGACGCTCCCAGCCCTGTCGTAGGCAGAGAATTCTGCGGACAATCCTGCTGTCGCTGACAATCCTGCTGTCGCTGACAATCCTGCTGTCGCTGACAATCCTGCTGTCGCTGACAAGTCTGCTGTCGGTGACAATCCAGCTGTCGGCGAAGGGGGGGCTGGGGCCGGGGCTGGGAAATGCGGCTGGGGGTCAGTTGTAGATCATGCCCATGGCGGTGCGGACCTCGGTGAGGGTGGCGTCGGCGACCTCGTTGGCTCGGTCGTTGCCGGCGGCCAGCACCTGGCGCAGGTGGCCGGGGTCGGCGAGCAGCTCGGTGCGGCGGGCGCGGATCGGCGCGAAGTGCTCGTTGACGGCCTCGGTCACCACCCGCTTGAGGGTGCCGCCGCCGCCGGCGCCGATCTCCTCGGCGATCTCGTGCGGGTCGCGTCCGCTGGCCAGCGCGGCGAGCAGCACGAGGTTGGAGACCTCGGGCCGGCCGGCGGGGTCGAAGGTGATGTTGCGGTCGGCGTCGGTGACGGCCCTCTTCAGCTTCTTCGCGGTGGCGTCGGCGTCCATCCCGATCTCGATGGTGTTGCCCTTGGACTTGCTCATCTTCTGGCCGTCGGTCCCCAGCAGCAGCGGGGCCGCGGAGAGCAGCGCCTCGGGGGCGGGGAACACCGGCTCGGCGGGGTTGGACCGGCCGTAGCGCTCGTCGAACCGGCGGGCGATGACGCGCGCCTGCTCGAGGTGGGGCAGCTGGTCCTTGCCGACCGGCACGAGGTTCGCCTTGCAGAACAGGATGTCCGCCGCCTGGTGCACCGGGTAGGTGAGCAGCAGACCCGACATCGGGCGGCCGCCGGTGGCGTCGAACTCCGCCTTGACGGTCGGGTTGCGGCGCAGCTCGGAGTCGGTGACCAGCGACAGGAACGGCAGCATCAGCTGGTTGAGGGCCGGCACCGAGGAGTGGCTGAAGATCGTCGTCTTCGCGGGGTCGAGGCCGATCGCCAGGTAGTCCGCGACGAGCGAAAGTGTGCGCTCGGCGATCTCGCCGACGGCGTCCCGGTCGGTGATGACCTGGTAGTCGGCGATGAGCACCCAGGTCTCCACCCCGCGGCGCTGCAGCGCGACGCGGTTGGCGAGGGTGCCGAAGTAGTGGCCGAGGTGCAGGTTGCCGGTGGGGCGGTCCCCGGTGAGCACCCGGAAGCGGGAGGGGTCGGTGTCGATCTGTGACTCGATGGTCGCCGAGCGCATCACTGTCCGGGCGAGCGACGCCTCGGACGTCGCGTCGGCGAGTGCGTCCGCGACCTCCGCGTCCGCCTCGGTGATCGCGTCGGTGCTCATCGGTGCCTGTGCCATGGGGACGATGGTAGTTCGTCACCGTCGGTGGACCGCGCCGCGCCCGGCCACCGGGCGCGCACGTGGCAGGCGCGGCCCGTAGGCTGGGCGGCCAGGCAGGCAACTCGAAAGGTGCACGTCCATGCGCAAGCTCTCGTTCTTGCTCGGCGTCGGTGTCGGCTACTTCTTCGGCACCCGTGCCGGCCGGCAGCAGTTCGAGCGGATCAAGTCGACCAGCCGGGCCGTCTGGCAGGACCCGCGCGTCCAGTCCAGCGTGCAGAAGGTTGAGGACAAGGTGGGCCAGGTGGCCCGCGACCAGGCGGCCGCGGTCACCGACAAGGTCGCCGACGCCGTGAAGACGCGGATCCACTCCTCGGCGTCCTCCGCGGACGACGCGCCGGTCCGCCCGTCCCCGTCGCAGCCGGGGATCTAGGGCGAGATGCCGAGCCGCACCGCCCTCGTCGGCTTCGGGCTGGCGGGGCGCGTCTTCCACGCACCCCTCATCGCCGCCGACGACGCGTACTCGCTCGACGTCATCGTCACCGGCGATCCGGGCAGGGTCGCCGACGCGCAACAGCGCTACCCCGAGGCGCGCGTCGTCCCGTCGCTCGAGGAGGCGCTCGCGCAGGAGGTCGACCTCGTCGTCGTCGCCACGCCGCCGCAGACCCACGTGCCGACGGCGACCGCCGCGCTGGAAGCCGGCTGCGCCGTCGTCGTCGACAAGCCGTTGAGCGTCGACGTCGCGAGCGGCCGCGAGCTCGTCGCGCGCGCGGCCGAGCTGGGGCAGGTGCTGGTGCCGTTCCAGAACCGGCGCTGGGACAGTGACTTCCTCACCCTCCGGCGGCTGCTGGACAGCGGGGCGCTGGGCGAGGTGCACCGGTACGAGTCACGGATCGAACGCTGGAAGACCGGGCAGACCAAGGCCTGGAAGGCCGAGGCCACTTGGCGCGAGGGCGGTGGCGTGCTGTTCGACCTCGGCGCCCACCTCATCGACCAGGCGCTCGTGCTGTTCGGGCCGGCGGAGGTCGTGCACGCGGAGGTGTCGCAGTACGGCGGTGCCGCGGACGACGACGTCTTCGTCTCGCTCGAGCACGACGGCGGGACCCAGTCGCACCTGTGGATGAGCCTGGTCGTCGGGCAGCCGGGGCCGCGGCTGCGGGTGCTCGGCTCGCAGGCTGCCTTCACCGTTGCTGCCGGGGACGTCCAGGAGGACCAGCTCGGCCGCGGCATGCTGCCGACCGACCCGGGTTACGGCCGACCTACGGCGGAGGACGACGGCGTGCTCGGCGTCGTCGGCGACCTCGCCCGGGTGCCGAGCGAGCCGGGCAGCTACCCGACCTTCTACTCGCTGCTCGCCACCGCGCTGCGCGACGACGGCCCGCTGCCGGTGGACCCCTCGGAGTCGCTCGCCGTCATCGAGATCATCGAGGAGATCCACACCGCGCTCTCCTGACGGCGGTCGCGTGGTGGGCACGGCTTCCCGGGTCCGCGACGGACCTGGGATGCTGCACAAGTGACTCCCACAGACCTTTCGCCCGACCACGGCGGGACCGCTAGGCCGACCGGCGCCCAGGTTCGGCGGTGGCGCAGGTACCTCGCGGACGAACGCGCCGAGGGCGCCGTCTACCGCGACCTCGCCAACCGCCGCGACGGCGAAGAGCGCGAGATCCTGCTGGCGCTGGCCGAGGCCGAGGGGCGCCACGAAACGCACTGGCGTGAGCTGCTCGGCGACCATGTCGGCTACCCGCGCAAGGGCGCGGTGCGCACCCGGCTGCTCGGCTGGCTCGCCCGCAGGTTCGGCGGGGTGTTCGTGCTCGCCCTCGCGCAGCGCGCCGAGACCCGTTCCAGCTACGGCGCGGACGACGACGCGACCGCGGCCATGGCGGCCGACGAGCAGATCCACGGCGAGGTGGTGCGGTCGCTCGCCACCCGCGGCCGCAGCCGGATGTCCGGGATGTTCCGGGCGGGGGTGTTCGGCGCGAATGACGGCCTGGTGTCCAACCTGGCGCTCGTGCTGGGGATCGGCGCGACCGGCGTCGCCAGCGAGACGGTGCTGTTCACCGGGATCGCCGGCCTGCTCGCCGGGGCGCTGTCGATGGCGGCGGGGGAGTACGTCTCGGTCCGCTCCCAGCGCGAGCTGCTCGAGGCGTCACAGCCCGACCCGACCGCCGACGACGCCATCCCGCACCTCGACGTCGACGCCAACGAGCTCGCCCTGGTCTACCGCGCTCGCGGCATGAGTGCGCCGGAGGCCACCGAGCACGCCGAGCAGGTGCTACGTAACGCGGCACCCGAGCGCCCCGCGACCGAGGGCGAGCAGGACTACGAGGAGATCGGCACCGCCTGGACGGCCGCCGGGGCGAGCTTCTGCTTCTTCGCCTCCGGCGCTTTGCTGCCGGTGCTGCCTTACATCTTCGGGCTCAGCGGTCTGACGGCGATCGTCGTCGCCACCGTCATCGTCGGGCTCGCGCTGCTGGCGACCGGCGCGATCGTCGGGGTTCTCTCCGGCGCCCCGCCGCTCAAGCGGGCGCTGCGCCAGCTCGGCATCGGCTACGGCGCGGCCGCGGTGACGTACCTGCTGGGGCTGGTGTTCGGGACGACGTTGGGCTGACTCTGGACGGCGTGGGGGCGGCTACCTCGATGATGAGGAGGGCCGCAGTGGGCACGCCTGGACCGCTCCGATCGTTCAGCCGCACGTCATCGTGGCGTGGCCGGCGGGACATCTCCGTGGGTGACCCTGGTGCCGCCGGAGCGTAAGCCCGGCGTCAACCACACAGAAGGAGCATGCGTGAGTTCTTCACGACTTCCTCGGTTCACGGCGGCAACCGTCGGCCTCGTTATGGCGGTGACGGCCGTCCCGGCTGCCGCGGTCCACGCTGCGGCACCCGACAGCCCGGTGGACACCGTGGGGGAGAACGCCCTCACTCCGATCCTGCCGCGCGAGTGGGAGCCCGCAGCGGCGACCCCCGCGCAGGAAATCGCCGGGTCGCCGACGATCACCCCGGCGGACGGTACCCGGATCGCGGGGCGGGAGACGCTAGCCGCCTCGTCGACGTCCAGCACGGACCCGCTCGCCTCGCTCGCCGTCAACGGCGACGACGTACCCGCGGCGCCGACACTCGGGGACGGCGAGGCATCCTTCCAGGTCAACGTCGGCTCGAACTCGATGTCCCGGGGCTACAGCAACTACCTCGTGGTCAACGGCACGCGGATCACGATCCTCGAGACGTACGCGAGCACGACGACGGACATCAGCGTCCCGTACGAACTCCTTGTCCACGGGGAGAACACGATCACGCTGGGCGCGGGTCCGCGTCCCAGCTCGTGCGGCATGAACTACGACGACTTCGTCCTCGACGACTTCCGCCTCGCGCTGGCCGACGGCACCGAGATCCGCGACGACGCCAACCCCTCGGACATCACTATTGGTGACGGCAACTGTGGGTCGAACGAGACCCGACCGCGCTCCATCGACCTCACGTTCACCATCGGCGGCGAGCCAGGTGCCGACGCCGGACTCCTTCACGTGCTCGACACCACCCAGCTCCCCGACGGCGCTCACGAGGTCACCGCGAGCACCGCGGGCGGCGCGACGACGACGCACGGCCTCGTCGTCGACAACACCGGGCCCGCGCTCATCGACTCGACTCCGGCTGCGGGGAGCGTTCTCATCGGAGACGTCGCCCTTGATGCCCGGGTCGCCGACGAGGCCGGTGTCCGCGGCACCCCCACGCTCACGCTCGACGGCGGGGTAGTCGCCGTCGGCGACACGATCTCCTCGGACGATCTGGCGGCCGGTGAGCACGAGCTGGTCGTCGAGGCGGAGGACGAGCTGGGCAACACCGCTCGCCACGTCGTCTCTTTCACGACGTCGCCGAACTCCGCGAACGTCGGGGCGATGTCCCCGCAGAGCGGGAGCAGCGAGGAGGGGAGCGACGTCACGCTGCACGCTGAGGTTGTCGACCCGAACGGTTCGGACCTCGAGGCGACGTTCTACGCGGCCAACCCGACGTTCCCTGACGCGGCCTACGAGGGCACCGCGCAAGAGCTCCCGGTGAGCCAGCTGGACTTCACCGGGCAGACCGAGGCGGACACCGTGGCGTTGCGCCCCGGTGACGGTGAGGTGCTGCGCAGCCCGGCCGCCGAGGGCGTCACCTACCAGCGGTTCGACGTGCCTGTGGAGGCTGCCGCGGACGACGAGCTCGTCGTGTCGTGGTCAGGCGAGGTCGACCCCGCGCGAGGGGTCCGCCTGCACGTGTGGAACACCGAGAAGCTCGTCTGGGAGAAGGCCACCGACGTCCGCGGCACGGCCGACGGGCCGACGGAGGCGTCCGGTACTGCCGGCGTCGAGCACGTCGACGGGGCCGAGGTGCACCTCCTCGTCGAGGGCTACGACCCGTTTGCCGACGACATCGCGGAGGATCCCGATGAGGCGTTCCGCGACCCGGGGACCTACGACTTCTCGCTCGTGCACAACACTGACACGCAGTACTTGTCGGAGGGCGCGACGGAGCGTGAGTCCGCCGAGGAGCGCGCCGCGTTCGCGCAGGCGTACCGGGCGATCCCGGAGTGGATCGTCGATAACGCCGACGAGCGCAACATCGCTTACGCGTTTCACTCCGGTGACATCACCGAGAACCACTTCCTTCTCACCGACAACGAGGACTGGAACGCCCAGGTCCGCGCCGAGTGGGAGTTTGCGGACGAGATGCAGTCGATCCTCGACGACGCGGGCATCCCCAACGGCGTGCTCTCCGGCAACCACGACAACGTCTTCGGCGCCGACGAGGACCTGTACAACGAGTACTTCGGTCCCGAGCGGTACGAGGCGTTGTCGGACTCGTGGGAGAACGCTGAGTACGGTGCCCCGTGGCGCGAGGGCGACAACTCCAACCACTACGACCTCTTCTCCGCAGGTGGGCTCGACTTCATCGCGCTCCACCTGGCGTATTACGTCACCGACGAGGAGCTGATCTGGGCGGACGAAATCCTCTCCCAGTACCCCGACCGCAACGCGATCATCGCGTCGCACGACTACCTCGGCGCGTCGAGTGCTCCTGACGGTCGTGGCGCGGGCTACGCGAGCCCGGACGGTCAGCCGATCTTCGACTCGTTGGTCTCGCAGCACTCCAACGTGTTCCTCGTGCTGTCCGGGCACGTGAGCGGTGTTGGTACGAACGTACTCACGGACGTTGCCGAGCCGGGGCACAACGTCGTCGAGATGCTCGCGGACTACCAGGCGTACGAGGTTGACGGCGAGCGGATGGCCGGCTTCTTCCGGTTCCTGCAGTTCGACGTGGACCGCTCGGAGATGACCGTTGACACGTACTCACCGTGGATGGACAACCACGGTGCCACTGAGTTCGACCCCGCGTCCCGCTACGACGGGCGAGAGGATGAGTTCACGGTCCCGGTCAACCTGACGAGCAGGACGACGTCGATCGCCACTGATGCAGTCTCCGTCGCGGTGCTCTCCGACGACGCCATCGGCTCCGTCACGGTGGCTTCCGGTGAAGCTGCGTCGGCAGAGTGGACGGGTCTCGAGCCGGGTGAGACCTACGGGTGGTACGTGGTGGCGGAGAATGCCACCGAGGGTCGCGCGGTGTCGCCGCTGGCGACGTTCACCACCGGAGGTGAGCCGGGTGAGCCCGAGGAGCCGACTCAGCGGTTCGGGTTCTTCCTCAACGACGGGTGGGACGGTGTCCCGGAGCATGTGTTCCAGTACGGCCGGTTCGCCGACGAGGTGCTGATCGGTGACTGGGACGGTGACGGGGCGGACTCGATCACGATGCGTCGCGGCAACACGTTCCACGTGAGCAACGAGCCGCATGGTGGGGCTGCCGAGATCGTCTTCACGTACGGACGCGCGGACGACGTCGTGCTGGTGGGTGACTGGGACGGCGACGGCATCGACACCTTGGCGGTGCGCCGTGGCAGCGAGTACCACGTCATGAACTCGCTGCGTGGCGGGGACGCTGACCAGGTGATCTCCTACGGCCGCGCGGACGACGAGGTGATGGTCGGTGACTGGGACGCCGACGCCACCGACACATTCGCGGTACGCCGCGGCACGAACTTCCACGTGAAGAACACCATCGCCGGCGGGGACGCCGATCACGTCTTCACATTCGGCCGGGAAGGTGACGTGACGCTGGCCGGTGACTGGGACGGCGACGGGCACGACACCTTCGCGGTGCGCCGGGGCAAGGCCTACCACGTGAACAACTCGCTCACCGGTGGCGAGGCGGAACTGGCGATCTCCTACGGCCGTGTGGGTGACGAGGTGTACGTCGGGGACTGGAACGGGGACGGTCGCGACACGCTCGGTGTGCGCCGGACACCGGATGGCGTCTCCTGACGACTCACTTTCACGCGACCAGGGGCGCTGCACCACACCAGGTGCAGGGCCCCTGGTCTCTTCTTGTGATTCGGGCCTGCTGGGCCGTCCGTCGTGCTTAGCTGAGCTCATGGACTCGGCCCTAGAATCTGCGCTCCGCGTGCGCATCATGGCGTGGGTCCAGGAGCGGGCCGAGGCCAACGGTGGTTTCGTCCGACGCGAGGAACTGCTCGACCACCGGATCGACGGCGAGAAGCTGCCGCTCATCGACTTCTCACGCGGTATCCGTAACCCTCGGGACTTCGAATCCACGCTCTCCATCGTCGCCTCGGTGCATGGCCCGTACGACGACGTCGAGTCCGAGGATGGGCTGCTGCACTACTCGTACCGGGACGGCGATGAGTGGGGTGGCGACAACCGCAAGCTGCGAAATGCCCTGCAGACCGGCCAGCCACTCATCCTGTTCCGTAAGGAGATGGCGAACATCTACACCCCGGTGATGCCGGTGTACGTCGTCGATGACTATCCCGAGGAGCGCTCGTTCATCATCGCCCTCGACGAATCGTTCACGTTCCTGCCCGACGTCAAGCAGCTGACGACGCCGCAGCGCGAGTACGCGTTGCGACTCGCCAAGCAGCGCCTCCACCAGCCGGCGTTCCGGACCCGGGTGCTCGTTGCGTACGAGACCCGGTGCGCGGTGTGCGAGCTCAAGCACGGTGCGCTGCTGGACGCCGCGCACATCGTTCCGGACGGCCATGAGCGTGGTGTGCCGACCGTCGACAACGGGCTATCACTGTGCAAGATCCACCACGCGGCGTACGACGCAAACATGCTCGGCGTGACGCCCGAGTACGAGGTCCGTATCGCGCTCGACCTGCTCGCAGAAGTCGACGGGCCGATGCTTAAGCACGGTCTCCAGGCGATGCACGGTCGCCATCTCACGGTGCCGGCTCGCCGGCGCGATCAACCGTCGCGAGAGCTGCTCGACTGGCGCTACTCGCGGTTCGCCGGCTCATGACGTTGGACGCCGGGAAGCCCAGGGTTCCGGAGATGTCAGAGCCCGTGGTTAAGCTGCCCTCGTCGCTCCAAACTGCCACATCCTGAAGAGTCCGAGGCCATTCGTTGTCCCAGTCGAGTCGACCATCGGTTCACGCCGAAGGTTCACGAGGTGTTTTGTCGACGACGATTGATTCCGTCCTCGAAGAGATCCGGTTGCCGGAGACGCAGTTCGAAGTCGCCCGCGCAATGGCCGAGCTGCGGGCACCATGCAGCTCGGCCCGATCGGTAACGATGGTGGCGCGACGACTCGGCTTGCATCGCGGTCTCACCGCGTCGACTTGGCTAGCGGTGTGCGAGGCGCTCGAGCCAGTACGACAGCGGTACCGATGGGCGCAGCGCGTCGTGCCGGCGCTCGGTAGGTTCGAGGGCCTGGCGACCGTCGACATGGTGACTCAAGCTGTCGGCAGTGAACTCCTCACCATGGATCAGGCGGCTGCACGCCTTCTGACGCGGAGCATGGTTGGCACGCAGGAGCTTTCTGATGCAGTTGTGGGAGCCGTCGGTGACCATGATGTTCTCATTGCCGCATCGCTGCCGCGGCCTGCGACGATCATTGTGGACCTCCGACTGCTCATTGAGGACCTCGACCATCGTGCGGGCGCTTATCCGGCCGCGTCCGTCACCAAGCCCATTCACGATCTCGGACTGTTCTCGCTAATGGGATTGCCGCAGGGTGCCCTCACTCGCCTTGTCAGGGGACTCACGAATGAACACAGGATCGCGGCGCCCCGGCTCCCACATGAGCGCGTAGTCACTGACTTGGCACCGGAGCCGGCACCGACCGGCTTGTCGACCGACGTGAAGCCGCTTCGCTCGGACAGCACGGAGACGAGACCCGAGGATATGGCGCTGCCGTCGAAGGACGTGCTCGCACGGCGTCGCGATGTGATGCAGTCCGACGGTCCTCGAACGGGCAAATTGGGCACGCAATCCGAGCGAACACCGGCTGTCAAGGTCACCCCCACGCGGGACGAGAGCACCGTGGCCATCGATGAGACCCAGGCGAAGCAGGGATCGGCGAAGGCGACGGCCCCGGCAGCCACCAAGTCCACTGGCGCGAAGACCGTGAAGGCGCCGGCGAAGTCCGCGGCCAAGGCGCCCGCGGAGAGCGCCGACCAGACCACTCCCGCCAAGGCTTCGCCCAAGGCCGCCGCGAAGACCGTGGCCTCGCCTGCGGTGGCCGACACCGGCTTCATCGTCTCGGACGCCGACGACGACGACTCGCCGGTCCAGCAGGTCGTCACCGCCGGGGCCACCGCGGACCCGGTCAAGGACTACCTCAAGCAGATCGGCAGGATCGCGCTCCTCAACGCCGAGCAAGAGACTGAGTTGGCCAAGCGGATCGAGGCTGGGTTGTTCGCCGGGGTGACCCTCGCCGGCGACGAGGAGATCGCGGCCAGGCTGCGGCGTGAGTTGGAGTGGATCGCGCATGACGGCCGGCTGGCCAAGAACCACCTGCTCGAGGCGAACCTGCGCCTGGTGGTGTCCCTCGCCAAGCGGTACACCGGTCGCGGGATGCTGTTCCTCGACCTCATCCAGGAGGGCAACCTCGGCCTCATCCGGGCAGTGGAGAAGTTCGATTACACCAAGGGCTACAAGTTCTCCACGTACGCCACCTGGTGGATCCGCCAGGCGATCACCCGTGCGATGGCCGACCAGGCCCGCACCATCCGGATCCCGGTCCACATGGTCGAGGTCATCAACAAGCTCACCCGCCTCAGGCGTGAGATGCGATGGGATCTCGGTCGCGATCCCACGACGGAGGAGTTGGCGCTTGAGGCCGAGGTATCCCTGGAGGGAGTTGTCGAGGCTTTCAAGTACAACCGCAAGCCGATCTCCCTGAACACACCACTAGGCGATGGCGGTGACGTCGAGTTCGGGCACGAGATCGAGGACGTCGATGACCTGGTTCCTACTCTTAAGTTCTGGAATGAACAGCTTCGAGTGGACCTCTTCCACGTGCTCGACACACTCTCCGAGCGTGAGGCGGGCATCATCGCCATGCGCTATGGACTCGATGGCGGTGGGGCAAGAACCCTCGAGGAGATCGGCCAGGTATACGGCGTCACCCGGGAGCGGATCCGTCAGATCGAAGCGAAGGCCATGGCCAAGTTGCGTCACCCCAGCCGGTCTGAGGCACTGTGTGAATACCGGTCCGATGTCATGTGTCGCTATCCCGAGCCTGTCCGACCCAGCCCGGAACCCTTCGAGAGTAGCGATAGCAGCGAGGCCGACGGCCAGCTCACTACCGACGGCGCAGCCGACGATGCCAAAGAGGGGGGCGATCTCCGCGCGAACGACAACGGTGCTCGTCAGGAACGCGACCGCGTGCTGCAGACCCAAGCCGTTGACCAGCCTTCGGAAAGGCCAGTACTCGATGCGTTCGGTAGCGCGGTGATCCGAGTGTCGACGGCTGAGCGGTCACCCCTCTCGAGTGCCGCCGTCGCACCTGAGCACGTACCCATGCCGAAAGATGGGAAAGTACCACGGATGCCGTTGGCGGCAGTATCTGAGGCGGGCGGCTCACGAGCACCCGTTTTGGACGCCGATCCGCATGGCTCTCGTGATGACTGTAAGGCGGCAGATGCGAATCACGTTGGTGAGGCCACACTCAACCGACAGTGCGCCGACGTGCGGGCTGAAGCTGGGACGAGTGCGGCAGCGCCGTTGCCTGACGACCCTGGAGGTAAGGCGCCGACCGTGGTGACTCCGAAGCACCGATCCCTGGATGAGAACACCTACCCTCGCTCTGAGAGTCGGCGTCCCCAGGCACCCACCCGACGCGACCTACGCGCCGTGCCGAATCGAGCCGGTGGAGTCGTCGCGTCAGCCATTTCACGTCTATTGAGCAAGCGCAAGAATTAACCTTCCCTAAGAAAGAGGTCCCGGTGGCAGAAGAACTTCATCTCAGTGGCTACGACGATCGGCGGTCGCTTCTCGCGCAGCGGTACACGCGGGCTGGGCGCAGTGTCTACGTTGTCGCCCTGCCGTTGCGGTTGATCTCGACTCATCTGCCTATTCCTGATCCGGAGAAGCCGTTCGAGGGTAACCGGCGGGTCAACTTAACGCATGCGCGAAAGTTCGGGCAGTACTGGCGGGCGAACCAAGAATGGGTGTCGCCACCATTGTTGCTCGACACATTGGCGCCTTTGCTCGACAATTTCGACCCAAAGTACGCAGCGGGTGGCGTCGAAGTTGGCGTCCTAAAGTTGCCATACAACACCGCTGGTGAGCTAGATATTCTCGACGGGCAGCATCGCATCCTCGGATGGAAGCTCATCGCGGACACCATCTCTGACGACCTGAAAAAGAGCCGCGAGCAACTCGAGCGGTCCAAGCGTGCCGAGGATCCAGTCGGTATCCAGTACTACGAAGGTTTGACGCGAGAGGCCACAAGAGATCAGGAGCGGCTCGGCCGCGAGTACGTCACCCTTGAGATCCTCGAGGGGCTGGACGCCGAGACTCACAAGCAGTACTTTAGCGACATCGCGGTAAACGCTAAGGGGATCACGAAGTCGACCACGGTGAGCTTCGACCAACGCCAGATTGCGAACCGTGTGACCACTAGCATTGTTCGCGAGCTGCCCATTTTGCGGGATCGAGTCGACTTCGAACGAGATCGCGTCATGGGTCAGAATGAGTCCTGGCTTGGCGCCAAAAATGTCTCCGACATTGTCAAGCATGTTGCCCTTGGTATGTCGGGCCGGGCGACGAGTGCCTTTGAGGTGGAAGCGAACGAAACTCCCCTCACCAAGATCGCCATATCGTTCTTCGAGGCGCTCAGCTCATCGTTCGACGACCTCGAAGAGATGGCGCAGGGTGATATCGATCCCGTTGAGCTGCGTAATCGAAGTCTCCTCGGATCTGTCACGATCGTCCGCGTCCTCGCCGGGGCGTATCACGATCTTGCCGTCCGTGCGGAGAGGGGCGGCACCTTCAGCGTGAGTGCCGAGGGTGATGCTCGCGCTCGTCTTCTCTTCGAAAAGCTGGCACCGCACATGGACTTCCCGGTCTCCGCCGAGTGGCAAGCCACTGGCTACTTCGCCGAGGATGCGAAGGCGCCTAGCTCTCGAGCGCAGGACCTTAAGGGACTGAGCTCATTGATCGCTACATGGGGGAGTGACGGCCGGCCGTTCGTGCAGCGGTGAATGCCTCGCTGCAGGCCACGCGGCCAGTCGTGGCCTGCAGCGGCATAGTGCCGATCGGCTTCTAGTCGGCAGGTGGTCGGTTGGGATGCTCGCTCTCGGGGCATCGCCGGTCCCCTAGCCCTAGCCCTCGCGGTGTCAATCCTCCCAACGCAGGATGCCGCTCCCTTCGTAGCGCCGATACGCTGGCAAGCGCGTAGAAAGCGCTTACCGACACAGGGAGCAGACGATGACGTCAGCACGAATACCGGTTGGATACAGAAGAGCAGTGATCGCGGGGGCCACCGCCGCCGCGATGGGCGCCTCATTGCTGGCTATGCCGGCCACCGCCCAGACCGAGGAGCCCGGCTTCACCGAGATCCTCAGCTTCGAGGAGTACACCGTCGGCGCCCTCGACGGCCAGGACGGCTGGACGGCCTCGACGGCAGCCACGGTGATCCCCGACCCCGTCAACCAGAACAACCGGGTCCTGGAGATGACCGGACCCACCCAGCGGGCGCACCGAGCGGTCTCCGCCATCGAGGACGGTGACACCGGCACGGTCTTCTTCCGGATGCGGCGCGAGGGCAGTGTCGACACCTCCTTCGGCATCACCGACAACGACAACCCGTCGGACTTCGCCCACAGCCGCGCCTACGTGAACAACCAGAACAACGACACCCTCCTCGTCCGGGACGGTGGCCAGTTCCGCACCGCGGGCACCTGGTCGGAGGACGTCTGGCAGTGCGTGTGGATCGTCGCGGACAACGAGACCGACGAGGTCGCGGTCTACAGCCAGGGCGGCCCGTACGAGGAGCAGACCCGCTTGCCCGAGGGCGCCGAGGAGACCTTCGACTTCCGGGAGAACGTCGACGGCGCGCTCGACCGCTTCTTCTGGATCAACAACGCCCCGAACACCGGGCGTCTCATGCTCGACGACGTCGCGATCGACACCGCCGGCGCGAACCTCGACATCCCCACCGGCAACGTCGCGGACTGCGAGGTCGCCGACGAGTCGGCGCAGCCGCTCCTCAACCCGCTGCCCGACCCGGAGCTCTCGACCGTCGGCATCGAGGTCGAAGAGCTCGTCCAGCTGCCGGCATCGACGACCACCCCCGCGGCGAGCGACCAGCGCCTCATCCGGCACAACCGCATCACCCACCTCGACGAGGTGCCGGACGGCTCCGGCCGGCTGATGGTGCCGGACATGAACGAGATCCTCTACCTCGTCGACAAGGAGTCCGGCGAGTACGTCCCGTACCTCAACGTGCGTGACCACTTCGTCGACAACTTCCACAACCATGCGGGCCTGGGCACCGGCTTTGGCTTCGCCGAGTTCCACCCCGAGTTCGCCGAGAACGGCATCTTCTACACCGTTCACACCGAGGCGGGCAGCGCGCTGACCGAGGACGAGCCCGACTTCCCGGCGTTCGGCAACACCGGCTTCCACAGCGTCATCACCGAGTGGGACGCGACCGACCCGGCGGCCGAGACCTTCGAGGGCACCAGCCGCGAGCTCATGCGCGTCCCGTTCGGTGGGCGCGTGCACACCGTCCAGCAGATCGCCTTCAACCCCACCGTCGAAGAGGGCGACGCCGACTACGGCATGCTCTACATCCTCGTCGGTGACGGCGGCAACGGCGTCGGCAACAACAACCCGCAGGACCTCGCGACGCCCCAGGGCAAGATCTTCCGGATCGACCCGCTCGGCGACAACAGCGGCAACGGCGAGTACGGCATCCCCGCCGACAACCCGTTCGTCGACACCGAGGACGCGCTCGGCGAGATCTACGCCGTCGGCATGCGCGACCCGCACCGCATCAGCTGGGATCCCGAGGGCGACCACCAGATGTACCTTGGCCACATCGGCGAGTGGCAGGTCGAGTCCGTCTACGAGGTGCAGCCGGGCGACAACTTCGGCTGGTCCGTCCGCGAGGGCTCGTTCCTCGCCGAGAACCGGCAGATCTTCCCGCTGCCGCCGAACGACGCCGAGGACTTCGACTTCACCTACCCGGTGGCCGCCTACGACCACAACCGTGACCCCGGCCAGACCGGTGACGCCGGCGTCGCGCTCAACGGCGGGTTCGTCTACCGCGGCGAGATCCCCGAGCTGCAGGGCCGCTACATCTTCACCGACCTCGTGCGCGGCTGGGTGCTGTCCACCCAGGCCGACGAGATGGTCCGCAACGAGGGAGACCCCGCCGACCTCGCGACGATCGAGGAGCTGCGGGTCTTCCACGACGGCGAGGAGACCACCTTCCAGGAGCTCGTCGGCGACAAGCGGGTGGACCTGCGCTTCGGCGCGGACGCCGACGGCGAGCTGTACCTGGTGTCCAAGGCCGACGGCAAGATCTGGACCGTCACCGGCGCCCGCACCGTCGGGGCGCAATCACCGTTCGTGCTGCCCGAGCTCGCCGGCGACGTCGTCGCGCACTACGACTTCGACCACCCCGTCGACGGCGCGCAGACCTTCGAGGCTGACCAGGGCATCTCTGGCACGGACATCGAGCTCGTCAACGGCGGCGTCGAGATGCGGGTCGCGGACGCCGCGTACCCGGGGGCGGGCGAGGCGCTGCAGACGCAGCAGATGAGCCCGACCGAGCAGTCGAACGACGACTGGAAGGCCGGCGTGTACGACGCCGACGGCGTGGACTCCCTCGGAGCCTTCGCCAGCGCCGAGGAGATCTCCGTCATGGGCTGGTTCAAGCCGACCGGCCTGCACCCCGCGCTGAACACCAACTCGGCGAACCCCGACGACCGGTACAACGCGATCGGTCTCGCCGGCGTGCTCACCGGGGACTCCGACGGCCACGGGGTGCGTGCGCTCCTCGAGGTCATCACCGTCGATGGCGAGCTCAAGCTCGTCGCCCTGGGACGCCGCGTCGATGGCGAGGGGTCGTGGACGTTCGCCGCGGACCTCCCCTGGGACGAGATCCTCGAGCGCGGGGAGTGGGTCCACCTCGCGGCGAACTTCGACTTCGCCGACGGTGAGATGCAGCTGTTCATGAACGGTGAGCAGCTCGAGGGCGAGTACACGTCCTCGACCAACCCGTGGGGCCAGGGCGCCACGTCCGACACGGTCCCGGCCGGGATCAAGATCGGCGGCAGCTTCCCGCAGAACACCCGCGAGTCGAACCCGTTCACCGGGCGCATGGACGATCTCATGTTCCTCGACACGGTGGCGACGGCGGAGCAGGTGGCCGCGCAGTACGCGCTGTTCGACGCGCATCCGGTCGAGCCGCCGCTCGCGCCGTCGTGCTCGTTCGCGGAGCCGGTCACCGACCTCATGGCGGCCGAGAACTGGGCGCCGCGCACCCCGGACAAGTGGGAGCTGCCGGGCGACCAGATCATCCTCGCCGAGGCGGGCGACAACCCGGACGACGGCATCCGCCGGCCGTTCGAGTACGCCCTGCTCGACGACGAGACCTTCGGCTCGGTGCAGATGGAGGCGGAGGTCAGGCTCGACGCCCCGGCATCGGTGAACAACCGGGACATCATCCTGGTCTTCGGCCACCAGTCGGACACCGAGTACTACTACGCGCACCTCTCGCAGGACAACACGATCTACGCCCACAACGGCATCTACAAGGTGAACAACGCCGACCGGGAACGGATCGACGACCAGTACGACGGCGCGATCGGTGCGCCGCCGGCGATCACCGACGAGGAGTGGCACGACGTCCGGCTCGTCCATTGCGCCGACACCGGTGAGATCGCGGTGTGGGTCGACGGCCTCGACCGGCCGCTGATGACCGCGACCGACACCACCTTCACCGGTGGGAGCATCGGCTTCGGCTCGTTCGACAACACCGGCCGGATGCGGGACCTCGCGGTCTCCGTCCCGGCCGAGGTCGAGGTGCCGCTGCCGACGACGACGTCGCTGGACCTCTCGCGTCACGTCGGTTCCTACGGTGCGCAGACCAGCGCCGAGGTGACCGTCACCGGCGAGTCCGCCGCGCCGTCGGGAGCCGTGGAGATCCACGCCGGCGGCGAGGTGATCGCCAGCGGGGAGCTCAGCCCCGACGGCGAGCTCACCGCCACGGCAACGCTGGCGCTGCCGGCCGACCTGGCAGCCGGGGTGCACCGCCTCACCGCGGTGTTCCCGGGCAGCGCGGGCCACGAGGCCTCCTCGAGCCGCGCCGCGACCTACGTGGTGCTGCCGGCGCTCGCCCGGGTGGATATCGACGCGCCGAGCTCGGTGCCGGCGGGGACCTCTCCGGAGATCACCATCGAGGTGACCGGACGAGGGAACACCCCGACGCCCACGGGCACCGTCACCGTGAGAGTCGGGCTGTCCGAGGTGGCCGAGGTGCCGCTGGACGAGGACGGCACCGCCGTCGTCCAGCTGCCGGCCGTGCGCGGCGTGAGCGTGGTGACTGCGACGTACAGCGGTGACGACGGCTACGTCCCGGGGCTGGACATCGCGGTGATTCGCGGCCGCTGATCCAGTGAGCACGTGAGCGCCAGCCGGGCCCCGCACCACTCACGGTGCGGGGCCCGGCTGCCCATCCGGTGTCTCGGGTCGCCGGCCGCTGCCGTCAGCGCAGAGCGGACGATCCCGTCCAAAGATCGACTCTCGGACCACCCTGGCTAGGTAAGCGCTTGCTGCTACCGTTCGTTGAGTTCGCGGGGCGGCCCCGCGCCCCGGAGGCGCGAACGAGCCGCCATGACGTTGAAGGAGAAGGCATGGACGCCATCGCGTCAACAGCTGTGCGGCCTGGAGCCGGTCGACCGTGACGCCGCCGCGCACCCGAGCGAGCAACGGCCGGGCGGTGACCCTCAGTGACGTCGCGCGCGAGGCCGGCGTCTCGCTGGCGACGGCCTCCCGGGCGATCAACGGCAGCTCCGACCGCTCGGTCCGCGCCGACCTGCAGGAACGGGTGCTCGAGGCAGCGGCCCGGCTCAGCTACTCGCCCGACGCGAACGCGCAGGCGATGGCGCGCGGGAAGACCACCATCCTCGGGCTCATCGTGCACGAGATCGCCGATCCCTACTTCTCATCGATCGCCGCGGGCGTCACCCAGGCGGCGGAGAAGTCCGGCCTGGCCGTGACGCTGGCCAACACCCACCACGACGCCACGCGCGAGCTCGAGTTCGTCCAGACGCTGCAGAACCTGCGCGCACGCGCGATCATCCTCGCCGGTGGCCGGCAGGACGACGAGGCCGCCAACGAGATGCTGCGTCGCAGCCTCGAGGCCTATCAGCACAATGGCGGGACGGTCGCGATGATCGGTCAGCCGATCCTCGGCGTCAACGCCGTGCAGGTGGACAACGTCGGCGGCAGCGCGGCGCTCGCGGCCGCGCTGCACGCCCAGGGCTACCGGCGGTTCGCCATCCTCGGCGGCCCGCGCGCCCACCTGACGGCTCGGGAGCGGATCGTCGGCTTCCGGGACGAGCTCGCCCGCCTCGGTGTGGAGATTTCCGACGCCGACGTCGTCGAGAGCGGCTTCACCCGCGACGGCGGCTACGACGGCATGCAGGCGCTGCTGGCCGCGAACACAGGCGCGGAGGTGGTCTTCGCGGTCAACGACGTCATGGCGGTCGGGGCGATGGCGGCCGCCCGCGACGCCGGGCTGCGCCTGCCGCAGGACCTCGCCATTGCCGGCTTCGACGACATCCCCACCCTGCGTGACATCACCCCGGCACTGACGACGGTGGGTATCCCGCTGGAGGAGATGGGGCGCGCCGCCACCGCGCTCGCACTCGCCGACCCCTCGCAGGCGCCCGAGCTCGTCACCATCGCCGGAGAAGTGCTGATCCGGGAGTCCACGCCCGGGCCCGCGAGCTGACCGGGCGGTCCTTCGGCCGGCCGGCTGTGCCGGTGCGCGCACCGGGTCGCCTGTTGCGGTGCCGGCCCACGTGCCGTCCATTGCCCTGGCTCGGCAAAGTCCTTGACACCTCACTACGTCGACACCTAGTGTGGAAAGCGCATTCCCATTATTCGTCCCGCCCCTCGATGGAGAGCACATGAGCACCCGTACCCTGCGCATCGCGATGAACGGCATCACCGGTCGGATGGGGTACCGCCAGCACCTGCTGCGGTCGATCCTGCCGATCCGTGACGCCGGCGGCCTCGAGCTCGAGGACGGCACGCGCGTCCAGCTCGAGCCGGTGCTCGTCGGGCGCCGCGAGGGCGCCGTGCGCGAGATCGCAGAACGGCACGGGATCGAGCACTGGACCACCGACGCCGACGCCGTCATCGCCGACCCGAGCATCGACATCTACTTCGACGCGCAGGTGACCTCCCGCCGCGCCCCCGCACTGACGGCGGCGATGAAGGCCGGCAAGCACATCTACACCGAGAAGCCGACCGCGGAGACGCTCGACGAGGCCGTGGAGCTCGCCCGCCTGGCGCAGCAGACCGGCGTGACCGCCGGCGTCGTGCACGACAAGCTCTACCTGCCGGGGCTGGTCAAGCTGCGCCGGCTCGTCGACGAGGGCTTCTTCGGCCGCATCCTGTCGCTGCGCGGCGAGTTCGGCTACTGGGTCTTCGAGGGGGACATCCAGCCGGCCCAGCGGCCCAGCTGGAACTACCGCAAGGAGGACGGCGGCGGCATGGTCGTCGACATGTTCTGCCACTGGAACTACGTCCTCGAGGGCATCCTCGGCACCGTCGACACCGTCACCGCCAAGGCTGTCACCCACATCCCTACCCGCTGGGACGAGCAGGGCAACGAGTACCCCGCCACCGCCGACGACGCCGCCTACGGCATCTTCGACATCACCACGCCCGGCGGTGACTCGGTCGTCGCCCAGATCAACTCCTCGTGGGCGGTGCGCGTCTACCGTGACGAGCTCGTCGAGTTCCAGGTGGACGGCACGCACGGCTCCGCCGTCGCCGGCCTGCGTAACTGCGTGGCGCAGGAGCGCGCCCACACCCCCAAGCCGGTGTGGAACCCCGACCTGCCGGTGACCGAGCCGTTCCGCGACCAGTGGCTCGGTGTCCCCGCCAACGACGACCTCGACAACGGCTTCAAGCTGCAGTGGGAGGAGTTCCTGCGCGACGTCCTCGCCGGCCGCGAGCACCGCTTCGGCCTGCTCTCCGCCGCCCGTGGCGTCCAGCTCGCCGAGCTCGGCCTGCAGTCCTCCGCCGAGGGCCGCCGGCTCGACATCCCCGCGATCACGCTGTGAGCATGGTCGACCTCTCCCGGCTCTCCCTCAACACCGCCACCACCAAGGCGCTCACCCTGCAGGAGGCCGTCGACGCGGCCGTCGGGGCCGGGCTGCCCGCCGTCGGGCTGTGGCGCGACCGGGTCGCCGAGGCCGGGCTCGAGCAGTCCGCGGCGATCGTGCGCGACGCCGGCCTGCGGGTCTCGTCGCTCTGCCGCGGCGGGTTCCTCACCGCCGCCGACGACGACGGCCGCCGGGCGGCGCTCGAGGACAACCGTGCCGCCATCGTCGAGGCCGCCACGCTGGGCACCCGCGAGCTGGTCATGGTCGTCGGCGGGCTGCCGGCCGCCCCCGGACCGGAGGTGCCGCCGCTGCCGGGCGGCGACCGCGACATCGTCGCCGCCCGGCAGCGGGTGGCCGACCGGATCGGCGAGCTCGCGCCGTTCGCCGCCGAGCACGACGTCCGGCTGGTGCTCGAGCCGCTGCACCCGATCTTCGCCGCCGACCGTGCCGTGCTCTCGACCATGGAGCAGTGCCTCGACATGGCGGCGGACTTCGCGCCGGAGACCGTCGGCGTCGTCGTCGACACCTACCACGTGTGGTGGGACCCGACGCTGGAGAAGCAGATTGCCCGTGCCGGCCGTGAGGGCCGGATCGCCTCCTACCAGGTCTGCGACTGGAACCTGCCGCTCGCCGCCGACGCGCTGCTGTCGCGCGGTTATATGGGCGACGGCTACATCGACTTCTCGACGATCACCCGCTGGGTGGCCGCCGCGGGGTACGACGGCGACGTCGAGGTGGAGATCTTCAACCAGCAGATCTGGGACACCCCGGGGGACGAGGTCATCGCGACCATCGCCGACCGCTACGCCCGCCTGGTGCAGCCCTACCTGTAGGCCTGGTCTGAACCGCTAGGTGTGGAGTTTCGGTCCCTCATGGCCTGAAACTCCACACCTAGGCATTGGTGGGCAACTCAGCCCGCGGGGCATCCGGGACCGCAGGGGCGCGGGGTGCCTTGCCAGCCGCCCTTGCGTAGCGCGGACACGACCTGCATCGCGCTGCGGCACGGGGTGGTGAGGATGTGGCGCCACCGGTAGCGCAGGGTGATCTCGTCCGTCTCGAGCAACGCCGCGTTGTCCCGCCAGGTGTCCTCGTCGGTCCGGCCCCCGGGGTGCGCCAGCTTGCCGTCGAGCTCGACCCTCACCCCGAAGCCGCGGTACCGGCAGTCCGCCCGGATCAACCGACCGCCGAGCCGCTCTCGTGCCTGCAGCTGCGAGACCGGCAACCCGTGGGCGCGCTCGACGTCGCGCCGGTACCGCAGTTCGAGCGGCGACTCCACGCCGTCGGCGACCTCGCCGAGCAGGTCGACGACGAGCCGCCGTCCGGGGACGCGAGTTCGCTTTTCGAGCGCGATGAGGATGGCACCCGGGTGCACCACCTTGCGGGTGGCGCGGTTGAGGATGGCGATGATGTCGTCGTCGGCCGTGGCACGACCGATGAGGTCGACAGCGGTCTCGTCGGGCCTGACGGCACGGACCTTGCCCCGCCAGGCCTCTGGCATCCGCCGGCGGCGGTAGATCCGCAGCCCCGGCTGTGGCCTCACGGTACGAGGTGCCTGGATGCTGACCTCCACCGGGTTCGACGATCTCTGGTCCCGCGTGGCCTCGCTCTCGAACCACCAGTCGGAGGCTGTCGAGTGCGAGATGGCAGCGCCCTTACCGGCATACGCGAGGGCCGCCGAGACCTGGGTGAGCCACTCCGGCTTGCCGGAGTGGCTGATGTAGACCCCGGGGTAGGCGCGCTGCCACAGGCCGGCGTCGGCGCGGTGCCTCATCCACCTGTCCGAGGCACCGGCCTGGAGCAGCTGCGCGCGGGTCACGACGGAGTGCTGTTCTGCGGCGAGCTCGTCGATCCGTTGGCGGTCCCAGGGCATGCCACACCTTGGCCCGGTCTGGGCGGCGCCCGGTGGATGATGCCCTGACCTGTGGGCAAACCTGTGGAGAAGAGCGGCGGCAGGCGATGGGCCCGCCACCTGCGGCCCCGGCGGTCCTGCTAGGTGTGGACTTTCGGCCCGCTGAGGTCCAATAGTCCACACCTAGCGCCGCGGCGCCGCGCCGGCCGCGCTGGCGCCGTCACCGCGGCCGCGTCAGCGGATGTTGCCGTCCTCGCGGTACTCGCGCCAGACGTTCTCGAAGAAGTCGTCGGCCTCCGGGATGGGTCGGCGGGGGCGCCACGTCGGGTCGACCTCGCCGGCTCCCTCGGCGGCCAGCGCGAAGGCGATCTCCTGCACCTCGTCGTCGAGCGCTCCGCCGTCGAGCTGGAAGCGGAAGATCTCCGGCAGGTCCAGCTCCTCCGCGGCGTCGGGGCCGTGCCCGACGACGGGCAGCGAGCCCTCGGGGTCGGTGTAGAGCACCGAGCCGCGCGAGCGCCCGCCGTGGTCGACGTAGTCGGCCATCGCGGTGAGGTAGACGTACGCAGTGGTGAGGATGTCTCGCACGAGGAAGGTGCGGTTGACGGCGCGGCGCGACCCGGCGTCGGCGGTGACCAGCTCGCGGTACTCACCGAGCCAGGTCGAGACCTGCTCGAGCGCCTCGGCGATCGACTGCTCGGAGCGGACCGGGCCGGCCTTGGCGCTCATCAGCTCGCCGACGTCGCGCAGCAGGTCCCCGGTGTTGTCCACCGTGCCGCCGGCGAAACGCTCGGTCGCCGCGGAGACCAGCCCGACGGCGTCGGCCAGCAGCGGCTCCGCGGCGGCGGCGAAGGCCTCGGCCGAGACGGGATCCTCGGTGCGGCGTGAGGCGATGAACTGCGCCGCCCGGGTCGCTCCCACCTGGCCGCTGTTGAGCGCCGCACCACCGGGGCGGTAGACCCCGTGCGCGCCGCCCGCCTCGCCGACCGGGAAGAACCCGGCGACATTCGACTGCCACCAGGAGTCCACGACGAGCCCGCCGTTGTTGTGCTGGGCGCAGACGTCGACCTCGAGCAGCTCGGTCTCGAGGTCCACGTACGGGTTGCGCTCGAGGTAGAAGTTGTAGGCGGGCAGGTTCATGTGCTTGAGCCGCTCGATCGGCGTGCCGAACAGCACGCCGGCCTTCTCGAGGTACTCGTAGGCCTCCGGCGCCAGCGCGGTCGCGTCGAGCTCGTCATGCACCGGGTTGCGGCGGAAGTCGAGGAACACCCGGCGGCCGCGCAGCACCGTCTCGCGGTAGACGAGGAGGTCGATGAGCGAGGAGCCGTCCAGCGCCTTGCGGACGTCGAAGGGCCACTGGTAGCCCTTGAGGAACGTCATGGTCAGCAGCCGGCCGTAGTCGTCGATGGTCTCGGTGAGGAACTCGCGCTCGTCGTTGCCGTCGGCGTCGGTGGAGACGAAGCGGGGCAGCACCTGCATGTAGGTGCCCGAGACGTTCCACCGCGGCTTGGTCGAGGAGAGGCCGAACTGCCACTCGGTGACGTTCTTGCCGTGGATGCCGGCGCGGTAGGCGGCGCCGGACGCGCCCCACTGGCCGTTGGGGAACACCCGGGTGGCGTACAGCCCGGCGGGGCCGCCGGTGGCGTAGACGACGTTGGTGCACCGCAGCAGCAGGTAGGGGCTCTGGCTGCCGTCGTGCGGGACGTCGGTGCGCAGCACGAGCAGGCCGGCGACCGCGCCGTCGACGGTGATGATGTCGACGATCCGGCACTCCGGGAAGATCCGGGTGCCGTTGGCGTTGACCCGCTTCTCCAGCTGCTCGACCATGCTGCGCGAGGTGTACGGCCCCACCGAGGTGGCCCGCTGACGCGGGTCGTGGTCGGTCTTGTAGCCGATGAACTCCCCGTAGCGGTTCTGCGGGAACGGCACCCCGAGGTCGGCCAGGTGGAGGAACGCCCGGGCGGAGAGCGCGGCCTCGGCCAACGCGTTGTCGCCGTCCATCGCGCCGCCGGCGAACAGCGTCTGGGCCATCTCGCGCACCGAGTCCGGCTGGTCGCCGGACAGCGTGAGCTTGTAGTACGTCTGCTTGTCCGAACCGGCGTTGCGGCTGGCGCCGGCACCGATCTTGTCGGTGACCATGACGACGTCGTCCTGGCCGAACTCCACCAGGCGTTGCGCCGCGGCGTACCCGGCGGAGCCGGTCCCGACGACGACGGTGTTGGCGGTGATGACGGGGACCTCGAGACCGCCGATGGTCATCGGCTGCGGGTCGTGGCTCACGGGGTCGGCTCCTTGCTCGGGACGGGGGTGCACCGGACCGCGGCGCGTCGGTGCTGCGGGGGAGGGCTCAGAGCCGTGGGATGTGCATGCCGCCGTCGACGTCGATGATGTTGCCGGTCGAGTAGGGCATCTGCCCGGCGGCGAGCTGGGCGACGGCGCCGCCGACGTCGGAGGGACGGCCCCAGCGCGGCATCGGGACGGCGCCGGAGGCGAAGAAGGCGTCGTACTTCTCGGTGACGCCGGCGGTCATGTCGGTGGCGATGATGCCGGGGCGGATCTCGTAGACGACGATGCCCTCGGGGGCCAGCCGGGCGGCCCACAGCTGGGTCGCCATCGCCATGCCGGCCTTGGAGAGGCAGTACTCGCCCCGGTTGGTCGACACCGTGACAGCGGAGGTCGAGGAGACGTTGATGATCGTGCCGACCGGGACGTCGGGCAGCTCGCTGATCGCGCCGCGCTGGGTGACCATGGCGTTCGCGACGGCCTGGGTGAGGAAGTACGGGCCGCGGAGGTTGATGTCCATCACGCGGTCGTAGCTCTCGGTGGTCGCGACCACGATGTCGTCGCGCACCGCGGGCGCGACGCCGGCGTTGTTGACGAGCAGGTCGATGCGACCGAAGGCGCTGAGGGTCTCCTCGACGTAGCGGCGGTGGTCATCGATCTCGGCGACCGAGCCGCGGACGTAGATGACCTCGCCTCGCTCACGGAGCTCGGCCATCAGCTCGGCGGGCTCCTCGCGGGTGGCGAGGATCGCGACCGCGTAACCCTCGTCCAGCAGCCGGGTGGTGATGCCCAGCCCGATCCCCCGGTTGCCACCGGTCACCATCGCTACCTTGGCCACGGACGCTCCTCATCGACGACGTATCTGTGCGGGCCGGCGCCGCGTCGCGCGCCGCCCGGGAACGGACGACGGCGTGGTGCCGGCCCCGTCCATCATGGGCCATCACCGCCGCCGTGGCAAGCGCTTTCCGCCCGGTGGGTCGAGGGGGCGGGCCGAAGGTCGGACGTCGTTCGGATAACGATCGAGCAAACTTCTTGCGCCGGAAGCGCCGGACCCGTACCGTCGGGAAAGCGCTTTCGAAGAGCGCGTCCAGACCAACGATGGAGGACGGATGTCGACGAGGAAGTTGACTCGGGTTACGGCGGCAGTGGCTGTCGGCATGCTCGCGCTCGCTGCTTGCGGGGACGGCGACGGCGGCGGCGACAACGAGGGCGATGGTGGCGGCGGTGGCACCGACGACACCATCGTCGTCGGGATCTCGCTGCCACTCACCGGTGACTTCGCCGAGCCGGGCATGGGTGTCCAGCGCGGCTACGAGACGTGGGCGTCGGTCGTCAACGAGAACGGTGGCCTGCTCGGGCGTGAGGTCGTGCTGAAGATTCTCGACGACGCGTCTTCCGCGGACCGGGTGGTCTCCGACTACGAGTCGCTCATCGCTCAGGACGAGGTCGACCTCGTTTTCGGCCCCTTCTCCACCCGGCTCGTGGTGCCCGCCTCCCGGGTCGCCTCGGAGTACGGGATGCTGTTCGTCGAGCCGGCGGCCGCGGCCGCCGAGGTGTTCGAGAACGGCTTCGAGAACATCTTCTACGCCGCCCCGGCGATCGCGCCCGACCACTACAACCACCTGGTCGACTACATCCTGGCGATGCCCGAGGACGAGCGCCCCCAGACGATGGCCGTGGCCGCGATGGACGACCCGTTCGCCCAGGGCACCGCCTACGGCCTGCGCGACAAGCTCGCCGCCGAGGGCGTCGAGGTGGTCGTCGACGAGGTCTACCCGCCCAACCAGACCGACTTCAGCGCGATCGCGGCGCAGATCGCCGACGCCGACCCCGACCTCGTCGTCGGCGGCACGCAGTACCAGGACGCGGTCAACCTGATCCTCGCGCTGCAGCAGCTGAACTACCAGCCCCGGATGGCGGCGTTCTCCACCGCACCGACGAACCCCGAGTTCCCCGAAGCCATCGGCGGCGACGTCGAGGGCATCCTCTCCCCGACCGGGTACGACAACAACGCCCCCTGGCCGTCGAACGACGAGTTCGTCGCGGCGCACGAGGCGCTGCACGGCGAGCCGCCGCAGGAGGACGAGGCCAACGCCTACACCACCGGCCAGGTCGTCGCCGCCGCCGTCGAGGCGGTCGGCTGCGCCGAGCAGGGCGAGTGCCAGCAGGAGCTCATCGACTACCTCCGCGACGCCACCGTCGACACCGTCGTCGGCCCGCTCGCGTGGGACGAGGCCGGCCGGCCCAACGGCGCGCACATGATCCTGCAGTACGTCGACGGCGAGATCGCCATCGTGCTGCCCGAGGACGCCGCCGAGGCCGAGCTCGTCTACCCCAAGCCCGAGTGGTGATCCACGGGTGATCACTGGGACTCTGCTCTTCCAGAGCCTCATCCTCGGCGTGCTGCTGGGAGGGCTCTACGCCCTCCTGGCAGCGGGACTGACGCTCTACTTCGGGATCATGCGGGTGGTGATGCTCGCCCACGCGGCGTTCATCGTCCTCGCCGCCTACATCGCCTGGCGCTTCTCCAGCACCACCGGGCTCGACCCGATGCTCTCGCTGGTCATCACCATCCCGCTGTTCTTCGGCATCGGGTACGCGATCCAGCGCTACCTCATCTCCCGGCTCAAGCCGGCGACCATGACGATGATGTCAGTGCTCATCACCTTCGCCATCGCGCTCATCATCGAGGGCCTGCTCGGGATGGTCTTCAGCGGCACCCAGCGACGGATCCAGCTGCCGTACGGGGCGTCGAGCATCGACTTCTTCGGTGCCGCGATCCCGGTCGTGCAGATCATCTCCTTCGCGCTCGCCGCGGTCAGCCTCGTCGCGCTCTACCTCGTCCTCAAGAAGACGAAGTTCGGGCGGGCGCTGCGGGCCACGATCCAGCACAAGGACGCCGCCCAGCTCGTCGGCATCGACACCGACAAGGTGGCCGGCTTCGGCTTCGGGCTCGGCCTGGCCACCGCCGCCGTCGGCGGCACGGCGCTGTCGTTGCAGACGACGATCTTCCCGTCCCTCCACTGGCACTGGATCGGCCCGTTGATGGCGATCATCGTCGTCGGCGGCCTCGGCTCGGTGCCGGGGGCGGCCGTCGCCGCCCTTCTCCTCGGCGTGCTGCGGGTCATGCTCGAGATCCCGCTGACGCCCACGTGGGCGCAGACCATCTTCTATCTCGCACTGTTCCTCACCCTCATGGTGCGGCCGCAGGGATTCTTCGGAGGTCGCCTTGCGCAACGCTTCTGACACTCGCTCCACCCGGCGCAGCCTGACCGTCGGTGGCGGCAGCCCCTCACGGTGGCGCCCCATCCTCGGCATCGTCGTCGCCATCGCGCTGCTGGCGCTGTGGCCGTCGATCGCGCCGAACTCCTACATGCTCAGCGCCGGCGTCGTCGTCCTCAACTACGCGGTGTTCGCTACCGCGTGGAACATCATGGGCGGCTTCACCGGGTACATCTCGCTGGGGCACGCGGCCTTCTTCGGCCTCGGTGCGTACGGCACCGCGCTGCTGGTGATCCACACCGAGATCCACTTCGCGCTCGCCATCCTCATCTCGATGGTGGGCACCATGATCATCGCGATCCCGGTCGGCTTCGCCGCGCTGCGGGTCCGTGGGGCCTCGTTCGTCATCGTCACGATCGCCCTCGTGCTCGTCCTCCAGCTCGTGTTCCAGAGCTGGAAGGTCGTCACCGGCGGTTCGTCGGGCCTGGTCGTGCCGCGTCCGTTCCCGGACCTCCTGCGCCCCGAGCACCACGAGCTGTTCTTCTACCTCTTCCTCGGGCTGCTGGCCGTCACCATGGTCGTGTGGTCGGTCATCGACCGGTCGCGGTTCGGTGCGGCGCTCAAGGGCGTCCGCGAGGACGAGGACAAGGCCGAGTCGCTCGGCGCGCCGACCGCCAACCTCAAGCTGGTCGCGTTCGTCATCTCCGCCGGGTTCGTCGCGGTGGCCGGTGGCCTGTACGGCCTGTGGTTCGGCGACCTCGACCCGATCTTCCAGTTCGACATCGTGCTCGGCTCGACCGTCGTCCTCATGGCGCTGCTCGGCGGGATCCGGTTCCTCTTCGGGCCCCTGCTCGGTGCGCTGGTGATCGGCACCGCGCTGGAGTACTTCGTCATGAACTACGGCGACACCCAGTTCCACCTCATCGCCACCGGCCTGCTGCTCGCCGTCGTCGTGCTCTTCCTGCCCGACGGCGTCCTCACCGGCGTCGCCCAGCTGCGGGCACGGCTACGGCCGCAGGCCACCTCGATCCGCGAGCTGTCGGCCGAGGACCTGCGCGCGGAGCAGGACAACCGTCAGCAGGCGCCGCCGGTCGCGGTCCGCACGCCCGACGACGGCGCCACCGACCCGACCACCGAGGAGACCCGATGACCGCGAACGCCATCGACGCGCCGGCGGTGCTGCAGACCACCGACCTCAAGAAGTCCTTCGGCGGGGTGCACGCCGTCGACGGCGCGACGACCACCTTCTACGAGGGCAAGATCAACGGCCTCATCGGCCCCAACGGCTCGGGCAAGACGACGTTCTTCAACTGCGTCACCGGGATGATCCGGCCGGACTCCGGCACGATCGCCATGCACGGCCGGGACGTCACCCGGTGGGCGCCGCACAAGATCGCCCGCGCCGGCCTGGGCCGCAGCTTCCAGCTGTGCCGGGTGTTTCCCCGGATGACGGTGCTGGAGAACATGCTGGTCGCGGTCCAGCCGCGCTCGCTGCGGGAGTACCTGGCCAACACCCGCGACCGGGCGACCGTCGACCGGGCGCGGGCCATGCTCGAGCGGGTCGGTATCGACCACCTCGAGAGCTCCGAGGCGCGTGACATCTCCTACGGTCAGCAGAAGCTGCTCGAGCTGGCCTCGACGCTGATGACCGACCCGCCGTTCGTCATGCTCGACGAGCCCGCCGGCGGGGTGAACCCGGCTCTCATCGAGCGGATCGCCGTGCTCGTGCGTGAGCTCAACGACGAGGGCAAGACCTTCCTCATCGTCGAGCACAACATGGAGCTCATCATGAGCCTGTGCGACCACATCGTGGTGTTCGACCGGGGCCGGCAGATTGCCGCCGGTGCCCCGGGCGTCATCCAGTCCGACCCGCGAGTCCTGGAGGCATACCTTGGCGTCTGACGTTGTTCTCGAGCTGGTCGATGTCGAGGCCGGCTACGGCAAGGCCGCGCTCGTGCTGCGCGGGCTCTCGATCCAGGTGCGCCGCGGCGAGGTGGTCTGCCTCGTCGGGCCCAACGGCGCCGGCAAGTCGACCGTCCTCAAGGTGGCCAGCGGCATGCTGCGGCCACGGTCCGGCAGGGTGGTCCTGGGTGGCACCGACGTCACCGGGCGGGGCCCGCAGCAGCTGCTCCGCAACGGGCTGTCGCACGTGCTCCAGGGGCACAGCGTGTTCCGGGAGATGACGGTCGAGGAGAACGTGCGGCTGGGCGGGTACTCGCTGCCTGACCAGTCCGTCCTCGAGGAGCGGTGCGAGTTCGTCAAGTCGGTCTTCCCGGTCGTGGCGGAGCGGTGGAAGGCGACCGCCGGGCTGCTCTCCGGCGGTCAGCAGAAGCAGGTCGAGTTCGCCCGCGCGATGGTGATCCGGCCCGACGTCGTGCTGCTCGACGAGCCCTCGATGGGGCTGGACCCCAAGCGCACGACGACGATCTTCGAGGAGGTCGACCGGATGCGGCAGAACGGGGTGGCGGTGCTGCTCGTCGAGCAGAACGCGCGCCGAGCGTTGCAGATGGCCGACATCGGTTGCGTGCTCGACCTCGGCCGGGTCTTCGCCACCGGTCCTGCGAGCGAGCTGCTCGCGGACCCCAAGCTCAGCGACCTCTACCTCGGGGGACGCCCGGCCACCGCCTGAGCGTCCACCCGGCGCGACGACGGCCGGTGGTCCCGGAGGAAGAGCTCCAGGGCCACCGGCCGTCGTCGTACTGGTCTCAGACCGCCGGCGGCGGGCTGCCGGGAGGCGGGTTGCCCATGTCGTGACGCTCGACGTACGCGGTGTGGCTGGTGTTGCGGCGCTGGCGCTGCATCACGAACGCGAGGATCAGCGCGATGACGCCCACCGCCATGAGGATGTAGCCGATGGTGTTGATGTTGAACACTTCCCAGGTGTCCGGGCCCAGTCCGAAGGACAGGATTGCGCCGACCACGATGAGGAAGATCCCGCCGCCGATACCCATGACTGCTCCGCTCCGTCGAGTGAACTGCTCGGACCAAGTCTGACGGTGAGGCGACGACGGCGCATCCGGGCGGCAGGAGTCAGACGGTCAGCTCGCGCCCGGCCCGGCGGCGGAGCGTCGGGAAGCCGGCGACGGCGATGACCAGCGCGAGCGCCGCGGCCAGCGCGATGACGACGAAACCGCCGCGCGCACCCACCGCGTCGATGACGGTGCCCGAGACCGACGCCCCGAGCGAGACGCCCACGCCGACGGCCGCGCCGAGCCAGGTGAACCCCTCGGTCAGCCGCCGCGGTGGCACGAGCGACTGGACGAGACCGTTGCCGTTGATGAGGGTCGGCGCGATCGCGAAGCCGGCGACGAAGGCGATGGCGGCGAGCACGGCGGGGGAGTGCGCGAGCAAGAAGGCCGCCGTCCCCGCGGTGAGCAGCGCCGTGCCGAGGATGAAGCGCAGCCACAGCGGGCTGGCCCAGTGCCGCGCGCCGTAGGCGAGGCCGGAGATGAGCGAGCCGAGCGCCATCGCCCCGAGCACGAGGCCGGCGAGCTGCTTGGCCCCGGCCTCCTCGGTGAAGGCGACGACCGACACGTCCGCGCCGCCGAACACCGCGCCGCAGGCGAGGAAGATCCCCATGATCACGAGCATCGCCGGGCTCATCACGCCGCCGGCCGCCGTCGCGTCGTCGTGCCGGCCCGACGGCGGGGGCTCGGTGGCCGTCTGGGAGAGCAGCCAGTAGCCGCCGACGAGGGCCGCGACGAGCGGCGCCACCAGGGCCGACCAGGCGCTCACCCCGGTCGCGAGCAGCGTCGCGATGACCGGCCCGGCGACGAAGGTGAGCTCGTCGAGCGCGGACTCCAGGGCGTAGGCGGTGTGCAGCTCGCCCGGGGTGGACACCGTGCGGGCCCACCGTGCCCGGACCAGCGCGCCCATCGAGCCGATCGTCGAGCCACCGACGACGGCGGTCGCATAGAGCACGTACTCCGGTGCGTGCAGCACGGCCGCGACGATGAGCGCCGCGAGCCCGACGCACGCGACGGCCAGCGCCGGGCGCATCACCCGGGCCTGGCCGTCGCGGTCGATGAGCTTGGCCAGCTGCGGGGAGCAGACGGCCTGGGTGACGACGAAGACCGCCGACACCCGACCGGCGAGGCCGTAGGAGCCGTACAGCGCCGAGACCATCAGCACGATCCCGATGCCGACCATGGAGATCGGCAGCCGGGCGATGAGTCCGGCGGCGGAGAACTGCAGGGCGCCGGGCCGAGCCAGGATCCCGCGGTACGGGTTGAGCACCGCGCCATCATGCCCCACCCGCCCGATCCCCCCGGGCCGCCGCCCGCGCCGCCCCGCGTCCGCGCCGCCCCGCGTCCGCGCGGCCCCGCGTCCCTGCGACTCCGCGCCCGCGCGGCCCCGCGTCCCTGCTCACGGTCGACCGGGGGGTGCGGTCATCGTCCGGGGTCTGCAACAGGGCGGGCTGAGCCGAACCCCCGTTTCACCCGCCGGCAGCGAAGCCCAGCGCGCGCGAGACCGCGCCGCCGCGACCGCGCGCCCGCCGCGGCTGGACGCCCCGGCGGGCGCGCCACCCGCGCGGGCGGGACGTCAGGCGTCGAGCGCGGCGTCGACGACGGACTTCGCCTCGGCCTGCACCGCGGCGAGGTGGTCGGCGCCCTTGAAGGACTCCGCGTAGATCTTGTAGACGTCCTCGGTGCCGGACGGGCGCGCGGCGAACCAGGCGTTCTCGGTGGTCACCTTGAGGCCGCCGATCTTCTCGCCGTTGCCCGGCGCCTCGACGAGCCGGGCGGTGATCGGCTCCCCGGCGAGGGTCGTGGCGGTCACCTGCTCCGGGCTGAGCGCCGCGAGCTTGGCCTTCTGCTCCCGGTTCGCCGGCGCGTCGATCCGCGCGTAGGCGGAGGCGCCGTAGCGCTCGACGAGCTCCTCGTGGAGCTGGCTGGGGCTGCGGCCGGTGACCGCGATGATCTCGGCGGCGAGCAGCGCGAGGATGAGGCCGTCCTTGTCGGTGGTCCACACCGTGCCGTCGGTGCGCAGGAAGGACGCCCCGGCGGACTCCTCGCCGCCGAACCCGACGGAGGAGTCGAGCAGCCCGGGCACGAAGTGCTTGAAGCCCACCGGGACCTCGAGGAGCCGCCGGCCCAGGCCCGCCGCCACCCGGTCGATGAGCGCGGAGGAGACCAGCGTCTTGCCGATGGCGGCGCCCGCCGACCAGCCGGGCCGGTGGCTGAAGAGGTACTCGATGGCGACGGCGAGGAAGTGGTTGGGGTTCATCAGCCCACCGTCGGGGGTGACGATGCCGTGCCGGTCGGCGTCCGCGTCGTTGCCGGTGGCGACGTCGTACGGCGCGGGGGAGCCGTCTGCCGGGCGCATGACGCCCAGCAGCGACGCCATCGCCGACGGCGACGAGCAGTCCATCCGGATCTTGCCGTCCCAGTCCAGGGTCATGAAGGACCACTGCGGATCGACCGTCGGGTTGACCACGGTGAGGTCGAGCCCGTAGCGCTCGCCGATCGCGCCCCAGTACTCCGCCGCCGCGCCGCCGAGCGGGTCGGCGCCGATCCGCACCCCGGACCAGGCGATCGCGCCGAGGTCGACGACGCCGCCGAGGTCGTCGACGTAGGAGGACAGGAAGTCGTGCTTGCGGGTGGTCTCGGCAGCCAGCGCCCGCTCCACCGAGACCCGGGGCACCTGGCCGACGCCGGAGCGCAGGATCTCGTTGGCGCGGTCGGCGATCGCGCCGGTCGCGTCGGAGCCGGCCGGCCCGCCGTGCGGCGGGTTGTACTTGAACCCGCCGTCGCGCGGCGGGTTGTGCGACGGGGTGACGACGATGCCGTCGGCCCGGCCGGGCCCGGCGACGCGGGCGCCCTCACCGGTGCCGGCACCGTTGGCGCGCAGGATGGCCAGCGAGACGGCCGGGGTGGGGGTCCAGGAGTCGCGGGCGTCCACCCGCACCTCGACGCCGGCGGCGGCGAGCACCTCGAGGGCGGTGCGCCACGCGGGCTCGGACAGCGCGTGGGTGTCCCGGCCGATGTACAGCGGACCGTCGGTGCCCTGGCTGCGGCGGTACTCGACGATGGCGGCGGTGGTGGCGATGATGTGCGCCTCGTTGAACGCGCCGTCGAGGCTCGAGCCGCGGTGGCCCGAGGTGCCGAACACCACCTGCTGTGCCGGGTCCTCGGGGTCGGGCTCGCGGTCGTAGTAGGCACCGATGACGGCATCGACGTCGATGAGGTCAGCGGGAAGGGCGCGGGTACCGGCTCGCTCATGCATGACCCGATCCTGCCACCGCCGTCGCCCGGTGTCTGCCGTTACCCCCGGCCGTCGCCTCGGTCGAGATGCGGGGCCAGCGCCCGCCGCAGCCCGTGGCCGTCGGGTGCGGCGACCACCGGCACGTCCGGCGTGCCGCGCAGCCCGCCGCCGTCGTGCCCGCCTCCGGCGTCCAGCGCCTGCGGGGTGCCGTGGGCCAGGACGTGCTCGCCGGCCGTCAGCTGCCGGATCCCGATCGCCGCGACGCGGTCGGGATGCTCCCGGGCGAGCTCGGTGTAGATCTCGGGATCGTGCTGGCCGTCGTCGCCGATGAGCAGCCACCGCACCTGCGGGAAGTCGATCAGGAGCCGGCGGAGGGTGGTGCGCTTGTGCTCCTGGCCGCTGCGGAACCAGCCGGTGTTGGTCGGTCCCCAGTCGGTCATGAGCAGCGGTCCGGCGGGGACGCCGCTCCGACGGAAGAAGCGTTCGACGGCGGGCGCCACGTTCCACGCCCCGGTGGACAGGTAGAGCACGGGGGTGGCGGGCCGGGAGTCGTGCAGCGACCGGAGAAGCTGCGCCATGCCCGGGACCGCCTGACGGGCGGTGGTGTGCCGGACGAAGGTGTTCCACGCCGCGACCAGTGGCCGTGGCACGCGCGTGACCATGACGGTGTCGTCGATGTCGCTGACGACGCCCAGGCGCGTCTCCGGCCCGATGACGAGCACCCGCGCAGTGGTGGGGCGGGCGCCACGGGCGCTGATCGTGATGTCGTGCCAGCCGGCAGGCAGCCGGTGGTCCGGCACGAGGAGGTCGAGGTAGCCGCCGCGGTCGGCCCGCGCTGCGTGGGTGGCGGCGCCGATGCGGATCTCCACCGGCAGGAACGCGACGGGTGCGGTGACGAAGGAGCGCCAGCCCCGTACCGCCTCGGCGGCCTCGGCGAGCTCCGTCCCGGTGGCGCCGGCGTCCGCGGCCGGTGGTGCGCCGTCGTCGTCGCGGGTGAGGACGACGCGGGCCAGTACGCGTAGCGAGTCCAGGTTGCCGTAGCCGGTGAAGGCGATGGTGGTGGGGCGCCACCCGCGCCGACGGAGGAACGGGATGAGACGGCGGTTGAAGCCGTCCTCCAGCGAGGCGCCGAGTGCCGGACGAGTCATGACGCGAACCGTAGGGCAGTTCGCGCGACGCCGCAGAGCGGTCGGACGCGACCGGCAGGTGCGGCAGCGCCCGCTCGACGAGAGGCCCGGCTCCTCGGTTAGCCTGGCTGGCATGAGCTCCATCGACCAGCCCGACCTCCTCGTCTCCGACCTCGACCCCGCTGCCCCGGTCCCCGCCGGGCACGTCCTGCTCGACGTCCGTGAGCAGGAGGAGTGGGACGCCGGCCACGCGCCGGGCGCGCTGCACATCCCGCTCGGTGAGCTGACCGCCCGTATCGACGAGCTGCCCGAGGAGGACCTCCTCGTCGTCTGCCGCTCCGGCGGGCGCTCGTCGCGCGCCACGGCGTGGCTCAACCAGGCCGGCTACGACGCGCGGAACCTCGACGGCGGCATGAAGGCCTGGGCCGCGGCGGAGCTGCCGGTCCGGGCCGACGGCGCCGCCGAGCCGCGCGTCCTCTGATACCTACCGGGGCATCCCCGGCGCGGCCCGTGCGGCCGGCGGCGCCGGACGCGGATAGGCTGCTGCACCATGGGTAAGAAGAGCCGCCGGCAGCAGCCGAGCAACCGCGTCAAGCGCGTCGAGATCCCGTTCGTCGAGCGTCCCTTCGAGGGCCTGCCGGGGGAGACCGACTGGGTCGCGATGCGCGAGATCGTGCCGGCAGCCACCGCCACGGTGCGCACCACCGCCGAGTACGGCGGCCGCGACGTCCTCGTCGCCACCATGCTCCCCGAGCTGTGGCCCGCGCTGCACCGCGAGGACGGCCAGATCCTCGTCGCGCTGCAGACCGCCGCCAAGTCCGGCGACGCCAGCCGCGACGTCGCCGCCGCGCTGCTCCTCGCGCTCGAGGCCGAGCCGGGCGACCCGGTGCTCAGCCTTGGCCAGCTCGAGCCCGGGCCGCGGCTGCAGGACATCCTCGACCTCGACCAGCCCTTCGAGCCGACCATCCACGACGACTTCGCCTACTGGCTGGGCGCCGACGCCGAGCGCACCGCGGAGGTCACCGCAGCCCTCGAGGAGTCCAGCGAGGGCATCGTCGAGACCGTCCCGGTCGAGGGCGTCAGCTCCGCGTACTGGTGCCGGATGGGCCGGGAGTTCCTGCGCTGGGCGCGTCCCGAGCCGCAGGAGGACGTTCTCGACGCCATCGCCCGGCTGCACGCCCGCCGCGAGTCGGCGCTCGACGAGGGCTCACGCTTCGTCGGCGCGTTCCGCGCCGGCGGGCTGCTCATCCCGGTCTGGGAGCTGGCCCCGGGCACCGAGGCGGACGAGCTCGCCGGCCCGTGCCGCGAGCTCGACGAGCGGCTCACTGCCGCGCTCGCCGAGAAGGACCCGCTCGACGCCGAGGCACGCCGCGCCCGAGCCGGGATCGTGTCCCGGCAGGTCACGCTGCGATAGCGGACCGGCGAGTCGAGGCGTAGGACCTGCGTAACGGACCTCCCAGTGACTACTCTTCGAGATGTGACCGGCCGCGCGCAGACTCAGCGGGTCGCCGTCATCATTCCGGCGAAGGACGAGAGTGGCCGGATTGCGGCGACCGTCCGAGCCGCGCGGGCGATTCCGCACGTGGACCTCGTGCTCGTCGTCGACGACGGCTCCGCCGACAACACCCAGGACGTCGCCCGGGCTGCCGGCGCCGTCGTCGTGCGTCACTCCGTCAACCGGGGCAAGGCCTCGGCGATGGAGACCGGCGCCTCGGTGGCGGCGATGCGCGACGTCGAGAACGGGCCGCCCCGGCTGCTGCTGTTCATCGACGCCGATCTCGGTGACACCGCCGTCGGGGTCGCCCCGCTGGTGGCCGCCATCCGTGGGGGCACCGCCGACTGCGCGATCGCTGTGCTGCCGCCGCAGCCTGGTGCCGGCGGTCGGGGGATCGTCACCGGCCGGGCCCGGCGGGCGATCGCCCGAGCGACCGGCTGGGTCCCGACGCAGCCGTTGTCCGGCCAGCGGTGCCTCACCCGGGCCGCCTTCGAGGCCGCGCGCCCGCTCGCCTCGGGGTGGGGCGTGGAGACGGGCATGACGATCGACCTCCTCGTGCAGGGCTTCACGCTCGTGGAGGTGCCGTGCGACCTGCGGCACCGCCCCAGCCGCAACGACCTCGGTGGCCAGTTCCACCGCGCCGCGCAGTACCGCGACGTCTCCATCGCCACCACGGTGCGCCGCGCCCGCGGCGTCGGCCTCAGCTTCAAGCAGCTCGGTGACCGGCCCGCGACGCAGCGGCCCGGCAAGCCCTACCGAGCGATCGCCGCCCGGCCCGCGCCGGCCACCGACGCCTAGCGTCCGGCGGGCGGCTGCAGCGTGCCGCGCAGCGTGAGCAGCCAGCCGGCGATGACGGCGATGAGCAGCGGCACCGCCATCGCCACCCCGATCGCCGGGATGACGATGCCGGAGTCGTTCACCGCGAAGCCGATGCCGAGGGCGACGCCCAGCGCCACCAGGCCGGGGCGCAGCATCCGGGCGTCGGCGTCCAGCCGGTGCAGCGAGGACCCCTCGGCGAGCCAGCCGTAGGTCGCCCGGTCGCCGCGGCGGGCGGCCTCCCGCAGCGGCCGGCTGAGGACGACGATGACGAGCGCGATCCCGCCGATCGCGAGGAACGTCAGGGTGGAGCCGAACAGGTTCGACAGGTTCTGGCCGAGCTTGCGCAGAACGACGTCGACCAGGCCGCCGTCGAGCACGGTCTCGATGAACCGTCCCAGGTGGGTGCGGTCCGCCGCCGGCCGCAGCCAGTCGAGCACCGAGAAGGAGATGGTGATGACCGCGGTGACGCCGAGCACCGCGAGGACCCGCCGCCAGCTGAGCCGGACGCCCAGGGTGAGCAGCGCGAGCAGCGTGAAGGCGGGGACGAGGGCCGGTGGCCCGCCGAAGTCCGCGCCGATGCCCGGCAGCCCGTTGAGCGCGGTGGCGACGAGGCCGACGGCCGCCACGACGCCCGCCGCAACCCGCCGCCGGCCGCGGCGCACGAGCGGCTCGGCGAGGCAGGTGGCGAGCAGCACGGTCGCCGTCGCCCACAGCGTGAACGAGGAGTTGTTGAAGCCGTAGAACCGGCCGCCGACCTGCGGCTGGATCCCCATGAGCGCGCCGAGCTGCAGCCGCGCACCGGTGACGACGTCGACCGCGAGGACGACGGTGGTGAGGCCGGCGACCACCGCCACCGGGGCGAGGATGTGGTGGCGCCACGGCCGCGCGAGCGCCAGGCCGGAGACCAGTGCCGCGATCGCGACGGTCGCGGTGTAGACCACCAGTCCGGGCGAGCCGGTGCGCCACCACGGCAGCAGGTTGGTGAGGTAGCTCGCGACCGGGATCGCCGCGACGGTGACCGCGACCGCCCGCAGCGGCATCAGCGCGACCGACGGGTCGGCGGCCACCGAGCGGCGCCACCGGCCGGCCTGACGGCGGTCGAGCCAGGCGGCGACGCGGTCGAGGAAGCGCCGGTTGAAGCCGACCGTCACCGCGGCGTAGAGCAGCAGGTTGACGAGGATGAGGCCGGAGAAGAATGGTGCGGTCAGCGGCCGCACGGCCACGGCGTGGCGGTTCTCGTCGGTGAGCACCGCGATCCGCGCGGCGCCGCCGCGGCCGTCGGGCGCGGGCAGCACCGGTGCCCCGGAGAGGCCGCCCGGTGCCGGCACCCCGAGGAGGTCGAGCACCGTCGGCAGCACGTCGGTGGTCTGCGCCATGCCCGGCTGCCGGGTGGACCGGGTGCCGAGCAGGCCGGGCTCCAGGCCGGGGCCGTCCAGCGCGAGGACCTGCATGAGCGGCTCGGTGCCGGAGTCCGCCAACGAGCCGAGCAGCACCGTGGCGTCCGGGCCGAGCGCGGTGACGACGGCGCCGACGCGCTCCTCCACGGCGGCGACCTGCTCGGTGCGGTCGAGTCCGGCGAGCGGCCAGTCCGCGGGCGAGGTCGGGTCATCGCTCTCCTCGGGCAGCGGCCCGGCGAAGGCGGGGTCGTCGGCCGGGACCAGCGGGCTGCCGCGGTCCCGGACCGCGCCGACGTCCACGACGACGATCGCGGAGCCCGCCGTCGCTGCTGCGGTGGCGGCGCCGAGCTCCTCCGGTGCCGCCGGGCGGGGGAGGTAGTCGGCCGCCAGGGTGCCGTCGGCGCCCGCCAGCGCGACCGCCGCCCCGGGGCCGACCGCGGTGGCGGTGACGCCCTCGGTGGTGAGCGTGTCGCCGAGCAGCCCGAGGCGGGCGTCGTAGTCGGCGTCCGCCGCTGCTTCGAGGTACGTCGACCAGCCGGGGACCTCGCCGTCGACGGGGTCGGCGAGCAGGCGGCACGCACCGGTCTGTGCGGCGGGGACGTCCGCCGCGCGCCGTCCGGCGGAGACCGCGAGCCAGCCGTCGGCCGGGCAGGCGCTGGTCCGGACCGAGCGGACGACGAGGTTCGCGATCGCCCCACGCTCGGCCAGCGCCCACAGCTCGGGGGTGGCGACCGCCGAGAGGTCCTCCCACCGCAGGCCGGCGGTACCGAGGAGGACGACGCCGGCGGTGGCGTCCGGCAGCTCGTCGCCGGTCGTCGGCGCCTCGTCCTCGACCGCGGCGAACGCCGAGCCGGCGAGCGGCACGACGAGCGCGGCGACGAGCATGAGCGCGAGCAGAGCTATGCCCACTCGGACCAGGGGTCGGTTACGTCGCCTCACGCCGGAAGCCTACGTGCCGTGCCGGGGCGGCTCGTCGCTGCCATAGGCTCGGCACGCGCACTGGTGCGGTGCGCGTCGTCACGCGGAGAGGGACGCCATGGTCGACACGCCGTCGAGCCGCTACGCCTACCTGGGCCCGGCCGGCACGTTCAGCGAGGCCGCCCTGCGCAGCCACCTGGCCGGCGAGGACGTCGACGCGGTGCCGTGCACCGACGTCGTCGCGGCGCTCGACGCGGTGCGCACCGGCGCCGTCGACCGCGCGGTGGTCCCGATCGAGAACTCCATCGAGGGCGGCGTCAACGCCACCCTGGACAGCCTGGCAGGACCGGCCGGGCCGCTCGTCGTCGTCGGCGAGGTGGTGGTGCCGGTGCAGTTCGTGCTCGCGGCCCTGCCGGGGACGACGCTCGACGACGTCGCCCGGGTCGCGACGCACCCGCACGCGTGGGCACAGTGCCGGGGGTGGGCGGCGCGCCGGCTCGACGGCGCGGTCCACGTGCCGGCAACCTCCACGGCGGCGGCCGCCGCCGAGCTCGCCGAGGCCGGCAGCCGGGCGGTGGCAGGCTACGACGCCGCGCTGTGCTCCGAGCTCTCCGCCGAGCGCTACGGGCTGGTGGTGCTCGCCGGCGGCGTCGCGGACAACCCGCACGGAGTCACCCGGTTCGTCGTCGTGTCGCGTCCCGGGGTGCTCCCGGCACCGACCGGGGCGGACAAGACGACCGTCGTCGTCCACCTGGCCGACAACGAGGCCGGCGCGCTGCTGCGGATGCTCGACCAGTTCGCGGTCCGTGGCGTCAACCTCTCCCGCATCGAGTCGCGGCCGGTGGGCGACTCGTTGGGGCGGTACTCCTTCTCGATGGACATCGAGGGGCACGTGACCGAGGAGCGGGTCCGGGCCACCCTCATCGCGCTGCACCGGGTGTGCCCGCTCGTGCGGTTCCTCGGCTCCTACCCGCGCGCCGACCGGCAGCGGCCGCACCTGGCGGCGGGCACCCACGACGCCGACTTCGTCGCCGCCCGCGACTGGGCGGCCACGCTCCTCGGCGGTGGGGTGTGAGCGCCGGCGGCGACGGCCGGCGCCTCGTGCGGACCCGTCGCGCGCTCGCGGGCCTGTACTGGCGGTGCAGCCGCTGGCAGCCGGACCCGCAGCCGCCCCCCGGCGACGGCGGCATCCTCCTCGGTGCCCCGCACACCTCCAACTGGGACTTCGTCCTCATGCTCGCGCTCGCCTGGCACTGGGGGATCCCGGTGCGCTACCTCGGCAAGGCGAGCCTCTTCACGCGTCCGTTCGGCCGGCTGATGCGGGCGCTGGGCGGTATCCCGGTGCAACGGGACGATCCGAGCCGGCTCGTCCCCGAGCTCGTCGCCGAGCTGCGCGGCCGCCAGGCCTACCTCGTCATCACCCCCGAGGGCACCCGCGGCCCGGCGCCGTACTGGAAGTCCGGCTTCTACCGGATCGCGCGGGAGGCCGGGCTGCCCGTCACGCTCGGCTACGTCGACCGCCGGGTGATGACCGCCGGGCTCGGCCCGACGCTCACGCTCACCGGCGACGTCACCGCCGACATGGACCGGGTCCGGGCGTTCTACGCCGGCAAGGTGGGGGTCAAGGGCGCCCGTCCCGTCCCGCGGCTGCGCTCCGAGGACGAGCCCGCTCCGCAGTAGCCGGCGCCGCGGCAGTGCCCGGGCGCGGCGCCGGTGCGGTGCCTCGCCCGGTGGCGCGCACCGCCAGGCAGTACGGTTCGGCCATGGGCTGGGAGATGTGGATCGCCGTCGCGGCGTTGGTCGTCGCGATCGCTGGGCTGGTCGTCGGGCTGCTGGTCTGGCGGGCGCTGCGCCGCCGCACGCCGTCGTTCGCGAACGACGAGCCGGCGGCGGCACGGTCCGAGGAGCCGCCAGGGCCACCGGCGGTCGTCTTCAACCCGTCCAAGGAACGTGACTGGGACCGGATCCGCGAGCTGGTGGCCCAGGTCGCCGGCGAGACCGGGCTGCCGGAGCCGATCTGGCTGGAGACCACGGTCGAGGACCCGGGTGCCGGCCCGGCGCGCGAGGCGGTCGCGCGTGGCGCGTCGGTCGTCATCGCCGCCGGCGGGGACGGCACGGTGCGGGCGGTGGCCGAAGGGCTGGCGGGCGGCACCGTCCCGATGGGGCTGCTGCCGCTGGGCACCGGCAACCTGCTGGCCCGCAACCTCGACATCCCCCTCATCGGGATGCGGGACATGGTGACGGTGGCGGTCACCGGCCGCGACCGGCCGATGGACCTCGGCTGGCTACGGCTGGAACGGGCCGAGCCCGCCCCCGGTGACGAGCCGGCAGCCGGCGAGGCGCAGACCGGCAGCGACGACGGCGCGCCGGCGGGCAGCACGGCCGTTGCCCCGCCGCCCGTCCCCACCGGGTCGGACGAGCGTGAGCACGTGTTCCTCGTCATCGGCGGGATGGGTTTCGACGCCGCGATGGTCGGCGGGGCCGACGACGAGCTCAAGGCCAAGATCGGCTGGATCGCGTACTTCGTCGGCGGGGTCCGGCACCTCGTCGGGCGCAAGATCCACGCCACGATCGTCATCGGTGGCTCCGAGGAGTCCGCGGCGTTCCATGCCCGCACGGTGCTCGTCGCCAACTGCGGGCGGCTGCCGGGCGGCGTCGTGCTGTTCCCCGACGCGCAGCTCGACGACGGCTGGCTGGACATCGCCGCGATCGACACCCGCGGCGGCCTCATCGGCTGGGTGGACCTGCTCGGCAAGGTGGTGCTGCAGGGGCTGGGCATCCGTAACGACCGGTTGCCCTACGCCACCGGGACGATGGACTTCCGGCGCTCGCAGACGGTCACCGTGCGGACCTCGCAGCCCGAGCCCGTCCAGGTCGACGGCGACCTGCTGGGCGACGCCGTCGCCGTCCATGCCCGGGTGCAGCCCGGCGGGCTGCTGGTGCGAACCCCCTGACGCCGCCCGCCCGGTTAGGCTCGGGGCGTGATCGATCTCAAAACCCTCCGCGAGACCCCCGACGCCGTCCGTGCCAGCCAGCGCGCCCGGGGCGAGGACCCCGACCTCGTGGACGCGGTGCTGTCCGCCGACGAGCAGCGCCGCGCCACCCTCACCGCCTTCGAGGAGCTGCGGGCCGAGCAGAACACGGTGAGCCGGAGCGTGGGGAAGGCGTCGCCGCAGGAGCGGCCCGCGGTGCTCGCCCGCGCCAAGCAGCTCGCCGAGGGGGTCAAGGCGGCCAACGTCACCGCGACCGCCGCGGGCGAGGCTGCCGACCAGGTGCTGCGGCAGCTGTCGAACATCGTCCTCGACGGCGTGCCCGCCGGTGGTGAGGACGACTTCGTCGTGCTGCGCCACGAGGGCGCGCGGCCCGAGCTCGCCGGGGACGTGCGCGACCACCTCGAGCTGGGGGAGGGGCTGGCCGCCATCGACATGAAGCGCGGCGCGAAGGTCGCCGGCGCCCGCTTCTACTTCCTCACCGGGATCGGCGCCCGGCTGGAGCTGGCGCTGCTCAACGCGGCGATGGACCAGGCGATCGCCGCCGGGTTCACCCCGATGATCACCCCGACGTTGGTGGGCCCCGAGATGATGGCCGGCACCGGCTTCCTCGGCGCGCACGCCGACGAGATCTACCACCTGCCGGCCGACGACCTGTACCTCACCGGCACCTCGGAGGTCGCGCTCGCCGGCTACCACGCCGACGAGCTGCTCGACCTCTCGCAGGGCCCGATGCGCTACGCCGGCTGGTCCACCTGCTACCGCCGCGAGGCCGGCTCCTACGGCAAGGACACCCGCGGCATCATCCGCGTCCACCAGTTCAACAAGGTGGAGATGTTCAGCTACACCGCTCCCGAGGACGCGGCGGACGAGCACGAGCGCCTGCTCGCCTGGGAGGAGGAGATGCTCGCCAAGGTCGAGCTGCCCTACCGGGTGATCGACGTCGCCGCCGGTGACCTCGGTGCCTCCGCCGCCCGCAAGTTCGACTGCGAGGCGTGGTTGCCCAGCCAGGAGCGGTACATGGAGGTCACCTCCACCTCGAACTGCACGTCGTTCCAGGCCCGGCGGCTGCGGATCCGCCACCGCGGCGCCAGCGGCAACGAGCCGGTCGCCACCCTCAACGGCACGCTGGCGACCACCCGCTGGCTGGTGGCGATCCTGGAGAACCACCAGCAGCCCGACGGCTCGGTCCGGGTGCCGGCGGGCCTGCAGCCCTACCTCGGTGGCCTCGAGGTACTCACCCCGGTGGTGGGCCGATGACGACGCCGGTCGAGGTCAGCGTCGACGACGTCCGCGCCGCGCTCCCGGCCGCGGTGCCGGTTGCGGGCCCCGAGCTGCTCGTCGCCCTCGACATCGACGGCACGCTCATCGACCACGACCAGCGGATGACCGCTGCGGTGCGGGACGCGGTCGCCGCGCTGCGCGACACCGGCGCCCACGTGGTGCTGGCGACGGGCCGGTCGATGTCCGCGACGCTGCCGATCCTCGAGGCGCTCGACCTGCACCACGGCTGGGCGGTGTGCTCCAACGGGGCGGTGTGCCTGCGGCTGGACCCAGCGCTCGACGGCGGGCACGAGATCAGCGACGTCGTCACCTTCGACCCGGAGCCCGCGCTGCGGCTGCTGCGGGCCGAGCTGCCCGAGGGGCTGTTCGCCGTCGAGGACGTCGGCCGCGGCTACAAGGTCTCCAGCCCGTTCCCCCTCGGCGAGCTCTCCGGTGAGGTCACCGTGGTGGACTTCGAGGAGCTGTGCCAGGCACCGGCGTCCCGCGTGACGCTGCGGGCGCCGCACCTGTCCGCCGCCGACTTCCACGCCCTCGTCGACCGGGTCGGGCTGCACGGCGTCTCCTACGCCGTGGGCTGGACGGCGTGGCTCGACCTCGCGCCCGACGGCGTCTCCAAGGCCAGCGCGCTGGAGATGCTGCGCGAGCGCCTCCGGCTGGCAGCGGGGGCGAGCGTCGCGGCCGGCGACGGGCGCAACGACATCGAGATGCTCGGCTGGGCCGGGTTCGGTGTCGCGATGGGCGGCGCGGACGACGTCACCCGGCAGGCCGCCGACCTCGTCACCGCGGCGGTGGAGGAGGACGGCGTCGTCCCCGTGCTGCGAGCGCTGCTGCCCTGATTTACGCCACTTCCTGGCGTTGAGTGACCAGATTGTTACGGATTTTTGGGCTGAAACACTGGCATAAATGCGGCATCGGCGGTTCGCTGGGCACCATGCGGCGTGACCTACGCCACAAAGTGCTGCAACGAGGAGGAGTCGATGAAGATTCGAAGCCGGCGGCGTGGGGTCGCTGCAGTGGCAGGGATGGCCGCGATGGGACTCATGCTCGGTGCCTGCGGTGGCGCCGACGACCTCGGCGGAGGTGGCGGCGGCGGTGGTGGCGATACCGATGACGAGACCACCACGAGCGCCGACTGCGCCGACTTCGAGGAGTACGGCACCTTCGACGGCGAGACCGTCACGCTCTTCAGCTCGATCCGGGAGGTCGAGGCGGACCAGCTGCAGGACACCTTCGACACGTTCACCGAGTGCACCGGCATCACCGTCGAGCACAACGGTTCCGGCGAGTTCGAGCAGCAGGTCGTCGTGCAGGCCGAAGGTGGCCAGGCGCCGGACCTCGCGGTCTTCCCGCAGCCCGGCCTGCTCGCCCGGATGGTCGGCGACGGGCACGTGGTGCCGGCGTCCGACGCCGTCGAGGCGAAGGTCGACGAAGGGTGGACCGAGGACTGGAAGAACTACGGCACCGTCGACGGCGAGTTCTACGCCGCGCCCCTGATGGCCAGCGTGAAGTCCTTCGTCTGGTACTCACCGACCGCGTTCGAGGAGAACGGCTACGAGGTGCCGACCACCTGGGACGACATGATGACGCTCACCCAGCAGATCGCCGACGACCACGGCTCGGACTCCGTCAAGCCGTGGTGCGCCGGGATCGAGTCCGGTGGCGCGACCGGCTGGCCTGCCACCGACTGGATCGAGGACGTCGTCCTGCGGTCGGCCGGCGCGGACGCCTACGATCAGTGGGTGAGCAACGAGCTGGCCTTCAACTCCCCGGAGATCGTCGACGCCGTGGACATGGCCGGCGCCATCCTCAAGAACGACGACTTCGTCAACGGCGGCATCGGCGACTCCCGCTCGATCGCCACCACCTCGTTCAACGACGGCGGGCTGCCGATCCTCGAGGGCAACTGCTTCCTGCACCGACAGGCCTCCTTCTACGAGGCGCAGTGGCCCGAGGGCACCGACGTCAGCCCCGAGGGCGACGTGTTCGCCTTCTACCTGCCCGGCATGACCGCCGAGGAGAGCCCGCTGCTCGTCGCCGGTGAGTTCGTCGGCGCGTTCAACGACGAGGAGGCCACCCAGGCCGTCCAGGCCTACATGGCCTCGGGCGAGTGGGCCAACACCCGCGTCGAGATCGGCGGCGTGACCTCGGCGAACAACGCCGTCGACCCGTCGCTGGCCTCCTCCGACGTGCTGCGGCTGGCCATCGAGCTGCTGCAGGACGAGAACGCCGTCGCCCGGTTCGACGGCTCGGACCTCATGCCGTCCGAGGTCGGCGCCGGTTCCTTCTGGACCGCGATGGTCGACTGGATCAACGGATCCGAGACGCAGGCGGTGCTCGACCAGGTCGAGTCCTCCTGGCCGTGAGCCGGACCCGCTAGAGCGGACGAGGGCACGGCGTGAGGCCGTGCCCCCGGTCCGTGGTCGCCCCGTCACGACGAAGGAGCCGTGAGTGGATTTCTTCTTGTACTCCAAGATCGGCCAGATGCTGCTGGCCATCATCGCGCTGCTCGCCGTGGTCGCCGTGCTCATGGGCGGTGCCCGGCTGGCGGACCGGTTCGCCGGCCGGTCGCGCACCTTCTGGGTGGTCCTCGCCTTCGGCGGCCCGGCGTTCCTGCTGCTCGGCGTCGGGCTGATCTACCCGGCGATCCGCACGATCATCATGTCCTTCATGGACCGCCGCTCCGACACCTGGGTGGGCCTGGAGAACTACCAGTGGGTGTTCACCAACCCGGACTCGCTGCAGGGGTTCATCAACACCTTCTGGTGGGTGGTGCTCGTCCCGCTGGTGTCGACCGTCGTCGGGCTCGTCTACGCGATCCTCGTCGACAACTCCCGCTTCGAGAAGCTGGCGAAGTCGCTGCTGTTCATGCCGATGGCGATCTCGTTCGTCGGCGCCGGCATCATCTGGAAGTTCGTCTACGAGTACCGCGGCGCCGCGCAGGAGCAGATCGGCCTGCTCAACGCGATCATCACCGGGCTGGGCTTCGAGCCGGTGCGGTTCCTGCAAGACTCACCGCTGAACACCTTCTTCCTCATCGTCGTGATGATCTGGATCCAGGCCGGTTTCGCGATGGTGCTGCTCTCGGCCGCGATCAAGGGCATCCCGAGCGACATCGTCGAGGCCGCGCGCCTCGACGGCGTGAGCGCGTGGCAGATGTTCCGCAGCATCACGGTGCCCAGCGTGCGGCCGACGCTCGTCGTCGTCCTCACCACGATCATCATCGCGACGCTGAAGATCTTCGACATCCCCCGGACGATGACCGGCGCCCGGTTCGACACCCAGGTGCTGGCCAACCTCATGTACGACCAGTCCTTCACCTTCGGCAACAACGGCATCGGATCGGCGCTGGCCGTGATGATCTTCGTCCTCGTCATCCCGGTGGTCGTCTTCAACGTCCGGCAGATGATGCGTAACCGAGAGGTGCGTGGCACATGAGTGTGGCTCCTGCCAACCCGGCGATCACCGAGGACGGCGCGTCCCGGTCGCTGCCCGACCCGATGCGCGGCGCCCGGACGACCAGTGCCGGCCGCGCACGGTCGATGCTCACCTCCCGGGTGGGCTCCGCCGTCGCCATCGTCATCGCGATCCTGTGGACGGTGCCGACCATCGGCTTGTTCATCAGCTCGATCCGGCCGGAGGGGTCGATCCGCAGCTCGGGCTGGTGGACGTTCTTCACCAACCCGGAGTTCACCCTGGAGAACTATCAGGAGGTGCTGTTCGGCCGGGCATCCTCCGGTGCGCTGTCGAACTTCTTCCTCAACTCGGTGGTCATCACCGTGCCCGGCACGCTCATCCCGCTCGTGGGGGCGACGCTGGCCGCGTACGCCTTCTCGGTGCTGGCGTGGCGGGGCCGGGACACGGTGTTCGTCATCGTGTTCGCGCTGCAGATCGTGCCGCTGCAGATGGCCCTCATCCCGCTGCTGCGGATCTTCTCCGGGTCGGCCGCCGCCGAGGCGTTCCCGTACCTGGCGGTGTGGATCGCCCACGCGGCGTTCGCGATGCCGTTGGCGACCTTCCTGCTCCACAACTTCATGGCGGAGATCCCGCGCGAGCTCATCGAGGCCGCGCGGGTGGACGGCGCCGGCCACGTGACGGTGTTCTTCAAGGTCATGCTGCCGCTGCTGGTGCCGGCGATCGCGGCGTTCGCGATCTTCCAGTTCCTGTGGGTGTGGAACGACCTGCTGGTCGGGCTGACCTTCACCGGGGGCAACAACGCGGTGCAACCGTTGACCGCCCGGCTGGCCGAGATGGCCGGCTCCCGGGGCCAGGACTGGCACCTGCTCACCTCCGGCGCGTTCGTGTCGATCATCCTCCCCCTCGTGGTGTTCCTCCTCCTGCAGCGCTACTTCGTCCGCGGCCTGCTCGCAGGTTCCGTCAAGGGCTAACCACCCTTGCCGCCGAGATACCCGAGCTCGGCGAGAAGGGGCGCCCAAACCTTCGGTCTGGGTATCGGACGTACGGTGTCGGTGGGGACGGCGACGACGTGGAGGAGGACCAGATGGGATGGCTCGGCGCACCTGCGCACGCGCGGTGGCTCGCCGCGGAGGCCGACGCGCTGCTCGCCTTCGCGAGGGCGGCATCGGTGCCGGAGGGCTTCGGCTACCTCGATGCCAAGGGGGTGGTCGACCCGGAGCAGCCGGTCGAGCTGTGGCTCACCTGCCGGATGACGCACTCCTTCGCGCTCGGCACCCTGCTCGGCGTGCCGGGGTACGGCGCGTTGACCGACCACGGCGTCACCGCGCTCGCGACCCACTTCCGCGACGGCGAGCACGGCGGCTGGTTCTCCGCCGTCGGCGCGGGCGGGCCACGTAACGACGCCAAGGAGGCCTACGCGCACGCGTTCGTCATCCTCGCCGGCGCCTCGGCCGCCGCCGCCGGGCGCCCAGGCGGCCGCGAGCTGCTCGACGAGTCGCTGCGGGTCAGCGAGGCGCACTTCTGGCGGGAGGACGAGGGCGCGGTGCTCGAGTCCTGGGACCGGGCCTTCACCACCGCGGAGCCCTACCGGGGCGTCAACGCGAACATGCACACCGTCGAGGCCTACCTCGCTGCCGCCGACGTCACCGGCGAGGACGTCTGGCTGGAGCGCGCGGTGCGGATCACCCGCCGGGTGCTCGACGGGTACGCCCGGGAGAACCGCTGGCGGATCCCGGAGCACTTCGACGAGTCGTGGCAGCCGCTGCTGGACTACAACTCCGCCGACCGTGCCCATCAGTTCCGGCCCTTCGGCGCCACGGTGGGGCACTGGCTCGAGTGGGCGCGGCTCGCGCTGCACGCCCGCGCCGCCCTCGTCGCACGGGGCATGGCGCCCGAGGAGTGGATGCTGGAGTCGGCCCGTGCGCTGTTCGACCGCTCGGTGAGCGAGGGCTGGCAGGTCGACGGCGCACCGGGCTTCGTCTACACCGTCGACTTCGATGGCCGGCCAGTGGTCCGCGAGCGCATGCACTGGGTGGTGTGCGAGGCGATCGGCGCGGCCGCGGCGCTCGAGCTGGTCACCGGGGAGGCCCAGTACGAGCAGTGGTACCAGCGCACCTGGGAGTACGCCGCCGAGCACCTCATCGAACGCCCGGGCGCGTGGCGCCACGAGCTCAGCCCGCAGAACGGCCCGAGCGCCACCACCTGGTCGGGCAAACCCGACATCTATCACGCGCTCCAGACCGCCCTCATCGCGCGCCTGCCCCTCTCCCCGGCCCTTGCGCCCGCGCTGGCGCTGGGCCTGCTGGACAACCGGCACCCGATGCCCTGAGCGCGAGGCGGCGGCGCCCGGCTCGGCCGGAACCACAGCCCTGCGCCACCGCAGAGGTGGCGCAGGGCCGGGGCCCGCTCAGCCGGCCTGGGCCTGCCGGTCGGCGTTCGCGTGGATCGCGTCCCGGACGTACTGGGCCAGACCAGGCCGGATGTCCTCGTACGTCTTGGTGAAGCGCGGGTCGGCGACGTACATGTCACCGAGGTTGCGGTGGAACTCGGCGTCGATGTCGTAGAAGCGGTCGTTGATCTGGGCGCGGGCCCGCTCTGCCGCGTCCATCGCCTCGGGGCTCGAGGCCGGCAGCCCCGCCGTCATCGCGGCGACGAAGGCCGCGTTGATGGCCTCGCTCTCGGCGCTGACCTGCTCCCAGTCGGCCTTCGTGTACGCCGAGGTCCGTGCCTGCGACTGCCGCCACGCCTCGGTGTCGCCCCAGCGCTCCTGCGCCTCGGCTGCGTACTCGTCGCTGAACCCGTCACCGAACAGCTCGCGCTGCTCGTCGGGGGTGAGGTTGACTCCGTTCATCTCCTGCTCCAATGCTCGGTCGATGGCCGTGACGAGGTCCTTCATCTCGTCCAGCCGGGACATGACCGCTGCCTTCTGACGCCGAAGATGCTCGACGACGGCGCGCTGGTCGGCGCCGTCGTCCAGCAGCTCGGCGATCGCCTCGAGCGGGAAGCCGAGGCGCCGGTAGACGACGATGTGCTGCAGCCGCGTGAGATCCTCCTGCGTGTACTGCCGGTAGCCGGCGTGGCTGCGGACGCTGGGCGTGAGCAGCCCGACGTCGTCGTAGTGGTGCAGCGTGCGCACCGTGACGCCGTAGCTCGCGGCTACCTGGCCCACCGTCAGCACCGTTGTCTCCTCGTCTGTCGCGGTCATGGCTCAACCGTCCTGCCTCACGTCGCGTGAGGGTCAAGCACCCCCGTACCGGGCGGCGTTCAGGGCAGGAGCAGCAGCTTGCCGAACACCTCGCCGCTGTCCATCAGCTCGTGCGCCCGCCCCGCCTGCGCGAGCGGGAGCCGGTCGTGGACGACGACGGCGAGCCGGCCGTCGTCGAGCATCGGCCACACCCGGGCGCGGACCTCGGCGACGATGGCGGCCTTCTCGGCGACCGGCCGGCCGCGCAGCGTGGTGCCGTGGATGCTCGCCCGCTTGGCCATCAGTCGCAGGAGGTCGACCTCGCCGCGGGCGCCGCGCTGGGTGCCGATGACCACGAGGCGGCCGCCGGTGGCGAGCATCGCGAGGTTGTCGGCCAGGCCGCCGGCACCGAGGACGTCGAGGATGACGTCCGCGCCGCGGCCGTCGGTAGCAGCGGCGACGGCGTGGGGCACGTCGCCGCGGTAGTCGATGCCGACGTCGGCGCCGAGCTGCTCGCACCTGTCGGCACGCTCCGGGCTGCCGGCCGTCGCCAGCACCCGGGCACCGACCGCGCGAGCGAGCTGGACCGCCACCGAGCCGACGCCGCCAGAGCCGCCGTGGACAAGCACGGTGTCGCCGGCGGTGAGACCGGCAGTGAGGACGAGGTTGGACCACGCGGTGCAGACCGCTTCGGGCAGTGCGGCGGCGTCGACCAGGTCGAGCGCGGCGGGTACCGGGAGGACCTGCGACGCCGGGACGACGACCTGCTCGGCGTAGCCGCCGCCGGCGAGGAGCGCGCAGACCCGGTCGCCGACCTCCCACGTAGTGACGCCCGGGCCGAGCGCCGCCACCGTGCCGGAGACCTCCAGCCCGATGGTCTCGCTGGCACCGGGCGGCGGCGGGTAGTGGCCGGCGCGCTGCAGCAGGTCGGCGCGGTTGACCCCGGCGGCGGCGACGGTGACGAGCACCTCGCCTGGACCCGGAACCGGGTCGGGAGCGTCGGCGAGCGCGAGCTCGCCCTCGGCGGTGACGGTGATGGCTCGCATGGTCCCATCATCGTCGCTCGTGGTCGGTGCGCGCCTGCTGGTTGACGCCCGGCGGGCCGGGCCGGTTGCCGGCGGGCTGCCGGCTGACGAGGCCGGCCGCCACGGCTGGCTAGACTGGGCCGCGCTGTGTGGGCGGCCTCGTGCCCCGTACGCGGCAGGGAGGGCTGACAGAGCGGCCGAATGTGACGGTCTTGAAAACCGTTGTGGGGCAACCCACCAAGGGTTCGAATCCCTTGCCCTCCGCCACCGGCCGGCGGGCTCGTGCCCGAGGCCGAGGCCGATCAGCGTGCTTCGCGGCGTCCGGCCCTGTCGGCGAACCGGTCGATCGCCGCCAGCACCTCGTCGCTCCGCCAGAACGGATCCAGCCGGTGCTCGGCCTTCGAGCTCGCGATGCCGGCCTCCACGAGTGCCCGCAGGGGTGGGTAGGCGTTCGGCTGCTTGACGCCCAGCTCACGCGCGGCGGTGGCGGAGTCGAGGACGGGTCGATGTGCGAGCACGTCGAGCAGCTTCCACGCGTTGCTGTCCCGGCGCACGTCGAGTCGCGCCCCCCAATCGGTCCTGATGGTGTCGATCTCGGTGATGAGTTGCCGCGAGTTCCCAACTGCCCGCAACGATGCGTCCGCGAACGCCTGCACGATCGGACCGGCGTCACCCTCCCGGTATGCCGTCAACGCTCGGTGGTAGCCGTCGACGTCCGCGAGCAGGCCGGCGGATACGGGAACGACGACGTTCCGCGTGACACCGCGGTACCGGAGGAGCGCCTGCGCTAGTGCCCGGCCGGTGCGGCCGTTGCCGTCGGTGAACGGGTGGATGGTCTCGAACTGGGCATGGGCGAGGGCGACGGACACCAGCGGCTGGACGTCCGTTCGTCCCGCAAAGGCGACCAGATCGTCGATCAGGTCTGCCACGCGAGAGTGGTGGGGAGCGACGAATGACGCGCCGACAGGGCTGTCCGACCGGGCGCCGATCCACACCGCCTCCTCGCGCCAGTGCCCTGGTCGGTGCCGCGGCTCATCGGCCATCAGCACCGCATGCATCTGCGTGATGGCCTCGGAGGTGATGTGTCGCGAGAGCTCGATGGCGGAGCGTAGCGCTCGGGTGTTCGCCGCGATGAGCTGCGCGTTGCGGCCGGTGCGTGCTCCCAGCTCTGCGCTGAACACGGCACGTGCCGAGGCCGTGAGGTTCTCGATCTGGGAGGAGGAGGCGCCTTCGGAGCGAAGAAGGACGGGGGCGACGGAGGCGACGCGTGAGCCGAGCTCGGCGTCGAATCGCGTGAGCTCCTGGGTCGCTTCCTCGGCAGCCGCTGTCACGTGCCGATCGGTTCTTGGCGTCAGTGTGCTGATGGCCGGTGGCACGGCCGACGTGTACGGCGCACCGAAGGCGACCTTGTCAGCGCGCGTGCCCAACGACGAGCTCGGGGTCCACGTCTGGGCCTCCCACGCCACAGCCGGCCACGGCCCGCTCGGCAACCCCGGCGTGCTCGAGTGCTCCACCGCACCTCCTGCGAACTTATGGGCTACAAGATTATCTCATAAGATCGCCGCATCGGGTTATGAGGTCGCGGAACTCATCGAGCGCCGCCGGCTGGCCGGGTGGCCACGAGGTCAGCGGCCCTGCCGGTCGCTGCGGAGGAGCCCGCGCAGCACGGCGTAGACGATCGCGGCGACGACGAGGACGACGACGATCCGCACGAGCAGCCAGACGGCGCTGAACAGGAAGCCCACCAGCCACCAGGCGAGCATGATGGCGACGACGACGAGCACGATGGTGAGCAGCTTCTGCATGTCCGGCAGTCTCGCACGGCCACCCGGCGCTGTGCCGGGCCACTGCCCGGGTCAGCGGCGGGCGGCCCTCAGGTCGACGGTCCATGCCGCGATGGCGGCCAGCCCGAGCGCGGCGGCGACGACGCAGACGCCGTGCCAGCCCCACGTGGTCCAGGCCCACACCCCGACGGCGGAGCCGCCGGCCCCGCCGATGAAGTAGCTGGTCATGTAGGCGGAGTTGATGCGGGCCCGCTTCTCGGGCGACAGCGCGTAGACGATCGACTGGCTGCTGAGGTGGACCGCCTGCAGTGCGGCGTCGATGAGCACGAAGCCGACGACCATGGCGACGAGCCAGCGCGACGCCGGGACGAGGATCGCCCAGGACACCAGCAGCAGCGCGAGGGCCGCACCGGTGGTGCGCTGGGCCCAGCCGCGGTCGGCGAGGCTGCCGGCCACCGTGGCGGCCTGCGCCCCGATGACGCCGGCGAGCGTGACGAGCCCGATCTGGGTGGGGCTCAGGTGGTGAGGCTCGCCGGCGAGCATGAAGGTCATCGTCGCGTAGAGCGCGGAGACCGACGCGAAGGTGAGCGCGCTGGTGAGCCCGCGCAGCCGCAGCCGGGGCTGGTCGCGCAGCAGGCGCACCACCGAGGCGAGGATCCGCAGGTACGACAGCCGCATCGTCGAGGGCACCTGGGGGACCCGCCACCAGATGAGGACGGCGATGAGGAGCAGCGCGACGCAGAACACCCGGTAGGGGGTGTGCCAGTCGCCGAGGTCGGCAAGGATGCCGGACACCGCCCGCGCGACGAGCGTGCCGGTGACCAGCCCGGACATCACCAGGCCGACGTTGCGGTTGCTACGCCCCGGCGGCGAGAGCGCGGCCGCGATCGGGACGAGCACCTGGGCCGCGGCCGACGCCGTCGCGGCCAGCGCGATGCCGACGACGAGGGAGCTGAAACCGGGAGCGAAGCCAGCCAGTGCGTGGCCCGCAGCGGTCAGCGTCACCAGCAGCACGGCGAGGTTGCGCTGCTCGAAGCGGTCACCGAGCGGCACGAGGAACGCCAGGCCCAGCGCGTACGCGGTCTGCGCGATCGTCACGGTGCGCCCGGCGGCGGCGTCGCTGACCTCGAGCGCGACCGCGATGTCGGCGAGCAGCGGCTGGTTGAGGTAGTTGCCGCCGGTGAGCATGCCGGTGGCGACAGCAAGGAGCAGCAGCGTGCCGCGGCTCAGCCCCGACGAGGAAGGTCGCCCCATGGTGGCCTGACCGTACCGCGGCCCGAAGCGGGCGGGTGACCACTGTCTCCGCCGCTGCGACTTTGAGGTCTCCGCCTCGGCCCGGTAGCCTGATCCAGACCATTGGAGACGTCGCATAGCCAGGTCGAGTGCGCGGCCCTGCTAAGGCCGTGACGGGGCAACCCGTCCGTGGGTTCAAATCCCACCGTCTCCGCTCGTGGATGAAGGCCCCGGAACCGTTGGAACGACAACGGCGCTGGGGCCTTCGTCGTCCGCCAGGTCCGTTCCGCTGCTGGCCCCCCGACGTTCATCGGCCCGTCGCTCGGCGCACCCGGGTCGTTCACCCGTTCCCGACAGGGTGGGCTCCGGCGGCCCTCTGCCGGGCTGCCCCGAGCCGTCGTCGTCGGCGGTTTGGTCATTCAGCGAAGGGACCAGCCTTGTTGTTCCGTGCCCTCAGACGTCCGCCCCAGCAATCCGGTGCGGGGTACCGGCGCCGTGGTCTCATCGCGGCGGCCGCTGCTGCGGCCGTGGCGCTCACCACGGTGATCCCGGCCGGCGCCGTCGGCCTCGTGCCCGTCGTGCCGATGCGCTACGACATCGAGCCCGGCTCGGACGTGCTTCTCAGCGAGGTCGCCAACGGGGGCAAGGGTGCCACGCTCCAGTCCGGCCGCTACTCACCGAAGAACTTCATCGAGATCACCAACTACGGTGACGCGCCGGTCGACATCTCCGGGTACCGGATCCACCGTTGCGGCGGCCCTGGCGGCGCATACGGCCCGCAGGCGGTCGTGGACGAGGGCACCGTGCTCCAGCCCGGTGACCAGTACACGACGGCGGGTCAGAGCTCGCCCTACGAGGTGGACTCCACCTACTCGACCAACCTCGCCGGGTACAACTACGGCGCCATCCTCGAGGACTCCACCGGTCAGCGCCTGGACACGATCGGCTCGTACCACGAGAGCGGCACCACCGACTGCAACGTCGATGGTGAGGCGCTGCAGGACGCTCTGCAGCACCGCTTGGACGAGTCCCACCAGCGCGTGTCCAACACCGGTGACATCGAGCAGGACTGGGTCATCGCCCCGCGCACGGTCGGCGAGCCGAACGTCACCGAGGAGGACGTGCCCCGCGTCGACAACGGGCTGCGTTTCTCCGAGTTCAACAACGGTGGCAGCACCTCCAACTGGGACGAGTACGTCGAGGTCACCAACTACGGTGACGAGACGGTCGACATGTCCGGCTACCAGCTGTTCCGCTGCGGCGAGAACGGCACTCTGTACCTCCAGATCGGCGCGCTGCCCGAGGGCACCTCGCTGGAGCCAGGCAGCAGCTATGTCGCCGCGCGGGCCAACGGCGCCCACGCCGAGGACGCCGACATCACCTACGGCACCGCCATGCACTGGCGGGACTCCGGCGCCGTGCTCTACACGGCGGAGGACGAGATCGTCGACCGGGTGGGCGTCTTCAACAAGTGGAACAGCTCCTGCAGCGACGGTCGGCCGATCGAGGAGAAGCTCAACGCCTTCGACAACACCACGCACCAGCGCGTCTCGGACACGGGCGACAACCGCACCGACTTCATCCAGACCGCGACCCGTACCCCGGGCTCCAACGACCCCACGATGGACTTCGAGCCCGCACCCGAGTGGGGCGGCTTCCGGGACGTGCAGATCAGCGAGATCGCGCCCAATGGCCCTGCTGGCGGCAGCGACGAGTTCTTCGAGCTCGGGAACTACGGTGACGAGCCCATCGACATGTCGGGGTGGAGCGCTTACCGCTGCTTCGGCACCGGCCAGCCCGGCGTGGGTGACTCCGTGCAGATCGCCGACCTCGACGCCACGATCGAGCCCGGTGAGACCTACCTCGGGGTAGCCGAGGGTGCTCCGGCCGCGCTGGTGGACATCGCCGACGGCACCTACGCCACCGGCCTCAACCACACCGACGGCTACGGTCTCTACGTCACCGACGCCGACAACCGGCTGGTCGACGCCTTCGCCGCCTACGACGTCATCCTCGACCAGTACACCCCCTGCCGCATCGGCGAGGAGGCCCGCAACTGGACCAAGGGCGACCAGGGCGAGAGCTACACCCGTGCCCAGAGCACCGGGGACAACGAGCGAGACTTCGCGGTCACCGCCGAGCGCACCCCCGGTGAGCTCGTCGACGCCGAGATCATCGACCCCACGGAGCCGCTGCCTGGCGAGCTCGACCCGGTCGAGGTCGAGACCAGCCATGTGCCCGGCACCCCGGTCGTCACTGGGGGCGAGGACGAGACGGTGACGGTCACGACGACGGACGAGGGCGGGACGAGTCTCGAGCTCAGCGCCCACGTGGCCGAGCTGCGCGAGTCCGGCGACGTCGTCGTGCGGGCGGGCGTGAGCACCGAGCCGGTGCCCGCCACCCTGGAGATCGAGGGCGAGGAGATCGTCGACGCCTCCGACGAGGTCCCCGCGGCCGACGGTGGCTACCCTTTCCAGCGCTTCGAGGTGCCCACCGACGAGCCGGTCGAGCTCGTGTGGACGGGTACCGCGAACCCGCGCAACGAGCTGCAGATGCTGCTGTGGGTCGCGGGAGCCTGGCGCCCGGTCGACGCGGCCGTGCCCTCCGCGGACGGTGACGTCACCCTGGTCGGTGCCGCCCCGGCGTCGGCCGACGGCGTGGCCCACGTCCTGGTCATCGACGGCCCCCGCACCAGCGGCGGGCTCATCGACGAGATCGGGGTGCACGACAACGCCTTCGCGAACCCGGGCAGCTACGACGTGGCGATCAACCACATGTCCGACACCCAGTTCGTCGCCGAGGGCTTCCACGACGTCTTCCGGCAGATGGTGACCTGGGTGATCGCGAACGCTGATGGCCGCAACATCGGCTACAGCACCCTCACCGGTGACATCATCGAGAACTGGATGAACGCCAACCACCCGCACGAGCGTGCGAACCGGGAGTTCGAGGCCGCCAAGGACATCATGGCTCTCCTCAACGAGGCCGACGTGCCCAACGGCGTCCTGCCCGGCAACCACGACAACCTCTGGGGTCGGGACAACACCAAGTACAACGAGTACTTCGGCCCGAGCATGTACGAGGACAAGCCCTGGTACGGAGAGGCATGGGCAGAGGGGGACAACTCCGCGCACACCGACTACTTCTCCGAGGGTGGCGTGGACTTCCTCGTCATCTCCCTGCCGTACCGGCCCAGCTACGAGCAGATGGACTGGGCGGCCGAGCAGGCGCAGGCCCACCCGGACCACAGCGTCGTCCTCGCGGCGCACTCCTACCTGCACACCACTGGAGAGCGCGACCACCTCGGGTTCCGTCACTCGGCCACGGGCGAGGACGTGTGGGAGCGGGTCGTCGCCCCGAGCGAGAACATCTTCCTCGTCCTCGGCGGTCACTACCACGGTGTCTCCACCCAGTACGGCGACCCCGTGACCGGTGAGCAGTCCGACGCCACCCAGGTGGGTCCGGACGCCGTTGCCGTCGAGAACGTCGGCGCGTCCGGCCGGATGGTCGTCGAGATGCTCGCCGACTACCAGGGCTACCGCTCCACCCTCGAGGAGGACCCGACCGTCGTCCGCGAGGACCTGCTCGACCGGGACACCGGCTTCCAGCGGCTGCTGCAGCTGGACTTCGACGCCGGGCTCATGGCCGTCAACGCCTACTCCCCGACTCTCGACACCTTCGAGGCGTGGCGCTACGACGAGCCGGCCTTCCGTGGCGACAACGCACGTTACGACGCGAGCGACGAGGAGTTCGTCGTCGCGGTCGACCTGGTCCGGTCCACCACCCTGAGCCCGGAGTCGTGGGCGCTCACCGGCCCCTCGGCCGAGGTTGCGGCCGCGTCCGCAGCACCGGGTGAGGCGGTCGAGCTGGCGCGCGAGGCCGGCGAGGTCGACCAGCTCTGGTACGTCCGCGTGGCCGACGACGACGGCAACGCCGTCACCTCGCTGCCCGCCGCGCTGCCGGCGCAGGGGGAGGAGCCCACGGAGGAGCCGACCGACCCGGAGGAGCCCACGGAGGAGCCGACCGACCCCGAGCCGACCGAGCCCGGTGACGATGACACGCCTGGTGACGACGAGACGCCCGGTGACGACGAGACGCCCGGTGACGATGACCAGGTGCCCAGCGGCGACGACCAGGCTCCCGGTGATGACGACCAGGTGCCCGGCGACGACAACCAGGGGCCCGGCGGCGACCAGGCACCTGGCGACGGCGGCCAGCCCGGGTCGGACGTCGATGGCAGCGACGGCGGTGGCTCGCTGCCGGCGACCGGTGTCACGGTGACGGCTGCGGTCCTCGCCATGCTGCTGCTCCTCGCGGCCGGCGCGGTCCTGCTGCGGCGGCGGACCATCGCCACCCGCTAGGTGTTGAAGACCCCCGAGTGTCTGGGGTGTGGTTCCTCGCTAGTTCCACACCCCACTCGGGGGTCTTCCCCCATCTCACGTCGACACCCCGGTACCCAGCCTCGGCCAGGTGCGGAGCCGTTCCGCTGAGTTCGTCACCAGCCAGTGGGTGAGCTGGGTCGGGCGATGACCAGTTCCGCTGCCGTCCACCGGACGTTCATCGGCCCGTCATCCGGTGCGCCCCGGGCGTTTACCCGGCCCCGTCAGGGTGGGCTCCGGCGGTCCTCTGCCGGGCTGCCCCGAGCCGTCGTCGTCGGCGGCTGCGGTCATCCAGCGAAGGGATCCGCCTTGTTCCGTGCCCTCAGACGTCCACCCGAGCGATCCGGTGCGGGGCACCGGCGCCGTGGTCTCATCGCGGCCGCCGCCGCCGCCGCGGCCGTGTCGCTCAGCGCCGCGATCCCGGCCGGCGCCGCCGGCCTCGTGCCGGTCGTGCCGATGCGCTACGACATCGAGCCCGGCTCGCCGGTGCTCATCAGCGAGATCGCCAACGGTGGCGCGGGCGCGACGTCGCAGGCCAACCGCGACGGCAACAAGAACTTCATCGAGATCACCAACTACGGCGAGTCGGCGATGGACATCTCGGGCTGGAAGATCTACCGCTGCGGCCAGACCGGCGGCGGCTACGGGCCGCAGGCGGTCGTCGCGGACGGCACCACGCTGGCAGCAGGTGAGCAGTACACCACCGCCCGCGAGGGCTCGGGCTACGACGCCGACTCCTACTACGGCACGAGCCTGCACAGCTTCGGCTTCGGCGCCTTCATCGAGGACGCCTCCGGGCAGCGGGTCGACGCCATCGGGTTCTACCACGAGGACATCGCCACCGACTGCGCCGTCGACGGCCAGTGGCTGCAGCGCGGCCTGCAGCACCGCCTCGACGACTCCCACCAGCGGGTGTCCAACACCGGTGACATCGAGCAGGACTGGGTCATCGCGCCGCGGACCGTCGGCGCTGCGAACGTCACCGAGGGCGACGTCGCCCGCGTCGACAACGGCCTGCGGATCACCGAGTTCACCAGCAGCGGCTCGCAGACCACCGCGGACCAGTACGTCGAGGTCACCAACCAGGGCACGGCGCCGGTCGACGTGAGCGGCTACCAGCTCTTCCGGTGCGGCGAGAACGGCACGCAGTACCTGCAGAACGGTGACCTGGCCGGTGGGTCGGTCGTCGAGCCGGGCGACAGCTACGTCATCGCGCACAGCGGCGGCCAGTACGCCGCAGACGCCGACGCCACCTACGGCACGGGCATGCACTGGCGCGACTTCGGCGTCATGCTCCTCACCGACGACGACGAGATCGTCGACCGCGTGGGCGTCTACGACAACCGCAACAGCCCCTGCAGCGACGGCGCGCCGATCGACGAGAAGCTCAACCACTTCGACGACGGCGTCTACCAGCGCGTCTCCGACACCGGTGACAACGCCGCGGACTTCATCACCACGACCACCCGCACCCCCGGCGTGGACGACGCCGCCGCGGAGTACGCCCCGGTGCCGAGCTTCGAGGGCTTCGGCGACGTCCGGCTGAGCGAGGTCATCGCCAGCGGCCCGGCGGGCGGCAACGACGAGTTCTTCGAGCTCGGCAACTACGGCAGCGAGCCGGTCGACCTCTCAGGTTGGTCGGCCTACCGCTGCTACGGCACCGGCCAGCCCGGTGTCGGCACCAACGCGCAGATCGACGACCTCGGCGAGATCACCCTGCAGCCCGGCGACACCTACGTCGGTGTTCCCGCCGGCGCCCCCGCCGCGCTCCTCGAGATCGCGGACGCCACCTACGGCACCGGCCTCAACCAGACCGACGGCTACGGCATGTACATCACCGACGCCGACGGCGCGCTGGTCGACGCGTTCGCCGCCTATGACGTCAGTGTCAACCAGTACACCCCCTGCCGGCTGGGCGAGGAGGCCCGCAACTACACGAAGACGGACCTCGGCGAGAGCTACACCCGCGCCCAGTCGCTCGGCGACAACGAGCTCGACTTCGTCGCCGCCCAGCGCACGCCCGGCGAGCTCGTCGACGCTGAGTACGTCGACCCGACCGTCCCGCTGCCGGGCGAGACGGACGCCGTCGACGTCGCGACCGACCACGTGCCCGGCACGCCCGCCGTCGCTTCCGAGGACGGCACCGCGGTGACGATCACGACCATCGACGAGAACGGCACGGACCTGGACGTCGCGGTCCGCGCCGCCGAGCTGCGCGACGCGAGCAACGCCGTCGTGCACGCGGGTGTCAGCACCCTCCCGGTCCCCGAGGCCCTCGCCGGTGACGACGAGACCGTCGTCGAGGACCCGGCGGCGCCGCTCGCCGAGGGCACCGCGGACGGCTTCCCCTACCTGCGCTTCGAGGTCCCGGCCGACGGCGTGAGCGAGTTCGTGTGGACCGGCACCGCCGAGCCCCGCAACGAGCTTCAGCTCCTCGTGTGGTCCGACGGCGCGTGGCAGCCGGCCGCGGCTGGCGTGCCGTCCGCCGACGGCGACATCACCCTCGTGGGCGCGGTCGAGCCGGCCGCCGTCGTCGACGGCGTCGCGAACCTGATGGTCATCGACGGGCCGCGCACCACCGGCGGGCTCATCGACGAGGTCGGCGTGACCGACCAGGCCTTCGCCAACCCCGGCAGCTACGACGTCGCGATCAACCACATGACCGACACGCAGTTCTACGCCGAGAGCTTCCAGGACGTCTTCCGGCAGATGGCCAGCTGGGTCGTCGCCAACGCGGACGACCGCAAGATCGGCTACAACTCGCTCACCGGCGACATCATCCAGAACTGGATCAACGGCAACAACTCCGCCGAGCGTGCGGACCGCGAGTTCCAGGCGGCCCGCGACATCATGGACCTCATCAACGACGCCGACATCCCCAACGGCGTCCTTCCGGGCAACCACGACAACCTGTGGGGCCACGACAACGACAAGTACAACGACTACTTCCCGGTGAGCATGTACGAGGACAAGCCGTGGTTCGGGGAGGCGTGGGCGCCGGGCGACAACTCCGCGCACACCGACTACTTCTCCGCCGCCGGGGTCGACTTCCTCGTCATCAGCCTGCCGTACCGGGCCTCGCACGACCAGATGGACTGGGCGCAGGCGCAGGCCGCCGCGCACCCGGACCACAACGTCGTGCTGGCCACCCACTCCTACCTGCACCCCAGCGGGGAGCGGGAGACCGTCGACAACCGCTACACCGCGACCGGGTACGACCTGTGGGAGCGCGTCGTGGCACCGAGCGACAACATCTTCCTCGTCTTCGGCGGTCACTACCACGGCGTCTCCACGATCTACGCCGACCCGGTCACCGGGGAGCGCACCGACGCCACCGAGGTGGGTACGGACACCGTCGCGGTGACCAACGTCGGGGCCACCGGTCGCACGGTCGTCGAGATGCTCGCCGACTACCAGGGCTACCGCTCGACGCTCGAGGACGACCCGACGGTCACCCGCGCGGACCTCCTCGACCGCGACACCGGCTTCCAGCGGCTGCTGCAGCTCGACCTGGACGCCTCGCTCATGGCCGTCAACGCCTACTCCCCGACGCTCGACTCCTTCGAGGCGTGGCGCTACGACGAGCCGCTCTACCGCGGCGAGGCCGCTCGCTACGACGACGGCGATGACGAGTTCGTCGTCGAGGTGGACCTCATCCGGTCGACCGACGTCACGACGACGTCGTGGGCGGTCACCGGCGAGTCCGCCGAGGTCGCCGCGGCGCAGACCGCTACCGGCGCCCCGGTGAGCGTCGAGCTGGAGCGGGCGGCCACCGACCAGCTCTGGTTCGCCGCGGTCACCGACGTCGACGGCAACGTCGTCCACTCGGTGCCGGCGGTGCTCGCTGGTACCGAGACCCCGGACCCGGACCCGGAGCCGGCCGACCCGGACCCGGAGCCGACGGACCCCGAGCCGACCGAGCCCGGCGACGACCAGACGCCCGGCGACGACGACCAGACGCCTGGCGACGACGACCAGACGCCTGGCGACGACGACCAGGTGCCCGGCGGCGACCAGGCACCTGGCGACGGCGGCGGCCAGCCCGGCATGGACGTCGACGGCAGCGGCGGCGGCGGCTCGCTGCCGTCGACCGGTGTCACGGTAACGGCTGCGGTCCTCGCCATGCTGCTGCTCCTCGCGGCCGGCGCGGTCCTGCTGCGGCGGCGGACCATCGCCACCCGCTAGGCCCAGGCCGCATTGATCGGCCCGGCGTCCCCGCTCTCCGCGCCCCGGAGAGCGGGGACGCCGTCGTCGTACCGGGAAAGTTCATCAGACGAATTACGCAACACGGATGTAGCGTAAAGCGCGGAACTCCGCCTAGGATAGGCCTGCCTAACCTCGCGTCTCGCGAGCGGAACCCCGATGAGGAGTCTTATGAGCGCGCCCGTGATCGACGCCGCTGTTGTCCCGCTGTCGACCCGTCTGCGGGAGGGCACCCGCGCCGCCCACGACCGCGCGGAGACGGTCACGTTCATCACCGACCTCATGCAGGGACGGCTGAGCACCGCCGCCTACGCGGACCTCGCCGCGCAGCAGTACGGCCTCTACATCGCGCTCGAGGCCGCCAGCGAGCAGATGCGCGGCTCGGAGCGGGGCCAGTCGCTCGTCTTCGACGGCCTCACCCGCACGCCGTCGATCGAGACCGACCTGGCGTTCCTGTTCGGCCCGCAGTGGCGCGACGAGATCGACGTCCTGCCGGTCGCGCACGAGTACGCGGCGCGGGTCGCCGAGGTGAGTGACGACCTGCCGCGCTACGCCGCGCACGCCTACACCCGCTACCTCGGCGACCTCTCCGGCGGCCAGGCGATCAAGCGGCTCGTGCAGCGTCACTACGGTCTCGGCGAGGACGGCGTCGCCTTCTACACCTTCGAGACCATCGAGAAGCCGAAGATCTTCAAGGACACCTACCGGGCACGGCTGGACGGCCTCGAGCTGACCGACGTCGAGATCGAGGCCGCGGTCGACGAGGCCGGCGTCGCCTTCGACCTCAGCGCCCGGCTGTTCGCGGCCCTCGGGGAGCGCCACTCGGCGTAGTCCGGCACGGCCCGTGGGCGAGGGGCGTGGTGGACTTCACGTCCACCGATCGGCTCCTCGGTTTCCCCGGCCCGCCTCGGAACGCTATGCTCGGTCACGGCCCACCGTGGCCATGCGCCCGTAGCTCAATGGATAGAGCATCTGACTACGGATCAGAAGGTTGGGGGTTCGAGTCCCTTCGGGCGCGCTCGTTGAGACAGCGACATGACATCCCCGTCAGGCCCAGCCTGGCGGGGATTTCGTGTCTCTGCGGTCGGGGATCGGCCCGCACCCTGGTCACGCACGCCGAAGCGTGGCAGCATCGCACCCCACACCGTGGAGGGGGCCATGGAGACAGACGTCGACGGCGTGGTGCAGGAGGTCTCGACCGGCTCGCTGCCGCGCTGGGCAGCGGTCGAGGGTCTCGTCGCGGAGGCCTACGAACGCTACCGGCACCGCGACGACGGCGCCCAGGCCGACTACATCCCCGCGCTCGCCGAGGCGGACCCGGCTCACTTCGGGCTGTGCGTCGCTCGTACCGACGGTGCGATGCACGTGGCCGGCGACGCGGACGTGACGTTCTCGATCCAGTCGGTCTCCAAGGCCTTTGTCTATGCCCTCGTGTGCGAGGCCCACGGCCATGAGGTGGTCCGGGAGCGGGTGGGCGTCAACAACACCGGCCTCCCCTTCAGCTCGGTGATCGCGCTCGAGCTCAACGACGGGCACCCGATGAACCCGATGGTCAACGCCGGGGCGCTGGTGACGACGTCGCTCATGCCGGGGGAGACCGCCGCAGCGACGTGGGAGCACCTGCGCTCGGGCCTCTCGCAGTTCGCCGGCCGCGACCTCGCCACGGACGACGTCGTGTACCGCTCGGAGTCGGCGACCAACCAGCGCAACCGGGCCATCGCGCAGCTGCTGGAGAGCTACGGGCGCCTGGGGGACGACTCGCTCACCGTGCTCGACGTCTACACCAGGCAGTGCTCCTTGCTGGTGTCCGCGAGGGACCTGGCGGTCATGGGCGCCACGCTGGCCGACGGCGGCGTCAACCCGGTGACCGGCCGGCGCGTCGTCTCCGCCGCGGTCTGCCGTGACACGTTGGCCGTGCTCGCGGCGACCGGGATGTACGAGCACTCCGGTGAGTGGTTGTTCGAGATCGGCTTGCCGGCGAAGTCTGGCGTGACCGGCGGGATCATGGCGGTGGCCCCGGGCAAGGGTGCGCTGGGCTCCTACTCGCCGCTGCTGGACCCGGCCGGCAACAGCGTGCGCGGACAGCTCGCCACCGCCCACCTGTCGCGCACCCTCGGGCTCAACGTCTTCGCCTCGGCCCAGCACGACGGCGCCGAGGGTGCCTCATGACCACCGACCAGGCCGCGCTGCCGCAGTCGGTCGAGGAGCGGCGCTCGTGGCTGCCGATGGTGGGCTTGTTCCTCGCCCAGGTGCTCATGTCCTTCAACGTCGCGGCGCTGCCGGTCTCGCTCGGCGGTATGGTCGAGGAGTTCGGCGTCGCGCCCACCGTCGTCAGCTCCACGATCGTGGTCTACGGCCTGGCGGTGGCGGCTCTGGTGATGACCGGGGCCAAGCTCGGCCAGCGAGTCGGGTGGGTGGTGATCTTCCGCGTCGTCATCGCGACCTTCGCCGTCTCGGCCCTCATGATGATCTTCTCCCCGACGGTCGGCTGGGCGATCGCGGGTCAGGCCGTTGCCGGCGCCTCCGCCGCCATGATCGTGCCGTCGCTCGTGGCGCTCATCGCCGAGAACTACCGCGGCGCCCAGCAGGCGACGGCGGTCGGCTCCCTCGGGTCGGCCCGTGCCATCTCCGGGGTGAGCGCCTTCTTCCTGGGCGGGGCGCTCGGCACGCTGGTCGGCTGGCGGCCCGTCTTCGGCATCGTGCTGGTGCTGGCAGTGGTCGTGTTCGTCCTCAGCTTCCAGCTGCGGTCCGATCGCGGCGACCCCGGGATCCGTATCGACCTGGTGGCCGCGCTGCTGATCGGCGTCGCCATCGTGCTGCTGACCCTGGGCTTCAACAACCTCAACGCCTGGGGCCTGTTCTACGCCTCGGCCGGAGCGCCCTTCGACCTGCTCGGTGTCTCGCCTGCCCCGGTCTTCGTCGTCGTCGGGATCGTGCTGGGACAAGCATTCTTCTGGTGGACCCGACGACGGATCGCCGCCGGCAAGGTCCCGCTCGTTGACCTGGGGGTGCTCAGCTCGGGCCGGGAGCGCGCCGCGGTGTACGCGATGTTCATCGTCGTCGCCCTCGAGGCCGCGCTGAACTTCACCGTCCCGCTCTACATCCAGATCGTCCAGGGCCGCACCCCGTTCGACACCGCGCTGGCGATGATGCCGTTCAACCTCACGGTGTTCGTCACCGCCACCGTCGTCGTGCGCTTCTACAAGCGGTACAGCCCACGCGCGATCGGTGTCTTCTCCTTCGTGCTGACCACCGCGGCACTGGTGTGGCTGGCCTTCGTGGTCACCAACAACTGGGAGACCCTCCCGACGATCCTCGGCCTCTTCGTCTTCGGGGTCGGCCAGGGCGCGCTCGTCACCCTGGTCTTCAACGTCCTCATCACGGCGGCGCCGAAGCAGTCCGCCGGGGACGTCGGTTCGATCCGCGGCACCACCCAGAACCTCGCGTCCGCGGTCGGGACCGCCGTGGTGGCAGCGCTGTTGGTGACCCTGCTCAGCCTCAACGTCGGGCGGGCGCTGATGGACGACGTCGAGGTGCCGCCCGAGCTGGTCATCGAAGCGGAGCTCGACGACGCGGACTTCGTGAGCAACGACGAGCTCCGCGACGTGCTGGCCACCACCGACGCCGAGCCGCAGCAGGTCGACGCAGTTGTCGCCGTCCATGAGGACGCCCGGCTGCGCACGCTCAAGCTCGGCCTGCTCCTGCTCGCGGCGGTCAGCGCGACCGCGATCGTGCCGGCGGGTCGGCTGCCTGGTTACCGGCCCCACGAGATCCCCGACCCGGCAGGGGGTTCCGGGCGGGTGTGACGTTTCTCGCAACCATTCGCACATATGTCCCGCCCACATCTTTCGACTTTGCGTTGACAAAGCGCAAAAGTCCCCATATCTTCCACCCATGACTGTTACGGGTGTCACTGTTGACACGGGGAGCGCGGCCGTGATCACCACCGGCTATCGCGCGGGGATCATCGGTGCGGGCTTCATGGGCGAGGTCCATGCCCGCGCCATCAGGGTCAACGGCGGCGAGGTCGTCGGGGTCGTCGCGAGCAACGAGGAGCGCTCGGCGCAGGCGGCGGAGACCATGCTGGCCAGCCGTCGGTTCGCCGAGGTGGACGAGCTGCTCGCCGCCGAGGACATCGACGTCGTCCACGTCTGCACCCCGAACTACCTCCACCACCCTCTCGTCATGCGGGCCATCGAGGCCGGCAAGCACATCGTCTGCGAGAAGCCGCTCGCCACCAACCCCGCCGACGCCTACAGCATGTGGGCCGCCCTCGAGCGGAGCGGCAAGGTCGGCGCCGTGCCCTTCGTCTACCGGTTCCACCCGATGGTCCGCGAGGCCCGTGAGCGGGTCCGCCGCGGCGAGCTGGGCCGGGTCTTCCTCGCCCACGGCTCATACCTGCAGGACTGGCTCAGCGCCACCGCCGACGACAACTGGCGGGTGGACGCCAGTCTCGGCGGCGCGACGCGCGCCTTCGGCGACATCGGCTCGCACTGGTGCGACCTGCTGGAGTTCGTCACCGGTGACCCCATCCGTGCGGTCAGTGCCCGCAGCGACACCGTCAACCAGCAGCGCGGCGACGGAGCCGGCTCGGTGCAGACCGAGGACCTCGTCGTGCTGCAGTTCGAGACCATTGCCGGCGTCCTGGGTTCCGCCACGATCTCCCAGGTCTCCCCGGGCCGCAAGAACCGCCTGATGCTGGAGGTCTCCGGCTCGGAGTCGACCCTCGCCTTCGACCAGGAGGAGTCCGAGAAGCTCTGGCAGGGACGCCGGGAGGGCTCCCAGCTGCTGGTCCGCGACCCCGACACGCTCTCCACCGCTGCGGCGAAGTACGCCCTCGTCCCGGCCGGCCACCCGCAGGGGTACCAGGAGTGCTTCGCCAGCTTCGTGGCGGACACCGCCCGGACGATCAGCGGCGGGGCCCCGGACGGCCTGCCGACCTTCGCCGACGGGCTGCGCGCCGCGCGCCTCGCCGACGCCGTCGTGCAGTCCGCCGCATCGCGCAGCTGGGTGGAGGTCGAGCGGTGACACGGTGTGGGGTACCGCTCGATGCGCTTCTGTACCCGGCGGTACGGCGGGCTTCCTCTGGTCCTCGCCTGAGGCCAGTCCGCCAACCGGCAGTTCGTCGGCGAGGGACCGCCGGATTCTGAGCTGCTGTACCGACGCGTACGGTATAGCGCTAGCATGTTGGCATGACCGCGACGACCGTGCCGACCACCGAAGCGCCGGTTGCGCGCAGTGACGAGCTCGCCCAGGCGGCGTTTCGCCTGTTCTCCTCGCGCGGGATCGCCGGCGTCAACATGGACGCCATCGCGGCGGAGGCAGGAGTCACCAAGGGCAGTCTCTACTGGCACTACTCCTCGAAGAAGGAGGTCGTGCTGGCCGCGTGCGCGGTGTACTACCAGCGCTGGCGCAAGAACATGGGGGCCGCCCTCGAGGGTGCGCAGAGCAGGTTTGCCGCTGTGGAGGCGGCCATCGCCTTCTCGGTGCGGGACTGTCTGCTCGATGACGCGAACCGCGTGTTCACCCTGGAGATCATTGCCAGCTCGCTGTACGACGAGGAGATCCGCGCGAGCTGGGCGGGCTTCCAGGACGAGGTTGAGCGGCACTTCCTCGGGCTGGTCCATCGTGCCGTGGGCGCCGGTGAACTCGAAGTGGACGACGTCGACGGCGCCGTCGAGGTGATGGTCTCCGCGATGGAGGGCGTCAAACAACTGGCACTGTTCCGCCCGTTCACCGCCGCACCGGACAGTGAAGTGCGCATCCGCCGGCAGCTCGCCTCGCTCCTCGGCCGGCCGACGACCCCGGGCCGCTAGGTCCTCAGCCCGCACTCCGAGGTTGTTTGTGCACGGCTCGGTCGATCCGCGCCACGATGCTGGATCCCGGCCCGTGTCAGGTGCCGCGCTGCGCGCTCCAGTCCGCACCTGAGCCGTATTGCTACATCAGGCTTTCGCCTCAAGGTTGACAGGAACTGGAAGTACCCGACTAGTATACCGCTCAGTATGGACGCCGTCAGGGCCGACGACGAGAGGCAGAGCTTGTGAACCAACATGTGGACGTGGGCGATGGACCGCTCCTGCGAGTGAGCGGCATCACCAAGTCGTTCTTCGGGGTCCGGGTCCTCCATGGGATCGACCTCGAGGTCTACCCCGGCGAGGTGCACGCCCTGGTCGGGGAGAACGGCGCGGGCAAATCGACCCTGATGAAGATCCTCGCTGGCGTCCACCCGGCCGACGGCGGCACCATCACCCTCCAGGGCCGACAGGTGAGCTTCTCCCATCCCCTCGAGGCGCAAGCCGCGGGAGTGACCACGGTCTTCCAGGAGTTCAACCTCCTCCCCGAGCGAACGGTCGCGGAGAACGTCTACCTCGGACGCGAGCCGCGCCGCTACGGACTCGTCGACCGAGCTGCGATGGTCCGGGACACCGCCAAGCTCCTCGAGGACCTCGGCATCGAGAATATCTCGCCCTACGGCAAGGTCCGTGGCCTGTCGGTCGCCGAGCAGCAGGTGGTGGAGATCGTCAAGGCGATGTCCTTCGACGCCCGCATCATCTCCATGGACGAGCCCACCGCCGCCCTCGCCGACCACGAGGTCGAGCTGCTCTACCGCCTCGTCCGACGGCTGCAGGAGCGCGGCGTCGCCGTCCTCTACGTCTCGCACCGGCTCAAGGAGATCTTCGACCTCTGCGACCGGATCACCATCCTCAAGGACGGCACCCTCGTCGACACCGTCGACGCCTCGGCCATCAGCGGCGACGAGCTCGTGCGCAAGATGGTGGGGCGATCGATCAGCTCGATCTTCCCCGAACCTCGCGAGGGCACCACGCTCGGCGACGTCCGCCTCGCCGTCCGCGGCGCCGGCAACCGGATGGTGCGCGACATCGGCTTCGAGGTCCGCGGCGGAGAGATCGTCGCGCTCGCCGGCCTCCAGGGCAGCGGCCGCACCGAGATCGCCCACGGGCTGTTCGGCGTCGAGCGCTTCGCCCAGGGCGAGGTCTACGTCGACGGCAACCGCGTCGACCCGAGCTCGCCGCGGCAGGCGATCGGGTCCGGCATCGCGCTGGTGACCGAGGACCGCAAGGTCGAGGGTCTCGCCCTCAACCAGTCGGTGGCCGCCAACGCCCGCCTCGTCCTCGACGCCGTCATGCCCCGCCGGGCCGACGAGGGTGCCCGCCGCGCTCCCGGGATCCTCTCCTCCCTCGAGCTGACCGCGCGCAGCGGCGCCCACGAGGTGCGGTTCCTCTCCGGCGGGAACCAGCAGAAGGTCGTGCTCGCCAAGTGGCTGCTCACCGACCCGGGCGTGATCGTCATGGACGAGCCGACCCGCGGCATCGACGTCGGCGCGAAGCGAGCGGTGTACGAGCTCATGCGCGACCTCGCCGCCGAGGGGGTCGCCATCGTCCTCATCTCCTCCGAGCTGCCCGAGGTCATCGGGATGGCGGACCGGATCATCGTCCTGCACGACGGCGAGATCAGCGGCGAGCTGCCCGGCGGATGCGACGAAGAAGCCGTCATGGCCCTGGCCACCCGCCACGACACCATCGAGGAAAGCGCATGACCGCGACACCAGACGTCGGGCTGGCTCCCCGGCCGCCTGCCCCCACCAAGAAGGCACCGGGGCGCCAGTCCCCGCTGCGCTCCATCCCACTGATCTACGTCGCGCTGCTCGCGATCCTCGTCATCGGCGCCATCCTGCTGGCAACCCGCGGCGAAAACCTCTTCAGCGGCGGCTCGATCATCGACATCCTTACCCGATCGAGCCTCCTCGGGTTCATCGCGATCGGCCAGACGCTCGTCATCCTGTGCCGCTCGCTGGACCTGTCGGTCGGCTACGTGGCCGCCCTCAGCAGCCTCGTCGCCGCGGTCGTCATGGACGGCGACGAGTCCCGGGTGCTGCTCGGCGTCGCCGCCGCGCTGGCGGTCTCCGCCGCCGTCGGGCTGTTCAACGGCATCGTCACCACCAAGCTCGGTGTCCACGCCTTCATCACCACGCTCGGCGCCGGACTCATCATCAAGGGCTTCCTCGACACCCGGTTCCCCGGCCCCTCGGGGTCCGTCCCGGCGTCGTTCCAGGGCTTCGGGTACACGAGGATCGGTATCCTGCCGCTCTCGGCGGTGATCATGCTGCTCATCGCCGTCCTCGGCGCGGTCATGCTGCACCGCAGCCGGCTGGGGCACAGCATGTTCGCCGTCGGCGGCAACATCGACGTCGCGCGGCTCTCCGGGATCCGTACCGACCGGACGCTGATCATCGCGCACGTCATGTGCTCGACGATGGCCGGCCTGGCCGGGCTGCTGCTCGCCGCCCGCTTCAGCACCGGTGTCGGCGCGCAGATCTACGGCTCGGGGTACGACCTCGACTCCATCGCCGCCGTCGTCCTCGGCGGCACGCTGCTGCTCGGCGGCCGCGGCGGGATCGGCGGCACCATCGCCGCGGTCCTCATCCTCGGCGTGCTCGACAGTCTCTTCAACGAGCTGCAGATCAACCCGTTCTTCCGTGACGTGCTGCGCGGCACGATCATCATCGCCGCAGTCGCGATGTACGCGCGGCGACAGATCGATCCCAACAAGGCCCGAGCACGGTTCCAGGACCTCACGTCCTCGCGTCGCCGCAGACCGGCGGCACGCACCGCCCGAGGAGGACGGTCATGACGTCTCGACCCGCCGCGGCCCCCGCGGCCCCATCCCTTCGCGAACGGCTCCGTCGCAACGGCAGCGGGCCGGTGTTCATCGTGCTCGCCGTGCTCGTCGTCGCGATGCTGTTCCTCAACCCGGGATTCTTCGAGCCGCCGTCGCTCATGGCGTTCCTGCGCAGCGCAGCACCCCTCGTCATCCTGGCGATCGGCCAGTACTTCGTCATCGTCTCGGGTGAGTTCGACCTGTCGGTGGGCAGCCTCGTCGGTGCGCAGGTGGTCATCGCCGCACGGCTCATCGAGGGCGAGGAGAGCCGCACCTGGCCGGTGATCGCGCTGATGATCGGCTTCGGGCTGGTCGTCGGGCTCGTCAACGGCCTGGTGACCACCCTGCTGCGCGTGCCGTCGTTCATCACCACGCTGGGCACGATGCTCGTGCTCTACGGGGCGATCCGGCTGTGGACCGGCGGCGCGCCGACCGGCGCGCTGTCGGAGAGCTTCCGGCAGTGGGGGAGGACCGGGATCGACATGCCGGTGCTGCGCCAGCTGCCGTACGCGCTGCTCATCATGCTGGTCATCGCCGTCATCGGCGTGCTCGCCATGCGCTCGTCGTACGGCCGGGTCCTCATCGCGACCGGCGACAACGACACCGCCACCACCTTTGCCGGCGGCCGCGTGTGGCGGGTGCGTACCACCGCCTTCGTGCTCTCCTCGCTCCTGGCCACCGTCGCCGGCATCCTCATCGGGGGCTTCGCCGGCGTGACCGCCCAGGTCGGCCAGGGCATGGAGTTCACCGCGATCACCGCCGTCGTGCTCGGTGGCGTGCTGCTCGGCGGCGGACGAGGCTGGATCGTCGGCGCGATGGCCGGTGCCCTCACCTACCAGCTGCTCTCGCGGCTGCTCGTCCAGCTGGACATGCCTTCGACCCTCAACCCCACGATCCAGGGGGTCATCATCATCGCGGCCGTCGCGTTCGCCGCGAACCAGTCCCGTACCCGGCGGACCCGCGTCGCGGCCCAGACCCCCGCCGAACCTCAGCCCGTGGGAGTCGGATGACCTGATCACCCCGCTGCCGCGACGCTGCGGCACCTCACGTCCCCCCGAGAATCCCCCGAAGCTTTTCACTCACATCGTTACCAAGGAAGGTATTTGATGCGCCGTACTATCCGCCTCACCGCAGGCCTCCTCGGCATGGGCCTGGTCCTGTCCGCCTGCACCACCGACGCGCCCACCGAGGGCGACGAGCCGGACACGCCCACCACCCAGGAGACCGACGCCGACGCCGACACCGATGTCGACGCTGACGCCGAGGGCACGCCCGAGGGCGAGTTCTTCGTCCGCGCGGACTTCGAGCGCGAGCTCGCCCAGCGCGACATGGCCCCCGAGGGCGACGACGCCACTCCGTGGCTGCAGATGATCGAGCCCGGCGAGATGGTCGACACCACCGAGTTCGCCTCCGACAGCGGCGACAACACGCTGTGCTTCTCCAACGCCTCGGTCTCCAACCCGTGGCGCAACACCGGCTGGATCACCATGCAGGAGCAGGTGAAGGTCCTCCAGGACGAGGGCGTCATCGGCGAGTTCCGCGTGGCGGACGCCGCAGACGACGACAACAAGCAGATCTCCGACATCCAGTCCTTCATCTCCGACGGCGACTGCGATGCCATCGTCATCTCGCCCTCCACCACCGCCACCCTGACGCCGGCCGTCGAGGCGGCGTGCGAGAGCGGCGCGCCGGTCATCGTGTTCGACCGCGGTGTCAACACCGACTGCGCCGTCACCTTCATCCACCCGATCGGTGGCTACGCCTATGGTGCTACCGGTGCGGAGTTCCTCGTCGACAACCTCGAGCCCGGCTCGACCGTCCTCGCGCTGCGCATCCTGCCCGGCGTCGACGTCCTCGAGCACCGCTGGGGTGCGGCGAACGACATCTTCGCCGGCAGCGAGCTCGAGGTCGTGGGCGAGGAGTTCACCGAGGGTGACGCGGCCAAGATCAAGGACATCGTCACGCAGTACCTGCAGCGCGGCGACGTCGACGGCATCTGGATGGACGCCGGCGACGGCGCCGTCGCCGCCGTCGAGGCATTCGAGGACGCTGGCGCGGACTACCCGGTGTTCGCCGGTGAGGACGAGCTCAGCTTCATGCGCAAGTGGGACGAGACGGGCATGACCGCCGTCGGCCTCAGCTACTCCAACTTCCAGTGGCGCACCCCGGTGCTCGCCGCAGAGATGATCTGGAACGGCGAAGAGGTCCCCGCGGAGTGGGTGCTCCCGCAGCAGCCGGTCACCGATGCCGACCTGGCCGACTACCTCGAGCGCAACGCCGACATGCCGTCGCTGCACTACGCGAAGTTCGGTGGCGAGGACCTGCCCGGGTTCCCGGAGGCCTGGCAGGGCAACTAGCACCACCCGCTGTGGGGCGCGCGACCGCCGCCGGACCACGTCCCGGCGCGAGGCCCGCGCCCCACAGCGTCACCCGAGCACCGCTGCTTACATCGACGACGAAGTGGACTGACGATGACGTCTGACGTGCGACGCCGGATCGGCGTCAACACCTGGGTATGGACCTCCCCGCTGACCGATGAGTCGCTGCGACGACTCGCCCCGACTATCAAGGACTGGGGCTTCGACGTCATCGAGCTGCCGGTGGAGAACCTCGGCGACTGGGACCCCGACTCGGCGGCCGCGCTGCTCACCGACCTCGGCCTCGGCGCCACTGTCACCCTGGTGATGGGGGAGGGGTCGGAGCTGGTGGCCACCGACGCCGCGATCGTCCGGTCCACCCAGGACTACCTGCGCGGCGTGATCGACGTCGCGCACACCGTGGGTTCGGCGGTCATCGCCGGGCCCGCCTACGCCTCGGTGGGTCGCACCTGGCGGATGACCGAGGCCGAGCGGCAGGGCTGCTACGACGAGCTCGTCGAGCACCTCGCCCCGGTTGCCGAGCACGGCCGCGGCGCCGGTGTGCAGATCGCGGTCGAGCCGCTCAACCGGTACGAGACGTCGTTGATCAACACGGTCGACCAGGCCCTGACGGCGCTGGCGCCGCTGCCCGAGGTCGGCCTGCTGCTCGACGTCTACCACATGAGCATCGAGGAGACCGATGTGCCGGCGGCGATCCGACGCGCCGGCGCCCGGATCGCTCACGTGCAGGTCTCTGCGAATGACCGCGGCGCCCCCGGTGCTGACCACCTGCCGTGGTCCGAGATCTTCGGCGCGCTGGACGACGCCGCCTACACCGGGCCGATCTGCATCGAGTCATTCACCGCGGAGAACGCCACCATCGCGACCGCGGCGTCGATCTGGCGCCCGCTGGCCGTCACCCAGGACGCCATCGCCGTCGATGGTCTGGCCCACCTGAGGAGGTTGATGGCGCACAGCTGAGCTGACCGGGACTCGCGAGGACGCGACGTCCCGACGGGGGGCGACCAACCGTCACTACCGACCGATACGACCCTTGAAAGGAAACTATGACTCGCACTCTCGGGCAGAGCCGCCTGCGGCGAACGCTCACTGCAGCGTCCGCCAGTGTGCTGACCTTGTCACTACTAACTGCGGTACCCGCGGTGGCCGGCACGGAGCCGCCGCCTGCCGACGATGACGACCCCCAGGTCCTCATCTTCACCGCGACCACCCAGTACCGGCACGAGGACGCGATCGACGTCGGTACCCCGGTGCTCATCGACGCTTTCGCGGACGCCGGCATCGAGTCGGTGCACTCCGAGGACTCCTCGCTGTTCAACGACGAGGACCTCGCCAAGTTCGACGCGCTGGTGATGTTCCAGACCTCGGGCGACCCGTGGAACGCCGACGAGAAGGCCGCCCTCGAGCGCTACCAGCAGGCCGGCGGCGGCATCGTTGCCATCCACAACGCCACCGACATGCGCGGGAGCTACGACTGGTGGGACGACATGATCGGCGCGCTGATGCCCGGTCACGCCGCCACCGGCTCCGACCCGGGCCTCCCCGGCACCGTCCGGGTGGAGGACCAGACCCACCCGTCGACCGAGCACCTGCCCCAGCGGTGGGAGCGGGCCGACGAGTGGTACAACTACTCGGCGAACGTGCGCGGTGAGGCGCACGTGCTCGCCACCATGGACGAGTCGACCTACGAGCCCGGCGGCAACGCGATGGGCTACGACCACCAGATCTCCTGGTGCAAGCCTTACGACGGTGGCCGCGCCTGGATGACCGGCATGGGCCACTTCGGTTCCCACTTCACCGACGAGCCCGACCTGGTCGAGCACATCCTCGGTGGCGTGCAGTGGGCCGCGGGCCTCGTCGAGGGTGACTGTGGCGGGACCGACTGGGGCATGTACGAGCGCGTCGCGCTCGACCAGAACACCTCCGCGCCGTTCGGGATGGACATCGCCGACGACGGCCGCGTCTTCTTCACCGAGCTGGTCCGCGGGCAGGTCCAGGTCTACGACCCGGCCTCGCACACCACCACCACCGCCCTGCAGCTCGACGTGTACTCCGGCGGTGAGGACGGCCTGCTCGGCATCGCGCTGGCGCCGGACTTCGCCGAGAGCGGTCACCTGTACCTCTACTACTCGCCGGAGAGCGAGGACGACACCGACCCGGCGAACTTCTACAGCAACCTCTCGCGGTTCACCATGGACCACGAGACCGGGCTGATCGAGCCCGACACCGAGCGCGTGCTGCTCGAGGTTCCCGCCCGGCGGCTGCCGGACGAGCCCGGCCACACCGGTGGTGTCGTCGAGATCGATGCCGAGGGCAACCTCTACCTGGGTGTCGGCGACGACGTGAACCCGCACTCCGAGCCGTCCGGCGGCTACGCACCGCTGTCGGAGCGCGACGGCCAGTTCCACGACGCCCGCGCCACCTCGGCCAACTCCAACGACCTGCGCGGCAGCCTGCTGCGCATCACGCCGCTGGACGAGATCCCGGCCGACGCCGAGCCCGGAGTGGGGACGACGTACACCATCCCCGAGGGCAACATGTTCGACGAGGCGGAGGACACCGAGGACAAGACGCTGCCCGAGATCTACGCGATGGGCTTCCGGAACCCGTTCCAGTTCGCCATCGACGAGGTCACCGGCAACATCTCGATGGCCGACTACTCCCCGGACAACGGCAGTGACAACCCCGCCAACCGCGGGCCTGCCGGCATCGCCGAGTGGATGATCATCGACGAGCCCGGCTTCTACGGCTGGCCGCTGTGCATGGGTAACAACGAGCCGTTCCGTGACGTCGACTACCGCCAGCAGCCACCCGCCGTCGGCGAGTTCTTCGACTGCGACGCCCCGGTCAACGACTCGATCCTCAACACCGGGCTGACCGAGCTGCCCGCAGCCGTCGCACCGGACATGTGGTACGGCTACCAGCGCGCCTCCCACCCCGAGATCATCACGCAGGGTGGCGGCCTGGCCCCGATGGGCGGCCCGTTCTACAACTTCGACGCCGCGTCCGAGTCGGACACCAAGTTCCCCGAGTCGTTCGACGGCCAGCCCTTCTTCTTCGAGTGGGCGCGGAACAAGATGTACTCCTTCATCCTCGACGAGGCCGGCACCGGCCTGGAGAAGGTCAACGCGTTCCTGCCGTCGGAGCCGTTCATGGCGCCGATCGAGGCGAAGTTCGGCCCGGACGGCTCGATGTACGTGCTCGACTGGGGCGGCGGCTTCGGCCGGCACAACCCGGACTCGGGCCTGCACCGCATCGACTACGTCTCCGGCTCGCGCTCGCCGTCCGCGGTCGCTACCGCCACCCCGGACAGCGGCCTCGCGCCGCTGGAGGTGACCTTCGACGGGTCCACGAGCAGTGACCCGGAGAACGAGGAGCTCAGCTACGCCTGGGACTTCGACGGCGACGGCGAGGTGGACTCCACCGACGTCAGCCCGACGACGACCTACGAGGAGAACGGCGTCTACGACGCTCGCCTGACGGTCACCGACCCGCACGGCAAGACCGGCACCACCACGGTGCCGATCACCGTCGGCAACACCCGGCCGGAGATCAGCTTCAACCTGCCGCCGACCGGCGCGTTCTTCGACTTCGGTGACGTCGTCACCTGGGACATCGACGCGTCCGACGCCGAGGACGAGATCGACGACTCCGAGCTCATCGTGCAGCCCGCCTTGGGCCACGACGGCCACGCCCACCCGGCCGAGCCGTACACCGGCCGCACCGGGTCGGTCGAGACCGGCTTGGGTGGTGGGCACAGCGACGACATGAACGTCTTCTACGTGCTCGACGCCCGCTACCAGGACTCCGGCGGTGACGGGGTGCCTGCCCTCACCGGTCAGGACACCTCGCTGCTGTTCGGCAAGATCCGCGAGGCGGAGTTCTTCACCGACTCGGAGGGGATGACGGCCACAGCCTCGCGCGACATCGAGGGTCACGGCACCTCGATCGGCGGGCAGGACGGCGCATGGGCGTCCTACGACCCGATCAACCTGGTGAACATCGACCAGCTCGTGCTGCGGGTGGCCTCGGCCACCGGCGGGGACATCGAGCTGCGGCGTGACGGCGTCGACGGCGAGCTGCTCGCCACCGCGGAGGTCCCCTCGACCGGCGGACTGGCGCGGTACACCGACGTCGCCGTCGAGATCGAGGACCCGGGGGAGTCCTTCGAGCTCTTCGTCGTCTTCCCGGGCGAGGGCGAGCGACGGCTGAACTTCATCGAGGCCGACGGCCAGGGCATCTCGCCCACCTCCAAGCCCCGCGTCGCGATCACGGCACCGACCGTGGCCGACGAGGTCGAGGTCGGTGAGGTCACGGTGACCGCCGACGCCACCGACGCCGAGAACGAGATCACCCAGGTCGAGTTCTTCGTCGGTGACGAGTCTCTCGGGGTCGACGAGGAGGCGCCGTACAGCGTCACCTGGGACGCCGCGGACGAGGCGGTCTACCACCTGACCGCGGTCGCCACGAACAACAACGGCGCCGAGACGACGTCGCGGATCGTGCCGATCACCATCGGTGACGCGTTCGGCGACTTCCTCACGTTCTCCAACGTCGACGGCGAGTTCAGCCGCGGCGAGGACGGCACGTTCACCATCAACTCCGGTGGTGGCAACATGTGGAACGCGGTCGACGAGTACAGCGCGCTCTACATGCCCGCGGGCGCCGACGAGCGGTGGTCCGCCACCGTGAAGATCAACAGCCAGGGCAACAGCCACGGCAGCGCCAAGGCGGGCCTCATCGTCCGCAACGACGTCACCGCTCCCGGTGAGTCGGCCGGGTACGCCGCGCTGGGGCTCCGCCCGAACGGCGGGTTCGAGTGGCTGCGGTCGACCAACACCTCGGGGCAGCTCAACGCCTCGAGCGACGCCGGCAGCACCAGCTACCCGGCGTGGATGCGCCTCGAGCGCAACGGCGACGACTACACCGCGTTCTGGAGCACCGACGGTGAGAACTTCACCCGCATCGGCGCCCCGGTCCAGCTGCCGGGTGCGGCGTCGGTCCAGGACATCGGGCTGTTCGTCACCGCGCACCACGCGTCCGCGACGAGTGAGGTCGAGTTCGCCGACTTCGTCTTCGACGACGACCCGGCCGACCCGGACCCGGACCCCGAGCCGGGTCCCGGACCGATCTGCGCCACCACGATGAGCGACGAGTTCGACGGCGACGACCTCAACGGTCAGCGCTGGACGACGGTGCGCAGCGCCGACGGCTCACCGGTGACGGTGGCCGACGGTGCACTGCACCTGCCGGTCACCGGCGCTGACATCGACGGCGCGAACACCGGCCCGATCAGCTACGTCGGTCAGCCCGTGCCGTCAGGCGAGTGGCAGGTCGACACGCAGGTCAGCGTCGAGCATGGGCGGCACTGGCAGTACAGCGGCCTCATGGTGCACTCCGGGGACGACGACTACACCAAGCTGACGTTCACCAAGCACGAGAACGGCAGCCGCTTCCTGGAGTTCTGGACCGAGTCCAACGGTTCCCGGACCCAGCACGCAGGCAACGTCACCCTGCCGGCTGACGCCGCGAACGCCGTCCACCTGCGCCTCACCAGTGACGGCGAGAGCCTCACGGCGGCCTACTCGCTGGACGGCGAGCAGTTCACCACGCTGGACGGGTCCGCGGTCCTCGACCCGGACGCCACCTTCGGCGTCGTGGCTGCCGGCGACACCGGCGAGCCCGATGTCGTCGCGGCGGTGGACCACTTCCGGGTCACCCCTGACCGGGAGGACACCGGCGAGCGGGAGCCGAACGACGAGTTCGACGGCGACGCGCTCGACGGTTGCCGCTGGGACAGCACGGTGCGCTACCAGGCGGAGAACGTCTCGGTCGCCGACGGCGAGCTGCACATCGTCACCCAGCCCGGGGACGTCAACAACGACAACCCCATCTCGCCGGAGAACTTCATCCTGCAGTCCGCTCCGGCGGGCGACTGGACGATCGAGACCCGGTTCCACGCCCCGCTGATCCACCAGTGGCAGTACGCCGGCCTGCTGGCGTACGGCGGCGACGACGACTACGTGAAGCTCGACGTCGTAGCACGCAACCAGGCCGGGCAGCCGCTCGCGCTCGGTGCCGAGCTCGTCTCGGAGGTCAACGGCGGCTTCGGTGCCGGTGGCAACCGGGGCATCGACCTCGCCGGTGAGCCCGAGGGTGACTACTGGCACCTGCGGATGACCCGCACCGGTGACAGCTACCAGGGCTGGGTCAGCGAGGACGGCGAGACCTGGACCTCGCTCGGCGACGCGGTGACGCACGCCGGTGACCTCTCGACCTTCGGCCTGGTGGCCATCGGACCGGAGCAGACCGAGCCGACCACCGTCAGCTTCGACTACTTCCGGGTGGTCGAGGACGACGTCACGCCGCCGGTCGACGAGGAGGCCCCGACGGTGTCGGGCAACGTCCTCGGCACGTCGACGGGTGAGTTCGGCCCGATGGACCACGGCCACGGCACCAGCGACCTGACCGTCGAGGGCACCGCGACCATGACCAAGAGCACGGCCGGGACCAGCGTGATGATCCAGGCCAGCGGCCTGCTGCCTGGTCAGCCGTACCCGGCGCACCTGCACGACGGCTCGTGCCAGACCCACGGCGGGCACTACAAGCACGACCCGAACGGGCCGTCAGCACCGCCGAACGAGATCTGGGTGTCGTCCAACACCGACCCCCGGGGCGACCTCGTGCCCAACGCCCAGGGCGTGGCACGTGGCTGGGGACTCGCCGACTGGATCGTCCGGCAGCAGCCGCTGTCGGTGATGATCCACGAGTCGGGCCTCCCCGGGCTGCCGATCGTGTGCGCCGACTTCGCGGCCTACGACGCACCGGCCTCGCTGGTGCTCGACGCCGATGACGGCGACGGTTCCGGCGTCGACACGGTCGAGTACCGGATCGACGGCGGCGACTGGCTGGCCTACGAGTCCGCGGTCGAGGTCGTCGAGCCCGGTGACCACACCGTGGAGTTCCGTGCCACCGACGCCGACGGGAACATCAGCGACATCCAGGAGCTGACGTTCGCGGTCGCCGGCGATGAGCCCGGTCCCGACCCCGACCCGGTGGTCGTGCCGCACGCGGTGACGTTCATCGACGAGGACGGGACGGAGAACGACTCCTACACCGTTCCTGCGGTCGATGGCGTGGAGTACCTCATCGGTGACGACGTGGTTGAGGCCGGGTCGTACGAG